>QFPO01000009.1 GCA_003241385.1 Rhodanobacter denitrificans
AGTCACCAAAACCGCCTGCGCTGACGCGAGCCGATGCGGCTGCGCCGCATCGGTGCCCTGCGCTTCTCGGTCGCCCAGGCACGCTGCCCCAACTCGCTGTCGCTCAGACACGGGGCAGCTCTTCGGCCTGGTCGACCTGCGATGCTCGGCTCGCTTTAGGCGCACCAACAGCCAGGAGCAAAAGCAACGGCAAGAGCAAGAGCGACGGCAAGAGCAAGAGCGACGGCAAGAGCAAGAGCGACGGCAAGAGCGAAAGCAGGCGCAAACACAGAAGCAAACGCAGAAGCAGGAGCGAAGCGAGCGCGTTCGAGGCGGACGAGATCGGCTGGGCGATTCCGCCGGTGGGTGAGAAACCAGGAAAGCCCGGCGTGCGCGCGGCAGTGACGCGCGGCTCGCGCTGTCGTGTTTGCTGCGCGGCGGACGCGGGCGGACGCCGTCTCGATTGAACCGGACCGCGTCAGGTGCGCAGGCGGCGTGCGAGGGTGCGCAGCGTCAGCAGGAGTTCGCGCAGCAGGCGGCGTGCGTTGTCGTCGGTCAGTCGGCCCTCGGCGTCGAATTTCGACGCGGCTTGGCCGAGCAGGACTTCGGGGCGGTTCGCGATCTGCACGTCGAGTCCGAGCGCGAGCTGGCGCAGCTGCATCTGCGCGCGTGCGGTGCCGAGCACACCGGTGCTGGCGCCGATCACCGCCATCGCCTTGCCGGTCAGCGCGCTCTGGCCGGAGGGACGCGAGGCCCAGTCCAGCGCGTTCTTGAGCAGGCCCGGGATCGCGTAGTTGTACTCGGGCGTTGCGATCAGCAGCGCGTCGGCCGCGCGGATCTGCGCCTTGAAGCGCTCGACCGGCGCCGGCAGGCCGGCCGCTTCGACGTCGCCGTCGTAGAACGGAAGGTCGGCGATCACGGCCTGCTCCAGCTGCATGTCAGGCGGCAGCTCCTGTTCCGCCGCGCGCATCAGCAGGCGGTTGTAGGAGCCCCGGCGCAGGCTGGCGACGACACCGACGACGCGGATCGGATCGGACATGGACGATTCCCTCGGAACGGCTGACGGCATGGCCCGTTACGCTAGGGAACCGATGCGGCCCGATAAAGCCGCACCGGACCGACGCAGCTTTCACCGCAGCCGCACAATGACCGGCGCGGCACCGCGCGTCAGCGCGGTCCGCCGCTCGCCGGCAGACGCCTCGACGCGGCCTGCGTGTCCTTGATCGGCACGACGGCTCGTTGGCGGTAGCGCAGGCGTGGCCAGCGCCGCGGACGGCGCTGCATGGATGGCATGTGCGGCCGGGACGGACCGCTCGACGGAATGTGACCCGGCCACACGGCGGCGAGACCGGCAACCGCTGCGGTGCCGGGCACGGCGCGATCGTCCGTGCCCGGTGCGTGCCTCAGTGGGCGTGGCCGGGACCGTGCACGTGGCGGTGTGCGATCTCTTCGGGCGTCGCGTCGCGGATCGCGGTGATCTCGATGTCGAACGCGAGCGTGCGGCCGGCCAGCGGATGATTGACGTCGACGTCGATCACGCTGGTGCCGACCTTGACGACGCTGACCTGGCGATGGCCGCCTTCGCGCAGCGCGAGCACCGCGACCGAGCCGGGACGCAGCTGATGGGCATTCTGGAAATACTTCTTCGGCACACGCTGGATCGAATCGGCCTGGCGCTCGCCGTAGGCCTCGGCCGGCGGCACGCTGACTTCGAAGCGGTCGCCGACCGCGTGGCCGATCAGCGCGTTCTCGAGACCGGGGATGATGCCGCCGTGGCCGATCAGCACTTCCAGCGGCTGGCCGCGCTCGCGCGAGCCGTCGACCGGATCGCCGTCGGCACTGACGCTGTAGTGGAAGGCCACGACCTTGTTGTTCTCGACCTGCATGGGGCTGTACCGGCAAAAAGGGCGCGCGAGTATAGCCCAGGCCCCGCCGGCGCTCGCCGGGCCGGCCGGTTCAGGCCGGCGCGGTCGCGCGCACCGCACCGGCCGACGCAGCCGCGCGGCGCATCCGCGCGTGCAGGCGCACACGCTCGGCCGCGAGCCGTCGCGCCAGCGCCAGGCGGTCCTCGAGCGCCGCGGCCAGCGTGCGCCGCATCGTGCAGAAGCGCTCGTAGGCCGACAGCACGCGGCGCAGCCGGCGCACCAGCAGCTCGAGCACGATCGCGTCGTCGAGCAGGCCGATGATCTGCAGATCGTCGGCGATCAGGTCTTCCGGATCGCTGAAGTACGCCAGCGTCGCCAGCACCTCCTGCCGCTCGGGCGCCGGCAGCGCCCAGGCCTCGTCCTCGAGCATCACGATCAGGCGCTGCACGTGGACCAGGCGCTTGCGGATGTAGCTCGGCACCGCGCCGGCGCACAGACTGTCGAGCGCGTGCTTGGCGCCGTCGATGATGTCGACCTCCTCGACGTGCGCGGCGGTGCGCCGCGACGCCTCGAGCGCGCCCGAGAGCAGCTCGAGGTCGGCCGGTTCCAGTTCGATCGTGATGCGCATCGGTCCAGCCTAGCCGCGCCGCCGAGCAGGCGTCAAAGGCGGATCGTCAGGGTCTGACGCGCCGATACAGCGTGCTGCGGCTGACGCCGAGCCGGCGCGCGGCGGCCGAGACGTTGCCGGCGCATTCGTCGAGCGCACGCCGCATCGCCGAGTCGGTGATCGCCTGCAGGTCGGCGTCGGCCTCGGCGGGCCGGGCCGTGTGCATCGGCGTGCGCCGCAATTCGGCCGGCAGATGCTCCGGCTCGATCACGGCGGCCGGCGCCAGGATCCGCAAGGCGCGCAGCGTACCGGTCAGCTGGCGGTAGTTGCCGGGCCACGGCGCCGCGCACAGCACCGCCAGCGCGGCGTCGCCGATCGCGATGCCGGCCGCCTCGCCGCCGAGCTCGCGCCACAGCCGGCGGATCAGGCCGGCCCGGTCGTCCAGATCGCGCACCGGCCGCAGCCGCACGACGTGCTGGGCGATGCGGAAGTACAGGTCGGCGCGGAAACGGCCGGCCTCGACCTCGGTCTGCAGGTCGCGGTGGGTCGCGCAGATGATCGAGAAGTCGACCGGCACCGCCGGCCCGCCGCCGAGCGGTGCGACCGAGCGCTCCTGCAGCACGCGCAGGAACCGGCTCTGCAAGGCCAGCGGCATGTCGCCGATCTCGTCGAGGAACAGCACGCCGCCGTTCGCCTCGCGCAGCAGGCCGACCGCGCCTTCGCGGCGCGCACCGGTGAACGCGCCGCCGACGTAGCCGAACAGCTCGGCCTCGATCAGGCCTTCCGGAAACGCCGCGCAGTTGATCGCGACCAGACGGCCGTCGCCGCGCCGGCTGCGCCGGTGGATCTCGCGCGCGAACACCTCCTTGCCGGTGCCGGTCTCGCCGATCAGCGCGAACGGCAGGTCGGCGTCGAGCAGGCGCACCGCCAGCTCGAGCGCGCGGCTCTGCTCGGCGTCGAACACCGGCGCCGGCGCGGCGCCGCCGGCGGCCGGCGTGGCCGTGGTGCGTGGTGCGGCCGGCACCGTCACGCGCGTGCGCGCGCCGCCGCGCAGGCTGGCGTGCAGCGCGATGCCGGCGTGGCTGCGCAGTTCGACCGGCTCCTCGCCGCGCGGCATCGGCGAGACGAACAGATCGGCATAGCGGCGGCGGCCGAGCTCGTCCCAGGACAGGCCGGTCAGCGCCAGCGCGTGACGGTTGGCGCCGACGATGCGATCGCCCTCGAACGCGAGCAGTCCTTCGCGCGTCGTGCCGATCAGGCCCGGCTCGGCGTGCAGGCGCACGATGTGGCCGCCGGCGAAGCTGTGCATGAACAGGCGGTGCTCGATCTGCTCGACCGCGAAGCGGACCATGCCGAGCGCGTGCGTGTGATGGACCGAGGCCTCGCCGGACAGGTCGAGCACGCCGGCGAGCTGGCCGGTCGGGTCGAGGATCGGCACGGCCGAACAGCTCAGCATGCGGTGCGGCCGGAAGTAGTGCTCGCCGCCGCGCACCTCGACCGCGCGGCGCTCGACCAGCGCGGTGCCGATCGCATTGGTGCCGATCGCCGGCTCGCTCCACGGCACGCCGGGCCGCAGCGCGACGCGCGCGGCCTTGTCGAGGAAGTCGGCGCTGCCGAGCGCGTCGAGGATCACGCCGTCCGGCGCGGTCAGCACGACGATGCTGCCGGTCGCGCGCGCATCGGCGTAGAGCGCCTCGACCTCGGGCCGGCACAGCTGCTGCAGCCGTTCGTAGCGCTCCTTGAGCTCGCCGAGCGCGGCACCGGCGGCCGGCTCCACGCGCAGGCGCTCGTCCGCCGACAGGCCGTGCTCGCGGCAGCGCTGCCACGAGTCAAGGATCAGCTCCGAGACCAGGCCGTGCGGCAGCGTGCCCGCGTCGAAGAAGCGGCGGCGGGCGGTCTCGAGCGTGCCGGCGGAAACGGGCTTTTTCATGGAGTGTCGCAATTTGCGACAGGTGTCCTGGCAGGTGTTCCGATAGACAACACATCGCCTGCAGCGATGCAAGAGAGCGGCGCCGGCGACATCTGTTGCAGCGCAACGCACTTGATCCGACATGCGACAAAACGCGCCTGATTCTCGATTGACACGCCGCAACACGCCGGCCGCGAAAACGCCGATGGCACGCTCCCTGCTCTATCGCTATCCGTCATCACGAACCGCGAGTACCGCTCCATGACCAAGCTCGAACTCCAGCAACTGACCCAGCGCCCGCCGTTCAAGGCGCGCTACGGCAACTTCATCGGCGGCCAATGGCGCGAGCCGATCAACGGCCGGTACTTCCAGAACGTCACGCCGGTCACCGGCCAGCCCTGCGGCGAGATTCCGCGCTCGGACAAGGACGACGTCGAGGCCGCGCTCGACGCCGCACACGCGGCCAAGGACGCCTGGGGCCGCACCAGCGCCGCCGAGCGCGCCAACGTCCTCAACAAGATCGCCGACCGCATCGAGCAGAACCTGACCCTGCTCGCGCACGCCGAGACATGGGACAACGGCAAGCCGATCCGCGAGACGCTCAACGCCGACCTGCCGCTGGCGATCGACCACTTCCGCTACTTCGCCGGCGCGGTGCGCGCGCAGGAAGGCGGCATCAGCGAGATCGACCACGACACGGTCGCCTATCACTTCCACGAGCCGCTCGGCGTGGTCGGCCAGATCATTCCGTGGAACTTCCCGCTGCTGATGGCGGTGTGGAAGCTCGCGCCGGCGCTGGCCGCCGGCAACTGCGTCGTGCTCAAGCCGGCCGAGCAGACGCCGGCCAGCATCCTGGTGCTGCTGGAGGTCATCGGCGACCTGCTGCCGGCGGGCGTGCTCAACGTCGTCAACGGCTTCGGCCTGGAGGCCGGCAAGCCGCTGGCGTCGAGCCCGCGCATCGCCAAGATCGCGTTCACCGGCGAGACCACGACCGGCCGTCTGATCATGCAGTACGCCTCGCAGAACCTGATCCCGGTCACGCTCGAGCTCGGCGGCAAGTCGCCGAACATCTTCTTCGAGGACGTCATGGCCGCGGACGACGACTTCCTCGACAAGGCGATCGAGGGCTTCGTGCTGTTCGCGTTCAACCAGGGCGAGGTCTGCACCTGCCCGAGCCGCGCGCTGATCCACGAGAAGATCTACGACCGCTTCATCGAGAAGGCGCTCAAGCGCGTCGAGGCGATCCAGCTCGGCTCACCGCTCGACCCGGCCACGATGGTCGGCGCGCAGGCCTCCGGCGAGCAGTTGCAGAAGATCCTGTCCTACATCGACATCGGCCGGCAGGAAGGCGCCGAGGTGCTGATCGGCGGCGAGCAGAACGTGCAGGCCGGCGAGCTGGCCGGCGGCTATTACGTCAAGCCGACCGTGTTCAAGGGCCACAACCGCATGCGGATCTTCCAGGAGGAGATCTTCGGACCGGTGCTGTCGGTGACGACGTTCAAGGACGACGAGGAAGCGCTCGCGATCGCCAACGACACGCTGTACGGCCTCGGTGCCGGCGTGTGGAGCCGCGACGGCAACCGCGCCTACCGGTTCGGCCGCGCGATCCAGGCCGGCCGCGTCTGGACCAACTGCTATCACGCCTATCCGGCGCATGCCGCGTTCGGCGGCTACAAGCAGTCGGGCATCGGCCGCGAGAACCACAAGATGATGCTCGACCACTACCAGCAGACCAAGAACCTGCTGGTCAGCTACAGCCCGAAGAAGCTCGGCTTCTTCTGACCGCCTGCCCGCGGCGCCGCCGATCCGGCGCCGCGGGTTCTCTCCCCCTTCGCCTTTCCGCGCGGCCGCCGAAGCGTCCGCGTCGGTACGGCGCGCGTGCGGCCCGGGAACAATTCCCGCCGACGCGCGCCCTCGCCCATCGCCTTTACACGAGGAGCCCGTCCATGAATCGTCTCTCGCCCCCGACTACGGCCCGCCGACGCGCCGTCTGGCTGTCGGCCCTCGCCGGCCTGCTTACCGCGGCCGCCGCCCAGGCCGCCGCCGACTACCCGCCGGTCACCGACGCCCGCCTGCTCCAGGCCGCGCGCGACGACGGCTGGCTGATGTACCGCCGCGACTACGCCAGCACCGGCTATGCGCCGTTCGACGAGATCAACACCGGCAACGTCGGCCAGCTCAAGCTCGCCTACGAACTCGAGAGCGGGCTGGACGTCGGCCACGAGTCGCCGCCGGTCGTCAACGGCGACTACCTCTACGTCACCACGCCGCGCAGCCGCGTGATCGCGCTGCAGGCCAGCACCGGCAAGCCGCTGTGGACCTACGAGCACGACCTGTCCGACACCGGTCTGAAGACCGTGTGCTGCGACGTCGTCAACCGCGGCGTCGCGCTGTACGAGGACAAGGTCTACATGGCCACGCTCAACAACGACGTGGTCGCGCTCGATGCCGAGAGCGGCAAGGTGGTCTGGAAGAAGAAGCTCGAGAAACCCGACGTCGGTTACGCGATGACGCTGGCACCGCTGGTCGTCAAGGGCAAGGTGATCGTCGGCGTGTCCGGCGGCGAGTACGGCGCGCGCGGCTACGTCGCCGCGTTCGACGCCAAGACCGGCAAGGCGCTCTGGAAGCGCCACACCGTGCCGGCGCCGAACGAACCGGGCGGCGACACCTGGCCCAAGGGCGCCTACAAGAATGGCGGCGGCGCGGCCTGGCTGACCGGCAGCTACGATCCGGACACCGACACGCTGCTGTGGGGCGTCGGCAACCCGGGCCCGTGGCTGGCGACGATGCGGCCGGGCGACAACCTCTACACCGACTCGGTCATCGCGATCGATCCGGCCAACGGCAAGATCAAGTGGCACTACCAGTACACGCCGAACGACACCTGGGACTACGACGGCACCAACGAGCCGGTGCTGACCGACATCACGCGTGACGGCAAGACCTACAAGGCGCTGGTCTCGGCCAGCCGCAACGGCTGGTTCTACGCGATCGACCGCAGCAACGGCCAGCTGATCTACGCTGAAAAGTTCGTGACCGCCACGTCGGTCAAGGGCTTCGAGAACGGCAAGCCGGTCACCGACGAGGCGATGCGCCCGGCGATCGGCAAGGAGGTCTTCACCTGCCCGAGCTTCCTCGGCGGCAAGAACTGGTGGCCGATCTCGATCAGCGCCGACACGCACTACGCCTATGTGCCGACCCTGCACTCGTGCATGACGATCAAGGGCGTGCCGGTCAGCTACAAGGCGGGCCTGCCGTACCTCGGCGCGCAGTTCAAGGTCATGCGCGATCCGGCCTACAAGGACCAGTGGGGCTCGGTGCAGGCGATCGACGTCAACACCGGCAAGCAGGTCTGGACGTTCCCGTCGGCGCTGCCGTGGAACAGCGGCATGCTCTCGACCGCCGGCGGCCTGGTGTTCTCGGGCAGCGCGGACGGCTATCTGCACGCGTTCGACGCCAAGACCGGCAAGGTGCTGTGGAAGAGCCCGCAGACCAGCTCGGGCATCATCGGCGTGCCGAGCACCTGGCGCGTCGGCGGCAAGCAGTACGTCGGCATCTGGGCCGGCTGGGGCGGTGCCTCGCCGATCTGGGGCGGCGAGATGGCCGAGGACAAGCGCGTGCGCGACATCCCGCTCGGCGGCCACCTCTACGTGTTCTCGCTCTAAGCGGTGGTGCGCATGAATCACCGTCTGCTCGCCTCCCTGACGCTGGCCGCGTCCGCCGCCGTGCTCGTGCACGGCGGCGAGGCCCGCGCCGCCGAATTGAGCCTGTGCGTGGACCGGGCCAGCCCGACCGCCTCGCTCGACACCCGACTCGCCGAAGCGCTCGCCGCGGCCGAAGGCAAGACCGTACGCGTCGAACGCTACGACGGCACCGGCGGCGAACGCGGCTACCGGCTGCGCAGCTACGTCGAGCTGACCGCCGAGCGCTGCGATTTCGTGCTCGGCTTTCCGCTGGCCGGCGAGGACGGCCTGCCCGACGGCGTGCACGCGACGGCCGCCTACGCGCGGACCGGCTTCGTGCTGGTCACGGCCGCCGGCGTCGAGGCCGCGACGCTCGACGCGCTGGCCGCCGGCACGCGCGTCGCCGTGACGTTCAACACCACGCCGAACCTGTGGTTCGACCGTCATCCGGCGCTCGAGCGCGTCATCGTCGAGACCGACGCCGAAGCGGTCGCCGCGTTGCGCGGCGGCGAGGTCGGCGCCGTCGTGCTGTGGCGGCCCGCGCTCGCGACGCTGGCCGGTGCTGCGTCGCTGCGTACGGTCGCGATCGACGAGCCGGGCGCGCGCTGGTCGCTGGTCGCGCTGTACGGCGCGCGTGCCGCCGATCAAGCGGCTGCGTTCGACGCCGCGATCGCGCGGCTGCGCGCCGACGGCGCCCTGGCGCGGATCCTCGGCGCGGCCGCCGAGCCGTCGGCCCGACGGCAGGCCGGTCAGCGCCGCACCGTCACGTCGCGGCGACGCACCGATGCCGCGGCAAACCCGCACCGCGACGCGCCGCTCCTCACGGCGCGCGCAGCGGCGGCGAAGAACGACTGCGCAGCCGACGCCAAGTCGAAGAAGGGCAAGGGCGCCCCGGCCCTGTTCACGGCCGAGCAGGCCGAACTCGGCAAGAAGACCTACGAGGAGAAGTGCGCGTTCTGCCACGCGCCCGATCTGAACGGGCGCGCCGGTCCGGCGCTGCGTGGCAAGTTCTTCGCGGCGCCGAGCCACGGCTATAAGCTGCGCGACATCTTCAAGATCGTCGCCGAGAACATGCCGGCGACCGCGCCGGGCAGTCTCAGCCACGAGGAGTACGTGCAGATCATGGCCTACATCCTGCTCAACAACGGCTATCCGGCCGGCGACGCGGCCATGACGTTCGAGGAGATCAGCCGCTCGAAGGTGCCGCTGCGGTTCTACGGCGAATGAGCCCTCCGGCACCGTCGCCGCCTGCGTCGCGGCGGCGGTGCCGGGACCCGGATACCGCCAGTCCAAGGAAAAAATCCCGCCGCATCGCAACATGGATCGTCGCCAATCGGCTGGCATCGCGCACCATCGGGACACTCGCCGGCGTCGCCGCGCGGCAACGGCCCGGAAACGCAACAGTCATGAACGTTCACTGTGCAGGAATCCAACATCGCGTTAACACTGCCGTATGACGCAGGACAGCACAGGCACGACCTCGAGCGGCCTGCAGGCCCGTGCGATCGATGACTCGCCGCAGCACGAGCGCCCGTGGCACATCGCTTGCGTAGAGGAGGACCGGGTTCAATCCGAGCCCTTGGGAGGGATCATCCTATGCGTAGTCAGAATCAGAACACGGCCTCGACGCGCCCCATCCGCGCCGTGCGCGCCCGTCTTTCTTGCGCACTGCGCCAACTGCTGGCGCTGGCTGCAGCGGCCTTGTGCGCCGCACCCGCCGCGCAGGCGGTCGAGATCGAAGCCGGCGACTGGACGATCGACGTCGGCGGCTTCATCAATGCCTACTACACCGCGACCGACTGCGGCGACGAGATGGTCGGCGGTCTCGCACTGGCGGGGCGTGCGCTCGGCTGCGGCGGCGAGGACAAGCGCACGACGATCGGCAACGGCCTGCTGCCCAATGCGCTGGTCACGAAGTTCCGCACCTCGCAGGGCGGCTACGACATCGGCGGCACGATCGCGATCATGGCCCACACCGCGACGTCAAGTTCGATCGACGCCAACAGCGGCGTCGACGTGCGCCAAGCGTTCTTCACGATCGGCGACGATCGCATCGGCACGTTCAAGCTCGGCCGCGACTACGGCATCTTCGGCGCCAATGCGATCCTCACCGACATGACCCTGCTCGGCGTCGGCATGCCGATCCAGGCCACGCAGCGCGGCCGCGTGACGCTCGGCCACATCGGCTCGGGCTACAGCTGGCTCGGCAACTACGGCCAGATGACCTGGACCTCGGCGCCGGCCGGCGGCTTCGTCTTCAGCGGCGGCCTGATGAGTCCGGTCGACAACGGCGCCGACTACGTCTCCAAGTCCGAGCCGCAGCTGCAGGCCCAGCTCGCCTGGAGCAACGAGGGCTTCAAGGTCTGGGCCGGCGCCAAGACGCAGCGCTTCCATCCGGCCGAGGACGCCGACCCGGCGCTCGAGCCGTTCACGATGACCGGCGCCGAGATCGGCGCCTCGTTCACGGCGGGCCGCTTCGCGGCGCTGGCCAACGTACAGAGCGGCAAGGGCCTGGGCATCCTGTCCGACGGCGACCAGGAAGATACCAAGTCGACCAACTGGCTCGCGCAGGGCACGTTCGCGGCGACCGACAAGCTCAAGCTCGGCCTCAACTACGGCGTCAGCCGCAACCGCGACGAGGAACCGGCCACCGGCGGCCTCAAGCAGAACAGCAACGCCACCGCCGGCGCGTACTACGCGCTGACCAGCAGCGTGACGTTCGCGTTCGAACTCAGCCAGACCCGCTCGAAGGGATTCGACGGCGAAACCGTCAAGATGAACGGTGCATCCTTCGGCGGCATCGTCTTCTTCTGACGCCCCGGCGGTCCGCGGCCGGAGCGGCCGCGGACCGACCGTCACGACACGATCGAACCATGACCCCGACTCCGACCCCGCTCCAAGTCACCGCGACGCCGGCGACGCTGGCCCTGATCGACCGCCTGCGCGAGCGCCACGGGCCGCTGCTGTTCCACCAGTCCGGCGGCTGCTGCGACGGCTCCTCGCCGATGTGCTATCCGCAGGGCGAGTTCCTGATCGGCGACGCCGACGTCGAGCTCGGCGCGATCGGCGGCGCGCCGTTCTACATCAGCCGGCCGCAGTTCGAGTACTGGAAGCACACCCAGCTGATCATCGACGTGGTCGAAGGCCGCGGCGGCATGTTCTCGCTCGAGAACGGCGAAGGCCTGCGCTTCCTGGTCCGCTCGCGACTGTTCGAGGACGCCGAGTTCGCGGCGCTGCAGGCGGCCGGACGGGTCTGAGCGCAACGCGCGGGCGCGTCCGATCGGACCTTGCTCAGACCGAATCCGCGCCGCGCACCTTCAGCGTGGTGCCGTTGATGCCGATCACCTCGACGGTCGCGCCGACCGGCGCGTCGGCGCCTTCGGCGAGCCAGACCGTGTCGCCGACGCGGACCTTGCCGCGGCCGTTGACGATCGCCTCGGCGACGATCAGCCGGCGGCCGAGCATGCGCTCGCCCTTGCGGTTCAGCAGCGGCTGGTCGTCGCGCTGCTCGGCGGCCGGCCGGATGTACTTCCAGTAGACCAGGCAGGTCGCCAGCGACAGCAGCGCGAATACGATCGCCTGCACCAGCGGCGCCAGATCCGGCGCCAGCAGCGTCAGCACGCCCATCAGCGCGGCCGACAGGCCGATCCACAGCAGGAAATAGCCCGGCGCGATGATCTCCGCGCCGATCAGGACCAGCGCCGCGAGCCACCAGCCGTAGTGCAGCGACAGACCGTCGGGCAGCCAGTTCATCGTTCACGCTCCTGTAGCCGAGGGGCGAGCGGCGGGCTCTGCCCGGCGCTCGGTCGAATCGTGCAGGCGGCGTCTGTGCAGCTTCCCGGAATCGCGCGCCCGCCGATCGATTCCGGAGCGATTCCGTCGTGAAACGCGCGAACGGCGCTCCACCCGCCGCTCAACGGAACGGCGGCTGCGGCGGCGGCGGCACACGGCCCGGCGGTGGCGGCGCGGCCTGACGCTCGAGCGCGCTGCGCGCGATCTCGGCGATGCCGGCCAGCGAGCCGAGCACGCCGGTCGCCTCCATCGGCAGGATCAGCGTCTTCTGGTTCGGCGCGCTGGCCAGCGCCTGCAGCGCCTCGACGTACTTGTTGGCGACGAAATAGTTGATCGCGTTGATGTCGCCCTGCGCGATCGCCGCCGACACCATCTCGGTCGCCTTGGCCTCGGCCTGGGCCAGGCGCTCGCGTGCCTCGGCCTCGCGGAACGCGGCCTCCTTCTTGCCTTCGGCCTCGAGGATCGCCGACTGCTTCTCGCCGTCGGCCTTGAGGATCGCCGCCTGGCGGAAGCCTTCGGCGTCGAGGATGTTCGCGCGCTTCTCGCGCTCGGCCTTCATCTGCCGCGCCATCGCGTCGACCAGATCACGCGGCGGCGAGATGTCCTTGATCTCGATGCGGTTGACCTTGACGCCCCAGGGATGGGTCGCCTCGTCGACGACGCCGAGCAGCTTGGCGTTGATCGCGTCGCGCTGGCTCAGCGACTCGTCCAGGTCCATCGAACCGAGCACGGTGCGGATGTTGGTCATGATCAGCGCCAGCGCAGCCTGCTCGAGATTGGCGACCTCGTAGGCGGCCTTGGCCGCGTCGAGCACCTGGTAGAACACCACGCCGTCGACGCGCACGACCGCATTGTCCTTGGTGATGACGTCCTGCGACGGCACGTCGAGCACCTGCTCCATCATGTTGATCTTGCGGCCGACGTTCTGGATGATCGGCACCAGCAGATGGAAGCCCGGCGTCAGCGTGTGCGTGTACTTGCCCCAGCGCTCGACGGTCCATTCGTAACCCTGCGGGACGATCCGTACCAGCTTGAACAAGAGGATCGCGGCGAGCGCGACGATCGCAGCTATGACGTAGGGCATGGTCGGCTCCTGCATGACTGTTCGTCACGATAGCAGGCGCGGGTGACGCGAAAAAGGCGCGGTGCAGCGCTGCCGCCCTCGCTGCTGTCGCCGTTCCGTCCCCGGATGTGCGCATCCGCGACGGGATAAGGCGGTGCGATCCGACAGCGTCATCGGCCGCCGGGACTCGGGGGATCAGCGACTGCACGCGTGCGCGGATCGGCGAGTGCGCCATCACCGTGGTCTGCCGCCGCGTCGGACCCTCCGCCGCGACCAGCGCGGATGTGCAGCGCGCCCGCCCGCCGCTCAGGCCGGCTGCGGCAGCAGCAGGCTGACCTCGAGGCCGCCCTCGGCGCGATTGGCGAGCTGGACGCGGCCGCCGTGCGCCTCGGCGATCTCGCGCGCCAGCGAGAGGCCCAGGCCCGTGCCGCTGCGCTTGGTCGAGTAGAACGGCAGCAGCGCGTGGGCCAGCACGGTCTCGCTCATGCCCGGACCGCGGTCGCGCACGTCGATGCGCAGCTCGCGCCCAGAGCGCGAGACGCGCAGCTCGACGCCGTCGGCCGGGCCGCCGGCCTCGTGCGCGTTCTTGAGCAGGTTGATCAGCACCTGCTCGATCTGCGTGCGGTCGAACCAGCCCGGCTCGGCCGGGGGCGGACCGGCCGGCGTGAACGCGTACTGCGCCGCCAGCGCCTCGAGCAGCGGCGCCCAGGCGACCGTCTGCGGCTGCGGCTGCGGCAGCCGCGCGAAGCGCGCATAGCCCTGGATGAAGGCCTCCAGGTGACGCGCGCGGTCCTCGATCGTCTCGAACACCGTCGACAGGCGCGCGACGTCGCCGCGGCGCGCCAGCTCGCGGCCGGAATGCGACAGCGAACTGATCGGCGCCAGCGAATTGTTGATCTCGTGGCTGATCACGCGGATCACCTTCTTCCAGGTCGCGACCTCCTGTCGCGACAGCTCGCGCGTCATCCGCCGCAGCATGACCATGCGGTGCGCGCGGCCCTGCAGCTTGAAGTCGCGCTGCGACAGGTGGAAGGTCTCCTCCTCGCCGTCGATCTCGGCCGAGAACAGGCGGTCTTCGCGGTCGGCCAGCGCCGCGCCGAGCTGTTCGGGCGCGTCGGCGACGATCGCGTCGAAGCGCTCGCCGTTGAGCGCGCGGCCATGGTTGAGCAAGGCGCGCGCGGCCAGGTTGGCGTGGACGACGTGGCCGCCCGACTCGATCAGCACCATCGCCGTCGGCGAATGCTGCACCAGCGTGTCGAGCATCAGCTCGCGCTCGACCAGCCCGCGGCGCTGTTCGCGCAGCACCTGGCCGAGCTGGTTGTGCGCGGCGACCAGATCGCCCATCTCGTCGCGGCGGCGGTCGGCGATCGAGAAGCTGAAGTCGCCGTCGCGGAACGCGACCACGCTGCCGGACAAGGCACGGATCAGTTCGACCACCGGCCGCGCCATCAACCGGGCCGCCAGCATCGCGACCGGCAGCACCACGCCGAACGCAGCCGCCGCGGCGATCCACGGCCCGTGCAGCCAACCGATCAGCGCGGCGGTCAGCGCCGCGGCCGTCGCGGCCGCGAACGCCATGGCCGCGGCGAGCTTACCCTCGAGCGACAGGAGGCGCATGGCGCACCTGCCCTTCGCCGCGCACGATCGTCCGTTCGATCGTCAGCGCCTCCAGCCCCATCGGACCGTAGGCGTGCAGGCGCGTCGTCGAGATGCCGATCTCGGCCCCGAGGCCGAGCTCGCCGCCGTCGCTGAAGCGCGAGGACGCGTTGATCATGACGACCGCCGAGCGCAGGGCGCGCTCGAACCGGCGCGCCGCGTCCGCGTCGGCGGTCGCGATGACCTCGGTGTGGTCGGACCCGTAGCGGCGGATGTGCGCGATCGCGGCGTCGAGATCGTCGACGACGCGCACGGCCAGGATCAGGTCCAGGTACTCGGCCGCGTAGTCGTCCTCGCTCGCGGCGGCGACGTCGGCGTCGATCGCGCGCGTTCGCTCGCAGCCGCGCACCGTCACGCCGTGCGCGCGCAGCGCGGCCAGCGCGCGCGGCACGAACGCGGCGGCGACGTCGCGATGGACCAGCAGCGTCTCCAGCGCATTGCAGGCCGACGGACGCGTCGTCTTGCCGTCGATCAGCAGGCCGAGCGCCAGATCCGGATCGGCCGCGGCGTCGACGTAGAGATGGCACACGCCCTTGTAGTGCTTGATGACCGGCACGCGCGAATGCTCGGCGACGAAACGGATCAGGCCCTCGCCGCCGCGCGGGATCACCAGATCGAGCAGGTCCTCGGCCTGCACGAGCTCGCGGATGCGGTCGCGCTCGGGCTCGTCGATGAAGGTCAGCGCCGCGCGCGGCAGGCCGAATGCGTCGAGTGCGCCGTGCAGCGCCGCGACGATCGCCAGGTTCGACGCGCGCGCCTCGCTGCCGCCGCGCAGCACGACGGCATTGCCGGCCTTCAGACACAGGCTGGCGGCATCGGCGGTCACGTTCGGGCGCGCCTCGTAGATCATCGCGATCACGCCGAGCGGGATGCGCACGCGCTCGACGCGGATGCCGTTCGGGCGGACCTCGCTGCGCGTGACGACGCCGACCGGATCGGGCAGGCCGGCGACCTCGTCGACCGCGTCGGCGACCGCCGCGAGGCGGCCCGGATCGAGCCGCAGGCGATCGACCAGCGCGGCCGCGCGTCCTTGCTCGCGCGCCGCGGCGACGTCGAGCGCGTTGGCGGCGAGGATCGGTTCGGCCGACGCGCGCAGCGCCGCGGCCATCGCGCGCAGCAGGTCGGCGCGTCGGCCGGCGTCGAGCGCGGCGATCGCGACGGCGGCCTCGCGCGCGGCGATCAGCCGGTCGCGCAGCGGAACGGAAGAGGACGACGGCACGTTCATGCCAGCGCCAGATCGTCGCGGTGGACGATCTCCGGTCCGTAGCTGAAACCCAGACGCGCGCCGATCTCCTCGCTGCGCGCACCGATCAGCGCGCGGATCTCGCTGGCGCCGTACTGGGCGACGCCACGCGCGATCGCACGCATGCCGTGGCGGCTCGAGACGCCGATCTCGACGACGTCGCCGCGGACGAACTCACCGCTGACCTCGACCACGCCGCGCGGCAGCAGCGAGGCGCCGCGCTCGGCCAGCGCGCGCGCGGCGCCGGCGTCGATGCAGACGCGGCCGGCCGCGAGCGGCGCGTTGCGCAGCCAGGTCTTGCGCGCCCCGGGCCGGCTGCGCGAGGCGGCCACCAGGGTGCCGACCAGGCGGTCGCGCGCGAACGCGTCGATCGAGCGCGCCGAGGTGCCGTTGAGGATCGCGGTCGGGATGCCGGCCTCGGCGGCGCGTGCGGCCGCGTCGAGCTTGGTGGCCATGCCGCCGGTGCCGACCGCGCTGCCGGCGGCACCGGCCATCGCGCGCACGGCCGGCGTGATCCGGGCGACGCGATGCAGCGGCCGCGCGCCGGGATGACGGCGCGGATCGGCGTCGTAGAGGCCGTCGATGTCGGTCAGCAGCACGACCAGGTCGGCACCGATCACCATCGCGACGTGCGCGGCCAGATTGTCGTTGTCGCCGAGCTTGAGCTCGTCGACCGAGACGGTGTCGTTCTCGTTGATGATCGGCACCACGCCCATCGCGAGCAAAGCGCGCAGCGTGCTGCGTGCGTTGAGATAGCGCTTGCGGTTGCGCAGGTCGTCGTGGGTCAGCAGCACCTGCGCGACCGGCCGGTCGAAGAAGCGCTGCCACAGCGCGACGACGCTGGTCTGGCCGACCGCGGCCAGCGCCTGGCGCGCCGACAGCGCGCCAGCGTCGGGCATGCGCGCCTGCAGCAGCGCGCGGCCGGCCGCGACCGCGCCGGAGGAGACGATCAGCACCTCGCGACCGCTCTCGATCAAGCCGGCCAGCGCGTGGCCGATGCGCAGCGCATGGCGCGTGCTGACGCCGCCCGGCCCGGTCAGCAGGCTGCTGCCGATCTTGACGACGACGCGCTGCCAGGCCGGCAGCCGCTGCTCACGGAACGCGGAAGGGGTCGAAACGGTGGTCATCGCGGGGCACGGCGGGAATTTGCGCCCCGAAGCCTACGCGAGGAACGCGCCGCGCGAAACGGGCAGCGGCACCGCACCGAATCGGCCTCGCGCCCGCGGCGCCGGTACGCCAGCCTCAATCGCCGTAGCTGATCCGGTACAGCGCTCCGGCCAGATCGTCGGAGACCAGCAGCGAGCCGTCCGGCATCACCTGGACGTCGACCGGACGGCCCTGGGCCTGCTCGTTCTTCTGGAAGCCGTCGACCAGCGGCTCGTAGGCGGCGATGCGGTCGCCGTCCAGACGCGCGACCATGACGCGGTAGCCGGACTTCTTCGAGCGGTTCCACGAGCCGTGCTCGGCGACGATCAGCGCATTGCGGTACGCGGCCGGGAACTGCGAACCGGTGTAGAAGCGCAGCCCGAGCGCGGCGACGTGCGCGCCGAACACGCGCACCGGCGCAACGAAGTCCTGGCAGGCCTTGCCGGCGCCGAATTCCGGATCGGGCAGATCGCCCTGATGGCAGTACGGATAGCCGTAATGCGCGCCGATGCGGTCGACGCGGTTGATCTCGTCGCCGGGGACGTCGTCGCCGAGCATATCGCGGCCGTTGTCGGTGAACCACAGCTTGCCGGTGGTCGGATGCCAGGCCAGGCCGACGCTGTTGCGCACGCCGAACGCGACGTCCTCGCGACCGCTGCCGTCGGCGTTCATGCGCACGATCTTGGCGTAGCCCTCGCCGCGATCGCAGATGTTGCAAGGCGCGCCGATCGGCACGTAGAGCTTGCCGTCGGGGCCGAACGCGATGAATTTCCAGCCGTGATGCTTGTCCTTCGGAAACGCGTCGCTGACCAGCTCCGGCTTCGGCGGCTTGGCCAGGTCGCGCTCGACGTCGCGCAGCACGACGATGCGGTCGATCGCCGAGACGTAGAGGTCGCCGTCGTGGAACGCGACGCCGACCGGCTGCTCCAGACCGCTGGCGAGGACGTGCACGCGGCCGCCGCGGCGGCCGTCCTCGGCCGGCTCGACCGCGTAGACCTTGCCGGCCTGACGCGAGCCGACGAAGACCGTGCCGCGCGCGCCGAGCGCGAGCGCACGCGCGTCCGGCACCTGGTCCGACCACAGCGCGATCCGGAAGCCCGGCGCCAGCTGCAGCGTGTCGAGCGCCGCGGCGGCGCGTGCCTGCGGCGCGGCGGCGAGCGCGGCGGCGCCGATCAGGGCCGCGACGCCGAGGCGGCGCGCGACCGAAACGAGGGTGGGCATCATCGCGAGGCTCCTGCTGATCCCGGGGTGGATCGGCACTGTGCCACGGCGATCCTGGCCGGCGCGCGAACGGCGTCGCAACGGCCGCGCAGACGTGCCCGGCGCCGCGCCTGCCGGGCGCACGCAAGGCGCTGCTGCGTGCGCAAAAATCGCCGTGGTCCGGTGCTATAGTCCCGGCCATGTCCGCTGCCGACCCCACCCAGACGCAACTGGCCGAGATCACCGAGCGCGTCGATCGCCTGGTGGAGCTGTGCCGGCGGCTGAGCGAGGAGAATCGCGTGCTGCGACAGAGCCAGGAACACCTCGCATCCGAACGCGCGCAGCTGCTCGCACGCAACGAACAGGCGCGCAGCCGGGTCGAGGCGATGATCCTGCGTCTGAAATCACTGGAGCAGTGAGCGCCTGATGAGCGAACCGGTCGCCGTCCACATCCTCGATCGCGAGTTCCTGATCGCCTGCACGCCCGAGGAACGGCCCGGCCTGATCGCGGCCGCGGCCTATCTGGACGGCAAGATGCGCCAGATGCGCGGTCGCGGCGGCGCGCTCGGCATGGACCGCATCGCGGTGCTGGCCGGCCTCAACATCGCCCACGAGCTGCTGAGCCAGCAGCGCAGCAGCGCCACACGTGAAGATCAGCTGGCTCAGGATCTGCGTTCGCTCAAATCCAGGCTTGATGCCGCTTTCCCCGGGTCACTACAATAGACCCCGGTGTCCTCTGCAGTGTGCGATCGCGCACCTTACATATTGCCTTGCTCCTATTGAACGACTCCGGGACGACCACGCAGCCGCCGGTGTGCATGTCCGCCACGAGCGGAAAGCCTGAAGGCGCTGCCGACTCTTCCCACCTGATCCTTTGGATCAAGGTCGTTTGATGCGCACCGCCACAGCGCGGAGGACGCCACCCCTCTTCCCGCCTGCGACGCGATGAACTCCGCCGACGATCGACAGGCCCTGCGCAGCCGACTGCGCGAACGCCGCTCCGCGCTGAGTCCGCGCGAGCGCATCGCCGCCGCCGAGGCGCTCGCGCAGCAGCTGCACGCGCTGCCCGACTTCCTGACCGACGCGCGCGTCGCCGGCTACTGGGCCGTCGACGGCGAGCTGTCGCTGCACGCCGTGCTGCCGGGTCTGCGCGAGCGCGGCCAGCAGTACCACCTGCCGGTCGTGCACGCCGACCGCCGCCTGCGCTTCGCGGCCTGGTCGGCCGGTACCGCGGTGGCGCCGAACCGCTACGGCATCCCCGAACCGCAGGTCGACGCCCAGGCGCTGCTGCCGCCACACAAGCTCGATCTGGTGCTGGTGCCGCTGCTCGGCTTCGACCGCCGCGGCGGCCGGCTCGGCTACGGCGGCGGCTGGTACGACCGCAGCTTCGCCTGGCTGCGCGAGCGCACCGAACCGGCCGATACGCTGCTGGTCGGCGTCGCCCATTCGGTGCAGGAGTTGCCGCAGATCGCGCCCGCGCCGTGGGACGTCCCGCTCGACTACGTGGCCACCGAACGCGAACTGATCGCCTGCTGGCCCGAGGAGACGCCGTGAGCCGCTACTGGCTGATGAAGTCCGAACCCGAAGAATTCTCGATCGACGATCTGGAGCGCGTCGGCGTCGAGCCGTGGAGCGGCGTGCGCAACTACCAGGCGCGCAACTTCATGCGCGACGGCATGCGCGTCGGCGACGGCATCCTGTTCTACCACTCCAACTGCGCCGAACCGGGCGTCGTCGGCCTGGCCGAGGTCCGCAGCGAGGCCTATCCGGACCCGACCCAGTTCGAGCGCCGCAGCGACTACTACGACCCGGCCAGCACGCGCGAGGCGCCGCGCTGGCTGCTGGTCGACGTCGGCTTCCGGCGCAAGCTCGAGCGCACGATCACGCTGGCCGAGCTCAAGGACCGCGACGAGCTCGGCGATTTCGCGCTGACGCGGCGCGGCAACCGGCTGTCGGTGCTGCCGGTCACGCGCGCGCAATGGACGTTCATCCTGTCGCTCGAGAAGAAGGGGAAGCCGTGAACACGAACCAGAACGAAGGCAAGCGCCTGGCCGGACGCGCGGCGATGCGCTACGTCGAGCCCGGCAGCATCGTCGGCGTCGGCACCGGCTCGACGGTCGCCTACTTCATCGAGGCGCTGGCCGAGCGCCGCCACGACATCGAGGGCGCGGTCTCCAGCTCCGAGCAGTCCACGCGCCTGCTGCGCGAGCACGGCATCGCGGTGCTCGACCTCAACGCGACCGGCGAACTGCCGTTGTACGTCGACGGCGCCGACGAGTGCGACTCGCACAAGCGCCTGATCAAGGGCGGCGGCGGCGCGCTGACGCGCGAGAAGATCATCGCGGCGGCGTCGCGGCGCTTCGTCTGCATCATCGATCCGGCCAAGCGCGTCGAGGTGCTCGGCCGCTTCCCGCTGCCGGTCGAGGTGATTCCGATGGCGCGCAGCCACGTCGCCCGTGCGATCGTCGCGCGTGGCGGCCAGCCGGTCTGGCGTGACGGCGTCGTGACCGACAACGGCAACTGGATCCTCGACGTGCACCACTGGTCGATCACCGATCCGGTCGCGCTCGAGACCGAGCTGAACCAGATCGCCGGCGTCGTCTGCGTCGGCCTGTTCGCGCGCCGGCCGGCCGACGTCGTGCTGATCGGCGATCGCGAGATGGACTGACCGGCACGCGCCGGATCGAGGTGGGCCGCCGCTCAGCGGCCGGCCGGCGTGGCCGCCGCGCCATGCTCGACCGGCCGGCCCGCGGCGGCCCAGCTCGGATAGTCGCCTTCGAGATACACCACGTCGAAACCGGCCCGTTCGAGCGATTCGCCGGCCAGGCGCGCACGCCGGCCGCTGCGGCAGTACAGCACGATCTCGCGCGGTGCGCCGAGCTCGGCCAGCCGTGCCGGCACCTGGTCGTGCGCAATCGCCACGGCGCCCGGCAGATGGCCTTCGGCGACCTCGTCGGCACCGCGCACGTCGAGCACGGTCGGCGGCGCCGGCCCGTCCAGACGCGCCGCGAGCGCTTCAGCCGTAATCGTCCGCTCGGCCGCCGCCGACGGTGCCGGACCGCCCAGGACCGCTGCCGCGCCGATCGCCACCGTCATCATCGCCGTCAGACCTCGCATGGCTCGCTTCCTCGCGGATGCGTCACAATAGGGTCCGACACTATACGGCAGCGTGCCGCCTGCCGGTCGCGCCGTGCCGATCCGTTCTCCGCCCCGCCCCTGCTGCCGATGACCGCCACCGATTCGCATGACTCCATCCGCGCCGTGCTCTGGCAGCGCGACCATCTGCGCCTGCTCGACCAGCGCCGCCTGCCGTTCGAGGAGACCACGATCGACTGCCGCAGCGCCGAGGAGGTCGCGCAGGCGATCACCGATCTGGTCGTGCGCGGCGCACCGGCGATCGGCATCGCCGCGGCCTGGGGCGTGGTGCTGGCGGCGCGCCACGATCCGGCCACGCTGCCGGCCGCGCTGGAACGGCTGCGCGCCGCCCGCCCGACCGCGGTCAACCTGATGTGGGCGCTGGACCGCATGAAGCGCGCGATCGCGAACGGCGCCGATGCCGACGCGCTGGCGGCCGAGGCGCAGGCGATCCAGGACGAGGACCTCGCCGCGAACCGGCACATGGGCGAGCTCGGCGCGGCGTACTTCGGCGACGCGCCGGTCGGCGTACTGACCCATTGCAATACCGGTTCGCTGGCGACCGCCGGCTACGGCACCGCGCTCGGCGTGATCCGCGCCGGCTACGCGCAGGGCCGCATCGCACGCGTCTACGCCGGCGAGACGCGGCCCTGGCTGCAGGGCGCGCGGCTGACGATGTGGGAGCTGACGCGCGATGCGATCCCGGCGACGCTGATCGCCGACTCGGCCGCCGCGCATCTGATGAAGTCCGGCGCGATCGACTGGGTCGTCGTCGGCGCCGACCGCATCGCCGCCAACGGCGACACCGCCAACAAGATCGGCACCTACCAGCTCGCGATCGCGGCGCGCCATCACGGCGTGCGCTTCATGGTCGTCGCGCCGTCCTCGACGGTGGACCTGACGACGCCGAGCGGCGAGGCGATCGAGATCGAGCTGCGCACCGCGACCGAGCTGCTCGGCTACGGCGGACAGCGTACCGTCGTCGACGGCGCGCAGGCCTGGAATCCGGTCTTCGACGTCACGCCGGCCGAGCTGATCGACGTGATCGTGACCGAACGCGGCGTGGTCGAGCAGCCGGCGCGCCACGGCATGGCCGGCCTGTACGCGGCCGATGCCGCCTGACACACAGCAGGCACCGCATGACGCAGGCCGCGGCGGGTCGCAGCGATGAGGTCTGAGCCCGACGCGCGCACGCGGCGGTCGGCGGCCGTGCGCGTACTGGCGCTGTTCGCGGTCGGCGGCGTGATCGGCTTCGTCATCGACGCGGCGATCGTGCAGGTGCTGGTCAAATGGGGCGGCTGGAACCCGTACGCGACGCGCCTGCTCTCGTTCCTGGTCGCCGCGACCGGCACCTGGCTGTTCAATCGCACCTACACCTTCAGCGCCGACCGCCGCTACGGCCTGTTCGGCGAATGGGCGCGTTATCTGCTCGCGATGAGCGGCGGCTTCGCGGTCAACTACGGCACGTACTCGTTCCTGGTGTTCCACCATCCGGCGATCCGCGAACAGCCGGTGATCGCGGTCGCGGCCGGCTCGCTGGCCGGCATGGTCGTCAACTTCGTGTCGTCGCGGTTCTGGATCTTCCGCAAGCGGCGGCCGGAAGCCGACGCACCGCCGTGAGCCGCGCCGCTCAGCGGTCGGCGTAGCGCAGGCGCTCGATCACACAGGGCTTCATCAGCTCGCTGCGCGCGGCCGGATCGGTCGGCAGATTCAGCGGAAAGATCAGCCAGCTGAACACCGGATCGCGGCCGCCGTTGGTGACCGTCGGCTCGAACTTCAGATGCGCGCCGATGCTGAGCGCGAGCTTCGCCAGATCCGGTCCTTCCGGCACGATGCGCTGGACCTTGACCGAGCTGGTGCTGCCGGTGCCGTCGACGACGAACGACACGGTCGCGCAGGTCGGCACGTCCATGCCCTTGCCGAACATCGGCGCGTCGCCCTGCACCGACTCGTTGACGAGCACCCAGTACTTGGCCAGATCGTCCGGCGCGACCACGCGCGGCTGCCGCTGCGCGACCGCCGCGGCGGACACCAGCGCCAGCGACGCGGCGGCGGCGAGCGCGAGCGGGCGGCGGATCGGGGAAGGACGGGACATGACACGCTCCGGCGCGAAACGAGAGCGCGATTGTAGCGCTTCGCGACGCGACGGCCGCGCGATCCGCGCGCGCGTCGAGCCGGCGTTCAGAGGTCGCCGAGTCCTTCGGCGAGCCCGTCCGGGCCGACCCGCAGCAGCTTGAGCGTATTGGTGCCGCCGAGCTGGCCGGTGTGGTCGCCGGTGGTCAGGATCACGCGGTCGCCTTCGGCCAGCAGCCCCAGGCCGAACAGGTGCTGGATCGCCGCGCGCGCGGCCTGCACCGGACCCACGTTCTGCGGGTCGAAGTCGATCGGATAGACGTCGCGATAGAGCAGCATGCGGCGCCGCGACGCGGCATGCCGCGACAGCGCGAAGATCGGCACGCTCGAGCGGTGCCGCGACAGCCAGCGCGCGGTCTCGCCCGATTCGGTCAGCGCGATGATCGCGCGCGGCCCGACACGTCCGGCCAGCGCCATCGCGGCCAGCGCGATCGCCTGGTCGGTACGCTCGATCGTCGCCGCGCGCGGCCCCAGGTCCTCCTGCGGCTCGAACTGGCGCTCGGCACCGAGACAGACGCGCCGCATCGCGGCGACCGCCTTGTCCGGATGGCGGCCGGCCGCGGTTTCCTGCGACAGCATGACGGTGTCGGTGCCGTCGATCACCGCATTGGCGACGTCGAGCACCTCGGCGCGCGTCGGGATCGGCGACTCGACCATCGACTGCATCATCTGCGTCGCGGTGATCACGATGCGGTTGCGCTCGAGCGTCTCGCGGATGATCTTCTTCTGCAGGCCCGGCAGTTCGGCATCGCCGATCTCCACGCCGAGATCGCCGCGCGCGACCATGACGACCTCGCTGGCCTCGATGATCTCGCCGAGCACGGCGATCGCCTCGGTGCGCTCGATCTTGGCGACCAGCGCCGCCGAACCGCCGGCCTCGCGCATCAGGCTGCGCGCCTGCTCCAGGTCGGCGGCGTTCTTGACGAACGACACCGCGAGGAAGTCCACGCCGATCGAGGCGGCCAGCCGGATGTCGGCGCGGTCCTTGTCCGACAGCGCCGTGACGCTGAGGCCGCCGCCCATGCGGTTGATGCCCTTGCGATCCGACAGCCGGCCGCCGACCGTCACGCGGCACTGGATTTCCCGGTCGGCGACCGCAGCGACTTCGAGCGCGATCAGACCATCGTCGAGCAGCAGCACGTCGCCGGCACTGACGTCGCGCCAGAGCTCGTGGTAGCCGACGCCGACGCGGTGGCGATCGCCGGGCGGCGCGTCGGGCCGGCAGTCCAGCGTGAACGAGTCGCCGGCCTCCAGATCGACGCTGCCGGCCGCGAAGCGCTCGACGCGGATCTTGGGGCCCTGCAGATCGCCGAGGATCGCCACTTCACGGCCGAGCGCCGCGGCGGCCGCGCGGACCGCCTCGGCGCGCTGGCGGTGATCGTCCGGCTGCCCGTGCGAGAAATTGAGTCGGACCACGTCGACGCCTTCGGCCAGGATGCGTTCGAGCATCGACGGTGCGTCGGTCGCCGGGCCCAGCGTGGCGATGATCTTCGTGCGGCGCAATTGCGTCGTCATGCGGCAGCGTTCCTTTATCGCGCGGGATCGCGTTCAAACCTAGCACAGCGCCGTGACCGACCGGACCGCTGCGCGCTCTTGCCGCGCCCGGCTGCGACGGCGCTCTCGGAACTGTCGGAGGCGGCGATCCGGGCGATCGCGGTGCCGGCGGGCCGAACTGAAGAGTGAGACGGCCCTATCCGTGGCGGCCGGACCTGCCGTGCGAGGTCGATCGACGCGACCAGGCCGGCGGCGGCGCCGCGCAACCCGTCGCGACAATTTGCCGTGCTGGAATCTGGATGCAATGCAGCAATATGTCTCGAAGAATCTTGAAAATCGGCGTAAAACGGCTATTGGAGATTATGGTGCATAGCACCATATCAGGCCGACGCCGCGCTCTTTCCCGCTTTCGCATCGAGGAGACGTTCCATGAACATCGTCAAGCTGACCCTGGCCGCGTCGATCGGCCTGCTCTGCGCCGGTGCCGTGCAGGCCGCATCGCCGGCGTCCGACACCACGACCGCGGCGACCGCGCAGGCGCGCAAGGTCGTCCAGGTCGGCGACGACGTGATCGTCGTCAGCCTGGTCGCGGCCGATGGCCAGACCCGCGCCGACAACGTCGGCATCACGCGCTACGGCACCGACGGCACGCCGGTCGCCTGGCGCACCGCCGGGGCCTGGAATCCCGACGGCGGCGCCGCGATCGTGTTTCCGAACAGCGCCTGGCACTTCACCGCGATCCGCGACGTGCAGGTGTTCAAGGATCACCTGTGGGTGCTGGCCGATTCGGCGACCGTCGACGGTGAAGGCGCGACCCGGCGCAGCACCGACATCCTGACGTTCAGCACCGCCGGCGAATTCAAGGGCGGCCACTTCAACGTGGTCCACCCCGGTCCGTCGCAGGACGTGATCGGCGCCGGCATGGCGTTCAAGGCCGCCGCCGACGGCGAGAACGCCGACCGCCTGCTGGTCGTCGCCGGCTGCCCGGAAGGTGGCCAGACCAGCGATCGGCTGTGCCTGCAGCGCTTCCTGCTGAGCACGCGCGAGGACTGGTATCCGTCGTTCGCCGGTGACGGTTCGACGCAGACGCGCTGGAACCTCGCCGAACGCGGCGTTGCCTCGACCGCGACGCGCTGACCGGCCGGGCGCGGCGCAGCGCCCGGCCCCTCCGCACGCGAGACCCCACCCGGCGGGCCCGAGCCCGCCGGGTGCGTTTGCAGCGCTCAGACCGCCCGATGCGCGCGCGATGCGCGCCGCGCGACGTGCCAGCCGAGCAGCGCCGCGGCGAGCAGCACGCCCGCCGCGAGCAGGAACGCCGCCCCCGGCACGGCCAGGCGCGCATCCGCATCGATCGAGACCGAGTAGACCCAGCCGAAGAACAGCGGCGAGAGCACGCCGGCGACGCTGGCGACGCTCATGTTGGCGCCCTGCAGCTGGCCCTGCTCGCTCTCCGACACGCGCTGCGTCATCAGCGACAGCAGGGTCGGCATCGCCAGTCCCCACAGCGCATTGGGCAGCAGGGCCGCCGCGAACGCCCAGCCGCTCGGCGCCAGGCCCATGCAGGCCAGACCGGCGGCACCGCCGAACAGGCCCAGGATCATCGTCGCGCGGTCGCCGATCCGCTTGACCACGCGTCCGACCAGCAGGCCCTGCACCAGCATGTCGAGCGCGCCGGCCGCCGCCAGCAGCACGCCGACCGTGCCGGGGCTCCAGCCGTAGCGATGGCCCGCGTACAGCACGAACACGGCCGAGAACACGTGGTGCGCGAAGTACAACAGGAAGTTGACCACGGCCAGACCCGACAGCTCCGGATGCGAGCGCAGCAGCGTCAATGCGCCGAACGGATTGGCACGCCGCCACGAGAAGCGCATGCGCCGCTCGACCGGCAGCGACTCGGGCAGGATGAAGATGCCGTAGAGGAAGGTCAGTCCGCTGAGGCCCGCGGCGACCCAGAACGGCGCGCGCGGCGAGAACTCGCCGAGCACGCCGCCGAGCAGCGGACCGGCGACGAAGCCGGCGCTGAACGCGGCGCCGATCAACCCGTAGCCGCGCGAACGCGCTTCCGGCGGCGTGATGTCGGCCATGTATGCGTAGACGGTCGTGAAGCTGGCCGAGGTTACGCCGGCGATCATGCGACCGAGCGCGAGCCACCACAGGTTCGGCGCCAGCGCCATCAGCAGGTAGTCGGCGGCCAGACCCGCGGTCGAGAGCAGGATCACCGGCCGCCGTCCGACCTGATCGGACAGGCTGCCGATCACCGGCGAGGCGACCAACTGCATCAGTGCCCACAGCGCGACGAACACGCCGTTGATGACGCCGGCCTGGGCGTTGGAGCCGGTGAACGCCTCGATCAGCGGCGGCAGCACCGGGATGACGATGCCCATCGCGACGATGTCGAGCATCGCCACCACGAGGATGAACGCGATCGCGGCCGAGCGGCCGGAAGAAACGGAAGGAGTCATCAGACTGCCGCGTGCGAGCGCGGGTTGTCGGCGCGGGCGGCGATTGTAGCCGCGTCCGCGTGACGTGACGGAGAAGGCGCGGCGCCGAGCAGCCGGTGCGCGCGGCGGCGCTTCAGACAGCGGCGGCGAGCTGGCGCAGCGCCTGCTCGAACACCTCGGGCGGCTGCCCGCCGCTGATCAGATGGCGCTCCTGGAGGATCGTCGCCGGCACCGAGCGGATGCCGCGCTCGGCGTAGTAGGCCTCGCGCTCGCGGACCTCGGCCGCGTAGCGATCCGATTCGAGCACGTCGCGGACGGTCGCGGCGTCGAGGCCGGACGCGACCGCCAGCCGTGTCAGTGTCGCCGGCGCGGCAATATCCTCGCCGTCGCTGAAATAGGCCTTCAGCAGCGCGTGCGCGAAGGCACGGGCGGTGCCGGTCGCAGCGGCCGCGCGCAGCAGCCGGTGCGCGTCGAACGTCGCGACGATCCGCGTGCGCGGTCCGAATTTCAGTCCGACCGCTGCGCCGCGCTCGGCGATCGCGGTCTGGTTGCGCGCGATCTCGGCCGGCGAAATGCCGTACTTGTGCTCCAGATACTCGACCAGGTCCTCGCCGTCCGGTCCGAGCGTCGGGTTCAGCTCGAACGGCTGGAAGTGCAGATCGACCGCCACCGCGTCGCCGACGCGCTCGAGCGCGCGTTCCAGCGCATACAGGCCGATCGCGCACCACGGGCAGACCGGATCGAACACGAAGTCGATCCGGATGCGGACGGAAGAGTCGGTGACGGACATCGGGCGATCGTTCCGGCGGCAAGGCGGCACCACGGCCGCGATCGCTCCGCTATGGGGCCGCTGTACCCGCCGATCAACCGGCCGGCATTCGCAGCCGCGCCGGCGGCGGCACCGCTCGGCGCGCCGGACGTCAGCCGCGCCGCAGCAGCGTGCGCAGCTCGATCAGCGCCGCATTGGCGCGCGAGACGTAGTTGGCGAGCACCAGGGAGTGGTTCGCGAAGAAGCCGTACGGCGAGCCGTTGAGGATCATCGGGCTCCAGACGCGGTGTTGCGCCTCTTCGAGCTCGCGGATCACCTGCTCGAGACTGGCGACCGCGTTCTTGTCGCGCAGCACCGGCCCGAAGTCGATCGCGATCGCCTCGAGCTGTTCGCGCAGCGCCCAGGTGTAGCCGCGTGCCTCGTAGAAGTTGTCGTCGATCTTCAGCCACGGCGTCTTGACCAGCAACGGGCCGCTCGAAGCGGCCGACCCGTCGCCGGGATCGCCGAGACTGGTTTCCAGGCGCACCTGGCCGACGCTGGCCGACAGCCGCTGCGACAGCGAGCCGAGCCGTCCGGACGCGACCTGCAGATAGTCGGCCAGGTTGTCGGCGCGCGCGAAGAACTGCGCCTGGCTGCGGCCCGGATCGGCCAGGCGCGCGGCGTAGCGCTCGACCAGCCCGATCGCCTTGCGGTACTGGCCTTCCGAGCTCGGCAGCAGCCAGCGGTCGTTCGGCGAACTGAACAGCGGATCGGCCTCCTGCAGATCCTTGTCCTCGGCCGACTGGCTCTGCGAGCGGCTGAAGTCGTTGCGCAGCGCGCGCGCCAGATCGCGCGTCGCGGTGAGGACGCCGAATTCCCAGTTGGGCACGTTGTCCATCAGCACGCCGGGCGGCAGCTTATCGTTGCTGAGATAGCCGCCGCGCTTGTCGAGCAGGCTCTCGGCCGAACGGATCAGCGTGGCGACCGTGACGTAACCGGTGGTCAGCGACTGGCCGGGCTGCAAGCGCGCCTGCGCCGACTGGGCGACGTCGAACCGGGCCGGCTCGTGGTCCCACCAGATCATCAGCGCGACGATCACCAGCGCATAGGCCGCGAGCGCGATCAGGAGCGGGCGCAGCCACCGGAACCGGCGAGACGGAACGGTCGATTGCATCGAACACCTCCGGACGGATCGCGAAAGAAGAACAGACTAGCAGACCGCCGCAACGGCGAGACCTGTACGAGCGACCGCATCGGAACGAGTCGCGGCGAACCGACAATGGCCGGCGTCGACCCGCCGTCGCCTGCGCAAAGCACGGATGCCGGCTGCTTGGAGCGAGCCGGCATCCGAACCACGAGCCGCTGCGCTCCCGGCGCCTGAGCCGACACCGGCCCGCGGTCGGCGTCCGCTGCGCGATCCCTGCGTGGACCGCGCGCCGCGTGGATATGAGACGGCCCGGTCGGGCAGTCCCCGCCCTACCCTCAGCCCGCCGGCTCGCCCTTGCGGCCGAGATTCTCGAGCATCGTGCCCAGATCCTCGGCGTGCTCCTCCTCGACCGCGAGGATCTCCTCGAGCATGCGCCGCGTCGTCGGATCGTCGTTGCCGAGGTACTGGATGATCTCGCGATAGCTGTCGATCGCGATGCGCTCGGCGACCAGGTCCTCCTTGATCATCTCGATCAGGTCGCGGCCTTCCACGTATTCCGAATGGCTGCGCGTCAGCAGACCGTCCGGCGAGAAGTTCGGCGTGCCGTCGAGCTGGGTGATCCGCTCGGCGATGCGGTCGGCGTGCTCCTGCTCCTCGCCGGCGTGCTCGAGGAACTCGGCCGCGACGCTCTTGGCGTGGATGCCCGAGGCCATGTAGTAGTGATACTTGTAGCGCAGCACGCAGACGATCTCGGTCGCCAGCGCCTCGTTGAGCAGCTTGATGACGGTCTGGCGATCGGCCGAATAGCCAGCGGTCACCGCGCCCTGCTCGATGTGCTCGCGCGCACGCCTGCGGATCGTCTCGATGTCGGTGAGAAACGGCTTTTCGCCGTCCGCCGGACGGGGATTCGGATGCGCTGCCATACCTGCCTCCTGGGTGGGTGGATCGCGTCGACGTGGACCGGTCGGCCGGGCCGGACGCGTTCAGCACGTTAGTCCGGCCAGCGCGAAAGGAACATGAACGAGCGCGCCGTCATCGTGATGCACGACTGCAGACGGGGAAGCGTCGGTACGGTCCGAGGTGCGGCGCGAACGGGACGCGGAACGCGTCGGCGGCCGGCTTCGCCGCCGCACCGGCGCGACCCGCGCTGCGCAGGCTCAATCGGGCCGATAGATCTCGCCGCCCTGCGCGCGGAACTCGGCGGCCTTGGCCGCCATCGCCTCGTCGACCTCGGCGGCCATGCCGTGCTCCTTCGCATAGTCGCGCACGTCCTGGGTGATCTTCATCGAGCAGAACTTCGGTCCGCACATCGAGCAGAAATGCGCGGTCTTGTGCGCGTCCTTGGGCAGGGTCTCGTCGTGGAACTCCTTGGCCTTCTCCGGATCGAGGCCGAGGTTGAACTGGTCCTGCCAGCGGAACTCGAAACGCGCCTTGCTGAGCGCGTTGTCGCGCGCCTGCGCGGCCGGATGACCCTTGCCGAGATCGGCCGCGTGCGCGGCCAGCTTGTAGGTGATGATGCCGTCGCGCACGTCCTGCTTGTCGGGCAGGCCGAGATGCTCCTTCGGCGTCACGTAGCAGAGCATCGCCGTGCCGTACCAGCCGATCATCGCCGCGCCGATCGCGCTGGTGATGTGGTCGTAGCCGGGCGCGATGTCGGTCGTCAGCGGGCCCAGCGTGTAGAACGGCGCCTCGTGGCACTTCTCGAGCTGCCGCTCCATGTTCTCCTTGATCAGGTGCATCGGCACGTGGCCGGGACCTTCGATCATGACCTGCACGTCGTGCTGCCAGGCGACCTGGGTCAGCTCGCCGAGCGTGTCGAGCTCGGCGAACTGCGCGGCGTCGTTGGCGTCGGCGATCGAGCCGGGACGCAGGCCGTCGCCGAGCGAGAACGCCACGTCGTAGGCCTTCATGATCTCGCAGATCTCCGCGAAGCGTTCGTAGAGGAAGCTCTCGCGATGATGGGCCAGGCACCACTTGGCCATGATCGAGCCGCCGCGCGAGACGATGCCGGTCACGCGGCCGGCGGTCAGCGGAATGAACGGCAGGCGCACGCCGGCGTGGATCGTGAAGTAGTCCACGCCCTGCTCGGCCTGCTCGATCAGCGTGTCGCGGAACAGTTCCCAGGTCAGGTCCTCGGCGACGCCGCCGACCTTCTCGAGCGCCTGGTAGATCGGCACCGTGCCGATCGGCACCGGCGAGTTGCGGATGATCCACTCGCGCGTCTCGTGGATGTGGCGCCCGGTCGACAGGTCCATGACCGTGTCGGCGCCCCAGCGGATCGCCCAGACCATCTTCTCGACCTCCTCGGCGATCGAGCTGGTCACGGCCGAGTTGCCGATGTTCGCGTTGATCTTCACGAGGAAGTTGCGGCCGATGATCATCGGCTCGCTCTCGGGATGGTTGATGTTGTTCGGGATGATCGCGCGGCCGCGCGCGATCTCGGCGCGCACGAACTCCGGCGTGATGATCTTCGGAATCGACGCGCCGAAGCTCTGGCCGGGATGCTGCTTGAGCAGGTGCATCTCGCGGATCGCCTCGAGCCGCTGGTTCTCGCGGATCGCCACGTACTCCATCTCCGGCGTGACGATGCCGCGCCGCGCGTAGTGCATCTGGCTGACGTTGGCACCGGCCCGCGCGACGCGCGGCTTGGGCACGTGCGGAAAGCGCACCGCGTCCAGCTGCGGCGCGGCGGCGTGCCGCCGCGTGAACGGCGAGCTGAAATCGGCCAGGCGCTCGGTGTCGGCGCGCTCGTCGATCCAGGCCGCGCGCAGCGCCGGCAGGCCGGCGACCAGGTCGACGCGGTAGTCCGGATCGGTGTACGGACCGGAGGTGTCGTAGACCGTGAACGGTGCGTTCGACTCGGCGCCGAACAGGCTCGGCGTGTCGGCCAGCGCGATCTCGCGCATCGGCACGCGCAGGTCGCCGCGCGAGCCGTGGACGTAGACCTTGCGCGATCCGGGAATCGGCCGCGTCACGGTTTCGGAGAGTGCTTCGGCCTGGCGCAGCAGCGGGGCGGGAACGGCGTTCATCGGCGATGCGTCCTGTCTTGGAGGCGCGCCGCGGCACGGCACGCAGGAATGCGACACGAGGACGAAGCCGGGGCGCTGGCAGCGGTGCGACCGGCGCCGGCGAAGACTCCCTACACCGGTGCTAACCGGATCAGGTTCGAAGGGACTCTCTCAGCCGGCTGCGCCGGCACCCCCGCTTCTCGTCAGGCATTCAACCACGAGCGGCCCGCCGAAGGAACCGCCGCCGCGGCCGCGAATGTCCTTCATCCTTCCATCGCGAATAAGCGATATACTTCGCGGCCTTGCCCACCGAGGGGCGCTGCGACCGTCGCATCGACGACGACCAGGCTCGGTGAGCCGTCTCCTTCAAACCGCGCCTGCCGATCGCACCGGAGTTTCCCGATGAACGCTGTCGTCAAGAACACCCCCAGCCACGACTACAAGGTCGCCGACATCGCGCTGGCCGACTGGGGCCGCAAGGAGATCGACATCGCCGAGCACGAGATGCCGGGCCTGATGTCGATCCGCAAGAAGTACGCCGCCACCGCGCCGCTCAAGGGTGTGCGCGTGACCGGATCGCTGCACATGACGATCCAGACCGCGGTGCTGATCGAAACGCTCAAGGACATCGGCGCCGACGTGCGCTGGGCGTCGTGCAACATCTTCTCGACCCAGGACCACGCCGCCGCCGCGATCGCCGCGACCGGCACGCCGGTGTTCGCGTGGAAGGGCGAGACGCTCGAGGAGTACTGGGACTGCACGCTCGACGCGCTGAGCTTCCCCGACGGCGCCGGCGGCTTTCTCGGTCCGCAGCTGGTCGTCGACGACGGCGGCGACGTGACCTTGCTGATCCACAAGGGCTACGAGCTCGAGAACGGCGGCACCTGGGTCGACACGCCCTCGTCGAACCACGAGGAGCAGGTCATCAAGAACCTGCTCAAGCGCGTCGCCAAGGAGCGTCCGGGCTTCTGGGGCCGCGTCGTCAAGGACTGGAAGGGCGTTTCCGAGGAGACCACGACCGGCGTGCACCGCCTCTACCAGCTGGCCCAGGCCGGCAAGCTGCTGGTGCCCGCGATCAACGTCAACGACTCGGTCACCAAGAGCAAGTTCGACAACCTCTACGGCTGCCGCGAGTCGCTGGCCGACGGCCTCAAGCGTGCGATGGACGTGATGCTGGCCGGCAAGGTCGCGGTGGTCTGCGGCTACGGCGACGTCGGCAAGGGCTCGGCGCACAGCCTGCGCGCGTACGGCGCCCGCGTCGTGGTCACCGAGATCGATCCGATCAACGCGCTGCAGGCCGCGATGGAAGGCTTCGAGGTCAACACGGTCGAGAGCACCCTCGGCGTCGGCGACATCTACGTCACCACGACCGGCAACAAGGACGTGCTGACGCTCGCGCACATGCAGCAGATGAAGGACCAGGCGATCATCTGCAACATCGGCCACTTCGACAACGAGATTCAGGTCGACGCGCTGAACGCCTCGGGCGCCGTGCGCCTGAACATCAAGCCGCAGGTCGACAAGTACACGTTCGGCGACGGCCGCGCGATCTTCCTGCTGGCCGAGGGCCGCCTGGTCAACCTCGGCTGCGCGACCGGCCACCCGAGCTTCGTGATGTCCAACTCGTTCTCGAACCAGACCCTGGCGCAGATCGACCTGTGGGCCAACAAGGATTTCTACGATCCGAAGGTCTACATCCTGCCGAAGAAGCTCGACGAGGAAGTCGCGCGGCTGCACCTGGAGAAGATCGGCGTCAAGCTGACGCGCCTGACCGCCGAACAGGCCGACTACCTCGGCGTGCCGGTCGAAGGTCCGTACAAGCCGGACCACTACCGCTACTGACGGTCCCGGCCACCGGTCCGGCCGTGTGCCGAACCGGTGGCCGATCGATACGGAACCGCACGGTTCCGCCGCCTTCCCCGGTCCGGTCGCCGGACGTACCGAGGGCGTCGTATCCTGCGATGCGACGCCTTTCTTCCGTCGTTCGCCAGGGGGCATACGATGATCGATCCGCTGCTGATGCATCGCAGATTCCGTTCCATCGCTACGGCCGGCGCCGGCCGGCAGGCCGATCGCGCCGCCGGCCGACGCGCGCGCGCGGGGCGCCGTGTCGCATACCGCCCCGAGGAGGTCTGAGCCATGTGCAGCGACGACCAGATCGTCTTCGACGAGGCGCGCCAGCTGATCCGCGACGGCGACTTCGCCGGCGCGCTGATCCCGCTCGAGGCGCTGATCGCGGTGCATCCGCGTTCGGCCGCTCTGCGCTGGCATCGCAGCCGCTGTCTGCGCGCGCTGGAGCGCGACGCGGAGGCGATCGCCGATCTCGATACCGTGATCGCGCTCAGGCCCGACTACGTGCCCGCCCTGGTCGCACGCGCCGAACTGGCCGAAGCGGACGAGGCCGGCGAAGAGGCGATCGGCCTGCTGCGGCGCGCGCTCGCGATCGACGCCGATGACGCCGACGTCGGGTTCCGGCTGTCCCTGCTGCTGGCCGACCACGGCGCGCACGACGAGGCGATCGCGCTGCTGACGCGCGCGATTGCGTCCGACCCGAGCCGGCACGAGGCCTGGCGCCTGCGCGCCGACCTGCGCCATCGCCTGGCCGCCTCGCCGGCGGACGATGCGGACGTCGTCAGCGATCCGCTCGGCATGCGCTACGACCGGGCCCAGCTCGAGGCCGCGCTGGCCGACTACCAGGCCGCCGTCGCGATCGCCGACGACCTGCGCGTGGATCTGCGCATCGCCGACATCGCGCAGCGGCTCGGCCGCTACGAGGAAGCGGTCGTGCATGGCGACGCCGTCCTCGCGCGGCTGGCCGCCGACGATCCGGTGCGCTCCCATGTGCAGGAGCTGCGCGATCGCGCGGCAGCCGGTCCCGACGGCGAGCGCGAGCACTATGCGCGGATGATCGAGGCAGCGCTCGGCGACGCCACCGGCGCCGACCGCGATCTGCACGAGGACATGGCCAACGCCGCCCTGCGCAGCGCGGCCGACCATATCCGCAGGGGCGCCGACGTGTCCTCGGCGCTTGAAACCTTCGTGCCGGAGTCGGCCGAAGACGCCAGCGCGGCCTACATCGCGCACCAGATCCACAACCTCGCCCACGAGCCGCCGCCAGGTCTCGAACCGGCCGTCGCGAGCGAGTTTCCGGGCTATCAGCAGCGCCACCTGGCCGCTGTGAGACGCACGATCGAGCCGCTCGGCTACGTCCATCTGACCGATGCGGAGGCCAGGAATCTCGGCCAGACGCTCGGCCAGCGCGTCGTGATCGGGCTCTACGTGCATCCGCAGTACGGCACCGCCGCCGCCTACGCGATGCGGCCGAAGTGGCCCGGTCTGCTCGGCTTCCTGGCCCTGTTCCTGAGCGGCAAATGGCGCGCGCAGCGCATGCTCGAATGCGTGTCGCGGTTCGCCGACGGGACGTTCCTCTCCACGCGCGAGGCCGGCGCCGACGTGTTCGAGTACGACGCCGCCGAGTCGTTCCACCTCGAGAAGCTCGCCGACGGCAGCGGCCCGCGCGCGGTCGCCGAGCGCCACGCGGTGCGCGTGCGCGAACGCCTCGCCGACCTGCCCGGATCGGCCGTCGACGTGCCGACGACGCTCGATGGGATCGAGGGCCAGTGGATCGAGTCGAATCAGCTCAAGGCCGAGTACCGCCGCTCGATCGATTACGTGACCGACGCCGAGCTGCGCGGCCTGCTCGGCAGGCACTACGACCGCTACGCCGAGAAAGTCCGCGCCAGACTCGCCCTGATGACCGCCGAATGACCCGACCCATGCCCCCGATCAGTTTCGAGTTCTTCCCGCCCAAGACCGACGAGCAGCGCGCCACGCTGGAGAAGACCGTCGCCGCGCTGCGCCCGCGGCAGCCGCAGTACGTCTCGATGACGTTCGGCGCGGGCGGCTCGACGCTGAGCTATACGCTCGACGCCGTGCGCGAGCTGCATCTGCGCCACGGCCTGGACGCCGCCCCGCATCTGTCGTGCATGGGCGGCAGCCGTGCCGAGATCCGCGAGCTGATCGAGACCTATCGCGCGCTCGGCGTGAAGCGCATCGTCGCGCTGCGCGGCGATCTGCCCTCGGGCATGGCGAGCTTCGGCGATCTGCGCTACGCCAGCGATCTGGTCGAGTTCATCCGCGCCGAGAGCGGCGACCACTTCCATATCGAGGTGGCCTGCTATCCGGAGGTGCATCCGCAGGCGGCCGACGCGCACGCCGACCTGATGCACTTCAAGCGCAAGATCGACGCCGGCGCGAACGGCGCGATCACGCAGTACTTCTACAACCCGGACGGCTATTTCCGTTTCGTCGAGGCCGCTCAGCGGCTCGGCATCGACGCGCCGATCGTGCCGGGCATCATGCCGATCTCGAACTTCTCGCAGCTCAAGCGCTTCTCGGAGCTGTGCGGCGCGGAGATTCCGCGCTGGCTCGCCAAGCGTCTGGCCTCGTACGGCGACGACGCCGACGCGATCCGCGATTTCAGCACCGACGTCGTCGCGCAGCTGTGCCGCACCCTGCTCGAGCGCGGCGCGCCGGGCCTGCATTTCTACACGCTCAACCGCGCGCGGCCGACCCTGTCGGTGCTCGACCGGCTCGGCGCGCCGGACTGAGCGAACGCGCATGCGCGCCGCCCTGATGCTCGCGGCGCTGCTGCTGAGCGGCGCATCGGCCGCCGAGGACGCCGCAGTGCGCCGCTGCATCGGACCGGACGGCCGCAAGGTGTTCACCGACCGGCGCTGCGAGGAGGCGGTCGCCGGCGGCGCGACCGATGCGGTGCCGGAGGCCGCTGCCACGCCAGTGCGCGCCGGCGACTGCGCCGATTCGCCCGAGGACCTGCGCAACCGGCTGGCGCGTGCCTGGCGCAACGGCAATCCGATCGAACTCAGCGGCCTGATCCTGTGGGACGGCCACGGCGCGCAGGCCGCGCGTGCCGAGCTTCAATCGCTGGCGGTGCAACTACGCGAGCCGCTGCTGGCGGCCGAGCTGGTGCCGTTCGACGCCGAGTCGGCCGAGCTGACGGTCCGCGCCGGCACGCAGACGACCTGGACGCGCACCTGGCGACTGCAGCGCACGCACGGCTGCTGGTGGCTGACGCCCTGAGCGCGGCGGTTTCCGCCCGGTCCGCGCCGGCGGCGTTGATGCCGAATCGGAAAGCTTCTTTTTCCCGCATCCGAGTCGCGTCGGCGGCCGGACCGCTATCATGCCTGTTCGAGCTTCTTCGCCCTTTCGAGGACCCCCGATGAGCGTTTCCTACCCCGAATTCGTCTGGCAGAACGGCGCGATCAAGCCTTGGGCGCAGGCCACCGTCCACATCATGGCGCACGCCCTGCATTACGGTTCCTCGGTCTTCGAAGGCATTCGCAGCTACCCGACGCCGGACGGCCAGGCGATCTTCCGCCTGACCGACCACATCAAGCGACTGTTCCAGTCGGCCAAGATCCACGACATCGAGATTCCGTACACGATCGAGCAGATCAACGCCGCCTGCCGCGAGGTCATCAAGGCCAACGGTCTGGAGCGCGCGTATCTGCGTCCGTTCGCGTTCCGCGGACTCGGCGGCTTCGGCCTGTCGGCCGATACGCCGACCGAGGTGGCCGTGGCGTGCTGGAACATGGGCGCGTATCTGGGCGCCGACGTGCTCGAGAAGGGCATCGACGCCTGCGTGTCGAGCTGGCAGCGCTTCGCGCCGAACACGATTCCGGCCGGCGCCAAGGCCGGCGGCAATTACCTGTCGGGCCAGCTGGTCGCGCGCGAGGCGCGCCGCCTCGGCTTCGGCGAAGGCATCGCGCTGGCCTCGACCGGCCTGCTCAGCGAGGGTGCCGGCGAGAACCTGTTCCTGGTCTTCGACGGCGCGCTGCACACCACGCCGGTCAGTGCGGCGCTGCTGAACGGCATCACGCGCAATACGCTGATCACGCTCGCGCGCGAAGCCGGCATCGAGGTCGTCGAGCGCGACCTGCCGCGCGAGTACCTGTACCTGTGCGACGAGCTCTTCATGTGCGGCACCGCCGCCGAGATCACGCCGATCCGCTCGGTCGACGGCAAGCCGGTCGGCGACGGCACGGTCGGCGCGACGACGCGACGCATGCAGAAGCTGTTCTTCGGCCTGTTCGACGGCAGCACGCACGATCGCTGGGGCTGGCTCGAGCCGGTCGGCTGAGAGTCGCGCACGGCGGGCGGCCGATCGGGCCGCTCGCCGAGTCCGTCACCGGCCGCCCATGCCCGGGCCGGGACGGCCGTGCATTCGGGGTATCGGCCGCCTGAGGCATCACGGCGAGCCCGGCGGCGATCGGGACGGCGTCGCGCCCGTGCGATCAGCGGCGATCGAACTGCAGCACCGCGACCGCGCCGCCCTGCGGCCGCGGCGCCAGCGACACCGTCCAGCCGTACAGCTCGCACAGACGCAGCACGATCGCCAGTCCGAGGCCGGCGCCCTTGCCGCCGGCGTCGCCGCGCACGCCGCGCTGGAACAGCCGCTGCGCATCCTCGGCCTTGATGCCCGGCCCGGTGTCCTCGACCGCGACGCGGCCGTGCCCGACCAGGACGGTCACCTCGCCCTGCTGCGTATACTTGAATGCGTTGCCGATCAGATTGCTGAGCGCGACCGCGACCACCGAGGACGGCGCCGGCACGGTGATCGGCTCCTCGTTGACGACATGGACCTGGACCGGCTTGCTGCCCAGGTGCGGCCGGTTGACGTCGACGACCTGCTCGACGACGCGGCCGACGTCGGTGATCTCGCCGTTGGACGGCCCGCGCCGCTCGCGCCGCGACAACAGCAGCAGCGCATCGGTCAGCTCGGTCGACTGGCGCACCGCGCGCTCGATCCGCTTCATGCGGTCGCGCGCCTTGTCGGGCAGCTCGGACGCCAGCAGCAGCTCGGTCGTCGTCGCGATGACCGCCAGCGGCGTGCGCAGCTCGTGGCTGACGTCGGCGTTGAACTCGCGGTCGCGCTCGACCAGGTCGGTCAGGCGGTCGGCGTAGTCGTCGAGCGCGCGCGCGAGCTGGCCGACCTCGTCGTCGGCGAAGTGCGGTGCCAGCGGCTCGCGCACGCCGGTGCGCTGGAAGCGCTCGAGCCGCGCCGCCAGATCGCTGACCGGACTCATCACGCGAACCGACAGCCAGCGCCCGATCAGCCACGACAGCACGATGAAGCACAGCACGACGCCGGCCAGCACGACCAGCAGCTGCTGCGCGCTGAGCTTCTGCGCGCCGACGTCGAAGCGCAGGAAGGCCCAGTACTCGTCGGACTTGTAGACGGCCAGCTTGTACGAGCGCAGTTTGCCGTCGCCGTCGAAGTCGGCGATGTCGTAGACACCGGTCCCGTATTTCTGCGCGTCGAACGGCACGTTCGCGAACTTGCGCGCGCTGTAGATCTCCGCGTCGAACAGCGAGATCTTGTAGGCCGCGTCCGGCGAGGGATTCTGCCGCTTGAACTCGACGAAGTTGGCGACTTCGCGCAGCAGGGTCCGGTTGATCAGCTGGTCTTCGAGCCGCGCGCGCATGTACAGGCTGGCGACCGCGAACAGGGCCGTCAGACCCAGGCCGAACACCGTGAACGAGATGATGATGCGGCTGCGCAGCCTACGCCGGTACCGCATCCGGATCGACCATGCGATAACCGATACCGTGACGCGTCTGGATCAGCGGCTTGTCGAACGGCTTGTCGATCGCCACGCGCAGACCGTGGATGTGCACGCGCAGCGAGTCGCTGTCGGGCAGCTCCTCGCCCCAGACCCGGGTTTCCAGATCCTGACGCGTCACGACGGCCGGCGAGGCCTCCATCAGCGCCTGCAGCAGCTTCAGACCGATCGGATTGAGCTGGATCGACTTACCCTCGCGGATGACGACGAGCGTGTCGAGGTTGAAGGTCAGGTCGGCGACCTGCAGCAACCGGCTCTTGGGACCCTTGCCGCGGCGGCCGAGCACCTCGATGCGCGCCGACAGCTCCTGCAGCGCGAACGGCTTGACCATGTAGTCGTCGGCACCGGCCTCGAAACCGACCAGCTTGTTCTCGAGCGCATCGCGCGCCGTCAGCATCAGGATCGGCGTCTGCCGGCGTGCGTCCTGGCGCAGCTTGCGGCAGACCTCGAGCCCGTCCATGCCGGGCAGGCCGATGTCGAGCACGATGACGTCGAAATCGTTGACGACGGCCAGATGCAGGCCGGTCACACCGTCGCCGGCGAAATCCACGACGTGTCCCTTGTCGGCGAGAAAATCGCCGACATTCGCGGCGATGTCGCTATTGTCTTCAATGACGAGTATGCGCATGGACGGAGAATAGCCGGAGGTCGTGACCGTGGATAGACCGCCGCGCCGGCGCTGAGTTTCCGCGGGCCGCAGCGCGTGCACGACGCAAAGCCGGGACAAAAGAAATGGCCCAAGGAAGCGCCATTGGGGGAACGCGCTTCGCTTGGGCCGAATAAAGCTACTGCCCCGATTACCGTAATCGGCCGGTCACTGATGAAGTGAAGTGTCGGGCCGCGACTACAGTGCGGCCGACTGTAAGGAGAAACGGCTTAAATGGCCGTTAAGTGCGCTTCAGCGTAGCGTTAACGTCAGCCAGCCGCGCCGCGCAGGACCAGGAAGGCCTCGGCGGTCAGCAGTTCGCTGCCACGCATGAACTCGACGGTCGTCTCGACCGGCGTCCACGGCCGGCAGATGCGCGTGCCGGTGCGCGACTGGCACGGCACCTCGATGCGCGTCTCGATCAGACGCGGCTCGGTGCCGTCGGATACGAACACCGGACGCACCACCGCGCGGCGATCGAGCAGCGCACCCTCACGCTCGAACTGCCACAGCTTGACCTCACGGCGTGCCTGGACCGCGAGCGGACTGAACGGATCGCCGCGGACCACGCGCGACCCGAGCACGCGACCCTGATCGGTCAGATGCAGCTCCAGCTCGACCGGCTGCACGCCGTCGCTGAAGGCATCGGCCGAGGCGAGCACGTCCGGCGTCGCCCAGATCGCCTGGTCGGTAACCGGACTCTCGTCTTCACCGTCCGGCATGGCGGCTGTCGGCGTCGCCTCGAGTGCGAGACTTTCGGCCGCGATGCCGATCACAGCGGCCTCGGGCGCCGCCGTCACCTGCGCGATCGCGCCGGCATCGGCCGCAGAAGCGGCTGTGGTCGCGAGGACCGGCTCGTCCGCCGCGACCGGCGTCCATTCGGCCTCAGCGGACTCGGCTGTCGGCAGCGCCGGAATGACCACGTGGAACGCGACCGGCTCGGCGGCGACGTCGAAATCAGCGGCGATCCGCAGTGCGGCGAACGGCAGCGGCCGCGCGGCCGCGACTTCGACGGCCTCGCTCGCGCCGGCGGTCCGACCGCGATGGACCGCGCCGACGACGACGGCCAGCAGCACCGCGACCGCGATGCCCTGCAGCAGCGACGGGCGCAGCGCGGTGGGCCGGTGGTCCGACTCGATGATGCCGACGATCCGGCGTACGCGATCGAGCAGATGGCCGCCGGTCGCAGCCAGCGTCAGGCGTGCCGGCCGCTGGCGCCACTCTTCGAGCTCCGCGAGCGTCCGCGCATACAGATACGGTTCGTGCCGCGTCGAGCGCAGCACCAGGCGATCGCAGCACAGCTCGCGGTCGTTGCGGACCTCCTGCGAGATCCAGTGCACGACCGGGTGATAGAACAGCAAGGTTTCGACGACGGCCTGCAGCAGGTTGGCCCAGTGGTCGAACCGGCGCAGATGCCCGACCTCGTGCGCGAGGATCAGCTCGAGCTGCTGACGCGGGAAGCGCAGCACCAGAGCGGCCGGCAGCAGGACCACCGGCCGGAACCAGCCGGCCAGCGTCGGCGTGTCGATGCGATCGGTGACGCGCACGCGCAGGTCGCGCAGATAGCCGAGCTTGGCGGCCAGCATGCGGCCCATGCGCTGCAGCTCGGGATCGAGGATCGCATGCAGGCGCACGACGCGATCGAGGCTGCGCCACTGCTGGAAGCTGCGCAGCGCCATCACGAGCACGCCGGCCAGCCACAGCGCGACCAGCCACGACAGCGCCTGCGCGGACAGGCCCGGGTGTACGGCCGGACCGGTACCGGCGGCGAATCCGGAGACGACCGTCTTGACCACGACCGAAGCGGTCGCGGCGTCCTGCGCGCCGAGAATCAGCAGGCAGGTCACGATCGGACACAGCGCCGACAGCACGATTGCGGCCATGCCGCAGGCGTAGCGAAGTTCGGGGTTGGACTCGCGCGACAGGCGCCGCGCGCCGAGATAGGCGACGCCGATCAGCGCGCCCTGCCACAGGAAATGCAGCAGAGACAAACCCAACGCATGGACTGGCGTGAGCCAGTCGATCGGCGGCAACGCGTTCACCGCGATCGACGCTCCATCTGATCGAGCAGCGCGCGAATCTCGTCGAGCTCTTCGCGCGTCGCGCGCGGCTTGCCGCCGAGGGCCTGCAGCACCAGCTGCGAGGACGACCCGTCGAACACGCGCTGCACGATGTCGCTCAGGAAACGCTTCTGCGTCCGCTGCTTGTCGACGGCGGCGCGGTAGACATGGGCACGCTGGGAATCGTCCCGTTCGACCAGGCCCTTGACGTGCATGATCTGCAGCAGCTTCAGGGCGGTCGTGTAGCCGACGCCGTCTCCGCCGTGCAGGGCCTCGTGGACGTCACGGACCGTACACGGCCCGCTGTCCCAGAGTACGCCCAGGATGCTGAGCTCGGCCTCGGTCGGCTTGGGTGGGTCAAGGCGCTTTCGCACGAAGCTTGGTTCCCCGATTGAAACAAGCACTTAACGGATCAGTGCGCCCAAGCGTATGCGAAGTCTCGGGCGACGTCCACTCGGGGAAGGATCCGCTCCCCCGAGGGGCCGCCGAGGCCGCGGCGACGATGCGTCCGCAGACCTCGGCGCGTGCTGGGTCCGATCAGAAACCGCCGCCGGGACGCATGCCTTCCTGGTTCTGATGGCCGGTCGTCTGACGACGGTAGGCCTCGCGCGAGTCCTCGCGCGCCTGGGCGATCTCGCGCTTGGTCTGGCAGACCTTTTCCTTGCGGTTGGAGCCGGCGATCTTGCGGTACTCGCAGACCAGCTGCTGATCGTCGTAGCCGACCAGGATCGCGTTGGCCTGCTCCTGCGCGTTCATCAACTGCACCTTCTCCTGGTCGTTCATCGCATCGAGCGATCCCTTGCGCTGCAGCAGGCTGGCGATGAAGTCCAACTGCGCATCGACCTTCTGACGGTTGGCGGCGCTGATCTTGCCGTAGCGGCCACCGGCTTCCATGTCCTTGCGGACTTCGGCTGCCTGGGTGGCGAACGCTTCGGGCGTCGTGGCCGCGATGACGTTATCGGAACTGCTCTTGCGGGCGGCGAAAGCCGGGGCCGACGCCGCCATCAGCGCGACCACAGCGATGAAGCCCAACGAAGTGACTCGAAACGACATGGGAACTCTCCTCATGGAAGTGGGCCGACACATTCAAAAGAACGAATAACTACGGGATCCCCCCCCTCGCCGACCGGCGCGCCTGACTGCGCTGCTCGATCCACGGGAAGTCACTCGGCGCCGGACGCGAACAGCTGCGCCTACCCCAGAATCCGGACGCGGTCATCCTAGGACCGGTTCGCGACGGCTGTCAACGACAATCTTCGTAGATGTCAAGTGCGCGTACGGCGCGCAGCGGCGCGCCGTACCGGCGCGGCGCCGGCCTCGATATGACGGATGACACTGGCGGCGACGTCGATGCCGGTGGCGGCCTCGATGCCCTCCAGTCCCGGCGACGCGTTGACCTCCAGGACCAGCGGGCCGCGCTGCGAGCGCAACAGATCCACGCCGGCGACGTCCAGGCCGATCGCACGCGCCGCCTTCAGCGCGGTGCGCTTCTCCTCGGACGAGAGCGTCACGGCGGTCGCGCTGCCGCCGCGATGCAGGTTGGCCCGGAACTCGCCTTCCGGCGCCTGCCGCCGCATCGCCGCGACGATCTTGCCGCCGACGACGAAACAGCGCAGGTCCGCGCCGCCGGCCTCGGCGATGAACTCCTGCACGAGGAAGTTGGCGTAGAGGCCGCGGAACGCCTCGATGACGCCTTGCGCGGCGGAGCGTTTCTCGGCCAGCAGCACGCCCTGCCCCTGCGCGCCCTCGTTGAGCTTGATCACGTGCGGCGGGCTGCCGAGCATCGCGAGCAGGTCGGCCGTGTCGTCCGGGTTGTCGCCGAACACGGTCGTCGGCAGGCCGATCCGCTCGCGCGCGAGCAGCTGCAGCGAGCGCAGCTTGTCGCGTGCACGCAGGATCGCATCGGAGCCGTTGACGGCGCGCACACCCATCATCTCGAACTGACGCACGACCGCCGTGCCGTAGAACGCGATCGAGGCGCCGATGCGCGGGATCACCGCATCGAACCCGCCGAGCACGCGACCCTTGTAATGCATCTCGAACGCGCCCGGCGCGATGCGCAGATAACAGCGCAGCGGATCGAGCACGCGCGCCTGATGGCCGCGCGCGCGCGCCGCCTCGACCAACCGGCTCGTCGAATACAGGGACGCATTGCGCGACAGGATCGCGATCTTCATCGGCGCGGGCAGCTCGGAGCGATCCGTGGGACGTGGTCGAAGCCGGGTACTGGAGCTGGCCGCCGCCCCTCGGGGCGGATTCTTCGATGGCGCGTCCGAGGACCTGCGGACTCGTCCGGCGCGATTATCACACGGGCTGCGCCCGACGGGCGACGGTGCTGCGGGAACGAGGCCTGCGAGGCACGGCCGCTGCGCCCCCGCGCGGTCCGATCGGCCGGCGCGACTCGGCTGCGATCGCCTGTCGCCGCACGCGCGATGCCGGGCTCGCCGCGACGAGGTCGAAGCCCAAACCCGCGGCGTCGCCCGAGGACCGTTCGAGGCGCGCTGGAATCCGCCCGGGCCTGGGCGATGACGGGCCGGATACCGCATGAGAGAATCCGCGGTTCCGGCGGGATCGCACCGTCCGGGATTCCGATCCGGATCTACGCGATGCAGCCGACGCCCGACACCGCACCCCAGGACATCGACGCGCCACTGTCGATCGCAGCCGCCTTTCTCGTTCTGGCGATCAGGGATGACGCGCCCTCGCTGGCCACGGCACGATCGGTGCTCGGCGGCATCGACGATCTGATCAAGAACGTCACGGTCCGCGACATCACCGGCACGTTCAGCTGCATCGTCGGCGTCGGTCACCGCGTCTGGCGCCCACTGACCGGCACGGTGCCGCCGCGCGAGCTGACGCCGTTCAAGGTCGTGCGCGGTGCCCGGCACACCGCGGTATCGACGCCCGGCGATCTGCTGCTGCACGTCCGCGCCAAATCGATGGACCTCATCGTCGCGTTCGAGAGAAGCGTGCTCGACGCACTCGGTGACGCCGTCGTCACGGTCGACGAAGTGGCCGGTTTCCGCTACTTCGACGGCCGCGACCTGCTCGACTTCGTCGACGGCACCGCCAACCCGGTGGGCCCGGCCTTGCCGGCCGCGACGATCGTCGGCGACGAAGATCCCGACCATGCCGGCGGCAGCTACGTCGTGATCCAGAAGTACCTGCACGATCTGGCTGCCTGGCGCGCGCAGACGACCGAGACGCAGGAGAGCATCGTCGGGCGCAGCAAGTACGACAACATCGAACTGCCCGACGCCGCGGCGCCCGACCAGAAGTCGCACAAGACGTTGTGCACGATCGCCGACGCGCAGGGCGAGCACGACATCCTGCGCGACAACATGCCGTTCGCCCAGCCCGGCCGCGGCGAGTACGGCACCTACTTCATCGGCTACTGCCGCCATCTGTGGGTGATCGAGAAGATGCTCGAGCGCATGTTCGTCGGCGATCCGCCGCCGCTGCACGATCGCATCCTGGATTTCTCGACGGCTATCACCGGCGTCACCTTCTTCGCCCCGTCGCGCACGTTTCTCGCGAGCCTGGGCGATTGAGCCTGCCCTATCCGGCGAGCTCTCTCCGGTGCACACCCTGCGCATGCGCGGCTTTTGAGTTTGGTCAGGTGCCAAGGACTGCCGAGCATCGCGAGCAGATCGGCCGTGTCGTGCGGGTGGTCGCCGAGCACGTCCGGGCGTCGGCTCCACGGCGCCGGACTTCGCTCGTCGACAGCAGAGACACCCGCCGCGGGACCACCGATCGGAGCCAAGCCCGGCCGGCGTTAACTCGGCGGACATTGCGCGCCGGCTAAGGTGGCCGCCACGTCGAGACGGCGCATGACCGCGCCGCAACATGTTCATCCTCCCGAGTCCGCACCCGCCGCCGAACTGCCATGCCCGAAGGCCCGTCGATCGTGATCCTGCGTGAAGCAGCGGCCAAGTTCCGCGGCAAGACCGTGCGCAGCGCCTCGGGCAACAGCACACTCGACCTCAGCCGCATGGAGGGACGCCGCGTCGTCGCGCTGAGGAGCTGGGGCAAGCATTTCCTGATCGAGTTCCGCGGCTTCAGCCTGCGCGTGCACATGCTGATGTTCGGCACGTACCGGATCGACGAACGCAAGCCGGCGCCTGCCCGCGTCGCGCTGCGCTTCGACAACGGCGAGCTCAACTTCTATTCGTCGTCGCTCAAGTACGTCGAAGGGCCGCTCGAGGACAGCTACGACTGGCGCGTCGACGTGCTCGATCCGCACTGGGATCCGAAGCTGGCCCGGCGCACGCTCAAGTCCCAGCCCGACACGCGGGTCTGCGATGCCCTGCTCGACCAGCAGGTCTTCGCCGGCGTCGGCAACATCATCAAGAACGAGGTGCTGTTCCGGATTCGCGTCCACCCCGAGTCGCGCGTCGGCGATCTGCCACCGCGAAAGCTCGGTCAACTGATCGCCGAGGCCCGGCGGTACAGCTTCGATTTTCTCGAGTGGAAGAAGCGCTTCGTGCTGCGCGAGCACTGGCAGGTCCATACCAGGCGGATCTGCCCCCGCTGCGGAGGGCCGATCTCCAAGACCTATCCCGGCGTCACGCAGCGCCGCACGTTCTTCTGCAGCCGGTGCCAGACGCGCTATTAGGCGGCAGCACCGGCTCGGGCGCCGCGTGTGTCCGCAGGACCATTCACGGCCCGTCCGCAGCCGCCGCACCGCGCATGTGCAGGCCGACCGAATCGGCCCGGCGCAGGAACCCGCGCAGCACCACCCGCAGATCCGTGTGCCGCCCAACCAGCAGATGCCCGCCCGATTCGTAGACCACCCATTCGGCGCGCGGGATCGTGGCCGCGGCGAAGCGGGCCGCGGGCAGCGTATTGAACAGGTCATCGCGCGCGGTGACGACCAGGGTCGGCGCCCGGATGCGTTCCAGCGGCGGACGCTCGGTTTGCGGCACGCTGTCGTGACCGATCCCGCGCATCCGCCGCGACAACGGCTGAACGTGACGCACGGCCGCCATCACCGCCGCCCGATCGAGCGGCGCTGCCGCATCGAGCAGGCTCGGGGCCACGCCGAGGAATCGCACCCATACCGATGGCGCGAGCTTCGCCACGGCCCACCATGTGAAATCGGCACCGAGCTTGACGAGCCGGAACGCCAGCGCACTGCTGTGACTGCGGTCGACGCGGACCGGACTGTCGGGCGCGAACGTGGCCGGCACGATCAGGATCAATGCCGTCACCCGATCCGGGTGTCGCAGTGCCAGCGCGATCGCCGAACGCGCGCCGGCGGACGCGCCGACGACGATCGCCCTGCCGACGCCGAGTTCGGCCAGCAAGGCAGCGTGTGCATCGCCCTGTGCGGCGTCGGAGGCGTCGGCCGGCAGCGGCGTACCGAGGTAACCGAATCGCGACGGCGCGATCACGCGATACTCGGGGCCGAAGAGATCAGCGACGTTCGCCAGTCCCTGATCCCAGCCGCCGCCGGCGCCGTGGATCGACAGCACCGGCAGGCCGGAACCGGCCTCGGCGTATTCGATCGGGCCGGCCGTCGTGATCGCGACCGGTGCGCCGGTCACGGCGGCGTGCGCCCGCCGCAGGTCGCGCCGATACGCATACACGATCGACAGCGCCGCCGCGACGGCGGCAACGGCCAGCACAGGCGCGATCAGCGGCAGCGGGCCCATACGATCTCCGTCACCACCGCATCATCACCGCCGCCGGCGGCCGGCGCGGCGCATACGGAAGCGTCGGGCCATAGCCGAAACGCAGGACCAAGTCCGGCCGCAGCCCGGGCTCGCCGATCGTCGAGGCCAGTTCGGGCCGCCACCGGGCGATCTCGACCGGCTGATTGACGAAGGCGTGCTTGAGGCCGAGCTTCGTCGCCGTCAGCGCGAACCGCTGGCAGGCCCGGCCGACCGCGATCCAGTGCGCCCGGTCTTCGCGCTCGGCCACGAACACGACGATCCCCGCGGACGAATCGACGTGCCGGGCGTACTTCTCGCGCTCGGCCGCGGCACTGAAGAACGCATCGAAGGCCCAACGTCCGATCGAGTCGGGCATCAGCGGCGACTGCGTGCAGCCTGCGTAGAGACCGTCGCCGCGCGCCATCGCGCTGCGCGGATTGAATCGCAGCCAGGCCTTGAGCTCGGCCACGAAGCCGGCGTCGGCCATCTGCACATCGTTGGCGGCGACGACCAGATCGCGGATGCGGTCGATGCGCGCGCGCTCGGTCAGCGCGATCGTGCGCACGCCCGGAACGCGCGCGGCCCCGAGCAGCGCCTCGATCGCCGCTGCGGGCACGGAGCGGCCGTCGTACAGGGCGCGCGTGGTCTGGCGCCGCGCGATCGCAGCCGTCAACGGATCCGGGCGCGGCGTCGATTCGGCATATGCGTAGCGCACGCCGCCCTCGTCGAGCACCGCGATCGTACCGGGCCGCCCGCTCGCCGCAGCGGCGATCGCGAGATTCTCGGCCGCGCAGCCGAGGCTGACGAACAGGTGATGATCGTCCGGATCGACCGCCGGCGTGGCCCGCGACCGGTCCGGCAGGATGTCGATCGCGCCGGCGGCGACGCGGAAATGCCACGGCTGCGTATTGTGGCTGTTGGCCGCCAGTGTCGCGAAACGTACGAGGTCCTCGAGCCCGGCCGGTTCCGGCAACGGCACGCGCAGCCGATCGGCGTAGGCCTCGTAAGCACCGACCGAGCCGACGCCGGCGCGCCAGCCCCAGGCTCCCGTACCGGCGACCAGGGCTGCGCCGCCCGCGCCGATCAGCAGGCTCCGCCGGTTCATGGCGCTGCGCACGCGTGCGTCATACCGCTGGAGTCCACAGAATCCCGTGGCGACTTGCAAGCCCCGAGCCGCGCCGGGCCGGATCGAGCGGGCTCGCCGCACAGGGCCGGCCACGATCGTCGCGCAAGGTCGATCGTCTGGGCATCGGAGCGGCGCTGGTGCCGGGGCACGCGTACCGCCGCGCCTCGCGCGCCTGCATGTCCTTTGGCAGCTCCGTCGTGGCGCGCCGGATGGACGCCCGCAAGTACGAGATGGAAGCCGGTGATCGGCGCTAGGCCGAAAAAGGTCACTACGGTCATCGACGGGCCGCAGGACGCCGTGAGCCGAGCGGCAATTGCAGGCGCGGGCATCGCCGACGGCAGCCTCCTTCCCGGCCATGCCGAATTCTCGACGCGGGAAGCGGCTGAACGCGCGCGCCCGAACGCGATGCGGGACATCCATGGGTCCGGGGCGATGGAGCGGGTGAAGGGAATCGAACCCTCGTCAGTAGCTTGGGAAGCTACAGCTCTACCATTGAGCTACACCCGCCCGGCGCGGACCCCGCCTCAGGGGCGGGCCGGACGCGAAGAGTAGCGGTGCGCGCCCGGCGCCTGCAAGCCAAATGTAAAGAAGCGCAGGCCTCGGTAAACAGCGGTGATGAACGGCTTCGGGAAGGTGATCGTTCAGCGGCCGTCGGATGAACTAGCGGCGCGTTCGGCGGCCCCGGGCGCCGGCTTGCGACCCGGACACCGGACGCACCGAGAATGGCCGATCCTTGCAGGAGTCACTCCATGAATATGCGACCCCGCTCGCCCTTCCCGATGGCTCGGGCGCTGCTGGCGCTGGTCCTGATCGCGCTCGCCGGCGCCGCGCTGGCCGATCCGCCCGGCCGCGTCGCCCGGATGAGCTACATCAACGGTAATGCAAGCTTCCAGCCCGGCGGCGACGACCGCTGGAGCGAGGCGATGATCAATCGCCCGCTGGTCACCGGCGACCGCCTCTATACCGACCGCGACTCGCGCGTCGAGCTCGAGGTCGGCACCGCGGTGCTGCGCATGGACGATCGCACGAGCCTGTCCTTCCTCGACCTCAACGACGACATCGTCCAGGTCGAGCTGACCCAAGGCACGCTGAACCTGCAGGTCAAGCGCCTGTTCGACGGTCAGACCTACGAGGTCGACACGCCGACGCTCGCATTCGTCGTCGACCGTCCCGGCAACTACCGCATCGACATCGCCCCGCAGGGCGATTCGACGATGGTCACGGTCTTCGAAGGTTCCGGCTCGGTCTACGGCCAGGGCGGCGCCAGCTATCGCGTCGACGACCGCCAGTCCTATCGCTTCTACGATTCTTCGCTGCGCGATTACGAGGTCATGGACCTGCCGCGTACCGACACCTTCGACCGCTGGTGCTTCGAGCGCGCCGACCGCTATCAGCGCTCGGTCGCGCGCCAGTACGTGTCCGAGGAGGTCATCGGCTACGCCGACCTCGACGGCTACGGCAGCTGGACCTCGCACGCCAGCTACGGCTCGGTCTGGTTCCCGACCACGGTCGCGGTCGGCTGGGCGCCGTATCGCTACGGCCGCTGGTCGTGGATCGATCCGTGGGGCTGGAGCTGGGTCGACGATGCGCCGTGGGGCTTCGCGCCGTCGCACTACGGCCGCTGGGTCTACGTCGGCAACCGCTGGGGCTGGTGCCCGGGTCCGCGCCACCTGCGCCCGGTCTACGCGCCGGCGCTGGTCGGCTTCATCGGCGGCCGCAACTGGAGCGTATCGATCTCCGGCGGCGGGCCGGTCGGCTGGTTCCCGCTCGGCCCGCGCGACGTCTACGTGCCGTGGTACCGCAGTTCGCGCTCGTACTTCACGAACGTCAACGTGACCAACATCCGCAATACGACGGTGATCAACAACACCTACATCACCAACGTCTACAACAACTACGCCGCGGGCCGTCCGGCCGGCATCGACTACGCGTATCGCCGCGACATCAATGCGGTGACGGCGGTGCCGGACAACGTGTTCAACAGCTCCGGCCGCGTCGGCTCGGCGCGCCTGAATCTGGACCGCAACAGCCTGGCGCGTGCCGAGGTCGTCAACCGCGTGCCGGTGCTGCCGACCGAGGCCAGCCTGGCGCCGCGCGGCGGCGCCCGCGACCTGCCGCAGCGTGCGGCCTCGTTCGACCGGGCGGTCATCGCGCGCAACACGCCGCCGCCGGCGCCGGCCCCGTTCGAGCAGCGCAAGCTGGCGATCGAGCGCAACGGCGGTCAGCCGCTGCAGACCCAGGAGCTGCGTCAGCTGGCCGATCGTGCGCCGAAGACCGCGGCGGCACCGCGCCAGGAGCGAATCCAGGTGGTCGGCAACGGAGCGGCACAGCGTGCACCGCAGGCGCTGCCACCGAAGAGTGCTGCGCCGGGCCGCGTCGAGCGTGCGCCGGCGGTCGGCGCGAACGCGCCGGCGCCGGGCGCCTCGCGCGCACCGTCGAACGCGACGCCCGACCGACGCGCGGTGGCGCCGGAACGTACGCCGGCCGCGATGCAGCGCAGCGACCGCGCCCTGCCCTCGTCGGGCTATGCGCCGCGCGGCGAGCGTGCCCCGGCGGCGAAGGCCGAGCGCGGTGCCGCGCCGACGGTCGCCCCGCGCGCCGAGCGCGCGCCGGCCGCGACGCCGCGCGTCGAACGGGCACCGACGGTCGCGCCGCGTGCCGAGCGTGCACCGGAGGCGAAGTCGTTCGAAGGCCGCAGTCAGCCGGCGCCGAGCGAGCGCCCGGCGCGCACGATGCAGCCGCGTGAGCCGGCCCAGCAGCGGGCGCCCGCACCGTCGGCTCGTCAGTACGAGCCGCGCAAGGCCGAACCGGCCGTGCGCGAGCCGGCACCGGCGCGCAGCTACCGCCAGGCGCCCCCCGAGCCGCGCCGGATCGAGCAGGCCCCGGCGCGGCGCGTCGAGCCGCAGCAGCGTGCCGAACCGGCGCCGCAGCGCATGGAGCGCAGCGCGCCGCAGGCCGCGCCGCGCGTCGCGCAGCCGCCGCCGCAACAGCAGCAGCGTTCGGTGGAGCCGCGCCAGCAGGCCGCGCCGCCGCAGAAGCAGCAGCGTGTCGAGCGCTCGCGCGACAACGACGGCAAGGGCAAGGACGATCGCTGAGCGACTTCAGGGCTTGTGCGGTCTGCAAATCGGAAGGCCGCCGCGTCGAGGACGCGGCGGCCTTCGTTCCTTCACGGGCAATGCCGCAGCGGCGCCGCTACAATAGCCCGATGCATATCGTGCTCAACGGCCAGCCCTACGAATGCCCCGCACCGACGACCGTCGCCGGGCTGCTCGAGGCGATCGGGCTGGGTCACAAGCGCGTCGCGGTCGAGGTCAATCAGCGCATCGTGCCGCGCAGCCGCCACGCCACGCTGGACCTGGAACCGGACGATCGCGTCGAGATCGTGCACGCCATCGGCGGCGGCTGAGCCGCCGCATCCCCTCATCGCTTTCCGACCACGCCCACTGCCATGACGCCTGCCCTTCCCGCCGGCACCGCCGACGACTCGTTCGTCATCGCCGGCCGCACCTATCGATCCCGCCTGCTGACCGGCACCGGCAAATACCGCGATCTGGACGAGACGCGCCGCGCGACCGAGGCCGCCGGCGCCGAGATCGTCACCGTCGCGATCCGGCGCACCAACATCGGCCAGGACCCGGACCAGCCGAACCTGCTCGACGTGCTGCCGCCGTCGCGCTACACGATCCTGCCCAACACCGCCGGCTGCTACACCGCCGAGGAGGCCGTGCGCACCTGTTTGCTCGCGCGCGAGCTGCTCGACGGCCATACCCTGGTCAAGCTCGAGGTGCTCGGCGACCAACGCACGCTGTTCCCGGACGTCGTACAGACGCTGGCGGCTGCCGAGCGCCTGGTCGCCGAGGGTTTCGACGTGATGGTCTACACCTCGGATGATCCGCTGCTGGCACGGCGCCTGGAGGCGATCGGCTGCGTCGCGATCATGCCGCTGGCGGCGCCGATCGGCTCGGGCCTCGGCATCCAGAACCGCTACAACCTGCTCGAGATCGTCGAGAACGCGAAGGTGCCGGTGCTCGTCGATGCCGGCGTCGGCACCGCTTCGGATGCCGCGATCGCGATGGAGCTGGGCTGCGACGGCGTGCTGATGAACACCGCGATCGCCGGCGCGCGCGATCCGGTGCTGATGGCGCATGCGATGAAGCTGGCGGTCGAAGCCGGCCGCAGCGCATTCCGCGCCGGCCGCATTCCGCGCAAGCGTTATGCGTCGGCATCCAGCCCGATCGACGGGACGATCGGATGACGCCGGACCAACCGTCGACCGAGCACGACCGGCAGCGCCGACTGCGCAGCTTCGTGCTGCGCCAGGGCCGCATCACGCCGGCGCAGGCCCGCGCGTTCGACGCGCACTGGGCGCGCTACGGCCTGGACTACGCCGGACAGCCGCGCGATCTGGACGCGGCGTTCGGCCGCCACGCGCCGCGCGTCGTCGAGATCGGCTTCGGCAACGGCGAGCAGCTGCTGCACGCCGGCGCGCACGAGCCGGAGCACGATTTCATCGGCATCGAGGTGCACCGCCCGGGCGTCGGCCGTCTGATGAACGGCCTGGCCGCGGCCGGCCTCGACAATGTGCGCCTGTACAACCACGACGCGGTCGAGGTGCTCGAGCACGAGATCGCGCCGGCGTCGCTGGCGCAGGTGCGCATCTACTTTCCGGATCCGTGGCCGAAGAAGCGCCATCACAAGCGGCGGCTGATCCAGCCGGACTTCGTCGAGTTCCTCGCCGGACGCGTCGCGCCGGGCGGCCTGCTGCATCTGGCGACCGACTGGGCCGACTACGCCGAGCAGATGCTGGCGACGGTCGACGCATCGCCGTCGTGGTCCAACCGCGCCGGGCCGGGCCGTTACAGCCCGTGTCCGGACTGGCGCATCGAGACCCATTTCGAGCGGCGCGGCACGCGCCTCGGGCATGGCGTCTGGGATCTGGTCTACGAACGAACCGGTAGCTGACGCCGCTCTCGCCGACGTCCGATGCCGGACAGCGCCGCCGATGAGCGCTATCCTTTCGCGGTTGCCCTGACGACCAGGCCGCCCCTAGACGGCCGGAACAACCAGAACCGATGCTCTGATGGATGCCGGCCTGACCCTGACCACCGAGATGATGCTCGTGCTCGGGCTGGTGGTCTTCACCGTCCTGATGCTGATCCTCGAATGGATCCGGGCGGATCTGGTCGCCCTCCTGGTCATCGTGGTGATCGGCATCACGCGGCTGATGCCGGTCGACCAGCTGTTCGACGGCTTCGCCGGCAACGCGGTGATCTCGCTGATCGCGGTCATGATCATGGGTGCCGGGCTCGACCGCACCGGCGTGCTCGGCAAGGCCGCCTCGTTCGTGATCCGGCTCGCCGGCGGCGTCGAGCAGCGCCTGGCCGTCGCGATCAACACGATCGTCGGCAGCCTGTCGGCGGTGATCCAGAGCCAGGCGCTGTCCTCGCTGTTCCTGCCGGTGGTCAGCCGCGTCAGCGCGCGCACCGGCGTGCCGCTGCGCCGGCTGCTGCTGCCGATGGCCTGCTGCATTTTGTGCGGCACCAACATCACGATGATCGCCAACTCGCCGCTGATCCTGCTCAACGACCTGATCGCGAGCGCGAACCGCAACCTGCCGCCGGGCGCGCAGAGCATCGAGCCGTTCCGCCTGTTCGCGATCGCGCCGGTCGGCATCCCGCTGCTGATCGTCGGCGTCGCGTTCTTCGCGGTGCTCGGCCGGCGCCTGCTGCCCGACGAGGAAGACAAGCAGAACGTGACGCCGGGGCGCACCGAGAGCTACTTCGCCGACACCTACGGCATCGAGGGCGACGTGTTCGAGCTGACCGTCACCGCCGAGAGCCCGCTGGTCGGCATGAGCGTCGGCGAGACCGAGCAGTTGCACGACGCGCCGCTGATCCTCGCGCTCAAGACCGGCAACGAGGCGCGCCTGGCGCCGCCTGCCGACCAGATGATCTGGGTCGGCAGCGTGATCGGCGTGCTCGGCCGCCGCGACGCGGTCGCCGACTTCGCCGACAACCACCTGTGCCGCATGCAGGCGCGCCTGCGCAACTTCGGCGACATGTTCAATCCGACGCGCGCCGGCATCTCCGAGGCGGTGATCCCGCCGACCTCGCACTGGATCAACCAGAAGATCGAGGATCTGCGGATCCGCAAGCGCCTGGGCATCAGCGTGCTGGCGGTGACGCGCGGCGGCGAGGTGTTCCGCGAGGACGTGCGGCACATGACGCTGCGCCCCGGCGACATGCTGGTCCTGCACAGCCTCTGGCGCGACCTGCCGCCGGCCTCCGAGTCGCGCGACTTCCTCGTCGTCACCGACTACCCGAAGGAGGAACAGCGGCCGAGCCGGATCTGGTACGCCACGGCGTTCTTCGGCCTGTCGCTGGCGCTCGGCCTGTTCACCGACCTCAAACTGTCGGTCGCGATGATGACCGGCGCGGTCGGCATGCTGCTGGCCGGCGTCCTCAGCATGGACGAGGCCTACAAGGCGATCAACTGGAAAACGATCTTCATCCTGGCCTGCCTGATCCCGCTCGGCTGGGCGATGGACTCGACCGGTACCGCCGCCTGGCTCGCGCAGGAGGTGATGATCCATCTGGACGGCATGCCGCAGTGGCTGATCCAGGCCGCGCTGGCGGTGCTGACGCTGATGTTCGCTCAGGTCATCTCCAACGTCGGCGCGGCCGTCATGATGGTGCCGATGGCGATCAACATCGCGCTGGCCTCGGGCGGCAACCCGGCCGCCTATGCGCTGATCGTGGCGATCTCCACGTCCAATACGTTCTTCCTGCCGAGCGCGAACCCGGTGCTGCTGGTCGTGGCCGGGCCGGGCGGCTACCGCAACCGGGACTTCCTGCGCGTCGGCATACCGCTGACGCTGCTGATGCTGGTGACGACGCTGATCGCGGTCAATCTGATGTTCGGCCGCTGAGCAGCGCCGCGGCGCGGCATTCCCGCGGACGGCGGCGTTGCTATACTCCGTCGGCTAAGACTCCAGGACTCCGGGTGGTCGCATCATGCTCAACGACATCAAGAACGACGCGCAGACGCGCATGAACAAGAGCGTGGACTCGCTCCGCCACGACCTGACCCGCCTGCGCACCGGCCGGGCCAGCGCCTCCCTGCTCGAACCGCTGAAGGTGTCCTACTACGGCAGCGACATGCCGCTCAGCCAGGTCGCCAGCGTCGCCGTCTCCGACGCGCGCTCGCTGACGGTGACGCCGTGGGAGAAGCAGATGGTCGCGCCGATCGAGAAGGCGATCCTCGCCTCCGACCTCGGCCTGACGCCGACCACGGTCGGCAACGTGATCCGCATCAACCTGCCCGCATTGACCGAACAGCGCCGCAAGGAGCTGTCCAAGCACGTCGCCCACGAGGGCGAGAACGCCAAGGTGGCGATCCGCAACGTGCGTCGCGACGCGATCCAGCAGGTCAAGGAGCTGCTCAAGGACAAGCAGATCACCGAGGACGACGAGCGCCGCGCCGAAGAGGACATCCAGAAGCTGACCGACCGCTTCGTCAAGGAGGTCGACGCCGTCGTCAAGGCCAAGGAAGACGAGTTGATGGCCGTCTGAGCGGCAGCGCCGACCGCCCGATGACCGCCCCGCCGACGGCCTCGAAGCCGACCCACATCGCCATCGTCATGGACGGCAACGGACGCTGGGCCGGCCGTCGCCATCGGCCGCGCAGTTTCGGGCATCGCGCCGGCCAGAAGGCCGTGCGCGCCGCGATCGAGTTCTGTCTGCGCCAGGGCATTCCGGCGCTGACGCTGTTCGCGTTCTCGAGCGAGAACTGGAAGCGTCCGGAGGACGAGGTCGGCGCGCTGATGCAGCTGTTCCTGCGCGCGCTCGAGAAGGAGGTCGACGAGCTGCACGAGCACGGCGTGCGCATCGATTTCATCGGCGACCTGGCCGCGTTCGCGCCGGAACTGCGTACGCGCATGGCCGAGTCGGCCGCCAAGACCGCCGCCAACGCGGCGCTGCGGCTCAACATCGCGGTCAACTACGGCGGGCGCTGGGACATCGTCCAGGCCGCGCGCCGCGCCGCGGCCGAGGCAGCGGCCGGCCGGCTCGATCCGGAGCGTCTCGACGAGACCGCGCTGGCGCCGTTCTTCTGCCTGGCCGACCTGCCGCCGGTGGACCTGTTCGTCCGCACCGGCGGCGAGCAGCGGATCAGCAATTTCCTGCTGTGGCAGATCGCCTACGCCGAACTGTACTTCACCGACGTGCTGTGGCCGGACGTCGATGCGGGCGTGCTCGAACAGGCGCTCGACGCGTTCGCGCGGCGCGACCGCCGCTTCGGCCAGACCCCGTCCCAGGCACGCCGGGCCGGATGAGCGCGCTCCGCCAGCGCGTCGCAACGGCGCTCGTGCTGGCGCCGCTCGCGGTCGCCGCGATCGTGCTGCTGCCGACCGGCGCGATCGCCGTCGTCGCGGCCGCCGCGTTCGGCGTGGCGCTGTGGGAATGGACGCGCATGATCGGCATGACCTCGCCGATCTCGCGCAGCGCCATGCTGGTCGCGTTCGCGGCGCTGCTGGTCGCGCTGTGGTGGCAGCGCGATACCGCGATCGGCTGGGGCGTCGTCGTCGCCGGCGCGGCGTGGTGGCTGCTCGCCCTGGTCTGGCTGCGCCATTTCTCGTTCGCCGCGGCCCCGACGCCCGAGAACGTCGCGATCAAGCTGGCCGCCGGCACCGTCGCGATCGCGCCGGCCTGGGCCGCGCTGCTGCACATCCACGGCGGCGAACCGCGCGGCCATCTGTGGACGCTGTTCGCGCTGCTGCTGGTCTGGGCGGCCGACACCTTCGCGTACTTCGCCGGCCGGCAGTGGGGGCGCGCCAAGCTCGCGCCGCGCATCAGCCCCGGCAAGACGATCGCCGGCGCCTGGGGCGCCCTCGGCGGCACCGTGCTGGTCGCCGTGGTCGGCGGCTGGCTGCTCGGTGAACGCGGCGTCGCGCTGGTCCTGCTGATCGTCGTCGCGCTGATTACGACGGTGTTCTCGATCGTCGGCGACCTGTTCGAAAGCCTGATCAAGCGCCAGGGCAATACCAAGGACTCGGGCAGCCTGTTCCCGGGCCACGGCGGCCTGTTCGACCGGCTCGACAGCGTCTTCGCGGCCCTGCCGGTGTTCGCCGTCGGCAAGGCCGCGCTCGATCTGATGTCCGGCCCGTGAAACGGGTCGCCGTTCTCGGCGCGACCGGCTCGATCGGCACCAGCACGCTGGATGTCGTCGCGCGCCATCCAGACCGTTTCCAGGCCAGCGTGCTGGCCGCGCATCGCAACGTCGAGGCGCTGGCCGAGCTGTGCGTACGGTTCCGCCCGGAACTCGCGGTGGTCGCCGACCCCGCCGGCGAGCCGGAGCTGCGCGCGCGACTGGTCGCCGCCGGCATCAGGACCCGCGTGCTGGCCGGTGCGGACGCGCTGATCGAGGCGGCCGCGGGCGATGCGGCCGACATCGTCGTCGCGGCGATCGTCGGCGCGGCCGGCCTGCCCTCGACGCTGGCCGCCGCACGCGCCGGCAAGCGCCTGCTGCTGGCCAACAAGGAAGCGATCGTGATGGCCGGCCCGCTGCTGCTGGCGGCGCTGGCGGCCGGCGGCGGCGATCTGCTGCCGATCGATTCGGAGCACAACGCGATCTACCAGTGCCTGCCGCAACGCCGCACCGGCGAGGGCGCGCCCGGAGTGCGCCGGCTGCTGCTGACCGCCTCGGGCGGACCATTTCGCGGCTGGAACGCCGAGCGCCTGCGCTCGGTCACGCCCGAACTGGCCTGCGCGCATCCGAACTGGCGCATGGGCCGCAAGATCTCGGTCGACTCGGCGACCCTGATGAACAAGGGCCTGGAGGTCATTGAGGCGCACTTCCTGTTCGGCGCGGCGGCCGACGCGATCGACGTGGTCGTCCATCGCCAGAGCATCGTCCATTCGCTGGTCGAGTACCTGGACGGTTCGGTGCTGGCCCAGCTCGGGCAGCCGGACATGCGTACCGCGATCGCCTACGGGCTGGCCTGGCCGGAGCGCATCGACGCGGGCGTGCGCCCGCTCGACCTGGTCGCGCTGGCGCGGCTGGACTTCGAGGCCGCCGACGGCGAGACGTTCCGCTGTCTGCCGCTGGCCTATGCCGCCCTGCGCGCCGGCGGCAATGCGCCGGCCGTGCTGAACGCCGCCAACGAGGAGGCGGTCGCCGCGTTCCTGGACGGGCGGCTTGATTTCGCCGGTATTGCCGCGATCATCGAGGAAACCCTGCAGAACGTCCCGCATCGTGGCGTGGACGATCTGGAAGCCTTGTTTGACGACGATTTAACTGCGCGTCGGCAAGCGCAACGTATCATTGCCGCCCGGTTCAGCTGATTGTGCTTATGCAAACCTTCTTCGGCTCGGTCTGGTGGCTGATCGTGACCCTCGGGTTGCTGATCACGTTCCACGAATACGGCCACTATGTCGTCGCGCGCTATTTCGGCGTCAAGGTGACGCGTTTCTCGATCGGCTTCGGCAAGCCGCTGTGGTCTCGCCACAACCGCGAGGGCACCGAATTCACGATCTCGGCGATCCCGCTCGGCGGCTACGTCAAGATGCTCGACGAGCGCGAGGGCGACGTCGCGCCGCAGGACCTGGCCGGCGCGCACAACCGCAAGCCGGTGCTGCAGCGCATGGCGATCGCCGCGGCCGGGCCGGCGTTCAACCTGATCTTCGCGATCGCCGCGCTGTGGCTGATGTTCATGGTCGGCCGCCCGGACTTCCAGCCGGTCATCGCCGAGCCGGCCGGCATCGCGGCCGAGTCCGGCTTCGCGGCCGGCGACCACCTGCTGGCGCTGGACGGCGAACCGGTCGAGGCCTGGAGCGAGGCGATCATGACGATCGCGCACTCGGCGCTGGCCCGGCGCGACGTGCAGGTCGAGGTCCGCGACGCCGCCGGCGACCGGCGCGACCGCACGCTGCGTCTGAGCCGCCTGCCCGAGGGCATCGAGGGCACCCAGGCGCTCGACGCGGTCGGCCTGCAGCTGCGGGCGCCGCAGATCGCGGCCACCATCGGCGGTCTGGCCGGCGACGGTGCGGCCGCCGCGGCCGGGCTCCGGGTCGGCGACCGGATCGTCTCGATCAACGAGCAGCCGGTCCGGCAGTACGCCGACATCAGCCCGCTGATCCAGCAGCAGGCCGCCACCAACCCGACCCTGAGCGTGCGCGTGGAGCGCGACGGCGCGAACCTGAGCCTGCCGGTCACGGTGCGCCCGCACCAGGCCGCCGACGGCAGCCGGCGCTGGGTCATGGGTATCGAGGCGTCCGACGCCTACGACGCGGTGCTGCGTCACGGGCCGCTGGAGGCGATCCCGGCCGCGCTGGCCGACGCCTGGAAATCGACCAAGAACACCGTATCGGTGATCACCCGCATGGTCACCGGCGAGGTTTCGGCCAAGAACCTGTCCGGCGTCATCACGATCGCCCAGGTCGCCAATTCCTCGGCCCAGATGGGCATCGCCTGGTTCCTGTCGTTCCTGGCGGTGATCTCGCTGAACCTGGCGATCCTCAACCTGCTGCCGGTGCCCGTGTTGGATGGCGGACATCTGCTGTATTACCTTATCGAGCTGATAAAGGGCAGTCCGGTCAGCGAACGGACCCAGATCGCCGGCCAGTACGTGGGCCTGATCGTGCTGGTCGCGATGATGGGGCTGGCGTTCTACAACGACATCCTGCGGCTCGCGTCCTAACAATCGCGGACTGCCCGACAATAACGAACCCGTGGCGCGCGCCCCTGCCACGGGACCGAGCGTGCCTCTACGGAAGTGACGATGAAGCGTATAGCTGCCCTGATCCTGTTTGCCTGGCTGTCCACCCAGGATGCACTGGCCTTCGACGCGTTCACGGTGTCCGACATCCGTATCGACGGCCTCTCGCGCATCGCGGCCGGCACGGTCTTCACGTACCTGCCGGTCGAGAAAGGCGACACGATGAACGCCGAGCGCGCCGAGCAGGCGATCCGCGCGCTCTACAAGACCGGCTTCTTCAACGACGTCCAGCTCTCGCGCCAGGGTGACATCCTGGTCGTGGCGGTCCGCGAGCGCCCGCAGATCTCCAAGATCTCGATCCGCGGCAACAAGGACCTCAAGGAAGAAGACCTGCGCACCGGCCTCAAGGGCATCGGCCTGGTCGAGGGCGAGACCTTCGACCGCCTCAAGCTCGACGAGGTGCAGGCCGAGCTGACGCGCCAGTACTACAACCGCGGCAAGTACAACGTCTCGATCAAGACCGCGACGGTCAACCTCGACCGCAACCGCATCGAGGTCGCGATCAACGTCGCCGAGGGCAAGCCGGCCAAGATCAAGCACATCAACATCGTCGGCAACACCACCTTCCCGGACCGCACGATCAAGGACCAGTTCGAGTCCGGCACGACCAACTGGACCTCCTGGTACTCGCGCAACGACCAGTACTCGCGCGAGAAGATGTCCGGCGACCTCGAGAAGCTCGCGTCCTACTATCTGGATCGCGGCTACGTCGACTTCAACGTCGACTCCACGCAGGTCTCGATCAGCCCCGATAAGCGCCGCATGTACGTCACCGCGAACATCCGCGAGGGCGAGATCTACACCGTCAACGACATCAAGATCACCGGCAACCTGGTCCTCAACGAGGAGGACCTGCGCAAGCTGCTGACGATCAGCGTCGGCGAGACGTTCTCGCGTCGCAAGGTCGAGCAGTCCTCCGACGCGATGACGGCCGTGCTCGCCAACATCGGCTACGCGTTCGCCGAGGTCGTGCCGCTGCCGGACGTGCACAAGGACAGCCGCGAGGTCGGCCTGACCTTCCTGGTCAATCCCGGCAAGCGCGTCTACGTGCGCCGCATCACCTTCAAGGGCAATACGACCACCGAGGACCAGGTGCTGCGCCGCGAGATGCGCCAGCTCGAAGGCTCCTGGTACTCGCAGGCGGCGATCGACCGCTCCAAGATCCGTCTGCAGCGCCTGGGCTTCTTCAAGAACGTGACGATCGAGACGCCGAGCGTGCCCGGCAGCGACGACCAGATCGACGTGCAGGTCGCGGTGGAGGAGCAGTCGTCCGGCTCGCTGAACTTCGGTCTGGGCTACTCGCAGCTGCAGGGCATCATCGGCAGCGTGTCGGTCACGCAGAACAACCTGTTCGGCACCGGCAACCGGGTCAGCGTGACCGCGCAGCAGAGCTCGTACTACACGCGCTACGACCTGTCGTACTTCGAGCCGTATCTCAACGACGACGGCCTGGGCCTGGGCTACAACATCTCGCACAGCGAGATGGACCAGGGCGAGGCCAACCTCGCTTCGTATCTGACCAACCGCGACGCCTTCAGCACTTATCTCGGCATCCCGATCAGCGAGTCGGACACGATCAACGCGCAGATCGGCCTCAGCAAGACCAGCATCACGGCCTACAGCGGCATCACGCCGGACCGCATCATCAATTACCTGCACAACCTCGGCAACCGCACGCTGCACAGCTGGGACACGCAGCTGTCGTGGGTGCACGACACGCGCAACCGCTACTGGAACCCGACGCGCGGCTCGGTCCACCAGATCTCGCTCAACGTGGTCCTGCCCGGCTCGACGGTCGAGTACTACAAGCTGTTCTACAAATACGGCCAGTACTTCCCGATCACCGAGAAGCTGACGTTCTTCGGCAACCTCAGCCTCGGCTACGGCGACAGCTACCGCGATCCGAAGAGCGTGCTGCCGCGCAGCGATCCGCGCTACATGCAGATCGACGGCCTGCCGTTCTACGAGAACTTCTACGCCGGCGGCGTCGCCGACGTGCGCGGCTTCCGCGACAACACGCTCGGCCCGTGGGAGCTCTATCCGGGCTGTACCGGCAACCAGATCGGCCCGATCGGCAACACGACGCGGCCGAGCCGCTATTGCCGCCAGCCGATCGGCGGTGCGTTCAAGACGGTCGGCTCGGTCGAGGTGATCTTCCCGACGCCTTTCATGAAGGAGAACAGCGAGACCACGCGCCTGTCGTGGTTCCTCGACGTCGGCAATGTGTTCGAGAACTACGACGCGTTCTCGGCCAGTGAGCTGCGCGCGTCCACCGGCCTGTCGTTCCGCTGGCAGGCGCCGGTCGGCCCGATCGTGATCAACCTGGCGCGCCCCCTGCGCAAGAAGGACGGCGATCAGACCGAGACCATCCAGTTCACGTTCGGTACCATGTTCTGAAGTGGGTGGGGCGCGGGAGTGCCCGTTCCGCAATGACTTGACCCGGGGGGACGGCAGGTGAGGCAGCGCGCAAATCGGTTTCTTCCGGCGCACGCGCTGCTGGCCGCACTGGCGATGGGCGCCGTCGCGGCCCAGGCCCAGACCCCCGCGCCGGCGCCCGCCGCCGCGCGCATCGGCTATCTCGACACCAAGCGGCTGATCGACAACATGCCCCAGACCGTCGCCGCGCGCGAGAAGCTCGAGCGGGAGTTCGCCCAGCGCGACGCGGCGCTGCGCGCCGACGAGACGCGCCTGGAAGAGCTGCGCTCGCGCCAGAACCGCGATGCGCCGATCCTGACTCTCGACGCCGCCGACGCGCTGCAGCGCGAGATCGACGCGCTCGAGCGGCTGATCCGGCGCAGCCGCGACAACCTGCGCAACGAGCTCAAGACGCGGACCGATCAGGAGACCGACCGCAACTGGCGCGAGATCGAGAACACGATCGTCGAGTTCGCGCGCAGCGAGGGCTACGACCTGATCGTCAGCAGCCCGGTCGTCTACGCCAGCCCGCGCATCGACGTGACCGACCGCGTGCTCGAACGGCTGCGCCGCCAGTACCAGACCCGCGAGGGCGGCCGATGAGGCCGCGCTACGCGCTGGCCGAGCTGGCCGAGCGCTTCGATCTGGCGCTGCACGGCGACGGCCGGGGTCACGTCGAGGGCGTCGGCACGCTCGGCATGGCCGGTCCGGAGCAGCTGAGCTTCCTCGCCTCGGCGCAGTACCGCGGCCAGCTCGCGGCGACGCGCGCCGGCGCGGTGATCGTGCGCGAGGCCGATGCGGCCGCATGCCCGGTGCCGGCGCTGATCGCCGCCGATCCTTACGTCGCCTACGCGCGGGTCGCCGCGCTGTTCGACCACGTGCCGGCGGCGCCGCCGGGCGTCCATCCCAGCGCCGTCGTCTCGACCGAGGCGCGCATCGCCGACGGCGCCTCGATCGGGCCGTTCTGCGTCGTGGAGGCCGGCGCCGTCGTCGAGGCCGGCGCCGTCGTCGGCCCGCACTGCACGATCGGCCCGGACTGCCGCGTCGGCGCCGGCAGCCGCCTGGTCGCGCGCGTGACGCTGGTGCTGCGCGTCGAGCTCGGCCGCCGCGTGCTGGTCCATCCGGGCGCGGTGATCGGCGCGGACGGATTCGGCCTGGCATTCGAGCGCGACCACTGGATCAAGGTGCCGCAGCTCGGCGGCGTGCGGATCGGCGACGACTGCGAGATCGGCGCGAACACGACGATCGACCGCGGCGCGATCGAGGACACGGTGCTCGAGGCGGACGTGCGGCTCGACAACCAGATCCAGATCGCCCACAACGTCCACATCGGCGCGCATACCGCGCTGGCCGGCTGCGCGGCGGTCGCCGGCAGCGCCCGCATCGGCCGCTACTGCCTGATCGGCGGCGGCGCTGGCATACTCGGCCACCTCGAAATCGCCGACAAGGTCACGGTGACGGCCCGCAGCCTGGTGACCCATTCGATCCGCGAACCGGGCGAGTACTCCTCGGGCACGCCGATCCAGGAGAATCGTCTCTGGCGGCGCAATGCGGCGCGCTTCAAACACCTGGACGAGCTCGCCCGGCGCGTCGCCCAGCTCGCAAACAAGGACTCTCCTCGATGAATGATGTTGTAGACACGGCCGTGGCCCCGGAGGCCCTGCCGATCGGCGTCGAACGGATCGCCGAAATCCTGCCGCACCGCTACCCGTTCCTGCTGGTCGATCGGGTGCTGGCCTACGAGCCCGGCAAGAAGATCACGGCGATGAAGAACGTCACGATCAACGAGCCGTTCTTCCAGGGCCACTTCCCGGGCCATCCGGTCATGCCGGGCGTGCTGATGATCGAGGCGATGGCGCAGACCTCCGGCCTGCTCGTGCACCTGTCGATCAAGCACGATCCGACCCAGCCCAAGCTGTTCTATCTGGTGCGCGTGGACCAGGCCCGCTTCAGCCGCATCGTCGGCCCCGGCGACCAGCTGATCTTCCAGGTCGAGCAGAAGCGCCTGATGCGCGGCATGGGCAAGTACTGGTGCGAGGCCCTGGTCGACGGCAAGCTCGTCGCCGAGGCCGAGCTGCTGTGCGCGGAGCGGAACGGCCGATGATCCACCCGACCGCGCAGATCGATCCGTCGGCCGAGCTCGGCGAGGGCGTATCGGTCGGCGCCTACAGCATCGTCGGCGCCGGCGTCGCGATCGGTGCCGGCACCTGGATCGGTCCGCACGTCGTGATCGACGCCGGGACCCGCATCGGCCGCGACAACCGGTTCTATCAGTTCGCGTCGGTCGGCTCGGACCCGCAGGACAAGAAGTTCCACGGCGAGGACACCCGGCTGGAGATCGGCGACCGCAACCACATCCGCGAGTTCGTCACGATCAACCGCGGCACCGGTGCCGGCGGCGGCATCACGCGCCTGGGCAGCGACAACTGGATCCTGGCCTATTCGCACATCGCGCACGACTGCCAGGTCGGCAACCACGTGGTGTTCTCGAACAACGCCACGCTGGCCGGGCACGTGACGATCGGCGATCACGTGATCCTCTCCGGCTTCGCCGGCATCCACCAGTTCTGCCGGATCGGCGCCCACGCGTTCATCGGCATGGGCTGCCTCGTCAACGGCGACGTGCCGCCGTTCGTGATGATGGCCGACGACTACGGACGCCCGCGCGGCATCAACGCCGAAGGCCTCAAGCGCCGCGGCTTCACGGCCGAGCGGATCGGCCGCATCAAGCGCGCGTACCGCACCCTCTACGTCGCCGGCACGCCGCTGGCCGAAGCACGCCAGCAGCTGGCCGAACAGGCCCGCGACAGCGAGGACGTCGCCGCCCTGCTCGCCTTCATCGACGCCGGCGAGCGCGGACTGGCGCGGTGATCCCGGCGTCGCCGCGGCCGCCGCGATGAAGACGCCGCCGGCCGCCCCGCTGATCGTCCTGGTCGCCGGCGAAGCCTCCGGCGACCTGCTCGGCGCGGACCTGATCGCGGGCCTGCGCGCACGCTTCCCGGACGCACGCTTCGCCGGCGTCGGCGGTCCGCGCATGATCGCCGCCGGCCTCGACGCCTGGTATCCGGCCGAGGCGCTGGCCGTGATGGGCCTGGTCGAGGTGCTGCGTCACCTGCCGAGTCTGCTCGCGATCCGCCGCGACGTGCGCCGCCGCACGCTCGCGCTGCGCCCGGCCGTCTTCGTCGGCATCGACGCGCCGGACTTCAATCTCGGTCTGGAACGCACGCTCAAGGACGCCGGCATCCGCACCGTGCACTACGTCAGTCCGTCGGTCTGGGCCTGGCGCGAGCGGCGCGCCGCGAAGATCGGCCGCAGCGCCGACCGCGTGCTGTGTCTGTTCCCGATGGAGCCGGCGATCTATGCGCGGCACGGCGTGGACGCGCGCTTCGTCGGCCACCCGCTGGCCGATGCGTTCGCGATGGAACCGGACCAGGCCGCCGCGCGCAGCGCACTCGGATTGCCCGCGCATGCGCCGGTACTGGCCCTGCTGCCGGGCAGCCGGCTCGGCGAGATCCGCCGCCTCGGCGCCGACTTCCTCGATGCGGCGACCCTGCTCGCGCGCGAGGTGCCGGATCTGCAGGTGCTCGCGCCGATGGCCAACGCGGCCTGTCGCGCCGCGTTCGAGGCCCTCGTCGCGACGCGCGACGGCGGCGCCGTGAGCCTGCGCATCCTCGACGGTCAGGCCCATGCGGCGATGATCGCGGCCGACGCGGTGCTGCTGGCGTCGGGCACCGCGGCGCTCGAAGCGCTGCTGGCGAAGCGGCCGATGACGGTCGCCTACCGGCTGGCGCCGTGGACGTACCGCCTGGTCAAGGGGCTGGGCCTGCTCAAGGTCGAGCGCTACTCGCTGCCGAACCACCTGGCCGGTCGCGACCTGGTGCCCGAGCTGATGCAGGACGACTGCACGCCCGAGGCCCTGGCCGCGTCGCTGCGGCCGTGGCTGCTCGCGCCGGGCCTGACGCCGGAGCTGCGCGAGGCCTACTCGCGCATCCATCGCGCGCTGATCGGCGATCCGGACCACGACGCCGCCGCTGCGATCGCCGAACTGGTCGGCGGGTAGCTCGCCGGTCCGGTCTGCCGCAATGCGCATTGACGGGTCGGCGCGTCCGCTTCAGGATGCGCGCCCGCCATTGTGACCATTCGAAGACAGTCACGTTGAAGACAGGCCAGCCGCCGATCGTTCCGGGCCGACGCCGCTCGTGGATCTGGCGCTGCGTCGCCGTGGCGGTGTTCGGCGCCGCCCTGATCCTCGGCCCGCTGACCGAGAACGGCCCGGCCGACAAGCTGTTCGCGGCCTGCCTGCTGCTGACCTTCGCCGCGGCGCTGCTGCTGGCGACCGGTCGCGTCGCGTTCTCGCTGCTGACGGCCGGCCTGGTGTTCGGCGCGATCAGCCTGGCCGGCACATTGAAGTTCGCCTATCTGACGACGCCGCTGCTGGCGCCGGACCTCAAGTACTTCGTCAACCGCGAGACGATCGAGGTCGTTGCGCGCTATCCGCCGCTGCTGGCCGCCTCGATCGTCGCCGTGATCGCGCTGCCGCTGCTGCCGGCGCTGGCTCTGCTGGCCGAGCGCGACGGCCTGATGCCGGGCCGACCGCGCGGCGAGCGGCACGGCGCGAGGCTGGTCGGCACGCTGGCCGCGCTGGTGCTGCTGGCCGCCTGCACGATGCCCGAAGGCCCGTTCCGCTCGGTGTTCAACAAGCCGATGTGGGTGACGATCAACGACCGCAGCTTCATCACGAATTTCTTCACCTCGTTCAACGACACCCAGATCGCCGAGCCGACGATCCCGGCCGGCGTCGACCGCAGCGTCGACTGGCGGCTGGACCGCCCGCTGCGCGCGCCGGCGCAGAAGCCGGACGTGGTCGCGGTGCTCGAGGAGAGCACGTTCGATCCGCGCATCCTGCGCCTGTGCACGGTGCCGGCCTGCCGCTACCGGATGTTCGAACGCGACCGCCGCACGCGCGCCGGCGGCCTGCTCAACGTGCACACCTTCGGCGGCGGCACCTGGACCAGCGAATTCGCGTTCCTGACCGGCCTGGCCGACAAGCTGTTCGGCAATGCCGGCCTGTACGCGCCGTACAACCTCGCGCCGCGCGTGTCCTACACGCTGCCGCGCGCGTTCGCGGCGGCCGGCTACCGGACCGTGGCGATCTATCCGGTCACCGGCGACTTCCTCAACGCGCGCAACGCCTACGCGCTGTACGGCTTCGACGCGTTCCACGACGGCAGCGACTACGGGCTCGGCTGGGAGAGCACCGACCAGGACCTGCTGGCGGTGTTCCGCCAGGTCTACGCGAAGGAGAAGGCCGACCATCCGGACCGCCCGCTGTTCGTCTTCATGCTGACGCTGCACCAGCACGGCCCGCACATGACGCCGCTGGCGCTGCTGCCGGCGCCGTTCGACCAGCCGCTGTTTCCGGGCGCGTTCGCGCCGCGCAAGCTCGACGAATGGCTGAACCTCAACATCGGCAACTACCTCGAGCGCCTGCGCCAGTCCGACGCCGTGCTCGCCGAGCTCGAGCGCTTCGTGCTGGACCGCCGCCAGCCGACCGTGCTGCTGCACTTCGGCGACCACCAGCCCTCGTTCGACGGCGCGATCCAGGCGATTCCGAAGAAGCTGCCGCGCGGCGCCGGCCCCAACAGCAGCCTGGTCACCTACTTCATGCTCAAGACCAACTACCCGATCCCGCTGCGCGCCGACGATACCGTGACCGACATCGTCTACCTGGGCTCGCTGCTGCTCGAAAGCGCCGGCGTGCCGCGCAACGCGTTCTACCAGGCCAATTCGCTGCTGCGCGAACGCTGCAAGGGGCGCTACCTGGATTGCGCCGACACGCGGATTCTGGCTTCCTATCACGACTACCTGTTCAACCGCCTCGACGTGCTGCGCGACGAATGACGCCCGAAGGACTGCTGCTGATCGCCGGCGTCGACGAAGCCGGCCGCGGGCCGCTGGCCGGTCCGGTCGTGACCGCCGCGGTGATCCTGGATCCGGCCCGGCCGATCGACGGCCTCGACGATTCCAAGGTGCTGGCCGAACCGGTCCGCGAGTCGCTGGCCGTGCTGATCCGCGCGCGCGCGCTGGCGTTCGCGGTCTGCGTCGTCGATCCGCTCGAGATCGACCGCATCAACATCCTGCGCGCGACGCTGGCCGGCATGACGCGCGCGCTGGCGATGCTGACGCCGGCGCCGCTGCTGGCCCTGATCGACGGCAACCATCTGCCGAAGGATCTGCCGTGCCCGGGCCGCGCGGTGATCGGCGGCGACGCGTCGGAACCGGCGATCAGCGCGGCTTCGATCCTCGCCAAGACCGAGCGCGACCGGCTGATGCGCGACTGGGACGCGGTCCATCCGGGCTACGGCTTCGCGCGCCACAAGGGCTATCCGACGCCCGAGCACCTCGACGCGCTGGAGCGGCTGGGCCCCTGCCCGATCCACCGCACCAGCTTCGCGCCGGTGCGCCGGCTGATCGCGCCGGCCCTGCTGTAGCGCCGCGCCGGACCGCGGCCGGACGCCGCCGCGCGCGCCGGCTGCCCCGTCCGCGGTCCGCGGCGAATTGCAAGCTTGTTGGCACGGGGTCCGGCCGCTACGCTGGCGGACCGGATCCCGGCCCGCCGCATGTCCTCCCGATTCGTCCACCTGCATGTCCACAGCGAGTACTCGCTGGTCGACTCGACCGTTCGCATCGGCGATCTGGTCCAGGCCTGCGCGAAACTCGGCATGCCGGCCGTCGCGCTGACCGACCAGGTCAACCTGTTCGCGCTGGTCAAGTTCCAGCAGGCCGCCGAACGCGCCGGCATCAAGCCGGTCGCCGGCAGCGATCTGTGGCTGGCCGACCCGGCCGACCGCGCGCGGCCGAGCCGGCTGACCGTGCTGTGCCGCGACCGCAACGGCTATCTGAATCTCTCGCGCCTGGTCTCGCGCGCCTGGGCCGACGGCCGCCACGGCGACCTGGCCGTGGTCGAGGCCGACTGGCTCGAGCAGGCCAACCAGGGCCTGATCGCACTGGCCGGCCGCGACAGCGCGATCGGCCGCCATCTGCTGGCCGGCAACGACGCCGCCGCGGCGGCCTGCCTGGCCGACCTGCGCCGCGCGTTTCCGGGCCGCCTCTATCTGGAAGCGACGCGCACGCAGCGCAGCGGCGAGGACGACTTCATCGCCGGCGCGATCGAGCTGGCCGCACGCCTGGACGTGCCGGTGGTCGCCAGCAACGACGTGCGCTTCCTCGAACGCGAGGATTTCGAGGCGCACGAGGCGCGCGTGTGCATCCACGGCGGCCGCGTGCTGGCCGATCCGAAGCGGCCGCGCGAGTACTCGGCCGAGCAGTACCTCAAGCCGCCCGAGGAGATGGCCGCGCTGTTCGCCGACCTGCCCGGCGCGCTCGAGAACACCGTGGAGCTGGCGCGGCGCTGCAATCTGCAGCTCTCGTTCGGCACCTACTACCTGCCGGCGTTCCCGGTGCCGTCCGACGAGACGCTCGATTCGTGGATCCGCTCGCAGGCGCGGCGCGGCCTGGCCGCGCGCCTGGCCAAGCAGCCGCCGGCGCCGGGCTTCGAGGAGGCCGACTACGCGGCGCGCCTGGAGCGCGAGGTCGACGTCATCGTCCAGATGGGCTTCCCCGGCTACTTCCTGATCGTCGCGGACTTCATCAACTGGGCCAAGGACCACGACATCCCGGTCGGTCCGGGCCGCGGCTCGGGCGCCGGTTCGCTGGTCGCCTATGCGCTCGGCATCACCGATCTGGATCCGCTGCGCTACGGCCTGCTGTTCGAGCGCTTCCTCAATCCCGAACGCGTGTCGATGCCGGACTTCGACGTCGACTTCTGCATGGACCGCCGCGACGAGGTCATCGACTACGTCGCGCGCAAGTACGGCCGCGACCGCGTCAGCCAGATCATCACCTACGGCACGATGGCGGCCAAGGCGGTGCTGCGCGACACCGGCCGCGTGCTCGGCATGCCGTACGGCCAGGTCGACCGCATCGCAAAACTCATCCCGCCGCGGCCGCTCGACCTCTCGCTCGAGGACGCGCTCGGCCGCACCGAGAAGTCGCGCGCCGAGCCCGAGCGGGTCGTCGCCGACTTCTGCGCGCAGTACGCCGAGGACGAGGAGGTCCGCGAGCTGGTCGACCTGGCGCTCAAGCTCGAGGACCTGACCCGCAACGCCGGCAAGCACGCCGGCGGCGTCGTGATCGCGCCCGGTCCGCTGACCGACTTCGCGCCGCTGTACTGCGAGGACGGCGGCGCCGGCGTGGTCACGCAGTTCGACAAGGACGACGTCGAGGCGATCGGCCTGGTCAAGTTCGACTTCCTCGGCCTGCGCACGCTGACGATCATCGACTGGGCGGTCAAGGCGATCAATCAGCGCCGCGCGGCCACCGGCGAGGCGCCGCTGGACATCACGACGCTACCGCTCGACGACGCGGCCAGCTACGCGCTGTTCGCGCGCGGCGACACGGTCGCGGTGTTCCAGTTCGAGTCGCGCGGCATGCAGAGCCTGCTCAAGGACGCCAAGCCCGACCGCTTCGAGGACCTGATCGCGCTGGTCTCGCTGTACCGGCCGGGCCCGATGGAGCTGATCCCGAGCTTCTGCAACCGCAAGCACGGGCGCGAGGACATCGACTATCCCGACGCGCGCGTCGAGCCGATCCTGCGCGAGACCTACGGCATCATGGTCTACCAGGAACAGGTCATGCAGATGGCCCAGATCGTGGGCCATTACTCGCTCGGCGGCGCCGACCTGCTGCGCCGCGCGATGGGCAAGAAGAAGGCCGAGGAGATGGCCAAGCACCGCGCGATCTTCCGCGAGGGTGCCGCTCAGGACGGCATCGGCGAGGCCAAGGCCGACGCGATCTTCGACCTGATGGAGAAGTTCGCCGGCTACGGCTTCAACAAGTCGCACGCGGCCGCCTATGCGCTGGTCTCGTACCAGACCGCGTGGCTCAAGACGCATTACCCGGCCGAGTTCATGGCCGCGGTGCTGTCCTCGGACATGGACAACACCGACAAGGTCGTGACCTTCCTCGACGAGGCGCGCGCGATCGGCCTGACCGTGCAGCCGCCCGACGTCAACGCCTCGCGCTACATGTTCGAGGCCGCCGACGACAAGACAATCCGCTACGGTCTGGGCGCGGTCAAGGGCGTCGGCCGCGGCGCGGTCGAGAACATCGTCGAGGCGCGCGACCGCGGCGGCCCGTTCACCGATCTGGCCGCGTTCTGCCGGCGCGTCGACCCGCAGAAGATCAACAAGCGCGTGTTCGAGGCGCTGATCCTGTCCGGCTCGATGGACGCGCTGGCGGCCAACCGCGCCAGCCTGATGGCGCAGCTGCCCGAGGCGATCCGCGCGGCCGAGCAGCACGCGCGCGACATCGAGCACGGCCAGGGCGACATTTTCGGCTCGGCCGGGCCGGCCGTGGCCGCGCCGGTCGAGCGCGTCGAGGTCGACGACTGGCCGCTCGAACAGAAGCTCGCCGGCGAGCGCGAGACGCTCGGCCACTACCTGTCCGGCCATCCGACCGATGCCTGGCGCGACCTGCTCGCGAAGATCACCACCTGCGCGATCGGCGACATCGACAAGCACTACAAGCCGCCGGCGCCGGGCGAACGGCGCGGGCGCTTCAACGACCAGCCGTTCGTGCTGGCCGGATCGGTGGTCGGCATCCGCAAGGCCGGCGACAGCCGCGCCTTCGTCGAGGTCGAGGACCACTCCGGCCGGTTCACCGCCAGCCTGTGGAGCGAGGTGCTGGTCCAGTACGGCGCCCTGCTGACGCGCGACGCGATCCTGGTGTTCGAGGGCGGCCTGTCGGTCGACGACTTCAGCGGCGGCTACCAGATCCGCGTGCAGCGCGTCTCGACGATCGCCTCGGCCTGCGAGGCGCAGGTGCGCCTGGTCCAGGTCCGGCTGAACGGCATCGGCCGCGATTTCGTGCCGCGGCTGCGCGCCGCGCTCGATCCGTACCGCGGCGGCACCACGCCGGTGCGGCTGACCGTCAGCACCGCGCTCGGCCAGGGCGACGTCGAGCTCGGCGCGCCGTGGCGCGTGCGCGCGGGCCCCGAGCTGCAGCGCGCGCTGCAGGCGATCGACGGCGTGCTCGCGACCCAGCTCGTGCTCGGCTGAGGCCGGTGACCGGCCTGACCGACGGCCGGCGACCGCTCGAGCCGATCGGGCTATACTGCGGATCTTTTCGCTCGAACAGCGTCGAATGAACCCGAATTTCCTCGATTTCGAACAACCCATTGCCGAGCTGGACGCGAAGATCCACGAGCTTCGCCACGCCAGCCAGGGACAGGCGTTCAACATCGACGAGGAAATCAGGCGTCTGCAGGACAAGCTCAAGCTCAAGACGCACGAGATCTTCAAGGGCCTGACCTCCTGGCAGATCGCCCAGCTGGCGCGCCATCCGGCGCGTCCGTACACGCTCGACTACGTCGGCGTGATCTGCGAGGAATTCCACGAGCTCGCCGGCGACCGCGCCTATGCCGACGATGCGGCGATCGTCGGCGGCCTCGGCCGCATCGACGGCCGCAGCGTCGTCGTGATCGGCCACCAGAAGGGCCGCGACACCAAGACCAAAGTGCGCCGCAACTTCGGCATGCCGCGCCCGGAGGGCTATCGTAAGGCGCTGCGGCTGATGAAGCTGGCCGAACGCTTCCATCTGCCGATCCTGACCTTCATCGACACGCCCGGCGCGTATCCGGGCGTCGGTGCCGAGGAGCGCGGCCAGAGCGAGGCGATCGCGCGCAATCTGCTCGAAATGGCCGAGCTGCGCGTGCCGATCGTCTGCACGGTGATCGGCGAGGGCGGCTCCGGCGGCGCGCTGGCGATCGGCGTCGGCGACCGCACGCTGATGCTGCAGTATTCGACCTATTCGGTGATCTCGCCCGAAGGCTGCGCCTCGATCCTCTGGAAGAGCGCCGAGAAGGCCCGCGACGCCGCCGAGGCGCTCGGCCTGACCGCGCCGCGCCTGCTCGAGCTCGGCCTGATCGACAAGGTCGTGCGTGAACCGCTCGGTGGCGCGCACCGCAGCCCGCGCGCGATGGCGGTGCGACTTAAGGCCGTGCTGCTGAACGAGCTCGACGCGCTCGGCGCGGTCGACACCGACACCCTGCTCGAGAACCGCTACCAGCGCCTGCGCCGCTACGGCGCGTACACCGAGCAGTAGACGCCGAACCCGCACCGGGATCGTGCGTTCAGCGGGCCGGCAGCGCCGGCCCTGCGATGATGCGCCCACCATGCCGATGCTCCGCCGCCCGTTTCTGATCGCCGTCCTGTGCCGCGCCGCGGCGCTGGCCTGCCTATGGGCGGCGGCGACCGCGCACGCCGGCGAGGCGCCGCGCTACGACGAGGAGCCGGTGCTCGAGGCCGCCACGCTGGTGCCGCCGGAGCGGCTGAGCGGCCCCGGTTTCACGGTCGATTCGCACGTGGAGATCCGCGGCTACATGGCGCACTTCACGCTCGACACGCCGGCCGGTCCGCTGCAGGCGCAAAGCGTGGAAATCCTCGCCGAGCGCGAGGACGAACTGCCGGTGCTGTTCGCACTCGACCGACTGACGCGCTCGGAGGCGTTCACGCGCACGGCCGGCGGCACGCTCGGCGGCACCGCGCGCGCGGTCGGCAACGTGGTGCTGCACCCGATCGAGACGCTGCGCGGCCTGCCGGCCGGCGTCGCGCGCTTCTTCGCCGCGCCGTTCGTCAAGCTCGGACGGCAGGCGCAGTCGCTGTCGGACCGGGTCGCGCGCGAATGGGGCACCGCCGGCGAGAAGTATCCGGCCGCCGACGGCCCGATGACCGATGCGCGCCCGGCGCGCGGCGAACGCCGCGAGCGCGCCTGGTACGGCGGCGCCGGCGCCGAGGCCGGCCGCGAACTCAAGCGCCAGGTCGAGTACGGCCAGGCCAAGCGCGAGATTGCGCGCCAGCTCGGCGTCGACCCGTACACGTCCAACCCGTATCTGCACGACCAGCTCGACCGCCTGGCCTGGGCCGGCGTCGGCGGCCGCCTGTCGGCCGGCGCCCTGCTCGGCGGCATCGGCGGCACCGCCGCGATCGCGACGACGATGCAGATCGACACGGCGGTCTGGTCGCTCGACGGCGACGCACTGCGCGCACGCAACGAGGAGCGCTTCGGTGCCTGGTGCGCCGACGACCTGCTGGTGCGCCAGTTCCTGCGTCGCGGCGCGTTCACGCCGACGTTCCACGGCCGCATGCTCGAATCGCTGGCCGCGCTGCGGCCGGTCGCCGGCGGCGACGCGCTGCTCGAGCTCGCGATGACCGCGCGCTCCGAACTCGAGGCGCGCTTCGTCGTCAACGCGCTGCGCCTGCTGGCCGCCGACCCCACGATCGACGCCGGACGCGGGCGGCTGCTGACGATCGGCGCCGGACTCGCCTGGCAGCGCGCCGACGGCAGCCTGCTGCTGCCGCTGCCGGTCGACTATCTGAGCTGGACGCCGGAGGTCGAGACCTTCTTCGATCGCCCGGACTTCCGTGTGCGCGACAAGACCGTGCTGATCGCCGGCCAGGCGACGCCGCGCGTACGCCGCGGCCTGACCGAGCGCGGCTGGGGGCTGGAGCTGTTCGTGCGCTGGCCCGGCGCGCCGCAGCGCGCCAGCGAGAGTGAGCCGGCCCCGCTGGACTGAGGCGCCGCGCCGGCGTCGGCCGATCGCGGCCTGATCGCAGTCACCGCACCGCACGGCTCGGCGCCGTTTCCGTGCCCGGCAGCGCGGCCGGCCATGCATCGATGGCCTCGGCTCGAGCGCAGCGTCGGACACGCAGCCGGCCCGACGTGAAGCCCGGGGCCGCGTGGCCGGCAACACGGGCGCGGGCGGTCGGCGCGCCCTCGCGGCCACCGGCGGCGCGCAGCGTCGGGTCAGTCGTAGTCGTTGCGGAAGACCAGATCCGGCACGTGCATGACGATGCAGTGGATCGCACCGGCCAGCCCGATGATGCCGCTGCAGTCGACCGGCACGATCTCGTGCTCGGGCAGCGCCGACTCGAACGTCTCGATGGCGGCGGCGTTCTCGGCCGGATAGCCGTTGAACTGGCAGACCAGCACCAGCCGGTTCATGATCACCGAGTTGGTATAAGTGTAGTGCGTGCCGCCGCTGTTCCAGCCGGCCGTGCGGTAGACCGTATAGCCGCGCGACTGCATCAGCGCCGCCGTGGCATCGGTGACGGTCTTGGGCACGCCGCCGCCCTCGTTCGGCCCGTACTGGCCGATCAGCACCTTGTCGTCGGCCAGCGGCAGCATCCACATGTCGATGTGCTGGGTGCCGTCGTACCAGGACGGGAACGGATCGGTCAGCGTGACGTCCAGTCCCTGATGCAGCAGGTAGGTGTCCTTGATCTGCTGTTCGCTGAGGCCGGGATTGTCTGCGACGATCAGCCGCGTCATGAACGCCTCGCGGTTGCGGAACAGATGGAAGTTGCCGCCGCCGTGGTAGAGCGGCAGATCGTAGATCGCCTCGCTCCACTGCGCGGCGACCGCCTGCGGCACGCGGTCGTCGTTGGGCCGGCCGGCCGCGTAGTTGTAGACGTGGTCGGAGATCGAACGGCGGCCGGCGTCGTCGATGAAGCGTGGACCGTAATCGCGGATCCAGGCGCTGTCGGACTCGGCGGTGATGAAGTGCAGCCGCGCCGGGTCGGCGCCGGCACCGGTCAGCACCGAGCGCGCCGAGGCCTCCTGGCCGGGACCCGAGACGACGATCCACACGTCCGACGGCGGATCGGCCGTCGTGATCGGCACGACCATCGCGGTATGCACGCTGTTCATCGCGCCCCAGCGGATCATCAAACCCTGGTTGGCCTCGTACTCGGTCTGGGCGCGCACCGGCCCCGGCGGCGCTCCCGTCGGCACGCCGGATAGGGCCAGCGGCGGCCGCGCCGCGGCACGCCGTTCATGCGCGGCGCGCGTACGCGGCAGCGGGTTGGCCTCCTCGTCGACGATCCTCGCCAGATAGGCCGGATCGGCGCGGCGCGCCGGCGCGGCGTGAGCGGTCGCCGCAACGGCGATGCCGACCAGCAGACAGGACAGGATGCCGTTCTTCATCGTCGAATACTCCCCAGACCGGCGATGCAACGGACCGGCGCCGGCGACACCCTACCCGGCGATCGCGGCACGTGCGGTCACGGTACGCGGCACCGCCGCGAGCGGATGCAGCGGCGCGGCGGTCGCTCGAGCGCCTCGCACCTCGCGTCTCGCTGGCGACGCCGCCGCGACGCGCCTCGCGCTCAATCGTGATCGGCGCGGAACAGCAGATCCGGCACGTGCATGACGATGCAGTGGATCGCGCCGGACAGGCCGATGATCGAACTGCAGTCGACCGGTACGATCTCGTGATCGGGCAGCGCGGACTGGAACGTCGCCACGGCCTGGGCGTTCTGCGCCGCGTAGCCGTTGAACTGGCAGACCAGCACCAGGCGATTCATGATCACCGAGTTGGTGTAGGTGTAATGCGCGCCGCCGGCGCGCCAGCCCGGCGTGCGGTAGACCGTGTAGCCGCGATCCTGCATCGCCGTCGCGGTCGCGTCGGTGACGGTCTTGGGCACGCCGCCGCCCTCGCCGGCCGCGTACTCGCCGATCATGACCTTGCCGTCGGCCAGCGGCAGCATCCACATGTCGATGTGCTGCGTGCTGTCGTAGCTCGACGGGAACGGATCGGTCAGCGTGAGGTTCAAGCCCTGATAGGCCGCGTAATAGTCCTTGATCTGCTGCTCGCCGACGCCGGGATTCTCGTTGGCGATCAGCCGCGTCATGAACGCATCGCGGTTGCGGAACAGATGGAAGTTGCCGCCGCCGTGCGTCAGCGGCAGGTCGTAGAGCGTCTCGTTCCACTGCGCGGCGATCGCCTGCGGCACGCGGTCGTCGTTCGGACGCGGGCGGTTGTAGGTGTGGTCGGAGATCGCGCGGCGGCCGGCGTCGTCGATGAAGCGCGGACCGTAGTCGCGGATCCAGACGCTGTCCGACGCCGTGGTGACGAAGTGGACGTGGTCCATGTCGGCGCCGCCACCGGCGAGCACGTCGCGCGCCGAGGTTTCCTGGCTCGCGCCGGAGACCACGACCCACACGTCCGACGGCGGATCGGCCGTCGTGATCGGCACGACCATCGAGGTGTGCAGCGCGTTGTAGGCGCCCCAGCGGATCATCAGGCCGTGATTGGCCTCGTACTCGGCCTGCGCACGCACCGGGCCGGCCGGCGGCGCCAGCGGCGCGGACGGCCACTGCGGCGGCTGCCAGATCGCGCGCTCGCGCGCGGAGAGGCCGCGCGGCAGCGGATCGGCCTCGTCGTCGACGATGCTCGCCAGATAGGCCGGATCGGCGCGGCGCGCCGGCGCGGCATCGGCCACGGCCGCAGCGGCCAGACAGGTCAGCAACACACAGAAGGATCGGAGCATCATCGCGGGCCCTGACAGGCGGTCGGGAAAGCGCCATCGTGCCATGTTCGAGCCGGTCGCGCCGGACGGCATCGCCAGCCCCGCCCGGCGGCCGCGATGCCGGCGGCGTTCGCGGCTAGTCGTCGTCGGCCGGCGGCGCTTCGGCTGCGCCGCTCGCACCGTTCTCGAGCGCGAAGCCGTCGGCGCTCAGGTCGGCCACGCGCCAGATCGCCGCGTTGCCGCCACGGAACGCGGTCCGGAACGCCGGCTCGGCGCGGAAGTCGAAGCGCTGTTCGAGCGCGATCACGTAGCCGTCCGGGTGCGCGGCCGCCCAGGCGCGCAGGGCGTCGAGGTCGAGCACGAACGGCACCGGCGCGCCGAGCCGGCCGGCGAAGCCGTAGACGCCGTGATGCCAGCCGATCTGCATCAGCGGCGCGCCGCGGTCCTGCAGCGCGCGCACCTCGGCCGCGATCGCGCGCGGATCGTAGTGGCTGCCGGTGCCCTGCACGATCGCCAGCTTGAACACCAGCACCAGGCCGAGCATCGCCAGCGCCGGGACGGCCGCCTCGCGCAGACGTGCGCGCGCGCACCACAGGCCCGCACCGGCGATCGCGACGGCGATGCCCCAGCCCGGCCAGATCGCACGCAGCCAGAGCAGATGCGCGCGTGTGCCGCCCCAGGCCGGCAGCGCCGCGAACAGCAGGCCGGCGACGACGATGCCGACCGCGAGCAGGCCGACGCGCACGCGCAGCCAGCCGTGCGCGAGCGCGACGCCGAACGCGATCGCGAAACCCGGCAGCACCGGCAGCAGGTAGTGGCCCTGCTTGCCGCTGACGAACGAGAACGCCAGCACCGTCGCCAGCGACCAGATCAGGCCGAGCCGCACCGCCGGCCGTGCCAGCGCCTGCCGGCACTCGGCCCAGCGCCCGCGCAGCACCAGCGGCCACGGCAGCAGCATCGGCGGCAGGATCAGCGCGTACCACCAGCCCGGCCGCCGATGCGCGAAGCTCTCGGTCACGCGTCCGAAGGTCTGTTTCAGGAAGATCGCGTCGGCATAGGCCTCGCCGCCACGCAGCGCGGCCGGTACCGCCCAGGCCAGCGCGATCGCCGCGCCGAGACCGATCGCGAGCGCGAACGCGCCGTAGTAACGGCCCGGACGGCTGCGCGCGGCCGCGCTCCACAGCGGCGCGCTCGCCGCGGCGAACACGATGTCGAGCAGGGCGACCGGCCCCTTCGCGAGTACGCCGAGACCGATGCCGAATCCGGTGACCAGCACGCCGCGCCCGATCCGGCCGTCGGCCAGATCGATCACGCCGAGCAGCGCGACCAGTACGCAGGCGGCGAGCAGCACGTCGAACATGATCGCGGTCGAGAACAGCGCGAACCAGGCGATGCCGGCCATGACCCACATCGCATTGCGCGCCGCGACCTCCGATTCGCCGAGGCGCAGCACGATGCGCCGGATCAGCGCCAGGCCGAGCAGCGAACACGCCAGCGCCAGCGCGCGTCCGGTCCAGCCTTCGACGCCGGTCGCCGACCATCCGGCATTGATCAGCCAGAACAGCAGCGGCGGCTTCTGCGCGTAGAGCTCGCCGTTCAGATGCGGCACCAGGAAGTCGCCGCTCTGGCGCATCTCCCAGGCGACGGTCAGATAGCGCGTCTCGTCGATCGGCAGCGGCGGCAGCGCGAACACGGCCGGCAGCAGCAACAGCGCCACCGGCAGCCACGGCCGGTCGAGCAGCGCGCGCACGATCGGGCTCATGCGGCGCGCGGCTGTGTCAGCAGCGGCAGCAGCTGGTCCGGATGCGCCGCGATCGCGTCGGCACCGGCCTCGCGCAGTTCCTCGACGCTGCCGAAGCCCCAGGCCGCGCCGATCGCGCGGACCGCGTTGGCACGGGCGCCGAGCATGTCGAAGTGACGGTCGCCGACCATCGCGCAGGCGCCGGCGGCGACGCCGAAGTCCTCGAGCGCGCGCGCGATCCGCGCCGACTTGTCGCCGCTGATCGTGCCGGGCGGTGCGCCGTAGACGGCCTCGAACGCCGCGCCGAACGGCAGATGCGCGACGATGCGGCGTGCCTGATCCTCGATCTTGGTCGTGACCACGGCCAGGCGGCTGCCGCCTGCACGCAGGGCGGCGATCGTCTCGGCGATGCCCGGATAGACGCTGAGCTCGCGCCAGCCCGTCGCGACGTAGCGCTCGCGATAGGCCGCGACGGCGGCCTCGACGCGCGGATCGCCGGCGCCGAAGACCGCCGCGAAACTCTCGCGCAGCGGCGGCCCGATCCAGGCGCGCAGCGCCTGGCGCGTCGGTGCCGGCAGGCCGAACCGCGCCAGCGCATAGGCGGCCGACGCGGCGATACCGGGCTCCGAATCGACCAGGGTGCCGTCGAGGTCGAACAGCACCAGGGCCGGATCGACGGCCGCGCCGCGGCCGTGCCGAACGGGATCAGTCACCGCGCTCGAGCAGCGCGGCGACGGCCGGCAGCGTCTTGCCCTCGAGGAACTCGAGAAACGCGCCGCCGCCGGTCGAGATGTAGGACACGCGATCGGCGATGCCGTACTTGTCGACCGCGGCCAGCGTGTCGCCGCCGCCGGCGATCGAGAACGCCGCCGAATCGGCGATCGCGCGCGCCAGCGTGCGCGTGCCGTCGCCGAACGCGTCGAACTCGAACACGCCGACCGGCCCGTTCCAGACCACGGTGCCGGCCGCGGCGATCAGCGCCGCGTAGCGCGCGGCGGTCTGCGGACCGATGTCGAGCACCATGTCGTCCTCGGCGATCGCCTCGATCGGCTTGACGGTGGCCGGCGCATCGGCGGCGAAACGCGGCGCGACGACGACGTCGACCGGCAGCGGAATCGCGGTGCCGCGCGCCGCGGCGGCCGCGACGATGCGCTGCGCGGTCCCGATCAGATCCGGCTCGTACAGCGACTTGCCGACCGCGTGGCCGGCCGCCGCCAGGAACGTATTGGCGATGCCGCCGCCGACGATCAGCTGGTCGACCTTGCCGAGCAGATTCTCGAGCAGGGTCAGCTTGGTCGAGACCTTGGAGCCGGCGACGATCGCCAGCAGCGGCCGCGCCGGCTGCTCGAGCGCCTTGGCCAGCGCATCGAGCTCGGCCATCAGCAGCGGGCCGCCGGCCGCGACCTTGGCGTAGCGGATCACCCCGTGCGTGGACGCCTGCGCGCGATGCGCGGTGCCGAACGCGTCCATCACGAACACGTCGCACAGCGCCGCGTAGCGCCGCGCCAGCGTCTCATCGTCCTTGGCCTCGCCGACGTTCATGCGGCAGTTCTCGAGCAGCACGATGTCGCCCGGCGCGACGTCGACGCCGTCGACCCAGTCGCGGACCAGCGGGACCTCGCGGCCGAGCAGCTCGCCGAGCCGCACGGCGACCGGCGCCAGCGAATCCTCCGCGCTCCACTGGCCTTCCTTCGGCCGCCCCAGATGCGACATCACCAGCACCGCCGCGCCGCGCTCCAGCGCCAGGCGCAGGGTCGGCAGCGAGGCCGTGATGCGCTGCTCGGAGGTGATGCGGCCGTCCTCGACCGGCACGTTCAGATCCTGACGGATCAGCACACGCTTGCCGGACAGGTCGAGATCGCTCATGCGGACGATGGACATGCAACACTCCTGCGGGAAATTCCGGGAAAAGGACGGCGCGACGCGGCCGCTGGGGCCGGTCCGGGCGCGCCATTACAGCGACTGGCCGACGCCTTTGCAAACCGCCGGCGCGTCCCCGGGACACGGCTGCGGCAGCGCCGCTGCGGGTGCCGGCGCCGGGGCTCCGCCGTCCGTCACGACCGGGCGCAGCTCCCGACAACACGCACGGACCTGGCCCGGGCGACCGGTGCCCGCCTCAGACCTCGAACGTCAGCGCCAGCAGCAGCCCCTCGCCGACGTCGCGTGCGAGCGAGGGCTCGACCGCGACGTATGGCTGTGCCGCCGTGGCCTGCGCGAGGATCCAGTCCGACAGCCAGGCGATCGGCGCGGCCGAGCGGAACAGCAGCATCGACTCGTAGTTCAGCAGCAGGCTGCGCGTATCGAGATTGACCGAGCCGGCCAGCCCGAGCGCGTCGTCGAAGACGATCGCCTTGGCGTGCACCATGCCGGCGGTCAGATGGATGCGCGCGCCGGCCGCGGCCAGGCTGCGCAGCGCGCGGCTGCGCGCCAGATCGGCGATGCGGTGATTGGACCGCGCCGGCACGACCAGGTCGAGCGTCACGCCGCGCAGGCAGGCCAGCCGCAGCGCCTGCAGCAGGCCCGCATCGGGAACGAAGTACGGCGTCACCGCGACGATCCGCTCGCGTGCACGCGCGCAGGCCGCGTCGAGCAGCGCCAGCACGGTGTCCTCGGCCTGGTCGGGGCCGCTCGGCACGAACAGCAGCCCGTCGTCGCCGGTCGCCGGTACGCTCGCATCGACCGGCGTGATCGACGCGGGCGCGCCGGTGCCGGCATCGATCGCGCGTCGTGTCGCAGCGTCTCCACGGACCCAGTCGCGCGCGCACTGCTGTGCGACGACCGCGCCGATCGCGCCGTCGAGCTCGAAGCTCAGATCGGTCCACGGGGGGCCGCCGCGATCGCTCGAGAAATACTCCGCGGCCAGGTTGCGCCCGCCCATCCAGACGCGCGCGCCGTCGGCGATCGTCCATTTGCGGTGGTTGCGCAGGTTGCGCGCCTGGCCGATGCGCAGCACCCACGGCGGCTGGAACACGCGTACCTCAACGCCGGCGCGGCGCAGCTGCGCGACGATGCCGCGCCGCGCCAGCAGCAGACCGGCACCGTCGATCAGCACGCGGACGCGCACGCCGGCGCGGTGCCGGTCGATCAGCGCCGCGGCGACGCGCTCGCCGTCGGCATCGGCCGCGAACACGAACGTCGCCAGGTCCAGCGTGGCGCGCGCGCTGCCGATCAAGGCGATCAGCGCCTGCATCGATGCCGCGCCGTCGGCGTGGAAGCGGAGTGCACCGGCTGCGGGACCGGCCAGCCCGAAGCCGCGCGCATAGGCCGCGGTCCAGTGCTCGTCGGCCGCTGCAGCCTGCGCCGGCCGCGGCGTGGCGGGGCGCTGCTTGCGGCCGCCGAAGATCAGGTACAGCGGCAGGGCGAGGTACGGCGCGAGCAGCAGCGCGAGCACCCAGGCGATCGCGGCGACCGGAGGCCGCCGGTCGCCGCGCAGGCGCGTCACCATGACATAGACCAGCAGCGCGCCGATCACGGCCAGCGCATGCCAGGACAGCCACGGTGTCGCCATTGCGTCCCGCCTCCCTCGCGCCGGCGGCAGCCGGCGCGCGCAGCGTCCCAGCCGCGGGACGGGCGGTCAACCGGTCGGCGTCGCCGCCGGAAGAAACCGGCGCTGAAGCGCGGTGCAGCGGCGCGGAATTTCCGCGCGGGCGACGCATCCATGTTGGCGCCGTACCTGCACGGCGCCCCGACGTCCTCTCCGGACAGACTCACGATGTCGACCCGCTCTTTCCACTTCCTCGCCTGCGCGGTGGTCCTGGCCGCCTGCGCCACGGCCCAGGCCGCCGCTCCGGCGCCCCCGCCCGACCCGCCGCTTCTGCCCTACGACACGCTCGACGCCGACCACGACGGCATCGTCACGCTGCCGGAGATCACGGTCCACGCGCCGCATCTGGCGCGGCGCCTGAGCGCCTGTGATCGCAACGGCGATCGCAGGCTGACACGAGAGGAGTACGCGCGCTGCGGTCCGGCGCCGGCCGCGCCGGCGCCGGACCGCAGATGACGCGCGGACGCGGCGCCGCGATCGCGGCTAGAGCCGGATGATCAGCACCACCAGCGCCAGCAGCAGCCCCCATTTCAGCGCGTAGTACAGCGTCTTGTTGCGCTTGCGCAGCTCCTTGGCGCGCAGACGCAGTGCATAGAACGAGCCGAACGCGCGATTGAGCGCGCCGGTGCGGTCGCCGGTCTCGTTCGGCGAGGCCGCGGCCGCGACGAAATGGCGGCCGACCCAGCGGTTGAGCGCCTGCGCCCAGCGATAGCGCATCGGCCGCTCGACGTCGCAGAACAGGATGACGCGCTGCTCGTGCGTCTCGTTCTTCGCCGAGTGGATGTAGGTCTCGTCGAACATCACGCTCTCACCGTCACGCCAGCTGTAGCGCGTGCCGTCGACCTCGATCCAGCAGCCGTCGTCGTTCGGCGTCTGCAGGCCGATGTGCAGCCGCAGCGAGCCGGCGAACGGATCGCGGTGCGGGTGCAGGTGGCCGTCCGGCGGCAGCTCGGCGAACATCGCGGCCTTGACGCTCGGAATCTCGCGCAGCAGCGCCGTCGTGACCGGGCACAGCGTGCTGGCCGACGGATGCGCCTCGTCGTACCACTTCAGGTAGAAGCGCTTCCAGCCGCGCCGGAAGAACGAGTTGAAGCCGACGTCGTTGTAGCCGTCGGCGGCCTTGATCTTCTGCAGGTCGCGCAGATGCAGCGCCTCGTCGCGGATCTCGCGCCAGCGCGCGCGCAGCGGGGCGAGCTCCGGAAACAGGTCCGGATCGACGAACGGCGTGGTCGGCACGCGCGAGAACGCGTACATCACGACGTTGATCGGCGCCATGAAGGTCGAATGGTCGGTGATCTGCCGCGACAGGCGGTGGCGCACGCGACCGCGCAGATGCACGTAGAGCGCCGCGGCCAGAAACGCGGCGATGAGGGTCCACTTGATCACGAACGCTCCATCGGAGACAGCCCGCGGAGGGAGGAACGCGGGGCGATACACGATAGCGCATCCGCGCCCGCGCGCCGATGACCGCGGCCGCATGCCGCGCGGTCGTCCCGTCGCGCGACGCGCGCGGCCGGGCGCCGCCGCGCCGGACCTCAGAGCGCCGCGATGACGCGGGCCGCCGTCGCCGCGCCGTCGTAGCCGGCCAGCAGCCGCGCGAAGCGCGCCGCGCGCTCGCGGTAGCCGGCATCGTCGATCACCGCCGACACCGCCTCAGCGAACACCGCGTAGCCGTCGTGTCGCGTCGACAGCCGGCGACCGAGGCCGAGCTGCTCGATCGCCGCGAGGTTCCATTCCTGCTCGCCCTGGTTCGGCAGTCCGATCAGCGGCACGCCGTGGCCGAGCGCCGAATAGATCGAGCCGCGGCCGCCGTGCGTGACCATCGCCGCGCAGCCGTCGGCGAGCACGGCGCTGGCCGGCACGTAGTCGGTCACGACGACGTTGTCGGGCAGCGGCGCGCCGGCATAGCCGTAGAGCCCGCCGGTCGCCGCGACGATCCGGTAGCCGCCGCGGCCGCCGAACAGACGCGCCAGATAGCCGACGACGCGCGCGAACTGCTCGCCGTAGGAGCCCAGATAGACGAACAGCGTCCGCCGCCCCATCCCGGCGCCGATCGTCGCCGGCAGCGCGGCCGCCGATTCGTGCAGCAGTGGCCCGACCGCGTGCACGTGGGCCGGCAGGCCGTCCATCGGCATCAGCTCGCGCACGTCCATCAGGATCGTCGCATCGCCCTCGAACAGGTCCTGCAGCGAGTCGACCGGCGCCTGGCCGCGCACGCGCAGGAACGCGTTGTACGGCCGTGCCCAGGCGCGGAACAGCTGGCGCTCGGCCCAGTGGCTGAGCGGGCGCAGCCAGCGCTGCGGCAGCGGCCTGACCCAGGCCGCCAGCGGATGCGACTCGGGCAGCGGGCGCTCGCCGCGGTAGTAGCGCGTCAGCACGGTGTTGCAGAGCACCGCGCGCGGCGTGCGCGTCAGGCGCGCGGACAGGCCGAGCGTCGGGCGGTGCAGGTCGACCACCGCATCGGGCGCGATGCGTCCGATCAGCGCGCACTCGGCGTCGACGAACGCGGCGACGCTTTCGGGCGTGTGGTAGTCGAGATTGGAGCGGTTGAAATGCGCGACCGCGTGGCGCGAGTCGAGCTCGATCAGATCCTCGGCGTCGAAGCCGGCGGCCTCGACGAAGCGCATGCACTGGCCGCGCCCGGCGAACACGACGCGATGGCCGGCCGCGCGCAACGCCTGCCCGATCGCGATCAGCGGCTGCGTGCCGCCGAGGTGATGGGCGTACGGAAACATCAGGATCGTCTTCATCGGCGGCCGCCCCTTGCCCGGCCTCGTGACGGCCGTCCCCCCGACGGCGCGGCGCACTGTACCGGAACGGCGCCGCGCCCTGCGGTGCGCTGCGGCATCCTTCCGGCGCGCAGCGGATCGCCGCGCCGGCGGCAGCGCAGGACGCCTCGACGCGGCCGGAAGCCTCTGCCGCCTGCGACAGGTGTCGCAGGCACCCCTCGACACCTGTCGCCGCTGTCGCTGCTGTCGCAGCGCGCGAGCTCTGCGGCATCGCACCACATGGCGAACCGAACCGGACACGCATCAGGTGCTTGCCATTCGCCGCTTCGCACCACGCACGGACCTGGCACGGCGTGGAACGGACCTTGCACTTATCAGCGCGTCAGCCGAACGGTGCCTTCGAGTGCCGCTCGCCGACCAAGACAAGCCGACGTTCGGATCGCGCCCTCGGGGCCGTCGAGAGCGTCGGCACACAAAAAAAACCGGGAGGACAATCATGAGTTCGATCCAAAGGACGCCACACGCGTCCCGCCGCCATCTGGCCGTCCGCATCGCCTGCGTGCTGGCGCTGGTCCACACCGGCCATGCCGCCGCGCAGATCACCTTCGACGTGATCGGCCCGCACGAGTACGACCTGCCGGTCGATTTCGATCCGTTCAACGTGTTCGTGCAGTACGGCATGGTCCAGGAGGACGACCGCTTCTTCAATCGCGACGGCGACCGCATCGACGGCTCGGGCGCCCAGCGCATCGTCGGCATGTCCAAGTACGTGCGCTTCTGGTCGCCGGAGTCCAACCGCAACATCGGCGTGGCCTGGGAAGTGATCGTGCCGGAAGTGGCGATCCGCAACCGCAGCCTCGCCGACGGCGACCGCCACGTCAGCGGCATCGGCGATCCGCTGACCGGCTTCGCGATCTGGTACAAGCCCAGCGCCAACGCGACGCTCGGCTTCCAGTCGTTCCTGCAGATTCCGGTCGGCACCGACCGCGTCAGCGACACCAACTGGAAGAACCTCTCGAGCTTCTTCTGGGATTGGCGCATCGGCGAGAAGTTCGGCTGGACCGGCGACGCCGGCATCGTCTACCAGACGCGGCGCGACGACGGCGCGCGGCCGGGCATGGTCTGGCACACCAACAACCGCTTCGGCTGGCGCGCGACCAAGCGGCTGGAGCCGTTCCTGGCGATCGACGCGGAGTACCTCGAATCGCGCGACGGCGCGCCGAGCGCGCACGTGGTCGACGCGGGCCCGGGCCTGATGTTCCACACCTTCGACAACCAGTCGATCACGCTGCGCTACTCGACCTCGGTCGACGGCCGCAATCACAGCGTCAACGACAGCTTCAACATCAAGTACGCCTACGTCTGGTAACCGGCGAACCGGCACGGGCCTGCGCAGCCGCACGCTGCGCAGGTTCGCGCGGCTCCTGATCCCTCAACGCAAGAGGCTGACATGAAACCTTTGATTGCTCTGGCCGTATCGATCGCCGTGCTGGTCGCGGTGTGGGTGTATCTGAGCATCGGCCTGCCGGCGCTCAAGCTGATTCCGTGGATCGGCTTCGTCGCCTGGGCGACCTTCTTCGCCGCCGGCGGCGGCACGGCCGCGATCGGACGCACGCTGCCGCCGGCGATCGCCGCGGTGCTGCTGACCGCACTGACGATGTTCGCGGTCGGCCACGCCGGCGGCGGGCTCGCGGCGCTGATCGTGCTGATCGCGGTCCTGGCGTTCGTGCTGGTCTTCATGGCCGGCCATCGCTTCCTGGCCTACACGCCGGCCGCCTTCCTGGGCGCGGCGACCTACTTCGGCACCGGCGGCAAGATCGACGACAGCATCGGCTTCGTCATCGTGTCGTGGATCGTCGGCGTGGCCTTCGGCTACGTATCGGAGCGGTTCGGAGCCCGGCTCAGCAAGCCGGCCGCCGCGAACGGATAACTGCAAGCACGTCTTCTCGAGGAAACGCAATGACCACCGAGTACACCAACTACATCGACGGCGCCTTCACCGCCCGCTCCGCGGCGACGCTGGAGGTGACCAATCCGGCGACCGGCGCGCTGCTGGCGCGGATTCCCGACAGCGACGCGGCCGCGGTCGACGCGGCGGTCGCCGCCGCCAAGCGCGCGCAGCCGGCCTGGGAGAAGCTGCCGGCGATCCAGCGCGCCGGCCATCTGCGCGCGATCGCGGCCAAGCTGCGCGAGCACCGCACCGAGCTGGCGCGCGTCATCGTGCGCGAGCAGGGCAAGGTGCAGGGCCTGGCCCAGGTCGAGGTCGACTTCACCGCCGACTACATGGACTACATGGCCGAGTGGGCGCGCCGTCTCGAGGGCGAGGTGCTGACCAGCGACCGTCCGAACGAGAGCATCTTCCTGCTGCGCAAGCCGGTCGGCGTCGTCGCCGGCATCCTGCCGTGGAACTTCCCGTTCTTCCTGATCGCACGCAAGATGGCGCCGGCACTGGTGACCGGCAACACGATCGTCGTCAAGCCCAGCGAGGAAACGCCGATCAATGCCTACGAGTTCGCCAAACTGGTCGCCGAGACCGACCTGCCGGCGGGCGTGTTCAACCTGGTCGGCGGCCGCGGCGCGACCGCCGGCGACGCGCTGGTCTCGCATCAGGACGTCAATCTGATCACGTTCACCGGCTCGGTCGCGACCGGCAGCCGCATCATGCAGACCGCCGGCAAGAACCTCACGCGCGTCAATCTGGAGCTCGGCGGCAAGGCCCCGGCGATCGTGCTGGCCGACGCGGACCTCGATCTGGCGGCCAAGGCCATTTACGATTCGCGCGTGATCAACACCGGACAGGTCTGCAACTGCGCCGAGCGCGTCTACGTCGAACGCAGCGTGCACGACGCCTTCGTCGAGCGCATGACCGCGCTGTTCAAGGGCACCCGCTACGGCGATCCCTCGGTCGACGCCGACCTGCACATGGGTCCGCTGGTCAACCGGATCGGCCTGGAGAAGGTCGAGGCGCTGGTCGAGCAGGCCAAGCGCGACGGCGCCACCGTGGTCGTCGGCGGCAAGCGGGCCGACCTCGGCCAGGGCTTCCACTACGAGCCGACCCTGATCACCGGCGCACGCGCCGAGATGGACATCATGCGCAAGGAGATCTTCGGACCGGTGCTGCCGATCCAGGCGGTCGACAGCCTCGAGGAGGCGATCGAACTGGCCAACGATTCGGACTACGGCCTGACCTCCTCGATCTTCACCCGCAACATCAACTCGGCGATGAAAGCCGTCCGCGAGCTGCGCTTCGGCGAGACCTACATCAACCGCGAACACTTCGAGGCGATGCAGGGCTTCCACGCCGGCCGCAAGAAATCGGGTATCGGCGGCGCGGACGGCAAGCACGGCCTGTACGAGTTCACCGAAACCCACGTGGTCTATCTGCAGACGCCCTGACCACGCCCTGCCACCCCCAGCCCCAACGAACCACCGGCCCCACGCGCGCCGTCCGTCCCGCGGACGGCCGCCAGGCACCGCGAGAAACTGCATGACCGACAAGACCTCACCGTGCGCGTGTGCGTGCGCGACCCACGACCCGGCCCGCCGCAGCGTGCTGACCGGCGCCCTCGCCCTGGCCCTGGCCCCGCTCGGCGCACCCGCGCTCGCGCAGGCGCCGGGCCGCAGTCAGAAGCCCGAACCGGGCGACCGCCTGGCCTACATGATGGGCGACAAGAAGGATCAGGAGATCAAGCCCGGCGACCTCGTCACCGGCGCGGCGCCGACGCTGGCCTATCCGCTCGATCCGGCCTCCGGCAAGGTGCTGGTCTCGCGGGTCAACCTGCTGACCGTGGTCAAGCTCAAGGCCGAGGACCTCAAGCCGGCCAGCCAGAAGAACGCCGCCGACGGCATCGTCGCGTTCTCGGCGATCTGCACGCACTACGGCTGCCCGATCACGACGCTGCACCCGAGCCAGAGCCAGATCGTCTGCAACTGCCACGGGTCGGTGTTCAACGCGGCCGATCGCGGCGTGGTCACCAACGGGCCGGCCGTGCGCCGGCTCGCGATGCTGCCGCTGGCGATCCAGGACGGGGCGCTGGTCGTGGCAGGCAAGTTCGACGGCCCGCTCGGGCCACCGACGTGACCGGCGCGGCATGCGCCGTGCCGGTCCATAACCACAAGAAACCTACGAGACACCGGGAGGAGACATCCATGAAGCTGCAAACGATCGTCGTCGCACTGACCGCGGCACTCGCCTCGGGCATCGGCGCCGCCGCCGAGTACAAGCCGGTCACCGCCGCGCGCCTGGCCAATCCGGAGCCGGAGAACTGGCTGCTGACCAAGGGCAACTACGCCGGCTGGAGCTACAGCACGCTCAACCAGATCACCACGTCCAACGTCACCAAGCTGCGTCCGGTCTGGTCGGCCGCGACCGGCGTCAACTCCGGCCACGAAGCGCCGGCCATCGTCAACGGCGAGTACATGTTCGTCGCCACGCCGCACAACCACGTCTTCGCGTACAACGCCAAGACCGGTCAGCCGCTGTGGCACTTCCAGCGCGAAGTGCCCGAGGGCATCGGTGCGCTCCACCGCACCAACCGCGGCGTCGCGCTGTGGAACGACAAGGTCTACGTCGGCAGCGTCGACTGCATGCTGAGCGCGCTCGACGCCAAGACCGGCAAGCTGATCTGGGAAGCGCAGGTCTGCGACTGGGAGACCGAGAGCGCCTACATCACCTCGGCCCCGCTGGTCGTCAAGGGCAAGGTCATGATCGGCCCGTCCGGCGGCGAGTTCGGCGTGCGCGGCTTCCTCAAGGCGTTCGACGCCGAGACCGGCAAGCTGGCCTGGACGCGCTACAGCGTGCCGGCCCCGGGCGAGCCCGGCTCGGAAACCTGGCCGCAGACCGGCGAGTGGAAGGACGCGTGGAAGAACGGCGGCGGCACGATGTGGATGCCCGGCAACTACGACGTCAAGAACGACGTGATCTACTGGGGCGTCGGCAACGGCGCGCCGTGGCTCGGCGACCAGCGCCCCGGCGACAACCTGTACCTGGCCTCGGTGCTCTCGCTCAATCCGGCCAACGGCAACATCATCAGCCACTACCAGTATCACTGGAACGACTCGTGGGACTGGGCCGGCATGAACGCGCCGACCCTGGTCGAGTTCGATCGCGGCGGCAAGAAGGTCAGCGGCCTGATCAGCGCGCAGCGCAACGGCCGTCTGTACTGGCTGGACCGTGACGCCAAGGGCAAGATCACCTACAACAAGTCCGAGCCGTACGTGACCAATACGGTCTTCACGAGCATCGACCCGAAGACCGGCCGCCCGACCTACGACGAGAACGCCAAGCCGGCCACCGGCAAGACGCGCACCTACTGCCCGAGCCTGTGGGGCGGCAAGGACTGGCCGTACGAGGCGTACAACCCGCAGACCGGGATGCTCTACATCCCGTACAACGACAACCACTGCCTGACCCTGACCGGCATGATCCAGGAGCGCATTCCGGGCCAGTGGTCGGCCGGCGTGGACATCAACCGCCTCGATCTTTCGGTCAAGGAAGGCTTCGACCACATCGGCGGCATCCAGGCCTGGGACGTCAACACCGGCAAGGAAGTGTGGCGCGAGAAGTATCCGCACTCGTGGAACTGGGGCTCGATCCTGACCACGGCCGGCGGCGTGCTGTTCGCCGGCGGCACCAACGACCGCATGTTCCGCGCCTACGACGCCAAGAGCGGCAAGCTGCTGTGGGAGTTCCCGACCCCCTCGGGCATCATCTCGCCGCCCTCGACGTTCTCGATCGACGGCAAGCAGTACGTCGCGATCGTGTCCGGCTACGGCGTCGACGCCCAGTGGATCCAGGGCAAGATGCACACGCTGGCCGGCTGGGACGAGAAGGTCCCGGAAGGCGGTTCGGTCTGGGTGTTCGCGCTCGGCGACTGAGCCATCGTTTCAAGACGGCGGCCATGCGGCCGCCGTCGCTTCACTTCGATCCGCGCCGTCGGCATGAGGCGCGGATTTTTTTGTTCTGGTCTGCCGTATCGACGGCACACACAGGTGACAAACGTATCAGGACATGGGTAACACCCTCGGATCGAGGTCGATCGGGGAAACACCATGCCTAGGACGGAGCACCTGCATGTCACGACGTCGCGAGTTTCTGGCGCTGGCTGCGAGCCAGAGCGTGCCGCTGAGCGAGCTGTGCCGCCGGTTCGACCGACCTCGGGCCCGCACCGGAACAGCCGGGCGCAACGGCAGTTGCCCCCAGCGAGCCTGCGCAGGCCGGACACTGAACAATGAACTCGCGACCCGATACGCGTCGCTCTTGACGTCACGGCGGAGAAAGACGAAACGAGCCGGCATCGTCATGACGGCCAAGGCCGGACGATCCGGCGAGCCCGCTCAGGCACTCCGCTCCCGTCAGGAGCGGGGCGCGATCCACTCGACGCGCCGGCGGCGCGATCAGACCATGTCGAGCGGCGAGACGATGCCGTAGCGCTTCATGCGCCGGTAGATCGTCGCGCGGCACAGACCGAGGTCGCGGGCCGCGTCGCTGATGTTCCAGCGGCGGCGGCGCAGCGCTTCGAGCAGCACGCCGGCGTCGCCGCGTGCGCTGGCGATCGGCACGACCGTCGGACTGGATGCATCGGCCGCCGCTTCGTCGGTTCCGAACGGCGGCTCGCCGCCGGCGATCTCCGGCGGCAGATGGCCGACGTCGACGCATTCGCCGTCGGCGATCGACAGCGCGAAACGGACCACGTTGCGCAGCTGGCGCACATTGCCGGGCCAGTCGTGGCCGAGCAGCAGCGCCTGGGCGCGATCGCTGATCGCCGGTTGCGTGCCCTGCGCGGCGGCTTCCTCGCGCAGGATGCGCTCGATCAGATAGGCCTGGTCCTGGCGCTCGCGCAGCGGCGGCAGCAGCAGAGTCGCGCCGCACAGGCGGTAATAGAGGTCCTCGCGGAACGTGCCGGCGAGGATCTGCTTGCGCAGGTCGCGGTGCGAGGCGGCGATCACGTTGAGGTCGACGCGGATCGGCCGGTCGGCGCCGAGCGGCAGGATCTCACGCTCGGACAGCACGCGCAGCAGGCGCGTCTGCAGCGCCAGCGGCATGTCGCCGATCTCGTCGAGGAACAGCGTGCCGCCGTCGGAACGCTGGATCAGGCCCTTCATGCCCTTGCTGCGCGCGCCGGTGAACGTGCCGGGCGTGTAGCCGAACAGCTCGCTCTCGATCAGCGACTCGGGGATCGACGCGCAGTTGACCGCGACGAAGGCGTTGGCGGCACGGCGACTGGACTCGTGCAGCGCGCGCGCCAGCACCTCCTTGCCGGTGCCGGTCTCGCCCTGGATCAGGATGCTGACCGGCTTGTCGACGAGGCGGGCGGCGCGGTCGAGCAGCTGGCTCATGCGCGGATCGTTGCCGGCCAGCCGTGCCAGCGCCTCGCCGCGCGCCGGGGCAGGTTCGGCCTCGGCAACGGCGCGCGCCGCGGGCGCGATCCTCGGCGCGATCACCGAGGCGTGATAGCCGTGGCCGTCCCAGGTGGTCACGATCGCCGGATCGTCGCGGCCGCTGCCGCGCGTGAGGCGCCAGATGTCGTCGATGCGCGTGCCGAACACGCCGCTCAGATGGCTGCCGACCAGCTGCGCGCGCTGCGCCTCGTCGAGCCGTGCGCAGTCGAGCAGGCGCAGATGGCGGCGCGCGCCGGCGTTGGCGCCGACGATGACGCCGTCGCGATCGAAGGCGAGCATCAGCTCGCCGGCGACGTCGACCAGCGGACCGACCGTGCCGAGCCGCAGGATCCAGCGGTCGCGGAACTGCTGCATGAAGTTCGCGTCCTCGATCATGCGGCCGTAGAGCATCGTCAGATGACGCACCAGATGCTGGCTCTCGCGCTCGGCCGGCGAGGACAGCGCCGAGACGTCGAGCGCGCCGAGCAGGTTGCCGTGCGGGTCGTACAGCGGCGTGGTCGTGCAGCTCAGGCCCATGTTGCCGATGTAGAAGTGGTCGTCACGGTGGCAGGTCAGCGTGGTCCGCTCGGCCAGGCAGGTGCCGATGCCGTTGGTGCCGGCGTAGAGCTCGCTCCAGTTCGCGCCGAGCGTCAGGCCGGCGCGGCGCAGCGCGATGTCCCAGGTGTCATTGCCGATGTAGTCCACGCCGATGCCCTCGGCATCGGTCAGCAGCAGCACGTAGCCGAGGTCGGAGACGTGCTTGTAGAGCTGCTCCATGCCGGCGCGTGCGACGCGCAGGTATTCCTCGTTCTGCTGGATGCACTCGCGGACCCGGCTCGGGTTCTCGATGCGGATGTCCGGCCGGCGCGCGGGGTCGAGGCCGTAGCGCTCGACGCAGCGCAGCCACGAGCGCTGGATCAGGGACGTGCCTTCGCCGCCGGCGGCCGGCAGCTTGCCGGCGACGACGCCCAGAACGGTGTCGACATGATGCTGCGACAGGGTCATCGGGTTACCTCCTGCGTATCCGCCCGCCTTCAGCATGCGGCGGCGTTCGTTGTAGGGGGCCGGCATCACCGGGCCGGCGGCGCGGGCGCCGCGTGCACACCGCCGCCGGAACTTCCGGCGGCATTCCGATCCTCGTCCCTGTCGGCGCGGTATCCCCGGCGCCGGCGCAAGCCACGCTCATGTCCCGCGCGATGTCCGCTCGGCCCGCCGCTGCGCCAGCTGCTCGCGCAGCGAGCGCCGCGCCGGCCGCAGCGGCGCGCGCGACCGGGTCCATCCTGCCTGGTTGCGGGGGGCCAGACCGCGCAGACGGGGCGCGATCCATGCAAAAAGACGATACAGCGCGGGGTGCGCGTAGAGCAGCCGCCAGCCTTTCCAGGCCAGCGTCTCGCCGATCGTACGCGCTGCGCCCTGCCCCTTCAACGCGGGCGCGACCGCGCCGGACGGAGCCTCGTGCCGCGCCGCCTCGCGCAGGCGCATCAGCATGTCCGGAATCGGGATCCGCACCGGGCAGACCTCGCCGCAGGCGCCGCAGAGGCTGGAGGCGGTCGGCAGATCGCGCGTGGAGGCCAGGCCGAGCAGGTGCGGCTCGATGATCGCGCCGATCGGGCCGGGATAGGTCGTGCCGTACGAGAGGCCGCCGACGCGCGCATAGACCGGGCAGTGGTTCATGCAGGCGCCGCAGCGGATGCACTGCAGCGTCGCGCGGAAGCGCTCGTCGCGATAGGCCTGGGTGCGCCCGTTGTCGAGCAGGATCAGATGCACCTCGCGCGGGCCGTCCTTCTCCCCGGAGCGGCGCGGGCCGGAAATCACGTTGAGATAGGTCGTCACGGCCTGGCCGGTCGCCGAGCGCGTCAGCAGTGCGAACAGCGGCACGACGTGCTCGAGCTTCTCGACGACCTTCTCCAGGCCGGTGATCGCGATGTGCACGTCGGGCACGGTCGTGCTCATGCGGCCGTTGCCCTCGTTCTCGACCAGCACCAGCGAGCCGGTTTCGGCGACCAGGAAGTTGACGCCGGAGACGCCGATCGGCGTGTCGCGGAACAGGTTGCGCAGCGCCTGGCGGCCGATCGCGATCAGCTCGTTGACGTCCTCGGTGTACGGCGCGCCGTCGATGCGGTCGGCGAAGATCCGCGCGACATCCTCCTTGGTCTTGTGGATCGCCGGCATGATGATGTGGCTGGGCCGGTCGTCGTCGAGCTGCAGGATGTACTCGCCCATGTCGGTCTCGACGCACTCGACACCGGCCTCGGCCATGCGGTGGTTGAGCTCGATCTCCTCGCTGACCATCGACTTGCCCTTGACCATGCGCGTGGCGCCGTGGCTGCGCGCGATCGACAGGAAGATCCGGTTGGCGTCCTCGGCGTTCTCGGCCCAGTGCACGCGGATGCCGTTGGCGGTGAGATTGGCTTCCAGCTGCTCGAGCAGGTCCGGCAGCCGGGCCAGCGCATGCTGCCGCACGCACTCGCCGAGCCCGCGCAGCCGCTCGAACGCATCGGCGTCCGGAAACTGCACGCTGCGCTTGTCCATCAGGAAATCCATCGCGCCGCGGAAGCTGCGGCGCAGCACCGGATCGGCCAGCACGAGGCGGGCGTTGTCCTTGAACGCGGTCGGATCGGCGACCGGACGCGTCGCGCTCATCGGCTCACCTCGTCGCGGATCAGCACGATCACCAGTTCCTTCGGTCCATGCGCGCCGTAGACCAGCAGGCGCTGGATGTCGGCGGTCTTGGACGGGCCGGTCACCAGCAGCGCATTGGTCGGCAGGCTGCCGGCCCAGCCCTGCGCATCGATCGCCGCGAACAGATCCGGAAACAGCGTGCTCGCGCGCAGCACCGCGATGTGCACCGGCGGCACCAGCGACAGCGTGCGCGGCTCGTGGCGGTCGGGCCAGACGATCAGCGTACCGGTCTCGACGATGCCGCCGCGCGTCGTCGTCACGCCGGCGTCGATGCCGTCGAACAGGACCTCGCGGCAAGTCTCGATCGGCGTGTCGTACCAGCGCAGCTGCGGCGCGTCGATGCGTTCGGCGAGTCCGGCCGCCAGCGCGGTGTCGCGCCCGGCCAGCACGCGGCGCAGCCCTTTGGCGCGGACCACCTCGGCGACCGCGTCGGCCCAGCCCTCGGGTCCGGTCTCGACGACCTCGGCGCGCCAGCCGCGCGCGCGTTCGGCGAACGTCGCGACGCGCTCGGCCGGGTCGGCACTCCATGCGCGCGCACGGAAATGCGCGGCGACGTCCGGCACCGGCGGTGCCGCGGCCGGGCCGGCCTCGCGCAGCCGGCCGAAGATCGCGGCGCGCGCCCGCCGGCTGGTGTGATCGATCGTCGCACTCATCGCGCCGGCTCCTCGCCGGACCCGAGCCGGCGCAGCAGGAAGCTCGCGATGTGTTCGCCGCGCACCGATGCACCGCGCTTCTCGAGCGTCAGGTTGAGGTTCATCAGGCAGCCGCAGTCGGCGCTGACGAAACGGTCGCAGCCGGTCGCGAGGATCGCCTCGACCTTGTCGGCGGCCATCGCCGCGGAGATGTCGGGCTGCTTGACCGAGAACGTGCCGCCGAAGCCGCAGCATTCCGGCTCGTGATCGTGGACCGCCAGCGTCACGCCGGGCAGGCGCGCCAGCAGGTCGCGGCCGACCCGGTGCGTGCCCATCTCGCGGCGCGCGCTGCACGAGGTGTGCAGGCACAGCGTCTCGGCCGCCCCGGCGGGTGCCGGGCGGTCGCCGAGCAGGCCGGCGACGAAGTCGGTGAACTCGACCGTGCGCGCGGCGATCGCCGCCGCCTTCGCCGAGCGCAGCGGATCGTCGGCGAACAGACGCGGCCAGTGGTGGCGGATCATGCCACCGCAGGAGCCGGACGGCACGACGATCGGCCAGGGCTCCGGAAACAGATCGAGCTGGGCCGCCGCGACCGCGCGCGCGTCGTCCGGAAAACCGCTGGTGTAGGCCGGCTGGCCGCAGCAGGTCTGGCCGATCGGAAAGCTCACGCGCACGCCGAGCCGCTCGATGACCTCGATCGCGTCGAGTCCGGCCTGCGGCGCGAACAGGTCGAGCAGGCAGGTCGCGAACAGGTAGACCTCCGCCGGGGGCGCCGCGGGGCCGGGCGTAGGATCGGGAAGCGTCGCGGGGGCCGGGATCGTTGCCATATCCATCCGGTGACCTTGAGTGCGCGCCGGAGTGTGCGCGCGGTCACGCCGGACGGTATATTGGTCAGACCAATTGCATGGGATCAGGTCAGGCCATGTCGCGCCGCGTCGAAGCGGTCGTCGACCATCTGGAGTCGGCGATCGTCCAGGGTGTCTATGCGCCGGGCACGCGGCTGCCGGGCGAGCGTGCGCTCGGCACCGCGCTCGGCGTCTCGCGCGCGACCGTGCGCGATGCGCTGGCCGCCCTGGTCAGCCGCGGCCTGCTGCAGCGCCGCCACGGCGACGGCACCTATGTCAACGACCAGGCCGAGCGGCAGATGGCCGAGGTCTGGGTCGACATGGCCGAGCGCCACCCGGCGCTGCAGGGCGATCTGATCGAGTTTCGCGAGATGCTCGAAAGCCGCGCCGCCGAGCTGGCCGCGACGCGCCACGATGCGGCCGATCGCGAACGCCTGCTGGCCGCCCTCGCGGCGGTCGACGCGGCCTACAGCGGCGAGGACCGCGCCGCGCAGATCCGCAGTGACGTGGCCTTCCACCGCACGATCGCCGAGGCCACGCACAATCCGCTGTTCGCGTACCTGATGAACTCGCTGCTGCGCCTGCTGCACGAGCACGTCCAGCTCAGCCTGGCCGGCGTCGCGCCGCATTCGGATACGGCGCGCCAGCTGCGCGTGCAGCACCGCGCGCTGGCCGAGGCGATCCTCGCCCGCGATGCCGAACGGGCCGGCCGCCAGGCCGGCGGCCACATCGACTTCGTCGGCGTGCGGCTCAACGCGATGCGCCGGCCGCCGGCACGGCGCTGATCGGGATGGAATGCCGGGCCGGGCTGCGCTCAGGCCGGCAGCGCAGTCGCGGCCGGCGGCAGATAGCGCGCACGCTTGCGCGGCGTCAGACGGTCCAGGTCGAGCACGATCAGCCCGTCGACGCTGTTGCGGAACGCCGGATCGACGCCGAACGCGAGAAAGCGCGCGCCGCCCGGTTCGCACAGCTCGGTGTATTGCCGATACAGGATCGGCAGCCGCGCGCCGGCCGCATCGAGCCGCGCGCGCAGCAGCGCCATCGCCTGGCCGGCGTCGCAGTCGCCGAACGACGGTACGTCGCCGGCGTAGCGGAACGGATGATGCGCCTGCGCCAGACCGCCGCCGTCGCCGAAGTAGCGCGTGTAGTACGCGACGATCTGTTCGCGCGCGGGCAGCGGCAGCTCGGCGCTGATCGAGACCGGCCCGTGCAGATGGCGCACGTGCGGATGCCCGCGCAGCCAGGCGCCGATGCCCTGCCACAGCCAGTCGAGGCTGCGCGTGTTGCGGTAGCGCGGCTGGACGAAGCTGCGGCCGAGCTCGGCGCTGCAGGCCAGGACCGGCCGCAGCCGTTCGTCGATCTCGAACAGGCTGTGCACGTAGAGGCCGTCGCGACCGCGCTCGGCCAGCACGCGCGCGCAGTCGGCGATCCGGTAGGCGCCGGCGACCTCGCCGGCCGCGCCGTCCCAGACCACGATGTGGTCGTACCAGCTGTCGTAGACGTCGGTGTCGAGCCGCCGGCCGGTGCCCTCGCCGACGCTGCGGAAGGTCAGCTCGCGCAGGCGCGCGATCTCGCGCAGCAGCGGCGAATCGCTGACCAGGCGGCCGGCGTGGATGCGCAGGCCCTCGCCGCTCTCGGCGATCAGCGGCAGCCGTTCCAAGTCCTTGCGGATCGCCGCCGGGGCCGGCCGGTGCGCGAGCGGTGCCTGCGGCGCCGACCAGCGGTCGCCGCGGCGGCCGATCGCATAGACCGCGCGACGCACCTCGCGCGAGACGCGCCGGCGGTCGGCGACGCCCTGCATGACGTCGCCGATCGGCCGCGGCGCGCCGACGCGGATCACCAGACGGCTCTGCTGCCGCGTGAACATCTCGCGCGGCAGCAGGCCGGTGCCGAGCGGCCGGAACAGCGCCGACATGCCGTAGAACAGGGCCGAGTTGCGCCCCTCGATGCGCACCGGCACGACCGGCGCGGCGGCCTGCTCGGCGAAGCGCAGGAAGCCGTGCCGCCAGGCCGCGTCGCGCACACCGAGCGGGGTCAGCCGCGACACCTCGCCGGCCGGGAACACGATCACCGCCTGCTCGGCGCCGAGCGCCTGGTCGACCTGGCGCAGGCTGTCGGCACCGGCGCGGCCGCCGAACACGCGCAGCGGAATCAGCAGGTCCGACAGGCCCTCGAACGCGGACAGGAAATCGTTGGCGACGATGCGCACGTCGCGGCGCACGCTGCCGACGAACGCCAACAGGGCCAGCGCGTCGAGCGCACCCATCGGATGATTGGCGACGATCACGACGCGGCCGGTCTCGGGAATGCGCTCGCGCTCGACCTGATCGACCAGGAAGCGGCAGTCGAGCCGCTCCAGTGCGGCCTCGACGAACGCGAACCCGCGCAAGTGCGCGTGGTCGCGCATGAAGGCGTCGATGTCGTCGATGCGCGCGATGCGCGCGAGCGACCGGATCAGCTGGCGCGAGAACGGCGCGCGGCGGCCGGTGAACCACTGCGGGAATCGCGCCTCGATCCTGCCTTCCAGATCGAGCATGGCCTGCGGTCTCCTCGTCGCCGTGAGTGCGCGCACGCTAGGACCGCCTCGTTGCAGGCACGTGACGGCGGCCATCACGCGCGTGTCATCTGCGCCGGCCACGATGGCGGCGAACGATCGGACCGGACTCCCGGAATGCCCGCCATCCAGCCCGCCCACCGGACCGCCACGCGGCAGAGCCTGCGCGATCGCGTCGACCAGCGGATCTTCCACGCGATCTGGTCGCGCAGCCTGGTCTACAACACCTGCTGGGAAGACCCTGCGGTCGACCGCATCGCGCTCGGCCTCGGTGCCGACGACCACGTCCTGGTCATCACCAGCGCCGGCTGCAATGCGCTGGACTACGCACTGGCCGGTCCGCGCCGCATCGACTGCGTCGACGCCAATCCGCGTCAGAACGCGCTGCTCGAACTCAAGCTCGCCGGCATCGCCGCGCTGGCGTTCGAGGATTTCTACGCGATCTTCGGCGACGGGCATCATCCGGACTTCGCGCGCCTGTATCGCAGCCGGCTGCGCGAGCGGCTGACGCCGTTCGCGCGCGCGTGGTGGGACCGCCACATGCAGTGGTTCACCAGCACGCGCGGCAGCTTCTATTTTCACGGCCTCTCCGGCCTGGTCGCACGCGGCGTGCGCGCCTGGTTCCGCGCGCAGCCGCGGCTGCGCGTGGCGATGTTCGACCTGCTCGCCGCCGGCGATCTGGAAACCCAGCGCCGCATCTACGACAAGGACGTCGCGCCGCTGCTGTGGAATCGCGCGGTCAACTGGACGATCTCGCGGCAATTGGTCATGAATCTGCTCGGCGTGCCGCATCCGCAGCGGCGGCTGGTCCAGGCCGAGCACGCCGACGGCGTGTCGGGCTTCATCCGTGCCGCGCTCGAGTACGTGTTCCGCGAGCTGCCGCTGGCCGACAACTATTTCTATCGCGTCTACCTGACCGGCCGCTACGCGCCCGACTGCTGCCCGGAATACCTCAAGCGCGAGAACTTCCTGCGCCTGAAGGCCGGACTCGCCGGGTCGATCCGCCTGCACACGACGACCGTCACCGCGTTCCTGCACGGCGGCGACGCGCCGATCTCGCGCTTCGTGCTGCTCGACCACATGGACTGGATGGGTTCCTACCATCCGGCCGCGCTCGACGAGGAATGGCAGGCGATCCTGACACGCGCGGCGCCGCAGGCGCGCATCCTGCTGCGCAGCGCGCAGACCCGGCCGGCCTGGCTCGACCAGGTCCGCCTCGCCGACGGCGCGACGCTGCGGCAGCGTCTGCGCTTCGACGCCGCGCTGGCTGCCGCACTGCAGCCGCGTGATCGCGTGCACACCTATCCCGGTCTGGTGATCGCCGATGCGCCGGCTTGAGGCGCTGCGCGCCGACGTCGCCGTGCTGCGCGCGATGACGCGCGGCATGCCGGCCGGCGACAGCGCGGCGGCCCGGCTGTCGGCGTTCTACGCACCGCAGGCCGAGCACTACGACCGCTTCCGTGAGCGTCTGCTGCACGGGCGCCAGGCGCTGATCGATGCGATCGCGCTGCCGCCCGATGCGCACGTCGTCGACCTCGGCGGCGGCACCGGCCGCAATCTCGAACATTTCGGCGCGCGCGCCGCCGGCATCGCGCGCTACGAGGTCGTCGATCTGTGCGCGCCGCTGCTCGCCCGCGCACGGGCGCGCGCGGCGCGTTATCCACAACTGCGTGCGATCGAGGCCGACGCGACACGCTGGCGCCCGGACCGGCCGGTCGACGTCGTGATCCTGTCCTATGCGCTGACGATGATCCCCGACTGGCGCGCCGCGATCGGCTCGGCGATCGCGATGCTGGCCGCCGGCGGCACGCTGGCGGTGGTCGACTTCTACGTATCGGCCGACCGCCCGCTTGCCGACCATGTGCGCCACGGCTGGGCGACGCGGCGCTTCTGGCCGGCCTGGTTCGGCCACGACGGCGTCCGGCTCGATCCGGCGCACCTGCCGACGCTGTGCAGTTCCCTGCCCGACCACGTCTGCGTCGAGTCGCGCGGCACGGTGCCGTATCTGCCGCTGCTGCGCGTGCCGTACTACCGCTTCCTGGGGACCAAGCCGTGAACATCCATCGGGTCCGCTCGGTGTTCATCTCGGACGTGCACCTGGGCACGCGCGCCTGCCAGGCCGAACGCCTGCTGGCGTTCCTGCGCGCCTATCCGGCCGAGTATCTGTACCTGGTCGGCGACATCGTCGACTTCTGGGCGATGCGGCGCGACGTGCGCTGGACGCCGGCGCAGAACACCGTCGTGCAGAAGATCCTGCGCCGCGCGCGCCACGGCGAGCAGGTCGTCTTCATCCCCGGCAACCACGACGAGGCGCTGCGCGAGTACACCGGCATCCGCTTCGGCGACATCCGGCTCGAGCGCGAATGGGTCCACACCACCGCCGAGGGCAAGCGCTATCTGGTGCTGCACGGCGACGAGTTCGATCAGGTCACGCGCTACCACCGCTGGCTCGCCGTGCTCGGCGACGTCGGCTACACCTGGCTCGTGCACGCCAACGGCTGGCTGTCATGGCTGCGCCGCAAGCTCGGCATCGCCGGCTACTGGTCGCTTGCCGGCTACGCCAAGCGCAAGGTCAAGGTCGCGGTCAGCTTCGTCGGCGACTTCGAAGGCTCGGTCGCACGCGCGGTGCGCGAGCGCGGCCTGGACGGCGTGATCTGCGGGCACATCCACGTCGCCGCGATGCACGACATCGAAGGCATCCGCTACGTCAACTGCGGCGACTGGGTCGACAGCTGCACGGCGATCGTCGAGCACCACGACGGCCAGCTCGAGCTGATCCACTGGAGCGCCGAGGACGCCGATACGCAGACGGCCGAGGCGTTCGCCGAGGACATGCTGCTGCGGCCGCGCGCACAGGCACGCAGGATCGCGGCCTGAGCGCAACGCAGCGGCGATGCCGGCGGCCGGCGATGGGATCTGCTGCGCCAAGCCCCACCCACCTGCGGGCAGGGGCCGTGCGCGGGACGATCAGGCCGTGCCCGGGACGTCGGGCTGGTTCTCCGGCCGTGCCGCGTCGAACGCCGGCAGCGCCAGACAGGCCTGCTCGATCCGCGCGATCGTCGGATACGGCGTCAGGTCCACGCGGAAGCGATGCGCGTTGTAGACCTGCGGGATCAGGCAGGCGTCGGCCAGACCGGGCTGGTCGCCTTCGCAGTAGCGGCCGGTCGAGGGGTGCTCGGCGAGCATCTCCTCGAACGCGCGCAGGCCCTCGCGTATCCAATGCTGCGTCCAGCGTTGACGCTGCTCGGCGTCGACCGCGAGCTCGCGCTCCAGGTACTGCATGACGCGCAGATTGTTCAGCGGATGCACGTCGCAGCCGATCAGCTGCGCGAGCGCGCGCACGCGCGCACGGTCGCGGATCATCGCCGGCAGCAGCTTGATCGCGCCGTCGTAGGCCTCGTCGAGGTACTCGATGATCGCCATCGACTGGCGCACGACGCGGCGGCCGTCGATCAGCACCGGCACCAGTTCCTGCGGATTGAGCTCGTGGTAGCCCGGGTCGTGCTGCTCGCCGCCGTTGTTGACCAGATGCACCGGCACCTGGTCGTAGGGCAGCATCTTCAGATTCAGCGCGATGCGCACGCGATAGGCCGCGCTCGATCGCCAGTAGCTGTAGAGGGTCAAACGCTCGCTCATGACGGTGCCTCCCCGCAACCTTCACGTGAACGGTCGGCGTCGATTATCTCAGCGAATCGCCGCGATGGTGAGCGACGGCCGTCCGGCCACGCTCGGATCATGGACGATCGGGCGGCGCTGCGGCGGAGGCGGGGGACGCCCGGATCGCGGCGGACCCGGGCCTTCGATCCGCCGCCGCCAGTCCGATCGCATGCTCGCGGACGATCGGACCGGGCTGCTAGCCCTGCGGCCGATAGCGCTCGATGCGCTGCTCGATCGCGCCGAAGATGCTGGCACCCTGCGCGTCGGTCATCTCGATGCGGACCACGTCGCCGAACGCCAGGAACGGCGTCGCCGGCCTGCCGTCGCGCAGCGTCTCGACCGTGCGCTGTTCGGCCAGGCAGGAGGCGCCCTTGGCGGTGTCCTCGTTGGCGATCGTGCCCGAACCGACCAGGGTGCCGGCGGTCAGCGGGCGCGTCCTGGCCGCGTGCGCGACCAGTTCGGCGAAACTGAACTGCATGTCGACGCCGGCCTCGGCCTCGCCGAACCAGCGGCCGTTGATCCAGGTGCGCATCGGCAGGTGCAGCTTGCTGGCGTGCCAGGCCTCGCCGAGCTCGTCGGGCGTGACCAGCACCGGCGACAGCGCCGAGCGCGGCTTGCTCTGCAGGAAGCCGAAGCCCTTGGCCAGCTCCGGCGGAATCAGCCCGCGCAGCGAGACGTCGTTGACGAGGCCGACCAGCTGGATGTGGCGCGCGGCCTCGGCCGGCGTGACGCCCATCGGCACGTCGTCGGTCACGACCAGCACCTCGGCCTCCAGATCGATGCCGTAGTCCTCGCTGGCGACCAGGACCGGATCGCGCGGTCCGAGGAAGCCGGCGCTGGTCGCCTGATACATCAGCGGATCGGTGTAGAAGCTGGCCGGCACCTCGGCGCCGCGCGCGCGCCGGACGCGCTCGACGTGCGGCAGATACGCGCTGCCGTCGACGAACTCATAGGCGCGCGGCAGCGGCGCGGCGAGCGCATCGACGTCGAGGTCGAACGCATCGGCGGCGCGGCCGTCCGACAGCGCCTCGTACAGCGCGTTGAGCCGCGGCGCGGCCGCTTCCCAGCTGTCGAGCGCGGCCTGCAGCGTCGCGGCGATGCCGGTCGCACGCACGGCGCGGCTCAGCGCGCGGTCGACGACGATCAGCGTGCCATCGCGGCCGCCTTCCTTGAGACTTGCGAGCTTCATCTGGATCGTTTCCCGGTTGAGTGGTCGGCCGGCGCTCAGCGCCGGCTCGGGTCGAAATGCTTGGCCAGGCCCTGCCAGCACGCGTAGTAATCGCGCTGCAGCTGCGGCGATTCGAGCGCCTGCCGGGTCGGATGGATCACCGCGCGGGTCTCGAACATGAAGGCCATGGTATCGACGATGTGGTCGGGTTTGGACGTATCGGCGGCCGAGGCCTTCTCGAAGCTGGCCGCATCGGGTCCGTGACCGCTCATGCAGTTGTGCAGGCTGGCGCCGCCGGGCACGAAGCCGCCGGCCTTGGCGTCGTAGGCGCCGTGCACCAGGCCCATGAACTCGCTGGCGACGTTGCGGTGGAACCACGGCGGACGGAACGTGTCCTCGGCGCACAGCCAGCGCGGCGGGAAGATCACGAAATCCAGGTTCGCGGTGCCGGCCGTGTCGCTCGGCGAGGTCAGCACCGTGAAGATCGACGGATCGGGATGGTCGTAGCTGATCGATCCGATCGTGTTGAAGCGGCGCAGGTCGTAGCGATACGGCGCATGGTTGCCGTGCCAGGCGACCACGTCGAGCGGCGAATGGCCGATCGCCGCGCGCCACAGCTGTCCCTGGAACTTGGCGATCAGCTCGAACTCGCCTTCGAGGTCCTCGTAGGCCGCCTGCGGCGTCTGGAAATCGCGCGGGTTGGCCAGGCCGTTGGAACCGATCGGTCCGAGATCGGGCAGGCGCAGCGCAGCGCCGAAGTTCTCGGCGACGTAGCCGCGCGCCTCGCCGTCCGGCAGGTCGACGCGGAAACGGATGCCGCGCGGGATCACCGCGATCTGCTGCGGCTCGACCTCGACGACGCCGAGTTCGGTCGCGATGACGAGCCGGCCGCGCTCGGGAACGATCAGCAGCTCGCCGTCGGCGCTGTAGAAATAGCGCCCCTGCATCGGGCAGTTGGCCGCGTAGAGATAGATGCCGATGCCGGTCTGCGCAGCGGCGCTGCCGTTGCCGGCGACCGTGACCAGACCGTCGACGAAGTCGGTCGGCGCAGCCGGCAGCGGCAGCGGATCCCAGCGCAGCTGGTTCGGCGTCGCCGGCGCCTCGTCGAAGCGGTTGTGGAAACGCGGATGCGCCAGTGCCTCGAACGGCCGGTGCATCGACGCCGGCCGGATCCGGTACAGCCAGCTGCGCCGGTTGGCGTGGCGCGGCGCGGTGAACGCGGTGCCGGAGATCTGTTCGGCGTACAGCCCGTAGGCGGCGCGCTGCGGCGAATTGCGGCCCTCGGGCAGCGCGCCGGGCAGGGCCTCGCTCGCAAACTCGTTGCCGAAGCCGGTCTGGTAGCCGCCGCTGGATCGAATGGAAGACATGCCGACACCTCGGAGCGCCGCGATCGCGGCGCACTGCCGTTGAACCGCGGGCCGGACGTCAGCGCCGGCCCGCATCCTGATCGTCCGCCGCCCGGCGGTCAGAGCACGCCGCGGCGCATCTGGTCGCGTTCGATGCTCTCGAACAGCGCCTGGAAGTTGCCGTTGCCGAAGCCTTCGTTGCCCTTGCGCTGGATGATCTCGAAGAAGATCGGACCGATGCAGTTCTGCGTGAAGATCTGCAGCAGCAGCTTCTTCTTGGTCTCCGGGTCCGCGTCGATCAGCAGCTTGTTGCGCTGCATGCGCGGCAGGTCCTCGCCGTGGCCGGGGATGCGCAGGTCGACGACTTCGTAATAGGTCTCCGGCGTATCGAGGAAGGCCACGCCGCGCGCACGCATCGCCTCGACCGTGCCGTAGATGTCGTCGGTGAAGCAGGCGATGTGCTGGATGCCCTCGCCCTTGTACTCGTCGAGATATTCGTTGATCTGCGACTTGGCGTCCGAAGACTCGTTGAGCGGGATGCGCACCATGCCGTCCGGCGCGGTCATCGCCTTGGACACCAGGCCGGTCTTGGCGCCCTTGATGTCGAAGTAGCGGATCTCGCGGAAGTTGAACAGCCGCTCGTAGTAGTCCGCCCAGCGCTCCATGTTGCCGAAGTAGAGATTGTGGGTCAGATGGTCGATGAAGGTCAGTCCGAACCCCTTCGGATGGCGGTCCACGCCGGGCAGCCACTCGAAGTCGGCGTCGTAGACCGAGCCTTCGGCACCGTAGCGGTCGACGAGGTACAGCATGCAGTCGCCGATGCCCTTGATGACCGGCACGTCGACGGCGCCGGTGTCGGCCTTGTGGGTGAGCTTCTCGGCGCCGTTGGCGAGCGTGGCGGCGAGCACCTCCTCGGCCGGCTTGCGGAAGCGGATCGCGAAGCCGCAGGCGCTCGGGCCGTGCTGGGCCGCGAAATCGGCCGCGAACGAATCGGGCTCCTCGTTGACGAGGAAGTTGCAGTCGCCCTGGCGGTACAGCGTGACCTTGCGCCTGCGGTGACGGGCGACCGCGGTGAAGCCGAGATTGCCGAACAGCGTGTGCAGCAACTGCGGATCGGGCGCGGCGAATTCGACGAACTCGAAGCCGTCGACCCCCATCGGGTTCTCGAACGTGGTGACCTCGATGCCGGTATTGGGTACGGTCGGATGGGGCTGGGCGTTCATGGCGGCTCCGTGGGAACGACGCGCCGTGCGGGCGGCGCAATCCGCGTGTTATAGTTTCATATGAAACCAATTGCAAGAGGCAGTGCAGCATGCCCGGACGCGTCCTGTTGGAGCTGGAGGCCTTCCTCCCGTACCGGCTTTCGGTGCTGTCGAACACCGTCAGCCAGGCGATCGCCCGCATCTACGAGGCGCGCTTCGATCTGTCGGTGACCGAATGGCGTGCGATGGCCGTGCTCGGCCGCTACAGCGGCATCTCGGCACGCGAGGTCGCGCTGCGCACGGCGATGGACAAGGTGGCGGTCAGCCGCGCGGTCGCGCGCCTGCTCGACAAGGGCCTGATCGAACGCGACACCGCCGAGCACGACCGCCGCCAGTCGGTGCTGCAGCTGTCGGAGGCCGGCTGGACGATCTACGACCAGGTCGCGCCGCTGGCGCTCGAACACGAGCGCCGCCTGCTCGATCACCTCGACGCCGAGGAGAAGAAATGGCTGGCGCGCATCCTCGACAAGCTCTGGCAGGTCGAGCGCAGCGCGCTGGAATCCTGAGCGCCGACGTCGCGTCACCCGTGGCGGGCGCGCGGCGGACCCCGATCACGCATCGCCCGCGCCGGCATCGCCGGCACGGGCGGGCGCAGGCTTACTTGACGCCGTGCATCAGCCGCTGGATCAGCGGTGCGATCAGGAACAGCAGCACGCCGGGGATCACCAGGGCCCAGAAGCCGAACGTGTAGCCGCTGAGCGCCGACTCGACGTTCATGCCGCCCTCGCCGCTGACGTGGCTGGCGAAGATGCCCGACAGGTTGTTGCCGATCGCGGTCGACAGGAACCAGCCGCCCATGCCGAAGCCGACCAGGCGTACCGGCGCCAGCTTGGTCACCATCGACAGGCCGATCGGCGACAGGCACAGCTCGCCGACCGACTGGATCACGTAGACCATGAACAGCGTCCAGAACGGAATCTTCAGCGACTGCGGATCGACCAGGCTCGACAGCGCGAACATCAGCAGCAGGAACGCCAGGCCGTTGAAGATCAGGCCGAGGCCGAACTTGCGCGGAATCGACGGGTTATGGCGGCCCATCTTGACCCACAGCCAGGCCAGCACCGGCGCCAGCGTGATGATCGCCAGCGAGTTGACCGACTGGAACCAGCCGACCGGGAAGATCCAGCCGCCGAAGTCGCGATTGACGATGTTCTGAGCCAGGAAGTTGAACGAGCTGCCGGCCTGCTCGAAGAAGCACCAGAACAGCACGTTGAACACGAAGATGATCAGCATCGCGACGGCCATGTCGCGACGGATCGCGCCGTCCTTGAAGCCTTCCTTGAGGATCAGCACGCACAGGCCGACGAACAGCGCGGACAGGATCCACTGCAGCGCGCCGGCGCCGATCGACAGCAGGAAGTAGAAAACCGGGATCGCGACGAGCGCACAGATCGCCGTCGCCAGCACGCGTCCGCTGCCCTCGGCGCCTTCGGGCGGCCGGCCGATGCCGAGCAACTGCTGGCGGCCGAACCAGAACCAGACCAGGCTGATCAGCATGCCGATGCCCGAGACCAGGAACACGACCTTGTAGGCCGGCATCTGCGGCGTGCCGCCCATGATGCGCTCGGCGAGGATGCCGGTCAGCCACGGCGCCAGCATCGCGCCGAGGTTGATGCCCATGTAGAACAGCGTGAAGCCCGAATCGCGACGCTCGTCGCCGGTCGCGTAGAGCTTGCCGACCATCGTGGAGATGTTCGGCTTGAACAGGCCGTTGCCGACGATCACGGTCGCCAGGCCGAGTTTGAACAGGGCCTCGTTCGGCATCATGATCAGGAACAGGCCGGCCGCCATGATCACCGCGCCGAGCAGGATCGAGCGCTGGTAGCCGATCACGCGGTCGGCGACGTAGCCGCCGAACAGCGCCGCCGCGTAGACCAGCGCGAGATAGGCGCCGTAGAGCCGGCTGGCCGGCGCCTCGCCGGCGGCGTCGCCCGCGTAGAACTGCGCGACGATGTACAGGGCCAGCGCCCAGCGCATGCCGTAGAACGCGAAGCGTTCCCAGAACTCCGTCATGAACAGCATCCACAACGGGCGCGGATGCCCCATCGTCTGCGGGAACTGTGGGAGCGCGTCGCCCGCTGGCGACGTGGCGGTGCCGCTCATAGGCGGATCTCCTGCTGGAAAGGATGGATGAAAGCGAAGCGCGCGAGCGGACGACCGGCCCCCTGCCCCGGCCGACAGGTTTAACCGCAGATGAATGCGGCGTCAAATCGCGCCGCGTCAAATCGCGTAGCGGAGTTGGCGCTCAGCGCGTGCCGATGACGGTGCGCACTTCGAACAGCTCCGGGAAGAACGTGAGGTCCAGCGCCTTGCGCAGGAAACCGACGCCGGAGGAGCCGCCGGTGCCGCGCCGGAAGCCGATGATCCGCTCGACGGTCTTCATGTGGCGGAAACGCCACAGCTGGAAGCTTTCCTCGACGTCGACCAGCTTCTCGCAGAGGTTGTAGGCGCGCCAGTGCGCGTCGGCGTTCTCGTAGATGCGCCGGAACACCTCGACCAGCTCCGGGTGGCGCTGGTACGGCTGCGACCAGTCGCGCTCGATGCAGGCATGCGGGACCTCGTGGCCGTGACGGGCCAGATGGCGCAGGAACTCGTCGTACAGGCTCGGCGCCTCGAGCACGCGGCGCAAGGCCTGCTGGCGCTCGGGATCGTAGTCGAACACGGCCAGCATCTGCGCGTTCTTGTTGCCGAGCAGGAATTCGATCGTGCGGTACTGATGCGACTGGAAGCCCGAGGCCGGGCCGAGCACGTCGCGAAACTGCAGATACTCAGACGGCGTCAGCGTCTCGAGCACGGCCCACTGCTCGAACAGCTGGCGCTGGATCTGCTTGACCCGGGCGAGGATTTTCAGGCACGAATCGATTTCGTCGCGGGAAAGATTGGCGACCGCGGCGCGCAGCTCGTGGATGATCAGCTTCATCCACAGCTCCGAGACGTGATGCTGGACGATGAACAGCATCTCGTCGTGATGCGGCGGATCGGACAGCGGCTGCTGCGCCGACAGCAGCGTGTCCAGCTGCAGATAGCCACCGTAGGTCAGCCGGTCGGTCAGGTCCAGTTCGATGCCGGCTTCGAGGTCACGCTTGTTGTCGCTGGATGTCATTGCCGATCCAAGGAAAAAACGGCCCGCCCGGCAGGTGTCCCGAGCGCGGCGGGACGCGCAGTGTACTGGGCGCGCGACCGCGCTTTCGAGGAAAACCTGCGCGCACGACCGGACACCGGCACGCGGCCGGCGACGCCGAGGCATCGCGGCGGCGCCGCGCGCCACGGCAGGCGCGATTGGACGGCCAAATCGGCGCAGCCGCCGGCACTGCGGCCGCGCCGCCGCGGCGATGCGTGCTGCGCCGATCCTTGCGCCACCGGCACAGGCTTGCTATCTAGCCGCCAACGCCGTCGACCCGGGCTCACTCCCGACCGCAGCGTTGCGCACGCCGGCACTGGATCCGAGCTTCCGCGCAACGTTCCGCGGCAGCCCGCGAGCTTTCCAGCCAGCCTCGAGATCGACGGGCTTCCATCCGTTCGCCGAACCGACCTAGGGCTACCGTGAGCGTCGTCGCCACTTTCGAAATCGAATATCTCCAGTACCTCGACACAGAGGGCCGTCTGATCCGTGAGGATCTGCCCGCGTTCGCGCGCGACATCCGGCAGCTGGTCGACATCTACAAGCTGATGACCTACCTGCGCGTATTCGACGGCAAGGCCGTCGCGCTGCAGCGCACCGGCAAACTTGGCACCTACGCCTCCTGCCTCGGCCACGAAGCGGCGCACGTCGCGGTCGGCAGCGCGATGCAGGAGGACGACAGTCTCGCCGTCAGCTACCGCGAGTACGGCGCGCAATTCTTCCGCGGCGTCCGTGCCCGTGACGTGCTGATGTACTGGGGCGGCGACGAGCGCGGCAGCGATTTCGCCGGTCCCGCGCACGACTTTCCGTGGTGCGTGCCGATCGCGACGCAGTGCCTGCACGCGGCCGGCTCGGCGCTGGCGTTCAAGTTGCGCAAGGAGCCGCGCGTGGCGGTCTGCACGGTCGGCGACGGCGGCTCCTCCAAGGCCGACTTCAACAGCGCAATCAACGTCGCCGGCGCGATGCAGCTGCCGCTGGTGGCGGTCATCGTCAACAACCAGTGGGCGATCTCGGTGCCGCGCAGTGCGCAGACCGGCGCCAAAACGCTCGCGCAGAAAGGCATCGCGGCCGGCCTGGACTGCATCCAGGTCGACGGCAACGACCTGATCGCGATGCGCGCCGCGCTCGACCATGCGATCAAGCGCGCCCGCCACGGCCACGGCGGCACGGTCATCGAGGCGGTCACGTATCGCTTGTCCGACCACACCACGGCCGACGACGCGCGCCGCTACCGGCCCGAGGCCGAGGTCAAGGAAGCCTGGGAGCGCGAACCGCTCAAGCGCATCCGTGCGTACCTGTCGTCGCTGAACGCCTGGAGCGAGGACGAAGAAGCCGCCTGGAAGGCACAGTGTGCCGATCTGGTTGACGCCGAGGTCAACGCCTACCTCGAGACCAGGTCGCAGCCGGTCGAGGCGATGTTCGACTACACCTATGCCGAACTGCCGCCCGACCTGGCCGCCCAGCGCGCCGAAGCGCTCGCACGCGAGCACGGCGGCTGAGGCCGCGGTTCGCCCGTCCACGCAATCCGACGACGTTCTCCAATGGCACAAATCACCTTGATCGAAGCCGTCACCCAGGCCCTGGCCTGGGAGATGAAGCACGACAGCAGCGTCCTCGTCCTCGGCGAGGACGTCGGCGTCAACGGCGGCGTGTTCCGCGCCACGCAGGGCCTGCTGCAGCAGTTCGGCGAAGGGCGGGTCCTCGACACCCCGCTCGACGAGACGACGATCGCCGGCCTGACCGTCGGCCTCGCCGCGCAGGGCATGAAACCGATCGCCGAAGCCCAGTTCGAAGGCTTCATCTACGCGATGCTCGAGCAGATCATCTGCCACGCCGCGCGCCTGCGTAACCGCACGCGCGGGCGCATGAGCGTGCCGGCCGTGTTCCGCGCGCCGTGGGGCGGCGGCATCCGCGCGCCGGAGCACCATTCCGAAGCCAACGAGGCGCTGTTCACGAACGTGCCGGGGCTGCGCGTCGTGCTGCCGTCCTCGCCGGCGCGCGCCTACGGCCTGCTGCTCGCGGCGATCCGCGATCCGGATCCGGTGATCTTCTTCGAGCCCAAGCGCATCTACCGCCAATACAAGGAAGAAGTGCCCGACGACGGCGAGGCGCTGCCGCTGGACGTGTGCTTCGTGCTGCGCGACGGAACCGACGTCACCCTGGTGACCTGGGGTGCCCAGGTCAAGGAGACGCTCGAGGCGGCCGAGGCGCTCGCCGGCGAGGGCATCAGCGCCGAGGTCATCGACGTGGCGACGCTCAAGCCGCTCGACTTCGACACGATCGCCGAATCGGTCGCCAAGACCGGCCGCTGCGTGATCGTGCACGAGGCGCCGCGCACCGCCGGCTTCGGCGCCGAGATCGCGGCCCGCCTGGCCGAGCATTCGATGTACGACCTGCTCGCACCGGTCGAACGCGTCACCGGCTACGACACCCACATCCCGCTGTTCCGGCTCGAGATGAAGTATCTGCCCGGCGTCGACAAGATCGTCGCCGCGGCCAAGCGCACGCTCGCCGCCAGCTGATCGACGACGGAATCCCAAGTCCAATGAGCGAAACCAAGACCTTTCATCTTCCGGACCTCGGCGAAGGCCTGCCCGACGCGACGATCGTCGAGTGGTTCGTCAAGCAGGGCGACACGATCCGGCTCGACGCGCCGCTGGTGTCGATGGAAACCGCCAAGGCGGTCGTCGAGGTGCCGTCGCCGTACTCCGGCACGGTGGCCAGACTCTACGGCGGCAACGGCGAGGTCATCGTGACCGGCGCTCCGCTGGTCGACATCGCGATCGACCCATCCGCGCCGCAGCGTGCCGACGCCGAGGCGACCGGACATCATCACGGACCGCCGCCGGCCAAACCATCGACCGGCGCGCCGGCACCGGCTGCGCCCGGCAAGGTCGTCGCCTCCGACGAAGGCGGGGAGATCCGCGAGGGCGGCAGCGCACCGCGCGCCGATTCGGGCACCGTCGTCGGCGCGATGGAGGCCGGCGACCGCTTGCACAGCGAGGCGCTGACCCAGGTCGGCGGCGTCAAGGCCGTGCCGGCCGTGCGTGCGCTGGCGCGCAAGCTTGGCGTCGACCTCGCGCGCGTCCCGCCGAGCGGCGCCGACGGCGTGGTCACCGCACAGGACGTCAAGCAGGCCGCTGCCGCCGGAACCGCCCGCGCCGGCGCGGCCACGGCGCCGGCGCGTGCCGCCGCGGCTCAGACCCAGGCCGTCGCGGCTGCCGCACCGGTGCCGGCTCAGCCCGCCGCTCCGGCGCAGCGCACGACGCTGTCGGCGGCCGGCAAGCCGATCCGCACCACGCCGCCCTCGGTCGCCGCGACCGGCCAGCCCGAGCAGCTCAAGGGCGTGCGCCGCAACATGGCGCGCGTCATGGCCGATGCGCACGCCAAGGTGGTCCCGACCACGCTGGCCGACGATGCCGACATCCACGCCTGGCTGCCCGGCAATGACATCACGGTACGGCTGATCCGTGCCCTGGTACGCGCCTGCAAGACGGTACCGGCGCTCAACGCCTGGTTCGACGGCGAGAACCTGACGCGCACGCTGCATCCGCACGTCGACATCGGCATCGCGGTCGATACCGACGACGGCCTGTTCGTGCCGGCCCTGCGCAATGCCGACGCGCTGGACGCGGCGGGCCTGCGCACTGCGATCAACCGGCTGCGTACCCAGGTCGAGGATCGCAGCATTCCGCCGTCGGAGCTGTCCGGCTACACGATCAGCCTGTCGAACTTCGGCGTGTTCGCCGGCCGCTATGCGACGCCGGTCGTGGTGCCACCGTGCGTGGCGATCGTCGCCGCCGGCAAGGGCCGGCACCAGATGACGCCGGTCATGGGCGGCTTCGAGTCGCACCGGGTGATCCCGCTGTCGCTGACGTTCGATCACCGTGCCGCCACCGGCGGCGAGGCGGCCCGCTTCCTGAAGGCCATGCTGGACGACCTGGCCCTGGCCAGCTGACGCGGACGCCCCACCACGCGCCGATCGGACGACGGGCGTAGGATAGACGGACATGTCGGTCTGGACGCTCACGGGGGTATCCGATGTCCGTTGCACTGCGCACCGTTCTCGTTTCGGGGCTTCTCGCGGTCGCCGCTCTGGCGGCGACCTGTAAGGCCGCCACCCTCGACGTCACCCGTTTCGACGATCCGGTTCCGGATGCCTGCGCGCCGGGCGACTGTTCGTTGCGCGAGGCGGTGCTCGCCGCCAATGCCCTGACCGGCGCCGATACGGTTCGTCTGTCGCCCGGACGCTATTTCCTCGAGCAGCGCGGCATCGACGAGAACGGGGGACTGACCGGCGACATCGACATCACCGACGATCTGACGATCATCGGTGCCGGGCGCGAGGTCACCGCGATCGATTCGCGCAGCATCGACTACGTCTTCGAGGTCGCCTCCGCGGTCAGCCTGACGGTCCGCCAGCTCGGCATCGTCAACGTGAGCCTGGATCTTCCGGTCGAGCAGCAGGCCGGCGGCGGCATCCGCGCGGGTTACTTCGGTGACGGCAGTCCGTGGACGACCCGCCTGGTACTCGAGGACTTCCTGCTCGACGCCAGCACCGACCTGTTCGAATCGATCCACATGCGAGGCAGCCTGTCGAGTGAGCGCGCGATCTTCCGCAATGCGATCAGACGGACGCCAACGACGCGAGGCCAGGCCATCCGAATCATGGGACCGTCGACGACGATCCTCGATTCGGAATTCCTCAATAACTCGCAGCCTCTGACCGTCGGCGGTCCCGACGGCGCCTCGGAAGTCCCTCTTCGCATATCCGATACGCGATTCGTCGGGGGCGGCGGGGCGGACATCTACTGCCCGATCAAGATCGGCACCGACGCGGGCGTCCTGCAGCGTGTATCGATCAGCGGATTCTCGGCCGCCCCGGGATTGGGATGGGCCGTCCTGTGTTCGTCTCACAATGTCCTGGTGATTCGCGAGTCCTCGTTCTTCGACAACGCGTCCGCCGCCATCAGCGCCGGATATCCGATGTTTCCGAGTCGGATCGACATCTACAATTCCACGATCGACGGCAGTGCCATCTTCGTCGACATACGAGGCGCGTTGAAGCTGTCCAACAGCACCGTGACGGCAGCATCGGAGGGCTACGCGCTGGATGCTCTGCAGGGCAGCGTCGAGAGCATCAACAGCGTCGTGGTCGGCGCCTGCAGGGTGCGCTCCGGCGTCGGCATCCAGACCAGCGGCGCCAACTTCGAGAGCCCGGGCGACACCTGCTTTCCGCACACCGGCCTGAACTTCGTCAACCTGACGCCCGAGCAGTTGGCCCTCGGCCCTTTGTCCGACAATGGCGGCCCCACGCCGACACGCCTGCCGTCATCGGACAGCGTGCTGCTCGACCACACCTCAGGCGCCGCGGCGCAGTGCGAAACGATCGATCAGCGCGGATTCGTCCGCCCGCGCCCCTGTACCGCCGGCGCTGCTGATCCGCTTGCGATCGACGACGCCGTGTTCATCGACGGGTTGGATCTCTGAGTATCCGGCGCTCGCGCGTCTTCGACACGACTTCGGCTTGTGCCTATCATTGGGGTTTCTACGCTCCTAGAGGGTTTCCCGTGTTCAAGTCGCTGCTGTTGACCGCTTCGCTGCTGATCCCCGCACTGGCTTTCGCGCAATCGGGCGCGCCGGCCGCCAAACCGACCGAAGGCAAGACGGCCGCTCCGGCCGAGAAGGCTGCCGCGCCCAAGGTCCTGTTCAAGACCACGCTTGGCGACATCACGGTCGAGCTGTATCCGGACAAGGCGCCCAAGACGGTCGAGAACATTCTCGACTACGTGCGCAGCGGCTTCTACGACGGCACGATCTTCCATCGCGTGATCGGCAACTTCATGATCCAGGGCGGCGGCTTCACGGCGGATCTGCGCCAGAAGCAGACCAAGGCGCCGGTCGCCAACGAGGCCAACAACGGCCTCAGCAATACGCGCGGCACGATCGCGATGGCGCGCACCGGCGACCCGCACTCGGCCACCGCGCAGTTCTTCATCAACGTCGTCGACAATCGCAATCTCGACTACGTCAGCGACCAGAGCCCGATGACTTGGGGCTACACCGTGTTCGGCAAGGTCATCGCCGGCATGGACGTGGTCGACAAGATCAAGGCCGTGCAGACCGGAGCGCAGGGACCGTTCCGCAGCGACGTGCCGACGACGGCGGTCGTGATCGAGAAAGCCGAAGTCGTCCAGTAACGGCAACAGCAAAGATTCGTCCGGCGAGCGGGGCGGCCTCGACCGCTCGCCGGATACCGCATCCGTCCGCACGATCGGCGCGGGCACGGACGCTTAGGGCGACACAGAACCGCATTCACACCTTGCGCCCCGGTATGTCGCTGTGCACGTACCGACGGGCGCAGCGATGCTCGAGAGGTCACGATGGCCACCGTGTTCATTTCCGATCTCCATCTGGACGCGGCGCGCCCCGGCATCATCGACCTGTTCGCCGACTTCATCGAGAGCGAAGCAAAAGCCGCCAGTGCGCTCTACATCCTCGGCGATCTCTTCGAGGCATGGATCGGCGACGACGATGACGACGAAACCGGCGCTCGGGTCGCGACCGTGCTGAGTGAGCTGAGACAGTCGGGCGTCCCGTGCTTCTTCATCGCCGGCAACCGCGACTTCCTGCTCGGCGACGCCTGGGCCAGGCGAGCCGGCGTGACACTGCTGGACGATCCGTCGCTGGTCGACGTGGAGGGCGTGCCGACATTGCTGATGCACGGCGACACGCTCTGCACCGACGATTCGCGCTACCAGGCGATCAGAACGGTGCTGCGCGCGCCGGACTGGCAGCGCGGCTTTCTCGACAGACCTCTGGCAGAGCGGCGCGCATTTGCGGCCGAGGCACGCGCGGAGAGCCGGCGATACACGACCGATCCCGCTAACAACGCGATCATGGACGTCAACGAAGAGCAGGTCCGCGCGACCCTGCAACGCTTCGGTGCGCACAGGCTCATACACGGGCACACGCATCGCCCGGCTATTCACAGCTTCGACCTGGCCGGAGCGCCGGCACAGAGAATCGTGCTCGGCGACTGGTACGAGCAGGGCAGCGTTCTGAGGATCGAAGCCGGTGCGCTCGCGCTGGAGGCGCTTCCGGTGCCCTGAGGGCACGCTGCGCGCGATCGGGACGCCTTCGCTCACTGACTGAGGCTGATGCGACTTCGAGTCGACGGCCGGATTCCGCGAGCCCCTGATGTCGCCCCGTCTCCCCGCATTCAATTGCAGACGCTCTCCCACGCATCCCCGCTGGCGGGTTGGAACCTGCCGCTGAAGATCGGACCGCTCCCGCAATCCGACGGATCCTCGTGGTACAAGACAACGACCGAGCTCGGAATGACGCCATCCAGAGCTCGCTTGCTTCGCGACTACTTCGCGACGACGCGCTGCGGCCCGGTCAGGCTGTCCTTGGTTCCGTCCTTGTTGATCAGACCGATCGAATACCAGTAAGTCTGTCCGGTCACGGCCGACGTATCGCGCCACTGGTAGGCGTTCGCGTAACCTTCCTCGAACGTGCCTGCCGGAATCGTGTCCCTGTTGATCCGCTCGAACGGACCGGACTCGCTGTCGCCGCGCAGGATGACGTAGCCGTACACGGCCTCTTCATTGGCGACCGACCACTTCAGCAAAGGACCGCGACCGGCCGGCGGCGGTCCCTGGAGCTCCCGCACCTTCGCCTTGAGCACTTCGTGGATGTCGTTCGCACCACGAGCGGTCGGATCGGCCATGAGGCGCTTCTGCTCGGCGGTCGGCGCCGGCTCGGATGGCTGTTCGGCGGGCTCGACGCCCGGCGGCAAGGCCGTGGCGGTCAACCGGATCGGCAGGACCTGACCGTAATCCGGCAGTTCCACGCGCAACAGGCCCTCCAACGGTCCGAACCCGATGCCTTTGCCGCCCTTGATACGAACGCGCTTGCAGCCGTCCGCTGCGGGCGAACAATCGACCACGTCCGCCTTCGCGTCCTTGAAGGCGTCGAGCTCGACCTTGCCGACGCGGAACGACTTGCCGTTGCGGCTGCGCAACGGCACGAAGTACTCGCGGTCAGCATCGGTGCGCACGACGCCGAGCGAGACCGGCGGACGCTCGGTCGCGACGTCGCCGACGATGTACGCATTCACCGCGATCGCGACCTTCTTCTGTTGCGGCGTATCGAGCGATACGACGATACGATCGTCCGAGCGCAGTCCCCAGGGAGCCGATGCCTTGTAGGCGACTCGCACCGTGCGCCCGCCATTCTCGAGTTTGGCATCGACGAAGTCGGGAGACTCGACGATACCGGTCGCGCGCAACCCGCCGTGATCCCGGCTCGACAGCTCGACCTGGCGCGACGGCAGAGCACCGCCGATGACGACCTCACCAAGATCGACTTCAGGACGCGGATCGTCGAGCACGCTGCTGACGAAGCCCTGTGCATAGGCATAGGTCGGAACCGCCTTCGCTTCACCGGTATCGAGCAGGAACATGCGATTGGTGAGCCCGACTGCCACTTCCGGCCTGATCGTTGCCTTCAGCTTAGCCGTCTCGCCCGGTGCCAGCGTCAAACTGGACGGCTCGATCGTATCGGTGGGCTGGCTCGCAAGGATTTTTCCGATGCGGACCTTTTGCTGCCCCAGGTTCTTGACCTCGATCTCGCACTGCGCCGTCGAGAAGACGAATACCTCTCCGAACTGGCAGCTCTGGACGGACAGCTGTGGAGCGGGCGCGGCAGCCGAGGCAACCGTCAATACGGCAGGAATCAGCGAAGTGAGCAGCATGATCTCGTACGTCTGGAAGAATCACGAAATGCTAGCGGGAACCTGCGATCGCGCCAACTGTTGGCAGAGTGATAACCGCAACCGGCACGAACAAAAAAAGCCCACCCGTTGCCGGGTGGGCTTCTTGACTCTTCTCTCCACCAAAAGGCAGAGATCGAGCGTATTACTCGACCGAGAAGCTCTGCAGCGACACCGGCAGCGCGGTGTAGGTCACCGAGAAGTCACCACAGCGCGGCGGCGTGGTCGCCGGCAGGCCCGAGTCGGACGTGACGATCAGCAGATAGTTCTGGCCGTTCTGCAGACCCATCGCACCGACGTCGAGCGGGACGCCCGGCGCACCGCCACCGAGCGGGGCAGCGCTGCAGTTCGCCGTGACGACGATTTCGCGCTCCGCGCCGGTCACGGTGATCGGACCCGTCTCGCTGTTGTTGTAGGTGAACTGGTACACCACACTCGGATGAGCCGCGACGGCGCCGCCGAGCGGGATACCCGCCTGGCCACCGCAGGTCGTGCCGGCAAGCGTCGAACCCGGAATCTGCGGGTGCAGGCTGGTCGGACTTTCACAGGTCTGGGCAAAAGCAGCCACCGGAAGAGCAGCCATCACGATGGCCGCGAGCAGAGCGCGCTTCATTGTCAAGTTCCTCATTTTGTTATGTGACTTAGATCTTTAAGTCGTCGGTTACGGCGAGCCGATGAACGTCGAACGACGCGAATCGAACTGGTCGAAGCTGACGATGCGGTTGGCCTGAACCGAACGGAACGACGGCGAAGCCTGGGCGAGACCCAGGGCAGCCGAGTCGACACCGCCCCACGTCGCATTGTTGGCCGACAGGATCTGGCTCGGCGTAGCCTCGGTCGTGTTGTTGACCCACACCTTCACGCCGCCCGAACCCGTACCGTCACCGGCGAGACCCGTGCCCTTCGACCAGTCGATCTCGATGCGATGCACGCCAGACGTACCGCCGGTCAGCGGAACGGCCGTCGACACGAAGCCACCGATCGCGCTCGAGTTGGAAGCGGCGGCCAGAATGCCCAGCGACTTCGACGTACCGGCAGCATTGCCGAACACGGTCAGCTTCACAACTTCGGAGACACCCGACGACGGCGTGTCGGTGATCGCGGCGAACACGCGCACCGGCTGCGCCGTGTTGAGGCTGGCCAGAGCATCGACATTGATCAGGAACTGAGCGCGGTAGCGCTCCTCACCGGCCGGCGTGTCGTCACGCACGAAGGCCGACGCCGAACCGAGGTTGGCCGTGATCTGGGCATCCAGCTTGCAATTGGTACCGGAGAAACCCGGCGTGCTGGTCGCGAGCGCACCACCGGTGGCCACCTGACCCGACCACGCACCCGGCAGCGCCGGGCACTGCGCCATCGCGCTGCCGGCAAAAGCGAAACCGACCAGACCCGCGACGGCCAGCGACAGCGACTTCATCTTCGCATTGACTTTCATTTGGAGTCTCCAAGGAGTTGTCGGGCGGGGCCCACGCCCCTTCCCCTGATTGATAAGAAACCGTCAACCAAGCCCGATCGCTCGCGAGAATAGGTGTTCAGCCCATGCTGCGTCAAGCGCTCGAACGTGGGTCCGGCAAGTCCTGACCGGTGTGTGTGGCGATTAGAGGGTTTTCCCCTGCTCTCCGCTCCACGGCAACCCCGCAAGGTTCGCCACCGGCCCACGTGTATCAGTAACGCATGACGACTCAGCGAGCGGACACGTTTGCGGAACTTTTTTTCGATGGTCGCCAGCGGCGCCGTAAGCCATTGTTCTAGATGAATCTTGGGCAGAGCAACTCGAGTGCACCCACTTGCGGCGTGAGGACCGCGAGGGCCACCGCACCATCTTCTTATTTCCCTTATATCTACGCGCCTCCGCTGCGCAGGGGATCGGGGATCGAAGCGGCGGAAACGACGACTAGGCGGAGCAACTGCTGGCATTGGGGACTACGGGCGTGTCGGGACGCCACTCCAGCCGTGTGGGGGGGATCGACGCGACGGCAGTATCTTCAAGCGAGATGCGATGTCGAGGAAGAGGACGGCGAGCGCGCCCGGGATCTTCGAAGGTCGCGCGGTCGGCTGGCTTGGCGACCGGAGGAAGCGGTCAGTCGTTCGCGAAGTGGGGCGGCAAGCGCTGCCGTCCGTGGCGATGTCGCGGGGTACGGATGGGCCGGCGCCGAGGCAACAAAAAACCCCCGCCTTTCGGCGGGGGTCGGCTTTGAGGCCCTTGGCGATGACCTACTCTTGCATGGCTTGAGCCACACTACC
>QFPO01000010.1 GCA_003241385.1 Rhodanobacter denitrificans
CAGCGCAGGCGGTTTTGGTGACTTTTTCCAAGAAAGAATGTCCGGGAGACATTCTTGACGTCGCGCCAGCGACGGCCCGAAGGGCGGACGCCAGGGATGACGGTCCGCAAAAAAGTCACCCGCTCGCGCAGCGAGCAGAAGCTCTTGCTCTAAAAGCTCCAGCTTGTAAGGCCCCAGAGGATCGATGGCTCGGAGCAGGCAAGATCAAGACCGGCATCGACATCGAAGCTCAAGTGCTTCAGATCGCGCAAAAGCAAAAGCCGCCACGAAGCACGAGTCGAATCCAAACCGCTCGACGGAAGAAGAACCAAAAAAAGCAGGCGCCCGTAACCGGACGCCTGCCGAGGATCGCCGCCGCCGACCGCCGGGGTTGCGGCCAGCGGCGACGCAGCCCTGCGCTCAGTCGCGCGCCGCGGCGCACTGGCCGGTCTCGCCGGCCTCGAATCCGCTGCAGAACAACGCATCGACGACCGCACCCGGCTCGACGGTCAGGCTGACCGGCACCGGCACCAGCGGATTGACCGGATCGTTGCTCGACACGCAGACGTTGGCCGCGTACGAGCCGGGCGTCAGGCCGCTCGCGTTCGCGGTGACGGTGACCTGGGCGGTCGCGCCCGGCACGACAGTGCCGGACGCCGGCGTCTGGTTCAGCCACGACACCTGGGCCGGCATCTGGCAGCCCGGCGGCGGCACGTCGCCGAGATTGACGATCATCGTCAGATGGAAATCCGGTGCGCCGAGGTTGGCCGCGTCGATCGGCTCGTCGAACTCGCAGGCCACCGACGACATGAAGGTCGGATGCGTCTCCGGCGTGGCGTTGGCGCCCGGGAAGAACAGGCCGAGCCAGTCGCCGATGCCCGGCGTGTGGTACTCGACGACCAGGTCGAGCCCGCGCGTGTCGTCGATCGTGCCGGTCACCGGGATCGTCATCGTGACCAGGCCGCTGTCGATCGTGCCGCTGGCACTGCCGATCAGCGTCAGCGCACCGGTCGGGATCGTGTCGACGGCCACATCGTGGGCGATCGTGTAGAGGTTGATCGTGATCGGCATGCCGGCCGGTCCCATGCCGCCGGAGGACACCGTGACGCTGCTGATGCCGGCGCGCGGACCGACCTGCGGATGCTCGCCGAAATAGAAGCGGCGCCACCAGCTGTTGTCGGCGGTGTTCTTGCCGACGACGCCGCAGGACAGGCCGGTGTCGCCGGGCGAGTTGTCGTCCATCTGCGAGATCGCCCAGTCGCCGAGCACGGCCGGCATGGCCGAGCCGGTCGGCGCGATGCGCGTGCCGCGGTTCAGCGTCGGACGCTCGCCGCCGGCGGCGGCATGGGCCGCGGCGCGGCGGGCTGCCGCGTAGCTCGGCGGCAAACGCTCGGCGGAGTACTCGACCACGCTGTACTGCAGATCGGCGGTGCCGCCGTTGTCGATCGCCAGCGTCTGGCTGGCCGAGGCGCCGCTGGCGACCGTGAAGTCCAGGCGGCCCGGGCTGACGCCGATCGCGGCGGCCGGCACGTCCGGCGTCACCGTCAGCGCGACCGGCACGGCGATCGACGGCTGTGCCGGATCGGTGCTCGACACGCACAGTGCCGCGGTATGCACGCCCTTCGTCAGCGCGCCCGCGTCCATCGTCACGTCGACCGCGTCGGCATGGCCGGGTGCGAGACTGCCGGCGCTGCTCGCCAGTGTCAGCCAGGCGGTCTCGGCGGGGCGGTCGCAGTCGCTCTCGCCGATCGTGTAGTCGAGCGTCGCACTGCCGGTGTTGATGACGGACAGCGCGACCACGCGCGAATCGCCTTCCTTCACCGTCGCGGTCAGCGGGCTCGGCGCGACCGCCACGGCCGGCTGCGTCGTGCCGACCAGGTTCGTGAAGAAGTAGCCCGCGCCCTGCAGGAACTGGCCGCCCGGGCTGGCGACGCCGGAGGCGAGCAGCACGGTACGCGCGTCGATCGCCGCGGTGGTGCCGATCGAATCGTTCGCGGCCGCGTCGCTGGCGACCAGCTTCTGCGCGTACTCCCAGCCGCTGCCCGACTCGGTGAACACGTAGCCGGCGCCGGCCCAGGATTCGCCGTTGACGGTCGCCGCGGTGGCGCCGGCGACGATCGCGCTGTCGGTCATGCCGACCGAATAGCCGAAGTTCGCGAACTTCTCCGACTCGGGCGAGGCGATCGTATGGGTGCGGCGCCAGCTGCCGTCGATCTGCGTGTAGACGTAGATCACGCCCTCGGTGCCGAGCGTCGGCGCGCCGGCGACCAGACGATGGCCGCGCGCGGCCAGCGACTGGCCGAGGTTCGAGTAGAACTCGCCGATCAGCTTCTGCTTCTGCGTCCAGACGCCGTCGACCGGCTTGAAGAAGTACAGCGAGCCGGGGAAGTCCTGGAAGGCCAGCAACGCGCTGACCACGATCGTGTTCTCGGCGAACGCGACGCGCCAGCCGAACGCATCGCCGTCGCGCGTGTCGACGCCGCGGATCTTCTGCGTCTGCGTCCAGTTGCCGCCCGATTCGGTGTACAGGTAGACCGCACCGCGCGGATTGCCGTTGACCTTGGCCTGCGAGGCGCCGACCAGGGCCGAGCTGCCCGACAGCGCCAGCGCATTGCCGAAGCCGTCGCCGGCCTGGCCGTCGGCCGCGGTCAGCTTGGCGACCTGGCTCCAGTTGCCGCCGCTGCGGCGGAACACGTAGACCGCGCCCTGCCCGTCGTTGGCGCCGACGCGGGCCGCGTCCGAACCGATCAGGGCGGTGTCGCCCTCGAGCGCGATCGCCGCGCCGAAGCGCGCATTGTCGCCGGCTGCGCCGTCGGCGGCCTGCAGCTTCTGCACCTGCTGCCAGGCACCGCCGGAGCGCGCGAACACATAGACCGCGCTGCGCCCGGTCGTCGTGTCGTTGGTGCCGACCATCGCGGTATCGCCCGCCAGCGCCACCGACTCGCCGAAGCGCTGCAGCTCGGTGCCGTCGCTGGCGACGATCTTCTGGTCCTCGATCTGGGTGACGGCGAACGGCACCGATGCGCCGGACGGCGTCGTCGCGGCCAGCACGCCGGCGGCCGGGACCAGCGCCAGGCTCGCCCAGGCCAGGAGGACCATGCCGCCGGCTGCGCGCCGGAGGCTTCGTTGCATCGATCTCATGTCAATCGCCTTCTTTCAGTATGTCGTGGTATCCGCCGTGCCGATTCGCACGGCGCCCGCGCCGATCCGTTCGCCAGCGCGGCGTCCCGGCCGTCGTCCAGCGGTCGTCTCCGTCGATCCTGTCCCTGCGGCCGGTCGCATGCCGTTGCGAATCCCTGTGGCCGTGCGTACGTCCGGACCGGCGGCCGGCGTGCCGATCCGGCGGCGCCTGCGGCCGGACCGGTCGCCGGGGAACGGCCCGCCTCCTGCGTGTGACTGCACAATGGCAGGCTGGCGCGGCGCCGGGTTCGCCGGCCGTTTGCAGCGTCTTTACGACGCGTTTTCGAGGCGTTTCGCGGCTGTCCGGTCAGGCCTATGCGACCGTCCCGGCCGGTCCGGAAGCGCCCGCGGCGCCGCGCCGCACGCCGAAACGGCACCGCGAGAAAGGCCGCGCGCCGCCGATCCGGCGCCGGGTGCGGCGCCGGCCTGACCGGTCAGATCGCGCCGGACCGGCTGCGGCGCACCAGGCCGTACAGCGCGACCAGCGCGGCCAGCGCCAGGCCGATCGCCAGCCATTCGGCACGCGTCAGCGTCGAGACGATCGCACCCATCGCCAGCACGGCCAGCAGCGGGATCGCCGGCCCGCCCGGCAGCACGAACGGCGCACCGCGGCCGCGCAGATCCAGTCGCTGCGCGCGCCAGGCCGCCAGGCAGACGCCGACGTAGAGCAGGCAGTTGGCGCCGCCGGAGATCAGCGCCAGCGTCTCGAAGCTGCCGGCGATCGCGAGCGCGCAGGCCAGGCCGCCGTGCACGAGGATCGCCAGCAGCGGCACGTGATGCGCGGCGCTGACGCGGCCGAACGCGCGCGGCAGATAGCCGTCGCGGCCGAGCGCGAACACCAGGCGCGAGGAGCCGAGCAGGTTGCCCATCAGGAAGCCGGTCATCGACACGCAGGCGGTCGCCAGCAGCAGGCCGTAGCCGGGCGACCACAGCGCACCGGCGGTCGCCGCGATCGGCGCGGCGCTGCCCGGCAGCGCCGGCCCGAGCACGCCCTGGCAGACCACCTGGATGCCGATGTACAGCAGCACGACCAGCACGATCGCCGCCAGCGTCGCGCGCGGCACGTGACGCGACGGATCGCGCACCTCGCCGGACGGGATCAACGCGGTCTCCATGCCCGAGTACGCGAACATCACCAGCACCATCGCCGTGCCGAGCGCGCTCCAGGACGGTACCTGGGTCCAGCTGATCTGGCCCCAGTCGACGAACAGCAGGCCGACGCCGGCCAGCGCGATCAGCGGCGCGAGCTTCAGCGTCGCCAGCGCGAGGATCGCGCGGGCGCCCAGGCGCACGCCGAACGCATTGAGTGCGATCAGCGCCGCCTGCAGCGCGATCAGTGCCGCCGCACGCGCGACCGGCTCGGCCAGCGCCGGCACGAAGTGCGCGAGCTGGCTCATCAGCGCCGCAGCGACGCCGGCGGCGGACGCCAGATTGCAGATCCAGCCGAGCGCACCGGCGAGAAAGCCCGCGAACGGGCCGAACGCCGCGCCGACGTAGGTGTACGGGCCGCCGGTCGCGATCGCGCGGCTGCCGACTGCCGCGAAGCACAATGCGATCGGCACGATCGCCAGCGCGCCGGCCAGGAATGCCAGCGGCGCCGCGCCGCCCATGCGCGAGGCGAGCAGCGCCGGCAGCATGAAGATGCCGGCGCCGACGATGATGTTGACGATCGCCGCGGTCAGCGCGACCGGCCCGATCGCGCGGACCAGCGCGTTTTCGCCTCGCAGCGGACCGCCGGCTTCGGGTGCGGATGCGGACATCGGCGGCGCGCTCGGGACGGAGCCGCTAGCCTCGCATGCGCGCGCCCGGTTGGCGAGGTCCGTCCGTGCGCATGACAGGACATGCCAGCTTGCGGGACTTACCAAGCCGCCGGCCAGGCGCTAGAATCCCCGCCCCGTACGCGGCACGATTTTCGCGATCCTTCGCTGATCGCGCCCCGGCGGTACCTAGGACGTCTCGCTCTCCTTCTCCAGGGTCTGCCGCTTTGAATGCCGTCTCCGTCCTGCGTGTCGATACGACGCCGGGTTCCCTGCAGCCTGCTTTGCGCGAGTGCGTCGCGCGTGCAGTGCGCCGCTATCTGTCCGACGTCGATGCCCGGCCCAGCGAAGGGCTGCACGAACTGGTGCTGCGCGAAGTGGAAATTCCGCTGCTGCACGAGGTCATGAACTGCTACGGCGGCAACCAGAGCAAGGCCGCCGCCGCGCTCGGCATCAACCGCGCGACCCTGCGCAAGAAGCTGCAGCAGTACGGCTTGGCCTGAGCGGCCGGACCCGGCGCGGCGTCGCTATAATGCGCGCCCCTTTTGCGCTGCCCGGGATGTTGCCGTGTCCGATTCCTCCGCCGTGGCGATCCGCCGCGCGCTGCTCAGCGTCTCCGACAAGACCGGTCTGATCGACCTGGCCCGCGGCCTGGCCGCGCGCGGCGTCGAGCTGCTCTCGACCGGCGGCACCGCACGCGCGCTGCGCGAGGCCGGACTGGCCGTGCGCGACGTCGGCGACCTGACCGGCTTCCCCGAGATCATGGACGGCCGCGTCAAGACGCTGCATCCGAAGGTGCACGGCGGTCTGCTCGGCCGGCGCGGCACCGACGACGCGGTGATGGCCGAGCACGGCATCGTGCCGATCGACCTGCTGGTGCTGAACCTCTATCCGTTCGAGCGCGTCGCCGCCGATCCGTCGAGCACGTTCGACGAGGTCGTCGAGAACATCGACATCGGCGGCCCGGCGATGCTGCGCGCGGCCGCGAAGAACTTCGCGCACGTCGCCGTCGCGACCGACTCCGCGCAGTACGCGGCGCTGCTCGCCGAGCTCGATGCCGGCGGCGGCGCGCTGTCGGCGCGCACGCGCTTCGCGCTGGCGGTCGCCGCGTTCAACCGCGTCGCCCGCTACGATGCGGCGATCGCCGACCATCTCTCGTCGATCGGCCAGGACGGCAGCCGCAGCACGTTCCCGGCGCAGCGTCACGACATCTCGGTCAAGCTGATGGACCTGCGCTACGGCGAGAACCCGCATCAGCAGGCCGCGTTCTACCGCGACGTCGAGCCGCTGCCCGGCACGCTGGCGACGCTGCGCGCGCTGCAGGGCAAGGAGCTCAGCTACAACAACCTCGCCGATGCCGATGCGGCCTGGGAATGCGTGCGCCAGTTCGAGGCGCCGGCCTGCGTCGTCGTCAAGCACGCCAACCCCTGCGGCGTCGCGCAGGCTGCGACGATCGGCGCAGCCTACGAACAGGCCTACGCGACCGATCCGACCTCGGCCTTCGGCGGCATCATCGCGTTCAACCGGCCGCTCGACGCGGCCACTGCGAAGACGATTCTCGACCGCCAGTTCGTCGAGGTGCTGATCGCACCGGCGGTCGACGCCGAGGCACGCGCGGTCTGCGCGAAGAAGCCGAACGTGCGCGTGATCGAGATCCCGCCCGGCGAGGGCCGCAACGCATTCGAGCTCAAACGCGTCGGCTCGGGCCTGCTCGTGCAGACCGCCGACGTGCGCGAGGTGCGCCGCGACGAGCTGCGCGTCGTCACGCGGCAGGCGCCGACCGCGGCGCAGACCGACGACCTGCTGTTCGCGTGGCGCGTCGCCAAGTTCGTCAAGTCCAATGCGATCGTCTACGCGCGCGACCTGCGCACGGTCGGCATCGGCGCCGGCCAGATGAGCCGCGTCGTCAGCGCGCGGATCGCCGCGCTCAAGGCCGAGGAAGCCGGCATCACCGTGCCCGGCAGCGTGATGGCCAGCGACGCGTTCTTCCCGTTCCGCGACGGCATCGACGCGGCCGCCGCAGCCGGCATCGCCGCGGTGATCCAGCCCGGCGGCTCGATGCGCGACGAGGAAGTGATCGCCGCGGCCGACGAAGCCGGCATCGCAATGGTGTTCACCGGCGTGCGCCACTTCCGCCACTGACGGCGTGCGTCGCTGATCGAGCGGCGCAACCAAAAGAGCCGGCTCCCATCGATCTGCGCGAATCGACTGCGGCCGATCTCGTCCGCGCCGATCGAGAAGGGCGAATCAAGATCGGCATCGACACCGAGGTTCAAGGGCTTCGGATCGCGCCAAGCAAGAACGGCACGTAGCAGGCCGAACCCGAATCATCCCGCAGTCGGGAGAAGGACCCAAAAGAAAGGGGCCGATCAGCGCGGCCCCTCTCGGTATTGCGGCGTGGCGTGAACCGCCCTCACCGCGGACGACACGGCCAGATCAGCCGCCCTTGACGTCCTTGGCCGCCGATTCGGCGTCGTCGAGCGTCCGCTTGGCGCGCGCCTTGGCAGCCTCGTGCGCGGCATCCGCCTGATCCTTGCACGCGCCCTGCTGGCCCGATGCCAGCATGTCGCAGCGCTCCTTGGCGACCTTCAGCGCCGCATCGGCCTCCGCGATCGCCAGATCGTAGTCGGCCTTGGCCTGGGTCTTGAGCGTATCGGCCTGCACGTCGGCGACGTCCTTGCCGGCGTCGCGCGCGACGTCGGTCGCATCGCTCTGCGCCTCGTTGATCTTCTCGTTGGCCTTGGTCTCGGCCTGGGCGACCTCGGCACGCGCCTCGGCGGTCGCGGCGTCGAGCTTGCGCTGCGCCTCGGCGGCCTTCTCGTTGGCCTGCTGCTGCGCCTTGGCGACGTCTTCGGCCGCCTTCTGGCGTGCCTGCTCGACCTTGCGATCCGCCTCGGCGGCGGAATCCTGCCGGCTGCAGGCGGACAGACCCAGAACGGCCGCGATCGCGGCGACCAGCAACGTGTTCTTCATGACGGTTCTCCTGATGGGACGGCCCCCGCCGGATGCCCCTCTCGGGTCCTTCCGGGCCGCGGCGTGCATTGGAGTGCCGCGTTCATGAATGCGCTGTGATCGGCACGACGTCGTACATGCCAGCCGTTCAGCAACGGAGGCCCAGCGGCGGCGTCAGCCGGAGAAGCCGCCGTCGGCGAGGAAGGCCGTCTCTTCGGCGCTGCTCTGGCGCCCGAGCATCGCGTTGCGATGCGGAAAACGGCCGAAACGGCGCACGATCGCGCGGTGGCCTTCGGCGTGCTCGAGCGGCTCCTCGCCGAGCTCACGCATCAGCGCGACCGAGCGCTCCTGGTCGGCCAGGTCCTCCGAATGCGCGAACGGCAGATAGCAGAACAGGCGCAGCTCCGGCTCGATCGCGCGGTCCAGACCCTGCGCGAGCGCGTCGCGCGCGATCCGCCGCGCCAGCGGATCGGTCGCGTACATGTGCGCGCTGCCGCGGAACGCGTTGCGCGGAAACTGGTCGAGCAGCAGCAACAGCGCGAGCACGCCTTCCGGCTGCGTCCGCCACGCGTCGAGCTCGCCGCGCGCGGCGGCGAAATGGGTGTCGAGAAAGCGCTCGCGGAAACGCGCGTCGAACGCCGGGTCCTTGTCGAACCACTGTTCCGGACCGGCGTCGCGCCAGAACGCGACGACGGCGGCGGCCGTCTCGCGCATCAGGCTTCTTCGGCCGCTTCGCGCGTGACCGCGGCGGTCTCGGCGGTCAGCGGGCGTGCCTCGCGGCGCGGCGTCGTGAACGGTGTCGGCACCGCGCGCGGCGCATTACCGAACGTCATCGTGCGCCCGGCGCGCACGTCGCCGGCCGCGACCTCCAGCTCGAAGCGCTCGGCATCGCGGCGGCGCACCTGATCGGCGGTATCGGCCGCTTCCTCGGCCTCGTAGCCGAGCACGCGCAGAGCCGTCTCGCCGAAGCGCAGCGCCGATTCGAAGGTCTCGCGGATCTGGAACTGGACGTTGCGCGCGACCAGCTCGGCCGCATGCTCGCGATCGTAGGCGCGCGCGATGACCTGCGCCTGTGGAAACTCCTCGTGCGCCAGCTCGCAGATCAGGTTGGCCGCCTGCCGGTCGTCGACGCAGACCGCGATCAGCCGCGCGGACTGCGCGCCCGAGGCACGCAGCACGTCCAGCCGCGTGCCGTCGCCGTAATAGACGACGAAGCCGAAATCGGCGGCGCTGCGGATCATCTCCACGTCGGTGTCGATGATCGTCACGTCGCAGCCGCGCGCGAGCAGGCACTGGCTCATGACCTGGCCGAACCGGCCGAAGCCGACGACCAGCACGGTGCCCGACAGGTCGGCGGCGACGTCGATGCCGTCCATCGACTCGGCCTGCTTGGGAATCAGCGGCCGGACCAGGATCACGAACAGCGGCGTCAGCGCCATCGACAGCACGACGATCGCGGTCAGGTTGGCGTTGACGGTCGCGTCGATGACCTGGGCCGCGGACGCCGCCGCGAACAGCACGAACGCGAACTCGCCGCCCTGCGCCATCAGCACCGCGCGGTCCATCGCCTCGGCGTGGCTGCTGCGCATCAGCCGCGCGACGACGTAGATGCAGGCCGCCTTGACCGCCATCATCGCGAGCACGCCCGAGACGATCAGCGGCCAGTTGCGCGCGACGACCGCCAGATCCAGCGACATGCCCACGGCGAGGAAGAACAGCCCGAGCAGGATGCCGCGGAACGGCTCGATGTCGGCCTCCAGCTGATGACGGAACGTCGACTCGGACAGCAGCACGCCGGCCAGGAACGCACCCATCGCCATCGACAGGCCGCCGACCTGCATCAGCAGCGCCGCGCCGAGCACGACCAGCAGCGCCGCCGCGGTCATGACCTCGCGCGCCTTGGCCGCGGCGAGGATCCGGAACAGCGGGTTGAGCAGCCAGATGCCGGCCGCGATCAGGCCGGCCAGAGCGGCGATGCCGATGCCGACGCTGAGCCAGCGCGACTCGGCGCCGTGCTCGGTCATCGCCGGCGAGATGAACGCGACCAGCGCCAGCAGCGGCACGATCAGCAGGTCCTCGAACAGCAGGATCGAGACGATCTTCTGCCCGCGCGGCAGCGCGATGTCGCCGCGCTCGCCGAGCAGCTGCATCACGATCGCGGTCGAGGTCAGCACGAAGCCGGCCGCACCGATGAAGGCCACCGGCAGCGTGAATCCGAACGCGAGGCCGACGCCGGTCAGCGCCGCCGTGCACACCGCGATCTGCAGGCTGCCGAGCCCGAAGATCTCCTGTCGCAGGCTCCACAGATGCGAGGGCCGCATCTCCAGGCCGATCACGAACAGGAACATCACGACGCCGAGTTCCGCGACGTGCAGGATCGCCTGCGGATCGGAGAACCAGCCCAGGCCGAACGGGCCGATCAGCAGGCCGGCCGCGAGATAGCCGAGCACCGAGCCCAGGCCCAGCCGGCGGAAGATCGGCACCATGACCACGGCCGCGCCGAGCAGCGCCACCACGTTGACCAGTTCGCTACCGCCCGCCTCTGCCGCCATGTCGCTGTGTCCGCCGATCGCCGGCGCTCATCGTAGCAGGCCGTCGCGGCACCGCTGATCCCGCGATCGGGGGATCGCGGCCGGGCATCGGGCGCAGCGCCGCGAAGCCGCGCCTCTCCTGCTGCAGGCGCATCCGCCGGCTCGGCACGCCGCGGCGTGCATGCACGCGGTGTCGCCGGCCGGACCGGCGCTTACTTCTCGAGCAGGATCGCGAAGTCCTGCAGGCTCTCGACGCGGCTGCAGACGATCTTGAAGCAGACCAGCATCGGCACCGCCAGCAGCAGGCCGAGGATGCCCCACAGCCAGCCCCAGATCAGCAGCCACACGATGATCGCCAGCGGATTGAGATTGACCGTGCGGCCGAGCACCAGCGGCGTGAACACCTGGCTCTCGAGCGTATGCAGGCCCAGATAGCCGGCGGCCGGCAGCAGCGCGGCGCCGAGCGTCGGGAACTGCGCCAGTCCGACCAGTGCCAACAGCGCGGCCATCACCAGCGGGCCGACGTACGGCGTCAGGTTCAGCAGCGCAGCCAGCGCGCCCCACAGCAGCGGCGTGTCGACGCCGATCAGCCAGAGCAGGGCCGCCGTCGCGGCGCCGAGTCCGAGGCTGGTGCAGCACACGGTCAGGAAGTAGCGCGAGACGTCGTTCTGGATCGAGCGCACGATGTCGACGGTCAGCCGCTTGGCCGACCAGGTCGGTCGCAGCATCAGGATGCGCCGCAGCAGCGTGTCGCCGTACAGCAGGAAGAAGTACGTCAGCAGCACCACCGCGAGCACGCCGGCCAGCGCACGCGGCGTCGCCGCCAGCAGGTTCGCGCGCGCCGGCGCCTGCAGCACGACGCGCGAGCGGCGCGCCTCCTCGTCGACGGCGATCTCACCGAGCGAGGCAGTGACCTTGCTCGCCTCCTGGAACGGCCGCGTCAGCGCCTTCAGGCGCGGCGTCGCCTCGCGCAGCACGGTCGGCGCGCGGCTGACCCATTCGGCCGCGGCCGGATACAGCGCATTGGCGATGCCGCCGAGCAGGCCGAGGAACAACGAGATCATGACCAGCGCGGCCAGCCAGCGCGGCAGCCAGCGCTGCGCGAGCCGGCGCATCAGCGGATTCAGCAGCAGCGCGAAGAACGCCGCCAGCAGGATCGGCAGGATCAGCTCGGCCGCGAAATAGCAGGTGTAGAGCACGCCGCCGGCGACGACGATGCCGAGCAGGCGATGGATGCGCACGTTGAGCGCCACCTGCGCGCGGCGCAGATCGCCGAGCGTGGCCGGCGCAGCGTAGGGCGCGCGCTCGCTGATCGGATCCATGGCGTCTCCCCGGTGTAGGACGCGCCATTGTGCGCTGCCGCCGGCACGCCGCAACGCCGGTACGCACGCGTGATTCATCCGCGGTTGCCGGCGTGCGACCGACGGCCGGCCGCCGGCGATTCGGCCTCGATTCGGGCATGCCGGTATCTACTGGACGCCCGCCCGACGAGGAGCCCCGCCATGCCGACCGTGTACCTGCGCCTGACCGGCAGCGACGATGCTGCCCGCACCCTGATCAATCTGATCTCCTCGCTCGATGGCATCGAGCACGTCGAGGAGACCGACGATCTGATGCCGCACATGGACGACGAGGACTCCAGCTCGGCCGGCCTGACCGACGACATCGGTCCGGGCTTCCACGCGATCGAGGTCCTGGCGCCCAACGACAACACGGCACGGCGCGTGCGCGAGACCGCTGAGGCGCTCGCGCGCGAACTCGGCGCCGCGCTCGAGATCGTCGACGAGCCCTGAGCCCGGCGCGGACCGCGCGTGAGCGCCCTGCCCGACCCGCCGCCGCGCCCCGCCCGACCGGTCCGGCGCGTCCTGCTGTGGCTGTTCGCGCTCGCGCTGGCCGCACTGGCCTGGGCCGTGCAGCGCGGCCACCTGGTCATCGAGGACCGCTGGAAACCGTGGGCGCCGCTGCGCGTGGACGATCCGCCGAACCTGCTGACGCCGCTCAAGCTGCGCCGGCTGTCGCAGGATGCGCCGCTGTGCCGCGCGGTGCTGGCGACCACCGGCTTTCGCTACGATGCCCTGCCCGACCGCGCGACCGGTCCGGGCTGCGGCTTCGAGAACGCGGTGCGGATCCGCGCGACCGGTCTTGCCGTCGGCGAGCCGTTCTCGCTGAGCTGCCGCGCCGCGGTGTCGCTGGCGCTGTGGGAGCGCCACAGCCTGCAGCCCGAGGCACATGCGCGGCTCGGCCAGCCGGTGCGCCGCGTCGAGCACTTCGGCAGCTATGCCTGCCGCAACGTCTACGGCCGGCCCGATGCGCGGCGCAGCCGCCACGCGACCGCCGATGCGTTCGACATCGCCGGTTTCGTACTCGCCGACGGCCGGCGCATCCGCGTGCGCGGCGGCTGGGACGGCGAGTCGGCCGAGGCGCAGTTCCTGCACGCGGTCCATCGCGGTGCCTGCCGCTGGTTCGACACCGTGCTCGGACCCGACTACAACGCCGCCCATGCCGACCATCTGCACCTGGACCGCGGCCGCTTCGGCACGTGCCGCTGAGCGCAGACGTCCCGAAGATCCCGAGTCGCTACCGAAGCACGGAGCCAGCCTGCATCGTCACTCGTCCAGACGCGGCTTCGGCGTATCGACCCGGCTCAACGCGCGCATCGCCCGCCCGCGAACGAACCACGCCGCCGCAGCCGGCACGCCGAACAGCACCAGATGGATGCCGAGCTCCTCGCCGAGCGTATAGCCGTGCGAGAGACCGACCGCCAGATTGATCGCGCAGGCCACCAGCCACAGGCCGACGAAGACCAGGGCGACCTGCGGTCGCCGTGCCGGGCGGCTGAGCGCGGTCATCAGGGCGAGCACGACCAGGCCGATCAGGATCAGTACGAGCGTACGCATGGCGATGCCTCCGTCGCGAATCACCGAGTGCAGGCGACCGGCGCACGCGACGGCCGCGTCGACGGCCGATGCGGACCGCAGGACCCGAGCGTCCGATCGTCGAAGCCGGCGCGGTCCACCGTGCCGGCCCCGGCGACTCTAGCGCACGCCGAGGCGGCGCGGGACCGGCCCGCGCCGCCTCGGCAAAGCGCGTGTGCGTCAGCGCGTCGTGTAGCCGCCGTTCGCGAAGATCGTCTGGCCGGTGATCCACCAGCCGTCGGTCACCAGGAAGCGCACGATCGGCGCGATGTCCTCGATGTCGGTCAGGCCCTTCTTCGAGTGCTTGCTGAGCGCCGCAGCCGAGCTGTGATAGGCCACCGCATCGGCGCTCTCCTGGCCGTAGAAGAACGGCGTGTCCATCGGACCCGGACCGATCGCGTTGACCGAGATGCCGCGCTCGCCGAACTCCTTGGACGCCGCGCGCGTGTAGTGCTCGACCGGTGCCTTGCTGCCCGGGTAGACCGCGTAGTACGGCGTGTAGGCCGCCAGCAGCGAGCTGACCAGGGTGACGATGTTGCCGCCGTCGGCGAGCGTGCGACCGGCCTGCTGGATGAAGAAGAACGCTGCCTTCGAGTTGGCCGCGAAGCTGCGCTCGTAGTCGTCTTCGGTGACCTCCAGGATCGGCTTCTTGATGACCACGCCGACCGTGTTGACCGCGATGTCGATGCGGCCGAAGCGCGCCTTGGTCTCGTCGAACAGGCGCACGCAGTTCTCGACGACCGACAGGTCGCCCTGGATCGCGAACGCCTCGGCGCCGAGCCTCTCGAGCTCGGCGACGGTGCGTTCGGCGTCACCGCGCGAGGCGTTGCTGTGATAGTGGACGGCAATGCCGCGTGCGCCGCCTTCGACGAACTGCCGCGCGATCAACGCACCGAGATTCTTGCCACCGCCGGCGATGACGGCGATCTTGCCGGTGAGACTGTGGTCGGTCATGGAGTGACTCCTTGCAGGGGAAGGGCTGCCGGCACGCCGAATGTGTCATTTGGCAACACGCCCGCGGGCGCGGCAGATCGTGGCTAAGATGACCCCAATCCGGCCTGGCCTGCTTTCATCGTGCCCGCACGACTGTCAAATTCTCCGCATCCGGACGAGGACGGCTGGCTCTGCGCACGCGTGCCGGAGCCTGCGGAGGGCGCCGCTGCGACGTTTAACGTGCTGGCCGAGCGCCACTGGCCCGGCATCGGCTTTCTGGTCTGCGGCGAGGACATCCGCCAGCCGACGACCTGGTCGATCGGCCAGCCGCGGCATACGCTGATCGTCCACCTCGGCGGCGCGATGCGCACGCTGGACACGCGGATCGACGGCATCGGCGCCACGCGCGAGCCGCCGTCGCCCGGCGACATCTGGCTGGTGCCGGCCGGCGGCCGCTACGTCGGCCAGGCGCGCGGCCAGATCATCCGCTATGCCGAACTGCGCATCGAAACGGACGCCGTCGCCGAGCTGCCGGGCGAGCGCACCGGCACGCTCGACGCGCTGCGGCCGTGCATGGCGCACCGCGACGAGTTCCTCTACTACACGGTCGCGCAGATGGCGCGCCTGGCCACCGCCGAGGACGACCTCGCCGCGATGATGGCTGAGCGGCTGCAGTGGGTGCTGCGCCAGCACCTGTTCCGCGACTACCGGCTCGACGGCCATGCGCGGATCGAGCCCGCGCGGCGAGCGACGCTCGATCCGCGCACCGCGCAGCGCATCGCCGACCACATCGACGGCATGCTCGACCGGCGCATCACGTTGGCCGAGCTGGCCGCGATCGCGCAGTTCAGCGTGCATCAGCTGCTGATCGCGTTCCGCGCGCATTTCGGCACCACGCCGGCGCAGTACGTGCTGGCGCAACGCCTGCGCCGCGCGCGCTGGCTGCTGCTCAACACCGGCCAGGAGATCGGCGAGATCGCGCTGGCGACCGGCTTCGCAAGCCACAGCCACCTCAGCGCCGCATTCAAGCGTCAGGCCGGCATCAGTCCGCGCCAGTTCCGCGACGGCCTGCGCACGCTGCCGCTCGGCCGCACCGGGGGCTGAAAGCGCGCCGCCGCGGTTGGTACCATGCACGCCCTTTTTCCGGCGGGACGGCGACCATGAAGGTACTGGTGATCGGTTCGGGCGGCCGCGAGCACGCGCTGGCCTGGCGGCTCAGGCAGTCGCCGCGCGTCAGCGAGGTGATCGTCGCGCCCGGCAATCCCGGTACCGCGCGCGAGCCCGGCATCCGCAACGCCGCGGTCGCCGCGACCGATCTGGACGGCCTGCTGCGACTCGCCCAGGACGAGGCCGTCACACTGACCGTGGTCGGCCCGGAGGCACCGCTGGTCGCCGGCATCGTCGACCGCTTCGCGAAGGCCGGCCTGCGCTGCTTCGGCCCCGGCCGCATCGCCGCCCAGCTCGAAGGATCCAAGGCGTTCACGAAGGACTTCCTGTTCCGCCACAACATCCCCACCGCCCGCTACGCGGTCTTCACCGAGCTCAATCCGGCGCTGGCCTACGTGCGCCAGCACGGCGCGCCGATCGTCATCAAGGCCGACGGCCTGGCCGCCGGCAAGGGCGTCGTCGTCGCTCTGACCCTCGGCGACGCCGAGCAGGCGCTGCACGACATGCTCGGCGCGCACGCGCTCGGCGAGGCGTCCGCGCGCGTCGTGATCGAGGAATTCCTCGAAGGCGAGGAAGCCAGCTACATCGTGATCGCCGACGGCCGGCATGCCCTGCCGATGGCGACCAGCCAGGACCACAAGCGCGTCGGCGAGGCCGACACCGGCCCGAACACCGGCGGCATGGGCGCCTACTCGCCGGCGCCGGTCGTCACGCCCGAGGTCGAGCGGCGCATCCTGGACGAGGTGATCGGCCCGACGCTGGCCGGCATGGCGGCCGAGGGCGCACCGTTCACCGGCTTCCTCTACGCCGGTCTGATGATCGACCGCAGCGGCGCGCCGAAGGTGATCGAGTTCAACGTCCGCTTCGGCGATCCGGAAACCCAGCCGATCATGCTGCGTCTGAAGTCCGACCTCGTCGAGCTGATCGAGGCCGCACTCGACGGCCGGCTCGACCAGACCCGCGCCGACTGGGACCCGCGTCCGGCGATCGGCGTCGTCTACGCCGCGCACGGCTATCCCGGCAAGGTCCGCAGCGGCGATCCGATCGACGGCCTCGACGGCGACCTCGGGCCCGACGTCAAGGTATTCCACGCCGGCACGCGCGAGGACGCCGGCCGCGTCGTCACCGCCGGCGGCCGCGTGCTGACGATCTGCGCGATCGGCCAGGACATCGCCGCCGCCCGCGCCAGCGCCTACGCGGCGATCGAGAAGATCGGCTTCGACGGCGGCTTCTATCGGCGCGACATCGCGCACCGAGCGATCGGGCGCGGCGGTCGCTGAACGGTGCGGGATGGACTGCACCGCTCGCGACAACGACATGCTCCTGGTCCGCCGCGCGAGCGATGAGGAACTCCGGTCCCGCACCTGGAGTTGATTTCCCATGGCTGCAGTGACACGGTTTTTCCTGCGCCGTCCGCATGTCCGAAGCGATAAGCCGATCCAACGGCTTCTAAAGCCTCGATAGAACCTGGACTTGCATCTGTGGCAGATTGCCACATAATCGGCTCATGGCGAAAAACGTCCGCATCTCCGACGCGCTCTACACGCTGGCCCAACAAGAGGCCAGGCTGGAAGATCGCAGCATCGCCCAGCAGGTGGAGCACTGGGCGAAGCTCGGCCTCGCCGCCGCGTCCCAGAGCTCGCGCAGTGCGGTGACGTCAGCGCAGGGCGCCGCCGCCATGACGCGTGAACTGGACGCGCTGGACGTTCTCAGCGGCAAACACAGCGCCGACTACCTGCACTTCATTCCTCGCGCCATCGCTCGCCAGAGCAGACCGGCGTTCCCTGCGCGCTACCGCAAGAGCTGACCCATGAGTCGGGAGCGCGAAGCCTACATGCCTCCCGAGCTGGTTCTGCAGGTGCTGGAGCATGCGAAGGCCGACGTCGTACTGATCGGCGGTCAGGCCCTGGCCTTCTGGATGGGCTACTACGGCATCGAGTCTCCGAGCGGCATCGCTTCGGCCGTGTCACGCGACGTCGATTTCTTCACGCCCGACGCCGCCAACACCGCCCCGCTCGAACGGTTTGCCGGCGCACTGGGGGGACGCGTGGAATTGAGCGCCCCCCACACCTTGTCCGCACTGATCGGCAGCGCGACCGCGCCCGCGGAGGAAGAAGGACGCGTCTACAACGTGGATCTCGTCCACCGCGTCATCGGGATCGATCGTGACAGCATCGAGGCCAATGCGGTGAGCGTGCAGTTGACCGAAGACGGCGCCACGATCCGCATCATGCATCCGCTCGACGTGCTCCAGAGCCGCAATGCCAACCTGCATACGCTGGCGGAAAAGCGCGATGCGATCGGACAGTGGCAATTCCGGCTCTCGATCGACGTAGCGAGGGCATACCTGATCGAGCAACTGGACAGTATCGACGCAGACGAAGTCTCGACCGCTCAGGAACGCCATCGTGCCGTCTTCGACATGATCGCCGTCGTGAGCGAATACGCCCGTGAAGATGCGGCCAGGAAGAATGCCGAGCGATACGGGATCTTCCTCGCCGACGCGATCCCTGCCTGGCGAATCGAGGCCGAGGTTTTCTGGAAGAAACAGTGGCCCCATCTGCGCGGCCGCATGTCGGCGGAGTATGCCGCGCGTTGCGAAGCGCTGGCCGGCCGAAGCGGCGCCGACTGAGCCAAGCGGCTCGGGATTGGCGACTCAGTCAACGCACTGCGGCGAGCGCTATCACCGCTTGGCACTCACCCGCCACACTGAAAATACAGCGTATCCGGCCAGGTCGGATCGTGTGCCTGGCCCAGGCTGACCAGGCCGCTGCGGCGCAGGTGGACGTCCTCGCGGTGGACATGCTGTTCGTCGTCGTCGCCGACGCGCAGCCAGCTGCCGTTGGTCGAGCGGTCGGTCAGCACGAAGTGGCCGCGCTTCCACTCGATGACCGCGTGCAGGCGCGAGACCCAGTCGGCCTCGATGACCAGGACGTTGGTCGGGTCGCGGCCGATCGTGAACGCCTCGGAGGCCTCGTCGATCTCGAAGACCTGGCTGCGGTGGCGCAGCAGCAGCCGCGCGCGCGCGACCGGCTCGGGCGTCTGCACCGTGCGCTGGACCGTGGTCACGTTGCCGAGGTCGTCGTGCCAGACCACCTCGGCGATGTCGACCGGCTGCGCCTTGCCGGCGACGCGCGCGCTGCCGAGCGAGCGGATGCGCAGGCCGGCGGCCTGGGTGACGCCGCTGGTCATCGCGGCGCTGGCGACGATCTGGTCGCGGCGCGCGATCGAGGCCATGCGCGCGGCGACGTTGACCGCGTCGCCGAAGACGTCGCCGTCCTCGAACAGGGCCTCGCCGTGATGCAGGCCGATGCGGATGCCGAGGCTGTCGCGCACGAACTGCGCGTCGGACTTGATGCGCCGCTGCATGTCGCTGGCCGCGAACAGGCCCTGCACGGCGCCAGGGAACGTGCACATGATCTCGTCGCCGATCGTCTTGACCAGGCTGCCGCCGTGGCGCTGGGCGATCTCGAGCAGGGTGCGCAGCACGCCGGCGATGATCGCGCGTGCGGTGACGTCCCCACGCGTCTCGAACAGCTTGGTGCTGCCGGACACGTCCGCGAACAGGATGGTCGCTGCCTTGCGCTCGCTCATGGCCGGGCGATCATACAGGAGCGCCGAGCGCGCCTGGGAGCCGCCGGATCGGCGTTCGCGCGTCCACTTGTGCGCATAGGGAACTCCGTCCGGCGGCCGGCCCGATTCAGGTACCGCGCGGCTTGGCGCGATGGGTCGGCGGCGCGCTCCACGGGTCGTCGGGCCAGGGATGCTTCGGATAGCGGCCCTTGAGCTCCTTGCGCACGTCCGGATAGGTGCGCTCCCAGAAGCTCCTGAGATCGCCGGTGACCTGGATCGGCCGGCCGGCCGGCGACAGCAGGTGCAGCAGCAAGGGCACGCGACCGCCGGCGATGCGCGGCGTCTCGGCCAGGCCGAACAGCTCCTGCAGCTTGACCGCGAGTACCGGCGGCGCGTCGGCCGCGTAGGCGATCGTGCGCTCCATGCCGCTCGGCACGCGGATCGTCGGCGGGGCCTCCTCGTCGAGCGTGCGGCGCAGGCGGTGGTCGAGCCGCGCGGCCAGCGCGTCGGACAGCGTCGCGGCGGCAATCGTGTCGAGCCGGCGAACGCCGGTCAGATACGGCGCCAGCCAGGTCTCCAGCGTCGCCAGCAGCGCCGGTTCGGAGAAGTCCGGCAGATCGAGCTCGGGCCGCCATGCGCGCAGCGCCTCCACGCGCGACCGCAGCGACTGCGCGGCCGCGCTCCACGGCAAGGCGTCCAGGCCGCGCGCGCGGATCGCCGCGAGCAGGGCCGGCACGCTGTCGGCGGCGGTCGCCGGCACGCTGCGCCGCTCGAGCACGATCGCGCCGAAGTGACGCTCCTCGAATGCCGCGACGGCCGCGCTGGCCTCGTTCCATTCGACGACGCGGCGCTCACCGAAGCTGTGCGGGAAGTCGCGCGCGAGACGGTCCGGATAGAACGGCGCGGCGGCCAGGATCAGGCTGTCGCGCGCGTCGCGGCGCAGATCGGCCACGACCAGCCAGGGCTCGCCGTAGAGCGCGCTGTTCTCGTGCAGGCGCGCGCCGCGGCCGTTGGCGAGCTGATAGCGCAGCGGCTGGGCCGGATCCTGCCGCGCGATGCGGTCCGGGAACGCATGGATCAGCACGTCGCCGACCGCGGTCGGGCCGAGATCGCGCGGCGTGCGCTTGTCGGCGGCGCCGGCGCGGCGGCGCCAGGCGTCGGCGGCCTGCGCGATCGCGCCGAGCGCGGCCGCATCGGCGCCGGCCGCACGCACGGCGCCCTGATCGCGCGCGCGCCAGGCCGACAGCGCGCTCTGGCGCGCGCGCAGATCGTCGCTGCGTGCGGCCTCGCCACGCAGCGGATTGCGCGCCTCGATCAAAGCCGCGACGTCGCAGGCCAGGGCGCGCTCGGCGCCGGCCGCGCGCATCACCGCGGCACCGAGCCGCGGCGAGGCACCGAGCCGCAGCAGGTCGCGGCCGAGCGGCGCCAGGCGGCCGTCGCCGTCGAGCGCGCCGAGTGCGATCAGCAGGTCGCGCGCCTGCGCGAGCGCGCCGGCCGGCGGACGGTCCAGCCAGTCGAGCGCATCCGATCCCCAGGCGGCCAGTTCGAGCGCGAGGCCGGACAGCTCCACCTGCGCGATCTCCGGCGTGCGCGCCGGTTCCAGCCGGCGGCTCTCGGGCCACAGCCGCAGGCACAGACCCGGCCCGAGACGGCCGGCGCGGCCGGCCCGCTGGTCGGCCGAGGCCTGCGCGATCGTCACGGTTTCCAGCCGCGTGAAGCCGGAGTTCGGGTCGAAGCGCGGCTCGCGTGCGAGACCGCTGTCGACGACCGCGCGAATGCCCGGCAGCGTCACGCTCGATTCGGCGACGTTGGTCGCCAGCACGATGCGGCGGCCGCCGCCCGTGGCCGGCTGCAGCGCGGCCTGCTGCGCGGCGAGGCCGAGCTCGCCGTGCAGCGGGACGACCTCGGCGCCGGCCGTCGCGGCGCCGTCGGCCGCGAGCGCCTGCGCGACGCGGTCGATCTCGCGCTTGCCGGGCACGAAGACCAGCACGTCGCCGTCGCTCTCGGCCAGCGCCTGCGCGATCGCACGGCGCACCTGGAACGGCCAGCCCGGCTCGCCGAACGCCTCGCCGGCACGTGCCGGCGGATGCGCGATGCGCACCGGAAAGCTGCGGCCGGCGCTGGTCAGCCGCGGCGCGTCGAGCCAGCGCGCGATGCGCTCGCCGTCGAGCGTCGCCGACATCACGACCAGGCGCAGATCGGGGCGCAGATGGGCCTGCGCGTCGAGCGCGAGCGCGAGGCCGAGGTCGCCCTGCAAATGTCGCTCGTGAAATTCATCGAAGATGATCGCGCCGATGCCGGCGAGCTCGGGATCGTCCTGGATCAGGCGCGTCAGGATGCCCTCGGTCACGACCTCGATCCGCGTCGCCGCCGAGACGCGCGACTCGAAGCGGATCCGATAGCCGACCGTCGCGCCGACCGGCTCGCCGTAGCGCGCGGCCATGAAGCCGGCGGCAGCGCGCGCGGCGATCCGGCGCGGCTCGAGCATCAGGATGCGACGCTCGCCGAGCCAGGCGGCGCCGAGCAGGGCCGGCGGCACCTGGGTGGTCTTGCCGGCGCCGGGCGGCGCCTCGAGCACGAGGCGCGAATGCCCGGCGAGCTGGCCGACAATCTCCGGCAGCAGCGCGTCGATCGGAAAGCCGGTCGGTGCGGCCGCGTCGCTCACCGCGCGGCGGCCCTCAATCGAAGCGGAACTCGAACGCGACCGCGTCGCGCCCGGGATCGACCACCTCGAACACCAGGGCCGCGCTGGCACCGGCGGCGAGGCCTGCCGCGAGCAGCTGCGGATCGGTCAGGTATTCGGACGGCTGGAAGCGGCGCATCGCGACGCGCCGCTCGTCGAGGTCCGACAGCACGATCTCGACGACCGGGAAGGCCTGCGCGAACGGCGCATCGTTGCGCACGGTCGCCGAGATGATCAGCGCGCCGGCGACCGACGGATGCGGGCGGATGTCGCGCGAACTCAGCGCCAGGCGCGACAGATCGCGCCGCGGCGGCAGGTGGCAGCCGAGCGCCTGGAGCTTCGCGCAGATCGCGTCGGCATGCGGTCGCCAGGTGTCGCTCTCGAGCCAGCGCGCGCGCTCGACCCAGGCCGCCTGCACGGCCAGCGCGATCGCCAGCACCGCGCTGGCGACGACCCACGGCCAGGCGCGATGGCGGCGCTGCGGCCGGCGCGTGCGCGCGAACGCCGGCTTGCCGGGGCGTTCGGCCGCGCGCGGCCGGTCGTCCGGATCGAAGAACAGGCTGGTCTGGCGGCTCTGCGGCCGGTACACCGGCACGCCGAGCTGCGGTGGCGCGGCCGCGACCGGATGCGTCGGCAGGCTGTCGATCGGCTCGGGCGGCAGGCTCTCGGCGACCGTGCGCAGCGCATCGAAGACCGCATTGCAGTGGCCGCAGCGCACGCTCGCGTTCGCGGCCGCGAGCTCGGCGGCGGCGAAGCGGAAGATGGTCCGGCATTCCGGGCACTGGGCGTACATGGGCTTGGGGGGCGGCGAGCGAGCCGGCCGATTGTACGTGCGCGGCACCGGACCGACACGAGACGCCGGTCGCGGCATGGGCGAGCGACGACCGTCCGATGCGACACCGCGCCTTCGGCATGCGGTAGCCCGGCAGCACGCCGCAGCGGCGAGCCGCCGGGCGCTCGCTGCGACCGCACGCCGCAGGATCGGCACGCACGACCTGCGCCGCGCCTGACGCCGGTCAAAACCGCGCCGTGCGACCGGCGCCAAACTGCGCGCTCCGGGCCGGCCGGTGCCGGCCATCGCAGGAGTCGCCATGCAGATCGACATCGCCATCGTCGGCGCCGGACCGGCCGGCCTCACGCTGGCGCGCAGCCTGCGCGGCAGCGGCCTGGAGATCGCCCTGATCGACCCGCAGCCGCGCGAGGCGCTCGCCGAGCCCGCGTTCGACGGCCGCGAGATCGCGCTGACGCACACCTCGCGCCGCCTGCTCGGGGAGGCCGGCATCTGGGCACGGCTGGACGCCGACGCGATCGCGCCGCTGCGCGAGGCACGCATCGTCAACGGTCGCGGCACGACGCCGCTGACGATCGGTGCCGGCGGCGGTGCGCCGCTGGGCTTTCTGGTCGCGAACCAGGCGATCCGTCGCGCGGCGTTCGATGCGGCGGCCGTCACGGACGGCGTGCGCGTGCTCGACAGTTGTCGCGTCGTCGCGATCGATCAAGCGGCGCACGACCGCACCGCGCTGCGCCTGTCCGACGGCCGCGTGCTGCGGACGCGGCTGGTCGTCGCGGCCGACGGCCGGTTCTCGACGACGCGGCGCCTGCTCGGCATCGGCGCGCGGCAACGCGATTTCGGCAAGACGATGCTGGTCTGCCGGATGACGCACGAGCGCCCGCACGAGGCGGTCGCACTGGAATGGTTCGACCACGGTCAGACCGTCGCGCTGCTGCCGCTGGCCGGCAGGAGTTCGTCCCTGGTGCTGACGCTGCCGCCGCTGGAGATCGAGCGCCTGACGGCGCTGGACGATGCGGCGTTCGGCGCCGAGATCACGCAGCGCCTCGACGGCCGGCTCGGCGCGATGCGGCCGGCCGGCAGCCGCCACGCCTATCCGCTGGTCGCGAGCTTCGCCGACCGCTTCGCCGGTCCGCGCTGCGCCCTGGTCGGCGACGCCGCGGTCGGCATGCATCCGGTGACCGCGCACGGCTTCAACTTCGGCCTGCTCGGCCAGGCGCGGCTGGCCGCGGCGATACGCGCCGGCGCGGCCTCGCCCGGCGGCGACCTCGCCGATCCGGCACGGCTGGCGCACTATGCGCGCGAGCATCGCCGCGAGACCGAACCGCTGTATCGCACGACCAACCTGATCGTCTCGCTCTATACCGACGAGCGCACGCCGGCGCGCTGGCTGCGCGAGGCCGCGCTCGGCGCGGCGGCGCGGCTGCCGCCGCTCAAGCGCGCGATCGCCGCACGGCTGACCGGCCGCGCCGATCCGCTGCCGCGCTGATGCGCAGGCCGACCGACGCGGCGGATCAGAACAGGCGCGCCTGCGCCTCGCCGTAGACCGGCACGTCGCCGTCCAGCCAGGCCGGCTCGCGGAACGCATGCGGTGCGGGCGCATCGGGGCCGAGGATGTGCTCGACCTGCCAACCGTGCAGCGTGAAGTCGTCGGCGAGCATCGAGCGGTGGCACTGCCACCACAGCCGCTCCGCGCACATCACCGCGCAGCGCCGATCCGCGGCCAGTGCCGCGAGCTGCGCGAACGCGCCGCGATAGGCCGCGCTCGCCATGTGGTCGGCGTAGCCGCGGAACGCCTCGCTGCGCCAGACGCCGTTGCGCGAATCGGGCCGCGGCCGGCGCCGGCCGCCGAGCGCCTCGAAATGCCGGTAGTCGATACCGGCCTCGGCGAGCGCGGCCGGCAGCGTCGGCCCGAACTGCGGATGGCGGCGCGAGCCCGGAAAACGGCGCACGTCGGCGACCAGCTCGATTGCATGCGCGTGCAGGCGCTGCACGAAGGCGTCGATCGTGTCGGTCGAGTGACCGATGGTCCGGAGTGTCGGCATCGCGGGCGGGCTCTGCGGGCAGCGGCCGCCGATGCGGCGCGCAGTGGCCCGATGCTAGCGGCGCGCGATGAACGCCGGCGCGCTGCGCGACCGCCTAGCGGCGCCGGCCGCTGATGCGGACCCAGTCCTCGCGCACCGCGACGCTCAGCTCGTCGAACCACTCGGCATAGCGCACGAGCAGGTCCTCGTGCTGGCCGTGCAGGATGCCCGACAGCGCGAGCGCGCCGCCCGGCACGACGCAGGCCGCGAAGCGCGGCGCGAGCTCGGCCAGCGGACCGGCCAGGATGTTGGCGACGAAGACCTCGGCCGGCCGGTCGTCGAAGGCCTCGGGCAGGCTCAGCGCGAGCCGGTCGGCGACGCCGTTGCGCTCGGCGTTGTCGCGGCTGGCCGTGATCGCCTGCGGATCGTTGTCGATGCCGGCGACCTCGGCGGCGCCGAGCTTGAGCGCGGCGATCGCGAGCACGCCCGAGCCGCAGCCGAAGTCGATCACGCGGCGGCCGGCCAGATCGGCCGCGTCGAGCCATTCCAGGCACAGCGCGGTGGTCGGATGCGTGCCGGTGCCGAACGCCATGCCCGGATCGAGCCGCACGATCGCCAGCGCCGGATCGGCCGGTGGATCGATGTTCCACGGATAGATCCACAGCCGGCGCCCGAAGCGCATCGGCTTGAACTGGTCCATCCAGGCGCGCGTCCAGTCCTGGTCGGCGACCTCGCGAAATGCGATCTGGTCCGGCGCGAGCGCCGGCAGCAGTTCGCCGAGCACGTGGACAAGGCCGTTGCGGTCGACGCCGGCGTCGAACAGCGCCGACAGTTCGATCGTCTCCCACAGCGGCGTCTCACCGACGCCCGGCTCGAAGATCGCCTGCTCGTCGGGCGTCTCGGCGTCGGCGTCGCGCAGCGTGATCGCGAGTGCGCCGACGTCCTCGAGCGCGGCCTCGACGGCCGGCTGGTCGTCGAGCCGCACGGTCAGATTGAGTTCGAGCCAGGCCATAGGTCTCGCTTCGGCCTCAGCCGATGCCGATCGCCTTGTCCTTGGCCTCGGCGATGCGCTTCTCGAGGTAGTGGATGTTCTGGCCGCCGCCGCGGAAGCCGCCGTCGGCCATGATGCGCTGCTGCAGCGGCACATTGGTCTTGATGCCGTCGACGACCAGCTCCGACAGCGCGATGCGCATGCGCGCGATCGCGGTGTCGCGGTCGGCACCGTGCGCGATCAGCTTGCCGATCATCGAGTCGTAGTTCGGCGGAATCCGGTAGCCGTCGTACAGATGCGTGTCGACGCGGATACCAGGACCGCCGGGCGCCTCGAAGGTCTTGATCGTGCCGGGGCTCGGCATGAACGTGTCCGGATCCTCGGCGTTGATGCGGCACTCGATCGCATGGCCGGTGAAGCGCACGTCTTCCTGGCGGATCGACAGCGGGTGGCCGGCCGCGATCAGCAGCTGCTCGCGGACCAGGTCGATGCCGGTGATCATCTCGGTGACCGGATGCTCGACCTGGATGCGCGTGTTCATCTCGATGAAGTAGAAGCGGCCGTTCTCGTACAGGAACTCGAACGTGCCGGCGCCGCGATAGCCGATGCGCAGGCAGGCATCGACGCAGACCTTGCCGATCTCGGCACGCTGCTCGGGCGTGATGCCGGGCGCCGGCGCCTCCTCGACGACCTTCTGGTGGCGGCGCTGCATCGAGCAGTCGCGCTCGCCCAGATGGATCGCATGGCCCTGGCCGTCGGCCAGCACCTGGATCTCGACGTGGCGCGGGTTCTCGAGGAATTTCTCCATGTAGACCTGGTCGTTGCCGAACGCGGCACGCGCCTCGGTCTTGGTCATCGCGATCGCGTTGCCGAGGTGGGCCTCGGTGAACACCACGCGCATGCCGCGACCGCCGCCGCCGCCGGCGGCCTTGATGATGACCGGGTAGCCGATCTCGCGCGCGATGCGCAGGTTCTCGGCGGTATCGTCGCCGAGCGGTCCGCCCGAACCCGGCACGCACGGCACACCGGCGGACTTCATCGCCTTGATCGCCTCGACCTTGTCGCCCATCAGGCGGATCACGCCGGCGGTCGGGCCGATGAAGATGAAGCCGGACTGCTCGACGCGCTCGGCGAAGTCGGCGTTCTCGGACAGGAAGCCGTAGCCGGGATGGATCGCCTGCGCGTCGGTGACCTCGGCCGCCGCGATCAGCGCCGGCACGTTCAGATAGCTCTCGGCCGCAGGACCCGGGCCGATGCAGATCGACTCGTCGGCCATGCCGACGTGTTTCAGGTTGCGGTCCACCGTCGAGTGCACGGCGACGGTGCGGATGCCCAGCGCATGGCAGGCCCGCAACACGCGCAGCGCGATCTCGCCGCGATTGGCGATCAGGACTTTCTCGAGCATCGTGGGCTCCGTCTCAGCCGATCACGAACAGCGGCTCGTCGAACTCGACCGGCTTGCCGTTCTCGACGAGGATCGCGGTGACCGTGCCGGCGACGTCGGCCTCGATCTGGTTGAACATCTTCATCGCCTCGATGATGCCGAGCGTGTCGCCGGCCTTGACCTTCTGGCCGACCGTGACGAACGCCGGCGCGCCCGGACTGGCCGAGGCGTAGTAGGTGCCGACCATCGGCGAATGCACGACGTGGCCTTCCGGCAGGCCCGGCTTGGCGGCCGGCGCGGCGGCACTCGCGGCGGCGGCCGGCGCGGCCGGTGCGGCGGCCGGCTGCTCGACGGCGACCGCCGGCAGCGGTGCGGACACGGTCTGGATGCCCTTGGGAAATCGCGACAGGCGGACGATTTCCTCGCCCTCCTTGATCTCCAGCTCGGCCAGGTTCGACTCTTCGAGCAGATCGATCAGCTTCTTGATCTTGCGCAGATCCATGATGGGAACTCGTCTGGGTGGGGCCCGGCGGATGCCGCGGCCGGTCAGGATGGGACGGCCGCGAGCCGGGCGAGGATCGCCTGGAGCCCGAACCGGTAGCTGTCCACGCCGAGGCCGCCGATCACGCCGACGGCGAGCGCCGACAGGACCGAGTGATGGCGGAACGCCTCGCGCGCGTGGACGTTGGACAGATGCACCTCGATGAACGGGATCGCCACCCCGGCCAGCGCGTCGCGCAGCGCGATGCTGGTGTGGGTGAAGGCGGCCGGATTGATCAGGATCCAGGCCACGCCCTCTTCGCGCGCGGCGTGGACCCGGTCGATCAGCGCGTGCTCGGCATTGCTCTGGAAGCTCGCCAGCGCATGCCCGGCCGCCGTCGCGGCGGCGGCCAGCTCCGCGTCGATCGCAGCCAGCGTCGTCGAGCCGTAGACCTCGGGCTCGCGCGTGCCGAGCAGGTTGAGGTTGGGGCCGTGCAGGACCAGGATCTTCGCCACGGGGGCCTTAGCCGATCGAACAGGCGCGCAAGTGTCCTCGAAGTCGGCAATGCTGTCCAGTTCGGCGACGTTTGCCGAACTTTTGCCGCGCGCCGGCGCGACTCAACGCCCGCCGGCCGCCAGCAGGCTGCGCAGCTCGTCGTTTTCGGCGGGACTGAGCGCGGTTTCGTGCAGTTTGCGCTGCAGATCGTCGCGGCGCTGCAGGCGCGCCTGGCGCTCGAGCTGCGCGAGCGCGCCGGCGAACTCGGCCTGCAGCGCGTCGCCGTCGCCGGGGAACGCCATCACCGCCAGCTTCTGCAGCGCGGCGCTTTCCTCGCGCTCGCCGAAGTGCTCGAGCAGGGCGCCGGTGGTCAGGCTCGGCCGGCTGCGCGTCAGCGCGATCAGCTCGATCAGCAGCGCGACGCCGGGCTGGCGCAGCTCGGCGAACGTCCACGGCGGCTCGACCGTCGCGCCGAGCGCCGGGTTCTGCACCAGCAGCGCGACCGCGGTGCGCACCAACGAGCGCTGCGGCGGCCGCGAGGCGCGTGCCTCGGCCGAGGCACGCGCGATCAGCGGCGCACCGGCCGGGCTCGCCGCGCCCGGCATGCGCGTGCCGCTGGCACGTTCGAGCTCGCCCTCCATGAGGTCGCGGAACGCACCCTCGGGGATCTGCGCGATCAGCGGCCGCGCCCGCGCGGCCAGCCGCGCCTTGCCTTCGAGGCTGCCCAGGTCCGATTCCTTGCCGACCTCGGCGAAGAAGAACGCGCTGAGCGGCGTGGCGGCCTTGAGGCGCTGCTCGAAGCCGGCCGCGCCCTCCTGGCGCACCAGCGAATCGGGATCCTCGCCCTCGGGCAGGAACAGGAACCAGGCCTGGCGGCCGTCGCGCATGCGCGGCAGCACCGACTCGACCGCGCGCCAAGCCGCCTGGCGGCCGGCGCGATCGCCGTCGAAGCAGAAGTAGACGTCGGCCGCGTTGCGGAACAGCAGCTCGGCGTGCTCGCGCGTCGTGGCGGTGCCGAGCGTCGCGACCGCCTGCGTGATGCCGGCCTGATGCAGCGCGATCACGTCCATGTAACCCTCGACGACGAGCAGGCGCGCGATCTTCTGGTTGGCCTCGCGCACCTGCCACAGGCCGAACAGCTCGTGACCCTTGTGGAACAGCGGCGTCTCGGGCGAGTTGAGGTACTTGGGGCCCTCGTCCTTGCCCATGACGCGGCCGCCGAACGCGATCGTGCGGCCGCGCCGGTCGAGGATCGGAAACATCACCCGGTCGCGGAAGCGGTCGTAGCGCTTGCCGCCCTCGCCGCCGGCCAGCATGCCGGCCTTGTCGAGCAGCGCGATCCGCTGCGGCGTGCGGCCGAGCGCCTGCAGCACGCCGTCCCAGCTGTCCGGCGCATAGCCCAGACCGAAACGCGTACGCGTGGCCTCGTCGACGCCACGGCCGTCGAAATAGGCCTGGGCCCTGGGACTGGCCGCCAGCGCGCGCCGGTAGAACGCCGCGGCACCCTCGAGCAGCTCGAACAGCTCGGCGCTGTCCTCGCGGACCTCGCGCCGGCCGCCGCCTTCGTACGGCACCTTGAGGCCGACCCGCGTGGCCAGCTCCTCGACCGCGTCGACGAACTCCAGGCGGTCGTAATCCATCAGGAACTTGATCGCGCTGCCGTGCGCGCCGCAGCCGAAGCAGTGATAGAACTGCTTGGCCGGCGACACCGTGAACGAGGGCGAGCGCTCGTCGTGGAACGGGCAGCGCGCGGTCCAGTCGCGGCCGGCCTTGCGCAACGGCACGCGCTGCTCGATCACGTCGACGATGTCGACGCGGGTCAGCAGGTCATCGATGAAGCTGTCGGGGATGCGGCCGCGCATGAGGCGCATAGGATATGCCACGCGGCCCGGCCGCCGGGCCGGCGGCGGCGCGTCGCGACGGGGCCGCCGCGACGCGCCGGGTGTTCACGGCTACGTGAACAGGTTGATGCCGAGCACGATGCCGAGGATCGCCAGCGCGACCAGCACGAGGAAGATGAAGAAGATGATCTTGGCGATGCCGGCCGATGCACCGGCGATGCCGGTGAAGCCGAGCGCGCCGGCGATCAGCGCGACCACGGCGAAGAAAATGGCCAACTTGAGCATGGCGACTCTCCTGGGTTGAGGGGCGAGGGCCGATCGCGCAACGAAGCCCCCGCGATCGAGCCCGAAGCGTGCCAGAGCGCGCCGCGCGCCGACCTGAACGGGATCGGCGCCGGTTTAGCGCTCAGTCAGCGCTGCCGAGTCCGAGCCAGCCCGACAGCACGCCGCGCGCCTCCTCGACGCCGGTCTTGGACAGCGACGAGAACAGCTGCGCGGTCGCCTGCGGTGCCAGCGTCTCCAGTTCCTTGCGCACCGCCATCAGCGTGCGCATGCCCTCGCTGCGCGAGAGCTTGTCGGCCTTGGTCAGCAGGCAGTGCACGGCGCGGCCGGTCGCGACCGCGTACTCGAGCATCTGCTGGTCGAAATCGCGCAGCGGATGGCGCACGTCCATGATCAGCACCAGGCCCTTGAGCGCACCGCGCGTGCGCAGATAGGTGTCGATCAGGCCGCGCCAGTGCAGACGCAGGTTGGCCGGCACCTTGGCATAGCCGTAGCCGGGCAGGTCGATCAGCCGGTGCGCCGCGTCGATCGGGAACACCACCAGCTGCTGCGTGCGGCCCGGCGTCTTGCTGGTACGCGCCAGGCCCTGCTGGTCGCAGATCGCGTTGAGCGCGCTCGACTTGCCGGCATTGGAACGGCCCGCGAACGCCGCCTCGGCCCCGTCGTCGGGCGGCAGATCGCGCAGATGGTGTGCGCTGATCAGGTACTGGGCGGTACGGAACGGATTCTTGGCCATGTCGGGAGTCGGGTCGGAGAACGGTCCGCGCCGGCACGGCGGGGAAGCGGCGGCGCCCGGCGGCACCGGCGCCCATTCTCGCCCAAGCGTGGCGCGCGCACACCCCGGGCATCGGCGATTGGGCTAGGCTCGCGCCCTTCATCCCCGCCTGTGCCCCGTGCCGGAGTGCCGCCATGTGGACCTATACCGCCCCGATCCTGCTGCTGATCGCTTCGAACGTGTTCATGACGTTCGCCTGGTACGGGCATCTGAAGTTCACCGACCGGCCGCTGTTCGCGGTGATCCTGGTCGCCTGGGGCATCGCGTTCTTCGAGTACTGCCTGCAGGTGCCGGCCAACCGGATGGGCTACGAGGTCTACAACCCGGCGCAGCTCAAGACGATCCAGGAGATCATCACCCTGGTCGTGTTCGTGGTGTTCTCGGTCACCTACCTCGGCGCCGCGATCAAGTGGAACCATCTGGTCGGATTCGCGCTGATCGTGCTGGCGTCGTTCTTCATCTTTCTCGACTGACGCGCCGGCGACGCCGGGATCATCGCGCGGATGCCTCGGCGTCGCGCACGCTGCCGCGCCCGCGCGTCAGATCGCGCAGCCAGTCGGCGAAGGCCGCCGCCCGCGCGCGCGGCAGCGCGACGCGCAGCACCGTGCCGTCCGCATCGAAGGTTTCGTCGAGCCGCTCGGCCGCGAACTCGGGCAAGCGCGCATGCAGGATCGGCAGCGTCGGAAAATCGCAGCGCACTTCGAGCGTGATGCGCTCGACGATCGGCAGCCGCGCGGCCAGCCGCAGGCACTCGGCCGCGCAGCCGCCGTAGGCGCGCGCGAGGCCGCCGGCGCCGAGCTTGATGCCGCCGTACCAGCGCGTGACGACTACGACGACGCGGTCGAGCCCCTGCCCGTCGATCGCCTGCAGGATCGGCCGGCCGGCGGTGCCGCCGGGCTCGCCGTCGTCGGAGAAGCGGTACTGCTGGCCGTGCCGGTAGGCCCAGCAATTGTGCGTGGCGGCCGGATCGGACACGCGTGCGACGAAGCGCAGTGCCTCCTCGACCGCGTCGAGTGGCGCGGCCACGGCCACGAAGCGGCTCTTCTTGATGTCCTGCTGCAGACGGCACTCGCCGGCCAGGGTTTCGCTGCTCGCCATCGCCGCATTGTAGGCGGCGCGGCGTGCTGGGCCGCCGGCCGCGCACGACTGCGCACGACCAGGCGCATCGACGCCGCGCGAGCGGCGGTCCGCTCAGAACGCGATCCGTCGTGTCGGTATCGCAATGCACCGGCCGCACGGCCTGCCAGGTCGCCCGAGCTGCCGCTCGCGACGCGCGCGAACGCGGAGCACCGCCGGTACGGCGCGGCGCGGCGGTCTCAATCGTCGAGCAGCGGCTGCAGATCGGCCGGAATCGCGCGGCGCGGGTGCACGCGCCGGAACAGCCGCAGGTTTTCGCCGGCCCAGTGGTGCTGACCATCGCGCTGCAGGCGGCGGATCTCGTCGAGCCACCGGTGCGGCGGCAGGCGCATGTTGCGGCGCAGTTCGGTCGAGGTGATCGGCGCCGGACTGCCGACCGTGCCGCTGCGCGCGCGTGCGGCGTTCTCGGCCGGCGCCTCCTCACGAGCGGTCGGGGCCGCGACGCTGTCGGTTTGCGGTTTCGCATCGGCGGCCGCATCGGCAGCCTCGGTCTTCGGCGCCGTATCGGCCGGCGGGGGCGGCGGTGCTGCTGCTGCCGGCTCGGGTGCGATCTTGCGTTCGGCGCGCACCGTCACCGGCTCGGCCGCGGCACGATGCGGCGGCTCCTGCCGTGCCGGCGCGGCCGCCTTGGCCGGCGCCGCGGCGGACTGCGCCGAGGGCGCAACCGGCGCGGGCGGCTGCGGCGAGGGCACCGGCTCGGCCGGCGGCGGCATGATCGGCTCGACCGAGATCACGCCGGGCGGCGCGGCCGGCTGCGCGACCGGCGCCGTGCCGGATGCGCTCTCGCGCTGCACCTGCCAGGCGATGCCGGCCGCGAGCACGACGCCGGCGACCGAGCCCAGGCCCAGCAGCCAGCGTTGACGCGGCCGGCGCCGCGTGTCGGCGCCGCGCACCGCGCGGGCCGCCTCGGCCAGGACGGCGCGATCGAGCCGGCGCGGCGGCTCGGGCCGCGGCAGCTTGCGGTAGAGCCGGCCGAGTTCGCCGCCGTCCTCGGCGAGGAATGCCGCCAGGTCATGCTCGCGACGATCGCCGCTCACGACTGGAACCTCGCCCGGATGCGCGCCAGCGCGTAGCGCAGACGCGACTTGACGGTCTCGCGGCCGGCGCCGGTCAGCTCGCCGATCTCCGCAAGCCCGAGTCCGCCCTCGATGCGCAGCAAGAACGCCAGGCGCTGTTCCTCGGGCATGTCCTCCAGCGCGAGCTGCAGCTTGCGGCGCTGCTCGAACTCGCTGAGCACGCGATCGGGCCGTTCGGCCTCGGGCGCGTCGAGCTGGCGGAACACCGCGTCGGCCTCCTCGTCGGAGACGGCCGGCCGCTGGCGGCGGAACCGGTCGACGATCAGGTTGTGCGCGATCTGCAGCAGCCAGGTCGTGAATTTGGCTTCCGGCCGGTAGCGCTCGCGCGCGGCGATCAGCCGGCTCCAGGTCTCCTGAAACACCTCGTCGGCGTCGGCGCGGTTGTGCAGGCCGCGCAGCGCGAAGCGATAGACCGTGCCGCGGTGGCGTCGATAAAGGATTTCGAAGGCGACGGTATCGCCCCCGGCGTAAGCCGACATCAGTTCTTCGTCCGTTCGTTCGACCCCCATGCCGGCGAGGTTATGACAATCGGCCGGAGACGTCATCGACATGGCCTGCTGCAACGCGCGCGGGCGCATCGCGGGGTTCGGGCGGGCTCGACGGGGCAGACGGCACGCCGCGGCCCGGCGATGATGGCCGTCCCCTGTCGACCGGAGACCGATCGCGATGAATGCACATGGCCAGGACCGGCGCATCGACTATATCGAGTTCGACGTCACCGACATCGAGCGCGCCAAGGCCTTCTACGGCGCGGCCTTCGGCTGGACGTTCACCGATTACGGGCCGGCCTACTGCGAGTTTCGCGACGGCCGTCTCAGCGGCGGCTTCGCGGTCGGCCAGCCGCCGCGTCCGGGCGGTCCGCTGGTGATCGTCTACGCCGACGATCTCGAGGCCGCGCAGCGCCGGCTCGAACAGGCCGGCGCGCGGATCAGCCGGCCGATCTTCGCGTTTCCGGGCGGACGGCGGTTCCATTTCGTCGATCCGGACGGCTACGAGCTGGCGGTCTGGTCGGCGCGCTGAGCGGCATCGCGCGAGGGGGTTCTGCTCGCACGCGCATCGGCGCTCCGCCCACCGGCGCTGCACCTGGCACCGGCACGGCATGCGCCGATGCGATGCCGGCCGGTCGCGATGGCGGCGGTCGACCGCGCCGGAAGCCGGTCGGCGATTCAGCCGCGCGCGCCGATCAGGCGACCCATCGCCGCGAGATAGGCCGCAAACGCCCGCCGGCCGACGGGCGTGATGCGGATACGCGTCAGCGGCTTGCGCTCGACGAAGCTTTTTTCGATCGCGACGTAGCCGGCCTCCTCGAGCTTCTTCAGGTGCACCGACAGATTGCCCTGCGTGGCGTCGAGCGCGTTCTTGAGTTCGGTGAAGTCGGCGACCTCGACGTCGGCCAGATAGACCATCACGCCCAGCCGCAGACGGCCGTGGATGATCTCGTCGATGCCGCCGAGGTCGGCCAGGCCCATCGCCGCGTCAGGTTCCGGCCTGCGCCACGCGCGCCTCGCGCAGCATGATCCAGCCCGGCAACGCCATCAGCCCGAACAGCGAGACGGTGCAGACCACGAGGTAGTACGCCGATCCGTTGGCAAGCCCCAGCGCGACCGCGGCGACCAGCCAGCCGATCGCCGTCGCCAGCATCCAGGTGCGCCGCTGCAGCGCATGCATGACGTACCAGACCGCGCCCTGAAGCGCGAACACCACGGCCGGATACAGTAGCCAGACCTCCAGACTGCCCAGACGCAGCGCATTGGCGCCGAACACCGCGACCATCGCGAGATTGGCCAGGCCCGCGCCCGCGAACGTGGCCCCCAGTGCGCGGTTGGCGGAGGAGCCTTGCCGGCTGGCACCGCGGTCGCGCCGGATCGCCGCGATCAGCACGATCAGGAAGATCACGGTCACGGCGACGACGAAGCTCAGCGACGCCCAGCCGGGCCAGCGGATCAGCCCGGTCATCTGTCCCCAATGGAACAGGCACTGCAGACCGTAGAGCAGACCGCCGGCCAGATAGGCGACACCGCCGGCCATGCGCGTGCGACCGGCGCCTTCGGCGATCGAACGCAGGAAGGCCAGATCGTCTTCGGGCGAATGCGTGCGCGACGGGAGGGACATGGGTATTCCTGTTCGATGGCCGCAGACGGCATCTTCGCGGCGCCGGGACGGTCTCCGACGGGACGTCGCCGGCGCGGACCTCGATCGATCGCTGCAGCGACCGCCGAGATCCGCGCAGCACGGCGTCGCGCAGCATGGTAGCCGGCTTCAGCGTCCGCTGGCCAAGGGCGCAGCCGGTCGATCGGGCGAGACCGCGGCGATCGGGATGGCCGGTGAGTCGGTCGTGGCGTCGCGGCGGGGTCCATGCCGTCCGTTGAGCCAGCGCCCGATGAAACGATGCCGCACCAGCAGCGCGTAGCTCGCCAGCGCGACCGCGCTGGCGCCGGCGACGACCGCGCCGAGCTTGAGCCACCACGGCCAGGCCAGCCCCTGCACGAGCACCTGCCCGGCCATGACCAGCGGCAGATGGACGATGTAGATCCAGTACGCGGCGTCGGCGAGGTAGCGACGCCATGCGCTGTGGCCGGCCGCGAAGCGCAGCGCCAGCGCGATCGCCGCGAAGGCGGACGCATAGACCGCCAGCGCATAGACCGCCGCCGCGGTCGCCTTGACCCCCGGCACCGTCAGCGGCGCCAGACGCGGTCCGGGGCCGCCGGCCAGCAGCAGGGCGGTGGCGGTCGCCGCCAGGGCGACGGCCAGATGCAGCGGCCAGCGCGCCGCGATCGCGGCCAGCGCCTCGCGACGGCGCGCCAGCAGGAAGCCGAAGCCGAACGCCACGCCGAAGCCGGTCAGCGCCGCGCGGTTCGGGATCAGCGCTTGATCGGGCGTCGGCACGCCGAAGAACGCGATCCAGTTCGGTGTCGCGTACAGCGCGACCGCCAGCGGCGCGGCCAGCACGAGCGGGCCCCATACGCCGCTCAGCGCACCGACCACACGCTCGCCCAGACGCGTCCACGCGCCGCCGCGATCCAGGCGCGACAGCGGCAGGCGCACCAGCAGCAGCGCGGCGTAGAACAGCAGCAGCACCCACAGGAACCACAGATGGGTCAGCGGAAAGTCGTCGGGCGTGAACTTCGGACCCGGCGGCGGCTCGGACGGCAGCTGGCCGCCGCTCTGGATCCAGGCGTTCCAGACGAGCACCGCCACGATCGCGGCCAGCATCGGCCACCAGAACGCGAGCAAGGGGCCGGCGATCCGCGTCAGGCGGTCGCGGATGAATCCGGCCGTGCCGCGCCGCTGCAGCATCAATTGCGCGAACAGGCCGGCGAGCAGAAAGAACGTCGCCATGCGGAACACGTGGATCGCGAAGAACAGCACCGCCGCGATCGGCGAGGTGGCCGTGTCGGTCACCAGCCAGATCGGCGTCGGAAAGTACGCCAGCGTGGCGTGCAGCACCACGCCCAGCAGCAGGGCGCCGCCGCGCAGCGCGTCGAGCCCGTGCAGGCGCTCGGAAGCATCGGTTCGGAAAGTCGACATCGCAGGGCTCCGGGAGTCGGGAGCAGATCATACATAAACTAGTTTGTATTTCAAACTAAAAGATGTCGCACGCGTCCACGGTGCCCGCCCGGCTGCCGGCGTGCGGCCGGCGACGTACGCGACCGTGCAACCCGACCGGCCCGGCCTGCATCCCAGCGTCTCCGCCCCCGACGTCCGAAGAGGCTTCGATGCACCGTCTCCTTAGCGCATGCCGACGACATCCGGTCGCCCGCTGCCTGACCGCACTCGTCCTGCTGGCGGCGGCCATGCCGGCCTCGGCGACGTTCTCGATCGTCGCCTGCGACGCCGACGGCAGCTGCGGTGTCGCGGTCGCGACGAACAATCACGCCGTCGGCGCCACGGTTCCGTATGCACGGGCCGGCGTCGGCGCGCTGGTGTCGCAGTTCGAGACCAATCCGCACTACGGTCCGAAAGGACTCGCGCTGCTCGCCGAGGGCCGTGCGCCCGAGGCGACGATCCGCGTGCTGCTCGACGGCGACGGCGACTTCGACGGCACCACGATCGCCGAGCGTCAGATCGGCGTGGTCGACGCGCGCGGCCGCGCCGCGACCTACACCGGCGAGGCCGCGCTGCGCTCGGCCTGGGCCGGCGCCGTGCACGGCGAACGCCATGCGGTGCAGGGTAACGGCCTGGCCGGCGCGGCCGTGCTGACCGCGATGCAGCAGGCCTTTCTCGCACGGCGCGGCTCACTCGCCGAGCGGCTGATGGCGAGCCTCGAAGCCGGCCAGGCCGCCGGCGGCCAGACCACCGGCCGGCGCTCGGCGGCGCTGCTGGTGCGCACGCGCGAGGGCGACTGGCAGGACGTGGACCTGCGCGTCGATGCCGCGGCCGAACCGATCGCCGATCTGCGCCGTCTGTACGACCAGCACGAGGCGCTGCAGGCGATCATCCGCGCCGAGCGTTTCGCGCGTCGGGGCAAGCCGGCCGAAGCACGCACCGCGATCGCCGACGCGCTCGGCCGCGCGCACGACTGGGACCGCATCTGGCGCCGCGCCGCGCGCCTGGCGATGACGATGGACGAGCGCGACCGCGCACGCGACTATCTCGCGGTGTTTCGCTCGATCAATCCGGTCTGGGCGCGGATCGAGGTCGACGATCCGCTGTACCGGCCGCTGCACGGCGATCCGCTGTTCGAGCGCTGGCGACGCTGAGCGCCACCCGGCGCAGCCGGTTCACCGGCCACCGCGCGGAGCCGCCGTCGCGCTCAGCTGCGAGTCCGTCGCAGGCTCTACACTCCGCGCATGACCGGTCCCGCCCCCTCCCCCGCCCAGCGCGCCGCCGAACTGCGCGAGCGCATCGACGACGCCAACCACCGCTACCACGTACTCGACGATCCGGACATCCCGGACGCCGAGTACGACCGGCTGATGCGCGAGCTCGAAGCGCTCGAGACCGAACATCCGGAGCTGGCGACGCCCGACTCGCCGACCCGCCGCATCGGCGCGGCGCCTTCGCGCGCGTTCGCCGAGGTGCATCACGAGATCCGCATGCTGTCGCTGGCCAATGCGTTCAGCGACGAGGAGATCCACGACTTCGTGCGGCGCATCGTCGAGCGCACCGACGAGACCGATCCGCTGTTCTCGGTCGAACCGAAGTTCGACGGCCTGGCGATCAGCCTGCGCTACGAGGACGGCGTCTTCGTGCGCGGCGCGACGCGCGGCGACGGCGAGACCGGCGAGGACGTCACCGCGAACCTGCGCGTCGTCAAGGCCGTGCCGCTGCGCCTGCGCGGCCGCGGCTGGCCGCGCGTGCTCGAGGTGCGCGGCGAGGTCTACATGCCGCGCGCCGCGTTCGAGGCCTACAACGAACGTGCGCGCCGCGACGGCGGCAAGGTGCTGGCCAATCCGCGCAACGGCGCGGCCGGGTCGCTGCGCCAGCTCGATCCGCGCATCACCGCGTCGCGGCCGCTGTCGTTCTATGCCTATGCGCTCGGCGTCGTCGAAGGCGGCGAGCTGCCCGAGACGCACTCGGCCGTGCTGGCGCAGCTGCGCGACTGGGGTTTTCCGGTCAGCACGCTGGTCGAGACCGCGCGCGGGGCCGAAGGCTGTCTGGCCTACTACCGGCGCATCGGCGCGCGACGCGACGCGCTGCCGTTCGACATCGACGGCGTCGTCTACAAGCTCGACGATCTGGCCGCCCAGCGCGAGCTCGGCTTCGTCGGCCGCACGCCGCGCTGGGCGATCGCGCACAAGTTCCCGGCGCAGGAACAGGCCACGCGCGTCGTCTCGATCGACATCAACATCGGCCGCACCGGCGCGGCGACACCGGCCGCCAAGCTCGAACCGGTCCAGGTCGGCGGCGTGACCGTGACCAATGCGACGCTGCACAACGCCGACCAGGTCGCACGGCTCGACGTGCGCGTCGGCGACACCGTGATCGTGCGCCGCGCCGGCGACGTGATTCCCGAGGTCGTGCGCGTCGTACCCGACCAGCGCCCGCCCGGCACCGTGCCGTGGGCGATGCCGGCGCACTGCCCGGTCTGCGGCTCGGACATCGTGCGCGAGGAAGGCGAGGTCGTCGCGCGCTGCTCGGGCGAGCTGGTCTGTCCGGCACAGCGCAAGGAGGCGGTGTTCCACTTCGCGTCGCGCCGCGCGATGGACATCGAGGGCCTCGGCGAACGGCTGATAGAGGACCTGACCACGCTCGGCTTCGTCGGCTCGGTCGCCGACCTCTACCGGCTGACGCTCGACGACCTGATCGAGATGAAGCGCCAGGCCGACGAACGCGACGGCACGACGCCCGAGACGGTCAAGGCCGGCAAGATCGCGACCAAGTGGGCCGAGAACCTGATCGAGGCGATCGAGCACAGCCGCGCGACCACGCTCGAGCGCTTCCTCTATGCGCTCGGCATCGAGCACGTCGGCGAGAGTACCGCCAAGACGCTGGCGGCCTGGTTCGGCCGGCTCGAGACGATCCGCCGCCTGCCCTGGCCGCTGCTCAAGCTGGTGCCGGACATCGGCAGCGAGGTCGCGCGCGCGATCGGTCATTTCTTCGAGCAGTCCGGCAACCAGCAGGTCATCGACGATCTGCTCGCGCGCGGCGTCGCGATCGGCGACGAGCACGCGCCGTCGCCGAAGCTGCGCAAGGCGCTGGCGCCCGAGGCCGTACTGGCCGCGCTGGAGATTCCGAAGCTGACGCCCAAGCGCGCCACCCAGCTCGCGGCCGCGTTCGACGGCGCCGCGGCGATCCTCTCTGCACCCGAGCATCATCTGGTCGGCGCCGGTCTGCCGGCCGAGACTGCCGCGGCGTTCGTCGCCTGGCTGGCCGACCCGGATCAGGCGCGCCTGCTCGGCGACACCTTCGCCGCGCGCGAGCGTGTGCTGGCCGACCTCGCCTCGGCCGGCGGCGACGATGCTCCGGCCGCGCCGCTCGACGGCCAGAGCGTCGTGCTGACCGGTACGCTGACGACGCTGACACGCGACCAGGCACGCGCGCGGCTCGAAGCGCTCGGCGCCAAGGTGGCCGGCAGCGTCTCGAAGAAGACCGCCTTCGTCGTCGCCGGCAGCGAGGCCGGCTCCAAGCTCGACAAGGCGACCGAACTCGGCATCGAGATCTGGGACGAGGCGCGGCTGCTGGCGTTCCTGGCCGAGCATGAAGGTGCTTCACCGGCGTGATGCTTCGCTGCGGCGCCCGCGAGCGCCGCAGCCCCGCCCGCCATACCGCGTCATCGGACTGCCGTGCCGGCGTCATCGCGGTGACGCGCGCCTCGCCTAGTCTGCCGGCCCGCTTCCGCGCGAGTCATGCCAATGTCGACGACGATCCGCCGCTGGCGCGTGCAGGCCGCGCGGCCCGAGCTCAGCGTCATCCTGTCCACCTACAACCAGCCGCTGTGGCTCGAGAAGACGCTCGCCGGCTACGCCGTGCAGAGCATGCGCGGATTCGAGCTGGTCGTCGCCGACGACGGCAGCGACGCGCGCACGCGCGACGTGCTCGAGCGCATCGCGCCGCGGCTCGGCCTGGCGCTGACGCACGTATGGCATCCGGACCAGGGCTTTCGCAAGAGCGCCATCCTCAATCGCGCGGTCGAGGCGGCGCAGGCCGACTACCTGGTGTTCTCCGACGGCGATTGCATCCCGCGCGCCGACTTCGTCGCGACGCATGCGGCCTTGCGCCAGCCGGGGCGTTTCCTGTCGGGCGGCTACTGCAAGCTGCCGATGAGCACCTCGCAGCGCATCGACGCCGACGACATCGCGCAGGGACGCTTCGTCGACCCGGCCTGGCTGCGTACCAACGGCTGCAGCGACGCTGCGATCTCGCGCAAGCTGCGCGTGCACGGCCATCGTGCCGTGCTGTGGGACCGCCTGAGCACCGCGCGCGCGAGCTGGAACGGCCACAACGCGTCGGGCTGGCGCCACGACATCCTCGCCGTCAACGGTTTCGACGAGCGCATGGGCTACGGCGGCCAGGACCGCGAGTTCGGCGAACGTCTCGCCAACCTCGGCGTGCGCGGTCTGCGCATCCGCCACCGCGCGGTCGTGGTGCACCTGGACCATCCGCGCGGCTACGCGACGGCCGAGTCGATCGCGCGCAATCGCGCGATCCGCGTGCAGACGCGGCGCAGCCGCTCGACCTGGTGCGTGCACGGCCTGCGGCCCGGCCCTGCGCCGCTGCTCGGACCGGCCGTGCCGGCGTTCGAGCCGGGCCTGGGCTGAGCGCGGCGGCCTCCGGGCTCGCCGCCGCCGGAACGAGCGTCGGTCCATCGCGACGCGCCCGCGGATCGGGTCGATCGCCCGCCATGCGGCTCGTGTCGCGACGAGGCGCCGCGGCCCGCGTCGCCCTCAATCGCGATCCCGATCCGCGCGATGCCGAGCCAGCACGTGTGCGACGCCGCCGATCCCGATCGCCGCGGCCGCGACGACGTCGGCGGCGACGACACGGCCGATCGCGGCATCGTAGCGCTCGGCCAGCGCGGCCAGCACGAGGAACGAGACGACGCTGATCGCGGCGGCGATCAGAGCGGCCCCGTGCAGGGCGGGCCGCAACGCGGCGATCAGCAACCCCAGGCCGAGCAGTCCGAACAGCACCGCGCGATGGCGCATCAGGATGATCAGGTTCGGATCGCTCAGCGTCACGCCGTAGAGCGTGTGGAGCCGCTCGACACCGAGCACGCCGGACAGCGGCAGCAGATGGATGACCGCGACCACGATCAGCATCGCCGCCACCGTCCGACGCATCAGCCGCTGCACCGCAACGCGACTCCGCTGCGGTGGCCGGCCCGCCGTGCCGCGCGTATCGGTCACGGCCGCTGCTTCGCGGCGATCCGGCCGTGCGTCTCGTTGACCTGCATCAGCGCGGCCGAGCTGTACAGCGCGTGGTACTCGGCGACCATTTCGCCGCGCGCGACGACCGGATCGGTCTCGACGAGACGCCTGGCCTCGTCGAGATCGGCGGTCGCCAGGATGAACAGGCCGCGCCAGCCGTCGACGCCGTCGAGCGAACCGGCCACCGCCAGCTTGCCGTCGGCTGCGAGGCGGCTGATGTTCGCGAAGTGACCCTTGAACATCGCGTCGCGTTCGGGGCCTGCCGGCATCGTGTGCGGTCCGGTCTTCAGCACGACCAGTACGTAGTGGCGCATGCCGAGCTCGTCCGCGCCGAGCGCGCGTGCGAGCGCGGCGTCGTGAATCGGCGTGGCCGGAACCGGCGGCGGATCGGCAGCGGCAGGGCTGCCCAATGCCAGGAACACGATCGCCATCGCGAAACCCTTGCCGTACGTCGACATCGCTCAGCCCTCTTCGAGAAACCGGTGCTGCGCGCACCGCGACCCGCGGCGAGACTTCCGCCGCATCCCGCACGCCATCGTACGCGCAAGCATCGCGCATTGCCGCCGCTCGCGGTGCAGCGCGACGGCCCCGGGCCGCGCTGCGCGGTAGGGCTGACGGAAGCAGCCCGAGCGGGCCATCGCACCCTGCCGGCTGTTCCGGCGCACCGCACCGCCTGCCGTGTGCGGAGTCCTCGCGATCGCGCAGCCTGTGCCGCGCGGCTCGGCGATCCGCACGCGGACGACTCGCCGGCTGCACGGCGCCACGACACCGTCCAGCTCGCTGTCATCGGCCGCACGTCCGTGAAGTGGGCAGCGCCGCATCGGCCGCGAACAATGGCGCTCCTTTCGTTCGGGAGTGCGACCCCATGCGCGATGCTTCGATCTCCGTCCTCGCGGCGGCCCTGGTACTGACGTCGGCCGGCGCGGCGCATGCCGCCAACTGGTCGCGCGGAGAGAGCGGCACCGGCCGCGTCAGCGGCGCCGCGATCGCGCTCGGCGCCACGTCGATCTCGCAGCAGGCCGACAACACGCCGGGCGCCGAAGGCGTCGCGTGCGGCAACGAGACCAGCGGCTCGACCACGGAGAACTCGTTCTATCGCCGCTTCTATCTGTCCGAGCACGGCGCGGCATCGAGCGCGACCGTCAGCGCGGTGACGATCGCGCTGCGCGACGGCGGCAGCGGCGCCAATGCCGCCCTGCCGATCACGGTCAAGCTTTACACGATCCCGGCCGCGACGCCGGTGGATACGATCCCGCTCGCGGCGCTGACGCAGATCGGCAGCGCAACCCAGAACCTCTCCGTGCCTGCGGGCAACGAACCGACCAGCTTCACGATTCCGGTCACCGGCACGATCGCCGACACCACCGCGAGCAACCTCGTCGTCGAGTGGACCAACGGCGCCGACGCGCAGACGCTGCCGGCCTTCTACCCGGCCAACAACGAGGCCGCCGAAACGCATCCTTCGTTCATCCGCGCGCCCGAATGCGGCGGTGCGGCGCCCGCTACGTTCGCCAGCATCGGCTTCCCTTCCGCTGTGGTCATGGTCGTCGAGGGCAGCGGCCTGCCGGTCTCGCTGCAGCAGTTCGAGGTCGACTGAGGTCCGCGGCGCACGCCGCCCGCCGGTCGTGAGCGGTGTCGGTGGCTGCGCAGGCCAGGCGGGCACGCGAGCCGAGCGCCGTGGGCGGCGGGCACGCCGTGCATCGAGAAAACGGATCGTCCAGCAGAACGTCGGCTTCGCCCACGCCCAAGGTCGGCGCGAACGTCCGGACTCATCGTCATCCGATCCCCGCAGAGCAACCGGCTGTCGGACGCGTTCGGCGATGGCAGCGCAGACCGGGCCGATGCGAGCCGACAGGCCGCTGCAGCGACGCCACATCTCCGCCGGCGCGGACTCAGCGCAGCCGCGCGTCGATCCAGCTCACGATCTCGGCCATCACGGCGTCCTTGCCGAGATCGTTGAGCAGGTCGTGGGCATGGCCCTCGTACAGCCGCAGCGTCTTGTCGGCTGAGCCGGCGGTCTCGTGGAAGAACCGGCTGCCGGCCGGCACCGTCGCCTTGTCGGCGGTACCGTGCAGGATCAGCACCGGCAGCGTGATCCGCGGAAACTCACGGCGCAGCCGTTCGTCCGCGCGCACCAGGGCGGCCACGGTCGCGGCCGGCTGCACTTCGCCGCGCGTCAGCGGATCGGCGTCGAGCGCGGCCACGGCGACCGGATCGCGCGAGAAATCGGCGTTCTTGAGCTTGAGCACCGGCAGGCGCGGCGCGATGCGCGCCAGTCCCTTGATCAGCGCGAGCGCGAACGCCGGCGCGGGTACCTGGAACGCGAAGCTCTCGCAGATCAGTCCGGACAGCCGGTCCTGATGATCGAGCGCGTACGTGCACGAGACGACGCCGCCGGCGCTGTGGCCGAGCAGGAACACCGGCAGGCCCGGCTCGCGCGAATGCGCCGTCTCGATCAGCGTGCTGAGATCCTCGACGTAGTCGGCGATGTCCTCGACGTAGAAGCGCGGTCCCTCCGAGCGGCCGCGGCCGCGCAGATCCAGCGCGTACACCGCGAAGCCGGCCGCCTCGAAGCGCTCGGCCGCCCAGCGGTACTGGCCGCCGTGCGAGTTGACGCCGTGGCAGATCACGACGACCGCGCGCGGCGCGGCCGGACGCCACGACCGCATGAAGATACGGGTACCGCCGCGTCCGGCGAAGTTCTCTTCTTTCATCGTGATGCGCCTCGGTGTGCCGGTCGGCGGGTCGGAAAGGCTCGGGTACGCGGGCGGGCCCGATCAGCCCAGGTGACGACGCAGGAAATCCAACGTGCGGCTGCGCGACAGCTGGGCCGCATCGGCGTCGTAATGCATGCCGCCGTGACGCGAGAACGCGTGCCGGCAGCCCGGATAGCCGTGGACTTCGAAGCCGGGCCGTCCGCGCAGCGCCTCCTCGATTCGCCGCTGCGCATCCTTCGGAATGAACTCGTCCTCGTCGGCCAGATGCATCTGCAGCGGCGCCCGGACGCCGTCCGCCTCGGCCAGGAATTCGTCGGTGCGCGCGCCGTGGAACGCCACCGCGGCATCGACCGGCGTACGCGCCGCGGTCAGGAACGTCAGCAGACCGCCCAGGCAGAAGCCCATCACGCCGACCTTGCCGGTGCTGCCCGGCAGCGTGCGCGCTGCCGCGACGGCCGCGGCGACGTCGCGCACGCCGACGTCGAGATCGAACGCGCGGTAATAGGCCAGGCCCTGTTCCCAGTCTTCCTTCGAGCGCACCGACAGATCCACGCCGCGCGCCTGCCGCCAGAACAGTTCCGGACACAGTGCGAGGTAGCCGGCCGCAGCCAGTTCGTCGCAGGTCGCACGCAGATCGGCATTGACGCCGAACACCTCGTGCAGCACGACCACGGCCGGCCGCGGCGCCGAATCCGGCCGGGCCAGATACGCATCGAACTCGCCGTCGGTCGTCGCGATGCGCACGCAATGCGCCGGGTCGTCCCGCCAGGATGTCGTGGTCATGTCGCTTCCCCTTTTGCAGAAGTACGCCGCAAGATAGCGATCGAGTGCTCCGCCGGGGAGGGACGCAAATGACAAAGAGCGCGCCGAAACTGACAGAACCCGCGCCGATCGACATCGCGGTGATCTGCTATCCCGGATCGCAGGCCACGTGCATCCACGGCGTCACCGACCTGTTCACCTACGCGGACTATTTCGCGCGCCAGCAGTCATCCGCGTCGAGGACGTTCGTGCGCATCACGCACTGGCGACCCGCGGCCGCCGACGGCCGGCTCGAATGCGTCTTCGACAGCCGGCCCGGACCGCTCGGCCGGCCGACCGTCGTCGTCGTGCCGGCCAGCCAGCTCGCGCCGATCACGCGCGGCCATTCGCCCGAGAGCAACACCTGGCTGGTGTCGCGGCACGCCGAGGGCGCGATCGTCGCGGCCGTGTGCGGCGGCGTGTTCGTCCTCGCCGACTCCGGCCTGCTCGCCGGCCGCCGTGCGACGACGCACTGGATGTTCGCCGACGAGCTGCAGCGACGCCATCCGGAGCTGACGATCGAGGCCGACCGCCTAGTCATCGACGACGGCGACCTCGTCACCGCCGGCGGCGTGCTGGCCTGGGCCGACATGGGCCTGAGTCTGGTCGAGCGCCTGCTCGGCACCGCGGTGATGCGGGCGACCGCGCGCTTCATGCTGATCGACCCGCCCGGCCGCGAGCAACGCTACTACAGCGACTTCACCCCGCATCTGCAGCACGGCGACAAGGCGGTCCTGGCCGCCCAGCACTGGCTGCAGGCGCACGCGCCGGCGCCGTTCTCGATCGCCGCGCTGGCCGGACACGCCGGGCTCGGCGCGCGCACGTTCCTGCGCCGCTTCGTCAAGGCCACCGGCCTGACGCCGAGTGAGTACCACCAGCAGCTACGCATCGCGCGCGGCCGCGAGCTGCTCGAACGCACGCAGGACCCGGTCGACCGCGTCGCCGCGGCCGCCGGCTACGAAGATAGCGGCGGCTTCCGCCGCAGCTTCAAGCGCCTGGTCGGTCTGTCGCCGGGCGAGTACCGGCGGCGCTTTCAGGGCGGGCGGCGTCCTCAGTGCACGGCCGATTGAGTGACCGTGTCGCACTGGTGGCGACGTCTCGTGCGATCGAGACGATGGCGGACCGAGTGCGCGCTTCGGACCGCCCGCCCGTCTCGCAGCCCTCTGCTCGCCGTTCCCGCGCACGGCATCGGGGTGCGCCCCGCTCGCGATCGACGCGGCTACGCCCAGGTGTTGGCGTGCCGCTCGAAGCCGTCACGATACGGACTGCCGATGCAGAAGCGCTGACCGCTCGGCGCCTCCATGACGATCCAGTCCGTATGATCGGCGACGACGCGCGCACCGAGCGCTTCCATGCGCGCGACCTCGGCCGCGATCGCGTCGGTCTCGATGTCCAGATGCATGCGCGCCGCATGATCGACGCGCTGGACGATGACCTGCACGTCGCCCGGCGGCGTCACGAGCTGGATGAAGCGCCCGCTCGCATCGGCCTCGGACGGCAGCGGATAACTGAGCGCCGCACTCCAGAAGCGCGCGGTCGCCCACAGATCGTCGGTCGGGCAGTCGATGACGAGGTTTCCGAGCCGGCTCTTGTGCATGCGGCACCTCCTTCCTTCAGGTCGTCGTGGCCTCAGGCGCCGCCGGTTCCGAAGTCGTGGAAGACCCGGAGCAGATTGCCGTCGAGGTCGGTCGCCGTGAACTCGTGCAGACCCCACGGCTTGGATTCGGGCGCAGCGAGCACCTGCGCCCCGCTCGCGCGCCAGGCATCGTGCAGCGCATCCACGTCGGCGTTGCTGTCGAGGTTCAGCCAGGTCAATACCGGTCCGCGATTGCCGTAATGCGTGCGGAACGCCGCATCGGCCAGAAACATCCGGCAGCGTCCGCGGGAGATGCCGGCCAAGCCGAGATCCTCGTCCAGCCAGTCCAGCGTGAATCCGAGACACTGCCGGTAGTAGTCGGCAGCGGCGCGAAGATGCGTCACCGGGACTTCGGGAACGGCTGGCGGGAACTTGGATGTCATCGTGGCTCTGCGGATGGTGGCCGGCCAGACGCTAGGGCTGCTCGAACCCGTCGTCCGGATAGGCGTGTGCGATGATGTCTTCGAACGTCATACCATTCAGCTCGTGACGGCATGTTCTGATCACCGCCTGTCCGCCGAGGACAAGGGTCATCAATGGGTCACCCGGGATCGGCTCGGTCGTCAGACAACCCAACGGCCCGAGCTGGACCATCACAGCCAGCCTCAATCTCAACCGGTCTTCCGGCGCCAGTGCCTGATTAAGCAGCGCGTAGCTCTGATCGAATGCCTCGTCCGAACGACCAACGATACGGGGAGCGTCGGCGGACACGCTGCCGATCGCCAGAAGTAAAGCCACGCCGCTTGCAGCGCTTCGACTCCCGCCCGTCGAATCCTCGGACCGCCCCCGTCGCCGTCGCATCGCAATCCCGTTACGAACCGTGCCTGGCACAATGGTAGCCGACCACGTTGGGCGTGACCGGGACCGAGGCCGTGCCCGGCCTCTGAAAGCCTTCTGTCCGATGTTCTTCTTGTCCTCGACGCCGTCGATCAGCACGGACTCATGCCCGTCCGGCTGCCGCAGGCTGTCTCGATCGCGGGGAAAGGCGAAGCAGGCTCATCAGCGCCTGGTCGGCCAGCATGATTGCATCTCCGGATCGCTTGACCGGCGCGGACCTACACCCATACATCGTTCGGCGCCGTGTAGGCACCACCGGCCTCGCCGGTGTTGATCACGCCGCGCGGCTCGACCAGCATGACCGAGCACTCGAGGGCGGCGATCGGCCGATGCTCGACGCCCTTGCCGACGACGCACAGCTCGCCGGCCTTGAGCGGCACGACGCCGTCGCGAAACTCGATCGCCATCTCGCCGTCGATCACGATGAATACCTCGTCGGTGTCGGCATGCGCATGCCAGACGAACTCGCCCTGGATCTTGACGAGCTTGAACTGGTAATCGTTCATCTCGGCGATCACGCGCGGCGACCAGTGCTCGCCGAAACGGGCGAGCTTGTCCTTGAGATTGATGGCGTCAGGAGGCATCGGTTGCGAAGTGCGGATGGCGGGCGGTTCCGGAACGACTGAGTACACCGGGCGGACGACGCCGTCGAGTGCCGATTCGCAGTGGTCGAGCCATCGACGGCGGGCGCGGCGGCATGCGCAGGAAGGGCCCGCGATCAAACAGCAGCTCGGCTCCGCGCCAGCCCGATCCCGTTCGACGGATCTAGTGGGACTTGCCGAAGGTGATCCGATCGAAGACCAGCGCCTTGACCTCGCCGTCGGCGACCTCGAATGCGACGAACTCTCCGCTGTTCGGCACCCACTCGATGCGCAGCTGATCGCGCTGCTCGGCGCCGGTCGCGGTCGCCGAAAGACGACCCCAGCGCAGTACCGGACGCTGCGCCTGGTCCAGCGTCAGTGTGATGTCGCCGAGCGCGGCATGCGTATACGTACCGACGTAACGCTCGCGCGGCAACGACAGATTCCAGGCCCGCGACTGGATGCTCTTGCGCTGCTCGGCGAGCTTCGCGCGCAACGCCGCGGCCTTGACTTCGAGCTCACCGAAGCGCTGGGCCGAGCGCGCCTCGACCTCCGGCTCGGACAGCAGCACGCCGTAGACGTAGTCGGCGATCAGATTCGTCAGCTGTGCGCCGAGCGCGTCGTCGTTGTTGAGCACGACCAGCCCGATCCCGTCCTGCGGCATGAACGACAGGTGTGCATGGAAACCCACGAAGCCGCCGAAATGGTGCAGCATCGGCCGGCCTTTGTAGGTGCCCGTGTACCAGCCCCAGGCATAGCCCGAACGCTCGAAATCCAGATACTGCGACGACACCGCCGCCTGCGGCTGATGCGAGCGCGCGACCACGGCGCGCGCGATCGGCTCGCCGTCGCCCGCCAGCTGCGTGATCAGGAACCGGGCCAGATCCGGCGCCGTCGACAGCAGTCCTCCGGCCGCATGCATCGTCGCATCGGACTTGGTCAGGTACAGCGGCTCGGCGGGCCGTGCGCTCGCGAACGAGTATGGCTTGGCGAGCACCCAGCCGGCCGCTTCGGCCCGACTGACCGAAGCGGTCGTATGGCGCATGCCGAGCGGCTGGAAGATCGCCCGCTCGAGCTGTCGCTGCCACGGCATCGCGTAGCGCTGATCCATCCAGACGCTGAGGATGTTGTAGCCGACGTTCGTGTACTCGAACCTGCCGTGCGCCGCCTCGGCGTCCGGTGTGGCCAACGCGACGAGCGCTCGCCGCGATCGTGCGTCGTGCAGCCCGCTGAACGCCGTCGCCCAGACCAGCGGCGGATCGTCGATGCCCGAGGTATGCGTCAGCAGATCGCGTGCCGTGACCGCGGCGGCATCGAATCCGGCGAAGCGAAGATCCGGAAACAGCTGCTGCAACGACGTCGTCGTATCGAGCTCGCCCGCTGCCTCCTTCAGCAGGGCGTTCAATGCAAAGAACGGCTTGGTCGCCGAGGCGATGTAGAACACCGTGTCGCGCGTGACCGGCCTGCGCTTGCCGATGTCGGCATAGCCCAGATACGCCTCGTAGATCACCTGCCCGTTCTTGACGACGGCGATGGCGGTGCCGAACGGATGCCCGGTGATGTCCTTGGCGTGCTCGACGCGGCGCACCAGTGGCACGAAATCCGGCGTGGCGGCGAGCAGCGTCGCCGAAAGCATGGGCGCGAACGCGATGAGGAGACTGCAAACAGCACGTGCGTACATCGATTAGGTCCGAGGTCAGGTCCCCATCGGATACGCGCAGTACGTATCTGGTTGCGAGTGAGCCGATGGCATCGGCTCGCGGAGCGAACTCAAGGCTCGTAGCGGACCTCGACCCCGTCCATCGCCGTGCCATCCCGGAAAACTCGAGCGCGATCGACGCCCAAGACCGTCAACGACGTCTCGTTCTGCCAGCGCAGCGTCACCGGAACGATGCCGTCGAGCGCGAAAAGCGGGCTCGCTCCCGCCGGCTCCCGGCCGGACGGCACGATCTGCAGCTGCGTATTGAAGCCCGTCGTCGCACCGCAGTTGCGGCTGAACAAAACGGCATCGCGCGCACCGGACGGTGACGGCACGCGCGCCAACTCCTCGTTTCCGCATTCGATGCAGCCGGACAACAGCATCGGCAGCATCGCCGACAGCGTCACCAGCGACGTGCGAGTTCCCATCGTGCGCCTCACCGACGTAGCGGTCGTCCTGTCGTGCTCGACGCCGCGCGCACGATCGCCGACCGCCTGCGCGGCGTCCTGCATGCAATTCGCACTTCTCGAGCGCTCCTTAGCACCGGAGCGAAACTCACGATCGTCATCGCGTGTGAGCATTTCCGGCTGCAGTCAGGCGCTCAGACTCGGACCAGGCGATATACGCCCAGCCGTATGCGAGCACGCAGGACATGATCACCCAGATCAACGAGAAGAACGCGAACATCGCGCCATCCAGCCGTCGATACTGTGTCCGGCTGATCTCGACCGGCGCCCGATCATTGATCGTCATCCAATACTTCCCGTCTCGCTCGAACCATCCTTTCTGATGGATGACGGTTCCATCCGCCATTCTGCCCAGACCGATATCGACACTGCGCGCCGCGAAAGCCGCAACCCCGATGATCAGCACGCTGACGGCGAGCAGCGCCTTGGAGCGCGCCACGAAGTCTCGCGCCCGATCTGCGCGATACAGCTTGTGTTTGATGATCGACGCGATTCCCGACCAGCCCAGCAGAATGATGGCGAGGTGAATCCACATGAAGTAGAAGAGCAATCCGTGTCCGTTCGAGTAGATTGCGAGCGCGCTCGCCGTCACGCTGGCGATCAGGACGAGATAAGCAACAGCGCAGAGGACGCGGGGAACGGTCACGATGGCAGGTACCGGAGGATCACGAAATCGTTCTGCCTACGATAGCAGCCGGCCATCCTCAAGCGATGCACCTCGCATTCGCAGAAAAACCTTTTCCGCCAACCCGCCCGCTGATTTTGAGGAAGTCCCCGACAATCGCGCCTAGGCGTCTATCGAGGATGACCCACGCACGTCTCGATCACCCATACCGCGCCTGGGCCAGATGTAGACCGCAAACAGCGATCCGACGAAGGCGAGCAGGGTGATGGTGATGATCGGCCCCAGGAAGACGAAACCCGCATCCGTCGGCGCCACCATCCCCAAGAACAGTAGCAACACAGCGCCTCCTGAGAAGCCCGCCAGCACGCCGTGGCGAAGCGGCGCCCAGTGCGCCAAGTACGCCCCGACGGCTCCGGACGCCATCGCCAAGCCGGCTGCCAGAATTGCCAGCATCGTCCACACCGCCTTCGGTGGTCCGAGCGGCATAAGAATGGATACGAACACCATACACAGCCGATAGCCGCCCAGGATCACCAAGGCGCCGAGCGAGATCGCTTTGAAGCTGGACGACGTATTCACTATGTCCCTTATCGAAGAACGCAGGCTGATCGCACTCGATCGCCTGCCGCTCCTGCCAAGCCGCTGTTGGGCGCAGTCGTGCAACCGCCGCGGAGAACCTCCGCGTCCTGGGCGGAGGTATTTCACGGCCCACCACTTGCGCGAACGCCCACTTCTGATGCACGCCAACGCCGCAGGCGGGTATTGGCCGCATCGGGCGAAAGGACACCGACGCCGTGAAGATGCCAGACCAAGTGGACGCCGAGCAGCTGCAAGTAACCGAAATCGATGAAATCGAACGGCCGGCAGTTCGCGCGAATCGAGAACCGCCGAATGTTGTCCGTCTGCAGTTCCTGATGCTCTTTTGAGTGAGGCGCCGGAGTCAGTTCGACATTGGCCGCCGTGCATAGACGCTGGAGCTGATACGTAGCAACGTCGTTCCGGATGTCGATGTGGAAGATGGCCTGGCTCTCACGGACATGCCGATCCAAGACCGAAACGCCTGCAAGCGCGTCGAGTAGGTGCGATACGTCCTCGAGCAACCGATGAAGGTCGGACATCGATCTATTTGAAGCCGGGGCGGGCTGAAGAAGAAAAGACGGTCCTGCTACGCCATCCTGACAAGCGAGAAATCACCCCGACTGCAGCGGCGTCAGCAGTCGCAACCCCTTCCCGATCTCGTACGTGCCGCCGGCCATCATCGCGTCAGGGCTGTCGGTCGCGGCAGGCTGCGCGTCATACCAGGGCATCCGCTGCTGAGGGCCCGGTACGTAAACCTCCCATTGGCCGTACTGGGTCCTTTCGATGTCGTACAGGACCGGCACGCGCACGGTCCAGAACGGAGCCGGATCGCTGTCCGTCGGCACTCGAAACGTCCACCGCTTGATCGCCGAGGTCGCCGACCGCGCGAGGAGCTCTCGCATTCGATTCATGTCGCGTTCGTTCCCCACCGAACGAAGATTGACTTGCTCGGCAACGAGGTCTTCGACCGACCCTTGGCGGCCTATCTTGACGGCCACGTACACGGTGCCCCGGGCACCGCTGCTCAGCGCTTCGGTCGGATAGTCGGGAACCGGCTTCTTGATCGGCTTGATCGCGTCCGGACGCGCCTGATACTCCGCGGGCGTCGCTGCGTCAGAACCGAAATATGCGCTGCGAATCGACGCCTGGTAGTTGCCGTCGTCCAGCCTTGTGGCGACCACACGCACGCTCATGCGCGCCTTGGCCTTTCGGGGCGTTCCATCGACGACGACAGGCTCGAACACCCATGTCGTGCCCGCCTCTTCGATCAGCTCGGCCACGCCCTCAGGCAGCGCGTCGCGTGCGTCGATCTCCAGCCCTAGGGCTCGGCCGTCGGCTTCGATCACCACTGATCCGGTCACCAGGACGCTTGCCTGAATCTGCTTGCGCACGGCATTCGGCCCCGCCGCGAACAACCCCGTGCTCCACAGCAATACCAGCAACCCCATCCCATAGCGCATATCTGCCCCTCTCCAGTGTGCGTCCGACCCAGTGCCGATCATTCCCCTAACGCCCATGCCCGTCGGGCCATGCGTCGGCGCAGCATTTGAATCAACCGATCTGCGTGGTCCCCAACAGCGATTGGACGGCTTTCGGACAGCATGACCGGCAGCGCAAGGAAGCTTACCAGGGCCGGTGCCGCGGCCGAAGGCAGTGATCGGCCACCTGCAGCGTCCTTGTCGGACATCGGTCAAGCTTCCAGCCGAGAACGCATTGCAGGCTGGCTGCAAGGACTGTGGCGCTACGGGCTTCTGACGGGACTCGCCCGCACCTCGAACACATCACGCCAGGACACGCTCGACCGAGCGCTCGAAACGAGCCCGCCCGAGGATCGGGCGAATCGCACCGGGCGGCGCTCGTCCCGGAAAAAACGAACGCGCCCGTCGGGGCGCGTTCTCGGTAGTACGCTCGAGCCGGCCTGCGCTCCGCAGGCTCGGCCGTGCGCTCCGTTTCCGATCAGGCCGCCTTGGCCTGATCGGTCACCGGCGCACTGCTGCGGATCAGATAGTCGAACGCGCTCAGTGCAGCCTTGGAGCCTTCGCCCATCGCGATGACGATCTGCTTGTACGGCACGGTCGTGCAGTCGCCGGCCGCGAAGACGCCGGGGACCGAGGTCTGGCCGCGGTCGTCGACGATGATCTCGCCGCGCGGCGACAGCTCGACCACGCCCTTGAGCCACTCGGTGTTCGGCAGCAGGCCGATCTGCACGAAGATGCCGTCGAGCGGCACCGTATGCGCATCGCCGCTCGGACGGTCCTTGTAGACCAGGCCGGTCACTTTCTGACCGTCGCCGAGCACCTCGGTGGTCTGCGCCGAGACGATCACGGTCACATTGGGCAGGCTGCGCAGCTTGCGCTGCAGGACCTCGTCGGCGCGCAGCTGGCTGTCGAACTCGATCAGCGTCACGTGCGCGACGATGCCGGCCAGATCGATCGCCGCCTCGACGCCGGAATTGCCGCCGCCGATCACCGCGACGCGCTTGCCCTTGAACAGCGGACCGTCGCAGTGCGGGCAGTAGGCCACGCCCTTGTTACGATACTCGTTCTCGCCGGGCACGTTCATCTGGCGCCAGCGCGCGCCGGTCGAGAGGATCACCGTGCGCGACTTCAGCGACGCGCCGCTGGCCAGCTTGACCTCGATCAGCTCGCCCGGAATCAGCTGCTCGGCGCGCTGCAGGTTCATGACGTCGACCTCGTACTGGCGCACGTGCTGCTCGAGCTGCGCGGCGAGCTTGGGCCCCTCGGTCTCCTGGACCGAGATGAAGTTCTCGATGCCCATCGTGTCGAGCACCTGGCCGCCGAAACGCTCGGCCGCGACGCCGGTGACGATGCCCTTGCGCGCGGCGTAGATCGCCGCGGCCGCGCCGGCCGGACCACCGCCGACGACCAGCACGTCGAATGCCGGCTTGGCGTCGATCTTGCGCGCCTCGCGCTCGACCGCGCCGGTGTCCAGGCGCGCCAGGATCTCCTCGACGCCCATGCGGCCCTGCGCGAAGGTCTCGCCGTTGAGGAACACGGTCGGCACCGACATCACCTGGCGGCGGTCGACCTCGTCCTGGAACAGCGCACCGTCGATCGCGACATGCCGGATCTTCGGGTTCAGCACGGCCATCAGGTTCAGTGCCTGGACCACGTCCGGGCAGTTCTGGCAGCTCAGCGAGAAGTACGTCTCGAAGCGGTAGTCGCCATCGAGGTGCCTGACCTGCTCGATGATGTCCTGCGCGAGCTTGGACGGATGACCGCCCACCTGCAGCAGGGCCAGCACCAAGGAGGTGAATTCGTGGCCCATCGGGATGCCGGCGAAGCGCAGTGCGATATCGCCGCCGGGCCGGTTGATCGAGAACGAAGGCGTGCGCTCGTCGCCGCCGCGCTGCTCGATCAGCGTGATCTTGTCCGACAGCGAGACGATGTCCTGCAGCAGTCCCTGCATCTCACGGGACTTGTCGCTGTCGTCGAGGGAGGCCGTGATCTCGATCGGCTGCGTGACCCGCTCGAGGTAGGCCTTCAACTGGGTTTTGAGATCGGCGTCCAACATGGCGGTACTCCGGTTGCGTGCGCGCTCGCGGCGCGATCGGTGACGGCGGATCCGCGACGGCAGAGCCGCAGGCGGAAGCGCCTCACGTCGTGGGAATCGATGGCCGCCGCTCCGGCGTGGCGGAGCGGCGGCGGGTCCTGCGGAAAAACACCCCTGGCTGGCGGTCGGCTGGCTGTCGGGGGAGAGGAAACCGCTTAGATCTTGCCGACCAGGTCCAGCGAGGGCTTCAGCGTCTGCGCGCCTTCCTGCCACTTGGCCGGGCAGACCTCACCCGGGTGGGAGGCGACGTACTGCGCGGCCTTGACCTTGCGCAGCAGCTCCGAGGCGTCGCGGCCGATGCCGTTGTCGTGGACCTCCAGCACCTTGATGACGCCCTCGGGGTTGATCACGAAGGTGCCGCGCAGGGCCAGGCCCTCTTCCTCGATCAGCACCTCAAAGTTGCGCGACAGCGTGGCGGTCGGGTCGCCGACCAGCGGATACTGGACCTTCTTGATCGCCTCGGAGGTGTCGTGCCAGGCCTTGTGGGCGAAATGGGTGTCGGTCGACACGCCGTAGACCTCCACGCCCAGCTTCTGGAACTCGGCGTAATGGTCGGCCAGGTCCTCCAGCTCGGTCGGACAGACGAACGTGAAGTCGGCCGGGTAGAACACCACGACGGACCACTTGCCCTTCAGGGTGGCATCGCTGACTTCGACGAACTTGCCGTTGTGGTAGGCCTGGGCCTTGAACGGCTTGATGACGGTGTTGATCAAGGACATGGTGGATTCCTTCGGTTGGGGTGAAAACGCCGTGCATGGTAGTGCAGTGCAGCGGCATAGGAAAATTGATTGATGGGATTGCGATGATTGATGCTGCCTATGACAAGGCCGCGACGCGGCGCCCCGGAGGCCCGCGATGAGCGGACCGACCCTGCGCGAGGCGCTGGTGCTGCGCGCCGCGCTGTATCGGCTGATCCGCGACTTCTTCGCCGAGCGCGGCGTGCTCGAGGTCGAGACGCCGATCCTCTCCGAGGCCGGCAACACCGAACCGAACATCGAGAGCTTCACGGCCGCTTTCAATGGCCCGGCGGCCGCGCGGCCCGGCCCGCGCTGGCTGCGCACCTCGCCGGAATATCCGCTCAAACGGCTGCTCGCGGCCGGCGTCGGCGACTGCTACGAGCTCGGCCGCGTATTCCGCAACGGCGAGGCCGGCCGCCGCCACAACCCCGAGTTCACGATGCTCGAGTGGTACCGCGTCGGCTGGGACCATCTGGGCCTGATCGACGAGACAGTAGCCCTGGTGCAGGCCGCCCTGGCGATGGTCGGACGGACCGCGACGCTGCGTTCGCTGACCTACCGCGAGCTGTTCGTGCAGGCGCTGGCGCTGGACCCGCTCGAGGCGCCGCTCGAGGATCTCGGTGTGCCGCTGGCCGGCTTCGGCATCCGCGGCGAAGGCCTCACCCGCGACGACTGGCTCGACCTGCTGATCACGCATCGGATCCAGCCGGCCTTCCCGGCCGACCAGATCACCGTCGTGCGCGACTGGCCGGCCAGCCAGTGCGCGCTGGCGCGCATCCGTCCCGGCACGCCGCCGGTCGCCGAGCGCTTCGAGCTGTATCTGGGCAGCTACGAACTGGCCAACGGCTATCACGAGCTGACCGACGCGGCCGAGCAGCGTGCCCGCTTCGAGCACGATCGGGTCCGCCGCCGCGAACGCGGCCAGGTCGAGCCGCCGATCGACGAACGCCTGCTGGCCGCACTCGGCGACGGCCTGCCGGCCTGTGCCGGCGTCGCGCTCGGCGTCGAGCGCCTGCTGATGCAGCTGGCCGGCACCGACGACATCCGCCGCGTGCTGGCGTTCGCGTTCGCGGAGGCTTAGGTCTCCGCTACACGCCGACACGCCCCGGCCGCAGCCACACCGCGGCGATCGCGACGGCGACCAGCGCGACGCCGCCGGCCAGCGCGAACGCGGTCTCGCCGCCGGACAGGCGCCAGATCTGGCCGGCGGCGAGCGCGCCGAGCACGCCGCCGACGCCGGACGAGAAGCCGTAGAACACGCCCTGGCCGTGGCCGTTCATCGCGCCCGGAAAGAACGCCGCCAGGAAATGCATCGCAGCCGCGAAGAAGCCGGCGAAGCTCAGCGCGTGCAGTGCCTGCGCGCAGGCCATCAGCACCGCGCTCTCGGGCCACAGCGCGGTCGCGGTCCAGCGCAGCGCCGAGGCGATCAGCGACGCCATCAGCAGGCTGGCCGCCGACCAGCGCGCGAAGATCCGCGCCGAGGAGAAGAACACCGCGATCTCGAGCAGCACGCCGATCATCCAGAACAGGCCCAGCGCCGACGGCCGGTAGCCGTGCGCGTCCAGATAGATCGAGTAGAACGTGTTGTATGGTCCGAACGAGAGCTGCACCAGCAACGCGACGACGAAGAACGCGATCACCTGCGGCCGGCGCAGCCGGCGCCAGAAGCCGTCCTCGTCGGTGCCGGCCGGCCGCTCCACGTGCGCGCGGCCGTAGTCGTTGACGCAAGCGGCCGCGAGCAGGCCGACGAACAGCGGCAGCATCAGCCACGGCAGCCAGTCCACCGCGACATGATCGAACACGACGCCGAGCAGGCCGACCACCGCGATGAAGCCAATCGAACCCCAGACGCGGATGCGCCCGTAGCGCTCGGCGCGCCCGTCCAGATGCGACAGCGTCAGCGCCTCGAACTGCGGCATCACCGCGTTGTAGGCGAAGCAGAACACGACCATCGTCGCGAACAATGCCGCGAAACCGAGCGGCAGCACGAACGCCGCGAAGCTCGCCAGCGTCAGCGCGCAGCCCAGGCGCAGCCACCGCACCGGCCGCCGCGCGCGTGCCGCCAGCAGGCTCCAGGCGGTCGGCGCGACCATGCGCGTGGCATACCACAGGCTCATCAGCACGCTGATCGCGGCGACGTCCATGCCGCGCGCCTTCAGGAACAGGCCCCAGTACGGATTGAACGCCCCGAGCGCGGCGTAGTAGGCGAAGTAGAAGCTCGACAGACGGAGCGCCGGGATCGGCGCGGCGGGAACGGACGACATGCGCGCAGTGTAGGCGCTCCGTGCCGGTGGCGGACCGCTGCGCGGCGTCGTGCCGCCGCTGCCGGTGCACGCGCCCGGCGCTCGCCCGAGACCGGCCCGCGCGCGGCCCGTCGGCGCCCGCGATCGCCCGCCGCTGCCGGCGCCGTGCGCGTCCACATCCGCCCGCAGCGTCCACCGGCGGACGTGGCCTGTTCGCGCGCGGACGCTCACGCGCGAACGCATAACGCAAGTCGTTGATCGGTCGTGCCGGCCGACTGGCACGGCACTTGAAACGGGCTGGGCGAGCCCGCGTGTCCGTCGCACGCGGCGCCCCGTATCCTCAGGAGCCGTCATGAGTCTTTCGATCCTGCTGACCGAACTGCGCCGCAGCGCCCGCGCCGCCGCGCACCGCCCCGGCTTCGTCGGCCTCGCCACGCTGACGCTGGCGCTCGGCATCGGCGCCTGCGCGGCGGTGTTCGCGCTGATCGACGCGATCGTGCTGAAGGCGCCGCCGTATCCGCAGCCGGACCGGCTCGCCGTGCTCAGCCAGACCTACGGTGCCGGCGACTGGGCGGCCCTGTCGCCGCAGCAGTACCGCCTGCTCGAGGGTCTGCCCGGCGTCGAGCGGCTCGGCAGCACGTTCGTGCCGAAGGACGTCAACGTCGCCGGTGAAGGCGAGCCGGCACTGGTCACCGCCTGGCCGGCCGACGCCGGCCTGCTGCCGACCCTCGGCGTCGGCCTGGTCCACGGCCGCAACTTCAGCGCCGAGGAGGACCGCCCCCGCGGCGCGCCGGCGGCGATCCTCGGCCATGCGTTCTGGCAGCGTCATTTCAACGGCGATCCGGCGGTGATCGGCCGCACGCTGCTCGTCGACGGCGTCGCGACGCCGGTCGTCGGCGTGCTGCCGGCCTCGTTCCGGCTCGATGCCTCGCCGGACCTGCTGGTACCGCTGGCGCTGCCGGCGACGACGCGCGACAACGGCACCAACCTGCGCGTGATCGCGCGGCTGGCACCGGGCACGACGATCGCCGCGGTGGCCGGCGCGCTCGATGCGCGCCTGGCCGCGCACGGCGCCGAGCTCGGTTTCGGCGAGGGACGCCGCACGCGTTTCACCGCGACCTCGCTGGCCGCCAACTTCGGCGCCGCGGCCTGGCCGGTGCTGTCGCTGTTCTTCGCGTGCGCGCTGTGCGTGCTGGTGCTGGTCGCGGTCAATCTGTCGAACCTGATGCTGCTGCGCGCGGTCGCGCGCAGCCACGACGGCGCCGTACGTGCCGCGCTCGGCGCGAGCGGGCGCCAGGCCAGCCTGCCGGCGCTCGCCGAAGGCCTGCTGATCGGCCTGACCGGCAGCGGTCTCGGTCTCGTGCTGGCCGGCGCGGCGCTCGCGCTCGGCCGCGCCTGGCTGCCGCCGGCCTGGCTGCCGGCCGACGCAGCGCTGTTCGGTCCGCGCGTCTGGCTGCTCGCGTTCGGCGCCGGCGTCGGCGTCGCCGCCTTGTCGGCCGCGTTCGGCGCCTGGCGTGCCCGCGCCGACACCGCGGTGCGCGAACTGGTCGCCGGCGCGCGCACCGGGCTCAGTCGCGGATCGGGCCGGCTCGGCCGCTCGCTGGTCGTCGCCCAGGCCGCGCTGGCGACCGTGCTGCTGGCCTCGGCGGCGCTGCTCGCGCATTCGCTGCTGCGCCTGAACCGCGTCGACCTCGGCTTCGACGCCAGCGGCGTGCTGGTGTTCCGGCTCAATCCGTCGCCGGGTCTCTATCCGGACACCGCCGCGGTCGAGGACTTCTCGCGCCGCCTGATCGACCGGCTGCGCGCCGAGCCCGGCGTCCGCGAGGCCGCCCTGACGACGAACCTGCCGATCGCCTCGCAGCTCAATCTGCCGGTCGACGTCGGCACCGATACCGAGATCTCGGCGATGCAGTTCCGCGCGGCCAGCCCCGGCTCGTTCGCGACGTTCGGCATGCCGCTGCTGGCCGGACGCGACTTCGCCGAATCCGACCGCGCCGGCGCCGAACCGGTCGCGATCGTCAATGCCGCGTTCGCGCGGCAGTATTTCGGCGACGACGCGCTCGGCAAGACGCTGCGCCTCGCGGTCGGGCCCGACGCGCCTTCACTGCGCGTGGTCGGCGTCGTCGGCGATGTGCGCCAGTTCGGACCGCAGGAGGACGCGCCGCCGATCGTCCATGTCGCGCTGGCGCAGCTGCCCGATCCGGTGCTCGGACTGTTGCGCCAGTTCATCCCGCTCAACGCCGCGATCCGCGTCGACGGCGATGCGGCCCTGTTCGCCGAGCGCGCGCGCGCGGCGCTGCGTGAAGTCGCGCCGCAACAGGGCCTGGCCGCACTGCGCCTGCTCGAGCGCGACGTCGCCGACGCGACCGCCGGCCAGCGCATGAACGCCGTGCTGATCGGTGTGTTCGCCGGTCTGGCTCTGCTGCTGGCCGGCGTGGGCCTGTACTCGGTGACCGCGGTCGCGGTCGCGACGCGCCGTCGCGAGTACGGCGTGCGTGCCGCGCTCGGCGCCGCGCCGGTTCGGCTGATGCGCGGCGTGGTCGACGGCGCGCTGCGCGACATCGCGATCGGGCTCGGCATCGGCCTGCTCGCCGCAGTCGGCGCGAGCCGCCTGCTCGAGCGCTTCCTGTTCGAGATCGGACCGGCCGATCCGGCCTCGCTCGCGATCACGGTCGCCGCGCTGCTGCTGGCCGGCCTGCTCGCGACCGCACTGCCGGCGCTGCGCGCCGCACGCGAGTCGCCGATGCAGGCGCTGCGCGGGGAGTGAGTTTCAGCGCCGGCGCATGCGGTCGCGCCGGTGCCTGCGCCACAGCCACACCGGCAGCGCGATCAGCGTGCCGAGCACGGCCAGGGCCATGTCCTTCTGCGCATCCCAGACGTCGCCCTGGGTGCCGAGATAGGCTTCGCCGAGTTCGCCGCCGAACGCGCTGGCGGCGCCCCATTCGATCAGTTCGTAGATCAAGGCATGCGAGAACATGAAGGTCGCCGGCAGCACGACGCGCCAGGCGCCGCGCAGCGGCACGCGCTCGACCAGGACCTCGGCCGCGACCGGCGTGATCAGCAGGCCGTACAGGAAATGCACGAGCCGGTCGTACTGGTTGCGTTCGAAACCGAGTAGCGCATCGAGCGAACGCCCGCCGCTCAGCACGCCGAACCAGGCGTCGTACGGCACCTGCGAATACGTGTAGTGCGCGCCGAGCTCGTGGAACAGGCCGAACGCGAACAGCAGCGTATATGCCGCGTTCGATAGCGGCCGGCCGCGCCGCGCGTCCCAGATCAGCCAGGCCAGCGCCGCGGCGACCAGCATGTTCTCGAGCAACCAGTCCTCGCGCGATACCGGCGCGATGCCGAGCGCGACGAATGCCGCCGCGAACAGCGCGAGCAGGATCAGCCGATAGCGTGCGCCGGGCGCGTGCGCGGAATCGTGGTCGGCCATCGTCTATCCCCTGCTGGTCCGGCGTCGCGGCGGCGCCCGCGGCGATGATGCCTCAGGCGCGGCGCGATCGCCGAGTTCGATCGGGCGATTCGAGGCGACGGCTCGGCGGCTCACCACTTAGCCGCGCGCGCTCGGTTCGGACATCGCTTCCGGGCGATACGGGCGATCGACAACTCGCATCGTCCGGTGACGGCGCCCGAGCAGGGCTGAGCAATCACTCGCCCGATCCGGCCGTCGAGTCGCGCGCGGCGGGGAACTGCGAAAGCGCCATCGACGGATCTCGTACGTGCCTCGGTGCCGAGGCATTCGACGACCGGTGGCGTTTCGGCCAGCTTCGGCATGTTCGGCAGCGTCGACATCGGTGAGCCGCAGGCGCTGATCGGCTCGTGCGAGGTACGCGCCGCCGCGTGAGCGCCCACGTCAACGCTCGCGCAGCGTGAACGGATTGAAGCGATACGCGCCGAGCACCAGCCATGCGGTCGCGCCGAGATGCGGACGGCGGTAGTAACGAAAGTCGTCGGTCGTGCTGTCCGGACCGATCGCCAGGCCCGTCGTGATCGACGGGCGGTCGGTCGCGTCGAGATAGCCCGAGGCGCTGCGCACCGGCGGCAGCTCGGCGTAGGCGGCGCGCGCCTCGCGGCCGCGGCCGGCGCGCCGGTAGATTAGGATCGCCTGCGCGGTGCCCTCGCTCCAGACGCCGTCGCGATCGGCGTTGAAATCGAAACCGCCGCGCACGCCGTGCAGACGTTCGGCCCAGGCCAGCGCGCGCCACCACTCGGCCGGCGCGTCGGGCAGCAGCAGCGGCCACAGCTGCGCGTCCAGGCCGGAGGTGCTCTCGTTCGGCGTGACGCCGTCGCTCTGCGTGCCGACGCGGAAGCGCCCCTGGGACGCGTCCCATTGCGCGGCGACGAAACCGCGCGCCTGGGCGGCGTGGGCGCGCCAGCGCTCGGCATCGGCGCCGCGCGCGAGCAGGCCGAACACGGCGGCCAGATCGGCATTGTGCTCGGTCGACTTCCAGCGCAGCCGCTGCGGCGCGGCGTCGAAGCCGTGCACGCCGCCGTCGAAGCCGCCGTCGCCGCGCGCGTCGGCGGTATGCGCGAGCGTCCACTCGGCCAGGCGCACGGCGGCCGCGCGCCAGGCCGGATCGTCGTCGCGCGCCGCGATCGCCAGCATCGCCAGCGCGGTCCAGGCGACATTGCCGGTCGCGGTCCCCATCTGGTACGCATCCTCGACCCAGCGTCCTTCGGCGGCGTCCCACCAGCCGTTCGGCAGCGGCACGCCGCTCTCGCCGACCGGACCCGCCCGGTAGGCATTGCGCAGCCGTGCCTCGCCGAGTGCGGCCGCGCGCAGGGCCAGTGCGACGCGACGCGCCTGCGCGGGCCGGTCGCACGCGGTCAGCGCGATCACCGCCAGCGCGTTGTCGTAGCTGAAGGCCGCGGTTGCGAGCGCGGCCTCGTCGGCCGGCGGATCGCCGGCGGTCGGTGCATCGTAGCTGCGCAGCAGCAGCGGCCCGCCACCGGGCACCGCGTCGACCTGCGCGGCGATCGCGCGACAGGCGGCGCGGCCGCCGGCCTGCAACGCGGCCGAACTCGGCGCGGCCGCGGCGCCCGCGGCGGTCAGCCAGCCGGCCAGCATCAGCCCGATGCGCCACGAGTCACGCCGCATGGCCGGTCCGCTCCAATGGCAGGCGCAGCCGCGCGACGCAGCCGCGCGCATCGCTGCGATTCTCGAGGCTCAGCGTGCCGCCGTGCGCCTCGACGATCTGACGAGCCAGCACCAGGCCGATGCCCGAGCCGCCCGGCTTGGTCGTGAAGAACGGCACGAACAGATTGCGGCTCGGCGGCAGGCCGGGTCCCTCGTCGCGAATCTCGACCAGGGCGTGATCGCCCTCGACGCGCCAGCGCAGCGCGACCGCGCGGCCGATGCCGAGCGTCGCGTCGACCGCGTTCTGGACCAGGTTGATCAGCGCCTGCTCGATCTGATCCGGATCGATCGTCAGCCGCAACGCGGGACCGGCGTCGACGTCGACCGCGATGCGCTGCTCGAGCCGCGCCACGCGCTGCAGCAGCTCGTCGAACGCGACCGGCCGCGGACTCGGCGGCGGCAGCCGCGCCAGCGCGGTGTAGCGGCCGATGAAGCGCGACAGCGATTCGGCGCGGTCGCTGACGATCGCCAGGCCGCTGGCGGCATCCTCGCGCCAGTCCTCCGGCAGCGGATCGTGCGCGAGGATCTTGGCCAGCGTCGCGGTCATCGAGCGGATCGGCGTCAGCGAATTGTTGAGTTCGTGGCCGAGCACGCGCAGCAGACGCTGCCAGGCCAGGCGCTCTTCCTCGCGCAGGGCGCGGCTGAGATCGCTGATGACGATCAGATCATGCGGCCGGCCGTCGTCGCGGAAGCGCGCATGACGCACCTCCCAGCGGCCGCTCGCGCCCGGAAAGCTGCGCTCGACCAGGCTCACGGTCGGCATGTCGAAGTACTCGGCGAGACCGAGCGAACTGGCCGGACGGCCGTCGAGCCGGCTGAACTCGGCGCCGAGCAGGCGCTCGCCGGCCGCGTTGGCGAGCTTGAGGAAGCCCTCGCCGTCGAATGCGAACACGGCCACGTCGAGCGTCTCGATGACCTTGTCGAGCAGCGCGCTCTTCTCCTCGACCGCCAGCCGCTGGCTGCGCAGCGTGTCGGCCAGCGCGTTGATCTCCCAGACGACCTCGCCGACCGCGTCGCCGCGACGCGCGCGTGCGCCGCGCAGGCTGTAGTCGCCCTCGCGCAGCGCCTCGAGCAGGTTCGATAGCGTCTGCAGCGGATAGATCGCCCGGCGCCGCACCTCGACCGCCAGTACCAGCGTCAGCAGCGCGACGCCGCCCCAGACCAGCGCGGCCAGCCACGGCGACAGCAGATAGCCGAGCGCGACCGCCAGCGCGACCGACGCCGGCAGCGTCGCCAGCAGCGTCGCGGCCAGCGTGCGCGTTTCGTAGCGCCAGCGCGACGGAGCCGGTGCGGGTTTCACCCCGCGCTCCCACGGTCGGCGTCGGCGCTCGGTCGAGCGTCGAACCGGTGCCGCCTGCGGCATGCCGCGGATTTCACTGGATCCCGTACTTTTCCATGCGCCGGTACAACGCCGGCCGGCTCAGGCCCAGCATCGCGGCGGCGCGCTGGATGTTGCCGCCGGTCGACTGCAGCGCGTCGCGCACCATCTGTTCTTCGGCCTGCTCGATCGTGCCGCCGCTGCTGGCGGCGGCGAGCGGCGGCGCCGCGGCGGCCAGGGTCGCGCCGGAGTGCTGGCCGGCGGCGAGACCGAGCGCGTCGGCGTCGATCGCGCTGCCGGCGCTCATCAGCACGGCGCGCTCGATCGCGTGCGAGAGCTCGCGCACGTTGCCGGGCCAGGCATAGGCCGACAGCGCCGAGGACGCCGACGGCGCGAAGCGCAGGCCGTCGCGGTGGTAGCGGCGCGAGAAGCGCTCGAGAAACGCCTGGGCCAGCAGCGGCACGTCCTCGCCGCGCTCACGCAGCGGCGGCAGGCGCAGCTCGACCGTATTGAGGCGGAACAGCAGATCCTTGCGGAACACGCCGCGCGCGACGTCGTCGGCGAGGTCGGCATTGGTCGCCGAGATCAGCCGCACGTCGACTTTCAGCGTGCGCGAGGAGCCGACCCGCTCGAGCTCGCCGTCCTCGAGCACGCGCAGCAGCTTGGGCTGCTGCGCCGGCGGGATGTTGGCGATCTCGTCGAGGAACAGCGTGCCGCCGTCGGCCAGTTCGAAGCGGCCGATGCGGTCGCTCTTGGCGTCGGTGAACGCGCCGCGCACGTGGCCGAACATCTCGGCCTCGAACACCGACTCGGGAATGCCGCCCATGTTGACCTTGACCAGCGGCCTGGCCGCGCGCCGCGAGCGCGCGTGCAGGCGCCGCGCGATCACGCCCTTGCCGGTGCCGTTCTCGCCGAGGATCAGCACGTTGGCGTCGGTCGGCGCGACGCGGTCGAGCTGGTCGAGCAGATGGCGCATCGGCAGCGACTCGGCGATGAAGCCGCCGTCGTCGTCGCCGCGCAGGATCTCGTTCTCGCGCTTGAGGCGCGCGGTCTCGCCGCGCGACTGCGCCAGTGCGAGCTGGTTGCGCAGCACGGTCAGCAGCCGCTGGTTGTCCCAGGGCTTCTCGATGAAGTCGTTGGCGCCGGCGCGCATCGCCTGCACGACCAGGTCGATGCTGCCCCAGGCGGTCATCGCGACGATCGGGATCGCCGCGTCGAGCTTGCGGATCGCGGCGATCAGCTCCAGGCCTTCCTGGCCGGAGGTCGTGTCGCGCGTGTAGTTGAGGTCCATCAGCACCAGCGCCGGCGTCTCCTTGCCGAGCAGGTCCAGCACCTCGGCAGGACTGCCGGCGCGCACGGTCGGGATGCCCTCGCCCTTGAGCAGCAGACGCAGCGACTCGAGCACGTCGGCCTGGTCGTCGGCGATCAGAATCGGCAGTCGTTCACGGGACACGGGAAGCTCCAGAATCGGTGGCGCGCAGACGCACCGGAAGGCGCGCGATGCGCGAGGATCGCCCGCGGCCGCGCGGGCGGCAAGTCCGCGCGGCGGCGGCGTTCATTCGCTGCGCAAGGCCAGCATCGGATCGGACGCGGCGGCGCGGCGGGCCGGCGACAGCGTCGCCAGCGAGACCGCGACCAGCAGACCGGCGACGACGCCGGCCACGGCCGGCCAGCGCCACGGCGTCGCGCCGTACAGGCTGGCGTCGACCAGACCGGCCACGGCCCAGGCCGCGGCGAGCCCGGCCAGCGCACCGGCCAGGCCGATCCGGGCGCCCTCGCCGACGATGCCGCGCGCCAGACGCGCCGGCGCGGCGCCGATCGCGCTGCGCACCGCGTACTCGCGGCGGCGCACCGCCAGCAGAAACGACAGCACGACGACGGTGCCCATCAGCGCCAGCACGACCGCCAGCGCCGCGAACACGCGGAACGCGGCCTCGGCCAGCGTGAGGCCGGCCAGCGAGGCCTGCGCGCGATCGGCCAGACGTACCGTGTCGAACAGCGGCACGCGTGGATCGACGCCGGCCGCGGCGCGCGCGAGCACGTCGGCGGCCGGCACGCCGTCGCTGCCGAGCGCCAGCACGACCAGGGCCGCCGGCAGCGCCGTGTCCTGGGCTTGCGGAATCAGCACCAGGCGCTCGGGCTCAGCCAGTGCGCCGCCGTAGCGGACGTCGTCGAGCACGCCGACGATGCGGCGCGGCGCGGACTCGCCTTCGCTGCCGAGGCTCAGCATGCGGCCGAGCACGTCCTCGCTGCCCCAGACCTGCAGCGCCAGCGCGCGACTGATCACCGCGACCGGCGCCTGATCGGCGGTGTCGCGCGCGTCGTCGAGATAGCGGCCGTGCAGCAGACGCAGTCCGAGCACGTCGGGCACCGGTCCAAGACTGCTGCTCAGCGCCACGCCGATCTCGAACGGACCGCCCGGACGGTCTGCGCGCAGCGCGGTCTGGCGTCGGTAGCGCTGGAACGGCGCGGCATCGACGAACGCGACCTCGGCGACGCCGGGCTCGCTGCGCAAGGTCTCGCGCAGCCGTTCGGCGAATGCGCGGCGCGCGTCCGGATCGGGATAGGCAGCCTGCGGCAGCGTCAGCCGCGTCGAGGCGACGTCTTCGACGTGCAGGCCGAGCGCGCGCGCACGGATGTCGGCGGTGCCGGCGCCGACGCAGACGGCGAGCGCGCCGACCACGGTCGCGGCGGCGATCTGCAGCGCGGCCAGGCCGCGGATCGCCCGCAGCATGCCGCCGCTGGCGCCGCTGCGCGCGCTGGCGCGTGTGGCGGCCTGCGCATCGACGCGGCGCAGGCGCGGCCACTGCGACACCGTCATCAGCGCCGCGCAGCCGAGCACGATCGGCGGCATCCAGCGCAGCGAGGCGCCGGCGTAGACGAAGCGGCCCTCGAGCTCGCGCGGAATCCAGTCGGCCGAGATCATGCCGACGACGCGGTCGAACACGCTGCCGCCGAGCAGCCAGCCGAGACCGACGCCGAGCGCGGCCAGCAGCAGATTCGTCGCGAACGCCTCGACATGCAGGCGGCGTGCGGTCGCGCCGAGCGCGAGACGCACCGCCAGCTGCGGCTCGGCCGCGACCTGGCGGATGTTGATCAGCGTCGCGACGTTGGCGAGCACGACCAGCAGCATCAGCAGCGAGGCGACGAACAGCAGGCCGACCGCCGGCCGCATCGGCCCCATGACCGAATCGATCACGCGTTCGCCGGCGATCGTCCAGCCCGGCAGATAGCGCGAGGCCGGCGCCGCGGCGACCAGGCGCTGGGCGATCGTCGCCAGCGCGCCGCGCAGGTCGGCCAGGTCGGTGCCGGGCTTGAAGCGCACATTGAGCACGTAGGGCCGCGCTTCGTCGAGGTCGGTATCGAGATTGCGCGCATGCGCCGACCACAGGTCGCCGCCCATGAAATGGAAGCGGTCCGGCATCACGCCGACCACCGTGTACAGCGTGTCCTCCACGCGCAACGCGCGTCCGAGCACGTCGGCCGCGCCGCCGAAATGCGACTGCCACAGCGCGTGCGAGATCACGACCGCAGTCGCGCCGGGCCGGTCCTCGGCGGACAGGAACCGGCCGAGCGCAGGCGCCACGCCGGTCACCTCGCGCGCTGCGGGCTGGGTCTGCACCATCAGCAGGCGCGTCGGGTAGCCGTCCGGCCCTTCCAGCGCGACCGGCCGGCCGCGGCTGGCGACCATCCGGTCGAACAGGCCGCTGTCGCGCAGCATGCGGTACTCCTCGGCGCTGAACCCGTACAGGCTGCGCGTGTCGGCCGAGGCGCGATGGGTCAGCACGCCGAGGTGTGCCGTATCGTAGGTCCACGGCGAGACGAAGAAGTTGTGCGCGACGGCGATCGCCGCCAGCAGCACGGCCACCGTCGCGGCCAGCGTCGCGACGGTGACCGCGTTGGCCGCGCGGTGCTTCCAGGCACTGCGCAGCACGCGCGCCGGATTCATGCAGCCTTGCCCTCGGCCGCGGCGCCGTCGATCCAGCCGTCGCGCAGGCGCACGATGCGCTGGGCTTCCTTGGCGTAGTCCTCGTTGTGGGTGACCTGGATGATCGTGTGGCCCTGGCGATGCAGCTCGTGCAGCAGGTCCATGATCATGCGCGCCTGGCTGGAATGCAGCGCACCGGTCGGCTCGTCGGCGAGCAGCAGCTTGGGCTTGGTGATGACCGCACGCGCGACCGCGACCAGCTGCTGCTGGCCGCCGGAGAGCTGGCTCGGATAGAGGTCCTTCTTGCCGACGATCTGGAATCGGTCGAGCAGATCGGCCACCTGCGCGGCGCGCTCCTTGGCCGGGATGTCGCGGTACTGCAGCGGCAGGTCCAGGTTCTCCCAGACCTTGAGGTCGTCGATCAGGTGATAGTGCTGGAAGATGAAGCCGATCTTCTCGCGCTGCAGCGCCTGACGCTGTTTCGGATTGAGCTTCTCGACGGCGACGCCGTCGAGCGTGTAGCCGCCCTGCCAGTCGTGGTCCATCAGGCCGAGCACGTTCAGCAGCGAGCTCTTGCCGGCACCGGACGGGCCCATCACGCTGACGAACTCGCCGGGCGCGATGTCCAGGCGGATGTTGCGCAGCACCCAGGTGCGGCCGCCGGCGAGCGGGAAGGATTTTTCGACGTTGTCGAGATGGATCATGGTCGTTACCGGGTCGGAAAGGGAGGGAGTGTCGATCATTCCTGGCGCAGCGCGACGACCGGATCGGTGCCGGCCGCGCGGCGTGCAGGCCATAGACAGGCGAACAGGCCGATCGTGCCGAGCAGCAGCGCGACCGCGGTCAGCGTCGGCAGGTCGAACGTGCCGACCTGGTACAGCCGCGCCGACAGCAGCCGCGCGAACAGCCACGACAGCGGCAGGCCGAGCAGCACGCCGGCGCCGACCAGCAGCAGGCCCTGTGCGAGCACCTGGCGCAGCACATGGCCGGCGCGCGCGCCGAGCGCCAGGCGCACGCCGAACTCCGGCACGCGCTGGCGCACCGTGTAGGCGAGCACCGCATACAGACCGACCGCCGCCAGCAGCAGCGCGGTCGCGCCGAGCAGGCCGAGCAGCGCGTTCAGACGCGTGCGGTCCTTGAGCGTGCCGGCGACGCGCTCGCCGAGCGTGACGATCGGGCCGAGTGCGTCCTTCGGCGCGATCTCCTCGCCGAGCGTCTTCAGCGGCGCGACCAGCGCGGCCGGATCGACCGTCGTGCGCACCGCCAGCGCCGCATACGGCGGCGCCGCGAACGGCTGATAGATCGAGACGCGATCTGCGACCTCGTCGAGCGAACGCTGCTTGAGCGTCGGCGCGACGCCGACGATCGTGAGCTCGCGATCGGCGCTGTCGGCGCCGGTGCCGACCTTGAAGCGCTGGCCGAGCGGATCGGCGTCACCGAAGTGCCGCCTGACGAACTGCTCGTCGACGACCGCGACCGGCGCGCCGGTGCGCACGTCCTCGGCGCTGAAGCCGCGGCCGCGCAGGATCGGCATGCCGAGCGCGGCGAAATAGCCGTCGTCGACCTTCTGGTCGTATGCGATCGGTCGTTCCTTGGGGTCGTCCTGGCCCGGCGGCGTATAGCTGGTCGTCGCGATGCTGTGGCCGAACGGGATCATGCTGCCGAGGCCGGCCGCGGTGACGCCCGGCAATGCGCGCGTGCGCTCGACCAGCTCGGTCAGGCGGGCGGCGCGCAGCTCCGGCGTCGCGCCGTTCGGCACCAGATCGAACAGGCCGACGTAGAGCAGATGATCGCGCCGGAAGCCGACGTCCTCGGCCAGCAGGTTCTGCGTACTGCGCAGCAGCACGCCGATGCCGAACAGCAGCGCGACGGTCAGTGCGACCTGCGCGACGACCAGCGACTTGCGTGCAGTCTGCGCGGCGCCGCCGGCGGTCTGGCGCGAACCGCCGCGGCGGATCATGTCGTTGAGATTGCCGCGCTGCACGGCCAGGCCGGCCAGCGCCAGCACGACGCACAGCGCGAGCGCGAGCACGGCGAGCAGCAGCAGGGTCGGCGCATCGATGCCGATCGCCTGCGGCGTGCCGGTCGGCAGCAGATCGTAGTGGTGCAGCAGCGCCAGGCCGGCCGGCAGCAAAGCGCAGCCGAGCGCGATGCCGCCTGTGCAGAGGACGGCCGCCTCGATCAGCGCGCTGCGCGCGCGCTGCCACGGCGTCGCGCCGAGCGCGGCGGTCACCGCCGACTCCTGGCGGCGGCCGAGCGCACGCGCCAGGAACAGATTGACGACGTTGGCGCCGGTGACCAGCCAGACCATCGACACCGCCAGCAGCATCAGCAGCAGCGCCTCGCGCCGCTCGCCGGTCCACAAGGCGCGGATCGGCTTGACCAGCAGCTTGAGGCTGTCGCCGAACGCGCCGTCGAGTTCGGGAATCGCCTTGGCGAGGCCGTTGAGCTCCTCGCCGACCGGTCCGGTCTCCTCGCCGGCGCGCATGCGCGCCAGCGCGCGGGTGCCGTCGAAACTGCCGATACGCGAACGCGCGCGCTCCTCGGCGCCGAATCCGAGCGGCATCCAGACGCGGATGTCGCTGGTCGGGAACACGAAGCCCTTCGGCAGCACGCCGATCACGCGGTAGTCCTGGTCCTCGAGCCGCAGCACGCGGCCGACCGCGTCCTCGGCGCCGGCGTAGCGCGTCTGCCATTCATCCCAGGACAGCACGATGCTGCGCGCGGCGCCTTCGGCGACGTCCTCGGCGGCGAACAGACGGCCGAGCGCCGGCTGCGCGCCGAGCAGGCCGAACACCTGCGGCTCGACCACGGCCGCGTCGAGCGAACCGGTACGGCGGCCGGTCTCGTCGCGCAGCACGACGTTCTTCTCGCGCCAGGCGGCGATACCGTCGATGCCGCGCGCGGCCTGGCCGATCTCCTCGCGCAGCGGCGTCGACAGGCCGACGTCGAACGGAATGCCGAGAATGCGCGATTCGACCAGCACGAGGCGGTCGGCCTGCGGATACGGCAGCGGCTTGTAGAGCAGGCCGTAGACGACGCTGAAAACGCAGGCCAGCGCACCGAACGCGAGCCCGAGCAGCAGGATCGAGACGGTGCTGAAGCCGGGCGCGCGCCACAGGCGGCGGAAGGTCTGGCGAAGAGCGGACGGGATCATGGCGTATCCGGACGGACGATGGAGATCAAAACGAACGGCGTGGCGGGCGACGCGCCGGGTCTGCCGTCCCCGACGTCATGGCCGTCCCGCCGCGTCGCCGCGAGCACGAGCGCGGCCGGCATCGCACGCGCCCCGGGCGGTGGCGGGCGCCGGCAGGACCGGTGCGGAACGACGGAACGGATCATCGGGACGGCACGCAGACGGAGGAAGACCCAGAATGTCTGGCACGGAGCATGCCAGCCGCGGCGAACCGCCATCTGCTTGTTCGGGCTGGACTTTCGGTACGAGCGCCGGAGCGCACTGTCCGCTTTCGGTCAGAGCGCGGCCCGGATGCGGACACCGCTCGGATCTCGCTCCAGCGCCGCCATCGCGGCTCGGCCGGCTTTTTCGGGCGCGGACCGCCGCGGCCGAGACGCGCGACGCCGGGGCCGCGGGATGCGTCCGTCCGCTCCGCGGCGGCACGGATGCATCAACCGCCGGCAGCACCGCATGCGCGCCGGATCCCGGCGCGCATGCGACCGGCTCATTCCTGACGCAGCGCGACCACCGGATCGGTGCCGGCCGCACGGCGGGCCGGCAGATAGCAGGCCGCGACGCCGGTGATCGCGAGCAGCGCGGCGACGCCGGCCAGCGTGACCGGATCGAACGGACCGACGCCGAACAGCTGCCCGGCAATCAGGCGCGTCGCGGCATAGGCCAGCGGTCCGCCGACCAGCAGGCCGGCACCGACCAGGGCCAGGCCCTGGCCGAGCACGCCGCGCACGATGCGGCCGGTGTCGGCGCCGAGCGCCATGCGCACGCCGAACTCGCCCTGGCGCATCCGCACCGCATAGGCCAGCACCGCATACAGGCCGACGCAGGCCAGCACCAGCGCGCTGATGCCGAGCAGCTGGAGCAGCGCGTTCAGGCGCGTGCGCTCGACCAGCGACTCGGCGATGCGGCCGTCCATCGCGACGATCTGGCCGCGCGCGCCGTCCGGCGCGATCTCGTCGTAGAGCGCGCCCAGCGGCGCGACCAGGGTCTGCGGCGGAACAGTCGTGCGCACCACCATGCCGGAGCCGGCCGCGGCGGCGCGCGGCTGGTGGATCGTCGGATAGTCGGTGTTCTCGTCGAGCGCGCGCTGCTTGGCGGTCGGCACGACGCCGACGATCGTCAGCTCGCGCATCGGCTGCTCGACACCGTCCTGCGGCGGCTGACCGATCCGGAATCGCGCACCGATCGGGTCGCTGCCGGACAGGTAGCGCGCGACGAAGCGCTCGTCGACGATCGCCACCGGCAGCCGGTTGCGGACTTCCTCCCCGGTGAACGCGCGGCCCTGCCGCAACGTGACGCCGAGTGCCGCGAAGTAGCCGTCGTCGACGTAGGACTGATACGCGGCCGGCTGGCCGTCCTCGGCGCCGTCGTAGCCGGGCGGCGCGAAGTTCGACAGGTTCATGTTCTCGCCGAACGGCACCTGGCTGCCGGCGCCGACCGCGACCACGCCGGGCAGGCCGCGCGCGCGTGCGAGGAGCGCATCGAGCCGTGCCCGCGTCAGCGCCGGATCGGAGCCGGCCGGCGCCGGGCGGCCGAGGCCGGCATAGAGCAGGTTCGTGCGGTCGAAGCCGACGTCCTGCGCGAGCAGCCGCTGCGAGCTGCGCACGAGCAGGCCGACGCCGACCAGCAGTGCCGCGGTCAGCGCGATCTGGCCGACGATCAGCACCTGCCGCGCGCGCTGCGCCGCGCGGCTGCCGGTCTGGCGCGTACTGCTGCTGCGGATCGCCGCGTGCAGGTCGCCGCGGCGCAGCCACAGGCTCGCCAGCGTCATTGCCGACGCGACCAGCAGCGCCAGCGCGATGGTCAAGGCCAGCGTCGCGGCATCCAGGCCGATCGTCTGCGGCGTGCCGTCGGGCACCAGTTCGAAACGGCGCAGCAGGCCGAGCACGACCGGCTGCAGGCCGATGCCGACTGCGGCGGCGGCCGCGCACGGCAGCAGCGCCTCGACGAAGGCCTGGCCGGCCTGGCGACCCGCGCCGGCGCCGAGCGCGGCCTGCACGGCCAGCTCCTGGCGGCGCGCCAACGCGCGCGCGATCGCCAGATTGCACAGGTTGGCGGCCGTGACCAGCAGTACCAGCGCGACCGCGAGCAGCATCAGGCGCAGCGCCGGCGCACTGTCGCCGACCCAGATCGAGCGCAGCGGTTTGACCTCCATCGCGAACGCGTCGCCCTGGCCGAACGCTTCGGCCAGCCCCGGCATCGCGCGCGCCAGCGTCGTGACCTCCTCGGTCGCGGTCTGCGGCGTCGCATCGGCGGCTAGGCGCGCGATCGCATAGGTCGTGCCGAAACTGCCGCTGCGTTCGGGCGCGCGCTGCGCGGCGGTGAAGCCGAGCGGCAACCACAGCCGCGTCGCGCGCTCGGGAAACGCGTAGCCGCGCGGCAACACGCCGACGATGCGGCGATCCTGGCCGTCCAGGCGCACGGTCTTGCCGATCGCGTCCTCGGCGCCGGCGTAGCGCTGCTGCCAGGTGTCCCAGCCGAGCACGACGACCGGCGCGGCGCCCTCGCGCGCGTCGTCGGCGACGAACAGCCGGCCGAGTGCCGGCGTCGTGCCGAGCAGACCGAACAGCGCCGGCTCCACGCGCGCCGCCCTCAGCGTCGCCTGGCGCGCGCCGGTCTCGTCCTCGAGCGAGACGTAGGCCTGCTCGAACGCGGTCAGATCGCTCACCGCGCGGCTGTCGCGCGCGATCGGCTCGATCATCGGCACCGACAGGCCGCCGTCGATGCCGAGGAAACGCGCGCCGACCGTGACCAGACCGTCGGCGCCGGCGAACGGCAGCGGCTTGTACAGCAGGCCGTAGAGCACGCTGAACACGCCGCCGTTGGCGGCCAGCGCGAGGCCGAGCAGCAGGACGACGGTCAGCGCATAGCCCGGCGCGCGCAGCAGGCGGCGCACCGAGAAGCGCAGTTCGGGCATCGTGATCACGGGTGTCTCCCAGAGCGGACGAGTCGAAACGGGGGCGGCCGGCGCACGGCGAGGCGCACCCCGGCCGATGGGGCGGCGGCGGCCTCAGTCATGGCGCAGCGCCTCGACCGGCGCCGTGCCGGCGGCCCGGCGCGCCGGCAGATAGCAGGCCCAGGCCGCGATCGCGGCGACCAGCAGGGTGGCCGCGGCCCAGGTCGTCGGATCGGTGAAGGCCAGACCGTGCAGACGATCGGCGAGCAGCCGCGCCAGCGGCAGTCCGGCCAGCACGCCGAGCAGCGTGCCGAGCGCGATCAGGCGCGCGCCCTGCCCCATCACCAGGCGCCCGACGCGCGAGGGCGAGGCGCCGAGCGCCATGCGCACGCCCAGTTCGGCGGTGCGCCGGCGTACCGCGAAGCTCAGCACCGCGGCGAGGCCGAGCGCGGCCAGCAGCAGGGTCAGCAGCGCGAATGTGCCGAGCGCCGCGAGCAGCGAGCGCTGCGCGGCCAGCGTCTCGCCGACCAGGGCAGCCAGCGGCCGGTTGACACCGATGTCGGCGTCCGGCGCGATCGCGCGCACGCGCTGGCGCACGGTCTCGGCCAGCGCGCCGACGTCGCCGTCGGTCCGCGTGACCAGCCAGAACACCGGCAGCGGCGCGGCGGCGGCCTGGTAGACCGTGGGCAGGTTGTCTTCTTCGTCGAGGCGCTCGTGCTTGACCGTGTGCGCGACGCCGACGATGCGGGCCGGACGCGTCGCGCCCTGCGCATCGATCGGCACGTCGACGATCGCGCCGAGCGGATCGACGCCGCGCAGATAACGATCGACCCAGACCTGGTCGACGACGACCGGGCCGGCCTCGCCGAGATCACCCGGCTCGAAGCCGCGGCCGGCGACCAGGCCGATGCCGAGCGTCTCGAAATAGCCCGGGCCGACCTGGCGCGCACGCGCCTGCACCGGATCGGACTGGCCGCGCGTACGGAAGCCCGAGACGGTCTCCCATCGACTGAACGGCGGCGCCGACGCGATCGCGACGCGGCGCACGCCGGGCAGGCTCGCGACCTCGCTGCGCAGCGTCTCGATCAGCGGCCTGTAGCGCGCCTCGTCGGTGGCCGGATCGTAGCGGCGGCCGCTGATGCTGACACCGGCCGGGTCGACCACGGTCAGCAGTACACCCTCGGCGTCGAAGCCGCGGTCCACCTGCATCAGATTGACCGCGCTGCGCAGCAGCAGGCCGGCGCCGCCGAGCAGGATCGTCGTCAGCATGACCTGGGCGACGATCATCGCCGGCCGCACGCGGCCCAGACCACTGACGGCCGCGCGCGTCGACAGGCCCGTCGCGCGGCGCGAAACCGCGGCCGCGAGCAGGCCGCTGCCGAGCGCGGCGGCGGCGACCAGGCCGCCGGCGACCAGCGCCGCCCAGCCGAAGCCCACGCCCTGCGGCAGCGCAGCGGGCAGCATCTCGTAGTGGCGCGCCAGCGCCAGACCGACCGGCGTCAGCGCGAGACCGGCGAGCAGGCCGAGCAGCACCGGTGGCGCCAGGTCCGCGACGATGCCGCCGACGATCGCGCGCTCGCCGGCGCCGATCGCGCGGCGGATCTCGAACTCGCGCGCGCGGCCGAGCAGCCGGTCCAGATTGAGATTGACCAGATTGGCGACGACCACGGCCATCAGCAGCAGCGCGGCCAGTTGCAGCAGTGCCAGCGCGCGCCAGTGCCCGGCCGCGTAGCGCTCGCGCCAGGCGCGCGCGTCGGCACGCAGGCCGGCGTTCTGCAGCAGGCCGGCCACGCTCGGATCGGCCGCGAAGATCGCCTGCAGCCGCTCGGCGGCCTGCGCGACGCCGACACCGGGCGCGAGCCGCGCGACGACGTCCAGATCGCCGACGTTGCCGCCGTCGGACTGTGCGCGCTCCCCGGCGCTCATCCGATACGGCCGCCACGCGTCGACCGAGGCGTCCGGAAAGACGAAGCCGGGCGGCATCACGCCGATCACCGTGTAGACCCGATCCTCGAAACGGACCACGCGGCCGACCACGCCCGGATCGGCACCGAATCTGGCGCGCCAGGCCGCGTCGGACAGCACCAGCACCGCATCGGCGCCCGGCGCGAGCGCGTCGCTGCCGTAGAGGCGACCCAGCGCCGGCTGGACGCCGAGCACGCCGGACAGGTCCGGCGTGGTCCGCGCGATCCGCCAGCGCTGGCCGCCCTCGTCGGCGCGCAGCTGCTGGGCCACACGGTAGCCGAGCGCGCCGGCGAAATGCGCGGTGTCCTCGGCCAGATGTGCGCGCAGGCGTTCGGTCAGACCGACCTCGAAACCGAACTTGACCAGATCCGCGCGCAGCTCGACCAGCGCCTCGCCGTCGGCGTACGGCAGTGCCTTCCAGCGCAGGGCATGGATCGCGGTGAACGCGGTCGCGTTGACGGCGACGACGACCGCGACCAGCACGGCGACCATCAGCGCGAAACCGGGCGAGCGGCACGCGCGGCGCAACGGCTGCGGGAATCGGAAGGACATCGTCGGCACCGGAATTCGGGACAAGGAATATCCCGTGGCAGCAGGGAACGTGCCAGCTCCGGTCGCCGGCTATCGCGTTGTGCGGCAAGGTCTTTCCGGAGCCGCCCGCACCCGCGCCTTCCGATGCGTCCAGATGCGGACAGCCCTGTCTCGAATGCGTACACCGGCAACGGCTGCCGCTTCAGGCCGGCGCGGCCACGCGCGCGGTCGACGCTCGCGCCGTGCGTCGCCGACCGGTGTCCGACATCGGCGCGCATTCCCGTATCGGAGCTCAGACGCCTGCCTCTTGAGACGCCCGCATGTCAGCTCCCGCCAAGACCACGATGCCCCCGCAGACGCCGGCCGCGACGCGCCGGCACCGGTTCTTCGCGGCGATCGCGCTGCTGATGCTGGCGGCCGTCGTCGCCGGCTTCTGGGGCACGCTGTTCCGGCCGGCCGAACCGCTGCGTCCGTACCTGCTCGTGCACGGCGCGATCGTCGCCGCCTGGTTCGGCCTGTTCGCGATGCAGACGCTGCTGGTGGCCGCCGGCCATACGCGCCTGCACCGCCGCCTCGGCGTGATCGGGGTCTGTCTGGCCGTCGCGGTGGTCGCAAGTTCGCTGTACACGATGGCGAACCTGCCGGCCAACTGGCGCCAGCAGGGCATCGACCTCGACGCGCAGCGTGGCCTGATCGGGCTGATACTGTGGGGCGACTTCGGCGCGCTGGTCGCGTTCGGCACGCTGCTGATCTGCGCCGTCGTCGAGCGGCGCCGGCCGGACGCGCACAAGCGGCTGATGCTGCTGGCGATGTGCTCGATCATGTCACCGGCGCTGATCCGCCTCGCGGCGCTGCCGCCGTTCGCCGGCTTCGACGGCGTGCTGCTGACGATGCTCGGCCTGCTCGCACTCGGCCTGAGTCTGATCGCCTACGACCTCGTCACGCTGCGCCGCGTCCACCGCGCGACGGCCTGGGGCGTGCCGTTCTTCCTGGTGGTGCATCTGGCGCCGGCATTCGCGGTGCCCGGCACCGCGCTCGACCGCTGGGTCATGGCGCTGATCGTCTGACGCACCGATCGCCGAGGGGCCTGATGCGAAGCCTGCGCTCGGTCGACGCCGCCGGCGCGGAAACGGCCGCGCACGACGGCGGCGATGCACGGCCCGTGGAAGACGACCGCCGGCCGGCAGCGCAACGCGCGGCGGCGACGATCCGCTACGGCGCCTCGACCTCGTAGCCGCGCGCCGCGAGCTTGGCGAGCAGGCCGTCGGGCTTGAGCACGTCGCCGATCGACAGCGTGCCGAAGCTGGTCTCGTGGTCGCGCAGCGCCTGCTCGGCCGCGTCGAGCCAAGCCGCCTCGACGCGAGCCGGCAGGTCGTCGATGCCGCGATCGCGTGCAAAGCGCGTCTGCGCGACCGCGTCGAAACAGGTGCGCACCGGCGTGTCCTGCGGCATCGCGCGCAGCGTCTCGATGTCGCCGACGGCCCAGGCATTGGCGCGCGCGGCCATCGTGCCGAGGTCGGCCTCGAGCCGGTCGAGCACCTGGCGCAGGCACTCGACGTCGTCCAGTTCCTCGGCCTTGAACGCCTTGATCGCCGCGCGCGGCTCCTGGATCTTGACCTTGACGTGGCTGTCGATCCTGGCGATGCCGTGCCGCTTGATCGACTTGGACACCACCTTGCCGATCTGGCCCGAATCGCTGAGCTTGCGCTTGTCGAGCGCCTCGCGGTAGAGCTCGCCGGCCGCGAACAACGGGCGCCATTTCTCGACCTTGCCGCTGCGGCCGATGTACTTGGCCTTGAGCACCGACCAGCGCGCGTAGAGTTCCGGCGGCAGGATTTCCTCCAGCGTACGGCCGTCCGGGTTGTTGCGGATCTTGGCCAGCGACGGCAGCAGCGCCAGCTTTCCGAAGAAGCCGACGTCGGCGTCGAGATCGACGCCCGGCGAGGACAGCGCGACCTGCGAGCCGGCGATCGTCCGGTCGACGTCGTCGGCCAGCCAGGTCATGTCGCGCGGCAGCGGCGAGAGCGTGCCGAGGATCCACAGCACGTGGCTGCCGCGCGAGACGCGCCACAGTCCCGGACCCGGCTGCACGCCGGTGACGACGATCGTGTCCAGGCTGGCGATGTCCGGCACGACCGGCTCGGGCGGCTGCGCCTGCTCGGGCGGCACGGACGGCGGCGCCGGCACGTCGGCCGGTTGCGCCACGGCGGACAGCGCCGCGGCGAGCAGGCCGATCGAGAACACGAGACGGGTGGCGAGCGGCGGACGTCGGACCAGGGGATGGCGCATGCGGCTTTCCGGCGGATGAGGAGGATCGGCCGCTGTGCGACCGGTGTCCTATCCTAAACGCCCGGCGTGACGCGCGGCAGCCGATCAGGGCCGGCGCAGTACCTCGGCCGGATCGGTCGCCGCGACACGCCGTGCCGGCCACCGGCACGCGGTCAGCACGATCTGGACCGGCGAACGACAGACCGAACGGACGATCGGCCGGCACGCGGGCGAGACCAAGTCCGGCCGCCTGACCGGTCGCGACGCCGAGCGCGATCAGGCGTCCGCCACCACGCGGCGCATCGCGCGCAGTGCCATCGTGACCGGTGAATCACTCATCGCGCAGCGCCACCAGCGGATCGACGCGCAAGGCGCGCCGCGTCGGCAGCACGGCGGCCAGCACCAGCACCGCGGCGAGCACGAGCACGACCGCCACGTAGACGCGCGGATCGGTCTGCGCGCCCGGCATCATCACGCCGCCGAGCAGTTGCGCGAACGCCAGTGCCAGCGGCACGCCGATCAGCAGGCCGACCAGCACCTGGCGGCCGCCGCGCCGCAGCGTCATCGCGACGATCGTGCCGGCCGGCGCACCGAGCGCGCGGCGCACGCCGATCTCGCGTGTGCGCTGCGTGGTCTCGAACGCGAGCACCGCATAGACGCCGGCCGCGGTCAGCAGCAGCGCGAACAGCGCGAACGCGCCGAACAGGTTCGCGAGGATGTCCGGCCCCCACATCAGGCCCGCGCGCCAGGCCTCCATCGGCCGCAGCCAGTACACCGGCAGATTGGCGTCCACCGCCGTCACCGCGGCGCGTACCGCCTCGCCGAGCGCCTGCGGATCGCCGTCGGCGCGCAGCGCGAAACTGACGATGTTGCTCGGCGCCTGCGCAAGCGGCCGGAACACGTTGCCGTCGCTGCGGCTGCCCGGCGAGGTCGCGCTGGTCTCGATGTAGTCGGCCTGCACGCTGTCGGCGACTACACCGACGATCGTCAGCCACGGCGACTCGGGATCCTTCGGATCGACACGCAGGCGCTCGCCGATCGCGCTGCGATCCGGAAACGCGGTCGCGGCCAGGCTGGCGCTGATGATCGCGACGTCCGGCGCGTCGGCGCCGTCGCGCGCGTCGAACATGCGCCCCTCGCGCAGCGCGATGCCGAATGCGTCGAAATAGCCCGCGGTCACGCTGGACGCCCAGATCTGCGGGCGCTGGCTGTCCTCGGCATAGGCGTCGCCGGGGCGCTCGTAGCGCTCGCGGCCGTAGCCCATCAGCGGCAACGAGGTGCCGAAGCCGACCGCGCTGACGCCCGGAAGCTCGGCCAAGCGCGGCTGCAGGGCGTCGGTCAGGCGCAGCCGTGCGGCCTGGTCCGGATAGTCCGCGTCGAACATCGCGATGCGGCCGGTCAGCACGCCGGCGGTCTCGATGCCGAGCGGCGTGCGCTGCGCGTCGAGCGCGCTGCGGATCGACACGCCGGCGCAGACCAGCAGGATCACGCACAGCGCGACCTCGCCGGCGACCAGCCAGCGGCCGAGCCGGCCGCGGCCGCCGATGCTGCCGGCACCGCCCTGGCGCAGACAGGTCTGCACGTCGACACGGCCGGCGCGCAGCGCCGGTGCCAGGCCGGCCAGCACGGTCGCGACCAGCGCGACGGCGGCCGTGAAGATCAGGTCGCGCGGGTCGACCCGGTAGTCGACCCAGTACGGCAGCTGCGTGCCGCTCGGTGAGGCGTCCATCGCGTCGCGCATGAGCCAGCTCGCCAAGTCCGCGCCGGCGTAGCCGAGTACGGTCGCCGCCAGCGCGATCGCGAACGTTTCGGCCAGCACCTGCACGATCAGGCGGCCGCGGCCGGCACCGAGCGCGGCGCGCACGGCCAGCTCGCGGGTCCGCGCGGCGAAGCGTGCGATCACCAGGCTCGCCACGTTCGCGCAGGCGATCAGCAGCACCAGCAGCACCGCGATGAACATCGTCTTGGTCGCCTCGACGATGTGCCCCGGGATGAACTGCTCGGAGAACGAGCGCATCCGCGCCTTGTCGCCGCGCAGCGGCTCGCCGCGCTCGGCCGCCAGTGCGGCCATCGCGGTATCGAAATCGGCGGTCGCCTGCCCGACCGAGACGCCCTCGACGAGCCGCCCGAAGGTCTGCAGACGCGCGTACGAGGCCGCTGCCGTGGCGCGGTCGGTCACGATCGGCAGCCAGATCCGCTCGGCCGAAGGAAACGCGAAATCGCGTGGCATCACGCCGACGATCCGCGTCGGCACGCCGTTGACGCGCAGGCTGCGGCCGATCACCGCCGGATCGGCGTTGAACTGCAGCTCCCAGGTGCGATACGCGATCAGCGCGACCGGCTCGGCACCGGCCGCCGCATCGGCCGCGTTGAAGTCGCGGCCGAGGATCGGACGCGCACCGAGCACGCCGAGCGCGTCGGTACTCATCCAGGCGCCGGACAGCCGCTCGGCCGGCCCGGCCAGTCCGCCGATATTGGCGGTGCCGACCCAGTAGGCTTCCAGAGACGCCAGCGTCTTCTGGCGCTCGCGCAGATCGAGCCAGTCCACCGTCGGCAACGCGAGGTTGCGCTGTGTGTTGCGGCTGTCGGTGTAGCTGAAGGCGACCAGCCGGTCGGCCTGCGCGAACGGCAAGGGCTTGAGCACCATCGCGTTGAGGCTGCCGAACATGAAGATCGCCAGCCCGATGCCGACCGCCAGCATCAGCACGGCAACCGCGGTGAACGCCGGACTGCGCAGCAGCGCGCGCAGGGCGAAACGGATGTCACGGATCATGCAGGGATGCCCTCTCACGTGGCGCGGCGCCAGCGGCCGCACGGTACGTGGCGGGGATGACGCAAGTTCCGCGCCAAGGCATGAGGCGTGCTGTGGCGCGTGTCCTAAGGCATCGGGCGTTCGGAAGCGGACGGAAGTGTCCGGTTATGGATTGACCGACTGTTTCTCGATCGCCTTACTGGACAAGATCACGCGCCACGATCGCCATGATTTGAGCTCGTGTGTACTTCGCCTCGGGATCGGTCTCATCCGGATCTCCGGCATGCGAGTACTCGCCCTCGTCAAAGGCCCGAAAAACGCTCCAGGCGTAGCCGGAAAAAACATCGTCTTGTCCGGAGCAGGCAAACGCGAAGAGATGATTCATGGCGGCATCTGCGGCCTCGAAACTCAGCTGGGAACCTGCGTATCGATGAGCCACACGACGCGAGAATGCGTCGCAGAATGCCGCTCGGCCAAGTTCGCCAAGCAACGGATACAACAAGGCGTCACTGAGCGGATGCGTGAGGCAATGATCGATCAGCTCGTCAAGCTGGGTGTTGTCCATGCGTCCTCGCTTCTTCCCGAGCCTAGACCAGGGTTCGCGAGCAGTATGGGGCGAGCCCGCTCGCGTTCCCACCTTGCGCTGCAGAGCAACGTGTGTATCTCGAGCTCCGGGATCACGGACCAAGCGCAGCGATTGGCTCGCTCCGAGTCGCGAGTCGCCGCTTTCGGCACGCGCATCTGCTGCGAAATCACGTAAGCGTGATGCTCGCGACGCGGTTGCAACGTGCTCACCACGCGCCAGTGAGCGGACGGCTCAGACCCTCAATCATGCCGCAACGCCACCACCGGATCGGTATGCGCGGCGCGGCGTGCCGGCAGCCAGGCGGCCAGCGCGACGACGGCGACGAGCACGAGCGCGGCACAGACCAGCACGGTCGGATCGTGCGCGGACAGGCCGTAGAGGTTGGCCGCGGCGAGGCGGCCGCCGGCCAGTGCGGCGATGAGACCGAGCGCACCGCCGGCCAGGGCCATGCGGCCGACCTGGCCGGCGACCAGGCCGCGCAGGCGGCCGGGCGTCGCGCCGAGTGCGAGGCGCAGGCCGATCTCGCGGCGGCGCTCGGCGACCAGATACGACAGCACGCCGTAGAGGCCGCCGGCGGCGAGCAGCGTCGCCAGCAGCGCGAGCGCGGTCGCGAGCAGGCCGACCGTGCGGTCGGCGGCGACGTTGACGCGGGCCTGTTCGCGCAGCGTCGACAGGCTGCGCAGCGGCAGGTTCGGGTCGATCGCTGCGACGGCGGCGGCGATCGCGGCCTGCTGCTGCGCGGGGTCGATCGCGCTGCGTACGTAGAAGCTCATCGTGCCGCTGGCCTCGCTCTGCGCGTCGGGCAGGTAGACCTGCGGCGGCGGCGCGTCCTTGACGTTGGCGTAGGCGGCGTCGGCGACCAGGCCGACGATCTGCATGCGCTGACCGTTGAGGCGCAGCGTCTGGCCGACCGTGGTCGCCGGATCGAGCCCGAACGCGTCGACGAAGCGGCGGTTGACGACCGCGACCGGTGGCGCGTCGGCGCTGTCGCTCGGCGCGAAGCCGCGTCCGGCGAGCTGGGCGATGCCGAGTGTCTGGAAATAGCCGGGCCCGACCTGGTTGAACGTCGAGAATCCGCCACCGTCCCGGCCTTCGATCGATGCGCCGCCGCCGCTGTAGCCGCGCGCGAGCAGACGGTTCTGCGCACGCGCGACACCGGTCACGCCGGGCAGCGCGGCCAGCGCTTCTTCGACGCGGTCGTACAGCGCGGCATTGTGCGCGCGGTCGTAGCCGTTGAGCTCCGGCTCGACCGCGAAGGTGACCAGCGCGTCGAGGTTCATGCCCAGATCGGCGCGCGCGATATTGGACAGGCTCTGCGCGAACAGGCCGGCCAGCACCAGCAGTGCCATCGAGAAACCGATCTGCACGGTGACCAGCACCGCGCGCAGACGGCCGGTACCGCGGCGGCCGACGCCACCGGCGTGTCCGGCCAGCGCGCGGGCCGGCGCGGCGTCGGCGAGCCGGCGTGCCGGTATCAGCGCGAAGCCGAGCAGCGCGACCAGCGCGATCGCGAGCGCGGCGGCGGCTCCGGCCAGATCGACGCCGCTGCCGGCCAGCGTCGAAACGCGGTCGGACAGCAGCAGTCGGCCGAGCAGCTGCCGACCGGCCAGGCCGATCGGCACGGCCGCGGCGGCACCGGCCAGCGCGATCACCAGCGGCTCGGCCAGTGCCTCGCCGATCAGCTGGCGACGGCTGGCGCCGAGCGCGGACCGCACGCCCATCTCGCCGACACGGCCGCTGCCGCGCGCGAGCTGCAGGTTGGCCAGATTCACGCAGGCGATCAGCAGCACCAGCAGGGCGGCACCTTGCGCCAGCAGCAGCGAATTGCGCGAGTGATCGGGCTGCATGCTCTGGCCGCGTGCACCGGACGTCAGTGCAAGGTGACGCGTGACCGGCTCGCCGGTCAGCGCCGAGACCGGCTCGAAGGCCTCGATCGCGGCGCGATAGGCGCCGTCGAGCCGGGACTCGACCTGGGCGATCGTCACGCCGGGCGCCAGCCGCGCGAACGCATGCACCCAATGCAGCTCGCGGCTGACATGATCGGGAATCGACACGGCGCCGTCCGGACCGCGCAGCGAGATCGGCAGAAAGACCTGCGGTGCGAGCCCGATCGTCGTGCCGTCGAAGCCGGCCGGCGCGATGCCGACGATCTGAAGCACCTGGCCATTCGCGACCAGACTGCGGCCGATCACGCCGGGGTCCGCGCCGAGCCGGTCGCGCCAGTATGCATGACCGAGCACGGCGGCCTGCGCCTGACCGTCGACCGCATCGTCGACAGCGCCGAGCAGGCGGCCGAGCGCCGGCTTGAGGCCGAGCACGTCGAAGTAGCGGCCCGACACCAGCAGCGCCTGCACACGTTCGGTATGGCCGGCGTAGGCGAGATTGACCGGCTGCGGCCGATGCGCGGCCAGCGTCGCGACGCCGTCCTGCGCGCGCTCCAGGTCGCGGAACATCGGGTAGCTGAAGACCGCGGTCTCGTTGCCGGCCAGACTCGAGCTCAGGCGGATGTCGGTCTGGCCCGGCACGCCGAGGTTGACCAGGCGATCGGGCTCAGCGACCGGCAGCGGCGCCAGCAGCAGGCGCTCGACCAGCGAGAACACGGCCAGATTCGCGCCGATGCCGAGCGCCAGCGTCGCGATCGCGACGAACGCGAACAGCGGGCGCGCCGCGAGTCCGCGCACGGCGTGGCGCAGGCGGCCCGAAACGAGGCGGAGAGAGTCGGAAACGCGCATGGATCGGCTCCGTGACGGAAAGTGGACGAGGCGCCTAAGCCGCCCGGGTTCATTCGCTGCGCAAGGCTTCCATCGGCGGCACGCGCGCGGCGCGCCAGGCCGGCAGCCCGAGCGCGCCGAGCGCGGCCAGCGCCATCGTGGCGATGCCGGCCGCGAGCAGCAGCAGCGGCGGCGTGCCGGCGACGCCGACCGCGGACAGATCGAGCAGCCGCAGGCCGGCCAGCGCGAGCGCGAGACCGGCGAGGACGCCGACCGCGCTCAACGTCAGTCCGTCGCGCAGCACGTCGGCCGCGACATCGCGCGGCCGCGCACCGATCGCCAGGCGCAGCCCGAACTCGCCGACGCGGCGACGCTGGCGCAGCGCGGCCACCGCATAGGTGCCGAGCACGGCCAGCAGGAGCGCGGCGGCGGCGAACGCGCCGACCGTGCGTGCGAAGAAGCGTGCGGGCGCGAGCTCCTCGTCGATCGGCTCGGCCAGGGCATAGCGGCGCGTGATCGCCTGGCGCGGATCGAGCGCGGCCAGGGCATCGGCCATCGCCGCATCGGTGCCGGCGAGGCGCGAGCGCACCAGGAACGCCATCGCATTGGTCGGCTGCTGCGCGAACGGCACCAGGATCTCCGGCGCCGGCGCGCTGCGCAGGCCGTCATTGCGGATGTCCTCGACGATGCCGACGACGCGCGCCTCGACGCGGCTGCCGCGGATCGGCACACCGACCATCTGGCCGACCGCCTCGGCGTCGCCGAACAGGCGGCGCGCCGCGGTGCGGTTCAGCACGGCGACCGGCTCGGTACCGCGGCGGTCGCCGCCGTCGAAGTCGCGGCCGGTGAGCAGCGGCACATCGAGCAGGCGGCGATAGCCGGGCGAGACGCGGCGCAGCGCGGCCTGTACGGCCGCGGCATCGGGACGGGCGGCGACGGCGAGCGCGACGCTGGCGCTGCCGATGCCCGAACGCGGCGGCGCACTGGTCAGCGCGGCCGCCTCGACACCGGGCAACGCCTCGAGCTGCTCGAGCAGGCGCTCGGTGAACGGCACGAAGGCTTCCTTTCCGCCGCGGAAGAACTGCATGACGCGCACGTCGGCCGCGTCGAAGCCGGGATCGACGCGCTGCAGACGCCACAGGCCCGCGGCCAGCGTCAGGGCGGCGACCAGGCTCGCGGTCGACAGCGCCATCGCCAGCACCGGCAGGACGCGGCGGCCGCCGGCGCCGCCGAGCACGCCCTTGGCGCCGCTGCGGATCGCCTCGGACGGCGCCGCGCCGATCCGCAGCGCGCCGGCCAGCGCCGCGAGCAGCGGCACCAGCACGCCGAGCAGCACCGCGAACGCGGCGACGCCGCCGTCGATGACGATGCCGTCGGCGCGCGGCAGGCTGTCGGCGGCGAGGCTGCGCAGCAGCCCGATCGCACCGGCCGCGACCGCCAGGCCGAGCACGACGCCGGTGCCGGCGAGCAGCGCGAGCTCGAGCAGCAGCGCGACGCCGAGCCTGCGGCGCGAGGCGCCGAGCGCCTGACGCACCGCCAGCTCGCGGCGGCGTGCGGTCTGGCGCGCGTCGAGCAGGATCGCGACGTTGACCGCGGCGATCAGCAGCACCAGCACGGCCAGCGCGAACGCACTCCACAGCGCACCGCGCGCGTCGCCGACCAGCGCATCGAGGAACGATCGCGCGACGCCTTGCCACGCTTGCGTGGGATCGGTGACGGACGCCTGCGGATCGGCCAGACGCGCAGTCAGGGCGGCCTCGGCCTGTGCGAGCGAGACGCCGGGCGCGAGCCGCCCGATCGCGAGCAGCGTGCGTTGCAGGCGCTGCGGTCCCTCGGCCGGCAGGCTGCGCGGACTCAGCGGCTGCCACAAGCCGGTCTCGCCGGCGAATGCGGCCATCGCCGGCGGCATCACGCCGACGACCTCGAACGGCTCATCGCCGACGATCTCGAGGCGGCGGCCGATCACCGAGGGATCGCCGCCGAAGCCGTGCTGCCACTCGGCATAGGACAGCACCGCGACGCGGCGGTCCTCGCGGATGTCGGCGGCGTCGAGCCGGCGCCCGATCAGCGCCTCGACGCCGAGCGCGGCGAAATAGCCGTCGCCGACCATGTGCGTGGTGATCTCTCGCGCGCGCTCGCCGTCGAACAGCGTCACGCCGCTCCACCAGTAGTAGCCGATCGCGGCGAAGCCCGGCGTGCCGGCGGCGACGCGCTCGGCCTCGTCGATGCTGAGCTGTGCGCCGTCGACGTGCTGCGCCGGCTGCCGTGCCGAGATCGTGACCAGCCGCTCGCCGTCCGGAAACGGCAGGCCGCGCAGCAGGACGCCCTGCACGGTCGAATACATCGCGACGCTGAGGCCGATGCCGAGCGTCAGCATCGCCAGCGAGGCCAGCGTGAAACCCGGCGCCGCGGCCAGCTGGCGCAGCGTGCGGGTCAATGGTTCTATCCAGCGCATCATCATCATTCTCTCCCGGGCCGCAGCGGCCCCTCGTTCAACCGTCGCGCAGGGCTTCCATCGGCGGCACGCGCGCGGCGCGGCGCATCGGGATCGCACAGGCGGCCAGCGCGACCGCGATCAGCACGGCCGCGACCGCGCCGAGCACGCGCGGATCGGCCGACCCGACGCCGTAGAGCTGGGTCGCGATCAGCCGGCCGAGCGCGAGCGCGCCGAGCAGACCCAGCGCGAGGCCGGGCACGATCATGCGCAGCCCGTCGGCGAGCACGAGGCGATGGATGTCGAGCGCGCGCGCGCCGACCGCCTGGCGCAGGCCGATCTCGCGGCGGCGCTGGCCGACCGTGTAGGCGATCACGCCGTACAGGCCGATCGCCGCGAGTGCCAGCGCCAGCGCGGCGAACACGCTCATCAGCGTCATGTTGAAGCGGCGCATCGCCAGCGTCGCGCCGGTCACCTGGTCCATCGTGCGGACCGCGTAGACCGGCACGTCCGGGGCGACCTCGCGCAGCGCACGCCGCAGCGGCTCGGCGAATGCGGCTGCGTCGCCGGTGACCTTGATCGCGACGGCCAGATCGCCAACCGCCGCCTTGCTGACCGGGAAGTACACCTCGGTGTTGGCCGGCTGATCCAGGCCGGCCTGGCGCACGTCGGCGACGACGCCGACGATGCGCTTGGGCTGGTCGCCGAAGATCACCACGGTCTCGTTCAGCGGATCGGCATCGCCGAGGTAGCGCTTGACGAACGCGCGGTTGACCAGCACCTCGGTCGGCAGCACCGCGCGTGTGCCGTCGCTGGCGTCGAACGCGCGCCCGGCCTCGACCGGAATGCCGAACGTCGTGAAATAGTCGGGACTCACGAAGCGGTACTCGGCCAGCGCCTGCGGGTCGAGGCTGCGGCCCGGAATCGAGAAGCGGCTGTTCCAGCCCCAATCGCCGGAGGCCGGCAGCCGGTTGGCGATCGCGACCGACTCGACGCCCGGCAGCTCGCGCAGGCGCGCCTCGATCGCGTCCAGGCGCGTCTTGAGCTGGCCGATCGCGCGTGCGGCCCAGACATCGTTCTCGTCGCCGGGCTGGCGGACCGGCAGCGTGATCGAGATCGACGCGGTCAGCACCTGCGGCGAGGCGACACCCGAATCGACCGCGGCGAGCTGGCGCAGGCTGTCGATCAGCAGGCCGGCACCGGCCAGCACGGCCATCGCCAGCGCGATCTCGGCACAGACCAGCAGCCGGCGGCCACGCAGCTGTGCGCGCGAGCCGAGCTGGCTGCGCAGATTGCCGAGCGAGCGCAGCGGATCGGCCGCGGCCATACGCCAGGCCGGCAGCAGCCCGAACAGCAGCAGGGTCGCGACCGCGACGGCGGCGATGCCGCCGACGACGCGCAGGTCGATCCTCGGCGCGTTGTACGGCGGCAGCAAATCCGGCGCGAGCGCGCTCAGCGCCGCAAGCGCCGGACCGGCCAGCAGCACGCCGGCGACGGTGCCGATCGTGCCGATCAGCAGCGCCTCGGTCATGACCTGGCGCAACAGGCGGCCGCGGGCCGCACCGAGCGCGCTGCGCAGCGCGAGCTCCTGCGCGCGCTCCTGACCGCGCGCGAGCATCAGCCCGGCCAGGTTCGCGCAGGCGATCAGCAGCACCAGCGCCGCCGCGATCAGCAGCATGCGCAACGGCTGGCGCACGTTGCCGCTGACGAGGGTCTGCAGTTCGGTCACGCCGGCGCTGAGCTGCGTGTGGTGATCGGGATAGGTCTGCGCCTGCCAGGACGTGATGCCGTCCATGACCTCGCGCGCCTGCGCGATCGAGACGCCCGGCCGCAGCATCGCGACCGGGCGCAGGAAGTTCATGCCGCGATGGAACGTGGTGTCGCCGGGCAGGAAGGTCGGGATCCAGACCTGGGCGCTGGCCGGGTAGCGAAACGAAGGACGGGCCACGCCGATCACGCGGAACACATCGCCGTTGAGCGTGACTTCGCGCCCGAGCACGCCCGGATCGGCACCGTAGCGGGTGCGCCAGAGCGCGTCGCTGAGCACGATCACGCGCTCGTTGCGATTCTCCTCCTCCTCGCCGAACGCGCGCCCGAGCGCGATCGGCTGGCCGAACACGGTCCAGAAGCCCGGCGTCACGCGGTAGACGATCAGGCGCTGCGCTTCGCCACCGTCGCCGAGATTGCGCGAGTCCTCGCCGAACGCACCGATCGCCTCGAACGCCGCGCCGCTGCGGTCGCGCCACTCCTGGAACGCCTGCAGCGAGATCGTGCTGCCATGCGCGGGCGGCTGCTCGCGTGTGATGCGCACGATGCGATCGGCGTCGGCGAACGGCAGCGGCTTGAGCAGCACCGCGTCGTAGACGGTGAGAATCGCCGTCAGCGCGCCGATGCCGAGCGTCAGCGTCAACACCGTCGTCGCGAAGAAGGCCGGCTGGGCGCGCAATGCGCGCCAGGCGTGGCGAAGATCAGCGAGCAGGTTCATCGCGCGGGCTCCGGCAGTCGTGGGACGCGGACAGGTCGATCACTCATCGCGCAGCGCCTCCATCGGCGAGACGCGCGCGGCGCGCAGCGACGGCACCGCGCACGCGGCGAGGCCGACCACCGCGAGCAGGGCCAGCGTCGCGCCGAGCACCGCCGGATCGGCCGCACCGATGCCGTAGAGCTGCGCCGACAGCACGCGGCCGAGCGCGAGCGCGCCGAGCAGGCCGAGCACCAGGCCGGGCACGATCATGCGCAGTCCGGCGCCGAGCGTGAGCCGGTGGATGTCCAGCGGCGTCGCGCCGAGCGACTGGCGCACGCCGATCTCGCGGCGGCGCTGGCCGACCGTGTAGGCGATCACGCCGTACAGGCCGATCGAGGCCAGCAGCACGGCCAGGCCGGCGAACGTGCTCATCAGGCTCATGTTGAAGCGGCGCAGCCGCGTCGTCTCGCGCGTGACCTCGTCCATCGTGCGCAGCGCGAACAGCGGCGCCTCCGGCGCCACCTCGCGCAGCGCGCCGCGCAGCGCCGGCGCCAGCGCCAGCACGTCGCCGCTGCCCTTGATCGCGACCGTGAGGTCGCCGACCGGGATCGTCGAGATCGGGAAGTAGATCTCGGCGTCGGCGGCCTCGTCGGGGCCGCCCTGGCGCACGTCGGCGACGACGCCGACGATCGTCTTCTCGCTGCCGTCGAACGTCGATACCGACACGCCCAGCGCGTCGCCGCCGCCGAGATAGCGGTCCACGAAGGTCTGGTTGACGATCGCCTCGATCGGGAACGCGGCGCGCGTGCCGTCGGCCGCGTCGAACACGCGCCCGGCGCGCAGCGCAATGCCGAAGGTCTCGAAGTAGTCGGTGCTGACGAAGCGGAACTGGACCAGGCGGTTCTCCGGCAGCTCGCGGCCGGCGATCTCGAAGCCGCCGTTCCAGCCGATCTCACCGGAGACCGGCAGCACATTGGTCAGCGCGACCGACTGCACGCCCGGCAGCGCACGCAGGCGCTCGTCGATCGCGGTCAGGCGCGAGGACACCGCGGCCTTGGCCTTCGGGTACCAGGCCGCAAAGTCTTCGCCGGGCTGCATCGACGGCACCGGCAGCGACAGCCCGGCGCCGAGGATCTGCGCCGCGTCTGCGATGCCGGTGTCGACCGCGTCGAGCCGGCGCAGCGAATCGATCAGCAGGCCGGCGCCGGCCAGCAGCGTCGTCGCCAGCGCGATCTCGGCCGCGACCAGGGCAGCGCGCGCGCGCGTCTGGCGGCGCGTACCGGTCTGACTGCGCGTGGCACCGGCCAGCGCGCCGATCGGATCGGCCGCGGCCGAACGCCAAGCCGGCGCGAGACCGAACAGCAGCAGCGTCGACAGCGCGATCAGTGCGGTGACCGCGACCACGCGCAGATCGACCGACGGCGCGTGATAGGCCGGCACGACGCCGGGCGCCAGTGCGAGCAGCGCGCGCACGGCCGGCGGCGCGACCAGCAGCGCCGCGGCGGCGCCGGCGGCCGCGATCAGCAGCGACTCGGCCAGCACCTGGCGCAGCAGACGGCCGCGCCCGGCGCCGAGTGCGCTGCGCAGTGCGAGCTCCTGCGCGCGGGCCTGGCCGCGCGCCAGCATCAGGCTGGCCAGGTTCGCGCAGGCGATCAGCAGCACCAGGCCGGCCGCCGCCAGCAGCACCGCCAGCGGCGTGCGCAACCGCGAGCCGATCAGCTCGCGCAGCGGCATCACCTGCGCCACCAGGCCGGCGCTGGACTCGGGAAACGTCTCGGCCTGCCAGGACGTGATGCCGTCCATGACCTTGCGCGCCTGGTCGAGGCTGACGCCGTCGGCGAGCCGCGCGACCGGCGCATACGAATTGCTGCCGCGCTCGGCCTGGTCGGCCGGCAGGAACGCCGGCAGCCACAGCTGCGCGTCGGCCGGATAGCGGAAGCCCGGCTTGGCGACGCCGATCACGCGCCAGCGCTCGCCGTTGAGGTCGACGTCGCGGCCGACCACGTCCGGCGATGCGCCGAAACGGTCGCGCCAGAGCGTGTCGCCGATCACCACGACGCGCTCGTTGGCGGTGTCTTCGGTCGTACCGAACGCACGGCCGAGCGCGATCGGCTGGCCGAACACATCCCAGTAGCCGGGCGTGATGCGATAGCCGGACAGGCGCTCGGCATCGCCGTCGCCGGTCAGGTTCAGCGTCTGCGGCACATAGGCGCCGATCGCCGAGAACGCCGGCCCGCTGCGCTCGATCCAATCGCGCAGCGTCGGCGCCGAGACCGGGCTGTAAGCGACCGGCGGCTGCGAACGCATCACGCGCACGATGCGTTCGGGATCGTTGAACGGCAGCGGCTTGAGCAGCACCGCGTCGTAGACCGTGAAGATCGCGGTCACCGCGCCGATGCCGAGCATCAGCGTCAGTACGGCAGTGGCGAAGAAGGTCGGCTGCGCGCGCAACGCGCGCCAGGCGATGCGCAGGTCGTCGGTCAGATTCATCGGGACAGGCTCCTCCAACGCGAAAAGACGGAATGCACGCTCATGCCAGCGCCTCGCGCGGCAGCACGCGGCAGGCGCGGCGCGCCGGAATCAGGCCGGCCAGCAGCAGCACCGCGAGCAGGCCGACGCCGACCGCGGCCAGCGTGACCGGATCGGTCGCCGGCACGCCGTAGATCAGGCTGGCGACGACGCGCGAGCCGGCCACCGCGGCGGCGATGCCGATCGCGATGCCGAGCGCGGCGACCAGGAAGCCGCTGCGCAGCACCAGCCGCAGGATGCCGCCGCTGGACGCGCCGAGCGCCTGACGCAGCGCGAACTCCCCGCGCCGTTGCGCGACCGCAAATGCCATCAGACCGTACAGACCGGAGCCGGCGAGCAGCAGCGCGACGACGCCGAAGCTGCCGAGCAGGACCAGATTGAAGCGCCGCTGCGCCATCGCCTGCACGCGCAGCTCGGCCAGCGGCTGCAGGTTGTGCGGCAGGTCCGGCGCGAGGCGGTCCACGGTCTCGCGCAGCGTCGGCAGCACCGCGGCCAGCGGCAGCGAGGTGCGCACGATCAGGTTGAACTCGGTCGCCACCGTCGGCCGCTGCGCGACGTCGACGTAGACCGCGCCCATCGGCGCGCGCTCCAGGCGCTGCTCGTGCACGTCGCCGACCACGCCGATCACGGTGACCGGCGTCATGTCGCCGTCCATGTTGCCGACCTGGATGCGCTGGCCGATCGGATCGCGGCCCGGCCAGGTCTCCTTGGCGACGGTCGCGCTGACGACCGCCACGTGCGCACCGTCGGCGCGGTCGTTCGCGTCGAACGTGCGGCCGGCGAGGATCGGAATGCCGGCGGCTTCGAAATAACCGGTACTCGCGGCGCGGAACTCCGCGTAGCCGAGCTGCGGCGGAATCGGTCCGGAGAAATCGGTCATCGTGCCGTCCCAGAACGCGCCGTTGGCGCCGCCGCCGGTCAGCGGCAGCGCGTTGACGCCGCCGACGCGGGCCACGCCCGGCAGCGCGGCCAGTGCATCGGCGATCTCCGTGTAGCGCTGCGTCATCGTGCGCAGCGCGTCGGCATCGCGACTGGTCGGATACGACAGGCGCACCGAGACCGCGCCTTCGGCCGCGAAGCCCGGATCGATCGCGAGCAGCGCGAGAAAGCTGCGGCCGAGCAGGCCGGCGCCGACCAGCAGCACCGTCGTCAGCGCGGTCTGCGCGACCAGCAGCGAGGTGCGCGCGCGCAGATGGCCGCGGCCGCCGGTGGTGCCGCGGCCGGCCTCGCGCAGCGCGGTCAGCGGCGCGCGTTCGCCGCCGATCGACTGCGCGGCGGTCAGCGCCAGCGCGATGCCCAGCACGCCGAGCGCGGCGAATCCGATCGTCGAGGGTGCGATGCCGATCTCCGCGGCACGCGGCAGCGTGCGGCCGGCCAGATGCACCAGCACGTCGATCGCGACGGCCGCGAGCAGCAGGCCGGCGACGGCCGCGACGGCGGCGATCAGCAGCGCCTCGATGAAGTGCTGGGACGCCAGCCGCCAGCGGCTGGCGCCGAGTGCGCGGCGCACCGCGAACTCACGCGCGCGCGCAGCGCCGAGCGCGAGCAGCAGGTTGACCGCGTTGCTGACCGCGATCAGCAGCAGGAACGCGGTGCCGCCGGCCAGCACCAGCAGCGCGCTGCGCACCGGGGCGGCGATCGCCTCGCCGAGCGGCACCAGCGCGAACGCACGCAGATTGACCTCGTCGCGATATTGGTCGTACAGCCGCGTTGCCAGCGCGTTGGCCGACAGCTGCGCCTGCGCGAGCGCGTCGGGCCCGGACAGCAGGCCGATGCCGCGCCAGTTGTGCGCGGTGCGCGAGGTGCCGAAATCCGACTCGGTCATCGGCAGCCAGAGGCTGGTGCCGGCCGGGAACGCGAACGCCTCGGGCATCACGCCGACGACGGTGTAGCGCGAGCCGTTGACCTCGACCACGCTGCCGAGCACGTCGGCGCGCGCGTCGAGCCGGCCGCGCCAGAACGCCTCGCCGATCACCGCGACCGGCGCGCGTTCGTCGGCGCCGAACGTGCGGCCGGCCAGCGGCGCGGTACCGAAGATCGAGAAGAAGTCGCCGCCGGCGATCGCGACCGGCGCGCGCACGGCCTCGCGGTCGACGCCGATCGTGGCCGGAAACGCCTGATAGAACGAGGCCTGCGGCATCGCCGGCACGCTCGCGACCAGGTCGTCGTAGTTGGGCTTGGCCAGATTCATCGTGTGGCCGTCGTCGGCCAGCTCGTTGATCTGGACGATGCGGTCGGCATTCGGATACGGCAGCGCACGCAGCAGCACTGCGTCGACCACGGCGAGAATCGCCAGCGCCGCGGCCAGACCGCAGGCCAGCGTGACCGTCGCGAACGTCATCGTGCCCGGATGCGCGCGCAGGCTGCGCAGGGCATGGCGGAAGTCGTCGATCAGGGTCACGGCAGGTCTCCGGAAAAAAGGGCGTCGTGCATCGGATGCACGAAAGCGTCGCGGCGTTGTGTCGACCGGCCGTCGGCGGATGCGGTCGGCGCTGCGTCAGTCATGGCGCAGCGCCTCCATCGGCGCGACGCGCGACGCGCGCCAGGCCGGCACGCCGGCGGCCGCCAGCACGACCACGCCCATCAGCGCGATCGCGGCCAGATAGACGGCAGGATCGTTCGCGCTCATGCCGAACAGCAGCGATTGCGCCGCATGGCCGGCGCCGAGCGCGACGATCAGGCCGATCGCGCCGCCGACCAGGCCCATTCGCGCGACCTGGCCCAGCACCATCGCGCGCAGCCGCCGCGGCGCCGCGCCGAGCGCCTGGCGCAGGCCGAGCTCGCGCGTGCGCTGCGCGATCGTGTAGGCGAGCAGGCCGTACAGGCCGGTCGCGGCCAGCACCGTCGCCAGCAGCGCGAACGCCGCCGACAGATGGCCGAGCAGCCGATCCTCGGCGATGCTCTCGATGCGCTGCGCCTGCAGCGTCTGCATGGCCTCGACCGGCAGGTTCGGATCGACCCGCGCGACGGCCTGCTCGACCGTGCGCATCATCGATTCCGGCGCCAGCGAGGTGCGCACGTAGAAGTGGCTGGCGCGCGCCACCGGACGCTGCGCGACCGGCATGAACAGCTGCGGCGTCGCCTCGTCCTTGACGCCCGCGTAAGCGGCGGTTTCGACCAGACCGACGATCATGACGTCCGGCGCGCGCGCGCCGAGCGAGACGCGCTTGCCGACCGGCGCCTCGCCGAGCCCGAACCGCTCGACGAAGCGCCGGTTGACGACCGCCACCTTGGCGGCGGCCGCGTCGTCGCCGGCCGTGAAGTCACGGCCGGCCAGCAACGGAATACCGAGCGTCGCGAAGAAGCCCGGCGAGACCTCGTTGCGCAGCACGTGGGTGTCGACGCCCGGGGCGGCCTCGAAGCCTTCGACACTGACGTTGCCGCCGAGCTCGTCGTCGGACAGCAGGCGCACGCGCGACTGGGCGGCCGAGGTCACGCCCGGCGCGCCGGCGAGCGCGTCCTCGATGCGCGCGAGCACCTGGCGCGAGCGCTCGGCGTCGTAGCCGTTGCGCGGCGGCGCCACCGTGAAGACGAGGACGCCCTCGGTGCGCAGGCCCAGATCGACATCGGCCAGATTCGAGAGGCTGCGGCTGAACAGGCCGGCCAGCACCAGCAGCGCCATCGACAGCGCGATCTGCGCGACCGCGAGCCGGCCGCGCAGCCGCGTCGAGGCACGCCCGGCGCCGGTCGGACCGTGGCCGCGGATCGCCGCGATCGGCGCGGTACGCGCCAGCTCCAGCGCCGGATACAGGCCGAACAGCAGCGCCGTCGCCGCGGCGGCCGCGAACGCGAAGACCACCGCGTTCGGCGCGAGGCCGGTGGTGTCGACGGTGCCGAAGCGTTCGGCGAACAGTGCGCCGAGCAGCTTCAGTACGACCAGGGCGACCGGCAGCGCGACCAGCGCGCCGGCCAGCGCGATCAGGCCGGACTCGACCAGCAGCTGGCGCAGCAGACGGACGCGGCTGGCACCGATCGCCGCGCGCACGGCCATTTCGGCGCCGCGCGCCGCGCCGCGCGCGAGCATCAGATTGGCGAGGTTGACGCAGGCGATCAGCAGCACCAGCGCGGTCACGCCGAACAGCAGGCCCAGGCCGAGCCGCGCCTGCTCCGGCGCCAGGCTCTGCCCGCGCGCACCGGAACTGAGCGTCAGGCGCGAGGCGCGGAACTGCGCGAGCTCGGCACCGCTCAGCGACTGCAGTGGCGCCTCGACCTCCTCGACGAGCGCATGGAACGGCCCGTTGATGCGCTCCTGCGCCTGCTCGATCGACAGGCCCGGCGCCATCCGCGCGAACAGGTAGACCCAGTAGGCCTTGCGGCTCTCGTGTTCGGGCAGCGTGTCCGGATCGCGCGACCAGCTCAGCGTGATCGGCACGTACACCTGCGGCTGCGTGCCGAGCGTGGTGCCGTTGAAGCCGGGCGGCGCCACGCCGACGACCGTCAGCGGCACACCGTTGACGCGCAGCGTCCGGCCGATCACGTCGGCCTTGCCGCCGAGGCGGTTCTGCCAGTAGCCGTAGCCGAGTACGACCGATTCGGCGACGCCGGCGGCCGTGTCGTCGCGCTCATCGAGCAGGCGGCCGAGCGCCGGCCGCACGCCGAGCACGCCGAAGTAACTGCCCGAGACCAACAGGCCGCTGGCGCTCGCGGTGTCACTGTCGAGCGCGAGGTTGACGGCGATCGAGCGGTGCGCGGCGATGCGGCCGAAGCCGTCCTGGCGCTGCTCCAGATCGCGGAACGTCGGATAGCTGAAGACCGCGTCGCCGGAACCGGCGGTGTTGCTGCTGGTCCAGCCGGCGCGCTCGCGCACCCACATCAGGTTGACCAGCTGCTCCGGCGCGGTCACCGGCAGCGGCTCGAGCAGCCACTGCTGCGCGAGCGAATAGATCGCGGTATTGGCACCGATGCCGAGCGCGAGCGTCGTGACGGCGACCAAGGCGAACAGCGGCCGGCTGAGCAGGCTGCGCAGGGCCTGGCGCAGGTCGTCGAAAGCGGTCATGTCAGGCGGTCTCCGAAGAGCGTGCCGGCGCGGCGGCGCGCCCGGGCTGCGAGCGGCGCGGATGCGACGCGGCGGTCGGCCACGCGGCGAGGATCAGTCATGGCGCAGCGCCTCCATCGGCGCGATGCGCGCGGCGCGGTGCGCCGGAATCAGGCAGGCGGCCAGCGCGACCGCGCTCAGCACCGCGACGACGGCGGCGAGCACGGCCGGATCGGCGCTGCCGACGCCGTAGAGCTGCGAGGCGAGCAGGCGGCCGAGCGCGAGCGCGCCGAGCACGCCGGCCAGCACGCCCGGCACGATCAGGCGCAGGCCCGAGCCGAGCACGAGACGATGGATGTCGCCGCGGCGTGCGCCGACCGCCTGGCGCAGGCCGAGCTCGCGGCGGCGCTGGCCGACCGCGCCGGCGATCACGCCGTAGATGCCGATCGCCGCGAGCAGCAGCGCGATCGCGCTGAACGCGACCATCAGGCGCAGATTGAACGCGCGCATCGCCAGCCCCGCCGCGCCGGTCTCGGCCAGCGTGCGCAGACCGAACACCGGCATCGCCGGGTCGACCTCGGCCAGCGCGCGGCGCAGCGGCTCGGCCAGCAGGCGCGGATCGCCGGCGGTCCTGAGCGCCAGCGAGAACTGGGTCTGGATCGCCTGGGCGTGGTGCATGTAGACCTCGGGCACCGGCGCATGCTCGTAGCCGAGCGTGCGCGTGTCGGCGAGCACGCCGACGATCGTTTTCGGGCCGCCGAGGAACGTGATCTGGCGCCCGACCGGATCGCCCTCCGGCAGGAAGCGCTTGGCGAACGACTGATTGACCAGCACCACGGTCGGAAACTCGCCGGGACGCGCGTCGGCCGCCGCGAGAGGGCGGCCGGCGACGACGCCGATGCCGAGCGCGCGCGCGAAATCGGGATTGACGAAACGCCAGTTGGCGCCGGCCTCGGCAGCCGGGCCGGACGCGCCGACGATCTGGATCGCCGAACTGACGTTGTCGATGCCCGACAGCGGCAGTGCGTCGGACAAGGCCACGTCCTGGACGCCCGGTATCGCCGCGACGCGCTCGATCACCGCGTCCAGCCGCGTCGCGAGCAGGTTCGAGTGGCGCTTGTAGCCTTCGGTGAAATCGCCGGCGAACGGATCGTGCGCGGTCGGAATCACGAACGAGGCGGTCAGCACGCCATCGACGTCGACGCCGGTGTCGGCACGGCCGACCTGACGCAGGCTCTCGATCAGCAGACCGGCACCGGCCAGCAGCACCAGCGCGAGCGCGATCTCGCCGGCGACCAGCAGGCCGCGCAAGCGGCTGCGCTCGCGACCGCCGCTGCCGTCGCGGCCTTCGGCGTTCATCGCGCCGGCCGGCGCGACGCCGGCCGCGCGCAGGGCCGGCGCCAGCGAGAACAGCAGCAGCGTCGTCAACGCGACGGCCAGGCACACCGCGACGACGCCCGCATCGACGCCGACGACGGCGTGGCTCGGCAGCAGGTCCGGCGCGCCGGCCAGCAGCACGGGGACCGCGACCGCCGCGCCGAGCAGGCCGAGCCCGCCGCCGACCAGACCGATCAGCACGGACTCGGCCAGCACCAGACGCAGCAGGCGCGCCTTGCCGGCGCCGAGTGCGGCGCGGACCGCGAGCTCGCGGCGCCGGGCCGCGCCGCGCGCGAGCAGCAGGTTGGCGAGATTGACGCAGGCGATCAGCAGCACCAGGGCCGATGCGCCGAGCAGCACGAGCAAGGGCTGCCGCACGTCGCCGACCAGCACGCCGCCGAGCGGCATCAGTCGCGCGTCGAGGCCGCCGTAGCGGCCGGCATCGGCTTCGCGCAGGCGCGCATCGACGAGGTCGAGCGCGGCATGCGCCTGCGCTGCGTTCACGCCGGGCGCGAGCCGCGCGATCACCGACAGATAGCTGCTGTCGGCATCGGCGCCGGCGATCGGCAGATGGGTCGGCACGTAGACGTCGACCTGGCCCGGATAGCGGAACGCCGCCGCGGTCACGCCGACGACGCGATGGGCGACGCCGTTGAGCAGCACGTCGCGGCCGACGATGTCGGCGCGGCCGCCGAAGCGGCTCTGCCAGAAGCCGTGGCCGAGCACGACCACGGCCTCACCGGAGGCCTCCTCGGCCTCGCCGAAGGTGCGGCCGACCTGCGGCGCCAGCGCCATGACGTTCCAGAAATCCGGCGTGACGCGGTAGGCGACCAAGCGCTCGGCCGGCGCGTCGCCGGCACGGAAATTGGCGGTGGTGCCGGCGAACGCGCCGAACGCCGTGAAGGTATCGCGCGTGCCGTCGCGCCAGGCTTCGAGCAGCGGCCTGGACACCGGACCGCCGAACGCCGGCGTATCGCGATTCTCGCGGTGGATGCGCACGATGCGCTCGGCCTGCGGATACGGCAGCGGCTCGAGCAGGGTACCGGCGACGACGCTGTAGACCGCACCGACGCTGCCGATGCCGATCGCGAGCGTCAGCACCGCGACTGCCACGAAGCCCGGCGTCGCACGCAGGCTGCGCAGCGCCTGGCGCAGGTCACGCATCAGGCCGTCGGGCATCGGTCGCTCCGGTCGGATTCGCCTGGACAGGTCGCGGCGCCGTCTCATCGGAGCGCCGTGGCCGGGTGAATGGCGGCCGCTCGCAGCGCCGGCAGCAGGGCGGCCAACACGGCAACGCCGAGCACGATCGCCGCATTGGTCACGAAGACCAGCGGATCGAACGCGCTGACGCCGAACAGCAGGCTCTGCAGCAGGCGCGCACCGGCCAGCGCCGCGATCAGGCCGATCGCGGCGCCGAGCAGCGCGATGCGCAGGCCTTCGCCGACGATCAGGCCGACCACGCCGCGCGGCCGGCTGCCGACCGCCAGGCGCACCGCGATCTCGCGCGAGCGCTGGCCGACCGAGTAGGCGATCACGCCGTAGACGCCGAGGCCGGCCAGCAGCAGCGCCAGCGACGAGAAGCCGCCGAGCATCGAGCTGGTCAGCCGGCGCGGCGCAGCCGCATGGCCGACGACCGCGTCGAGCGTCGTGTAGTCGCCGCTGGCGAGCGTCGGATCGAACTCGCGCAGCGCCGCGCGCACGGCCGGCACCAGCGATTCGGCCGCGCCGCCGCTGCTGCGCACGAGCAGCTCGACCGAGCCGTAGTCGGCGTTCTGGCGCAGATCGAAGTACATCTCCGGCGTCGGCGCCTCCTCGATCGCGCGCGGCACATCGCCGACCACGCCGATCACGGTGCCGTAGCTGCCGCCGTCGCGCGCGCCCATCACGCGCTGGCCGAGCGGATCGCGGTCCGGCCAGAGCTGGCGCGCCATCGTTTCGCTGACGATGACCGACTTGGCGGCGTCGGCGCCGTCGCGCGCATCGAAGTAGCGGCCGGCGCGCAGCGGCACGCCGAGCGTCTCCAGATAGCGGCGGTCGACCAGGCGCGGCGAGGCGTTCGGATAGTGGCCGCGCTCGTAGGTCACGCCTTCGGCGCCGGCGCCCCAGCTGCGGTTGCGGCCGAGCGGCAGCGTGTCGGACAGGCCGGCCGCGGCGACGCCCGGCACGGCCAGCACGCGCTCGACCAGACGCTCGTAGTAGGCGGCGCGCTCGGCGTCGGTCTCGAAGCTGCGCACCGCGTCGACGCGCCATGCGACCGCATGCTGCGGGCGGAAGCCGAGCTCCACGTTCATGACCGCGACGAAGCTGCGGATCAGCAGGCTCGCACCGGTCAGCAGCAGACAGGCCAGCGCGACCTGCGCGACGACCAGGCCGCGGCGCGTGCGCGCGGCGGCCGGACCGAGGTCGCCGGAGCCGCCGCCGGCGCGCAGCGCGGCCTGCGTGTCGCCGCGCCACAGCGCCAGTGCCGGCCAGGCGCCGCACAGCGCACCGGCGAAGCAGGCCGCCGCGAACGCGAAGCCGAGCGCCGGCAGGTCGATGCGCGCGGTGTCCAGCAGCGGAATCGAGAACGTGCGCAGGCCCGACAGCGCCTGCGTCGCGAACGCGGCCACCGCGACGCCGAGCGTGCCGCCGGCGAACGCCAGCAGCAGGCTCTCGGTCAGCGTCTGGCCGATCAGATGCAGCGGCCGCGCGCCGAGCGCGACGCGCACCGCGGTTTCCTTGCGGCGCGCCTGCGCGCGCGTCAGCAGCAGGTTCGAGAGATTCGCGCAGGCGATCAGCAGCAGGCAGACCACCGCGCCGAACAGGATCAGGAACGCCGCGCGGAACGGGCCGCGCACGTAGATCTCCAGACTCGTCACGGCCGCGCCGATGCGGCCGCGATCGGGATGCTCGGCACGCAGCCGCGCATTGATCGTGTCGAGGTCGGTCTGGACCGAGGCCGGCGTCGCACCGGCCGCCAGGCGGCCGACCGCGAACAGGGTATTGCCCCAGCGCTGCGTCTCCTCGGTCAGCGGAAACGGCGTCAGCAGATCGATCTGGCTGCCCGGCGCGAACACCGAGCCGAAATCGAAGCTGGCCGGCAGCACACCGACGATCGTCGCCGGCTTGCCGTTGATGTCGAGCGTGCGGCCGACGATCGCCGCGTCGGCGCCGTAGCGCTGACGCCAGAAGCGGTCGCTGATCAGCGCGGTCGGCGTGTCCCAGTTGGCCTCGGCCTCGACGAAGTTGCGGCCCAGCTGCGGCCGCACGCCGAGCACGTCGAGGAAGTTCTGCGTGACCGGCACCGCGCGCACGCGCTCCGGACCGTCCGGGCCGGCCAGCGTGTACTGCTGGTAGTCGAAGAAGCCGAAGTAGCCGCCGACCGCCTCCAGTGCCCGGCTGTCGCGCTGCCAGGCGCGCAGCGTCTCGACCTGCATCGTGCGCGCCGACAGGCCCGAGCCGGCGCCGCCGCCCTCGACGAAGACCAGGCGCTCGGGTGCTTCCACCGGCAGCGGCTTGAGCAGCACCGCGTTGAGGATGCCGAACATCGCCGCGCAGGCGCCGATGCCGAGCGCGAGCGTCAGCACCGCCACGACCGTGAAGCCGGGCGTGCGGGCCAACTGGCGGATCGCGAATCGCAAGGTGTTCATGATGGGGCGCTCGGCGGCGGTGCGGCTCAGGCCGCGCCGTTGCCGGCCGCCGCAGCGGCGGCCGCAGCCGCGGCGCGGGCCGGACGCATCAGGCGCTGGTCCTCCTCGTGACGCAGGCGGTGCATCGTCGCCTCGTCGACGACGCGGCCGTCGAACATGAAGATCTTGCGGTCGGCGAAGTCGGCGTAGCGCGGATCGTGGGTGACCATGCAGATCGTCGAGCCGGCCTTGTGCAGCTCGTCGAGCAGTTCCATCACGGCCTCGCCGTTCTTCGAGTCGAGATTGCCGGTCGGCTCGTCGGCGAGCAGGATCGAGGGCTGGCCGACCAGGGCGCGCGCGACCGCGACGCGCTGCTGCTGACCGCCCGAGAGCTGGGCCGGGTAGTGCTTGACGCGATGGGCCATGCCGACGCGCTCGAGTGCGGCGATCGCGCGGTCGCGCCGCTCGGCCTTGGACACGCCGTCGCGATAGGTCAGCGGCAGCTCGACGTTCTCGAACACCGACAGGTCGCCGATCAGGTTGAACGCCTGGAAGACGAAGCCGATTTCCTTGTTGCGGATGTGGGCGCGCTCGCTCGGACCGATGTCGGCGACCTGCCGCCCGTTGAGCGTGTAGGTGCCCTCGCTCGGCGTGTCGAGCAGGCCGAGGATCGCCAGCAGGGTCGACTTGCCGCAGCCCGACGGGCCGGAGATGGACACGTACTCGCCGCGGCCGATGTCGAAGTGCACGCCCGACAGCGCATGCGTCTCGACTTCGTCGGTGAAGAACACCTTCTTGATGCCTTCCAGGCGGATCAGCGGATCGTTGCTCATGTTTCCGGTCTCGGGTTGGAAGCCGGCGCGGCGACCGGCGGCGATAGGTGGAATGTGGGTACGGGCGTCACTTCAGGCGGATGCGGTCGTGCTGGTCGTAGGCGCTGGTGTCCGAGAGTACGACGCGGTCGCCGACGGCCAGACCCTGCTGGACCTCGATCAGATTGACCGAAGCCTTGCCCAGCCGCACCGGCACACGCTCGGCGATGCCCGAGGCCGGATCGATGCGGAACAGGCGCACTTCCGAATCGGGCTGGCCGTAGGCCGGGCGGCCGACGTAGAGCACGTCGGGCAGGCGCTCGATCTCGATGGTGCCGTCGACCGACAGGTCCGGGCGCGCGCCCGGCGGCAGATCGCCGGTCAGCTCGACGTCGACCTGGACCGTGCCGTTCTGCACGGCCGGATCGACGCGCAGCACCTTGCCCGGCACGATGCCGTTGCGCGTGTCGACGCGCACCGGCTGGTTCAGCACGATGTCCTTGGCCTGCGTCTCGGCGATGCGCAGCTCGGCCATCAGCTCACCCGGCCGCGCGACGCGCGCCAGGTTCGCGCCGGCGGCGACCTGCTGGCCCTCCTCGACCGGCACCTGCTGCAGGACGCCGGCGATACCGGCGCGGACCTTGAGCGCATCGGCCTGGCGCTGGCGCAGATCGCGCGTGGCGGCCAGCTGATCCAGGCGCGCCTGGTCGGCGGCGATCTGCGCGCGCATGTTCTGGCTGAACTGCTTGATACGCTCGTGCTCGATGCCCAGGCGCGTCTTGAGCTGGCCGGCCGACAGCGCGCTGCGCTTGGACTGGATGCCCGGGATGATGCCCTTGCCGGTCAGCGTCGCCTCGGCCTCGGCGAGCAGGCGCGCCGATTCGTACTCGGCCTCGACCTGGGCCAGGCTCGCCTTCTGGTCGAGCAGGGTCGACTGCAGCGTCGCGCGGCGCACCGCCAGATCGGCCTCGGCCGCGGTCACCGCCGATCGGGCGGCCAGCAGCTGATCGTCGACCTCGGGGTTGTTGAGCTCGAGGATCACCGTATCGGGCTGCACGGCGGCGCCCGGCTTGACGACGATGCGCTCGACGCGCGCCGAGGTCTCGGCGGCGATCCAGCGGATTTCCTTCGGCACCAGGGTGCCGGGGCCGCGCACCTCGCGCAGCAGCTCGCCGCGCTTGACGGTGTCGACCAGGACGCTGGAGCGCTCGACGCCGGCGACGGCGGGGCCAAGGCTGGCGATACCGACGCCGGCCGCGGTCACGAGCACGAGGACGATGCCGCCGATCATCATCTGACGGCGGCGCTTCTTGAGTTTGAGTTCGGGGCGTGCGATGTCCATGCACGGGTTACAGCAGGACCCGTGCCAGCCACCGGAACGCGCGCAAGGCATTGATATAAAAAGCAGTGTCCGCCAAGGCCTGCGAGCGGTGTCCGCCAGCGGACGGCGCCGGCGACGAAAGCGTTCAGTGGCGGGACCGGCCGCCCCGATCGCGAGCGGCCGCGCCTGCGATGTCTGCGCGACGCGGTCTTTGCCGTATCCCGGCAGAGGCGCCCTGCGTGCGCCGAGAGGAACCGCCATGCGCCACTGCCCTGCCCGCCGCCCGCGTCTCGCCAGCCGCCTCGTCCGCGCCCTGGTCCTGCTCGCGTCGATCGCCTGCGCGATGCCGGCCGGCGCCACCCTGGTCGTCGGCAGCGACACGCTGCAAGGCACGCCGTATGCGACCTATCGCGAGCCCGGCCACGACGGCTGGCGCTTCTCGTGCCAGACACCGTGCCCGATCCCGCTGGCGACGCTGCAGTCGGCCGCCAACGGCTTCATCGCCGCCAAGGCGCAGCTGATGAATCTGGCCGGCGTCGACACCGTGCCGTCGCTGGCGCCGGTCGACATCTTCTTCGAGGGCAATTCGATCTGCCCGGCATTGCCGGGCGCGTCCGGCTACGCGTCGACCTACCAGCCGTACGGCAGCGGCAGCGGTCAGCCGGTGCGCGCCTATGCCTGCCTGTTCCTGTGGGATCGCCAGCAGGCCGGCGAGATCGACTACTTCACTCCGGCCTCGGCCGGCCTGGCCAGCTCGCAGACGCTGATCGTGCACGAGTACGCGCACAGCCTGTTCTTCACGCGACACCGCTATTCGTACGAGGACTTCGTGCGCTACTGGTCCTACCTCATCAGCGGCACCGTGCCGCTGCCGCAGGGCGCCTGCAGCGAATCGCTGATCACCTACATGGCACCGATGATTCCGGCGCTGTGCCGGCAGTTCGGCGCCGGCGACGCCGACTTCCGTGACGTGATGCAGCGTATCGACACGCTCTATCAGAACGGGCTCGGCTATCACTACCCGGCGACCAGCCTCGCGCAGCTGCGCGAAGCGTTCGACCAGCGTCTGGACGCCGATACGCGCGCGCTGTTTCTGGCACTGGGCTATCGCACCCAGACAGTCGGCATGACGTATACGCCGCTGCCGGCCGGCACCAATCCGCCGCTGTACGTCTACGACATGCGCATGCCCAACGATACGTTCGGGCTGTACGGCTCGGGTCTGCTCTCGGCGACGATCCAGCTCGCCGAACCGGGCTGCGTGCCGAGTGCGCCGTTCGTCGACTTCAGTCTCGCCTTCGATCTGGTGCAGCCCGGTCATCGCGACTACGCGCCGCTGCCCGCACCGGCGTTCGGCGGCGGATTGACGCTGATCTACAAGTTCGGCGACCGCGCCCCGAATCCCGGCATCAACCCGGCCAACTACCGCTTCTACCGCGCCACCGCCCAGTGCGGCAGCCCGTCCGCGATCGGCTGGCAGGAGTATCCGGCCACGATCGACCACGACACCGGCTACCTGACCGCGACGATCGTGCAAGGCGGCACCTATGCGCTGATGCAGCCGGACGTGATTGCGCGCAGGGGGTTCGAGTGAGGAATCCTTCGTCCGACAAACGAGGCGGCACCCGGCGCTATATTTGACAATATACATAGAAAGTATTGGAACAATGCATCAAAGCTCGCTATTTTTTTCTCGCGATCACTTTCGATATCTGGTTTTTCTCCCATATCTCCTGCCTGGTAGGAAACGGGTTAGTTAATGCTAGCTTAGTAACGCGACGCAATACTTTCACGATAGGTCGATTTTCAACATGACGACGAGATTTTGATGACAACATCTTATCAACAAGCGCATTCGCCAGCTCTATTTTATTAAGACTAAATTTCGCGCGCTCTTGATATATCCGCTTCAGAGCCATGCCAGGATTAATGTCATTTCTACAATTCAAAATTTCTGAACTCCTGAACGCACACCTTTCCTGGGAAAGGGCTGATAGTACACAAGCAAGCTCTGTGTCCGAAAAGTTGTCAAATTCAAATGATTTTTTCCATATCTTTATATACTCGGGTCGAGTGATGCGCTTCCTGTGCCCAAAAATAGAACGAGTCTTGGTAACAGCACTCCTGAGCCTTTCTGCGTTGTTCTCATTATCTAGAATTAAAAAAGCAATTGTTTGATGATGATGTAGATAGTCAATAAGGCGCAAAATCGCCCTATATCGGTCACTCCTCCCTCCCGTTACATTATCCACCCCTTTCATGTTCAAAAGTTCGATCCACGCTGTACTTTCTGAAAATCCGAAGAGTTCTTCAAATAATCTTCTAATGACCTGATCTTCTGTTTCTCCTTCAACAAAAAGAGCAAGTTTTGGCTGGGGATTTAAGCCATAGGCGTTAACCACAAACTCAAGGTATCTCCGAATATCCTTCCGGACAGACAACTCTGGCATATGATTAATAATGGTAACGCCGACCTCATGCGGGGCCGGCAATACCTCTCCATACAATTCTTCATGGAGACAACGCAGCATGAGCGCCCCCTCGCGCAGTGTCTCGGCCTGTAACGCACCTCCTTTCAGATTCCTTCTCTTGTCAATCGAAACGAACTGCACCAAGGGATACCAGCGACTCAACGGGTCAACCCATGATTGCGCACTAGCCAGCGCCTCGTATGCGTGCCTCAGCTTTTCTGGCGAAAGTTCGAATATTGACTCAACATGTTTAACATTCCACTGCCTCGTGCGAATGTCCTCATTCCACGGATGATCACCGACACTAATCCAGCCATCCCAAGAACTGATGCTTGTTATTCTAATAGCTCGCTGATCACTCAAAGCTTTCGGATAGTATCGATTAGAGATATATTGACAAAGCAATGCGATAGAAGGGCGAAATGAGTGAGAGCGCGAACTCTCAATGGACGACTTCGCATATTCAATCCACCCCTCTATTCTACGCTTCCAGCCGTGGATCTGAGTATCTCTATCAACGAGACAAGAATCCAGTTGTAGGTGCAACGTCATTTGAGTAAGAATCAAACGAAGATAATCAATTTGAAAGATCGAGTAATAGCCTTCCTTTGATTTTTCATCCGAAGAGGGAGTGTCATGTAGTGCAGGCAAAGCTGTGGTATCCCAAGCCCAACCTGTTTCGAACCAGTTTTTCCCAGGACGCACAGGGATATAGAACGGTTCTGCTTGCTCATCGTCGGGGGTACGCACCCGAAATATCGGAGCAAACAAGCCGAGTCGCTCGAGACGCAATAAGCGATCTCGATCTACGTCGAGATCGCGTTCTTTGCAGAACGCGACGAATCTATCTGTACCCAAAAGCGGGCAAGCCAAGAGAGCGGCTGATTCAACGATAAGCCTGCCTGCGTTGACAGGCATCTTTATAAGTTTGTTCTCGCCGGCAACCATAGCTGTGCTTAGCCTATAAGCGGATTTTGACGGACACTAGCCAACGCGAAGATTGAACTTTTTTAAGAGTAACGAGCTTTTAGGTGCGCTTTTTTGAGCTATGACTAACGGTTACAACACCTATTTCGACGCTTCTTGCCATCTTTGTCGCTCAACCAGACCACTCTTCCTTCTGGCATGCCAAGGAAGCTAGAGCTTTTTGCAAAAACAGGCGCCACATATGCCGTTTAGGCAAAAAAAAAAAAAAGGGGGGGGGGGGGGGGGGGGGGGGATTACGACAAGCCTGCCGCCTCAGAATTCCAGATCGAGCGCCGCGCAGAGGTAGTCGTTCATCGGCGCGATGCGGCGGAAGATCTCGACCAGGGTCGGCAGCAGCTCGTCCGAGCAGGCCACGGCCTGCGTGAAGCCGGTGCCGGCGGCGAAGTTCTTGCGCTTCAGATCCTCGATCAGCTCGTGCGCGGGATCGTAGCCGCGCGGCGGCCGCGTCAGGCTCTCGCCCCAGAACGTGAAGCGCTCGGCGAATGCGCGCGAACGCGTGGCCTTCTTCCAGGCCGCCGGGTTGTCGGCGAGGAACTCGCGCAGCTTCTTGAGCGTCGGCGACTCCGGATGCCAGATGCCGCCGCCGGCGAAGCAGTCGCCGGGCTGGATGTGCAGATAGAACGACGGTGCCGGCACCTGGCGCGCGCGCTCGTGCGCGATGCGCGCACCGGACCAGGTCTTGTACGGCGTCTTGTCGTTGGCGAAACGCGTGTCGCGATGGATGCGGAACAGCGAGCCGCCCTGCTTGCGCGGATCGGCGACGAAGTGCGGGCTGATCTTCGCCATCGGCGCCTGCAGATCGGCGATCAGCTGCAGGAACGGTTCGCGTACGTGCGCCTCGTACTCGGCCTTGTGCTCGGCGAACCAGGGTCGCGAATTGTGCGCGGCCAGATCGCGGAAGAAGCGGAACGTGGCCGGCGAGAAATAACGGGACATGAGACTGCGGCGATCGACGGGGGCTGGGCATCATACCGGTCGGACCGGTACGGATCCGGACAGCCCGGAACGCGTCGCCGGGCGCGCCGCATCGGTCGGCTCGGATGGGCCGGCCGGAGCGATCCGCGAACGACTCAGGCCGCAATCCGCTCGATGCGCTCGACGGCCTTGCCGAGCGCGCGGTGCGCTTCTTCCAGGTCGTAATCGGCCTGCAGGCCGAGCCAGAACCGTTCGCTGGTACCGAGTGCGGCCGCGAGGCGAATGGCGGTATCGGCGGTGACACCGCGCTTGCCGAGCACGATCTCGTTGATGCGGCGCGGGGGCACATCGGCGGCGCGCGCGAGCGCGTTCTGGCTGATGCCCAGCGGCTTGAGAAACTCTTCGAGCAGGACTTCGCCAGGATGGATATTGGGAAGGGTTTTCATGGGGCCTCGGTATATCGGCGGGGGTCGACGATGTCCACCGCGTGCGCGGTGCCGTCGTTGCATGGCGCTTCACTGGCATGCCCACGGAAGACGATGCAGTCCAGACCTGATCCGCGCTCGCTCGGTGAAACCAACGCATGCCTCTCCGCCGCACGTCGTCCGCATACCGTCTGCGCTTGATCGAGCAACGCAGCGTGGCAAGACCACGCCACATGGCGCAAGACGCCGATGAAGCAGTGTGCGATGCGACCGTTCGGGACGGCTGCGCATCCTACCGACGACTTCCACGACATCCTCGCCTCATGACGCCCCATCCCGCCGCCCTGCTCGGCCTGCTGATCGCCGCCATTCCGTCCACCTGTCCGCCGCTGCCGACGCTCGGCACCCTGGTCTGCGCAGCCGATGCCGCCGGCTTCACGTACGGCCGCGATGCGACGGCCGTGCGCGCGATGACCGAGGACATCGGCGCGGCCCGCGCGATCTACCGCAGGCATTTCGGCCGGCTGCCGCCGCGTGGTGCCGTCGTCAGTGCCGGCACGCAGCGGTCGGTCGATGCCGAGGAAGAGCGCAGCCTGCGTGCGGCCGGCGCGCGCTGGGTGCTGCCGTGGATCGACGCGGCCGATCGTGATCGCGCGCTGGAGCCGAAGATCCGTGCCGCGATCGCGCAGCAGATGCCGGGCATGTCCCAGGAAGCGGTCGATGCCGCCGTCGCACGCGCGCTGGCGTCGGCCGGCGGCGGCGAACCGGGCGCCGACACCTCGATACGGTCGGCGCTGCGGCACGAACTGGGCCACAAGTTGCTGATCGCCGATCGCTGGCCGCGCCTCGACGAAGCGGAGGCGGTGAACCGCACCGACTCGCACTACGGCGGACCGGCGCCGGACTGGCTCGACGAGACCGCGGCCGTGCTGATGGAGGACGCGGCGATGACCGCGCGGCGACGCGACCTGTTCGGCGCGATCCGACGCGGCGTCGAGCCCGGCGAGCGCGTCGTCGCGCTGGCCGAGTTCGTCACGATGGACCATCCGCTGGCGGCCCGCGTACGCACGCAGATCGACCGCAAGCCCGGCGCCAGCGTCATGGTCGTCAGCGGCGAGGAGGCCAGCCGACTGGCCGCCGGCTCACGCGCGTTCTACGCACAGGCGCGCGTCTTCGCCGACTATCTGATCGAGCGCAGCGGCCGTCCCGACGTGTTCGCGGCGATCGCCGACGCGGCGGCCGACGAGCAGGATTTCGCGAGCTGGCTCGGCCGCCACGGCGCGGATTACCACCTGCCCGCCACGCTGCCGGCGCTCGAACGCGACTGGCAGGACTGGCTCGCGCCGGCCTACCCGCCGGGCGCGTGATGCGGCCCGGCTCACGGCGCCCGTGCAACGACCCGAGTTGACAGCCGCTTCACGCCGACCGCATAAACCGGTCGGTCATGGCCGCGCCCATCCACCGATTCGCCGATCTGCGCCTGGACCCGGCGACGCGCACGCTGTGGCGCGGCGACGTGCCGGTGCCGGTGCCGCCCAAGGCGCTGGACTGCATCGGCTACCTGATCGAGCACCGCGAGCGCGCGGTCGGGCGTGACGAGCTGATCGCCGCGGTCTGGGGCAAGGTCGACATCAGCGACAACGCGCTCGGCCAGGCGATCCTGCAGGCCCGCCGTGCGCTGGGCGCGCACGGCGAGGCGATCCGCACGGTGCCGCGCTACGGCTACCACTGGCAGCTGCCGCTGCTGCCCGAGCCGGCCGACGCGCCGGCCGAGCCGGAGCCGATGCCGCCGGTCGCGGCACCCGCCACGCCGCCCACGGCGACGACACGGCGCGCACCGGGGCCGGACGCGCGCCATTGGCGCTGGGCGATCGCCGCGGCACTGCTGGCGGTGTGCGCATGGGTCGCGCTCGACCGGCTGCACGTCGGCTCGCCGGACGGTGCACCTGCCCGTCCGGCCGTCGCCGCGCGCGACGTGCTGGTGCTGCCGGCCCGCGTCGATGCCGATCCCGAGCATGGCTGGATGCGGCTCGGCGTGATGGACCTGGTCGCCGGCCGGCTGCGCGCATCCGGTCAGACCGTGGTGCCGAGCGACAACGTCGTCGCACTCGCGCAGCGCCGCGACGGCGGGACCGACGCGGACTTCATCGCCGATCTGCTGCGCGTGACCGGCGCGACGCGAGCGGTCACGGTCACCGCGGAAGCCAGCGCCGAGGGCTGGGTCGTCAGCCTGGCCAGCGCCGAAGGCGTGCCGGCCGCCGCGGTCGGCCAGGCGCCGGACGTGCTCGACGCGGCGCGCCAGGCGGCCGACCAGTTCGCGCGCGTCACCGGATTCACGCCGGCGCCGAGTGCGGTCGGCGATGCCGAGAAGGCGTTCACGACGCTGATCCAGCAGGTCGACGCGGAGCTGCTGGCCGGCCGGCTCGACGCCGCGCGACAGAGATTGGACGCGGCCGCGCCCGACCAGCAGGGTCGCGCCGAGCTCGCGCATCAGCGCGCCCAGATCGATTTTCTGCAAGGCCGGCTCGGCGCGGCCGAGGCGGCCTGGACCGACCTGCTGACGCGCGTATCGGCCGCCGATGCGCCGGTGCTGCGCGCGCGCATCCACAACGGCCTGGCCAATCTGGCCTATGTCCGCGAAGACCTGCCGGCGGTGATCGCACAGGCCGAAGCCGCCGTGCGCGCGCTCGACGGCCAGCACGCGCCGTACGAGCTCGGACGCGCCCTGATCGGCCTGGCCAGTGGCCACGGCGCGCAGCGCCGCTACGACGAGGCGCTGGCCGACTATGCACAGGCGCGCGTCGCGTTCGCGGCCGCCGGCGACCGGCTCGCGCTGGCGCGCGTGGACGCCTATCAGGGCCTGCTCGACTTCGCACGCGGCCGCCCGGGCGACGCGCTGCCGGTGCTCGCCGACGCGGCCGATCGGCTGCAGGCGTTCGGCGCGCTGATCGAGGAGCTGCACACGCGGGTCGGCCTGGTCTATGCGCAGCTGGCCCTGCTGCAGCCGGCGCAGGCGCTCGCGCAGAACGCGCGGCTGCTCGAGCTCGGCGAGCGTGTCGGCGATCCGCGCCGCCGCCATTACGCCGACCTGGCCCGCGCACGCAGTCTGGCCGCGACCGGCAGCCTCGCCGAGGCACAGGCGATCGTCGACGCGCTCGGCGCCACCGCCGCCGCGGATCCGGCCGGACTGCTCGCGCAGACGCGCATCTGGCTGCCGCTGGTCGCCGGCCAGCTGGCGCTGATGCGCGACGATCCGGCCGACGCGATCGCCGAAGCGGCCGGTGCGATCGCGGTCACCGATGCCGACGACGCGCACGACCGCTCGACCGCGTACTGGCTCGGCTGGCGCGCCCTGCAGCGCGCCGGGCGGAGCGGCGAGGCGGCCGACCTGGCGCGCGAGGCGGCGGCCTGGAACGGAGCGCACGACCATGCCGGCGCACGGATCCGCCTGGCGCTGATCGAGGCCGGCGCGGCCGATGCGCGCGGCGACGGGACGGCCGCGCAGGCCGCCTACGACCGCGCGCTCGACGAAGCCGATGCCTGGCGCGTACCGGCGGACCTGCTGCAGGTCGCGCGCGCCTATACCGATCACCTGATCGCGCGCGGCGATCTGGCGCGCGCCAGCGTGGTCGCCGGACGCATCGCGGCCTGGGCCGGGTCGGACTTCGAAGCCGCGCTGCTGCAGGTCGCGCTGTACCGCGCGGTCGGCCAGACAGGCGCCTGGCGCGCCGCGCTGGCGGCCAGCCGGACGCTGGCCGGCGAGCGCGCGATCCCGCCCGATCTGCTGGTGCCGCCGCCGAGCCGGGCGGCACCGGATGCCGATGCCGGCCGCGTGGTCGGCTCCGAGGCGGTGCCGCCGAGGACGATGGCCGCGCGTTGAGCACCGGACTGCGTGCCGGCGCGCTCCGCCTCGCGCCCGGCTGCGGCGCCGGCGATCGCTGCCGGCCGGTCCGGCCTCGACCCGCACGGGGTGCGGCACGAAGCGGCGGCCGATCGGTCACGGATGCCGCGCTCATCCCGCGCAAACGATTCGCTCATGCAATCGGCATGCGCATTCGGGGGCGCCGCTGCACCGTCGATCGCGAGAGCCGGCGCAGCTCGCGCCGGCAAGTGGGAGGATTCGATTCGATGAACGTGTTCAAGCAGTGCATGGCCGTGCTGGTCGCGGCGATCGGTGCCGGCGGCGCCGGCGCGGCGGGCGCCCAGGGTTCGTTCGTGCCGACCGCGGCGATGACGACGCCGCGCGCGCACCAGGGATCGGTCGTGCTGGCGGACGGACGCGTGTTCCAGTACGGCGGCATCTCGGCGATGGGCGACATCCTCGCCAGCGCCGAGCTCTACGACCCGGCGACCGGGACCTACGCCGCGACCGGCGATGCCGCCGACGCGCGCATGCGCCCGACCACGGTCGGTCTCGCCGACGGCCGCGTCCTGGTCACCGGCGGACGCGGCGGCCACGAGGGGTCGGTCATCTTCGATACGGTCGAGCTCTACGATCCGGCGACCGGCACGTTCGGGCCCGGCGGCTCGGTCGCGACGCGCCGCTACGTCGGCATCGTCGCGCGGCTGCCGGACGGCAAGGTGCTGCTGACCGGCGGCTTCAACTTCACCGACGGCACGCTCGGCAGCTCCGAGATCTACGACCCGGCGACGCAGACCGCGGCGCCGACCGGCAGCCTGGTCCATCCGCGCGACACCTACGGCCATGCGCTGACGCTGGCCGACGGGCGGATCATGATCGTCGGCGGCTACGACGACGACGGCCCGCTGGCGACCGTCGAGATCTACGACCCCGCGGCCGGTACGTTCGCGCTGACCGGCGACATGCCCGACGCGCGCGGCGATCACTGCGCCCTGGTGCTGGCCGACGGCCGCGTGCTGGTGCTCGGCGGCTTCGGCAGCGACTGGCAATACGCGATGGACGCCTATCTGTGGGATCCGGCGACCGGCCAGTTCCGCACCGCCGGCCGCATGACGTATCCGCGCGCGAACGCACACGCCACGCTGCTCGCCGACGGCCGCGTCCTCGTCGCCGGCGGCAGCACGACCGGCGGTTCGGACCTCTACGAGCCGCGCGCCGAGCTCTGGGACCCGGCGACCGAGACCTTCAGCGAGGCGGGCGCGATGATCACCGCGCGTTCGGGCGGCCGCGCCGAGCGTCTCGACGACGGCCGCGTGCTCTACATGGGCGGCTGGTTCGGCGACGGCCAGAACCCGACCGGCGACTCCGAGCTGTTCGTGCCGGCCGTCGAGACGATCTTCGCCGACGGCTTCGAGGACTGAGCTCGCCACGCGGCGCCGACCCGCTCACACGCGCGGACCGGCGCGCCGCCGCCTGCCGGCGCCGCCGCGGCGCCTCGCCGGGTCCGGACCGATGCCACGATCCGGCTGCGGGCGGCGGTGCCGGCGGCGCGATCGGCTGCGGCGTCGACGCACCCTCGGGGCGCCCGGGACGCATGCCGATCGCGGCAAGCGCGACGCCGTGCGAGGGGCGCCGGCGTCAGTAGCGCGCCGCAGGCAGCGGCGCATCGGCCCACTGCCAGGCCAGCGCCTGCCGGCGCAGCGTCTCGTCCGCGGCGTCGACCTGGCCGAGCGCGCGCTGCGCCTGGGCCAGGCCGAACAGCGACCAGCCGTTCTCGGGATAGGCCCTGAGGTCCTCGGCGAACGCGTCCGCGGCGCCCTGCGCGTCGCCGGCTTCGAGCAGCGCGGCGCCGAGATACGGCCGCACGGCCAGCGGCCAGTCCGGCGGCTCGTTGTAGGCGAGCGCGTCCTCGGCCGCGACCGCTTCGCGCAGGGCGGCGATCGCCTGCGCATGCCGGCCCTGCGCACGCAGGCCTTCACCGCGCAACAAGGCCTCGGCGACACGCAGCACGGCGTCGGCACGGTTGATCTCGAAGAAGCTGACCTGCGCGAGTGCCGGATCGCGCGCGATCGCCTGCAGTGCTTCGGCCTCGCGCGCGGCCTCGGCGAATGCGCCTTTGCGTGCCTGCGCCATGCCGCGCGCGAAGTGCCGGATCGCGGCCGGATACGGCAGCGCCGGTGCGGCCGCGGCATCGGACAGAATCGCGTCCCAGTCGCCGAAACGGACCTGGGTCAGCAGCGGCGCGACCACGAACTGCTGCATGAATTCCAGCGGCGGACGGCCCATCGCGGCGCGGTCCGCGCGCTGCGCGGTCTGCGCCGCGGCCTGCAAGGCCATCGAGCGCGAACCGGTCAGGCCGGTGGTCATCGTCACGAAGTGCCAGTTGTGCGGCACGTAGCCGAGCGGATAGACGCCGTTGCTGCCGCGGCAGACCGCCAGGAACGCCTGATCGGCCGTGGTCGCGGCGAAGTTGGTCAGCGTCGCGTCGTGATAGCGGCCGATCCGCACGTAGGTGTGTGCCGGCATGTGCACGAGATGGCCCGAACCGGGCGCCAGTGCGGCCAGCGCATCGGCGTAAGGCTCGGCGCGCTTCGGATCGGGCGAGGCTTCGGTGGCGTGGATGTAGTAGTGCATCGCGCCGATGTGGCGCGGGTTGCGCGCCAGTACGCGCTCGAGCTCGCCGATGATGCGCGGCGTGAACGCGGCCGGCGCCCCGTCCTGCTCCCAGTACGCCCACGGCGAAAGATCCATCAGCGCTTCGGCGTAGAGCGTGGCCGCGTCGTCGTCGTCGGGAAACTGGGCGACGACGCGCGCCATCGCCTCGGCGTAGGCCTGGTCCAGCGGCTTGCGATCGTCCGGCGCCGGATCGGCATAGCGGGTCTGCAGCGCCTCGATCAGCGCGCGGTCGGCCGGTCGCGCATCGGCGGCGAGGCGCAGTGCCTGCGCGGCCAGCGCGGTCGCGTCCTTCGCCGCGGCCGCGTCCATCGCCAGATTGATGTTCGGACCGAGCACGAGCGCCTGGCCCCAGACGCACATCGCGCAGCGCGGATCGAGTCGCGCGGCCTCGGCGAACGCGCGCGCGGCGGCCTCGTGGTTGAAGCCGTAGGTCAGGCGCAGACCCTGGTCGAAATAGCGCTGCGCGGCCGGCACGCGCGTGGCGACGTCGCGACGCAGATCGCCGAACGTATCGAACAGCGGGACGGTCGCCGGCGCGGCACCGCCGGCCGCGTTCTGTGGCGCATCGCAGCCGGCCAGGAGCAGAGCCAGCAACGGCAGGAACCCGGATCGAAGCATCATCGGTGTACTCCTCAAGTCGACAGGCCATGCGCATCGGAGCCGGCACGCCGCGGCGACGCGACGGGCGCTCCGAGCCTCGTTCGCCGGGCAGCCGTCGGTCTGCACGAACCGCGGCCGGGTCGGGTCGCTCGCGTCCCAGCTGGAGCCTTCACTCTACTAGCCGTTGCCGCCGGCTCTGCGGCAATCGGCGCAGCGGTGCGGCAGCGCCCAGCCGCGCCGGCGGCAGGACCGCACCGCGCCACGGCGCCCGATGCGGGCCGGCCATCACCGGCACCGTTCCGATCTTGCCGCGTCGCGGACCGGTATGGAGCGGTCCACGGCCTGTCGAAGACGATCCCTCAGCTTTTCCGAAGGTTTTCTCAACGAGCGCAGATCGAATCGGTGACGACGCTTCCTGACCGGCGGGCGGGACATCACCCGCTGCATCGCTTTGCACCGGGCAGCCGCGGCGAATCCGACGACGTCGCGGTCGATAGCTGTATCGACTCACGGTCGCCCGGGACGATTGCTGACAGCGCCGTAGGACATTTCCTACGCCGATCGGCGACGCGATCGCAGCCGTCGGCCCCGACCTGGCTCGAAGGCCCGCTTGCCGGTCTCCGGCGCCACGGCGAGCGGCACGCGCCGCCGTCCGGTCGTACCCGCAGCCGGGTCGATCTCCTACAGCCGCGTAAGAAATCTCCTACACAACGAGTGGCACACGGCTGACACCGCCACGGGCCGATCGCTGACAGCGACTTGCGTCGAGCCGGACCGCTCGGCTGCGCCTCCGCTCGCGATGCGGCCACTGGGACGGTGCGAATACCGACAAGAACCCGAGCCCCTGTCCTACGCCGGTGTCAGCCGATGTCCGACCCGGGCGATCGGCGGTCGACGATCGCCCGGGCCATGCGCGTGTGGTTCGGCCTCAGCCGGTCTTGCGTGAACGGCGCGGCGGCGGCGTGTCGGGCTCCGGCGGCGGCGGGATCACGCGGATCACCAGTTCACCGTCGGCGACGGTGACTTCGGCCTTGGCGCCGATCGCGAAGCCGGCCTCGGCCAGCCACAGGCCGCCGATCTTGAGCGCGGGCACCACGCGCGTGAGCCACTGGCCCTTCAGCGGACGGTAGTGGTCGTAGCCGATCGTCACCTGGCTCGGCTTGAAGGCCCTCTGCGGCCCGGTCGGTTGGATGGAGAGATGCGGCGGGGTCATGGTCACGGTCCTTTGGACAGGGGAGGAAGCACCGCAGCATCGTGCCGCGCCGGCACGGCGCGGCCGCAACGGGCATCGTGGCGCTCGACGCGGTGCGGTGAGTCCAGTCTGCGGCGCGGGCGTCTCAAGAGCCGCGACGGACGCGCCGCGTGGCGGCGCGTGTCCGCGGGGCTCAGCGCGCCAGGCGCGTCTGCAGTGCGATCGCGGCGGCCGGATTGCGAACCTTGGCCGCGCTGATGAAGTAGAGGTAGACCGCCCGCGGGCGGACCGGCGCGGCATCGGCCGCTTCGACGGTCGGCAGATCGGCCGGGGCGCGCCCCGCGGCCCAGGTCCGTGCGCGATCGGCCCAGGCGTCGAGCTCGGCCGCGGTGTAGCCGGCCGGCTCGTCCTCGCGGCTGCGCATCAGACGCGCATAGACGATCGCGCCGGTCAGATCGGCGAACGACGGGTAGTCCGGCGAGTCGGTGAACACGCTCGGCAGGCCGTGCGCACGCGTCAGTGCCAGATAGTCCGCGCATGCGAAGCTCGGATGGCGCACCTCGAGCACGTGCTGCAGCGGCACGCCGTCGAGCTCGCGCGGCAGCAGGTCGAGGAAGGCCGCGAAATCGTCGCGGTCGAACCGGCGCTGCGGGCGGAACTGCCAGAGGATCGGTCCCAGGCGGTCGCCGAGTTCGGACAGACCGCCGAATACGAAGCCGTCCACGGTCTTGCCGACACCGGCCAGCTGGCGCGCCTCGGTGCAGTAGCGCGGCGCCTTCAGCGAGAACCGGAATCCCGTCGGCGTCTCGGCGGCCCAGCGCGCGTAAGTGGCCGGCTTCTGCGCGCCGTAGAACGTGCCGTTGACCTCGATCGTGCGCAGCTGGCTCGCCGCGTACGTCAGCTCGCGCTTGTGCGCGAGCCTGGCCGGATAAAACGTCTCGCGCCACGGCGCGAACGTCCAGCCGCCGATGCCGACGCGGATGTCGGCTGCACCGGCGGGCTGGCCGGCGAACAGGTCGGGATGCATCGGCGGCCTCGTCGAGTCGGATCGGTGGCCATTGTCCTCCGATGCGGCGCGATGCGCAGATGCGGTATCACACGGGGGCTGCGGTGCCGCGTCCGTCACGCACGCCCCAGGCGGCCGCGGCCAGGCCCGCCAGCGCTGCGGCGGCGACGTAGTAGACCGCGGCCTGCGGCTCGCTGCGCAGCCAGAACGCGACCGCGAGCGGCGTCAGTCCGCCGGCGATCGCGTAGGCGCCGTTGTACGCGAACGAGATGCCCGAGTAGCGGATCGGCGCCGGAAACGCCTGCACCATCGCGCTCGGCACGGCGCCGACCACGCCGACGCAGAACCCGGTCGCCGCGTACAGCACGATCAGGTGCTGCGGCGCGGCGCGTGCGCCGGCGTACAGCGCCGCGGTCGCCGCGATCAGCACCAGCGCGCCGACGATCAGCACCGCGCGCACGCCGTAGCGGTCGGCGGCCAGGCCGTAGACGATGCAGCCGGCGCACAAGGCCAGCGTGGCGGCGCTGTTGGCGCGGGCCGCGTCGGCGGCCGGAATCGCCAGCAGCGTCTGCAGCAGCGTCGGCGTCATCAGGATCACCACGACGATGCCGGCGGTCAGCATCCAGGTCAGCAGCATCGACACCAGCACGGCGCGGCCGTGACCGCGCAGCACCTCGCGCAGCGGCAGGCCCTCGCTGAGCGCGCGGCGCGCGCGCAGCGACTCGAACACCGGCGTCTCGTGCAGGAAACGACGCAGCCACATCGCGCACAGGCCGAACACGCCGCCGAGCACGAACGGCCAGCGCCACGCGCCGGCGAGCACGGCCTGCGGACTCCACCACGCATTGACCGCACTGGCGACCAGCGATCCGAGCAGGATGCCGAACGTGAGCCCGGCGGTCAGCGTGCCGCAGGCCAGGCCGATCCGGTTCGGCGGCACATGCTCGGAGACGAACACCCAGGCACCGGGCACCTCGCCGCCGACCGCCGCGCCCTGCACCAGACGCAGCGCCAGCAGCAGCAGCGGCGCGGCCAGGCCGATGTCGGCATAGGTCGGCAGCAGCCCCATCAGCAGCGTCGGCACCGACATCAGCAGCACGCTCAGCACGAAGATGCGCTTGCGGCCGACGCGATCGCCGAAATGCGCCATCACGACGCCGCCGAGCGGCCGCGCCAGATAGCCGGCCGCGAAGATGCCCAGCGCCTGCAGCTGGCGCATCCACTCCGGCAGGTCGGGCGGGAAGAACAGCTGCGCGAGCACCGCCGTGAAGAACACGAAGATGATGAAGTCGTAGAACTCCAGCGCGCCGCCGAGCGCGGCCAGGCTCAGCGTGCGCAGATCACGGCGCGTCAGGGCACGGTGGGCGGCATCGGTCATCGTCGGCTCGCGCGGCGGAACGGCGCGCAGGTATAGCACTGCGTGTCCGGCTGCGGGAATGGCAGCCCGGCAGGGCGGCCGCGGGGCTGCGTCGAGGCGGCCGCACTCGGCTTGCTGACCTCGCCGCGGATGCCGGCGGCGAGGCCGGATCAGCCCGTCGGCATCGACCAGGGATGCGTGGGCCGGCGGACGCAATCGCCGGACGCCGCACCGGGCCGCCCGCACCGGGAGGGCGGCCCGCAGCCGTCAGCGCAGGCGGCGTCGCGGCACGGCGATCGCCAGTCCGGCCAGGCCGAGCGCGAGCAGCAGCGCGGCCAGCCCCCCGAGCGTCGGCACCGCGACCGCCTCGACCGGCGTGCCGACCATGAACACGGTCGGATCGGTCGCGCCGGGCGCGCCCGGATCGTCGCTGAGCGCGGTCGCCTCGTTGCTGCCGTCGCCGTCGCCGTCGTAGGCCGCCTGGGCCTGGTTGCTGACGGTGCCGGTCGCGCCGGCGCGGATCGTCGCGTCGATCAGGATCGTCACGCTGCCGCCGGCCGCGATCGGGCCGTTCCAGGTCACCGTATTGGCAGCGACGTTCGCGGTCGCCGTCCCGCCGCTCGCACTGGCCGCGATCAGCGCCAGCTGCGGCGGCAGCACGTCGACCAGTTCGTCGCCGGGGTTGTCGGCCTGCGCGCCGCCGGCATTGGCGAGCACGATCGTGTAGCGGATCGTGCCGCCGGGGACGAAGCTGCCGCTGACGCTCTTGCGCACCGACACGTCGGCGCCGGCGACCGGCACCTGCACCGTGGTCGCGTCGGTGGCGCTGTCGTTGGACGGATCGGGATCGGTCGTGCCGGCCGGCGCCGTGATCGTCGCGGTATTGCTGATCGTGGTGCCCGCAGCCGCGGCCGGATCGACCGGACAGGACGCCGTGAACGTGACGCTGGCGCCCGAGGGCAGATCGACGCCGGCGGCGATCGTGCCGCTGCCCGAGGCCGGGCAGCCGGCTCCGCCGGCGCCGGCGCAGGTCCAGGTCGGCGCAAGGCAGGACGCCGGGAACGTGTCGTTCACGGTCGCACCGGTCACGGCCTGCGGACCGGCGTTGGACGCGACGATCGTGTAGGTCAGCGTGCCGCCGGCGGCGACCGTGGCGACGCCGTCGGTCTTGGTGATCGACAGGTCCGCGCTGGCGCCGAGCGTGTCGGTATCGGTCGCGCTGTTGTTGCCGGGCGTCGGATCGGTCACGCCGGCCGGCGCCGCGATCGTCGCGGTGTTGACGAGGCTGCCGCTGGCCCCGGCGTCGATCGCGCAGACCGCCGTATAGGTCACGCTGGCGCCGGCCGGCAGGTTCGCCGGATCGGCGATGTGACCGCTGCCGCTCGGCGTGCAGGTGCCGCCGCCGCTGCCGGCGCAGGTCCAGGTGCAGCTCAGCGTCGAGGCGAACGTGTCGGTCACGATCGCACCGGTC
>QFPO01000026.1 GCA_003241385.1 Rhodanobacter denitrificans
CAAGAGAAAGAATGTCAGGGAGACATTCTTGACGTCGCGCCAGCGACGGCCCGAAGGGCGGCCGCCAGGGAGGGTGGGCCGCCAAAGTCACCCGCTCGCACAGCGAGCGGAAGCTCTTGCTCTGATTCTTCCGCTTGAATTTTCAGCGGATCGACGACCCGAAAAGAACAAAGTCAAGACCGGCATCGACATCGAAGCCCAAAACGCTTCCGATCGCTCGAAAGCAAAAGCAGACACGAAGCAGCAGTCGAACCGAACCATCCGCCCGAACGGGTCAGAACCCGATCAGTTGGCGCTGCCGACGATCAGGTTGTCCAACGTCGACCAGAAGAACGGGGCCGAGCCGGGGACCGCTTCCGGCGCATCGATCGTGAGACTCGTGATCGGTGCGCTGGTCGTGAAGCCGCGGAACGTGCTCGAACCGCTGACGGTGACCGTCTCGACCGTGCCGTCGCTCAGGGTGATGACGACCGGCGAGCCGGTCGGCTGCACCGAGATGTCGGTCGCCCAGAAGTTACCGCCGACCGCATTCACCGGCGTGGTGAACGTGATGACGATCTGGTCGCCCGCATTGTCGGTCGAGATGATGCCCGGGTCGTTGTACAGACCGCTGACCGCACCGGCCTGCGTGAACACCGAGTACGAGTAGCCACTGCCCGAGAACGGCATCGGACTGCTCACGGCGCCGGTCGGGATGCCGGTGAAGGCTTCCTCGTAGAACGTCGCGCCGATCGCGGCCAGGAACGCCGTACGGTCGGTGTAGACGGCCGGACCGCTACCGCCGCAGCTACCGTCGGACTCGTCGTCGAAGCCGTTCGCGAAGATGCGATCGCTCGGGCACGGCGCGGTCACGTCGAGCGTCACCGGCACCTGGACCAGCGGAGTGGCCGCATCGTTGCTGGCCACGCACAGCGTCGCCGTGTACGACTCGCCCGCAGTCAGGCCGGTGGCGTCGACGCCGACGGTCACGTCGGTCGAGCTGGCCGGACCGACCGCACCGCTGGCCGGCGTCACGCTGAGCCACGGCACGTCGGACGGCGCCGCGCAACCGGCCGGCGGACCGCCGGCGCCCAGATTGACGACCATCACCAGATGGAAGTCCGGGAAGCCGATGCCGGCCGTCGGAGTCGGCGAGGTGATCGAGCAGGCGGTCGACGAGATGAACGCGGTATGCGTCTGGGCCGAGCTGTTGCCGCCCGGGAACAGACGACCCGAGCCGGCCGGCACGCCGTCGACGTGATACTCCACGACGAGATCGACGCCGGACGTGTCGGCGATCGTCGCGCCGGTGATCGGCACAGTGGTGGTGGTCAACGTGCCGCCGACGGTGCCGGTGCCGGTACCGATCAGCGTGAGCTGGGCGGTCGGGATCGTGTCGACCGCAACGCTGCTCGGGATCGTGTAGACGTTGATCGTGACCGGCATGGTCGGCCCGACTTCGGACGCGACCGTGACGGTGTTGACCTGCGTGCTACCGCTGATGCCGTGCTCGCTGAAGTAGAAACGGCGCCACCAGCTGTTGTCGGCGGTGCTGCCGGTCGCCACGTCGCCGGAACCGCAACCGACGCCGTTGTCGGCTTCCGGTGCGTTCGAGGCGGTCTGCGAGATGTCCACCGTGGTGCCGAACGGCGTCTCGACCGAGCGCAGCTCGATCTCGCGGCCGCGCAGCGGGTTCACCTGGACCGCACCCTTCGGCGAAGCCGGCGTCGCCATGCTCAGCGCCTTGCCGAGCGAGACGTCGCCGATGTCGATCGACGCGTCACGACCGCTGCGCGAACGCAGGACCGACTCGTAGCCGCGCGGAGCGGCTGCCGTCGGAGCGGCGGCCTCGTCGATCGTGAAGTTCAGCGTGCCGCCGCCGGTGTTGGCGATCGTCAGCGGGCTGGTGCCCGTGGCGTCCGGTGCGACCGAGAAGCTCAGCGAGCCCGGCGTGACCGCGATGACCGGATCGGTCGGCGCAGTGCCGGCGGTGAGCTCGACCGTGTCGACCCACAGGCCATTCGGTGCATCGGCTGCGACCGAGGAGTCGTTGGCGACGCGCCAGCGCAGCACCACCGACTGACCGGCTGCCGAAGCCGGCAGTTCGACCGTGGAGGTGGCATAGGTCGGCGTCTGCTCGCCGGTCCAGGCCTGGCGGCCGCCGATCGGGCTGCCCCACGCGGTGCTGATCGTGCCGTTGTAGCCGCCGGCGGTGAAGCTGCCGCCCGCGGTCACGATGTCGGTGAACGCGCCGCCGTTGATCGCGATTTCGAGCACCGCACCGTCGAAGCCTTCCTCGAGGTTGTACGCGAAGCGGAAGTTCAGCACGCCGCCCGTGGCCGGCACGGTGATCGCCGGACTGTCGAGATAGGAGTTGCCGACCGTGGTCTGCTCGGACGCATAGGCTGCGTTCGGTGCCGTGTCGACCAGGGTGGTCTGCGTCACGAACGGCGCGCCCGAACCATCGGACGTCGAGGTCCAGTCGGCCGGCAGCGCCGGGGCGGTCACGTCGTCGAAGTCCCAGGCATCGCCACCGCCGCCACCGCCGGTGACGGTGATCGTGTAGTCCTCGGCCTGGCCGTAGCCGGCCGTGTTGCACGGCGTCGGATAGGTCGGCGGCGTGGTGCCGGTGTACTTCTTCTGCACGCGCATGCGCGTGGAGCCGGGCAGCGCGGTCGCCGGCACGGCGATCGTGTTGGTCGCCTGGATGCCGTCGGCACCGGTGCTGTTGACGATCGTGCCGACCTGGAACAGCTCGTCACCCGCGAACGAACCGTCTTGGTTCCAGTCGATGTAGGCCATGACGGCCGTCGTGAAGGCGCCGTCGGTATTGCCTTCGACCGCGATCGGATAGCTCGCCCCCGGATCCACCGTGCCGGTGACGGCGGTGAAGTCCTGATGTGGCGGCTGTGTGCTCGGTGATCCGACCGTGGTCGGCGAGCTGTTGTCGATGCCGGCGAATACCACGCGGCTGATCGGCTCGACGTTGTTGCTGAACCCTTCCGCGCAATACGGCGCGGGGAAGGCCCCGGCCGGCGTGGTGGCGCTCAGGGTAGTGAACGGCAAGGCCGTCGCCCACCGTGCTTGCTGCACACCCGCGGCTCCGGCAATGCCGGTCGCGAGGCAGGCAAGAACTGCCAGACTCAATCGCTTCATGTTGTAACCCCTAGTCGGTTTCGATGATCTCTCCACGCGGGGAAGAGGCCCGCGCGGTTTCGTGAATAGGGCCGTCCAGCCCAGCAACTTTCACAAACGAACTCGAAGAACAGCCTGCACGTAAATCTTCCGCGACATCTCCATTACGAAAACGTTCACGGACTATATGTCTGGCGTCTGGCCCCGGCAAGCGTTTTGGCGAGTCGTGATCGCGGTCACTGACAGAATCGCGCAACGGCGTGCCGATTAGTTTCACAAGCAACCGAATCCGCCGCGAGCATGCGCACTCGGACGGCGTCCGTGCGCCATGTCGCCATTGCAGAGGCGCGCAGCGGGCCTCGTTCAGCCTTCGAGTTCGGCCCAGCGTGCGTAGGCGGCGTCGAGCCGGCCCTGGACGTCGGCCAGGCGCTGATGATGCGCTGCGACATCGGCCGCGGCCTGCCGGTAAAACGCCGGCTCGGCGGCCGCGGCGGCGAGCGCGGCGACCTCGTTTTCGAGCGCCTCGATCTGCGCCGGCAGCTGCTCGAGCTCGCGCTGCTCCTTGTAGCTCGACTTGCGGCGCTCGGGCGCCGGCCGCTGCGGCGTCGCCGGTGCCGGTGCCGTCGTCTGCGTCCCCGCCGGTCGGCGTGCCTCGGCCGGCGGTGGCGAACGCTGACGCAGCCAATCGGTGTAGCCGCCGACGTACTCGCCGACGCGGCCGTCGCCTTCCATGACCAGGGTCGAGGTCACGACCTGGTCGATGAAGTCGCGATCGTGGCTGACCAGCAGCAGCGTGCCGGCATAGTCGGCGAGCAGTTCCTCGAGCAGCTCGAGCGTCTCCACATCCAGGTCGTTGGTCGGCTCGTCCATGACCAGCAGGTTCGACGGCTGCGCGAACAATCGTGCCAGCAGCAGCCGGTTGCGCTCGCCGCCGGACAGACGCGTGATCGGCGCGCGTGCGCGCTCGGGCGTGAACAGGAAATCCTGCAGATAGCCGAGCACGTGCTTGCGGCGTCCGCCGACCTCGATGAACTCGCGCCCCTCGGCGACGTTGTCGAGCGCGTTCCAGTCCTCGCGCAGGCTCGCGCGGTACTGGTCGAAGTACGCGATCTGCAGGTTCGATCCGGTCACGATCTCGCCGCTGCGCGGCGCGAGCTGTCCGAGCAGCAGCTTGAGCAGGGTCGTCTTGCCGCTGCCGTTGGGCCCGATCAGACCGATCCGGTCGCCGCGCAGGATCGTCGTCGAAAAATCGCGGATCAGGTCGGTCGCGCCGTGGCCGAACGAGACCTCGCGCGCCTGGATCACGCGGCGCCCGGAGCTCTCGGCCGCGCCGGCCTCCATGCGCACCCGGCCGACCTGCTCGCGGCGTGCGGCGCGCTCGCGGCGCATCGCCTCGAGCCGCCGCACGCGGCCTTCGTCGCGCGTGCGGCGCGCCTTGATGCCCTGCCGGATCCAGACCTCTTCCTGCGCGAGCAGCTTGTCGAAGCGCGCCAGTTCCTGCGCCTCGGCGTTGAGGCGTTCCTCGCGGCGGCGCAGATAGTTGTCCCAGTCGCCGGGCCAGCTGCTGAGGCGGCCGCGGTCGATCTCGACGATGCGCGTGGCCAGCGCACGCAGGAAGCGGCGATCGTGCGTCACGAACACCAGGCTGCCGGACCAGCCGAGCAGGAACCGCTCGAGCCAGTCGATCGCCTCGATGTCCAGATGGTTGGTCGGCTCGTCGAGCAGCAGCAGGTCCGGCCCGGCGACCAGCGCGCGTGCCAGCAGCACGCGGCGCTTCATGCCGCCGGAGAGCCGGCCGAACACCGCCGCGCCGTCGAGGCCGAGCCGGCTCAGCGTCTCCTCGACGCGCCGCTCGACGTCCCAGCCCTGCCCGGCCTCGATGCGCGCCTGCACGGCGCCGAGCGCCTCGGCGTCGACGTCGTCGGCGTGGGCCAGGCGATGAAAACGCGCCAGCAGCACGCCGATCTCCCCGAAGCCGGCAGCGACCACGTCGAACACGCTGCCGTCGGTGCCTTCGGGCACCTCCTGCTCGAGCCGCGCGATGCGCAGGCCGTCCTGGCGGCGGATGTCGCCGTCGTCGGCCTGGATCTCGCCGGCGAGCAGGCGCAGCAGCGTCGACTTGCCGACGCCGTTGCGGCCGATCAACGCGACGCGCTCGCCCGGTTCGATCGAGAAGTCGGCCTTGTCGAACAGCAAGGGGCCGCCGACGCCGTAGTCGACGGCGTTGAGAGTGATCAATGCCATGCCGGCATTCTAGGCGTTGCGCGCAGCGGCCGCGAAGAAGCCGTCGCGCACGGCGCCGCGCCGGCGCGACTCACGAACTGCACGAGAGCATCGAGCAGCCGGGCCGGTCGCGCGCCCAGTCCGGCCGTCGCACCGCATAGGCCTCGCGGCCGGGCTGGTCCTCGTACGGACGGCGCATGACCTCGAGCAGTTCGGCGATGCCGTCCACGTCGCCGGCCTCGGCACGGTCGATCGCCTGCTGCGCGAGGTAGTTGCGCAGCACGTAGCGCGGATTGTTCGCGACGAGCAGCGCTCGGCGCTGCGCAGGCGATTGCGGATCGGTCGCGAGCCGCGCCGCATAGCGCGCAAGCCAGTCGCGCAGCGTCGCGGCGCCGCGCTCGGCGGCGGCGGCGTCGTAGCAGGCCGGCTCGAACGGCTGCGCCGAGGGCGCCTGCGGATCGAGCTCGGCGAGCGCGCGGAACGCCAGCGTCATGTCGACCTGCGCCAGGCGCATCCAGTCCTGGAACGCCTGCATCAGCTCGGCATCGCCGTCGCGCAGCTCGGCCAGGCCGAGCTTGCCGGCGATCGTCGCGCGCTCGGCCGCCGCGTAGACCTCGACGTAGCGGTCGAGTCCGGCCTGCAGCGGTTCGGCCGATGCGAACAGGCCCGACAGCGCCTGCGCGAGCCGCGTCAGGTTCCAGTACGCGACCGCCGGCTGCTGGCCGAAGCGGTAGCGCCGGTGCTGGCGATCGGTGATGTTCGGCGTCCAGTCCGGATCGTAGTCGTCGATCCAGCCGTACGGTCCGTAGTCGATCGTCAGGCCGAGGATCGACAGATTGTCGGTGTTCATGACGCCGTGCACGAAGCCCACGCGCATCCACTCGGCGATCAGGCGCGCCGTGCGCGCGCAGACCTCGCCGAACCAGTCGGCGCGACGCGTGTCGGCCGCTCCGGTCAGTGCCGGAAAGTGATGCGCGATCGTGTAGTCGACCAGCTGCGCGAGCAGCGTGCCGTCGCCGCGCGCGGCCGGCAGCTCGAAATGGCCGAAGCGGATGAACGAGGGCGCCGCGCGGCAGACGATCGCGCCCGGTTCGGCGCGCGGATGACCGTCGTAGAGCAGGTCGCGCACGACCGCCTCGCCGGTGCCGATCAAACACAGCGCGCGCGTGGTCGGCACGCCGAGGTGATGCATCGCCTCGCTGCACAGGAACTCGCGCACCGACGAGCGCAGCACGGCGCGGCCGTCGGCGCCGCGCGAGTACGGCGTCGGCCCTGCGCCTTTGAGCTGCAGCTCCCAGCGCTCGCCGTCGACGCCGATCGCCTCGCCGAGCGCGATCGCGCGGCCGTCGCCGAGTTGGCCGGCCCAATGGCCGAACTGATGACCGCCGTAGTTCGTCGCATACGGCTGCATGCCCGGCAGCAGGCGGTTGCCGGCGAAGGCCTGCACGAACGCGGGTGACGCGAGATCGGCCTCGGACAGGCCGAGCCGCCCGGCCATCTCGCGCGACCAGGCGATCAGCCGCGGTGCGGCGACCGACGTCGGCGCGACCTGGCTGTAGGCTGCGCCGTGCACCTGGCGCGGCCCGAGCGCATGGCCCGGATCGGCCGGCAGTTCACGGATGAAGGCATTGTCGAAGACGAGATCGCGCATCGGCGCATGATACCGGGCCGGCCTGAACCTCCCGTCGCAGCGGACCGGTCGCGACGCCCGTGACGGACGCCGCGACGGTGCGCCTTCAGCGCGTGCGCACCGGGAACGGCTGGCGCTGCGTCGACGGCGACGGCTGCCGCTCGAGCGCGGCGAGCGCGACCGCGATCGCGCGATCGAGCTGCGGATCGCGCCCGGCGTTGACCTCGGCCGGCCACTGCTCGACCTCGATGTCGGGCGGGACGCCGACGTTCTCGATCGCATAGCCCTCCTCGGTGCGGATCGCCAGGTTCGGCGCGGTCACCGAGCCGCCGTCCATCAGCGTCGGAAAGCCGAGGATGCCGACCAAGCCGCCCCAGGTGCGCTTGCCGACCACCGGTCCGAGCTGGAAGCGCTTGAACATCCAAGGCAGCAGATCGCCGCCGGAGCCGGCGGTCTCGTCGGTGATCATGACCTTCGGTCCGAAGATCGCGCCGCGCGGACTGACCAGCTCGTCTCCGTAGCGCAGCGTCCAGTGCGCGATCGGCTGCCGGCGCAGGATGTCGATGTAGTAGTCGGCGATCAGACCGCCGCCGTTGAAGCGCTCGTCGACGACGATGCCGGCGCGGTCGGACTGCGGGTAGAACCAGCGTTTGAAACTGGCGTGGCCGTTCTCGGCGGTGTCGGGCACGTGCACGTAGGCCAGGCGGCCGCCGCTCTTCTCGGTCACGTAGCGCTGGTTGCGCTCGACCCAGTCGAGGTAGCGCAGGCCGCGCTCCTCGCCGACCGGCACGACGACGACGTCGCGCGCGCCCTTGCCGTCCGGACTCGGACCGACCGTCAGGCGGACCTGGCGGTCGACACGGTTCTCGAATGGCGCGTAGACGCTGGTCGGCGCGTGCAGCGGCACGCCGTCGACCGCCAGCAGATACTCGCCGGCCTTGACCTCGACGCCCGGCGTGCGCAGCGGCGAGCGCAGATCCGGATTCCAGTTGAGGCCGCCGAGCACCTTGGCGAACCGGTAGCGGCCGCCCTCGACCGTGTAGTCGGCGCCGAGCAGGCCGACGGGCACCTTCTGCGGCGCCAGCGGGTAGTCGCCCGGCGACAGATAGCTGTGGCCGACCGCGAGCTCGCTCAGCATCATGCGGATCACGCGGTCCAGATCGGCGCGCGTCGCCAGATGCGGCAGGAAGGCGCGGTACTTCTCGCGCATCGCATTCCAGTCGGCGCCGTGGTAGTTGGTCGCGTAGAAGTAGTCGCGGTTGATGCGCCAGGCGTCGTCGAGGATCTGCGCCCATTCGGCGCGCGGATCGACCGCGACCGAAATGCGGTCCAGCGCGAGCTTGCCCTTGCCCTGCGGCAGCTCGTCCTTGACCTCGCCGACGAACCAGTCCTGTCCGATCCGCCAGGCGATGCGCTTGCCGTCGTCGGACAGCATGAAGCGCTCGACGTTGCGCGCCAGCGTCTTGGTCTCGCGCGATTCGAGCGAGTAGCGCTTGAGCTCGGCGGCGCCGCCGAAGGCCTCGAACGAGGTGCGGCCGACCGTCTCTAGGAAGAAGATCTCGCCGCTGGCGCCGACGGCCAGGCCGTGCCGCGTCGCCTCCCCGACCGGCAGCGCGACGATGCGGTCCTCGATGCCTTCGGCGTCGATGCGCACGACCGGCGGCTTCTTCCCGCCGTCCTTGCCGTCCTCGTCCTTCTTGCCGTTCTTGTCGTCCGCCTTCTCTCCACCCAAGGCGACCTCGTCGCTCTGCGGCGGCACCGGGTTCGGGCCGTCGCGGCGCAGCGTGATCGCATAGAGCCCATGGCGCATCGCATTGTCGATGCTGATCTGCGAGAACCAGTCCTTGAGCGGACCGGCGTCGGTCGAGGCCAGCACGTAGAGGAACTCGCCGTTCGGATCGAACACCGGCTGCACCATCTCGGTCAGGCCGTCGGTCAGCCGCAGCGAGCGGCCGCTCTCGACCGACCAGGCGTAGACGGTCTGGATCAGGCCGGCGTTCTGCACCGTGTAGGCGAGCCAGCGCGAGTCGGGCGACCAGTTCGCGCTCATCAGATCCAGCGGCGTGTAGACCGGCTCGGACGCGATCCTGGTCGTGCGGCCGCTGGCCAGGTCGATCACCCACAGCGACTGGCTGTTGTCCTGATAGGCGATGCGCTTGCCGTCCGGCGAGAACAGCGGCGTGTCGTAATAGCCGGCGCCGTCGAGCGCGTAGCGACGCGGCGTGCCGCTGCCGTCCTGCTCGCCGACGTACAGCGCGTACTCGCCGTCGGCATCGGAAAACCAGGCGATGCGCCTGCCGTCGTGCGACCAGGCCGGCGAGTGGTCGTTGGCGCCGGTCGAGCGCGTCAGCTGGCGCGGATCGCCCTTCTCGGCCGGCACCGTGACGATCTCGCCGCGGTAGTTGAACGCGATGCGCTTGAGGTCCGGCGAGGCGGCCGCCTCGCGCACCCATTTGACGTCGGAGACCTGGCGCGGCCGCGTCTCGACCAGGTCCGACACCACCGACAGGCGGATCGGCGCCACCGTGCCGCTCGCCGTGTCGACCTGATGCAAACGGCCGCCCTGCTCGAACACGATCACGCCGGACCGATCGGCGCTCGGCGAGGTCACCGGAAAGCCGGTCAACGCGGTCAGCGCGGTCGCCCGGCCGGCGACCGCGTCGTAACGATAGAGATTGAACTCGCCGTCGCGGTCGGAATTGAAGTACAGCGTGTCGCCGATCCACATCGGGTCGGTGTCGTTGCTGCCGCCGGCCGGCTTGGCGACTTCGCGCACCGCATAGTCGGCCAGGTTCATCAGCCAGATGCGGCTCTGCGTGCCGCCGCGATAGTGCTTCCACTGCGCGAACGCCTCGGCATTCGGCGTGTAGGCCAGCGTCCCGCCGTCCGGCGACAGCGCCGCCTTGGAACCGGACGGCACCGGCAGGCGCTTGGGCACGCCGCCGCCGACCGGCACCGTGTACAGATAGGTCAGCCGCCGCGTGAAATGGCCTTCCTCGGACTGGAACAGGATCTGGCCGTCCGGCGTGAAGCCGCGCACCACGTCGTTGCCGGGATGCCAGGTCAGCCGGCGCGCTTCGCCGCCACCGGCCGGCATCACGTAGACGTCGAGGTTGTCGCCGTAGTTGGCGCTGAAAGCCAGCCACTGGCCATCCGGCGAGAAGCGCGGCGCCGTCTCCTGGCCGGCCGCCTGGGTCAGGCGCCGTGCCGCGCCGCCGTTGCGCGCAGCCAGCCACAGGTCGTTGTCGTAGGCGAACGCGAGGCGGTCGCCATGAACGGCCGGCGCGCTGAGCATGCGCGTGTCGGCCAGGTCGATCGCGTGGACCGAGCCGGCGCCGAGCGCCAGCACGACCGCTGAGAGTCTGAACATCATGCGGCGGCAACTCCTCATCAGGGCGATCGCATCGGCGACCGCGAGTCGGGACTGAATCGAGCATAACGCGCAGGTCGCGCCGCCGGCCCGTGACGAAAGCCCTGCCCGTCGCCGCGGTGCGAACGGCGTAAGATGACGGCGCCACATGTCCCGCGCGACTCGCCCGGCCGGTCTCTCGTCGCCGTTTCGCTCCCCTCCTCGCCCGCTCCCGGGCGTGCCGATCCTCTACCGCGGGAGTCCAAACCGATGCCGGGCTACACCACCCGTCAGTTCACCGTCCGCCTGGGCGGTCGTCGCTATCGCATCCGCGCGCTGAGCGATCTGCAGCAGTTCGCCGACCCCGGCGGCGAGGCCGCGCGCGCCGGCATCTCGAGCGCGCAATGGAGCCTGTTCGGCCAGGTCTGGCCGGCCGGGCGTGCACTGGCCGAGGCGATGGCCGGCTCCGACGTCGACGGCAAGCGCATCCTTGAAGTCGGCTGCGGACTGGGCCTGTCCAGCCTGGTGCTCCAGCATCGCCGCGCCGACGTGGTCGCCAGCGACCACCACCCACTGGCGCGCGCCTTCCTCGACCACAATGCGCGGCTGAACGCACTGGCGCCGATCGTCTACCGCGATCTGCCGTGGTCGCTGCCCGACGCCACGCTCGGACGCTTCGATCTGATCATCGGCAGCGACGTGCTCTACGAGCGCGGACAGGCCGATCAGCTCGGCGCACTGATGCGGCGCCATGCGCAGGCCGACGCCGAGGTGCTGATCACCGATCCCGGCCGCGGCCACAACGGCGCCCTCAGCCGCGTGCTCGCCGAACAGGGCTATCGCCTCAACGAAGCACGCCACACGTTCACCTCGGGCGAGGCCGCGCCGTTCCGCGGCCGCACGCTGAGCTACCTGCGCGGCAACGCGACCTCGGCCACGGAGCGCATCGGCCGATGAGCGACGAACACGTCCTGGACGATACCGAGATCGATCCGAGCGTCTCGTGCACGGCCTGCGATGCGGTGTGCTGCCGGCTGACCGTCGTCGTGCTGCCGGGCGACCGGGTGCCCGACCATTTCCTCGCGCACGATCCGAAGGGCCTGACCGTCATGGCGCGCGGCGAGGACGGCTGGTGCGCCGCGCTCGACCACGTGAACATGTGCTGCAGCATCTACGCGCAGCGGCCGGCGATCTGCCGCAAGTTCGCGATGGGCAGCGCGTACTGCCGCGCCGAGCGCGAGCGCTACGCGCAGGGTCACGACGCACTCGAGGTGCGCGTGATCGATTGAACGGCGCCGTGAGCGCACCTGACTGAAATCGATACTTTCAGTCATCGTGAAAACGATCGTTCAATCGTGTCCCGGACCAGAACGTAAGTTCCGGTTCCATGAGCCAGGAGAAGCGTGAATTTTCCGAGCGCCTGCGCGCAGGCATGCGCGCCCGCGGCATGGCCGAGCGCCCGTCGGTGCTCGAGCGCGAGTTCAATGCCAGCTACTGGGGACGGTCGGTGAGCTTCCAGGCGGTCTCGCGCTGGATGGGCGGCAAGTCGATTCCGACCCAGGACAAGCTGCAGGTGCTGGCCGATCTGCTGCACATGGAACCGCAGGTGCTGCGCTTCGGCGACCGGGCGTCGCGCCGCTCGCGTGTCCAGGAGGCCGCGCTGCCGTCGTGGCTGGCGACCGCCGACCGCCAGGACCGCGCGGCGATCGAGGCGTTTCTCGGCCTGCCGGCGAGCCAGCGCAAGCTGGCGCGCGAACTGATCATCGCGCTGGCCAAGCCGCCGCGCCGCTGAGGCCGGCACGCGGCGACGCGGCACGCGCCGCTATACTCGCCGCCCCGCCGCTGCGCGCCTCCTCTCCGGTTTTCTCCCGCATGAACGTCAAAGACAGCAACGGCACCGCCCTGGCCGACGGCGATTCGGTCCTCGTCATCAAGGACCTCAAGGTCAAGGGCAGTTCGGTCACGCTCAAGCGCGGCACGCTGATCCGCAACATCCGGCTGACCGACGACGAAGACCTGATCGAGTGCAACGCCGAGAAGGTCAAGGGCCTGGTGCTGCGCACCGAGTTCCTCAAGAAGGCCTGAGGCGACACGGCGGCGCGCCGCCTGAGCGATGCAGCGCCGGGGCAGCCGGCACCGAATCGTCGCGCCGCCGTTGGCGGTGGCCGATGCAGCACCGGTAACGCTTCCGTTCCGGACGTCCCGGCCGGGCGCCGGCATGGTTCGCGCGACGACGCCTCGCCGCGACGGCCCCGGCAATGCGAGAATCGCACGCCCTTCCCATAGTCGACGCCCCGATGGCCGGTTCCAGCCTGCTCGCCCTGATCGACGACATCGCCACCCTGCTCGACGACGTGTCGGTCATGACCAAGGTGGCGGCGAAGAAGACCGCCGGCGTACTCGGCGACGATCTCGCGCTCAATGCGCAACAGGTCACCGGCGTCCGTGCCGATCGCGAGCTGCCGGTGGTCTGGGCGGTCGCCAAGGGGTCGCTCGTCAACAAGGCGATCCTGGTCCCCGCCGCGCTGCTGATCAGCACGTTCGCGCCGTGGGCGGTCACACCGCTGATGATGGTCGGCGGCGCGTTCCTCTGCTACGAGGGCGTCGAGAAGCTCGCGCACCGGTTCCTGCACCGCGCCGACACCGAGCACGAGCAGGCCGAACTCAGGAGCGCCGCAGCCGATGCCTCGGTCGATCTGGTCGCGTACGAGAAGGACAAGATCAAGGGCGCGATCCGCACCGACTTCATCCTGTCGGCCGAGATCATCGTGATCTCGCTCGGCGCGGTCGCCGAGGCCTCGCTGCAGGCGCGCATCGGCACCCTGGTCGCGATCGGCCTGTTGATGACGGTCGGCGTGTACGGCCTGGTCGCCGGCATCGTCAAGCTCGACGACGCCGGCCTGCATCTGGCCGGCCGCCCCGGCGACGGTGTGCTGCGGCGCGCGGTCCGCGCGTTCGGCCGCGGCCTGCTGCGCAGCACGCCGTGGCTGATGAAGACGCTGTCGGTCGCCGGCACCGCGGCGATGTTCCTGGTCGGCGGCGGCATCCTCGTCCATGCGATCGCGCCGATCCATCATGCGATCGCACATCTGACGCCCGAGAACGGCGTGCTCGGCGGCCTGGTCTCGATGCTCGGCAATGCGCTGGTCGGCATCGCGATCGGCATCGTCGTGCTGGCGGTCGTCGAAGGCGTCCAGCGCCTGCGCGGCAAACGCCACGGCTGAGGCATCCGGCTACCGATCGCGCCGGTAGCCGACGGTGTAGCCGGACACCCAGGGCGACTCGAAACCGTCGGCCGAGCCGGTCCTCGGCCCGCGCGCCCGGCGTGGCGGCCGCGAGAACCCGGGCGACTCGGCGCATCGATCGGACACCGTGACGGGAAGACCGCCACCGATCGAGCATCGGTGGGGGTCTTCCCGTGCTCGATCGGTGCCGGGCCGGCGTCCGCCGGAGCGGTCACAGCCGCCGGTGCAGCGGCTGCGTCGCCCAGGTCACCAGCGCGTCGGCTTCGGGTTGCGCTCGTCGAAGTCGCGCTGATGCCAGTACGGATAGATCGGCGTGCGCTGGCTCGCCGCATCGAGCGCGGCGACGTGGGTCGGATCGAGCGTCCAGCCGAGCGCACCGAGGTTCTGCCTGAGCTGTTCCTCGTTGCGCGCGCCGATCACGACATTGGCGACGCTCGGCCGCTGCAGCAGCCAGTTCAGCGCGATCTGCGGCACGCTCTTGCCGGTCTCGCGCGCGACCGCGTCGAGCGCGTCGACGACCGTGTACAGATACTCCTCGTCGACCTGCGGGCCGCCCTTGTCGCCGCCGGCGCCGATGCGTCCGCCGCTGGCGGCCTGGCCGCGCCGGATCTTGCCGGTCAGGCGGCCCCAGCCGAGCGGACTCCAGACCATCGTGCCGAGCCCTTCCTCGAGCGCCAGCGGCATCAGCTCCCACTCGTAGTCGCGGCCGACCAGCGAGTAGTAGCCCTGATAGGCGACGTAGCGCGCCAGGCCGTGACGCTCGGACGTCGCCAGTGCCTTCATGACGTGCCAGCCGGAGAAGTTCGAGCAGCCGATGTAGAGGATCTTGCCGGCGCGGACCAGATCGTCGAGCGCGCCGAGCACTTCCTCCGGCGGCGTCAGCGCGTCGTAGCCGTGCATGAAGTACAGGTCGATGTGATCGGTGCCGAGCCGGCGCAGGCTGGCCTCGACCGCCTTGACCAGGTGGAAGCGCGAGGAGCCCTTGTCGTTGGGGCCCTTGCCGGTCGTGAAGGTCGCCTTGGTCGAGATCAGCACCTGGTCGCGGCGGCCCTTGATCGCCTGGCCTAGGATTTCCTCGGACGCGCCGGCCGAGTAGACGTCGGCGGTGTCGAAGAAGTTGAGGCCGGCCTCGAGGCAGACGTCGACCAGACGCGTCGCCTCGGCGACGTCGGTGCTGCCCCATTTGGCGAACATGTCGCCGACGCCGCCGAACGTGCCGGTGCCGAGGCTGAGCACGGGAACCTTGAGGCCGGACCGGCCGAGTCTTCTGTATTCCATCGGAAACTCCTGGTGGGGTGGGAGGAGAACGCGCGCGTCAGCCGCCGTCGTGATGACGCAGGATCGCGTCGAGCAGGCCCGGGAAGCGCGCGTCGACCTCGGCCTTGCGCGCGCGGTTGATGACCTCCACGCCGCGTTTCTCGGAGCGGATCAGGCCGGCCTCGCGCAGGACGCGGTGGTGGAACGAGATCGTCGACGGGGAGAGGTCGGTGCAGGCCTTCGAACAGCTCAGGCCCTCGCAGCCGAGCAGCTTGACCATGACGCCGCGCCGCACCGGATCGGACAGCGCGTGCAGGACGGCGTCGATGTCGAACGCACTGGCGGGCGGATGCCGGAACGGGCGGGACATCGGCGCACGATAGCCGAGCGCATCCGATACTTCAATCATCTTGAAGTATCGGATGCGCCGGAACGTGCCGGTCAGCCGGCGTCGAGCGGCAGCCGGTACAGCCTCGCCGTCGCCGGCCGTGCGCCGACCGCCACGGGCGGCTCGAGATCGGACGGCAGCTGCCATTGCAGATGGCTGCAGCCGAGCTGGCGCGCGGTCCAGCGTGCCTGTGCCAGCAGCGCACCGACGATCGTGTCGCGGTGCAGGCCCGGTCGCACGTACACCACGTCGACGGCGAGAAAGTAGGCCTGCTCGGACCAGCAGAAGCTCGCGGTCGCGCCGGCGTAACCTGCCGGCGCGCCGTCCACCCAGGCCAGCCAGGCCCAGGCGCGCAGCGGCGGCTCGAACAGCGCCTCGGTCAGCTCGGTCCGTGCCGGCACCGGCGCGGCGGCCACGCGCGCGAGGGCGTGTTCGCCGATCAGCCTCGACAGCACGGCCGCATCGGTGCGCGTGACCCGTGCGGTTCGCAGATGCGGCGGGGTCGCGGCGGACTGGACACACGCCCGCTCGCCGGATGGACGTGAAGGCGGGGCCAGGACGTGTAGCGACATCGGACATCTCCGCGGCGGATGTTGCTCGTCACCTTGCGGCGCCGGCTTTAAGATCGTTTTAAGTCCCGCAGTGCCCCGCCCGATGTCGACCGATACGACTGCGATCAACCGTGAGATGCGCCTGTTCGAGCGCGAGCCGCAGCTGTGGCTGTTCGGCTACGGCTCACTGATCTACAAGGCCGACTTCGCGTATCTGGCCCGCCGCCGCGCGCGCGTCGAGGGCTGGACGCGCCGTTTCTGGCAGGGCTCGCACGACCACCGCGGCACGCCCGAAGCGCCCGGCCGCGTCGCGACGCTGATCGAGATGCCCGGCGCGGTCTGCGTCGGCGTGGCCTATCGGATCACGCCCGACGTGTTCGCGTATCTGGACCACCGCGAGAAGAACGGTTATCTGCGCCGCCGCGTCACGCTCGGCTTCGACGACGGCAGCAGCACCGAAGGCCTGGTCTACATCGCCGACCCGGCCAACGCCGCCTATCTGGGCCCGGCATCGGAGGCCGCGATTGCGCGTCACGTCGCAACGGCCGCCGGACCGAGCGGACCGAACCGCGACTACCTGCTGCGGCTGGCCGAAGCGCTGCGCGCGCTCGAAGCCGACGATCCGCACGTCTTCGCAATCGAGCGCGACCTGCTCGCACTCGACCCCATCGCATCGCCCTGAAGCCGCGCAAGGCCGATGTGTTTTTCTTGAACACCGTTCCCGCATCGACCGCCCACACCCGACGCCCACCCCGCCCCCGTCATCACCGGTTGCCGCTGTCGCTGTTGCTGTTGCTGTCGCTGTCGCTGTCGCTGTCGCTGTCGCCGTTGCTGTCGCCGTTGCCGTTGCCGTTGCTCTCGCTCTTCGCCGTTGGTGCGCCTAAAGCGAGCCGAGCATCGCAGGTCGTCCAGGCCGAAGAGCTGCCCCGTGTCTGAGCGTCAGCGAGTTGGGGCAGCGTGCCTGGGCGAGACTTTTCCCAAGAGAAAAGTCACCCGCTCGCGCAGCGAGCGGAAGCTCTTGCTCTCCGCCTTGGCTTTGATTCGGGGTCTTCAAAAACACCCCCGGAAAAAATCGAGGGAGAAATCAGAAGCACCAGATCGCTCCGCACCCCAGTCCTTCCGCCCCTCCATGAAAGACATGGAAAAAACCGAAAAGCGCCCCCGCGCTCAGCGCGCCAAAACCCCCATCGCAGCCGCCAACCCATCCGTCGTCAACGGATACATGCGCCGCTCGACCAGCTCACGCACCAACCCCGTCGACGCCGCGTAATGCCAGTGCGAAGCCGGCGTCGGATTGATCCAGACCAGCTTCGGGAAATGCGCCGTGATGCGGCCGAACCAGACCGCGCCGGCTTCCTCGTTCCAGTACTCGACGCTGCCGCCGGGCTCGGTGACCTCGTACGGCCCCATCGCCGCGTCGCCGACGAAGACGACGCGATGATCGGCGCCGTAGCGGCGCAGCAGGTCCAGTGTCGGCGTGCGCTGCGATTCGCGGCGGCGGTTGTCGGTCCAGACGTGGTCGTAGACGAAGTTGTGGAAGTAGTAGTGCTCGAGCCGCTTGAACTCGGACCGCGCCGCGCCGAACAGCGCCTCGCAGGCGGCGACGTGCTCGTCCATCGAGCCGCCGACGTCGAGGAACAGCAGCAGCTTGACCGCGTTGCGGCGCTCGGGGCGCAGCCGCACGTCGAGCAGGCCGCCGTCGCGTGCGGTCGCCGCGACCGTCGCGTCCAGATCGAGCTCCTCGGCCGCGCCCTCGCGCGCGAACCGGCGCAGGCGGCGCAGCGCCAGCTTGAGATTGCGCGGCCCGAGTTCCGCGTCGCCGTCCAGATTGCGATAGCTGCGCCGCTCCCAGACCTTGGCCGCCATGCGCCCGCCGCCGGCCGGACCGAGGCGGATGCCGCCGGGATGATGGCCGGCCGCGCCGAATGGGCTGGTGCCGCCGGTGCCGATCCAGCGGTTGCCGCCGGCGTGGCGCCCGGTCTGCTCGGCCAGCCGCCGGCGGAACGTCTCGATCAGCGCGTCGAGGCCGCCGAGCGCCTCGACGCGGGCCTTCTCCTCGTCGCTGAACTCACGTGCGAACTGCGCGCGCAGCCAGTCCTCCGGTACCTGCGCCAGCGTCTCCGGCGCGATCGACTGCGCGGCCGACAGATACGCGCCGAACGCGCGGTCGAAGCGGTCGTAGTGGCGTTCGTCCTTGACCAGGATCGCGCGCGCCAGCGCATGGAAGGCCTCGACGTCGGCGAACGCGAAACCGGCCTCGAGCGCGGCCATCAGGTCCAGCCATTCGCGCAGCGTGACCGGCACGCGCGCCGTGCGCAGCGCGTCGAACAAACCGATCAGCACGGCCGCCGCCGCGCGTCGGGACCGGCCTGCGCGGCGCGGGCCATCGTCTAGCCGCGGCTCTGCCGGCGGTGCATGAAGGCCAGGCGCTCGAGCAGCTGCACGTCCTGCTCGTTCTTGATCAGGGCGCCGTACAGCGGCGGGATCGCCTTGGCCGGATCGCGTTCGCGCAAGGCCGCGGCCGACAGCGAATCGGCCAGCAGCAGCTTGAGCCAGTCGATCAGCTCCGAGGTCGAGGGCTTCTTCCTGAGGCCGGGCACCTCGCGCAGCTCGAAGAACATCTCCAGCGCGTGGCGGACCAGATCCGCCGCAATGCCCGGATGATGCACGGCGACGATGCGCTCGAGCGTCGCGCGGTCCGGGAACGCGATGTAGTGGAAGAAGCAGCGGCGCAGGAACGCGTCGGGCAGCTCCTTCTCGTTGTTCGACGTGATCACGACGACCGGCCGCTGCCGCGCGGCGACGGTCTGGCCGGTCTCGTGCACGTGGAACGTCATGCGGTCCAGTTCCTGCAGCAGGTCGTTCGGAAACTCCAGGTCCGCCTTGTCGATCTCGTCGATCAGCAGCACCGCGCGGCGTTCGGCGTCGAACGCGTGCCAGACCGGTCCGCGCCGGATGTAGTGCGCGATGTCGTGCACGCGCGCATCGCCGAGCTGCGAATCGCGCAGGCGGCCGACCGCGTCGTACTCGTACAGGCCCTGCTGCGCCTTGGTCGTGGACTTGACGTGCCAGGCGTACAGCGGCGCGTCGAGACTGCGTGCGATCTCCTCGGCCAGCAGGGTCTTGCCGGTGCCGGGCTCGCCCTTGATCAGCAGCGGCCGCTGCAGCGTGATCGCGGCGTTGACCGCGAGCTGGAGGTCGGCGGTGGCGACGTAACGGTCGGAGCCTTCGAAGATCATCAGCGGGCGGCGGCGGACGGAGGCCTCACGATAGCAAAGCCTGCGCGCGGCGCATGCGGCGCCCGGCCGGTTCAGCGCGCGGCCGCCGCGCACGGCGCCGCCGCGTAGCGGCCGTCGCGGCACAGCTGCGCGCCGAGTTCGGCAGCGTAGTCGCGCGTCGAGGCCGGCGCCTGCGCGAGCGCGTCCGGCGGCGTCTGCAGGCGCAGCAGCAGCGCGGCCGTCTCGGCGTCGCGGCCCTGCGCGAGCCGCGTGCCGGCCAGCGCGGCCAGCGCGTTGAGCCGGTAGTGGCTGCGTCCGTCCGGATAGAGACGCTCGGCCATCGCGACGGCCTCTTCGGCCACCGCCTCGGCCTGGTCGAGACGGCCGAGCGCGAGCGCCTGGCGCGCCAGGTTCGTCATCGGCACCAGGACCATCTCGTGGTCGCCGCGGAATGCGCGGCGGTGCATCGCGACCGCGCGCGCCTGCAGCGCGATCGAGGTGTCGCGATCGCCGCGCACCCAGGCCAGACGCGCCCGGTTGTTGAGGATCACCGCCAGATGCGGACTGCCGTCCGGATAGGCCGCCTCGAGCACCGGCTGCGCCTGGCTGTACAGCGCGTCGGCACGCGCCAGATCGCCGGTGCCGCGCGCACCGACCGCCTGTGCGAGGTTCGCCAGCGTGCGCGCACGCTGATCGGCCGAGACCGGCTCGAGGCCGTCGGCGTCGGCGGCGACCGCACGCTCCAGATAAGGCGTCGCGCGCGCGAAATCCTCGCGGACCAGATGCATCACGCCGACATCGTTGAGCACGTTGCCGTAGATCGCGTCGCGCGTGCGGCCGCTGCGCTCGAGCCGCGCCAGCGCCTCGTCGAACAGGCGCTGCGCGTCCTCGTAGCGGCCCTGATCCTTGCGCAGGCTGGCCATCGACGCCAGCGCGGCCACGCTGCGCGGATCGTCGGCGCCGAACAGTGCTTCGGCGTCGGCCAATGCGCGCTGCAGCTGGAACTCGGCTGCGTCGAGACGGCCGGTCGCGCGCATGCTCTCGCCGAGCGCGCTGCGCACGCCGACGGCGAGATCGGCGCGGTCGCCGAAGCGTTCCTCGACCTTGCCGGCCGCAGTCGTCAGCGCCTCGCTGAGGCTGATCTCCTCGCCGCTCATGTACGGATTGGAGGTCTTCAGCACGTCGATCAGGAACGCATTGACGGCCGCGGTGTCGGCCGCCGCGCGATGCGCCTCGGCGGCCTGCCAGATCGCGACGGCGCCGGCTGCGAGCACCGCGACCGCGGCCAGCGCGCCGGCCGCGCAGACCAGCCGGTGGCGGCCGACGAACTTGCCGATGCGGTAGCCGAGCGAGTCCGGATGCGCCTGCACCGGCCGGCCGGCCAGATGACGGCGCAGATCGTCGGCCAGCGCCTGCGCCGAGCCGTAGCGGCGCTCCGGCGCCTTGTGCATCGCGCGGGCGACGATGCGCTCCAGATCGGCCGCGAACGCCGGCCGCGCCTCGCGCGCGGCGTCGGCCGCCCGCGTCGCCGCGCGCGCCTGACGCAGCGGCACCGGCGCGGTGTCGCAGACGACACGCTCGATCTCGGCCGGGCTGAGTCCGTCCAGCCGGTACGGCCGCGTGCCGGTCAGGAGCTCGTAGAGGATCACGCCGAGCGAGTAGACGTCCGAGGCGGTCGTCGGCGGTTCCAGCCGCAGCTGCTCGGGGCTGGCATAGGCCGGCGTCAGCGCGAGCAGGCCGGTGCCGGTCGTCGCGCGCTCGGCGTCGGTGCCGGCGTCGAGCATCCGCGCGATGCCGAAATCGAGCAGGCGCGGCTCGCCGTCGGCACCGACCAGGACGTTGCCGGGCTTGAGATCGCGATGGACGATCAGATGCCGATGCGCGGCCTGGACACCGTCGCAGACCTTGCAGAACAGCGCGAGGCGCGCCCGCGTGTCGAGGCGCTGCCGCTCGCAATGGACCAGCAGCGAATCGCCCTGGACGTAGTCCATGACCAGATACGGCAGGCCGTCGAGACTGCCGCCGTCGAGGATCCGCGCGACGTTGGGATGATCCACGCGCGCGAGCAGGACGCGCTCGTTCTCGAAGCGCGCGATCAGCTCGCGCCGCCGCTCGCCGGCGAACAGCAGATGGTCGGTCCGCACGAACTTAACCGCCACCTGGCGCTGATACGCGCCGTCGGTGCGCTCGGCCAGGAACACCACGCCCATGCCGCCGGCGTCGAGCTCGCGCAGCAGGCGCCACGGCCCGACCGATTCGCCCGGTGCCGGCAGACCGGCGATCGCCGGCAGCGGCCGCGCAGCCGGCGGATCGAGAAATCCCTCGTGCGGCGCAGCCCGGCCGAGCAGGGCGCGTACGCGCGCGGCCACCGCGGGCGGCAGCGCCTGTGCGGCGAGCCAGGCCGGACGCTCGGCCTCCGGCTGCGCCAGCGCGGCCTCGAGCACGCGCATCGCCTCGACTTCGATCGTCAGATCCATGCGCCCTCCCCGGTCGCCGCGGGCCGCGGCAGTGTAGGCCGTTTTGCCGGGCGCGCCAGCCGGACGGCTGGGGCCGCTTCAGGCGCATCGCCGGTGCGCGGCGCGATGCCCGATGGTGCGCCTGGCTCGACACGCCAGCCCGGGCCGGCCGGGACTGGATCGCGCGGCCACAGGCTCTACACTGGCACGATGAGCGTGGCGGTGACCCAACTCCTCCTGGACTGGCGCGGCGGCGACACCGGCGCGCGCGACCGGCTGGCCGCACTGCTGTACCCGGAGCTGCATCGCCTCGCCGAGCAGGCGTTCCGGCGCGAGCGTGGCGGCCATACGCTGCAGCCGACCGCGCTCGTCGCCGAGGCCTGGCTGCGCCTGATCGGCGCGCCGGCGCTGCCGGGCGAGGACCGCGGCCATCTGCTCGCGGTCGCCGCACGGCTGATGCGCGAGATCCTGATCGACCACGCGCGGCGCCGCAACGCGGCCAAGCGCGACGGCGGTGAGCGCATCACGCTGAGCGGCCTGGAGGCCGCGGCCGACGAGGCGCTCGACCTGGTCGACCTCGACGAGGCCCTGGGCCGGCTCGAGCGCATCGATCCGGTCAAGGCCCGCATCGTCGAGCTGCGCTACTTCGGCGGGCTCAGCATCGAGGAGACCGGCCAGGTGCTCGAGCAGTCGCCGGCGACCGTCAAGCGGCACTGGCAGGCCGCGCGCGTCTGGCTGTTCGACGCGCTCGGCGGTGCGGCGCCGTCGGTCTGATCCGCTGCGTGCGGCGACGCGCACGAGCGCGCGGCGGCACGTGACCGCGAACGCCGGTCCGCATGAGGATCGGCGCGGCCGGCGGCGGCCTGCGCGCTCAGTCGCGATCGGTCGCCGCGTCGACGTCGATCAGGCCGCCGTCCTCGTCGACGCGGATGCGCAGCTCGATCGGCCGGCAGCAGATCGCGCAGTCCTCGACGTAGGCCTGGGAGCCGGCCGAGCAGTCGACCGTCGTCTCGAAGCCCTCGCCGCAGTACGGGCAATGGATCAGCACCGCTTCAAGCATGGCGGTCCTCCGGCAGGAACAGGGCGATCAGATCGTTGAGGAAGCGCTGGCCGTCGTCGCTGGCGCGCAGCAGGCCGGGCGCCTCGTCGAGCCAGCCTTGGCGGCGCGCGGCCGCCAGCGGCGCGGTGATCGCCGCGTCCGGCAGGCCGGTGCGCGCGGCGAACGCCTCAACCGGCACGCCGTCGATCAGGCGCAACGCGTTCATCGCATACTCGAACGGCAGGTCGGTCGCCGCGATCGTCACGTCCTCGGCGATGCGGCGCGCGCCGGCTGCATGCGCGAGGTACGCGCGCGGCGTGCGCTGCTTGGCGCGGCGGCGGATCGTGCCGGCGGCCGCGTCGGTCAGCTTGCCGTGCGCGCCGGCACCGATGCCGAGATAGTCGCCGAACCGCCAGTAGTTGAGGTTGTGCGTGGCCTGATGGCCCGGGCGTGCATAGGCCGAGACCTCGTACTGCCCGTAGCCGGCCTCGGCGAGGCGCTGCTGGCAGCGCTCCTGCATGTCCCAGGCCGCGTCGCCGTCCGGCAGCGGCGGCGGCCGCGACGCGAACAGCGTGTTCGGCTCCAGCGTCAGCTGGTAGTGCGACAGATGCGGCGGCGCCAGCGCGATCGCGCGCTCGACGTCGGCCAGCGCGCCGGCCAGGTCCTGCTGCGGCAGCGCGTACATCAGGTCGATGTTGAAGTTCTCGATGCCGGCCGCGCGCGCCTGCGCGATCGCCTGCTCGGCCTCGCCGACCGAGTGGATGCGGCCGAGCCGCTTCAGCATCGCATCGTCGAAGCTCTGCACGCCGAAGCTGATCCGGTTGACGCCGGCCGTGCGGTAGCCGTCGAAACGGCCGTGCTCGACCGTGCCGGGATTGGTCTCGAGCGTGACCTCGGCACCCGGCGCGACCGCCAGACGCGCGGCGACGCCGTCGAGGATGCGGGCGATCGCGGCCGGCGCGAACAGGCTCGGCGTGCCGCCGCCGAAGAAAATGCTGCTCAGCGGACGGCCGGCCGCGGCCGCGCCGAAATCGGCGAGGTCGCGGTCGAGGTCGTCGAGCAGCGCGTCGACGTAGGCCTCCTGCGGGAGGCCGTCGCGCACGGCGTGCGAGTTGAAGTCGCAATACGGACATTTCCTGACGCACCAGGGAATGTGCACGTACAGCGACAGCGGTGGCGCGGTCAGCGGCATGGGGTCGGGCCGGGCCCGCAGCGGACGGAGATCACGCAGATGGGGCCGACGCGCGGCGGCCGCAACCGCGCACGGCGATCAGTCGACCGTGAACGACTGCAGGCCGACCGGCAGGCTGGTCACGTGAAACAGCAGGGCACCGTCGGTCAGCACGAACTCGCCGTTCAAGGCCGGCGCCGCGCCGCTGTAGCTGTAGCTGAAATCGCTCGCGCTGAAGCCGCTCTGCGCCGCGAAGCTCATCAGCGTGTAGGTGGTGCCGGCGGTCGGCAGCGTGTCGGCGTCGTCGAACGCGAACAGATAGGCGCCGCTGCCCGAGCGCGTCAGCGTGCCCGACAGCGCGGTGTGGTCCGAGTCGGCGTCGCCGCTGCCGAGCCGGTGACGCACGCCTGCGCCGGGCTGCCAGTTCAGCGAAGCGGCGCTGATCGTGCCGGCGCCGGCCAGCGGACCGGGCGCCAGCGCACCGCCGGCGCCGAGCACGACCGCACCGAGCACGCTGCCGTCGCCGGCCAGCGTGCCGCCTTCGGCGAGCACCTCGGCGTTGGCGATCGTGCCGGGCACGTAGAGCGTGCCGCCGCCGATGCGCAGCGTGGCCGCGGTACCGGCCTGGACGCCGCCGGCCGCCACGGCGAGCAGCAGTCCGGTCAGCGCGGCGGCAGGCGCCTGCGTCGGGGCGGTACGGAGACGGATCGGTCGGCTCGGCATCGGGGCGTCCTCGGTTGGCTGCCGGCGCATCATAGCCGCGACCGGTGACCGTGCGCATGCGTTGCCGGCCCGTCCTGCGCCTCATTACGATCGCGCACTGGCCTTTCCGGGGACCGACCGATGCCGATCGCCGCCGCACCGCCGCAGCGCCTGCCGTTCGCCGGCTCGATCTGCCTGAGCATGATCGTGCGCAACGAAAGCGCCGTCATCGCGCGCTGCATCGAGGCGGTGCGTCCGCTGATCGGCGCCTGGGCGATCGTCGACACCGGGTCCGGCGACGGTACCCAGGCCCGCATCGGCGAGCTGCTCGGCGACCTGCCGGGCCGGCTGATCGAGCGGCCCTGGGTCGATTTCGCGACCAACCGCAACCAGGCGCTGGAGCTGGCGCGCGCGTACGGCCGGTACGCGCTGATCGTCGACGCCGACGAGGTCGTCGAACTCGACCCGCGATACGCCTGGCCCAGCGCGCTGGACGCGCCCGGCTATTACCTGCGCATCTACCAGCACGGCGGTTCGGTCGAGTACCTGTGCGCCAAGCTGCTGCGGCACGACGTGCCGTGGCGCTGGCACGGCGTGCTGCACGAGTATCCGGCGACCGAGCCGATGGTCGCGGTCGACGTGCTCGACGGCCTGCGCGTGCGCGCCGTGCCCGACGGCGCGCGCAGCCGGCGCCCGCAGCACGAGAAGTACACCGAGGATGCGCGTGTGCTCGAAGCGGCGTTGCGCACCGAGCCGGACAACGCCCGCTACGTCTTCTACTACGCGCAGAGCCTGCGCGACGCGGGCCAGCGCGAACCGGCGCTGGCGGCCTACCGGCGCCGCGCCGCGATGGGCGGATGGGACGAGGAGGTCTGGTACGCGCGCTACCAGATCGCCCTGCTGCACGAGGCGCTCGGACACGAGGAGGCCACCGTGATCGACGCCTACCTCGGCGCCTACGACACGCGGCCGACGCGCGCCGAGCCGCTTTGTGATCTGGCGCGCTACCTGCGCCTGCGTGGCCGCTACGGCAGCGCGTATCTACATGCATGCGCCGCCGCCGCGCATGCGCAGCCGGACGACGCGCTGTTCGTCGACCGCTCGGTCTACCAGTGGCGTGCCCGTGACGAACAGGCGGTCGCCGCGTACTACGTCGGCCGCCGCGCCGAGAGCGCGGCGCTGTGCCGGGCCTTGCTCGACGACCCGGCGCTGCCGGCCGGCGAGCGCGCGCGCGTGGCCGCCAATGCCGCGTTCGGCTGAGCCGCGGACGCCCCAATTGCAACATTTGCCGCTATTCTGCGGTGACTGCTGCCGAGGGGGCGGCGAACCAACTGGATGGGGAGACAAGACGATGCGGACTTCCATGCGATCGGCACGGCAGGCCTTGGCGCTCGCGATCGCCGCGGCGTTGGTCGGACCGGCGGCGGCTCAGGGCGACATCGAGGCGCGGCCGCTGCCGAATCAGGGTTTCACGGTCACCGACGACAGCGGCAGCATCGTGCGCCTGCGCGTCGGCGCCGACGGCCAGGTGACGATCCCGTCGCTGCCCGCCTCGCTGCAGCAGGACCAGGTGGTCTGCTTCAACGCGACGACCGGCCTGCTCGGCCGCTGCACGCCGGGCAGCGGCCCGGTCGGCCCGACGGGCCCCGCCGGACCGGCCGGTCCGACCGGACCCACCGGTGCCTCGGGCGCGCCCGGCGCCACCGGTCCGGCCGGCGCGCCGGGTCCGGCCGGGCCGCAGGGCCCTGAAGGCGCTGCCGGCGCGACAGGTCCGACCGGCGCATCCGGTGCGCCCGGTCCCACCGGTCCCGCCGGACCGGTCGGCCCGATCGGACCGGCGGGCCCGGTGGGCGATACCGGCGCGACGGGACCGACCGGTCCGACCGGCCCCATCGGCCCGACCGGTGCCATCGGTCCGACCGGCGCACCGGGCGCCGACGGTGCGCCCGGTGCGCCCGGCGTCGCGGGCCCGACAGGCCCCATCGGTCCCGTGGGTCCTGCGGGTTCGGTCGGCCCGACCGGCTCGATCGGTCCGACCGGCCCCACCGGTCCGACGGGCCCGGCCGGTGCCCCCGGACCGACCGGTCCCACCGGCGCTACCGGCGCGACCGGTGCGACCGGTGCCCCGGGTGGCGCCCGCTACGGCGTGCGCATCAACGGCGCGCTGAGCACCGCGCTGCCGCAGCCGCTGCATCCGATCGGCGTGACCGGCACCGTCAACGTTCAATTGAGCTTCGTCTCGCAGAACGGCTACTTCGTGTCGCTGCTGTCCGACGGCTACGTGTTCGGCGCCTCGGGCGTCTCCTACGACGGTCCCAACTGCACCGGCAACGTCTTCCTCAACTCGATCAACTACATCCCGGGATCGGTGCTCAGTGCCGGCGCGGGGCGCGCGATCTACTACATCCCGCGCAACGCGACGACCACGACCAACCCGACGCGCGCGAGCCAGTACAACGGGTCGACCTGCAACAACAGTCCGACCAATCCGATGAACGGCGACTACTACCTCGGCCTGCCGAACGCATCGGCGACCACCGGTGTGGGTCTGACCAACGCGCAATATACGGTGCTCATCGACTACATCCCCTGATGCCGGGCGTCGCAGCGCGGTCCGAATCGGGCCGCGCTGCACAGCGACCGGACCGGCATTCGGGCGATATCAGCCGGCCGACCGGCTCTGCTCGACGCGTCGGCGCAGCTCGGCCAGCGCGATGCCGCGGTGACTGACCGCGTTCTTGGCCTCGGGCGCGAGCTCGGCGGCACTCAGACCGCTGGCCGGATCGAGGAAGACCGGATCGTAGCCGTGACCGCCGCTGCCGCGCGGCGCCTCGAGGATCGAGCCGGACCAGCGTCCTTCGGCGATCAGCGGCGCCGGATCGTCCGGCGCGTTCAGCAGCACGATCGTGCAGTGGAAATGCGCGGCGCGGCGCTCCGGCGGTATCGCGCGCAATGCGTCGAGCAGATGCGCGATGTTCGCCGCGCTGTCGCCGTGACCGCCGGCGTAGCGCGCCGACCGCAATCCCGGCGCGCCGCCGAGCGCGGCCACGCACAGGCCCGAATCGTCGGCCAGCGCCGGCAGGCCGGACAGGCTTGCCGCGTGGCGCGCCTTGATCAGCGCGTTCTCGACGAAGGTCGCGCCGGTCTCCTCGGCGTCGTCGATGCCGAAGGCCGACTGCGCGACCAGGTCGATGTCGGCATCGGCGAGGATCGCGCGGATCTCATCGAGCTTGCCGGCGTTCGAGCTGGCCAGGACCCATTTCACGCCGCCAGCGCCGCGCGTTGCAGCGCGCACAGCGTGTCGACGCCCTGCGCGGCCAGGCCAAGCAGCACGTCGAGCTCGTCGCGGCGGAATGCATGGCCTTCGGCGGTGCCCTGCACCTCGATGAAACCGCCGCCGTCGTTCATGACGACGTTCATATCGGTGTCGCAGGCCGAATCCTCGACGTAGTCCAGATCGAGCACCGGCTGGCCCTGCCAGATGCCGACCGATACCGCGGCGATCGCGCCGTGCACGACCTCGCGCTTGATCAGGCCGCGCGCGCGCAGGCCGTTGACCGCGTCGACCAGGGCCACGTAGGCGCCGGTGATCGCGGCCGTGCGCGTGCCGCCGTCGGCCTGCAGCACGTCGCAGTCGAGTGTGATCGTGCGCTCGCCGAGCGCGGCGCGGTCGACGCAGGCGCGCAGGCTGCGGCCGATCAGCCGCTGGATCTCCATCGTGCGGCCGCCCTGGCCGCCACGCGCCGCTTCGCGCTGCGTACGCTCCTTGGTCGCGCGCGGCAGCATGCCGTACTCGGCGGTGACCCAGCCTTCGCCCTTGCCGCGCAGGAACGGCGGCACGCGCTCCTCGACGCTGGCCGTGCACAGCACGCGGGTGTCGCCGAACGCGACCAGGACCGAACCTTCGGCGTGACGGGTGTAGTGGCGCTCGAGCGTGACCGGGCGCAACTGGTCGGGCGCGCGGCCGCTGGGACGGTTCGGGATCGTGGGCATCGGCGACTTTGGAGAAATGGGCCGCGGAGTTTACCATCGCCTCCCTTTTGCCCCGCCCGGCCCGCCGATGATCCGCAGCATGACCTCCTTCGCCAGCGCCGAGCGCGAAGGCCCCTGGGGCGCCCTCAGCGTCGAGCTGCGCTCGGTCAACCACCGCTATCTCGAACTCGCGGTGCGCCTGCCGGAAGACCTGCGCAGCCTGGAGCCGGCGATCCGCGAACGCGTCGGCGCACGGATCGGGCGCGGCAAGGTCGATTTCGGCCTGCGTCACCGCAGCGGCGAGAGCGCCGCCGAGCTGACGCTGAACGAGGCCGCGATCGCACGGCTGGCCGCCGCGCATCGCACGCTCGGTGAACACTTCCCCGGCCTGCGCACCGAGTTCGCGGCCCTGCTGGCCTGGCCGGGCGTGCTGGTCGAGCAGCGCATCGACCAGGACGGCCTGCGCGAGGCCGCGCTGGCCGTCGTCGACGCCGCGCTCGAGGAATTCGTCGCCGCGCGCGAGCGCGAGGGCGCGCGGCTGGCCGTGTTCCTGCGCGAGCGCCTGGACGGCATCGAGGCCCTGGTCGCCGGCGTGCGCGCGCATCTGCCCGAGGTCCGCGCCGCGCTGCGCGCCCGCTTCGACGCGCGCATCGCCGACCTCAAGCAGCCGCTGGAGCCGGGCCGCGTCGAGCAGGAAGTCGTGCTGAGCCTGCAGCGCATCGACGTCGACGAGGAGCTGGACCGGCTGACCGCGCACATCGCCGAGGCGCGCCGCGTGCTCGGCCTGCGCGAGGCGGTCGGCCGCCGCCTCGACTTCCTGATGCAGGAGTTCAACCGCGAGGCCAATACGCTCGGCTCCAAGGCCGCCGATCCGCGCACGACGCAGGCCGCTGTCGAGCTCAAGGTGCTGATCGAACAGATGCGCGAACAGGTCCAGAACCTGGAGTGATGCGATGACCGGCACGCTCTACGTCGTCGCGGCCGCGTCGGGCTCGGGCAAGACCAGCCTGGTCAAGGCGCTGCTCGAGCGCGAGGCGGACCTGGCGCTGTCGGTGTCCTACACCTCGCGCCCGCCGCGCCCGGGCGAGATCGACGGCCAGCACTACCATTTCGTCTCACGCCAGGTGTTCGAGCACATGGCGCAGACCGGCGCGTTCTTCGAATACGCCGACGTGCACGGCGACTACAAGGGCACCGCGCGCGCGGTGATCGAGCCGCTGCTCGCGCAGGGCCGCGACGTGCTGCTCGAGATCGACTGGCAGGGCGCGCAGCAGGTGCGCCGGCTGTGGCCGGACACGCTCAGCATCTTCATCCTGCCGCCGTCGCGCGCCGAGCTCGAGCGGCGCCTGCGCCATCGCGCCTCGGACAGCGCCGAGCAGATCACGCGCCGCCTGGCCGACTCGCGCACCGAGATCGCGCACGCGGCCGAGTTCGACTTCATCGTCGTCAACGACGATTTCGCGCAGGCCGTGTCGGACCTGCGCGCGATCTTCGCGTGCCGCCGCCTGCGCCGCGACGCGCAGCTGCAGCGCCACGCGACCCTGCTCGACGACCTGCTCAAGCCGGACTGACGCCGTCGTTTGATACGATGGCCCGGTCGCGGCCCTGCGGGTCGCGCGTTCCCGTCCTCCGCTGCCGCCTCCGCATGCCCGATTCCGCCCCCGCCGACGACAGCACCCTGATCCGCATCCGCGGCCTGAAGACCGTGCTGAACGGCAAGACGATCTTCGACGGCGTCGACCTCGACATCCCGCGCGGCAAGGTCACCGCGGTGATGGGCCCGAGCGGCACCGGCAAGACCACGCTGATGCGCCACATCACCGGCCAGCTTGCGCCGGACGCCGGCTCGGTCGTCGTCGACGGCCAGGACGTGCCGCGGCTGTCGCGCGGCGACCTGTTCCGGCTGCGCGAGAAGATCGGCTACCTGTTCCAGAACTCGGCGCTGCTGACCGACTTCTCGGTGTTCGAGAACGTCGCGTTTCCGCTGCGCCAGCACCTGCGCCTGCCCGAGGAGCTGGTCCGCAACATCGTGCTGACCAAGCTGCAGGCGGTCGGCCTGCGCGGCGCCGCCGGGCTGATGCCGAGCGAGCTGTCCGGCGGCATGGCGCGCCGCGTCGCGCTGGCGCGCGCGATCGTGCGCGACCCGATGCTGGTGATCTACGACGAGCCGTTCGTCGGACTCGATCCGATCGCGCTGAACCAGGTCGTCAAGCTGATCCGCATGCTCAACGACACGCTCGGCCTGACCGGCATCCTGGTCGCGCACGAGTTCTCGGCCGTGCAGCGCGTCGCCGACCAGGTCTATCTGATCGCGGCCGGCAAGGTCGCCGCGCACGGCACGCCGGCCGAGCTGGCCGCCGGCGAATCGCCGTGGACGCGCCAGTTCTTCGGCGGCGAGGCCGACGGTCCGGTGCCGTTCCACTATCCCGCGCGCGACTACGCGCTCGATCTCGGCTTCCCGGAGGCGCGCGCATGACGCCCGCAGGCAAACCCCGCAACGCGCTGGCCGGCGGCATCGCGCAGATCGGCGCATGCGGCCTGTTCCTGCTGTCGATCCTGGCCGCGGTGCCGGCCAGCCTGCGCCACGTCCGCGAGACGGTGCGCCAGGTCTGGTTCGTCGGCGCGATGAGCCTGACGATCATCATGACCTGCGGCCTGTTCGTCGGCATGGTGCTGGGCCTGCAGCTGTACTACGTGCTGTCGATCTTCGGCGGCACCGCCGCGCTCGGCACCGTGGTCTCGCTGGCGCTGTACCGCGAGCTCGGACCGGTCGTCACCGCGCTGCTGTTCGCCGGCCGTGCCGGCACCTCGATCACCGCCGAGATCGGCCTGATGCGCGCGACCGACCAGCTCTCGGCGATGGAGATGATGGCGGTCGACCCGCTCGCCTACGTCGTCACGCCGCGCTTCCTGGCCGGCGTGATCACGATGCCGCTGCTGGCCTGCGTATTCAATGCGCTCGGCATCTTCGGCGCGCATCTGGTCGGCGTGAGCTGGCTGGGCCTGGACAACGGCACGTTCTGGTCGAACATGACCTCCAGCGTCGACGTCTGGAAGGACGTGATCAACGGCGTCTGGAAGAGCGTGGCGTTCGGCGCGGTGATCACGCTGATCGCGACGTTCCAGGGCTACACCACGCCGCCGACCAGCGAAGGCGTCGCCTATGCGACGACGCGCACGGTGGTGTTCTCGTCGATCGTCGTGCTGGCGCTCGATTTCGTGATGACCGCTTTCCTGATGTGACCGGAGCCCCCTCGTGAGCCAGAAGCATTCCTACCAGTTCGGCACGGGCCTGTTCATCCTGCTCGGCTTCGCGGCGCTGGCCTGGCTGGCGACGCAGACCACCAGCGTCGCCAACTATCGGCAGGGCGACAGCTACACGCTCAACGCCCGCTTCACCAACGTCGGCCAGCTCAAGCTCGGCGCGCCGGTCAAGATCGCCGGCGTGCGGATCGGCTCGGTCCGCACGATCGAGGTCGATCCGGCCAAGCTCGACGCCAAGGTGCAGCTGTCGATCGCGACGCGCTACGCCGAGCTGCCCGACGATTCCGCCGCCGCGATATTCACCAGCGGTTTATTGGGCGATCAGTACGTTGCGATCCAGCCCGGCGGCTCGCCCGACGTGCTCAAGGACGGCGACGAGTTCGTGCTGACGCAGTCCTCGGTCCAGCTCGAGGATCTGATCGGCAAGTTCCTCGCCGCCGGCGGTCCCGAGAGGCCGGCCGAACCGGCCGCGCCGGCCGCCACGCCCACCCCCTGATCCTCATTCTTTTCGCGGAGAACGCTTCCCATGATGCGCATGCTCGGATCGATCCTGTCGGCGGCCGTACTCACGGCGGCGCTCGGCTTCGCTTCGCCCGCCCTGCACGCCGAGCCGGCCTCGCCCGAGCAGGTCGTGCAGTCGATCGCCGACAGCCTCGACAAGACCGTCAGTGGCCACCAGGCCGAACTGCGCGGCGACCGCGAGAAGCTGATCGACGTCATCGACGACATCTTCCTGCCGCACTTCGACATCGACTACGCCTCGATCCTCGTGCTTGGCCAGAACGCGCGCAGCGCCTCGCCCGAGCAGCGCTCGCGCTTCGCCAAGGCGTTCTACAAGTCGATCGCGCACCGCTACGCCGAGGGTCTGCTGAACTACACGCGCGGCCGCGTTCGCGTGCTGCCGTTCAAGGGCGACCTCAACGACAAGCGCACGATCGTGCGCACCCAGGTCGTGCTCGACGACGGCAAGCTGCTCGCGGTCGACTACGCATTCCGCAAGACCCGCGAGGGCGACTGGAAGGCCTACGACGTCATCATCGAAGGCATCTCCTACATCACCAACTACCGCAACCAGGTCGCCGCCGAGATCTCCAAGTCGAGTCTGGACGCGCTGATCCAGCGCCTGGAGACCCAGGGCGAGAAGGCGCTGGAGTCGATGGAAGCGACGCAGAAGGGCAGCTGATGGCCGCCTTCGCGATCGAGCGCGGTCCCGACGGCCGCCTGCGGCCGAACGGCCGCATCGACTACGCCAATGCACCGCAGGCGCTCGCCGAAGGCGAGCGCATCGCGCCGTCCGGTGCCGATGCGACGGTCGACCTCGCCGCGCTCGAATCGAGCGACACCGTCACGCTCGGCGTGCTGATCGCCTGGTCCGCCCGTGCCGCGCAGCGCGGCGTGCGGCTGCGCTACGTCAATTTCTCCGAGGATCTGTCAGCACTCGCGCAGCTGTGCGACGTGCAGCCGCTGCTGCAGGCGGCGTAGACGCGCGCGACGGCTGTCGACGGATCACCACACTTTTCGAGAAGGTCCAGAGCCGCTTCTCGTTCGACACCGGGGCTTCACCCGACCGGGTCTGCGTCAAACAATCCGTGTCGATCCCGGACCTGGAGCGCCGCTCGCTGCTCGATCCGCGTCGGTCCTCGACGATCGATCGCGATATGACGGCGATTCGCCGGTATGTCGCCGATGACGGCAACCCAGGCAGCGTCCGGACGACACGTCCTGATCCGCAGCCGGCGCCGGCTATTCGTGGACGCGCCAATCGTGCCGGCTCGCGCCGATCAGTGCGTCCCAATCGTCGGGTGGATGGCCGCGCCGGAGCATCTTCTCGAAGACCGCATACGGGTCGGACTGGCCGCCCGACGAGCGCAGCGTGGTTTCATCGTTGACCCAGGTATAGACGATCACGCTCGACCTGGAATCGTAACGGAAGAACAACCGAAACCGCCTTCCTATCTTGGCACGCCGCCAGTGCCGGTGAGCCGGCCCCAGGGTGTTGCCCTGGCGGTAGTCGTCGCGGGCAGGATCGCTCGGCACGACCTCCAGCATCAGATGACTCAGCGCGCGGAACAGCTTGACGTTGGCATTCGATTCGAAGCGTTCCGGATCATTCCGTTCGGCACGCCGGGCGGCGACGTGCAGCTTCTGCAACTGCTCGATCACGCACTCGTGGAACAGCAGCGTCCATCCGTGACGCTGCATCAGAGGGCCACGTCGCCATCAATGTCCTCGTCCAGATTCGCGCGACGACCCGCCTGTTCGCACATCGCGCGGGCCAGATCCTCAGGCAGGTCGCGAACATGGCGTCCGGCCCGGATATCACGCGCAAGCAGGTCCAGAAAGGCGCCGATGGCGGGATCGTCGTGCTCGACGTCGCTACGGGATACGACGACTTGGCCGTCCTCGCGCAACTCGAAATCCACCTTTCCTCCGGCGTCGACACCGAGCGCCTGCCGGATCGGCTTGGGAAGGGTGATCTGTCCTTTGGACGTAATCGTGGCCTGCTCGCGAATGGTCGGCATATCGACTCCGGACTGTGCGGTCGCATGGTAAGGAAATTTCCTTACATCGTCCAGCATGGTCCCGGTCGCGCTGTTTCAAGCCGAGTGCGCGACCGGCGCCGCGCAGGCCGCGAGCATATCGCCTCGGCCGTGCGCCCCTCACTCGGAAGAAGAACCAAAAAAAAAACGGCGGGCATCGCTGCCCGCCGCGAGTCGAAAGCGCCCGACCGTGACCGGGCGCCGGAGGAGCCTCAGTAGGTCGCCCGCAGGGTCAGACCCGAGAACGTCGAGTAGGCGTACACCATGATGTGGTACGTGCCGGCGGTCGGCGCGCTGATCGTGCAGGTCTCGGTATTGCCGCTGGCCCACGAGCGGCAGGTGTAGCTCGAGGTCGTCGGCGCGGTGCCCTGTCGCACGTAGAGATCGGCGTCGCCGCTGCCGCCGCTGGTCGTGACGACGAGGCTGGAGACGCCGGACGGCACGGTGATCGTGTAGCGCACCGCGTTGCCCTGCGTCGCGGCGAGGCCCGACACCGGCACGCCGTTCTGCAGCACGTTGCCGCCGCTGCCGGCGGTGTAGCTGCCGACCAGGCTGACGCCCGAGAACGCCGAGTAGCCGCGCACCGTCACGTAGTAGGTGCCGGCCTGCACGTTGCTGATGTTGCAGGTCTCGTTGTTGCCGTTGAGGTACGGCCGGCAGTCGTACGTGCCGGAAGTCGTCCCCGGTGCGCTGCCGTAGCGGACGTACAGATCGGCATCGCCGCTGCCGCCGGAGATCTGGAAGCTCAGACCGGTGGCACCGGACGGCACGACCAGCGTGTAGGTCAGCGCCTGCCCGGCCGAGCCGGACAGACCGGTCACCGGCACGCCGTTCTGCAGCACGCTGCCACCACCCCCGCTGCTGACGGTCACCGACTGGCTGCGCGTATGCGTGGCGCCGTCGTCGTCGGTCACGGTCAGGTTGACGGTATAGGTGCCCGCGGAGGCGTAGGTGCGGCTCGGATTGGCCGCCGTCGACGTACCGCCGTCACCGAACGTCCACGAGCGGCCGACGATGCTGCCGTCGCTGTCGGTCGAGGTGTCGGTGAACTGCACGGTCAGGCCGCTGACGGTGTAGGTGAAGTTGGCGACCGGCGCTGCGTTGGAGCCGCCGCCCATGTCGTTGGCGACCGCCTGCAGCGTGGCCTGCGCATTGATCAGACCGAGGCCGCAGCCGCCCGAGCACGAGCCCGGGATCGCCCGCACGTTGTTCTTGATGTAGTTCTCGGCCTGGGTGACCGTCAGCGCCGGATTCTTCGAGAACACCAGTGCGCCGAGGCCGGCCACGTGCGGTGCCGCCATCGAGGTGCCCTGATACCAGGCGTAGGCTTCGCTGCCCTGCGTCGTGGTGCCGGTATTGAGCGTCGAGAGGATGCCGGCATTGGTGCCGCCCTGGCCGCCCGGTGCGGACACCGTGATGCCGGCGCCGTAGTTGGAGTACGAGGCGCGGCTGCCCGAGCGGTTCAGCGCGGCCACCGCGATCACGTTGGCGCAGTTGGCCGGCGAGGCGTTGGAGACATTGGTGTTGTCGTTGCCGGCCGCGACGACGACGATCGCGCCGTTGCTGCGCGCGGTGTTGACCGCGGCCTGGAACGAGCCGCACGAACCGCCGCCGCCGAGGCTGAGGTTCAGCACCTTGGCCGGATTGGCGTTGGCCGGCACGCCGCTGACCGAACCGCCCGAGGCCCAGACCATCGCGTCGACGATGTCGGACGTGGAGCCGCCGCACTTGCCGAGCACGCGCACCGGTACGACCTTGGCACCGAACGCGACGCCGGCGACACCCTTGGCGTTGTTGGTGGCCGCGGCCACCGTACCGGCGACGTGGGTGCCGTGCCAGCTCGAGTTGGACGCCGGATAACCGATGCCGCACTCGTTGCTGCCGTACCAGTCGCCTTCGTCGTTCGGATTGCTGTCGCGGCCGTTGCCGTCGCGCGCAGTCGTCGAGCTGGAGATGAAGTCGTAGCCGCCGACCGTCTGGCCGGACAGGTCGCTGTGCGGCGTGATGCCGGTGTCGATCACCGCGACGTTGACGCCGGTGCCGGTGGCGATGTCCCAGGCGCCCGGCGCGTTGATGCCGGCGGTGGCCTCCCACAGGTCCCATTGGCCGGACCAGTTGGTGTCGTTCGGCGTCAGCGCGACCTGCATCAGGCGATCGGGCTCGACGTAGGCGACGGCCGGATTGCGCGCGAACGCGATCATGACCTCGCGCGCCAGATCGTCGGCGCGGGTCAGGCGCGTGCGCGAACCGTCGATCTGGATCAGTTCCGCACCGGTCGCCAGCGTGCGCACGTGCGCGATCTGCAGACCGGTCATCGCGGCGACGCGCTCGAAGTCGGCCTGGCGCGACAGCGCCGATCCGCTTTCGGCGGTGCCTTCCGCATATGTCACGATGAAACGCGACTCGCTGCCGGGCGCGTCGGCGACCGCGAAATTCGCACGATCGGCGTACAGGGCGATCTCCTCGGCCGTGATCTTCACCGCCGCCTGGGCGATGCCGCCGGCAGCCGCGAGCGTCATGCAGGCGGCCGCGAGCGCGGTGCGGGAAATGCCAATGCTTGTCTTCGACTTCCTCATCAGTTGAATCCTCACCATGTTTGGAATCCAAGAGAGCCGCTCGGCGGCTCCGTCATGAGGCTCCGTCCACCCCGCAGTCGCATCCACGGCCCGGCCACGCCCCCTATCCCAATCGTGGCCTGCCGGTGTTGCTGCGACGAAAGCGGTCACCCCGCGCCGCTTCCTGCCCCTAGTCTCCTACTCCGTACGGTCGTGGATGGAGCGAAGGTAGCGTGGGGTCCGGGCACCGGATGCGAACTGGTTCAAACTTGTCGATTCATGCGAGCGCCGCGCGAAATCGGCACGAATCTCGCAGTGCAGCGGCACTCGGCACGTTCAGGAACGCATGCACGGCATATCACTGCGGCGCGCGATCGTGCTCGCGACGCAACACCACCGGACGCCGAACGGCGCAGCACATCGGAATGCGACATCGCGCGATCGGCCTCGACGAGCGTCGGCCGCATGGCCGTGCTCGGCCGTTCCTGCCGCAAGCGTCACATCGAAAAGCGAGCGCGCTGCCGTTCGCGACGGGCAGTCATCCCGAGCACGCGACGGCTCTCGCCGGGCACCCCGACCTGGGGCGTGATGCGATGAGAACGTCGAAGCGAGCCGGTCAGCAACGAATCAATGCGCGTGGCACGCGGCGCGAAGCGTTGCGCGCCGCGAAGGATGCGCTACGAAAATCGCGCCGGCGAAAACGGCGCCAGATCGAACGACGGCGCGCGGCCGCTCAACAGCTCGGCGATCAGCTGACCGGTCACCGCCGACAGCGTGACGCCGAGCATGCCGTGCCCGGTCGCGAGCGTCAGATTGTCCAGACCGGGTGCGCGGCCGAGGATCGGCTGGTCGTCCGGCGTCATCGGCCGCCAGCCGTACCAGGTCTGCTCGGCCACGGGGCCTTCGGGCTCGCGCAGATACTCGGCTGCGCCGCGGCGCAGCGCGTCGAGCCGTATGCGGTTGAGCCGTGCGTCGTAGCCGGAGAACTCCATCGTGCTGCCGAGCCGGTAGCCGCTGCTCCACGCGGTCACGCAGACGCTGCGTTCGCGCAGCACCATCGGCAGCGTCGGACACAGCGCCGGACGCGCATAGGTGATCGAGTAGCCCTTGCCGGGCTGGATCGGCAGACGCAGCCCGAGCTGGCGCGCCAGCAGCGGCGACCACGCCCCGAGCGCGAGCACGACCTCGCGACCGGTGTGATCGCCGCGCGTCGTGCGCACGCGTCCGACGCGGCGGCCGTCGCGCTCGATCGACTCGATGCGCGCATCGGTCTCGATGACGCCGCCGGCCCCGCGCACGATGCGCGCGAGCTCGGCGACGTAGCGATCGGGGCGCAGATGCGCGTCGGCCGGATGGCGGTAGCCGCCGGCCAGGCCGGGCAGCAGCGCCGGCTCGCAGCGCGCGAGCGCAGCGCGGTCGAGCCGCTCGACCGGCACGCCGACCGCGCCGAGCGATTCGATCAGCCAGGCCGAGGCCTCGAACGCGGCCGCGTCGCGGTAGACGTAGAGCGTGCCGTCGTGGCGGTACTCGCAATCGAGTCCCTGCTCGCGCACGAGTCCGGCGATCAGCTCGCACGAGCGCAGCAGCAGCGGTGCCTTCAGCGCGGTGCCGCGGCGGAAGTCGTCCCAGTTGCAGCGGCCGGCGAAACCGAACAGCCAGCGCAGCAGCGCCGGGTCCAGGCGCGGCCGGATCCTCAGCGGCGCGTCGGGCTTGAACAGCCACTTCAGCGCGGTACCGACCAGGCCCGGCATCGGCAGCGGCGGCGCATGGCTCGGCGTCAGCGTGCCGCAGTTGCCGTGCGAGGCGCCATGACCGGGCTGGCCCTGCTCGAGCACGGTGACGCTGCGCCCCTCGCCGAGCAGATACCACGCGCAGGCCAGGCCGATCACGCCGCCGCCGAGGATCAGCACGTCGTCGCCGGCGTTCGCCATCGTGCGTCAGGCCAGCGCCAGCGGCGCCAGCAACACCTTCCAGTGCACGAGCAGCAGCACCAGCGCGACCATCGCGACGACGACCAGCAGATGGCGCAGCTTGCGGCCGAGGCTCCAGGTGCGCGCGCGCAGCGCCACCGGCAGGCCGAGCGCGGCCAGCACGCTGAGCAGCGCGGCGAGGTAGGCCAGTACCACCGCGATGCGGATCGGCAGAGTCGGATAGGCGCGGATCGCCTGCTCGCCGAGCGCCTGCAGCGAGACCAGCGCGACCACCGCGCCCGCGAAGCACGCCAGCCAGGCCAGCGCGGCCAGGTTGACCAGCACCGCGCTACCGCGTCCGGATCGCGCCAGGCTGCGCTGCGGCCGGCCGGCGCGGCGCCAGCTCGCCAGCAGCACGCCCAGGCTCAGCAGCGCGACCACGGCGGCCGCGACGGCCAGTGCGTCGGGCGTCGCGAGCACACCGACGCGCTGCGAGACCGTGTGGCCGTAGGGATTCGCATAGCCGGTCACGCGGCCCTCGGCATCGCGCAGGAACGCGATCCGCTGACCGTCCTCGACCGAACGGAACACGTCCTCGCCGTCGGCGACGTAGCGGCGCGCACGCTCGCCGCTGCCGACGACGAGATAGCCCTCGTCGGTCACGCGCACCTCGTCGGCATCGGTCAGCAGCAGCTTCTCGAGCGTGGTGTGCGCGCGCCGCTCGTCGATGTAGCGGCCGGCGTAGCGTTCGGCCTGTGCCGCGAAACCCGGCGGCGGCAGCGGTGCCGGTGCCGGTGCGGCGTCCTCGACCAGACGCGCCAGGATCTGCGGCGGCAGCTCGCGGACCAGGCGCCGGCCGGTGTCGGTATTGACCGCGACGAACACGCCGACGCCGGCGTCGGGCAGCACGACCATCGACGCGAACGCGAACAGCGTGGCGCCGTCGTGCTCGAGGCTCTCGTAGCGGCCGTACGGGCGCCGGAAGAAGCCGTGCGCGATGCCGCCGACGCCTTCGGCATTGCGGAAGTCGACCTGGCTCATCGTCCGGAACGTGGCCGGGGCCAGGATCGTCGCGCCGTCGAGCGTGCCGCCGCCGATCAGCATGCGCATGTAGCGCGCCATGTCGGCCGCGCTGGCCGATCCGGCACCGGCGCCGCCGCCGTGGCTGATGTACTCGAACGGCTTGGCCGTGTAGCCGCCGCCGCTGCGCTCGAAGCCCTTCGTCCACAGTGGCAGCAGCGCTTCGGGCGCGGCGCGCGGATCGGCCGCCGGCAGCGGCTCGCGGAACGTCGCGTGGCGCATGCCGAGCGGCTCGAGGATCGCGCGCTCGATCTGCCGTTCGAAGGTCTGGCCGGCGACGTTGGCGACCAGCTCGCCGAGCAGCGCGACCGAGTAGTTCGAATAGACCGCGTACTGCTCCGGCGCACGGACCCGGCGCGGCCGCCAGGTTCTGAGGTACTCGCGGACCGGCAGCACCTGATCGGGCGCGAACGCGAACAGATGGCCGAATACGCTGTCCTCGAAGCCGGCCGTGTGCTCCATCAGATGGCGCACGCGCACCGGCGCATAGCCGTCGTCGGGCAGCTGCAGCTCGGGCGGCAGGTAGCGGTTGGCTTCGGCGTCGAGGTCGAGCCGGCCCTGCTCGACCAGCTGCATCGCGGCGATGTAGGTGAAGGTCTTGGAGATCGAGCCGAGCCGGAACAGCGTCGTGTCCGGATCGACCGGGCGCGCCGGGTCGAATGCGGCCTGGCCGTAGCCACGCAGCAGGCGTACGCCGTCGCGGTCGACGACCGCCACGCTGACGCCGGCGATGCCGTCGCGGCGTCGGTACGCATCGACCAGGCCGTCGACGTAGGCCGCGAGCGCGTCCGTATCGGCCGCCGGCGGCGGCACCGGCATCTCAGCCGGATCGGTCGGAACGGACTCGGCCGGCGGCGCCTGCACCGGTTGCGGCGCCGGCTCGGCCGGCGTCTGCGCGACGGCGGCAGCGGCGCCGAGCAGGACCGCCGCGAGCGCGAGCAGACCGCGCCGGCACGCGCCGGCGGCGGTCCGCGGCTGTACGCTGCGTGGGAGACCGGCAACCGAACTGGCCCGCATGACTGCGCCTCGCGACGATCAAACCGCAAGCGTAGCGCATTCAGCTCGGCCTGCGTTTGGCATGGAGCGTGCTTCCTTTTTCGTCGTTCTCCAGGAGGCCGATCGATGACCGTTCCCACCCACGAATTGCTGCTTGCGCTGCGCGCGCCCAACTCCGGCTGGCTCGCCGCCGTCGTCTGCGCACTCGACGAGGCGATGCGCGACCCCGACTTCGGCGAGCCGCAGCGCGCGCTGCTGCGCCGCCTGCTCGAGGCCGAGACGATTCCCGCCGCCGTCGCCGATGCCGCGACCGCGCGCCTGCATGCGTTCGAGAAGGCCGTCCAGTCGCTGTACGATTCGATGCTCGATGCGATCCCCGCGGTCGAGACCGAGACCATCGTCGGACGTCCGAACCTGACAGTTTGCGGCGGTTCGGCTGCATGACGCGCCGGCCCGCGCCAACCGCGGGCCGCAGAGCGTGAAATCGATCACTTTCGCCGCAGGACCGCCGATACGCGGCCCTGCGGCGATTGACACGGCTGCGGCCGATCGCGACGGTATGCCGATGCACGCCGCCTCGACGTTCTCATCGCCCTCCCCGGCCGGCCGCCTCGACGGCGGTCTGCGCCACGCGCGCTGGCTGCTGATCGGGCTGGTCCTGATGCTGGCCGCCTGTTCGTCCGGCGGCCGCCGCGAGGCGCCGCCGCCGCGCGCCGGCAGCGCCCATGCCGACGCCGCCAATGCGGTGCTGTTCCGCGCGATCGCGCTGGTCGGCACGCCGTACCGCTACGGCGGCAACACGCCGCAGGGCGGCTTCGACTGCAGCGGTCTGGTCGGCTACGTGTTCCGCGACGCGGCCGGGGTCGAGCTGCCGCGCAGTTCCAGGCAGATCGCCCAGCTCGGTGGCCGCACGCTCGGCCGCAACCGGCTGCAGGCCGGCGATCTGGTGTTCTTCGCGGCCGGCCGCGAGGTCAGCCACGTCGGCATCTACGTCGGCGAGCAGCGCTTCGTGCATGCGCCCAACAGCGGCGGCACGGTGCGCCTGGACAGCCTGAACGGCGCCTGGTGGCGCGAACACTTCGTCTACGGCAAGCGCGTGCTGGACTGACGTCGCGGCGGGCCAGACGCTGTCACGGGGATGGGACGTTGCGCGTCGGGGTGGGGACAATGGGGTGTTCTGTCGTCTGGGGGATTGCTCGTTTCTGATTCTGCTGCGTGGTGGCTTTTGCCATTGTGCGATCTGAGGCGATTGAGCTTCGATCGCATCGGCGATCTCAGAAAAAGGCTCAAGCAAGAGCTTCCGCTCGCTGCGCGAGCGGGTGACTTTTTTGCGGACCGCCATCCCTGGCGTCCGCCCTTCGGGCCGTCGCTGACGCGACGTCAAGAAT
>QFPO01000001.1 GCA_003241385.1 Rhodanobacter denitrificans
CCACAGCAAGAGCAGGAGCCACAGCAAGAGCAGGAGCCACAGCAAGAGCAGGAGCCACAGCAAGAGCAGGAGCCACAGCAAGAGCAGGAGCCACAGCAAAAGGGAGCTGTAACCGGGGCAGGAGCCGCGGCTATGTTGCGGCTATTGCCGAAGGCTGGGCGGTGGGCCGTCCAGTCGGGCAAAGCGGAGGACGAGGTGGATCTCAGCGCGGGCCGCGATTGCCGCCGCCGCGGCCGCGCGAGGCATTGCCGCCACCGGCCGGACGCGGGCGGTTGCCGCCCGGGCGGGGACCATTGCCGCTCGGGCGAGGTCCATTGCCGCCAGGACGCGGTCCGTTGCCACCGGGGCGCGGCCCGTTGCCGCCCGGACGGGGGCCGTTGCCGGGTCGCGGGCCACGGCTACCTTCTGCGTCGCGGCCGCGCGGCGCGCCGCGTCCGTAGGGGCTGTTGGACGGCGGGTACGCCGTGCTGTTGCCGTCGACCTGGCGCGTCGGCACGGCGCGGTTGCCATCGCGGCCGCCGCCACGCGGTGCGTCGGACTGGCCGAAGCTGCCGTGCGGCAGTGCCTGGCCTGGACCGGGGCCGCGGCGCGGCTTGCGGGCCGGCCCGTTGCCCGATTCGGGGAACCAGCTGCGCAGCACCGCCGGATTGATGCCCGGATCGCCGAACGCCGGCTGCGCATTGGCGTGCGGTGCCTGGCGCTGCGGGCGACCGGCGCCGCCGGCCGGCTTGCCGCCGCGCGGACCACCGGGGCCGCCCGGGCGCTTGCCGGGGCCGCGTGCATTCGGGTTGCCGCCGGGGCCGCGGCCGGGACCGGCCTGGGCGCCGCGGCGCTTCTTGCCGGGCTTGCCCGAGGGCGCGCGCCAGCCGTCGTCGCGGATGCGGTCGAACGCGGCGAATTCGCGCGCTTCATCGTTGCGTGCCGCGGTCCAGGCCTGCTGGGCGCGCGGATCCGGCCGGAACTCGGTCGGACCGGCGCGGCGCTGGCCGATGACCGGCGCCAGCGTCAGCCGCGGTGCCGCCTCCGGTGCACCGGCCGCTTCGCGCAGCTTGCGCACGGCGTCGGCCTGGAGCGGCTCGGACTGGCCGCGCTTGAGCAGGCGCGGCAGTTCGACGTTGGCGTAGCGCACGCGCTTGAGCCGGCTGACCATCAGGCCCTGCGACTCCCACATGCGGCGCACCTCGCGGTTGCGGCCCTCGCGGATCACGATGCGGAACCAGGAGTGGCTGCCGCTGCGGCTGATCACGCCGACTTCGTCGAAATGCGCCGGGCCGTCCTCAAGCTCGACGCCGCTGCGCAGCCGCTCGACGACCTCGTCGGGCACCTCGCCGTGGACGCGGCAGATGTACTCGCGCTCGAGCTCCGAGCGCGGATGCATCAGTGCATTGGCCAGATCGCCGTCGGTGGTCAGCAGCAGCAGGCCGGTCGTGTTGATGTCGAGCCGGCCGACCGCGATCCAGCGCGCGCCCTTGATGCGCGGCAGCTGTTCGAAGACGGTCGGACGGCCTTCCGGATCCTCGCGCGTGATGACGACGCCTTCGGGCTTGTTGTAGACCAGGACCTGGGCCTGCTCGGCGCTGTCGGTGACGACGACGAAGCGCTTGCCGTCGATCTCGACGCGGTCGCCGACGCGCACGCTGGAGCCCAGCGTCGCGACGGTGGCGTTGACCTGGATCTCGCCCGACTCGATGCGCTGCTCGAGCAGGCGGCGCGAGCCGAGCCCGGCGGTCGCCAGCACCTTGTGCAGGCGTTCCTCGAGCGACGGGGCGGTGGAGTCGCTGCGCTTGAGCGACAGAACGGAACGGGACGTGGTCATGCAGTGGGCTCGGCAGAGTCGGGACGACGGGACGCGTCCGGGGAAAGGGGGCCGTCGGAGGCGGCGTCGGGATCGGGGAGGGCGGCAGCGTCGTCGGACGGCGCTGCATCGGCGGCCGCGTCGGCCGCGGTCGGGGGGGCGGAGTCGTCCTCGGCGTCAGCCTCGGATTCGGATTCGATGGCGTCGGCGGACGGTCCGTGATCGGCTGCGACCGCGTCATCGGCATCGTCCGCGAGGCCGGGCGCATCGGCGTCCTCGCCGTCGGACGGCGCCGCCGCCAGTGCGGCTTCGGCAGCCTCGGCGAGCGCCCCGACATCGGCCGGCGGCGTGCCGTCCCCGCCAATCGGCGCCAGCGCGAGCTGCGGGTCGAGCTCGTCGATGTCGTGCAGGTCGCTCAGCGGCGGCAGTTCGTCGAGCGACTTGAGGTTGAAATAGTCGAGGAACAGTCGCGTCGTGCCGAACAGCGCCGGACGGCCCGGCACGTCGCGATGGCCGACGACGCGGATCCACTCGCGCTCCTCCAGCGTGCGCACGATGTTGCTCGACACCGCCACGCCGCGGATCTGCTCGATCTCGGCGCGCGTGATCGGCTGGCGGTACGCGATCAGGGCCAGTGTCTCGAGCAGGGCGCGCGTGTAGCGTGCCGGTCGCTCCGTCCACAGCCGCGAGATCCACGGATGCACGTCCTGGCGCACCTGGTAGCGAAAGCCCGAGCTCACCTCGACCAGCTCGACGCCGCGCTCGGCGCAGTCGGCCTGCAGCGATTCGATCGTACGCGCCAATGCGTCGTGGTTCGGTGCCTCGCCCTCGGGGAACAGCGCCGCCAGCTGCACGATCGACAGCGGATTCGAGGCAGCCAGCAAGGCGGCTTCGACGATGCGTTTGAGGGTGTCGGGTTCGTTCATGCGATGTGTTCGATGGCCGGGCTCGGTGCCGCGGCGGACAGGGTCGAGGAAGGCGGGCCGCCCGATGCGCTCACTCGGCGGTCGCCAGCGACTTGACGTAGATCGGTGCGAGCGGCTCGTCCTGGACGATCTCGATCAGGCGTTCCTTGGCCAGCTCGAGCACGGCCAGGAACGTCACGACGACGCCCTGGCGGCCTTCCTCGGCCGTGAACAGGCTCTCGAACGCGTGGAACGCGCCGTCGCCGAGGCTGCCGAGCACGTCGCTCATGCGGTTGCGCACCGACAGCGCCTCGCGCTGGATCGCATGGTGGCCGAACAGCTCGGCGCGCTTGAGCACGTCCTTGAGCGCCAGCAGCAGCTCGCGCAGTTCGACCGGCGGCGGCAGCTTGATGATGTTGCGGTCCGGCACGTGCGCTGCGGCCACCGCCGTGTCGCGCTCCAGGCGCGGCAACTGGTCGATGTCCTCGGCGGCCTTCTTGAAGCGTTCGTACTCCTGCAGGCGTCGCACCAGTTCGGCGCGTGGGTCGAGCTCCACGCCGTCCTCGGCCGGCGGCCTCGGCAGCAGCAGGCGCGACTTGATCTCGGCCAGGATCGCGGCCATGACCAGGTATTCGGCGGCGAGCTCGAGCTTGAGCTCGGTCATCATCTCGATGTAGTCCACGTACTGCCGCGTGATGTCGGCGATCGGGATGTCGAGGATGTCGAGGTTCTGGCGGCGGATCAGATACAGCAGCAGGTCCAGCGGCCCTTCGAACGCGTCGAGGATCACCTCGAGCGCGTCGGGCGGGATGTACAGGTCCTGCGGCATCTCCAGCACCGGCTGGCCGCGCACGATCGCCAGCGGCATTTCCTGCTGCTGGGGAACTGGTGAGAACGCCTTTTCGCGCTCGGCCTGACTGGAAGATTCGGTCGTCTGGATGTTCATGCCCGATCCGTCGCGTCCTCGTCGCCTCACGGCGCGGACGGTGCACAGATCCCGTGTATCAATCGTGTCGCGGCATACGGCAGCGATCGCCTGGCAGGCGGCGCTCCGCGCGAAGCCGTCAACAGCCGCGATCCGAACCCCTCGTCCGGTCGGCGGCCAACGTTCTTGAACTCAATGGGCCGGCGGGAGTAGCGGCGCCGTGTCAGGCGCTGTGTGGATGCTTGAGACGGCATCCGATCCCGTAGGTTGTCGCGAGGTTACGCTTTTGCTGCACGCAAGTCCAGCTTTCGTGCGCGCAGCTGCGCGGTCGCCGCCGTGCCGCCGCGTGCCTGCGCGACGGTCGATGTCGCGCGTGACCGCCGCGCCGTGCCGGCGGCCCGGCTCGGGCGAGGTCCGGCGGCCGGCGGACCGCACTGCTTTCGTCGTGGCCTGATGGGCGGCCGTGCCGATCGGCTACCATGTGCGGCCGCGGCTGCCGGTGCGGCAGCGCTCCACGTCTTCAGGAAGCCGTCCAGCATGTGGTACGCCATCGTCGGAACCGACGTCGCCGACTCTCTTTCGCGTCGCCAGGAGGCGCGTCCGGCCCATCTGGCGCGGCTGACCGCGCTGCACGAAGCCGGTCGCCTGCTGCTGGCCGGCCCGTTCCCGGCGATCGATTCGCCCGATCCGGGACCGGCCGGCTTCACCGGCAGTCTGATCGTCGCGGAGTTTCCGGACCTCGATGCCGCGCGTGCCTGGGCCGATGCCGATCCGTACCTCGCCGCCGGCGTCTATCGCGATGTCAGCGTGCGGCCGTTCCGCCCGGTGCTGCCGTGAGCGAGGCCGCCGCCGGCCGCATCGAGCGGATCCGCACCGCACTGACGGCCGCGCTGGCGCCGGCCGAGCTGCAGATCCGCGACGACAGCCACCGACACGTCGGCCACGCCGGTGCGCGCGACGGGCGTGGCCATTTCCATGTCCGCATCGTCAGCGGCGCGTTCGCCGGGCAGGGTGCGGTTGCGCGGCATCGGGCAATATATGCCGCGCTCGGTGCGCTGATGCAGACCGACATCCACGCGCTGGCGATCGACGCACGTACCCCCGAGGAGGCCTGATGTTCGCTGCTCCACACCGCCGTTTCGCTGTTTCGTCGCTGGTACTCGCACTCGGCCTGGCCGGTTGCGGCGGCGGCTCGTCCTCGTCGAGTTCCGGTGCGGTGATCCAGCTCAAGGCCGAGCCCACGGTCGCCGTCATCAACGGACAGCAGGTGCCGCAGTCGCTGCTGGAGTCGCTCGCCAAGCTGCGCCAGCTCGACCTGGCCAAGCCCGACGACTACGAGAAGGCCTTCAAGGAACTGACCGAGTACGTGCTGCTGGCGCAGGAAGCCCAGCGCGAGAAGCTCGCCGACGATCCGGTCTATGCGGCCAGCGTCGAGGTCGGCCGCCTGCAGGCGGTCGCCAATGCCTCGGTGCTGGCGCTGCGCGCCAAGGCGCAGATCGACCCGAGCATCCTGATGGCCGAGTACGAGGACCAGCTGGCCAAGGTCGGCAAGTTCAGCTACGACCTGACCCAGCTCGTGTTTTCGACCGAAGAGGAAGCGCTCAAGGCGGCCGGCGAGGTCGTCGCCGGCAAGCCGTTCGGCACCGTCTTCAACGAGTACAACGGCACGGCCCGTCAGGCACGTTCGTTCGCGCAGATGCGCCTGCCGCAGCTGCCACCCGACATCGCCGCCGCGCTGCAGACGCTCAAGGCCGGCGAGACGATGAAGGTGCCGATCCAGACCCAGGCCGGCTGGCATCTGATCCACGTCGACAAGATCGAGCCGTTCGTGGCGCCGCCGTTCGAGCGCGTCCGCGACGCGATCCGCGAGCGCATGGCGACCCAGCTGGTCGACGAGCGCGTGGCCAAGCTGCGCGAGGAAGCGGACATCGAGCTGATCGGCCAGGCGCCCAAGCCGGCCGAGCCGGCGCCGGCCGCCGAGCCCGCCGCCGCGGGCGACAAGAAGGACTGATCCGCACCGATGCGATTGAGCGCGATCAAGCTGTCGGGGTTCAAGTCGTTCGTCGATCCGACCACGCTGCACCTGCCGACCAACATGACCGCGATCGTCGGTCCGAACGGCTGCGGCAAGTCCAACATCATCGACGCGATCCGCTGGGTGCTCGGCGAGAGCGCGGCCAGCCGGCTGCGCGGCGACGCGCTGACCGACGTGATCTTCTCCGGATCGTCCGGCCGCAAGCCGGTCGGCAGCGCGACGGTCGAGCTGATCTTCGACAACAGCGACGGCACCCTGCTCGGCGAGTACGCCGGCTACAACGAGATCTCGATCAAGCGCAGCGTCTCGCGTGACGGACAGTCGCAGTATTTCCTCAATGGCGGACGCTGCCGCCGCCGCGACATCACCGACGTCTTTCTCGGCACCGGCCTCGGGCCGCGCAGCTACTCGATCATCGAGCAGGGCATGATCAGCCAGATCATCGAGGCCGATCCCGAGCAACTGCGCAGCCATCTGGAAGAGGCGGCCGGCATCTCCAAGTACAAGGAGCGCCGCAAGGAGACCGAGAGCCGCATCAAGGCCACGCGCGAGAATCTGGACCGCGTACGCGATGTCCGCGACGAGGTCGACAAGCAGCTCGAGCACCTCAAGCGCCAGGCGCGCGCCGCCGAGCGCTGGCAGGAATACAAGGCCGAGCAGAAGAAGAAGGAAGCCGAACTCAAGGCGCTGACACTGCGCGAGGCGCAGGCCGAGCTGGAAGGCCGCTCCGGCGCGCTGCGCGCGGTGGAGCTGGAGATCGAGAAGCATCTGGCCGAGCAGCGCGACCGCGAGGCCAAGATCGAGGCCTGCCGCGAGCGTCACGTCGCCGCGAGCGAGCATCTCAACGCGGTCCAGGGCGAGGTCTACCGGGTCGGCGCCGACATCGCGCGCGTCGAGCAGCAGATCCGCCACAACCGCGAGATGGCCGACCAGCTGGTCCGCGCGCGCGAGGAGACCGACCGCGCGCATGCCGAGATCGCCGAGCACATCGCGACCGACGTCGAGCGGATCGAGGAACTGCGCGGCGCGCTGGCCGATCACGAACCGCGCCTGGCCGAACTGCGCGACAGCGACGAGTCGACCGCCGAGGCCGTGCGGGCGGCCGAGACGCAGCTCGCCGAGTGGCAGTCGCACTGGGACGCGCATGCCGCCGCCAGTTCCGAGGCCGCGCAGGCGGCCGAGGTCGAGCGCACGCGCCTGGACTACATCGATCGGCAGTGCGTCGAGGCCGACAAGCGCCGCGAAGCGCTGCAGACCGAACGCGCGGCGGCCGATCTCGGCGAACTCGGCCGCGTGCTCGAGGCGCTGCAGGCCGACCACGACGGCCTGCGCGAGCAGGTCGAAACCCATACCGCGACGCTCGACGAGCGCCGGCTGATCCTCGAGCAGGCGCTCGAGCACGAGCGCGGCGTGCAGGCGCTGCTGAGCGGCCGCCGCGGCGAGCTCGAGAAGACGCGCGGCCGCCTGGCCTCGCTCGAGGCGCTGCAGCAGGCCGCGCTGGCCGAGCACGACGTCGCGCTGAGGACCTGGCTGGACCGCATGGGCCTCGGTCAGGCGCGCCGGCTCGGCGCTTCGCTCGACGTCGACGGCGGCTGGGAACGTGCGGTCGAGACCGTGCTCGACGGCTGGCTCGAGGCCGTGCTCGTCGATGCGCCGTCCGATTACGCCGACGCGGTCGCCGAGCTGACCGAGGCCGACCTGACGCTGATCGCCGACGGCGATGCCGACCGGCACGCGTTCGAGGCCGCCGGCAGTCTCGCCGCGCACGTGCGCGGTCCGGCCGCGGCGCGGCGGCGTCTGGCGCGCGTGCGCACCGCCGACAACCTGACCGCGGCGCGCGCGATGCTGACCGGGCTGGCCGCCGACGAATCGGTCGTCACGCCGGCCGGCGAGTGGCTGGGGCCGGGCTTCGCACGCATCGCGCGCGGTGGCGGCGCCCAGGTCGGCGTGCTCGCGCGCGAACGCGAGATCCAGGCGCTGCAGCAGCGCCTGGAAGAACTCGAACATGAGATCGAGGAGACCACCGGCCGCGTCGACGACGGCAAGCTGGCGCGGATCGAGGCCGAACGTCTGCGCGACGACGCGCAGCGCGAGCTCTACACCGCGCACCGCCGCCTGGCCGAACTGGCCGGCCAGCTGCAGAGCCAGCGCGGCCGCCTCGGCACCGCGCAGGAGCGCATCGAGCGCATCGACGCCGAACTCGGCGATCTGGTCGGCAAGCTCGACGAGGATCGCTCCCGCGCGCGCGAGGCGCGCGGCCGGCTCGAAGTCGCGCTGTCGAAGATGGGCGATCTCGAACAGCAGCGCCAGACGCTCGAGGGCGAGCGGCGCCGTCTGCTCGAGGCGCGCGAGGAAGCCCGCATGAACGCGCGTGAGGCGCGCGAGCAGGCGCATCAGCTGGCGCTGTCGATCGAAGCCAAGCGCTCGTCGCTGAGCTCGCTCGAACAGGCCCTGCAGCGTCTGCAAGGCCAGTTCGCGCAGCTCGAGACGCGCAAGGCCGAGATCGCCGCCCAGCTCGCGTCGAGCCACGACCCGATGGCCGATCTGGACGCCGAGCGCCAGACCTATCTGGACCAGCGCCTGCTGGTCGACCGCCAGCTGGTCGAGGCGCGCAAGGCGCTGGAGGATTGCGACATCGAGCTGCGCCGGCTCGAGCAGGAGCGCCATACGCTCGAACGCACGCTCAACGAGCAGCGCGAGCGTCTCGCCGACCTGCGCCTCAACGAGCAGGAGAACAAGCTGCGCGCGCAGGCGCTGATCGCCGCGATCAGCGAAGCCGGCTTCGCGATCGAGGAGATCGTGCAGACGCTGCCCGAGCACGCCGATCTGGCGCAGTGGCAGGCCGATCTGGCCGATCTGGGCCAGAAGATCGCGCGGCTCGAACCGGTCAACCTGGCCGCGATCCAGGAATACGAGGAACAGTCGCAGCGCAAGGACTATCTCGATACGCAGCTGACCGATCTGGCCGCCGCGCTGGAGACGCTCGAGGGCGCGATCCAGAAGATCGACAAGGAGACGCGTCAGCGCTTCCGCGAGACCTTCGAGCGCGTCAATGCCGGCGTCCAGGAACTGTTCCCGCGCCTGTTCGGCGGCGGTCATGCATATCTGGAGCTGACCGGCGACGATCTGCTGTCGACCGGCGTGTCGATCATGGCGCGGCCGCCCGGCAAGCGCGTGACCTCGATCTCGCTGCTGTCCGGTGGCGAGAAGGCGCTGACCGCGGTGTCGCTGGTGTTCTCGATCTTCCGGCTCAACCCGGCGCCGTTCTGTCTGCTCGACGAGGTCGACGCGCCGCTCGACGAAGCCAACGTCGGCCGCTTCTCGAACATGGTCGGCGAGATGAGCGAGCGCGTGCAGTTCATCTTCGTCACGCACAACAAGAGCACGATGGAGGCCGCGCGCCAGCTGTGCGGCGTGACGATGCGCGAACCCGGCGTCTCGCGGCTGGTTCAGGTCGACCTGGCCGAAGCCGCCAAGCTCGCCGGCGCGGCGTGACGGCGACGAGGCGCGTGCGGCCATGTTGACCCGGACATCGATCGATCCAGACCCGTCGGTACGGCAGGGCGACGGGCCGAACCTGAGCGCGGGCGCTGCCTGCGCGATCATTGAAGCCTGCCCGGCGGGCAGGCCGTCGAGCGGGATCGCGGCGGGCGTCGCCGTTCCGGCCTCGCCGTCGCGGCGGCGCTATTCGAGGAGCACGTGATGGAGCAGCAGGCGCTCAGTCCCACCGAGCTGCGCGTGATCATCGCCGTGATCGGCGTGATCGCGTTCGGTCTGATCTATCTGTTCGGCCGGCCGCGCAAGCCCGAACAGGGTAAGCGCACGCCGGCGCGACCGGCCGAGGGCGCACGCGTCGAGCCGGTGTTCGGCGACGTCGGCGGCGATGCCGTCGACGCCGACCGCATCGAGCCGAGCCAGGGTGAGCTGCCGGTGTCGCTGGACCCCGGCGAGGCGCCGGCGGCGGCCGCGCCGCGCCGGTCGACGCTCGGTGCGCGGCCGGAGGGCCAAATCGAGCGCATCGTGACGCTGTACGTCTCGGCGCGCGCCGGCCAGACGATGGCCGGCACCGACCTCGTCGTCGCGGCCGAGAAGGCCGGTCTGCAGTTCGGCGACATGGGCATCTTCCATCGCCTGGCGCCCGGCAAGGCCGAGCAGGGTCCGGTGTTCAGCATGGCGCAGATGACGCGGCCGGGCAGCTTCGACATGACGCGGATCGACCAGCTGACCACGCCCGGCGTGACGCTGTTCATGACGCTGCCGGGCCCGGTGCCGGCGCTCGACGCCTGGGAGGCGATGCTGCCGGCCGCGCAGCGGCTCGCCGAGCTGCTCGACGGCGTCGTGCTCGACGAGCAGCGCAACGCGCTCGGCCGCCAGCGCGTGGCGCATCTGCGCGACGAACTGCGCGCCTGGGACCGCGAGCAGGAACGCAACCAGATCCATCCGCATTGGTAGATCGCGCCACGGCGCATCCGGCGGTGCCGGCCGGCACGTGTCAGCCGGCACCCGACCCTCGTCGGTCGTCCCTGTCGACAAGCACGAGCACCGCTGGCCGCGCCGGATGGATCGCTCCGGGCGAACCTCGCTGAACGCTCGCTAGTCCCGACCGAACGCGGTCAGGCGCAGCGTGATCGTCTCGTTCTTCTTGCCGTCGCGCTGTTCGATCTGCACCGGCAGCCAGCCGATGTCGGCCGCATGCCAGCTGGTCGACACGCGCGGGCCGCGTTCGCGCTTCACGCGCACGGTGTCGAACGCGCCGGCCGGCACGTCCAGGCGTGTCTGACCGTCGCGGCGGTAGTGCACGGTCTCGACGCCGTCGCTGCCGGCGACCGGATAGTCGAACGCGTCGCGGCCGCGCGCCAGATCGATCGCGATCGCCAGCGTCACCGCGTGCCGATCCAGCGTGCCGGGTTCGAGCCGGTGCCGGGCGCTCTTGCCCTGGTCTTCGATCACGACCTCGCCGGTGGACCAGTCGAAGGTGCCGTGCCGGCTGCGCGTCTTGAGCATCGCGTCCTGCTGGAAATCGTAGGCGGTCGTCTCGAGCCGCCCGTCGCGCCAGCGCAGGCTCGACTGCTCGGTGACGTCGATGCCGGCCATGCGTGCCAGACCTTGGGTCCCCTGCGTGCGCGAGCGGAACGTCCATGCGTCGGCGCCGTCGCTGCGCAACGTCAGCGTCGCGGTACCGAGCTCGCTGCCGTTGCGCGAGACCGCGTACTGCGCATGGAACGGCTGCAGCGGCGCGGCGGGCGCGGCGACCGCAGTGGTGGCGGCGAGCGCCAGCAGAAACGGGAGACAGGCTTTCACGAACGACTCCGGCGCTGGGGGCCGCAGTCTGCGCGGCGCAGGCTGAACGACGGCCCAGAAGGCGGTTCGATGCCCGCCACGCTCCCGAGATCCGCGAAACGTCGCACGACGAACCGACTTCGTATTCTTTTCATAATGTGGAAGGATGCACACTTCGGGCCGCCGCCGGCACTCACCATCGCGGCGCTGGACCGATCGGTATCGGGGCCGTCGGCGGGTACGGCCGGATCGGTCCGAATTTTCGAACAGGGGGGAATCGGTATGACGCATCTTTTCGGATCGCGCGCGACGCGGGTGCGCGTGGTGTGCTGCGCGGTCTTCATCACGGCAGGCGCCTCTTCGCTGCAGGCGCAGACGATCGTGCCCAATCCGTATCTGCACACCGAACTCGCGCCGTGGGAGGCGTTCGTGTCGGCGGCGCCCGATCCGATCGGCGCCGGTGCGCCGCCGGTCTGGCAGTCGCCGCCGGACGTCGACGCCAATCCGGCTTCCGGTTCGGCCGCGATCGCCCTGACGCCGTCGGCAGCCCAGGCCGCGTCCGGCATCGGCCAGTGTTTCGATTTCGTCGCGCCGACGAGCGTCGAGTTCCTCAACTACGGCATGGCGCTGTGGGTGTCGGACGCGGCGATGCTCGACGGCAGCGTCCGTGCGGTCGTCGAGATCCGCCTCTACGCGAGCGCCGGCTGCGCCGATTTTCTGAGCGGTGGATCGCAGGGACAGGCCCTGAACGCCGCCTCGATGTCGCCGTCGACCTGGTATCGCCTGGCCGACAACAGCTTCGTGCCGAACGATGCGCCGGTGATGGCGGCCAGCGCGCAGGTGCGCGGCTATCTGCAGCAGAGCGGCGCTGCGACGACGCAGCCGAACTATCGGGCCAACTTCGACCATTTCGTGCTGGTATTGAACAGCACCACGCCGGTCGAGCTGATCCGTTTCCAGGTCGATTGAGGGGATCGCCATGACGCATGAATTCTTCCGTGGCGCTCTGCTGGCGCTGCTGGGCATGGCCGCGCTCGACGCGGCCGCCGCGCCTTGCCCGATCACGACGATCGCGCCGGCGACCTCGCTGCCGGATGCCGCCGTCGGGTCGGCCTATGCGCAGTCGTTCACCGCGTCCAACGGCGCCGGGCTGCCGTTCGCGTTCGCACTCACCGGCGGTCTGCCGGCCGCCACCGGTCTGGCGCTGAGCCCGCAAGGGCCCGGCTCGGCGCAGCTGTCCGGAACGCCGGCCGAGGTGGGCACCTACGTGTTCACGCTGTCGGCGACCGACTCGAGCGGATGCAGCGGCGGGCGCATCTACGCACTCGACGTCGTGCCGGGCTCGCAGACGATCAGCTTCACGTCGTCGCCGCCTGCCGATGCGGTCGTCGGCGATACCTACGCGGTATCGGCGACCGCGACCTCAGGACTTCCGGTCGTCTTCTCGATCGCGCCGGCAGCCGCGACCGTGTGTTCGCTGGCGGGCTCGATCGTGACGTTCGACGCCGCGGGCACCTGCGCGATCGAGGCGAACCAGGCCGGCGACGCGAACTGGAATCCGGCACCACAGGCGCAGCAGAGCTTCACGGTCGGGCGCGGAACGCAGACGATCACGTTCACCTCGACCGCGCCGGCCGACGCGGTCGTCGCCGGCGCCACCTATGAGGTCGCCGCGACCGCGTCGTCGGGACTGCCGGTGACGTTCTCGATCGATGCCGCGGCCGCGGCGGTGTGCTCGATCAGCGGCAGCACGGTCAGCTTCCAGGGGGCCGGCAGCTGCGTCGTCAATGCCGACCAGGCCGGCGATGCCGACTGGAATCCTGCGCAGGCCCAACAGAGCTTCGCGGTCGGCCGCGGTGCGCAGACGATCAGCTTCACGTCCTCGCCGCCTTCCGATGCGGCCGTCGGCGACACTTACGCGGTAGCGGCGACGGCGACCTCCGGTCTCCCGGTGGTGTTCTCGATCACGCCGGCAGCCGCGAGCGTATGTTCGCTGGCGGGTTCGCTCGTGACGTTCGACGCCGCGGGCACCTGCGTGATCGAGGCGAATCAGGCCGGCGACGCGGACTGGAACGCCGCTCCGGCGGTCCAGCAGTCGGTGCCGGTCGAGCGCGTCGAACAGACCATCACCTTCACGTCGACACCGCCGGGTTCCGCCGCAGTCGGCGGGCCCGGCTACGCCGTGTCGGCGACGGCATCGTCGAGTCTGGCGGTGACCTTGTCGATCGATCCGTCGGCGTCCGGTGTCTGTACGCTCGCCGGCGCGACGGTGTCGTTCCAGGCGGTGGGCACGTGCGTCGTCAACGCCGATCAGGCCGGCGATGCGACCTATGCGCCGGCGCCGCGCGTTCAGCAGAGCGTCGCGGTCGGCCCGGGCAGCCAGACCATCACGTTCACCTCGACGGCACCGCCCGGCGCCGTCGTCGCCGGTGCCGCCTATGCGGCCACCGCGACCGCGAGTTCGGGCCTGCCGGTCACGCTGTCGATAGCACCGGCGGCCGCGTCGGTCTGCGCGATCAGCGGCGGCACGGTCAGCTTCCACGGCGCCGGCACCTGCATCGTCGCTGCGAATCAGCCCGGCGATGCGAACTGGAATCCGGCACCGCAGGCGCAGCAGAGCTTCATGGTCGGTCGCGGTACGCAGACGATCACGTTCACTTCGCCGGCACCGTCCGGTGCCGTCGTCGCCGGCGCCGCCTATGCGGCCACCGCGACCGCGAACTCGGGCCTGCCGGTCACGCTGTCGATCGACCCGGCGGCCGCGTCGGTCTGCGCGATCGGCGGCGGCACGGTCAGCTTCCACGGCGCCGGTACCTGCATCGTGAATGCGAACCAGGCCGGCGATGCGAACTGGAATCCGGCACCGCAGGCGCAGCAGAGCTTCACGGTCGGGCGCGGAACGCAGACGATCACGTTCACCTCGACCGCGCCGGCGGACGCGGTCGTCGCCGGCGCCACCTACGAGGTCGCCGCGACCGCATCGTCGGGACTGCCGGTGACGTTCTCGATCGATGCCGCAGCCACGGCGGTGTGCTCGATCAGCGGCAGCACGGTCAGCTTCCAGGGGGCCGGCAGCTGCGTCGTCAATGCGGACCAGGCCGGCGATGCCGACTGGAATCCTGCGCAGGCCCAACAGAGCTTCGCGGTCGGCCGCGGTGCGCAGACGATCAGCTTCACCTCGACGCCGCCGAGCTCGGCCTTCGTCAATGGTCCGACCTATACCGTCGCCGCGACGTCCAGTTCGGGGCTGGCCGTGACGTTCTCGATCGATGCGAGCGCGAGCGCGGTCTGCACGGTCAGCGGCGCGACGGTTTCGTTCGTCGGGAGCGGCACCTGCGTCGTCAACGCGAACCAGGCGGGTGACGCGAACTGGACACCGGCGCCCCAGGTCCAGCAGAGTTTCGCGGTCTCCTCCTGCGTCGTGCTCGAACTCGGCGAGGTTCGCCATCTGTCGCCGGGTGCGCTTCCATGCGTGCTCAACACGTCCGGTAGCGCGGCCGAGTACACGCTGCTGCCGGCCAATTTCAGCGATATCGGCGACTCGACGCTGAGTCTGACCGCAACCGGCATCCAGCCCGTCAGCGGTCCTCCGCTGCCGCGTCCGGCAGCGCAAACATTCGGTCTGGCTCCGCTGCGCGATGCCGAAGCGGGCCACGCGCACGGCCCGGCCGATCCGGCGGCCCTGCCGCTCGGCAGGCCGCATCGTCCGAGCGATCTGATCGAGGCGCCGCGCGGCAGCGTCACCCCGCTGGTGCCGGGACAGCTGATCGACATCAATGCCGCCGTCGGTGGCTGCAGCGGCGCGCCGGACATCCGTAAAGGCCGCGTCGAGGTGGTGACGACCGCCCAATGGGCCGGGCAGCCGCTGCTGTTTGCGGTGCAGGAGGTCGTCGAGACGACACCGGGCGCCGGCGACTGGCATCCGCCGGTGCCCGGGGGCTACGCTGCGCTGGATCTGACGGTGATCACCGACGCGTTCGTGATGGAGCCGCCCGGCAATACCTCCAACGCATCGGGCACGCTCGGCTCGCTGGCCAGGTCCGGTGCGATGGGCCTGGCACGCGACAATCTCGGCCTGATCACCGACATCGACGGCAACGGCGGCGTGATCCTGTTCTTCACGCCCAAGATGAACCAGCTCAGTCCGCCGGCGACGTCGGGGATCACGTCGGGCATGTTCCAGCCGCGCGACATGTTCTCGGCCGCGAGCTGTCCGAACAGCAACGAGGGCGAGATTCTCTATCTGATGGTGCCCGACCCGACCGGCGTGGTGAACAGCAATGTGCGCACGCTCAGTTTCGCGTTCGGCAATGCGATGCCGACGCTCGTGCATCACTTCGCACACATGACCAGTGCCTGGCGGCGTTCCTATCTCCACGGTGCCACGCCGCAGGAGGAGATGTGGCTCGACGAGGCGATCGCCTGGCAGATGCAGGAACTGGTGTTCTTCAACACCTCGGTCGGCCTCGGCCCGCGCATGAACATCCAGCTGAGCGATCTGACTACCGGACCGAATGCGTCCCGGCGCGTCGCCGCGTTCAACACGTATCAGAACCCGATGTACGGCCACGATCGTGTATGGCTGTACCAGCTGAGCGGCACGAACGGCAATCGTCGGGTCGGTCCACTGCTGCGCCACCCGACATCGAACGGCACGATTCCGACCGTGCACGAGAACGCGGCCCAGAACTTCTCGCCGTCCTACACGTTCCTGCGCTACATGCTGGACCGTCGCAACGGCGACGATGCGGCGCTGCTCAGCAGCCTCGTCAACACCTCCGCAAGCGGACTGGCCAATCTGCAGGCGGTGTTCGGCGTGGCGCCGCGGGACTGGGCGCGCGACTTCCTGATCGCCCTCTACGCAGACGACGCGGTCGCCGCCGCAGCGCCCGAGTATCGGTTGCCGAGCTGGAACTACCGGTCGATCTATGTCGGCCTCGGCGGCTACCCGCTGGCGGTCGATCCGCTCAGCGACGGCGTGCCGCTGGCGTTCTCGCTGCGGCCCGGCGGCGGTGCGCGTTACGCGCGCTTCGGCGTGGCGGCCGGTCAGGCGGCCGGTCTCAGCCTGACCGAAGGCGGCAGTACGCCGAATGCGAACGTGATGACCTCGATCCTGCGCACGAAGTGAGCGGGACGGTGCCGCTCCTCGACGCGTCGAGCGAGCGGCACCGGGCTTCCGCGCGATCGGCGGCCGGGAAAGCGACGACGTAGCGGCAGGCCGCCTGTCTCAGGCGCGGCCGGCCGCAATGGCTGTCAGGCAAGCGCCAGTTCCGTCGCGTGTAGTTGCAGCGGCTGCGCGAGCGGCCGGCCGTCCAGATGCACGGTCGCACCGTCGAGTGCGATGCGGCCGCGCGCGATCAGCTCGATCACCGCCGGCAGCAGGCGGTGTTCCTCGGGCAGCAGCCGCGCCGCGAGGGTCTCGGGCGTGTCGTCCGCGGCGATCGCGATCGAGGCCTGCGCGATCACCGGACCGGCGTCGAGTTCGGCACCGACGAAATGCACCGAGGCGCCGTGCCGCGCGTCACCGGCCGCGATCGCGCGGCGATGCGTGTCCAGGCCCGGATACAGCGGCAGCAGCGACGGATGGATGTTGACGATGCGCCCGGCCCAGGGTTCGAGCACGGACGGATCGAGGATCCGCAGGAAGCCTGCCAGCACGAGCAGGTCCGGCTCGAACGCGGCCAGCCCGGCGAACAGCGCGCGGTCGAAGCCGGCGCGGTCGGCGAAGTCGCGCGGCCGCAAGGCGATGGTCGGGATGCCGAGTTCGCGCGCGGCGGCGACCGCTGCGCAGCCGGGGCGATCCGAGAACAATGCCGCGATGCGGACCGGCAGACGGCCGCTGCGGGCCGCGTCGATCAGCGCGAGGAAGTTGCTGCCGCGGCCGGACGCGAAGACGACGAGACGCGGCGTCTCAGGCGATGCGGACACGCTCGTCGCCGCTGGCGGCGACGATCTCGCCGATCGTCACGGCCGGAAGGCCCAGCGTCTCGAGTGCGTCGACCGTCGCGCCGGCCTGCGAGCGCGGCACGATCAGCACGTAGCCGATGCCGCAGTTGAACGTGCGCCACATCTCGCTGCGCTCGACCTTGCCTTCGCGCTGCAGCCAGTCGAACACCGCCGGCAGCTTCCAGGCGCTGCTCTCGAGCGCGACGCCGAGGCCGTCGGGCACGACGCGGATGATGTTCTCCTGCAGGCCGCCGCCGGTGATGTGGGCCATGCCGTGCACGGCCTGCTGCTGCATCAGCTTCAGCACCGGCTTGACGTAGATCGTCGTCGGCGCCATCAGCGCGTCGGCCAGCGAGGTGCCGTCCAGGTCCAGATCGAACGGCCGGCCGGCCCGTTCGACGATGCGCCGGATCAGCGAATAGCCGTTGGAATGCGGACCGCTGGAGCGGATGCCGACGATCGCGTCGCCGGCCTGGATGCGGCGGCCGTCGATCAGCGCGAGCTTCTCGACCGCGCCGACGCAGAAGCCGGCCAGGTCGTACTCGCCGGGCGGATACATGTCCGGCATCTCGGCGGTTTCGCCGCCGACCAGCGCGCAGCCGGCCAGCTCGCAGCCCCTGGCGATGCCGCCCACCACGCTGACCGTGGTGTCGACGTCGAGCTTGCCGGTCGCGAAATAGTCGAGGAAGAACAGCGGTTCGGCGCCCTGGACCAGCACGTCGTTGACGCACATGCCGACCAGGTCGATGCCGATGGTGTCGTGGCGGCCCAGCGTCTGCGCCAGCTTGAGCTTGGTGCCGACGCCGTCGGTGCCGGAGACGAGCACCGGATCGCGGTAGCGCGCGCCGAGTTCGAACAGCGCGCCGAAGCCGCCGAGGCCGGCCATGACCTCGGGCCGGAAGGTCCGCTTGACCAGCGGCTTGATGCGCTCGACGACGGCGTTGCCGGCATCGATGTCGACGCCGGCGGCGCGGTAGGTGAGGGCTTCGGTCGCGTTGGCCATGTTCGCTGGGTCGGCGCGAGGGGCGCGCATGATAGCAGCGTCGCGCCCCGGCGTGCCAAGGCGGCACGGGGGCGCGGCGGCGCCAATTGGACGCGGCAACGCGCTTTGGGCAGACTTCCAGCCCCTTAAGGATGCCGGACCTCGCCGATGCCGCTGCGGCTGACTGTGTTCTTCGCGCTGATCGTCGCCTGCCTGGCCGCCGTCGCGCCCGTGCGCGCGGCCGGCAGCTACACCGGACAGGCGCCGGTCGCCTCGCAGGGCGACGCGGACCGCGGGCCGGCGCTGGCGCAGGCGATGATCCAGGTGCTGAGCCGCCTCGCCGGCGACGAGCGGCTTGCCGACCGCGGCGACGTCGCGCGCGAGGCCGCGCAGGCTTCGGCCTACGTGCTGCAGTATCAGTACCGGCGCGAACCGGGTCCGGACGGCACGCCGGCACTGGTGCTGGTCGCCGACTTCGACCCGGCCGCGATCGGCGGCGCGCTGCAGCGGCTCGGCATCCAGACCGCCCAGGCCGATCGCGGCGCGCCGAGCGAGGCGCGGCTGTGGATCGGCGGGATCCGCTCGGCCGAGGACTACGCGCGCGTGCTGCGCTACTTCGGCAGTCTCGACCTGGTCCGTCAGGCCGCTGCGGTCGAGGCGCGCGGCGACGGCGTGCTGATGCGCGTCGCGCTGACGGTCGGCCTGCCGTACTTCCTGTCCACGGTCGACACCGGCGCGCTGCTGACCGTCGTCGAGGGGCGTCCGCCGGTCGAAGGCGTCGATGCGACCCTGATCCTGGGCCGCTGATCGGCCGCTGTGCTGCGCCAGCTGCCCAATCTGATCACCGCCGGCCGCATCGCGCTGGTGGTGCCGCTGGCATGGCTGATCGCGCGCCAGGACTACCGCACCGCGCTGGTGGTGCTGGTGATCGCCGCCGTCAGCGACGCGGTCGACGGCTTCCTGGCCAAGCGCTTCGGCTGGCAGACCTGGATCGGCGGCATGCTCGATCCGATCGCCGACAAGCTGATGCTGATGGCGAGCTTCGTCGCGCTCGGCATCGCCGGCGGCGTGCCGCCGTGGCTGCCGGCGCTGGTGATCGGACGCGACCTGGTGATCGTGCTCGGCGCGTTCGGCTATCACCGGCTGATCGGCCGCTTCGACGCGGCACCGACGCGCCTGTCCAAGCTGACGACCCTGGTGCAGATCGCGTTTCTCGTGCTCGAATTGATCGGCCTGGCCGGTCTGGCGCGGATTCCGGAGCCGGTCCGCGACGCGGCGCTGTGGATCGTCGTGCTGCTGACGGTGACCAGCGGTCTGGACTACGTGCTGACCTGGGGACGGCGTGCCTGGCAGTCGCGGCACCGGCCGTGACGCGGGTGCCGCCCGGCCGCGCCCCTTTCGAAGGATGCTGACGCGATGACCGACAACCGGCTGGACGTGCGCTGGAAGTGGCTGATCCTGGTCGCCGCGATCGGCTATCTGCTGTATCTGCTGGGACCGGTGCTGTCGCCGTTCGTCGCCGCGGCGCTGTTCTCGTACCTGTTCAATCCGGTGGTCGAGATGCTCGAGCGCCGCGGCGTCAACCGCACGCTCGGCGTCAGCGTCGTCTTCATCGTGCTGACCCTGGTGCTGGTCGGCATCGTGCTGGTGCTGATCCCTTTTATCGAGCGCCAGATCGCGAACTTCCTCGAGCAGCTGCCGCGCTGGACGGCCTGGGCGCAGACCGTCGCCTCGCCGTGGATCGAGGAGCGTTTCGGCGTCAGTCTCGGCAGCTTCGACACGCAGGGCATCGTCGGCATGCTGCAGGCGCACTGGCGCGAAGCGGGCGGTTTCGCGGCCGGCGTCGTCGCCGGCGTGTCCAAGTCCGGCTTCGCGGTGCTCGGCTGGGTCCTCAACGCGGTGATCGTGCCGGTCGCGGCGTTCTATCTGCTGCGCGACTGGAACATCGTCGTCGACCGCGTGCACGCGCTGATCCCGCGCTCGATCGAGCCGGTCGCGGTGCGCCTGGCGCGCGAGTCGGACGAGACGCTCGGCGGCTTCCTGCGCGGCCAGCTCAGCGTGATGATCGTGCTCGGCGTGATCTACGGACTCGGTCTGTGGATGGCCGGCATCAGCGTCGGACCGCTGATCGGCATGATCGCCGGCCTGATCAGCTTCGTGCCGTATCTGGGTGCGATCGTCGGCGTCGGCATCGGCATCGTCGCCGCGGTGGTCCAGTACCAGGACTGGTTCCATGTCGTGCTGGTGCTGATCGTATTCGCGATCGGCCAGACGCTGGAAGGCTACCTGCTGGTGCCCAAGCTGGTCGGCGACCGCATCGGCATGCATCCGGTCGCGGTGATGTTCGCGATCCTGGCCGGCGGTCAGCTGTTCGGCTTCGTCGGCGTGCTGCTGGCGCTGCCGATCGCGGCGATCGTCATGGTGCTGCTGCGCTACGCCTACGAGCGCTACACGCAGAGCGAGATGTATCAGGACGCGCCGGATGGGCCGCAGATCGTCGTCGTCGGCGATGTGACCGCGCCGGCGCCGGTCGCCGCGGTCGAGACGCTGATCGCCGGCGGTTCGCCGCGCCCGGGCGATCCGCCGGGCGGGCCATGAGCGCGCAGATCCCGCTGTCGCTGCGCTGGCCGTCCTGGCTGCGCCTGGAGCAGTTCGACGTGAGCGGCGCCAGCCAGGGCACCACGGCCGCGCTGGAGGCGGCCGCGCGCGACGCGCAGGCACCGTGGATGTTCGTGTCCGGTCCCGCCGGCAGCGGCAAGACGCATCTGCTGGTCGCCGCCTGCCACGCCGCGCAGACGCTGGGGCGGCGTGCGCAGTACGTGGACGTCGCCGATCTCGGCGAGCCGCGTGCCGAGCGGCTGCGCGCACTCGGCGGCAGCGATCTGCTGGCGCTCGACGATGTCGATGCGCTGGCCGGCACACCGGCCGACGAGCACGCCCTGTTCGATCTCTACAACCGCTGCCGCGCCGAGGGCAGCGTGCTGCTGTTCGCGGCGGCCGCGCCGCCAGCGATGCTGCCGCTCGGGCTGCCCGATCTGCGCTCGCGGCTGGCGGCCTGCACGCAGGGGCGGTTGCGTCCGCTCGACGAAGGCAGCCGGCGCGCGGTGCTGCACGCGCGCGCCGCCGCGCGCGGCATCGAGCTCGACGAGGCCGTGCTCGACTGGCTGTTCGCGCATCAGGCGCGCGACCTCGGTACCTTGACCGGCCTGCTCGAACGGATCGACCGCGCCACGCTGGCCGCACAGCGGCGCGTGACGGTTCCGTTCCTGCGTCAGTTGCTGGCCGGGCCGCGCTGAGCGTCGCGTGGCGATGCACGCCCTGATCGGCGCGCGCCTGCTGGTCTTGATCACGCTCGATCGGATCGGGCGCTTGCAGTCGCTGCATTCCCGCTCGTCGGCGCCAGCCCCATCGTCGATTCGCGCGAACGCCTGCGCCGGCGCCTTGATCGAGCGGCGATCGAGTCGAGCGTGCGCGTCAGGTTCACGCGGCGTCGCATAGGGCCGATCGTCCCACCGGGCCGCGCTCGATGCCTCGTACCGGCCGGCCTCAGCCGTTCGCGAGTGCGGCCTGCGCCGCGGCCAGCCGCTCGGGCGTGCCGATGTCGTACCAGCGTCCGGCGTGGCGCTGCCCGCCGATGCGTCCGCTGCGCATCGCCCGGCGCAGCAGCGGCGCCAGCTTGAAGCGCGGCGGCTGCGCGTCGGCGCCGGTATCGGCGCCGAATGCGCTGCGCCAGTCGGTGAACAAGGCGGCGCGGTAGAGGCCGATGCCGGTATAGGTCAGCCTGGCCGCGCCGGTCTCGCGCACGCGGTCGCCGTCCAGCGCGAAGTCGCCGTCGCTGCCGGCCGCCGGCGGCACCAGCACCAGATGCGCCAGGTCCTGGCCGAGCGGCGGCAGCGCCGCGAGGTCGACGTCGCTCCAGATGTCGCCGTTGACGAGGAGGAACGGTTCGTCGCCGAGCCACGGCAAGGCGTTGAGCATGCCGCCGCCGGTCTCGAGCGGCTCGGCGCCCTCGTAGCAGTAGCGAATCGTCAGGCCCCAGCGCGCGCCGTCGCCGAGCGCGGGCGCGAACTGCTCGGCCAGATGCGAGGTATTGATGACGACCTCGCGCACGCCCGCGGCCGCCAACGCGTCGAGGTGGCGCTCGGCCAGGCGCCGGCCGGCCACCGTCAGCAGCGGCTTGGGCGTGTGGTCGGTCAGCGGCCGCAGGCGCTCGCCGCGTCCGGCGGCGAAGATCATCGCGCGCTCGGGCATCTAGTCCGCGTCCTTCGGGGCGACGCGCTCGAGCAGATCGGCCAGCGCGGCGAATTCCGGATACGCCGGCAGCACCTCGAACAGATAGCCGAAGAAGCGCGGCACGTCGGTCAGGTAGCGCGGCTTGCCGTCGCGATGGGCGATCCGCGCGAAGATGCCGATGACCTTCAGATGGCGCTGCATGCCGATCCAGTCGGCATCGCGGCGGAACTGCGCCCAGGCCGGCACCGGCACGCCGGCGGCGGTCGCCTGCGCGTGGTAGCTGCGCAGCCAGGTCTCGACGTCGTCCGCCGGCCAGGACGCGAACGCGTCCTTGACCAGGCAGATCGGGTCGTAGGCGATCGGGCCGCGGCCGGCGTCCTGGAAATCGAGCAGGCCCGGCAGCGCGGTGCCGCCGATCGGCGGCATCAGATTGCGCAGCATGTAGTCGCGATGGACCAGCACCTGCGGCTGCGCCAGGGCGGCGTCGACCAGGCGCGCGCGGGCGTCGCGCCAGACCGCCCGGTCGGCGTCGGACAGCACGATGCCGCGATGCCGGTCGAGGTACCAGTCGACGAACAGGTCGAGCTCGGCCTCGAGCGGGCCACGGTCGTACGGCGGTAGCCAGTCGGGCGCCGGCACCTGCTGCAGCCGCACCAGCAACGCGATCGCCGCCTCGACGTACGGCCCGGGCGCCGCGCCGGCCTGGATCGTCTCCAGGCAGGTCCGTTCGCCGAGATCGGACAGCAGCACGAAGCCCTGGTCGAGGTCGCTGGCGAGCACCTCGGGTACCGGCAGGCCGTGCTCTGCGAGCAGGGCGCCGATGCGCAGGAACGGTTCGCAGTCGATCTTGTCGGGCGGCGCGTCCATCAGCACGCGCGAGGGCTCGCCGGGTGCGCGCACGCGCCAGTAGCTGCGGAAGCCGGCGTCGGACGAGGCCGGGACGATGTCCAGCTCCCTGCCGTGCAGGTGGTGTTCGGCGAAACGGCGCAGCGCCTGCTGGCGGTCGGGAGAAGACGGCATCGATGAGAAGGTCGGTCGGAGGGCAGGGCAGTCTAGCCGAGCGTCGGTTTGACCGGGCGACCCAAAAACAGTACCATTTCGGTCCGTTTTCAATCCGTTCGATCGCGATGCTGCGCGTCAGCAAGCTCACCGACTATGCCACCGTGGTGATGACCGTCCTGGCCTCGGCCGACGGCGGCGTCATGAGCGCGCAAGGCCTGGCCGAGCGCGCACATCTGGAGCCGCCGACTGTCAGCAAGCTGCTCAAGCAGCTCGGCCATGCCGGCCTGGTCGAGTCGTTCCGCGGCGTCAACGGCGGCTACCGGCTCGCCCGCGCGCCGCAGGCGATCACGGTCGCCGAGATCGTCACCGCGATCGAGGGACCGATCGGCATGACCGAGTGCAGCGTGCACAGCGGCCAGTGCGGACACGAGGCCCACTGCGGCGTCCGCGTCAACTGGCGGCGCATCAGCCAGGCGATCGAGCACGCGCTCGACAGCGTGACCCTGGCCGACATGGTCAAGCCCGTTCCGCCCACGCTGCGCGCGCCGATTCCGGTGCGCGTGTCCGTCACCTGATCTGCAAGGCAGCCCATCCGTCATGGCCACCGAACGCAGCGACATCGAATCCCGGCTCCGCGAGCCCGCCGCCAACGACGCGATCGTCGAGGCGATGGGGCGCCGCTACGGCGCCGGCTTCGTCACCGACATCGAGACCGAAACCCTGCCGCCGGGCCTGTCCGAGGACGTGGTCCGCCTGATCTCGGCCAAGAAGGGCGAGCCGGCCTGGATGACCGAGTGGCGGCTCGAGGCCTACCGGCACTGGCTGTCGATGACGCCGCCGAGCTGGGCCAAGCTCGCGATCGAGCCGATCGACTTCCAGGCGATCAGCTACTTCGCCGCGCCGAAGAACCGGCCCAAGTCGCTCGACGAGGTCGACCCCAAGCTGCTGGAGACCTACGACAAGCTCGGCGTACCGCTGCACGAGCGCGCGCGCCTGGCCGGCGTCGCGGTCGATGCGGTGTTCGACTCGGTGTCGGTCGGCACCACGTTCCGCAAGGAGCTCGCCGCGGCCGGCGTGATCTTCTGCTCGATGTCCGAGGCGGTCCGCGAGTATCCGGACCTGGTGCGGCGCTATCTCGGCTCGGTCGTGCCGGTCGGCGACAACTACTTCGCGGCGCTCAATTCCGCGGTGTTCTCCGACGGCAGCTTCGTGTTCGTGCCCAAGGGCGTGCGCTGCCCGATGGAGCTCAGCACGTACTTCCGCATCAATGCGCGCGATACCGGCCAGTTCGAGCGCACGCTGCTGATCGCCGAGGAAGGCGCCTCGGTCTCGTATCTGGAAGGTTGCACGGCGCCGATGCGCGACGAGAACCAGCTGCATGCGGCCGTGGTCGAGCTGGTCGCGCTCGACGACGCCAGCATCAAGTACTCGACCGTGCAGAACTGGTATCCGGGCGACGAGAACGGCGTCGGCGGCATCTACAACTTCGTGACCAAGCGCGGCGACTGCCGCGGCGCGCGCAGCAAGATCAGCTGGACCCAGGTCGAGACCGGTTCGGCGATCACCTGGAAGTATCCCAGCTGCGTGCTGCGCGGTGACGATTCGGTCGGCGAGTTCCACTCGGTCGCGCTGACGCATCACCGCCAGCAGGCCGATACCGGCACCAAGATGATCCACATCGGCCGCAACACCAAGTCCAAGATCGTCTCCAAGGGCATCAGCGCCGGCCGCGGCCAGAACAGCTACCGCGGCCTGGTCAAGGTCGAGCGCGGCGCCGAGGGCGCGCGCAACCACACCCAGTGCGACTCGCTGCTGATCGGCAAGCACTGCGGCGCACACACGTTCCCGTACATCGAGGTCAAGAATCCGGGCGCGATCGTCGAGCACGAGGCGACCACCTCGAAGATCTCCGACGACCAGATGTTCTACTGCCGCAGCCGCGGCATCAGCGAGGAGGACGCGGTCTCGATGATCGTCGACGGCTTCTGCAAGCAGGTCTTCAAGGAGCTGCCGATGGAGTTCGCGGTCGAGGCCAAGAAGCTGCTCGAAGTCTCGCTGGAAGGCGCGGTCGGCTGAGGTCCCGGAACCGATCGCGATCCCGGTCCGGCGCGCTGCGCGCGACGCGACCGCTCCCATCACAGGCAGGCCCGGCGCGACCGGGCCGACGGAAAACCATGCTGAAGATCGACAATCTGCACGTCCGCGTCGCGGGCAAGGACATCATCAAGGGTCTGGATCTGACGGTCCGCGCGGGCGAGGTGCACGCGATCATGGGGCCGAACGGCGCCGGCAAGTCCACGCTCGGCCACGTGCTGGCCGGCCGAGAAGGCTACGAGGTCACCGGCGGCAGCGTGACGTTCGACGGCATCGACCTGCTCGCGCTCGAGCCCGAGGCGCGCGCGGCCGCCGGCGTGTTCCTGGCGTTCCAGTATCCGGTCGAGATCCCGGGCGTCAACAACACCTATTTCCTGCGCGCGGCGCTGAATGCGCAGCGCAAGCAGCGTGGCGAGGCCGAGCTGGACTCGATGCAGTTCCTCAAGCGCGTGCGCGAGAAGCTCGCCGTGCTGCACCTCAAGGACGAGCTGCTGCATCGCGCCGTCAACGAGGGCTTCTCGGGCGGCGAGAAGAAGCGCAACGAGATCTTCCAGATGGCCCTGCTCGAGCCGAAGCTGGCGATCCTCGACGAGACCGACTCGGGCCTGGACATCGACGCGCTGAAGATGGTCGCGCACGGCGTCAACGCGATGCGCGATCCGGGCCGCGCCTTCCTGCTGATCACGCACTACCAGCGCCTGCTCGACTACATCGTGCCGGACGTCGTGCACGTGCTGGCCGACGGACGCATCGTCGAGAGCGGCGACAAGTCGCTCGCGCTCAAGCTCGAGGAGCATGGCTACGCCTGGGTCGCCGAGCGCAAGCTGGCGGGGGCCGGCTGATGGAAGCGCCGCTGCTCGATGCGCTGACGGCCGATCCGCCGACCGCGGCGGTGCCGTGGCTCGGCGAGGCGCGCGAGGCGGCGCTCGCCGCGCTGCGCCGCGACGGCCTGCCCGACACGCGCGTGGAGGCCTGGAAGTACACCAGCCTGCGCGCGCTCGCGCAGCGGCGCCTGCTGCGCGACGACGCGGCCGCCGTGTCACGGCCGATCGGCGCGCACGCGCTCGAGGGTATCGACGCGCAGGCGATGCGCATGATCTTCGTCAACGGCCGCCATCGCGCCGACCTGTCGCAGCTGCCCGACGTCGAGGGCCTGTCGCTGCGCTCGCTGGCCGACGCGCTGATGCACGATCCGGACACCGCGCGCGATGCATTCGCGCAGCGCGACGGCGGAACCGCCGACGCGTTCGCGCGGCTCAATACGGCGGCGGCCGCCGACGGCGCCGTACTGCGCGTCGCGGCCGGCGTGCGCGTGCCGGCAGCGCTGGAGATCGTCTGGATCGGCGCGCCGGCCGAGGCCGATCTGGCCTGGCATGCGCGCGTGCTGATCGAGCTCGGCGCCGGAGCGTCGCTGACCGTGGTCGAGCGCCACGTCGCCGACGGTGCGCATGCGCACCTGGGCAATCTGCTGGTGCGCTGCGTCGTCGGCGCCGGCGCGACGCTGGCCTGGTCGACGCTGCAGGACGCAGCACCGGGCTCGAGTCTGATCCGCCGCAGCGAGGCGACGCTGGCCGAGGCCGCGCAGCTGCATCTGCATACGCTCGAAGCCGGGGCGCAGTGGGTGCGCCACGATCTGGCCGTCGATCTGGCCGGCGATCGTGCGCGGCTGGTCTCGCGCGGCGTGTTCGCGCTGCGCGGCCGGCAGCATGCCGATACGCATCTGGACGTGCGCCATCTGGCCCGCGACACCGCCTGCGATCTGGTCTGGCGCGGCGTCGCCGACGAACGCTCGCGCGGCGTCTTCCACGGCGCGATCACGATCGCGCCCGGCGCCGACGGCAGCGATGCGCAGCTGTCCAACAAGAACCTGCTGCTTTCGCCGAATGCCGAGATCGACACGCAGCCGGTGCTCGAGATCCATGCCGACGAGGTCAAGGCCGCGCACGGCGCGACGGTCGGCCAGCTCGACGAGCGCGCGCTGTTCTATCTGCGGTCGCGCGGCATTCCGGCCGAGGCCGCGCGCACGCTGCTGACCCAGGCGTTCTGCGCGGCGGTGTTCGGCGAGGTCGAGCCGGCATCGCTGCGCGAGCGGCTGCTCGCGCGGCTCGGCGGTCCGGACGGCGCACTGACGCCATGAACGCGCCGACCGCATCCGACCAGAACGGCGCCCGCGATCTGCGCGCCGACTTCCCGCTGCTCGCGCGCGAGGTGCACGGCAAGCCGCTGGTGTACTTCGACAACGCCAATACCGCGCAGAAGCCGCAGGCGGTGATCGAGGCGGTCGACCGCTTCTATCGCCACAGCAATGCCAACGTCTCGCGGGCCGTACATACGCTCGGCGAGGAGGCGACCTCGCTGTACGAGGGCGCGCGCGACGCGCTGGCGCGTTTCGTCAACGCCGGTTCGCGCGAGGAGATCGTGCTGACCAGCGGCACGACGCAGGCGATCAATCTGGTCGCCTACAGTCACCTGCTGCCGCAGCTCAAGCCCGGCGACGCGATCGTGACCACGCGCATGGAGCACCACGCCAACATCGTGCCGTGGCAGCTGGTCGCCGCGCGTGCCGGCGCGACGATCAAGGTGGCGCCGATCCACGCCGACGGCACGCTCGACGTCGAGGCGTTCGTCGCGCTGCTGACGCCGGAGGTCAGGCTCGCCGCGGTCACCCACGTCTCGAACGTGCTCGGCACGATCAACCCGGTCGCGCAGATCGCGCGCGAGGCACGCCGGCGCGGCATCGCGCTGCTGGTCGACGGTTCGCAGGCCGCGCCGCATCTGCCGATCGACGTACGCGCGATCGGCTGCGACTTCTACGCCTGGACCGGCCACAAGCTGTTCGGCCCGACCGGCACCGGCGCGCTGTGGGCGCGCCGCGAGCTGCTGCAGGCGATGCCGCCGTTCTTCGGCGGCGGCGAGATGATCCGCGAAGTCCGCTTCGAAGGCACGACGTTCGCCGATCCGCCGCACCGCTTCGAGGCCGGCACGCCGAACATCGCCGGCTTCGTCGGGCTGGCCGCGGCGATCGACTACGTGCAGCGCGTCGGCCTGCCGCGCATCGGCGCGATCGAGCGCGACCTGCTCGCGCACGCGACCGAGGCGCTGCAGGCGGTGCCGGGACTGCGGATCTTCGGCACCGCGCCCGAGAAGGCCGCGGTGATCTCGTTCCTGATCGACGGCGTGCACGCGCATGATCTGGCGACCCTGCTCGATCACGAGGGCATCGCGGTGCGCTCGGGCCATCACTGCGCCCATCCGCTGATGCAGTTCTTCGGCGTGCCGGCGACACTGCGTGCGTCGCTGGCGTTCTACAACACGCACGAGGAGATCGACCGCTTCGTCGATGCGATCGCGCGCGTGCGCAAGCTGCTCGGATGAGCGCGGCCGATCGCGTGCTGGCATTCCGCTGGGCGACGGCGGCCGACGTGCCGGCGATCGTCGCCCTGGTCGAGTCGGCCTACCGCGGCGAGGCCAGCCGCGCCGGCTGGACCACCGAAGCCGACCTGCTCGACGGCCAGCGCATCGACGCGCAGGGCGTGAACGCGCTGATCGATTCGGCCGATGCGGGCGTCCTGCTCGCCGAAGCGGAAGGCGAACTCGTCGCCTGCTGCGAGCTGCGCCGTGCGCATGCCGCCGATCCGCGTCGCGACGGCGCCGCGGCCGCGAGCGATCGGCCGGGGCAGGGCGATGCCGCACCGGTGTCGTGCTACTTCGGCATGTTCTCGGTGCGCCCGACCGTGCAGGGCGGCGGTCTCGGGCGCCGTGTGATCGCGCATGCCGAGCGCCTCGCGCGCGAGGACTGGCGGTGCGAGCGCATGCGCATGACGGTCATCGACGTGCGCGCCGAGCTGATCGCCTGGTACGAGCGGCGCGGCTACCGGCGCACCGGCGTGTTCGAGCCGTTCCCGTACGGCGACGAGCGCTTCGGCATTCCGCGCCGGCCCGATCTGCGCTTCGAGGTGCTCGAGAAATCGCTGGTCGACGCCGGGAGCGCCGCATGAGCCTGCGCGCGCATGCGCGCCTTGCACGCGGGCCGCTGCTGGCTGCCGCGCTGTTCGCCTGCTCGATGCCGCTGCTGTCGGCGCCGACCTGCGCGTCTGCGCTCGAAGCGCCCGAAGAACCGCTCGCGCGCAGCGGCCGGCGTGCGCACAGCGTAGCCGCGCTCCGACGCCGCACGAGTGCGCCGCGGCCGCTGCCGGCACCTGCCGCACCGGTGCGCGCACGCCTGCAGGCGGCCGGACTGGCGGTGACGATGCCACGCCAGCAGGTGCTCGCGCTGCTGGTCGCACGCGGGCGCACGCCGCTCAGCGGACGCGACATCTATCGCCGGCTCGACTACGCGGTCAGCCAGGTCACGATCCAGCGTGTGCTCTGGCAATTCGAGGCCGCCGGACTGGTCGAACGCGTCATCCATCCCGACGACCGCCGCAGCTACCGCCTGCGCGCCTGAGCGCGACGCCGTGCGCTCGCGCGGCCGCGGTTACGAGTTTTTACGCAAGGTGGAATTGAGATTTATTCTCATTCATGCTGGAATTGCGGACTTGCTGCGGGCCATTGTCGGTACCGCCGGTTCCGGTCGATGGTGGGGCGATGACTGACGTGCGGGCGGACAAGCGCCCCGATCCCAAGCGCCGAGCGTTCTGGCTCAAGCATCTGCATCAGTGGCACTGGATCAGCTCGGCGCTGTGCCTTTTCGCGATGCTGCTGTTCAGCGTCACCGGCATCACGCTCAACCACGCCGCGAAGATCGAGGCGAAGCCCGAGGTGACGCAGCGCCACGATCAGCTGCCCGATGCGCTGGTCGCCGCGCTCGCCGAACAGCCGCCGGCGGACAAGGCGCCGCTGCCGGTCGCGCTGCGGGACTGGCTGGCCGAGCGGCTCGACCTGCGCGTCGGCGACCGCGTGGCCGAATGGTCCGACGGCGAGATCTATCTGTCGCTGCCGCGGCCGGGCGGCGACGCCTGGCTCAGCATCGACCGCACCGGCGGCGCGGTCGAGTACGAGAGGACCGATCGCGGATGGGTGTCGTGGTTCAACGACCTCCACAAGGGGCGCAACACCGGACCGGCCTGGAGCTGGTTCATCGACCTGTTCGCGGTGGCCTGCGTGATCTTCTGCCTGACCGGGCTGTTCCTGCTGCAGCTGCATGCGCGGCAGCGGCCCGGCACCTGGCCGATCGTCGGCTTCGGCCTGGTGGCGATGCTGGTGGTCATGATCGTTTTCATCCATTGACGAGGGAGTTCCAGATGCGTGCCCTGCTTGCGTTGTGCCTGTGCGGCCTGCTGTCGGTACCTGCGACGGCGGCCCAGATCGATCTGACCGTGGAGATCCCGAGCCTCGACGTTTCCGAGTACCACCGCCCGTACGTGGCGATCTGGATCGAGCGGCCCGACAACAGCGTCGCCGCGAATCTGGCCGCGTGGTACCAGCAGAAGGACACCAACGAGGGCGCCGGCACCAAGTGGCTGGCCGACCTGCGCCAGTGGTGGCGCCGCAGCGGCCGCGAGCAGAGCTTCCCGATCGACGGCGTGACCGGCGCGACGCGGCCGGTCGGCCAGCACAAGATCAGCTTCAGCAGCGGCAAGGCGCCGCTCGGCGATCTGCCGGCCGGCTCCTACCGTCTGGTCGTCGAGGCCGCGCGCGAAGTCGGCGGCCGCGAACTGCTGACGATCCCGTTCGAATGGCCGCCGCAGGCGAGCCAGCATCTGTCCGCCCAGGGCAAGAACGAATTGGGCGCACTCGCGCTCGATCTGGTCCCCTGACGCCCTCATCGCCCGCGCCAGTGGTCCGGCCTGCGCCGGCCCTGCGCCTCACCGGAGACAAGACCATGAAATCCGCACTGAAGTGGGCCGCTCTCGGCCTCGCCGCCGTCCTGCCGTTGTCGGTGCAGGCCCACAAGGCCTGGATCCTGCCGTCGCAGACGGTGCTGTCGAAGGCCGGCTGGATCACCGTCGACGCCGCGGTGTCCAACGACCTGTTCTATTTCAACCACGTGCCGCTGCGCGTCGAAGGCCTGGTCATCACCGGGCCGGACGGCGCCGCAGTCGAGGCGCAGAACAGCCATACCGGCAAGTACCGCACGACCTTCGACGTCGACCTCGGCAAGGACGGCACCTACCGCATCGCGACCGTCAACAGCGGCCTGTTCGCGAGCTGGGTCGACGACAAGGGTGAGCGCAAGCGCTGGCGCGGCTCGGCCGAGACCTTCGCGAAGGAAGTGCCGGCCAGCGCCAAGGAGCTCAAGGTCACGCAGTCCTCCGGCCGCATCGAGACCTTCGTCACGCTCGGCAAGCCGAACGAGACCGCGCTCAAGCCGACCGGGCAGGGCCTGGAACTGGTGCCGGTGACGCATCCGAACGACCTGTTCGCCGGCGAGGCGGCGACGTTCGCGCTGCAGATCGACGGCAAGCCCGCGGCCGATCTCGAGATCGAGATCGTGCCGGGCGGCAGCCGCTATCGCGATCGCCAGAACGAAATCAAGGTGAAGACCGACGCGCAGGGCCGCTTCTCGGTGACCTGGCCGCAGGCCGGCATGTACTGGCTCGAGGCGTCGCTGTCCGATGCGCATACCAGCGTGCCGCAGGCCAGCGAGCGCCGCGCCTCGTACGTGGCGACGTTCGAAGTGCTGCCGCAGTAATCTCACGTCCTCCACGCCGAACGCGCGGCCGGCGCATCGCGACCGCGATGCGTCCGCCGCGCGCCGCCGCCTCCGTCCGTTCGTTTCGATGAAGACCGCTCTGCTGCTGATCGCGCTCGTGCTGTGCGGGTGCGCCGGGTCGCCGCGCCTGGAAACCCTGCACGGCAAGACCATGGGCACGACCTGGTCGGTCAAGTATCTGCGGCCGGCCGCCGTCGATGCCGACCGCCTCGCGCTCGATCTGCAGCACGAGCTCGATACCGTCGTCGCACAGATGAGCACCTGGCAGGCCGACTCGGACCTCGGCCGCTACAACCGTGCACCGGCCCAGACCTGGCAGACGCTGCCGGTCGAGTTCTACACGGTGCTCGAGCGTGCGCTGCAGCTGGCGCACGACACCGATGGCGCCTACGACCCGACCGTCGGCGCGCTGGTCGATCTGTGGGGCTTCGGACCGGTCCGGCGCGAGCGCGAGCCGCCGTCCGACGAGGCGATCGCCGCGGCACGCGCGCGGGTCGGCTGGCAGCGCGTCCGTCTCGATCCGGCCGGGCGTCGCGTCTGGCAGCCGGGCGGCATCCAGCTGGATCTGTCGTCGATCGCCAAGGGTTTCGGCGTCGATCAGGTCGCGCGGCGACTCGACGCGGCCGGCGTCTCGAGCTATCTGGTCGAGGTCGGCGGCGAGCTGCGCGGTCGCGGCCGGCGGCCCGACGGCGCGCCATGGCAGGTCGCGATCGAGCGTCCCGATGCGGCCGCCGGTGCCGTGCAGCGCCTCGACGAGGTCGAGCGCGTGCTGCCGCTCGACGATCGCGCGCTGGCGACGTCCGGCGACTATCGCCACGTCTTCGAGGACCACGGCACGGTCTACTCACATCACATCGATCCACGCAGCGGACGCCCGGTCACGCATCGGCTGGCGTCGGTGACGGTCGCCGCACGCGAGGCGGTCGACGCCGACCCGCTCGGCACGACGATCATGGTGCTCGGGCCGGAGGCCGGCATGGCCTACGCGGTCGAGCACGGACTCGCGGTCCTGCTGATCGTGCGCAGCGACGGCGGATTGGAGGAGCGCCTGTCGCCGGCGTTCGCGGCGTTGCTCGGCGAGTCCGCGCACGCGGGGAACGTGCCGTGACCTGGCGCCGTCCTTCTGCGACCATGCTCGTCACCGCCGCCATCCTGGCGGCGCTCGCCGCGCTGGCGGGATGGCTGCTCGGTCTGCAGGGCGATGCCGTCTTCTGGCGCGACCCGCCACCCCGACGCCTGGTCGCGGCGGCGGCGATCGTCCTGGCCTGGCTCGCGTTCACCGTGGCCGTGCTGCTGCGCGACCGCCGCCGGCGTCGCCGGGCCGCCGCCGGAGCCTGTGTGCCGTCTTCCTCCGTCACGTCCACCGCGGCCCCGATCCTGGTCGCGTATGCGAGCCAGACCGGATTCGCCGAACAACTGGCCGGCCAGACGCTGCAGTCGCTGGCCGCGGCCGGTACCGCCGCACGACTGCTGCCGCTGTCCGAGCTCGACGCCGCGCAGCTCGGCGGCGCCGAACGCATCCTGTTCGTCGTCAGCACGACCGGCGAGGGCGATCCGCCGGACGGCGCGATCGCGTTCGTCAGCACGGTCATGGACCAGGTGCCGGCGCTGTCGCATCTGCGCTACGGCCTGCTCGCGCTCGGCGACAGCGAGTATGTCAACTACTGCGGTTTCGGCCGCCGGCTCGACGCCTGGCTGCGCCGCTGCGGCGCCACGCCGCTGTTCGAAGCGGTCGAGGTCGACAACGGCGACGAGGGCGCCCTGCGCCACTGGCAGCATCATCTGGCGCTGCTGACCGGACATGCCGATCTGCCGGACTGGAGTCCGCCGCAGTACGGCCGCTGGCGGCTCGCCGAGCGCACGCTGATGAATCCCGGCAGCGCCGGCGATCCGTGCTTCCATCTCTCGCTGGTGCCGACCGAGCCGAGCTCATCCTGGCAGGCCGGCGACATCGCCGAGATCGGCCCGCGCAACGCCGCGGCCGAGGTCGCGCGCGTGCTTGCCGAGCGCGGCCTCGACGCGCAGACGCCGGTCCGCACCGGCGACGGCGTCGCGACGCTCGCGGCCGTGCTGGCCGCCTCGCGTCTGCCGGCCGCCGACGAGGCCGCTGGCGCCGCGGCGCAGGCGCTGGCCGACGGCCTGCAGCCGCTGCCGCATCGCGAGTATTCGATCGCCTCGCTGCCGGCCGACGGCGCGATCCATCTGCTGATCCGGCAGATGCGCCGGCCCGATGGTTCGCTCGGCATCGGCACCGGCTGGCTGACCGAACACGCGCCGCTCGGCGCGACGATCGCGCTGCGTACGCGCAGCAACTCCAACTTCCACGCGCCGCCCGATGCGCGGCCGCTGATCCTGATCGGCAACGGCACCGGCCTGGCCGGTCTGCGCGCCTTGCTGAAGGAGCGCATTGCGGCCGGACGCCTGCGCAACTGGCTGGTGTTCGGCGAACGCAACGCCGCGCACGACTGGTACTACCGCGACGAGATCGAGGCCTGGCACGCCGCCGGCGCGATCGAGCGGCTCGATCTGGCGTTCTCGCGCGACCAGCCCGAGCGCATCTACGTGCAGCAGCGCCTGCGCGAGGCCGCCGATGCGGTGCGCGCCTGGGTCGAGCAGGGCGCCAGCGTCTACGTCTGCGGCAGTCTCGACGGCATGGCGCCGGGCGTCGAGGCAGCCCTGCTCGACGCGCTCGGCCGCGAACGCTTCGACCGCCTCGCAATCGAGGGCCGCTACCGACGCGACGTCTACTGAGCGCATCGCCCGCGTTCGGACGCGTGTCGTCGGGCTCGGTCGCGTGGTTCGATCGCGTGATCGGGGGCTGCGATCGGTGGGACGTCGATCGAGCGTGTCGACGCTGGTCGGGCCGGTGTTCGTCACGTCGGGTCGCGAGCATGTCGACCGCCGCGCGTTCGACGGCAGCCGGCGGCGCAGCGTCGATGAGCGTATCGGCCCTGGTCGAACAGGTTCCGCTCGACAGGTTCGACCGCAGGCGCTTCGACTGGCTCGTGCCTGCCGTCGCCGGCACGGCGTCCCTCGAGTGCGTTGCGCCCAGTCGTAGCGGACTCGGGGCCACGCTGCATCGCGAACGCGTGGCCCGCCTCATCGAGGGCTGCGATCGACCGCGTCGCGCCGGGCCGCGGAGCCGCGGCTGTTAACCCCATTCGGATGTCTGGCCTGCGACGCGCAGCACGCGACGGCTGCATCGTCGGCGCGTGCGGCGATCTCGCGTAAAAGACAGTAAAGGAATTGTTGCGAATCATTCGCATTGCAAGTAGCATTTGTTTAACGCCCGGCTCCGGGCCGTCTTCGTCCCATCCCACTTCCAAGAGAATCGCGATGCGTCGTCATCCGTATATTCGTTCGAGCTCACACGCCCCCAAGCGCTTCCTGACGACCGCGATCGGCGTCGCGTTCGCGTCCACCGCGGTCGGCGCGCTGGCCGCCGCCGAATCGCAGGCGGCGCCGGAAGGCGACGCCGACGCATCCAGCGCCGAGCAGCTCGACACCGTCAACGTGCACGGCGAGCCGCTGAAGAAGCCGTCCTCGTCCAAGTACACCGAACTGCTGCGCGACACCCCGCAGTCGATCACCGTGGTGCCGCAGAAGATCATCGCCGAGCAGAACCTGCTGACGCTGCGCGACATCCTCAGCACGCTGCCGGGCATCACCTTCGGCGCCGGCGAAGGCGGCGGCGGCTACGGCGACAGCATCAACCTGCGCGGCTTCACCGGCGGCAACGACATCACGGTCGACGGCGTGCGCGACAGCGCGCAATACACGCGCTCGGATCCGTTCAACCTCGAAGCAGTCGAGCTCGTCAACGGCGCCAACTCGGCCTATGCCGGCGCCGGTTCGGTCGGCGGCTCGATCAACCTGGTCAGCAAGGCCGCGCGCGAGGGCGACTTCACGACGATCAGCGGCGGCCTCGGCAGCGACAGCTATCGCCGCCTGACGCTCGACACCAATCAGCAGTTCGGCGAGAGCACCGCGTTCCGTCTGAACCTGATGGGCCACCACAACGACGTGCCGGGCCGCGACTACGAGAAGTTCGAGCGCTGGGGCTTCGCACCGTCGGTCGCGTTCGGTCTGGGCACCGACACGCGCGTGACGCTGAGCTACGTGCACCAGAAGGACGACAACCTGCCGCAGTACGGCGTGCCGTACTACAACGGCGGTCCGCTGCCGGGCGTGGACTCCTCGAATTTCTACGGCTACCGCAACGTCGACAAGCAGGACATCACGCTCGATGCGTTCACCGCGATCATCGACCACCACTTCAACGACGGCTTGAGCCTGCGCAACCTCTCGCGCGTGCAGCAGGTCGACCAGAAGACGATCGTCGACGCCGTGCAGGGCACCTGGTGCATGCCGAACAATCTGACCCCGACCGGCGCGCCGTGCACCTCGGGCACCGGCGCCAGCCAGATCGTCGTGCCGATCGGCAGCTACCTGCCGAGTGGTCCGCGCGGCTACGTGCGCGACACGACCAACGACACGCTGTACAACCAGACCGACTTCACGTTCGACTTCACGACCGGCCCGGTCAGCCACACGCTGGTGACCGGCGTCTCGCTGCTGCACGAGAAGTTCGATCTGGATACCGGTTCGGTGTTCCGCAACGCCGACGGCTCCAACCCGTTCACGGCGCCCGAGCATCTGCCGTTCATGGACATCTACGATCCGGATTCGTACTACACCGGCCCGTACAACTACTTCCGCACCGGCAAGACCCGCGGCGAGCTCGACAACCGCGCCATCTACGCGTTCGACACGATCAAGTTCAACGAGCAGTGGCAGCTCAGCCTCGGTGCGCGCTACGAGCGAAACGAGGGCAGCTCGACCGCCTATACGGTCTCGACCGCGGCCGGCAGCGTCGGCCAGATCACCGGCGCGGCGGCACCGGTCGACAACGACGACAACCTGTTCTCGTTCCGCGGCGGCCTGGTCTACAAGCCGGTCGAGAACGGCACGGTGTACCTCGCATACTCCAACTCCAAGACGCCGTCGAAGGCCTCGGTCAACGGCTCGTGCACCGCCAGCAGCACGACCGGCACCGCCAACTGCAACGTCGATCCGGAGACCGCCGTCAACTACGAGCTCGGCACCAAGTGGGACTTCCTCGACGGCGCGCTGTCGCTGACCGGCTCGGTGTTCCGCAACGATCGCAAGAACTACCGCGTCAACGATCCCGATCCGCTCAACCCGACCGGCGAGCAGGCGCTGGACGGCGAAGCCCGCGTCGACGGCATCCTGCTCGGCGTCAGCGGCAAGATCACCGACGCCTGGTCGATCTACGCCAACTACGCGCGTCTGGACAGCGAAGTGCTGCAGGGCGTGTCGGACTTCGCGGCCGGCCAGGGCGAGGACTGGACGCGCGGCGACCGCCTGACCCAGACGCCGGAGAACTCGTTGAGCCTGTGGACGACCTACCAGATCGCCGACTGGCAGTTCGGCTACGGCGCGACCTATCAGGGCAAGATCTGGCTGACCCAGCACAGCGCCACCAATCCGGACGGCCCGCTGGTGACCGCGCCGGACTACTGGGTGCACCGCGCGATGGTAGCCTGGCGCGTGAACCGCAATCTCAACCTGCAGTTCAACGTCAACAACCTCACCGACAAGGAGTACTACACGCGCATCCGCAACAACGGATGGGCGACGCCGGGCGAGGGCCGTTCGTACGTGGTGACCGCGACCTACGGTTTCTGACCGTCGGCCGATCGGCGTAGAGTCCGACCCCGCCGCAGCCGCGGCGGGGTCTTCTCGTTCATCGAGGGTGTCAGGCGATGCTGTTGCACATTCCCGGCGTGCTGACCGCCGACCAGGTCGCGGACTTCCGCAGCCGGCTCGAACACGCGCAGTGGAACGACGGCCGCGTGACCGCCGGCTACCAGTCGGCCAGGGCCAAGGACAACCGGCAGCTGGCCGAGACCGATCCGTTGGCGCGCGAGCTCGGCGGACTGATCGTCGACGCGCTCGGCCGCAACGCGATGTTCTTCGCGGCCGCGCTGCCGCTGCGGATCTATCCGCCGCTGTTCAATGCCTACGCCGGCGGGCAGTCGTTCGGCTTTCACGTCGACAATGCCGTGCGCTACGACCGCAGCGTGACGCCGCCGCAGCCGCTGCGCACCGACCTGTCGGCGACGCTGTTCTTCTGCGATCCGGACGACTACGACGGCGGCGATCTGGTGATCGAGGACACCTACGGCACGCACAGCGTCAAGCTGCCGGCCGGCGACCTGGTGCTGTATCCGGGATCGAGCCTGCACGAGGTGCAGCCGGTCACGCGCGGCGTGCGCCTGGCGTCCTTCTTCTGGATCCAGAGCATGGTCCGCGACGATACGCGGCGCCGGCTGCTGTTCGAGCTCGACGTGTCGATCCAGCAGCTGACCGCGCGCATGCCCGATGCGCCCGAGCTGATCCAGCTGACCGGCGTCTACCACAACCTGCTGCGACAGTGGACCGATGTCTGAAGCATCGGCCGCGCTGACGGCGGCATCGCCGTCCGAACGGCCGGCGCGTCCCGATCCGCACGCGGCACTGAGCCAGCTGCACGCGGCCGCCGATGCCGGCGACGTCGATGCGCAGTTCGTGCTCGGCCAGGCGTATCAGGAAGGCACCGGCGTCGCCTGCGATCCGCAGGAAGGCCTGCACTGGTACCGGCTCGCCGCGAGCGGCGGACATGCAATGGCGATGAACATGGTCGGGCGCTGCCATGAGCTCGGCCGCGGCACCGCCGTCGATCTCGAACTCGCGGCCGCCTGGTACCGGCGCGCGGCCGAGCGCGGCCTCGACTGGGGGCAGTACAACTACGCGCAATTGCTGGCCGCCGGCCGCGGCGTTCCGGCCGACCGCGCACGCGCGCTGGCGCTGTATCGCCTGGCCGCGGCGCAGGGACACGCCAAGTCGATGAACCTGATCGGCCGTCACTACGACGAAGGCTGGGAGGTCGAGCGCGACCCGGTCGCCGCCGAGGCCTGGTACCGCCGCTCGGCCGAAGGCGGCGACTTCCGTGGTCAGTGCAGCTACGCCTCGGTGCTGGTCCAGGCCGGGCGCGTCGACGAAGCCGTCGACTGGCTGCGCCGCGCCGCGCGCACCGCGACGCCGGCCTTCCTGCAACAGCTGCGCATCAGTCTGGCCGACTCGCCGGTGCCCGCGTTGCGCGAGCTCGCCGCCGAATTCGGCAGCGGCCCCGACGCCGGCGGCTGATAAGATCGCGCACCCTTTGGGTGCGGCGTCGTCCGCCGGGAGCGCACATGGGTGACTGGGTCGAGGTCTGCACGACCTACGAATTGCTGCCGGGCGAGTTCCGCGTCGCCTGGGACGGCGACACCGCGATCGCGGTCTTCAACGTCGACGGCACGTTCTACGCGATCGAGGACATCTGTCCGCACGACGGCGGCGAGCTCGCCGGCGGCGCGGTCGACGGCTACGAGGTCGAATGCCCGCGCCACGGCGCCCGCTTCGATCTGCGCACCGGTGCGGTGCTGTGCCCGCCGGCCTACGAGCCGGTCGCGAGCTTCCCGGTCAAGGTCGAGCACGGCATCGTCTGGACCCGTGACGATCGTTGACGCTGCGCGGGCGGGGGCGTTCTCGATGCGCCGTTCAGCACGTTCCGCGACGTTGCGAGCTGACGAAGTTGTCAGCGTTGCAAGCGGCGTACTCCACGTCGGCGCAGCGCGTGACGTGGGAGGGGCAGCTGTCTAGTTAGACACGTTTCGCGGAGCAAAGCGATTCGGTCACGCCGCAGCGCAGCCGCCGATGTCCGGCATCGGCGGCTGCAGATCGGTCAGCCGGCCTTCTTCTTGGCGAGCTTGAGCCAGGTGTCGACGACCGTATCGGGATTCAGCGACACCGACTCGATGCCCTGGTCCATCAGCCATTCGGCCAGGTCCGGATGGTCGCTGGGGCCCTGGCCGCAGATGCCGACGTACTTGCCCTTCTTCCTGGCGGTCTGGATCGCCATCGACAGCAGCTTCTTGACCGCCGCGTCGCGTTCGTCGAACAGGCCGGCGACGATGCTGGAGTCGCGGTCGAGGCCGAGCGTGAGCTGGGTCAGGTCGTTGGAGCCGATCGAGAAGCCGTCGAAGATGTCGAGGAATTCGTCGGCCAGCAGCGCGTTGGACGGCACCTCGCACATCATGATGATCTTCAGATCGTCCTGGCCCTGCACCAGACCGTGCTTGGCGAGCACCTCGATGACCTTGCGGCCCTCGGCGAGCGTGCGCACGAACGGGATCATGACCCAGGCGTTGGTCAGGCCCATCTCCTCGCGGACCTTCTTCATCGCGCGGCATTCCAGCGCGAAGGCGGCCTCGAAGCTCGGATCGACGTAGCGGCTCGCACCGCGGAAGCCGATCATCGGGTTCTCCTCGTGCGGCTCGTAGCGCGTGCCGCCGATCAGGTTCGCGTATTCGTTCGACTTGAAGTCCGACAGGCGCACGATGACCGGCTCGGGCGCGAACGCGGCGGTGATCGTCGCGATGCCCTCGGCGAGGCGGTCGACGTAGAACGCGACCGGGTCGGCGTAGCCGGCCATGCGCTCGTCGATGCGCTTCTTGGTCTCGGCATCCTGCTGGTCGTACTCGAGCAGGGCCTTGGGATGCACGCCGATGTGACTGGCGATGATCATCTCCAGGCGCGCCAGACCGACGCCGGCGTTGGGCAGCATCGCGAAATCGAATGCGCGCTCGGGGTTGGCGACGTTCATCATGACCTTGAGCGGCGCCGGCGGCATCGCGCCGAGGTCGGCGGTGATGCGCTCGAATTCGAGCTTGCCCTCGTAGACGTAGCCGGTGTCGCCCTCGGCGCAGGACACGGTGACCTCGGCGCCGTCGGGAATCGCGTCGAGGCCGTTGCCGGATCCGACGATCGCCGGCACGCCCAGTTCGCGCGCGATGATCGCCGCGTGGCAGGTGCGGCCGCCGCGGTTGGTGACGATCGCCGAGGCGCGCTTCATGACCGGCTCCCAGTCCGGGTCGGTCATGTCGGCGACCAGTACGTCGCCGGCCTGCACGCGGTCCATGTCCTTGATCGAGCGGATCACGCGCGCGACGCCCGAGCCGATCTTGGCGCCGACCGAGCGGCCCTCGACCAGCACGGTGCCGCGCTGCTTGAGCTGGAAGCGCTCGATCTGCGTGGCGTGGCCGCGCGACTTCACGGTCTCCGGACGCGCCTGCACGATGTAGAGCTTGCCGGTCGCTCCGTCCTTGGCCCATTCGATGTCCATCGGGCGGCCGTAGTGGCGCTCGATCACCAGCGACTGGCGCGCCAGTTCGTGGACTTCCTCGTCGGTCAGGCAGAAGCGCGCGCGGTCCGCCGCCGGCGTGTCCTCGATGCGCACGCGCTCGCCGGGCTTGTCCGAGTACACCATGCGCTGCTGCTTGGCGCCGATCTGCCGGCGCAGGATCGCCGGCTTGCCGGCCTCGAGCGTCGGCTTGTAGACGTAGAACTCGTCCGGATTGACCGCGCCCTGGACGACCATCTCGCCGAGGCCGAAGCTGCCGGTCACGAACACCGCGTTGCGGAAGCCCGACTCGGTGTCGAGCGTGAACAGCACGCCCGAGGCGCCGATGTCCGAGCGCACCATCAGCTGCACGCCGGCGGACAGGAACACCTCCTCGTGCTTGAAGCCGTGATGGACGCGGTAGGCGATCGCACGGTCGTTGTAGAGCGAGGCGAAGACTTCCTTGACCTTCAGCACGACCTCGTCGGCGCCGCTGACGTTGAGGAAGGTCTCCTGCTGGCCGGCGAACGAGGCGTCGGGCAGGTCCTCGGCGGTCGCCGAGGAGCGCACCGCGACCGCGACGTCGCTGCCGCCGGCGCGCTCGCACAGCGTCGCATAGGCCTCGCGCACCGCACGGTCGAACTCCGGGATCAGCGGCGTCTGGATGACCCAGCCGCGGATCTCGGCGCCGGCCGCGGTCAGCGCGGCGACGTCCTCGACGTCGAGCGTGGCCAGGCGGTCCTGGATCCGCTGCGCCAGGCCGCTCTGCGCGATGAACTGCTGGAACGCATGGGCGGTGGTCGCGAAGCCGCCCGGCACCGACACGCCGAGCTTGGACAGGTTGCCGATCATCTCGCCGAGCGAGGAATTCTTGCCGCCGACCTTGGCCAGATCGGACAAGCGCAATTCATCGAGCCACAGGACCAGTTCGCTCAAGGCAGTCTCCGGAAAGCGAGGGGGAAAGGCGGGCGCGGGCCGCTGCGGCCCGAGATCCGCGATTTTCGGGCTTTGCGGCAGCGCGGGCAAGGGAAAAACCCTGCCGCAGGCCGAATCATGGGCTGCGACGCTGCAGCGCATCGACGCGCGGACGCTCCGGGTCGCCGCACGCAGCCTGCTACGCTATGCGCATGTCCGCCAGGCAATACCGCTTCCGCCACTTCCGTCTCGACCCCGCCGCCCGTGAACTGTGGAAGGACGACGAACTGGTCGTGCTGCCTGGCAGTGCGCTCGATTGCCTGGTCTATCTGGTCGAGCATCGCGAACGCGCGGTCGGCCGCGACGAGCTGATCGCCGCGGTCTGGGGCCGCGCCGATGTCGCCGACACGCTGCTCGCGCAGACCGTGCTGCGGGTCCGCCGCACGCTCGGCGACAGCGGCAGCGACGGCGCGATCCGCACCGTGGCGCGCTTCGGCTATCGCTGGGTCGAGGAGACCCAGGTCGTCGAGGACGAGCCGGGCGAGTCGACGCCGCCGCGTCCGCCCGCGACGGTCGACGAGGCGCCGGCCGATCCGCCGGCGCCGGACAGGCCCAACGCACCGCCACCGGCGCCGGTCGCGCCTGCGCGACCGTGGCGCTGGATCGCGATCGCGGCAGCCGTCGCGGCCGTCGCGGTGCTGGCCAGCCTGGTGCTCTGGCTGCGGGTGCCGGCCTCGACCGCGGAGACGAAGGCCGCGACGGCGTCCGCACCGGCCGAGACCGATCTGCCGCGACCGGCCCTGGTGCTGCCGGCCGAGGTGCCCGATGCGCCGGACTGGGGCTGGCTGCGGCTGGGCCTGATGGATCTGATCGGCAACCGGCTGCGTCAGGGCGGCCTGCCGACCGCGCCGAGCGAGAACGTGCTGGCACTGCTCGGCGGCCGCAGCGCCGGCGAGCTGGCGGCGCTGCCGTCGACCGCCGGCGCCTGGCGCATCGCGCCGCGCGCCGAGTACCGCGATGGCAGCTGGAAGATCACGCTGACCGCGCAGCGCGACGCCGAGCCGCCGCAGTCGGTCGAGGCGATCTCCGAGGACGTGCTGAAGGCCGCGCGCAGCGTCGCCGACCTGCTGCTGATCCGGCTCGGCCTGGTGCCGCCGCATGGCGGTGAGGCGCCGCGCTCGCTCGCACTCGAGGAGCTGATGCAGCGGACCAAGGCCGCGATCCTGACCGATCAGTTCGATCTGGCGCGCCATCTGATCGAACAGGCGCCCGCCACGATGCGCGAGGAGCCGGAGGTCGAGCTGCGCCTGGCCCAGATCGACCAGGGCCGCGGACTCAATGCCGAGGCCGAGTCGCGCCTGCTGGTGCTGCTCGACCGCCTGCCGTCCGATCTCGATCCGGCGCTGCGCGGGCGCATCCTGATCACGCTCGGCTCGATCCAGTACCGCCGCCGCCACCTGGCCGACGCGACCCGGACCTTCGACGAGGCGATCGTCGTGCTCGAAGGCGCCGGCGACCCGATCGCATTGGCCGGCGCCTACGGCGGACGCGCCGCGATCGCCTCGCAGGACGAGCAGTACGACCGCGCCTCGGCCGATCTGGGCCGCGCGCGCGTCGAGATGGAGGCCGGCGGCGACGCGCTCGGCCTCGCCCAGGTCGACATGAACCTCGGCCTGGTCCAGATCAAGCTGTATCGGCCGGCCCAGGCGCTGCCGATGCTGCGCGGCGCGGAGGCGCGCATCGCCGCGCTCGGCGCGCGCGAGGAGCTGGCCTATGCGCGCTATGCGATGGTCGGCGCGCAGCTGCAGCTGCTCGACTACGCCGGCGCGCAAGCTACCGTCGCGCAGTTCTGGCCGCCTGAGCGCCACACCGGCAATGCGCGCCTGCGCTGGCGGCTGACGCTGACCAAGGTCTTCGTGCTGCTCGCGACCGGCCGCCTCGGCGAGGCCGAGGCGCTGCTCGCACAGATCGAGCAGGGCGCCCGCGACGCCGACGACTATGCCGTGCATACCGGCGGCCGCGCGCTGACCGCGATCGCGCTGGCCGCGCGCGGCCGCTACGACGAGGCCGCGCCGCTCGCGAAGGCCGCGCTGTCGCCCGAGCTCGAGTACGAGCAGCCGGATCTGTATCTGACGACCTGGGCGGTGCGCCTGCGCAGCCTGCGCCGCAGCGGCCAGATCGAGGCCGCCAGCGCCGAGACCGTCGCGCTGCGGACCTGGGTCGAGGCGAGGCCGAACCTGTGGCGCCGCACCTACGCGACGCTGGCCGAGGCCGAGCAGGCCTGGGCGCTCAGCCAGGGCGAGGCCGCGCTGCGCGGCTTCGCCGACGCGTTCGAGCAGGCCGAGCGGCTCGGCATCCCCGACGACCTGGTCGAGGTCGCCGAGCCGTACGCGCTGGCACTGATCGAAAGCGGACAGGTCGATCGCGCCAGCACGGTCGTCGGGCGGGTCGCCGCCTGGGCCGAGCACGACTTCCGCGCGGCCTGGGCACAGGCGCAGCTGTATCGCGCGCAGGCCCGGACCACGGCCTGGCAGCGGGCGACCGAGCACGTGCTGCAGCTGGCCGGCGAGCGCGCATTGCCGGCGGTCGCGATCGACTGAAGGCACCACCGACGCCCGGCCGCATCGAAAACGCATCGGCCAAGCAACTGATCCGGAAGGCGATCCAGGTCGCCGGGCACAGGATGCGCCATCGCTGAATCGTTGCCGAACCGTTCGCGCATCGCGGCCGAATGCGCGGCCGGCGACGACGCGGGAGACTGCACGAGCAGGATCCGGCGCCGCCGGCCTGTCCGGCATCCACGAATTTGAGGTGGCTCGACTCCATGAAAAAGGTTCTGGCGGTACTGGTGGGTATGGCCCTGGGCACGGCGGCCCTGGCAGCGACGGGCACGCAGGCGCCGGCCGGCAGCGGCGAGCTGCCGCTGGCCGGTGTCTACGGCGGCGAGCTGGTGGACCCGGTCATCGTCGGCGACCTGGTCTACGTCGCCAGCGGACGCGTCCTCAGCGCCTGGAACTACGCCGACCCGGGCGCGCCGGTGCAGGTCTCGATCACCAGCTCGACGCCGGCCAGCGGCACGATCCGCGGCCTGACGCGCTGGGGCGACTACCTCTACGCGAGCTGGCAGGCCGGCGACGACAGCGGCGGCGTGGCGGTCTACTCGCTGCGCGATCCGCAGCGGCCCGAACTCGTCAACGAGTTCAGCGACTACGCCGCGCCCGCCTACAAGAACCTGTGGACGCTGGCGGCCGCGAACGGCTACCTCTACCTCTTCGATGCCGAGAACGGCATCTACTACGGCGACCTGGAGGCCGATGCGCTGCATCCGAGCTTCACGCGCCTGCTGCGCACGCCGATTCCTTACGTACGCAGCCAGGTCGACGGCGACCACATCTACATCAGCGGCACCACCTATTCGTCCACGCCGGTCCACGTCTGCGCGATGCTCAACGTCGCCACGCCGTCGGCGCCGGCCTTCGTCGACGGCAACTGCGGCAACGGCGACCCGATCGAGAACTTCCGCAGCCGCATCCAGGCGCCGCTGGCGGCGGCGTTCGGCATCAAGTTCAGCCTGTACGACATCGGCAATCCGGCCGCGGTGCAGACGCTCGGCAGCATCGACACGCTGCCGGCGACCGACGGCTTCCTGGCCGGCAACTACGCCTACAGCCTCGGCTTCTCCGGCATCGACATCCACGACATCAGCGATCCGCTCGCGCCCAAGACGGTCGGTTCCTCGCCGATCGTGACGCTCGGCGCCGATTCGGTGACCGCGCTGCCGGACGGTGCGCTGGTGCTGACCAGCACCGACCGCTTCACGCGCCTGGACGTCAGCGCCGACCCGCTCGACCCGATGGAGGTCAGCACGGTCACGCCGCGCGGCGGCACGGTGCCGCGCGACATCGAGCTGGTCAACGGCAAGGCCTTCATCCTTCAGGAAAACTACGGCCTGACCAAGGTCGATCCGGTCAGCTTCGAGGTCCTCAACCGTTTCGATGCGAACCTGCCCGAGGCGCTCAACCAGCGTGACTTCGAGCAGTTCGCGGTCGACGGCGAGCGCGCCTATCTGGGCGCCTGGGGCTACGGCCTGATCATCGCCGACCTGTCGTTCGACCGGCCGTTCGAGCTCGGCCGCATCGAGTTCCCGTACGTGTCGACGGTCGCGGCGAGCGGCGACTTCGCCTACCTCGGCACCACGACCAACGGCGGCATCCTGCAGGTCGTGGACGTTTCGGTGCCGGCCAAGCCGGTGCTGCGCGGCAGCCTCGCGCTGCCGACGATCAACCGCCTGCAGGTGCACGGAAACTACGTCTACGCCGCCGACGAACTCGCCGGCATCCACATCGTCGACGTTAGCAATCCCGACCAGCCGGTCGAGGTGCAGCTGTGGAACGACGGCTGCGCCGATCTGGGCGGCTACACCGCGCGCGACATCGAGCTCAACGCCGAAGGCAGCCTCGCCGTCGTCGGCTGTCCGACCGGCCTGCACATCCTGGATCTGAGCCGCCCGGCCAGCCCGACCCGCGTCGGCGGCTACGCGGCCGAATGGGCCGCCGCGCGCGTCGCGATCGAGGGCGATCGCGCCTGGTACGCCGATGCGAACGGCCTCAAGGCGTTCGACATCAGCACGCCGAGCGCGCCGGTCCTGGTCGGCGAGGCCAGCCTGGCCGGCTTCAGCCCGCGCCGCGTGCGTGCGATCGGCGACGGGCGCGTGGCCGCGTTCGGCACCACCACCGGCATGCACGTCTTCGGCGAGATCGATCCGGTCGAGCCGCCGGCCGATCGCCTGTTCGCCGACGGCTTCGACGTCGCGCCGCCGGCCGGCGTCGTCAGCCACTACGACGACCTCAGCGAGGGCGGCAAGGGCACCACGTTCCAGTACAACGGCGTGACCTATCGCGAAGTCAACGAGGTGCACGGTTACTGGCCGGGCCCGGAGCACGAGCCGTTCTTTCCCGGCTCGTGGCTCAAGGGCGGCCTCGGCAACGAGTTCCTCATCGAGGACTCGAGCTATCTGTTCAACGATTTCCCGAACTTCGCGAGCTCGCCGAACATGATGACGTTCGGCGCCAGCGATGTCGTGATCCCCGGCGGCAACCTCAACATCGGTCCGCTGGCCAGCGCCTGGCTCGACCTGGACGAGGTGGCCACGGCCGCGAGCGTGCAGCTGGCCTATTACGAGAATGGTCCCTGGGGCGGCATCAGCATCCACCTCGACGCGTATCGCAACGGCGTCAAGGTCGGCGGCACGCTGCTGACGATCACCAGCAACGACCCGAACGGCCGCGACAACGTCACGACCAATGCGCTCTCGCTCGGCGGCGCGGAGTTCGATTCGCTGCATCTGTACTCGCAGCTCGACGGCGAGTACACCGCACCGCGCGTGATGATCGACGACCTGCGGCTGACGCCGGTCGCTCGCTGAGTCCTGGGTGTCACCGTGCGCGCCGTCTCCCCGTGACGGCGCGCACGGCCTCCGGCGGTACCCGCCACGCCGTGCCGGCGCGGGCGCCGCCGTTTCTCTCGTGCATCGATGGAGTCGCCATGACCAAGTCCCCGTATGGCCTGTGCGGCCGCGCGGCGCTGCTGCTCGGCCTGATGGCCGCCTCGACCCCGGCGCTGGCCGATGATCCGATCGTGATGTTCGACGGCTTCGACGGCTGCGACCCGGTCACCGCTTCGATCGGGCCGGAAGGCGGCGTGCTGCGCCTGTGCGGCGCGCAGTTGACGGTGCCGGCCGGTTCGGTCGCCGCACCGACGACGTTCGGCATCGAGCGGCTCGCCGTGTCGCCCGCGCCGCCGTTCGACATGGAATCGGCCGGTCCGGCGTTCCGCTTCACGCCGGGCGGGGTCGTGCTCGATCCGCCGGCCATCGTGCGCGTGCCGCGCGAGGACGGCCGCCGCGGCGGTCTGGCGCAGGAGGTGCCGTGGGAAGGCGGCTTCGTCCTGATCGAGGCCTGCGACCAGAGCGCAGGCGGCCTGCAGCAGTACTTCGGCGAGCTCGGTACGTTCGGCGCGTTCCGCTTCATCGGGCCGCTGCCGGATTCCACCCAGGGTCTTGGCGACGGCACCCTGAGCGCGGTCGCTGACGGCGTCCAGACCCAGTACGACATCGACAGGCCCGGCAACAACTACGCGGTCTATCAGGACAGCCCCGACGGCAGCCGGCAGGTGCTCGTCACCGCGATGAACGATCTGCCCGACGGCGGCTTCGAGTACCTGCGGCTGGATCTGGCCGTGAACGCCGCGACCGGGCAGGGCAGCATCATCCAGATTTCGCTGCTCGGTCCGGTCAACGGCAGCTACATCCTGGGGCTGCTCGGCCAGGCCTCGATCACCTTCGGCGATCTGAGCGACGGGCGCATCCGCGCGGATATCGAGGCGACCCTGGTCAACGGTCCGCAGAACATTCCGTTCCACGCACAGATCGATGTGGGCGTGGAGCGCTACATCTTCCCGCCGTCGCTGAGCTGTCCGGAGTTGCCGCCGGGCCGGTAACGAGTCGCGGACCCGGAGCGAGGCGTCTGGCCGCCATCGTCGGCCAGACGCTCTGCCGGCGGCGACGGCCCTCACCGGGCGCACGAGCGAGCGCGATTGCATAGACTGTGCGCCGTCGACTCCGGGAGACCCCATGCGCCGCACCGTATTCTTCGTGTCCGACGGCACCGGCATCACCGCCGAAACGATCGGGCACAGCGTGCTGACCCAGTTCGAGAACGTGCAGTTCGATACCTACCGGCTGCCGTTCGTCGACGATCCGGACAAGGCCAGACTGGCCGCGGACCGGATCAACCGTGCCTACGCGACCAGCGGCCTGCGGCCGATCGTCGTCAACACCGTCGTCGACCCGGATCTGAGCGCGCTGATCGGCGAGAGCGGCGCCTTGATGCTCGACGTGTTCGCGCCGTTCATCGGGCCGCTCGAACAGGAGCTCGGCACGCCGCGTTCGCCGCGCGTCAACCGCGCGCACGGCCTGACCGACTTCGCCGAATACGAGGCGCGCATCAACGCGACCAATTACGCGCTGACCCATGACGACGGCATCGACGTGAAATACGACGACGCCGAGGTGATCCTGGTCGGCGTCTCGCGCGTCGGCAAGACGCCGACCTGCCTGTACATGGCACTGCACTACGGCGTGAAGGCCGCCAACTACCCGCTGACCGAGGAAGATCTCGAGAAGATCGAGCTGCCGGTGCGGCTGCGTCCGTTCCGCGACCGGCTCTACGGGCTGACGATCGATGCGACGCGCCTGGCTCAGGTTCGCGAAGCGCGGCGGCCGGGCAGCCGCTACGCGAAGCTCGAGCAGTGCCGTCGCGAGCTCGATCTGGCCGACAAGCTGTTCCGGCGCGAGGGCCTGCCGGTGCAGAACACGACCGCGACCTCGATCGAGGAGATGGCCAGCAAGATCCTCTCGCAGCTCGGCATCGAGAAGCATCTGTTCTGACGCGCCGCCGCCGCGAGGCGGGGCGTCATTGTACCCGGGAACGGCGAGCCGAAGCAGACTGCCCATCGCGCGGCGCGGCCACTATGATCGGCCGATGTCAGCCGTTCTCGAAACGATCGAATCGGTTCTGCCCAGCCGTTTCGCGTATCTGATGGGCCTGTACGGTGAGAACTACCACCGACTGGTGCGGCTGTTCGCGCCGCAGCGGCTGGAGGAGGGCACCTATGCCTCGAGCGTCGACGACGGCCTGGACGTGCGGCTCGACGTGCTCGAACGGCATCGCTACACGCTGGACCTGCGCCTGACCTACTGCTTCGTCGACGACCACACCGGCGAACTGTCGCCGTCGGCGCATCTGCGCCTGTACGCCGACGCGCACGTGGCCGAGGTTCTGCACTGCCATACCGACCGCCGGCTCAACCGCATTCTCGGCCCGCTGCCGCCGGCGCGCAGCGAGTTCCAGCAGCGCCTGCGCATGAGTTCGTTCCTGAACCGCTGGCTGGAGTACCTGGCCGAGCAGGGACACTCGATCGGCACGCTGGAGCCGGTGACGGCGCCGGCCTGAGCGAGCGCTCAGCGCGCCAGGGCGTGTGCGGCGTAGGCTTCGAGCCGCTCGATCACGTCGTCCACTTCGATCAGGTCCATCACGCCCGGATGTTCGAGCTTGGTACCCCACGGCAGCTGCGCGGCCGGGCGGCCGCGAAACCGGCGCGCGGCCGCGTCGTAGCGGTCCACGCACCAGCGCCGGTCCGAGTACGGACCGGAGCGGTCCGGATTGCTCGCCGCGTGCAGGCCGAGCACGGCCGTGCCGACCGCGTTGGCCATGTGCATCGGCCCCGAATCGGGCGCGAGCACGAGATCGGCGCGCTCGAGCAGCGCCAGCAGCTGCTTGAGCGTGTCCTTGCCGATCAGGTCGATCGGCCGGGTCCGCATCGCCGCCAGGATCGCGTCGCCGAAGCTGCGTTCGTAATCGCTGGGGCCGCCGCAGAGTACGACGCGCCAGCCCAGTGTCGTCGCGGCGTGGTCCATCGCCGCCGCGTAGCGTTCGGGCCGCCAGTTGCGCACGCGATGGCTCGAACACGGGCTGACCAGCAGGGTCGGCGCGCGATCCGGGAGATGGCGCGCCGCGAATTCGTGGGCCTGGTCCGGAATCGGCAGATCCCAGCGCACCTCGGTCTGATGCAGGCCGAGCGGCTCGAGGAAACTCGCCATCGCATCGAGTACGTGCTCGCCGCTGCGCGCGGCGATGCGCCGGTTGACGGTCAGGCCGTGCAGATCCTTGGCGCGCGCACGGTCGTAGCCGATGCGCAGCGGCGCGCGCACGAGCAGGCTCAGCAGGTTCGCGCGCAGCGCGACCTGCAGATGCAGCAGCACATCGAAACGACGCCCGGCGAGCGCTTCGCGCACGGCGCGAAAGCCGGCCAGGCCGGCGCCCTTGTCGAACGTGACGAACTCGACCCCCGGCAGGTCGCCGACCAGGCGCCGCTCGAGCTTGCCGACCAGCCAGGTCAGCGCGGTATCCGGCCAGCGCCGCTGCAGCGTGCGCACCAGCGGCACCACATGGGTCACGTCGCCGATCGCCGAGGTGCGCAGGATGCAGAGCGAGGCAGGCGGTGCGGCCGGTGACACCTGGGACATGCGCTAGACTGAGGAATGCGAGACGTTGACGGACCGCGCGAGCGCCCGCACCTTGGCAGAGCCATGATCGATGCGCAAGTCCACCCGATGCCCGACGGCGCGGTCCTCTACGACGCCGCCCTCGGTGCCGCACCGCAGTCCGCCTGGTTCGAACCGGCGGTAGCCGCCACCGCTCCGCCACGCGGCGGTCGCGGCCGCGTCGCGCTCGTCGACACGCCGGCCGGCCGCGGCGTGCTGCGGCACTATCGCCGCGGCGGCCTGGTCGCGCGCTTCAGCGCCGACCGCTATCTGTGGCTGGGTCTGGAGCGTACGCGCGCGTTTCGCGAATTCCGACTGCTCGCGCGTCTGCGCGAGGCCGGACTCGCCGTCCCGTCCCCGCTGGCCGCACGCGTGCAGCGCGACGGGCTGCGCTACCGCGCCGACCTCGTGACCGGTCTGATCGCCGATGCGCGCACGCTGGCTGAACGCGTCGTCGGCGGTGAGGCCGACGAGGATCTTGCGGCACGCACCGGAGAGGCGATTGCGCGGCTGCACGGCACCGGCTGCTGGCATGCCGATCTGAACGCGCACAACATCCTGATCGACGCGACCGGCACCATCTGGCTGATCGATTTCGACCGCAGCCGCCTGCGCGCGCCGACGCTCGGCTGGCAGCAGCAGAATCTCGCACGCCTGCGCCGTTCGCTCGAGAAAATTGGTGCGCGGCGCCATCTGGCCGCGTTCGAGGCGCGCTTCTGGCATCCGCTGCTGGCGGCCTATCACGCCGGCCTGTCGAACCTCGCCGCGGCGCGGGGTGCACGATGACGCTGGCTCTGCGCTTCCTCGGCGTCGGCAGCGCGCAGGCGGTCGAGCTCGGATCGGCTGCCGCGGTGCTCGAACGCGACGGCTGCCCGCTGCTGCTGATCGACTGCGGACCGGAGGCGCTGACCGCGTATCTGGACCGCTACGGCGCCCTGCCGCCGGCGATCTACATCACGCATGCGCACATGGACCACGTCGGCGGCCTCGAGCGCGCGTTCTATCGCAGCTATTTCGACGATGCCGCACGTGGCCGCGTGCGGATCTACGCACATGCGGCGCTGGTGCCGATACTGCAGGCGCGCGTGGCCGACTATCCCGAAGTGCTCGCCGAAGGCGGCGCCAACTTCTGGGACGGGTTTCACCTGATCCCGCTGTCGCGCAGCTTCTGGCATGAGGGCCTGCGCTTCGAGGTCTTCGCGACGCGCCATCACGCGCCGGATACCTCGTTCGGCATCGCGCTGCGCGCCAGCTTCGTCTGGACCGGCGATACGCGGCCGATCCCGGAGATGCTCTCGCGCTACGCGGCGGCCGGCGAGATCGTCGCGCACGACTGCGGCGTCGTCGGCAACCCCTCGCACACGGGGCTGGACGACCTGGCACGCGAGTACCCGCCGGACCTGCGTGCGCGCCTGGTGCTGTATCACTACGGCAGCGAGGCCGATGCCGCCGTACTGGCGGCGGCCGGCTATCATGTGGCCCGCCGCGGCGAGGTTCTCGCGCTTGGGGATCCGGATCCGTCGGCGATCGTGGGAGCATGCTGATGGGCCGACCGATACCGTTCCAGCTCGATGCCGGTCCGCGCGACCGGCGCGACCGGCCGCTGCGCGACCTGCGCATCTCGGTACTGGACCGCTGCAACTTCCGCTGCCCGTATTGCATGCCGGAAGAGGACTATCCGCGCGACCACCGCTTCCTCGGCAAGGCCGAGCGCCTGCGCTTCGAGGAGATCACGCGGCTGGCCGGCCTGTTCGCAGGCCTGGGTGTGCGCAAGCTGCGGCTGACCGGCGGCGAGCCGCTGCTGCGGCGCGATCTGCCGGCGCTGGTCGGCATGCTGAGCGCGATTCCCGGCATCGAGGACGTCGCGCTGACCACCAACGGCAGTCTGCTGGCCTCGCGCGTGGAGGCACTGCGCGAGGCCGGTCTGGGCCGCATCACGCTCAGTCTCGACACGATCGACCCCGACACGTTCCGCACGATGTCGGGCGGGCAGGGCGATCTGGCGGTCGTGCTCGATGCGATCGGCGCGGCCGAGCGTGCCGGCTACACGCAGATGAAGATCAACTGCGTGGTCATGCGCGGCGTCAACGACCACCAGGTACCGGCGCTGGTCGAGCATTTCCGCGGCAGCGGCCACGTGCTGCGCTTCATCGAGTACATGGACGTGGGCACCTGCAACGGCTGGAAGCTCGATCGCGTCGTGCCGAGCGCCGAGCTGCGCCGGCGCATCGCCGAGCGCTGGCCGCTGGTGGCGCTGCCGGCCCACTACAGCGGCGAGGTCGCCACGCGCTACCGCTTCGCCGACGGCGGCGGCGAGATCGGTTTCATCAGTTCGGTCAGCGAGCCATTCTGCGGGGACTGCTCGCGCGCACGGCTGTCGGCCGACGGCCGGCTCTATACCTGCCTGTTCGGCCGCAGCGGCCACGATCTGCGCGGCGCCTTGCGCGCCGGCGCCGACGACGCCACGCTGTCCGGCCTGATCCGCGCGGTCTGGCAGGCCCGCGGCGATCGCTACAGCGAACTGCGCGGCATCGAGACCGTGCGCGGCGGCGATCGCGTCGAGATGTACGAGATCGGAGGCTGACGTCCGATGAGCGGCCTGACCCACGTCGATGCCGACGGTCGACCGACGATGGTCGACGTCGGCGAGAAGCCGACGACGCGTCGCAGTGCGGTCGCCGAGGCGCGCGTGCAGTTTCCGCCCGAGGTCGCCGCGCAGCTGCGCGAGTCCGGCCTGCGCTCGGCGAAAGGCCCGGTCGTCGATACCGCGATCATCGCCGGCACGATGGCGGTCAAGCGCACGCACGAGCTGATTCCGTTCTGCCATCCGCTGCCGGTCGAGCGCTGCCGCATCAGTGCGCAATTCGGCGAGGGCGACGTCCTGGTGATCCGCTGCGAGGTCGCGGTCGCCCACAAGACCGGCGTCGAGATGGAGGCGCTGACCGGCGCCAGCGTCGCGGCGCTGACCGTCTACGACATGTGCAAGGCGCTCAGCCATGCGATCCGCATCGACGGCATCCGGCTGATCGAGAAGACCGGCGGCAAGCGCGATTTCGAGGAGGCGTCCTGACGTGAAGTATCGGCTGCTGTATTTCGCGAGCCTGGCCGACGCGGCCGGCCGTGCCGAGGAGTCCGTCGTCAGCGATGCCGGCGATCCGCAGGCGCTGTACGCGCAGTTGCGCGAGCGCCACGGCTTCCGGTTCGATCCGGCGCGCCTGCGCGTCGCGGTCAACGGCGCACTCGCCGACTGGCGTCATGCGCTGCGCGACGGCGACGAAGTGGTGTTCCTGCCGCCGGTGTCGGGCGGATGAGCACGTTCGCGCTGGCCGAGCGGCCGATCGATCCCGCGGCCGAGCGCCGCCATCTGGACCATCCGGCCGCCGGCGCCTGCGTGACGTTCGAGGGCTGGGTGCGCGACCACAACGAGGGGCGTCCGGTGCTGCGCCTGGACTATCAGGCCTATGCCGAGCTTGCCGGGCGCGAGGGCGAGGCGATCCTGAGCGAGGCCGTCGCGCGTTTCGCGATCCGTGCCGCCCGCTGTCTGCACCGCGTCGGGCGGCTCGAGATCGGCGATCTGGCGGTCTGGGTCGGCGTCAGCGCCGATCACCGCGGCGCGGCATTCGACGCCTGCCGCTGGATCATCGACGAGATCAAGCAGCGCGTGCCGATCTGGAAGAACGAGCATTACGCCGACGGCGAGTCGGGCTGGCTGCACCCGGACGGCACGGCGGTGTCGTAGAGTGCCGCACCTGTTCCGCCGACGGCCTAGCCGGCAGGAAGCGCGGCCAATCTCCCAACCGCCGTGCGGAGCTTCTCGCTACTGAAGAGTGAGGTCGGTGTCGATCGCCATCGCGACCTGCGAACCTTCCGTCTCACGACTGCGCCGCCGGTCCGGCGCGCGATCTTCGCGACCGGGCCGTCGAAGGCGTGAACGCTCAGCCGTTGGCCGGAATCACACCGCAGGCGATGCGCGCGCCGGAGTTGCCGGCCGGCTGGCTCGCGTAGTCGTCCGGCGACTCGTGCACGACGATCGCCTTGCCGAGTACGTCGTTCTGTCCGCCGATCGAGACGCCCTCGACGATCACGTCGACATTGGCGCTACCGCCGCCGTCGGCGACCAGATTGCGGATGTCGCCGGCGTGATGCGCGCCGCTGCCGGGGTTCCCGTGCTGCATGCTGGACGGATTGTAATGGCCGCCCGCGCTGCTGGCGTCCGGCGCGCTGCAGTCGCCTTTCTCGTGGATGTGGAAGCCGTGCTCGGAACCGGGTGTCAGGCCGTCGACCTTGCCGGTGATGCGCACGCCGGTACCGGCCGAGGCCAGCGTGAGATCGCCGTGGACGTTGCGCCCCTGGGTCGGCGCGAGCGTGACCTTCACGGTCCTGCTCGCAGCGCCGGAGGCGGCGTTCTTCGAATCGTCGGCCGACGAACACCCGATCAGGAGCGCTGCCGCGGCCAGTGCCGTGATGTGCAGGGTTGTCGTACGCATGACTCACCTCGTCGTCATAAAAACTGGCACGCAGTGTGCCTGATTCCAGGGTACCTGCGCTGAATCGGGCTGACTCGCAGCTTGCCGCATGGATTCCGGATGCGCCCGCTCAGGTTGCTGGCGGGCAGCCCAATGCCGATGCGTACGGTCGGTCATGTTCAGCGGTGATCTCCAATGGACGTGCTTACTTGAATCTCCACTCGCATCGGAGGTCGCTCATGAACATCCGTCCGCTCCTGTTCGCTTCGGTCATGCTGGCCGCTGCACCGTTGGTCTGGGCACACGGCTCGGCCGACGACGCCAAGCAGAAGGAGAAAGCCAAGCAGGATCCCTATGCGGTCCAGGGCTCCGGCCCGCACAAGTTCGCCGAGCTCAAAGGCAACGAGAAGGGCTATCTGACGCTCGAGGACGTCGAGCCGAACAGCTGGCTGGCCGGCAACTTCGCGCGCTGCGACGAGAACAAGGACGGCCGTCTGGTCGAGGCCGAATACGACGCGTGTCAGCCGATGCGGTAAGCGTCATCGACGAGGCGGTGCCGCACGAGGCTGCGGCACCGCTTACGGAATCTCAGGCGCGTCGCAGATTGCGTGCCAGTTCCAGCCATTCCGCACCCGAAACGATCCGTATGTCGGTACGGAGTACGTCGGCCGCGAGTCTCTCCAATGCACGCAATACGATGTGCGCATTGCGGATCGCGGCCTGTTCGCCGGCGGCCCCGTCGACGGCGAGTTCGTACCAGGCATAGCCGCGCGGTGACTGCCGGCAGGCCGTGAGCTGGAAGCGAGGACCTTCCTTCGGGCACAGGCCGGCAAGATTGCTGATGGCTGCGTCGACCTCGACGATGGCCATGAAACGCCACAAAGGCGCGGATGCGGGATTGTTCATGCCGATCTCCGGCTGGATGGCGGCGCGACGGTTGATCGCGTCTCGAAAGGCGTAAACGATACGTCGCCCTTCGCTGCGGTACCGGCAGCATGCACCCCGGTTGTTTAAATTACCGTTACTTTTGTCGGCCGATCAGCCCGATTCGCGAGTCGCTTCACGGTACGGTACTGAGATGATCCTCGGGTCTACTCGATCATGCCGTCCGGATAGCTGCGATACAGCCACTGTGGATAGCGCGGGGTAGGCTCGTGCGTCTTGCGCCAGCGCGAGAACAGATACTGTCCGAGATCATGTTCGCGGTGGCGTGTCAGATTCAACGCCCACATCGCGTGTCGATGGGCGATGGTCTGCGGGATCCAGTTCGGTCGGACATCGGACGTGAAGTCCAAATCGCAGGTAAAACCGCAGTGCTTCATCAGCATATGCAGTTCGTGGCGCACGTACTCGCGGTTGTGGCGCCCGTGGGGACCGTATCCGGAATACTGATCGTAGACGTTGCGTCCTTCCAGGAGGGCGACGACGGACTCATACCGTGCAGAATTGGGTGTGGTCAGAACCATCGTCCCGCCGGGCTTGAGTTTGCGCCACAGTTCGGTGACCGCCTGGTAAGGATGCATGATGAAGTGCTCGAGCACTTCGCAGAACAGGATCAAGTCGTAACGCTCGTCCTCGACCGGCAACGCATCCTCTTCCAGATTGATGTTCATGTAATCGACGTCGAACTCGCGCGACTCGCCGCTGCCGACGTTCCAGCGCACGTGTTGTACACCACGATCCGCTCCGAGCGGATGGAAGTAGTTCACGTAGTCGAACGTCAGCTTCGGCCGTTGAGTTTTGAGCAGGGCCGACATGAAATAGGGATTCGCTCCGATCTCGAGCGCGGTGCCCTCGATAGCGTCCGGTACCAGCGCCAGCGTGTACAGGAAGCGATCGAGATCGGCATTGAGATAGCCCTCGAGTTCCGGCGATGGCGGGACATCATCGATCGACAGCGTCGCCAGTTCACCGAGGATCGCAGCTCGTGCCGCGCCGGTCGGAATATCGATGCCCCGAAACCGGAATTCCGCTGGGGCATTCAACGTCGAGCCTCTGGAAAGCTCCCACATCAGTCCCTTCAGGCGCATCGCGAGTTTCTCGTAATTGGTCCGTACGGATACTAGCATCCGCTGCCGGTGCCGGACGTTTCGGTTCCGAGTCCGTGTGCGAAAGCGAAACACAAGTGCTCGCGAGAGGAGAATCCGCTCAAGCGGCTTCAATCGTCGGTGGCGGGACCTTCAGCCTCGATCGACTCGTGTCAGCCGAGACGTACCGCCAGTTCGGACGGGGGACACGGAACGCCCAGATGAAATCCCTGCAGCGAGGTGCAGCCCAGTTCGGTCAGCAGATGCTGCTGGTCCGCGGTCTCGACGCCCTCGGCGATGACCGCCAGATTCAGCGTACGTCCGAGTGCGATGATCGCCGACACGATCGCAGCGTCCTCGCCGCCGCGTACCAGGTCCTTGACGAAAGCGCGATCGATCTTGAGCTCGCTGGCCGGCAGGCGCTTGAGGTACAGCAGGCTCGAATAGCCGGTACCGAAATCGTCGATCGAGATGCCCACGCCGAGTTCGGCGAGTCGCCGCAGGATCGCGAGGCTGGCTTCGGGGTCGTGCATCGCGGTCGATTCGGTGATTTCCAGCACCAGCGAGCCCGGCGGGATCGCATGCGCCGCCAGCGCGTCGCTGATCTTGCCGAACAGGGTCGGCGAGCGGAACTGCACCGGCGACAGATTGACCGACACCGACGGCACGTCCAGGCCCTGCGCGCGCCATTCGGCGAGCTGGCGACAGGCCTCGTAGATGACCCAGCGGCCGATCTCCAGGATCAGTCCGCTCTTCTCGGCCAGCGGCACGAAGCGGTCGGGCAGGATCATGCCGTGCTGCGGATGGTGCCAGCGCAGCAGAGCCTCGACGCCGACCGGCGGACCGGACGGCGCCTTCAGCTTGATCTGGTAGTGCAGCGCCAGTTGTCCGAGGCCGAGCGCGCGGCGCAGGTCCTGCGTCAGCGCCAGTTCCTCGTGCGCACCGCGGTTCATCGACGGCTCGAACAGGCAGTAGGCGTTGCGTCCCTGGTCCTTGGCCCAGTACATCGCGGCATCGGCGTTGGCGAGCAGTTCGCGCGCGTTAGTGCCGTCGGGACCGAAGATCGCAACGCCGATGCTCGCGGTGATGCCGATCTCGCCGCGCTCGACCTGCACCGGCAGCGCGATCTGCTGCAGCAGCTTCTCGGCGAGCGTGGCTGCATCGGAGGCATCGTCGACGTCGGCGAGCACGACCAACTCGTCGCCGCCCAGACGCGCCAGCGTGTCGCCGTCGCGGATGCTGCCCTGAAGGCGGTGCGCGAGTTCGAGCAGCAGCTTGTCGCCGACCGGATGACCATAGGCATCGTTGACGGCCTTGAAGCCGTCGAGATCGACGAACAGCAGTGCGAAGCGCTGGCCGTTGCGCGATCCGCGGCGGATCGCGTGCTCGAGCCGGTCCTCGAGCAGCAGCCGGTTCGGCAGCTTGGTCAGGTTGTCGTGCAGCGCGAGATAGGTCAGCTCCTGGTTCGCCTTCTGCAACGAATCGGTCAGCAAGGTCGTGCGCTCCTGCAGGCGACGGTCGAGCAGCGCGGTCACCAGCGCCATGCCGAGGATCGCGAACGTCGCGGTGCCGACCAGGCTTGCCAGCCAGTGCTGCGGAATGCCGCCCGACAGCGCCGCGCCGCAGAAACTGCCTTCGGGAAACCGCGCCGCAGCCATGCCGGTGTAATGCATGCCGACGATCGCCAGCCCCATGACCAATGCCGCGATCAGACGGTGGCGGCCGACGCCCTGGCCGGCGTCCTTACGCAGCGAGAACGCGATCCACAGCGCCGTGCCGGCCGCGGCCACCGCGATCAGGATCGACGCCGCGAACCAGATCGGGTCGTAGTCGATGCCCGGCGCCATGCGCATCGCCGCCATGCCCACGTAATGCATCGCGGCGATGCCGCTGCCGAGCACCGCGGCCGCGACACACAATCTGCGTGGCGGCAGGCTCGGCCCGGACACGACCCAGAGCGCGTAGCCGGAGCTGGCGATCGCGATCAGCAGCGAGTACAGCGTGATCGCCAGGTCGTAGCCGAGCGGGATCGGCAGCTGGAACGCCAGCATGCCGATGAAGTGCATCGACCAGATGCCGAACCCCATCGCGATCGCGCCGCCGATCAGCCAGCCGCGCGCCGCCCAGCCGCGGCTGGCGTCGATGCGTCCGGCCATGTCGAGCGCGACGAACGAGGCGAGCGCTGCGACCAGAAACGAGATTGCGACCAGCGCAAGATTGTAGGTGCCGACGAGCATCGGATGGGCCAGAAGGGATTTGTCCAAAAATGTTCGGACAAAACAGCAATTAGCATGCCATCGCGGCGGGGCGCGACACGCGGTGCGGCGAGGGCGTGCCGTGCTTCCGATGACGGCGCGCGGTCCGAAACTGACGAAAACGTCAGTTCGGCGTACGAACGGAGAGGCGATCCGGACGCGACGCCAGGCTTCGGGGAGAGAGACATCGGACCGAAATCGATTCGGCAGCCTCCTGGCGTGTTCGCCGAGTCAGTTCCTGCGAACTGTTCAGGTATCGACGTGCTGCGATGGCGCCGTTCGGCCGACGGCGCCGCAGGGCACAACGCGGCGTGCCGGTCCTCCGCCGCGGCCGAACGGGCGGTCCGACCCAGCGTGGCGGTCGGGCCGCCTGCATCCGAACGGCGTCGATCTGCGTAGAGAGGCCATCGAGAACCGCAGCGGAACCTGGCATACCATGGCCACCGACTTCACGAGGAGACCGTCGCCCCCGCAGGCGGCCAGTCCGGTGTCCATCCCAACGCCCACGCCGCGCGATGCCCACGACTGGACCGGCGACATGCTGGCGGTCGCCCGGACGCGCGACCGCGCCAGCTTCATGCGCATCTACGACCATTTCATGCCGCGGCTGTGTCTTTATCTGCGCGGCCTAGGCAGTCCGGACGCGGTCGCCGAGGAGCTCGCGCAGGAATCCCTGCTGCGCCTGTGGCATCGGGCCGCGCAGTACGACCCGCAGCACGGCGCCGTGTCGACCTGGCTGTTCCGCATCGGCCGGAATCTGCACATCGATCGCGTGCGATGCGAGCAGGGCTGGGTCCAGGTGCTCGAGGATGCGATCCCGACCTCCGACGAGGAGCTGGCGCGCCCGTTTTCCGCCGCCGAGGATTATGCCGAACAGACACGCCTGCAGCGCCGCATCCAGGAACTGCCGGTGGTGCAGGCACGACTGATGCGGATGTCCTACTTCGAGGCCAAGACCCATCAGGAAATCGCCGACGAACTGCAGATGCCGCTGGGCACCGTGAAGTCGCATCTGCGCCGCGCATTCCTGCGCCTGCAGGGCCAAGTACGAGATCAGCCGTGAACCCGCACCATCATCTCGATCCCTCCACCGTGCTCAGCTACGCGGCCGGCGCCCTGGCGACGGAAGTGGCGATCGTCGCCGCCACGCATCTGGAAACCTGTGCGCATTGCCGTACCCGCGTCGAGGAGGCCGAGCGCATCGGCGGTCAGCTGGTCGAGCAGCAACAGCCGGCCTCGACCGCCGCCGGCCGCCTGGCCGATCTGCGTGCCTCGATGCTGCATCGGCTCGACGAGCCGGCACCGCCGGCCGCCGCACCGGCGCCGCGGTCCGCACCGTACGAGGACGACGATCGGTTGCCGACGCCGCTGCATCCGTACTTCGGTGCCTCGTATCGCGACCTGAAATGGCGCTGGATGGCGCCGGGCGTGCACTGCATCCGGGCATCGGGCACGAACACCGGCACCCTGCTGATGCTCAAGATCGGTCCGGGCCGCAGCATGCCGGTGCACGGCCACGGCGGCACCGAGCTGACCCAGATCCTGCGCGGCGCCTACCACGACGCACTCGGGCACTTCGCGCCCGGCGACGTCGCCGACCTCGACAGCGACGTGGAGCATCAGCCGGTGACGGTGCCGGGCACGTCCTGCATCTGCGTCTCGGCGCTCGACGCGCCGCTGCGCTTCCCGGGCTGGCTGGCGCGCCGGCTGCAGCCGCTGTTCAAGCTGTGAAGTGGAAGGCGGGGCGTTGAGCGGCCGACGCAGACGTGCCCCGGTGACCTTCACCAGAGCCCACGCAACGATTCATCATCCTCCACTCGCCGTGTCCGGCGTAGATGACGCGCAGGTGGACTCGGTCCGGACATGCCCCTCGTCCTGATCTGAAGCCTCCACGCCCGCCAACCAGGGCCGGCCTGTGTTTCCGGCTCCATCCCCGTGGTCTCAGGCGCTCATGCGCGAGCGCCGTTCGCAACGAGCGAGGAGTGAGCTTCCGCCGCCGTCATCCGTTCGATGGCCCGCGGCCATTCGGCCGGCGACGCGATGACGGCCGAATCGCACGGCGGTGGCGTCGGCCACCCGGTCGAATCGGCAGCCGGTCGGCCGGATCGGCTGCGTTCCGGTGGCGCATCGGCGGCGGGCACCGTCGATGCGCTCGGATTCGCGGGAGTGCTTCAGTACGACGGACATCCGGGGCAGAGCTCGAAATCCGCGACGAAGATTTCATCGCCGGTTCCGTGCTCTTTCAGCTCGTAGGCGCCGATGTCGGCGGCTTTGCCGACGATGCGCGGGAAGCCCGTGCCGCGCTGGTCGAACGCATGGCCGTTGTCGTCACCTGCATCCACGGCCGGGCTGTCCGGCGGCAGCGCATGAGTCCAGGTCGGGCCGCCGTTGTCGGCCAGCGCCCCGAGCATCGGATCATCGGAGAGGGTGTCGGCCGGCAGCTGCAGCGGCGAGTAGCCGATCAGGTTGTGACTGCCGGACACCGCGGTCGTGTCGCCGCCGCTGCCGATGTCCGAAGACAGGCCACCGCTGCCGTCGTCGAGTATGTTGCCGGCGATGATGCTGTTGGCGATATGCGTGGGCACCTCGCCGGTGCCCAGCAGCAGCCCGGCTCCGTACGGCGCGTTCTCGGCGTTGCGCTCGATGTTGAGCGTGATGGTGCTGTTGATCACCGTCAGCTGCGAGGTCATGCCGATGTACAGGCCGGCGCCGATGATCGATTCGCCGGCGACATTGCCGGAAATGGTGCTGCTGACGATGTCGATCGGATCGCCGTATATCGCGTCCATCATCAGCAGGCCGCCATTGCTGCCCGCGGTGTTGTTGGCGATGGTGGTGTTTTGCACGGCGCCGCCGCCGAACACCCAGGCTCCGCCCGATTGTCCCTTGAAACCATTGTCGGCGCCGCGGGCGGTATTGCCGGCGATGGTGGTTCGGACGAACTCCGCCCGTCCCATCGAGAACACGCCGCCGCCCACGCCGAAGCCACTCAGGTTCGCCGGACCATCACTGATCGCCCGATTACCGGTGATCGAGGTGTTGTCGAGATAGATCCCGGCGGCGGCGTATACACCGCCGCCCATGGCGTTGCGATCGCCGTCGACTCGGGCCGTGCAGTCGCGTACAGCCGCATTCATCAGGAAAACAGTCCCGTTCGAAGCAATGCAGCCACCGCGGACGTGGCCTTCGGCGGGCTCGTTGCGCCCGTTGCGAACGGTGAGACCGTTGATCAGGAAGCCGCCGGCGCCCTCGTGCTGGAAGATGGGCGACTGGTCCTTGCCGTCGATGGCGAGCTGCTCGGCGGACGGGCCGACCAGGAATATCTCCTCCTGCGGTACACGTATAGCGCCGGTTTCCAGGGTGATCGCGCTGCAGGTCAGCTGGGACAGATCGATGGTGTCGCCGCTGCCGGCCTGCGTGTCGATCACCGCTCGCAGGCTGCCCGGCCCGCTGTCGTCGCAGTTCTCGATGATCCAGGTTTCGGTGCCATCGGGAGAGGCCGAGTCGGTCGTCGCCCGCGATGCAGCCGTGTCGATGAGAAGTGGGCCGGCCAGGACGTGGGCGACCGTGAGGGTGCCGACGACGACCAGCACGAGGGGTTTGAGCCGCGGCATTCGCGGCGTATGAAGGGTGGACATGACGAAGAACTCCTGGATGGAGAGGGTTCCGGCATGCAGCCGGGAAGGGGTCAATCGACGCCGGCTTGGAAGCCGTCGCGGAAGATCAGATCGTCCGGGGTGGGCGCCGCCTCGAAAGCGCCGACGTCGATCGCGGCGCCTTGCACGCGCGCTCCGCCGTCGGCATCGAAAGTTCCCGCGCCGCCCTGTGGGCTGTCGGTGCCGCTGTCGATCAGCGGGGAGTGCGGCCGCAGGCGGGCATCGTCCACCGACACGAAGCCCGGATCCCCCGTGCCGGGCGCGATGTTGCCCGCGGGGGATCCTTCGATGGAGCCATAGTGCACTCGCGTCAGCACGACACCGGCGCCGTTGATCCACAGATCCTGCGTATCGGCGTCGGCATCATTGCCCCAGGTCACGCTGTTGCTCAGATGGATCAGGCCATTGCCGAAGGTGATCAGCGTGATGCCGCTGCCGAGCCAGCCATCGCCGCTCGACTGCGTGCCGGTGACGGTGATCTGCGCCAGATGGGCGATGGCACCGGCGTAGGCGTCCACCCGGAGGCCGCCGTTGTTGAGTGCGGCTCCGTCACGCACGTAGATGTTGCGGGCGGTCAAGGTTCCCCGGTTGCTGAGGTTGACCGAGGCGTGAGAGCCGAACGGTGCGAAACAGTCGTGCGCGTGAATGCGATCGAGCGAAGCGGAGTGGCCGGATTCGATCGAGCCTCGCAGGCAGGCGCCGTTGGCCTCCTGGGTGAAGCCGGGATTGGTGAAGCTGAGGTCGATCAGGTACACCAGGTTGTCGTCCTGGCCGAGCAGCGAATGCAGACTGAAGCCCAGCGCGACGCGGTTGGCCGTGCCGACCAGGGTGGTCAGCGCCGGATCGAACCGCTTGGACTGGCAACTCAGGTTCGCACCCGACCAGCCACCCGACAGCTCGATCAGCCGCTTCGATCCGCGCGGCACGATGTCGTACGAGAGCGCATGGCTGTTGGTATAGACACCCTCACGGAGCCGGATCGAGAAGGTGGAATCCATGCTGGTGTTGGCCTCCGCGATGGCGTTGGCCAGTTGCTGGCTGTCCCCTACGCAGCGAATGGTCAGTGCGTGGCCGGGGCCGGCGACCGACAGGAGGGCAAGGCTCGCCAGTACGGCGGCCTTCGCCGACAGGGACAGCTTGGGAAGATGAAACACGGACGATGCCTCGGTCGCCGACCCGGGACGGGTGGGTTCGGTGCCAGGATGGAGCGGGGCATGAGCTGTCGACCTGACCGCCGTCCAACCTCTGCATTACCGAAACATTGTGTTATTCATCAGTGAGTTGCGATGGTCGTCCGGGCCAGCAGCAGGCGCGGAACAGCCGCCGAGAGCGGTGCGTAGGGTGGATCGAACGGACGCTCCGCCGCGACCGGGCGGGCCAGCTGCGCCGCCAGCAGCCGGGCTTCGTCGGCCAGCACGGTCCCGAGCGCGCCGTGCTGCTCGGCCAGCAGCAAGGCGACCCGGGCCGCTGCAGCGTCTCCGCGGTGCAGCGCGCGTCGGGCATCGAGCAACGCCTGCGCGGCCGGGTTGGCGATCGGTTCCAGCCCGGTCGCCCGGTCCGGAAACAGGCGTGCACCCACCAGGACGGTCTGCGTACGCATCGGATCGTTGCCGCCGTCGTTGGCGAACAGACCGACAGCGAGGTCGAATTCCACGCGCGCCGATGGATCCTCGCCCTGGAGGGCATGCAACTGGGCCAGCAGCAGGGTCAGGTCGATGCGATCGGTGATTCGCATCGATTGTTCGGCATTGACGCGCGCCGCTTCGAACAGGGCCATGGCCGAGGTCGTGTCGCCGGCCAGCATGGCGGCGAAACCCGCACTGACCTGGGCGCGGTGGCGAATGTCGTCCCGGCCATTGTTCCGCGCTTCGGCAAAAGCACGTTCCCAGGCCTCCCGGGCCGCCTGGTGATCGCCGCGGCTCCAGGCAATGCGGCCGGCCAGAAACTCCCAGGCGGCTGCGTCGGTGTTGCGCGGCAGAGCGAGGAGCTGGGCTTCGGCACCCTCGACGTCGCCGAACGAAGCACGATCGGCCACCGCCGACTCCAGCCGGCGGATGCCCAGCGCGTGCACCTCGATCTTGCGGATCTCGCGCAACGCCGGTTCGCGCTGGCCGAGGTAGTGATACAGGTGCGCCCGGGCCAGACGCAGGCGCCAGGCGCCGGGTTCCAGATCCAGAACCGCGCCAGCGTAACGGATGATGTCTCGGGGGGCGCCGCGATGCTCGGCCTCGACATAGCGCAGCATGGCATTGAGATAAGGGTCATCCAGTGGCCGGATGCGTTCTCTTGCCCTGGCCAGCCAGCCTTCCGCCAGCTGCGGATCGCCGGCGCCGATGTCCCACAGGCCTGTCAGCAGCGCGGGCCAGGGCGTGCGCCGATCGGCTTCGTGCAAGGTCTCGAGCACGGCACGCGCCCGTGGCCGATCGCCGGTATCGTCGTAACGCACGGCGATGGCGAGCTGCGTCGACGTGTCGGTATTGTCCGCATGGATGCGTTCGGAGGTGATGCCATAGCCGGGGTCGATCGGCTGGCCAGGAGCGGACGGCCACCGTAGCCACGCCGCCCAGATCAGCAGCGCCAGCGCGGCAACGGCTGGCAGAATCGTCGCTACGCCGAAGCGACGCGGTCGCCTGACGGCCGGCTCGACGGCCGCTGCGTCGGCACGCACGGCGACCGGTTCCTCGGCCGTCACGTCCGGCTCCTGGTCTGCGGACGGGGCGTCGGTCTGGACGGTGACGTCGGCATCGAAGCGGATACCGACACCGCGCAGGGTCACCACATGCCTGCCCTCGGTGCCGAGCAGGGCGCGGACCCGGAATACGGCCTGGGTCAGCGCTTCGTCGGAAACGATCTGACCGCCGGACCACAATGCTTCGTACAAGACATCGCGCGGGATCACACGGCGCGGTGCCCGGCACAGCAGCAGAAGCAGGTCGAACACGCGGCGGGGCACCTTGCGCTCACGCCCGTCGACGAAGACACGCCGGCCCTGTGTTTCCACCACGACATTGCCGAAGCGGTAACGCCGACTCGGCTCCGCATGCCAAATCCGAACCATAGATGACGGTATATCCCCGACGCCGACGACCTGACCTTACCCACGATGCGCGCATACCGGCTTAGATACATCCGCTGCCGGTGCGTCTGGCAGAAAGTTTAAGCGGCAATGCTGGCGCAGTTCGAGCGCCGGACACGAGCGAAAAGACATGGCCCGCACGTCCGATGGACATATGCCGGAACCCAATGAGACGGAGCGCCGCTTCAGGCTTCGGGTCCTGGGTCTGGAGCCTCTCTGGCAGACCGCGACAGGGTCGGGCACTGCCTCGGCACGGCACACGCTTTCGTCCCGCCTCGAGCCGATGGGCGACAACGGCAAGTAGCCATCGCCGATCAGCACGCCGCTGCCCGGGAACAGCACCTCGACCCCGGCTCCGGGATCGACTCGGGCGGCCGGTAGCAGTTGACCATCCGGTGCGCGCAGGTGTGCGTGCTTCCGCTTCGCGGAACCGTCGGAACTCGTCGGCAGGCACGGTCCAGCGCGCAACCAGGCCTTCCCCACGGCGCAAGCCCTGTACGCGCCCTGCGCAGCGCAGATAGCGAAAGAAGGCTGCCGTTCCAAGTAACGCCGGAACATGCCCAGCCAGCCAGGGCGTGCCGTCGCTGTCGTGGACGCGCATGTCGATCAAGCCCGCGACGACCGATGAGATGCCGGCCACACCGAGCACCCCCGACACCATGGCATTGCGCCTTGAACGGATGCCCCGGCTCCTGGATGTTTGGCCATCGTCGCCCGTCGGCGAGAAGGCCCTTCTCGAGAAGGTCTACTCCGCCCCGTTTTCGCAGTCGATGTCGCGGATGGTGAGGCGCGGCGAGACGGTGTCAGCGCCTTTGGACTACAAGTCCTCATGATCGTGTGGATTTTCACACTTCGAGGTGGCGTGAGTTAGAAATCCTCACAATTGAAAGGATTTTTATGTAGGATGCGTACCTTCACACCGGGAATCCGCTCGATCGCGAGGATTATGCATGAAGATAACGATCGAAACTGCCGAGCAACTGGGGCCCCTGGTGCGGGCGGTTCGCAAGGCCCAGGGCATCCGCCAGGATGATGCGGCCGGCAGTATCGGCGTCAGCGAGAACTTCCTGGGCAAGATCGAGCGCGGTGGCGCCACGGTCCAGTGGGGGAAGCTGTTCGGCGTGCTCAAGGACCTGGGCATCCATGTCCTGGTCGATGTGCCGGACGAGATCGCCAGAAAGGTACGGACGGCTCGCACGAAGGGACGCGCGGAATGACCGGGCGATCCCTGACGGCCTGGGTCGACGACACCTCGATCGGCACGTTGGAAGAAGCCTCCGGTATCTGGTGCTTCCAGTATCAGCAGGCGTGGCTGGAGCACTCACGAGCATACGCCTTGAGCCCGTCGCTGCCACTGCAGGTCGATCCGGTCGAGGACGGCGGGTCGCAGCGGCCGGTACAGTGGTACTTCGACAACCTGCTGCCGGAGGAGGGGCAAAGACAGCTGTTGGCGAAGGATGCCCGCATCGACGTGGCCGATGCGTTCGCGTTGCTGGACTACTACGGCGCCGAGTCGGCCGGCTCGGTGAGCCTGCTGCCGCCTGAGACCTTGCCAATGGCCAGGGAGGGATTCGTGCCTCTCTCCGACGATGACCTGTCGGCGCGGATCCGGAAGCTGCCCACCATTCCGCTGGTGCATGGGGCGGTGAAGCGCATGTCACTCGCCGGCGCGCAGCACAAACTGGCGGTCGCGGTCAGGGATGGCGCGTTGTTCGAGCCGGTGGGATCGGAACCCTCCACGCACATCCTGAAGCCGGATCACCCAGACCCGGACTATCCGCACAGCGTGGCCAACGAATGGTTCGTGATGACGTTGGCCCGTCGGATGGGGTTGGAGGTGCCTGCCGTCGAGCGTCGCTACGTGTCGGAGCCGGTGTACCTGATCGAGCGCTTCGACCGGTGGAGGGATGGGGAGCGCTATCGGCGACGGCATGCGATCGATGCCTGCCAGTTGCTGGGGCTGGATCGCAGCTTCAAGTACACGCAAGGCAGCATGGAAAGCCTGGCCAGGATCGCCGAGGCTTGCCGCAACAAGGCGCAGGCGCGCGTGCGTCTCTTCAACTGGTTGGTCTTCAACGTGCTGACTGGGAACGACGACGCGCACCTGAAGAATCTGAGCTTCTTGGTCGATGCGGATGGGGTGCAACTGGCGCCGCACTACGACCTGCTGTGTACGGCCAGCTATGACGCACCGCTATTCGGCAAGCAGGGCTGGCCGGACCAAACGCAGATGGCTTGGCCGATCTTGGGTGCTACCCGCTTCTCAGACGTCAGTCACGCCTTGCTGCTGGAGGCGGGCGGGGTGCTTGGCATACGTCCTTCGCAGGCAAACCGCATGCTCCAAGTGCAGCGTGACCGGATCGTTGACGAAGCCACCCGGCTCTATTCGGAAGTGCAGGCCGATGCCGAGGTGCGGGCGCAGCAACGCTCGGATCTGGCGCCGATGATCGATGGTGAGCTCCGGTGCATGCGAGGCATCGTTCAAGTGGTCATTCGTGACATGACGCAGAAACTGCAAGCGGCTTGAAGCGATTGGGATGACGGCGGTGGGATACCGGAAGCCGACGATACGGTTCTGCTCGGGCCGTTCCTCGGAGAACCGGTGCATGATCTGCGTCTTCATGCGACCGCTTCGCGGACTTTGCCGTGAAGAAACGAACGCTGCGCTGGACCGGGCGAGCGGGCACACTCGCCGGCGCCGTTTGCTGACACGATGCAGACACGAAAAAGCCGGCGCGTGGCCGGCTTTTCGTTGACCTGTTTGGTCGGGGAGACAGGATTTGAACCTGCGACTTCTACGTCCCGAACGTAGCGCTCTACCAGGCTGAGCTACACCCCGAAGCACCTGCCCGAACGAGCAGGGGCGCGAATGTTAACGACTGAGCGGGAGGCGTGCAAGCCTTGTCGATCGATCCGTGTCGGGTGCGATGCGGCCGGCCGGCGGCGGCGCTGCGGCAGCACGGCCGGGGACGCTGCGAACGGCGGTTCTGGTACGCTTTCTGGCTGCGTACGCGGCCGGTGCGGCCGGTACGCGCGATCAAACCTCGAGGAACCCGATGGCCCTGACCTCCGCCCGCACGCCGCCCGGCGTGCTCGAACTGCTGCCGCTCGATCAGATCGCCTTCCAGGGCATGCTCGACACGATCCGGCGCAACTACGAGCGCTTCGGCTTCCTGCCGGTCGAAACGCCGGTCATGGAGTATGCCGACGTCCTCCTGACCAAGTCCGGCGGCGAGACCGAGCGCCAGGTCTATTTCGTGCAGTCCACCGGTGCGCTCGAGAAGAGCGAGCGGCCGGAGCTGGCGCTGCGCTTCGACCTGACCGTGCCGCTGGCGCGCTACGTCGCCGAGCACGAACACGACCTGAGCTTCCCGTTCCGCCGCTACCAGATGCAGCGCGTTTATCGCGGCGAGCGCGCCCAGCGCGGACGCTTTCGCGAGTTCTACCAGTGCGACGTCGACGTCGTCGGCAAGGACGCTTTGTCGGTCCGCTACGACGCGGAGATTCCGGCGGTCATCTACAGCGTGTTCCGCGATCTGGCGATCGGGCCGTTCACGATCCAGCTCAATAACCGCCGCCTGATGCGCGGCTGGTTCGAGGGGCTCGGCATCGCCGACGGCGAGCGGCAGATGCTGGTGCTGCGCGAGGTCGACAAGCTCGGCAAGCGTGGGCCCGACGCGGTGCGCGAGACGCTGACCGGTGACGGCTTCGGCCTGTCGGGCGAGGTCGCCGACCGCATCCTCGCGTTCGTACGGGTGCGCTCGACCTCGCTGGCCGACGCGCATATGAAGCTTGCTGCGCTCGGCAGTGGCAGCGAAACCTTCGAGCAGGGCCGCGCCGAGCTGCGCGAGGTGCTCGATCTGATCCACGCGTTCGGCGTGCCGGAGACGCATTTCGCGCTGAACCTGTCGATCGCGCGCGGTCTGGACTACTACACCGGCACGGTCTACGAGACGACCTTGAACGACCACCCGCAGATCGGCTCGATCTGCTCGGGCGGCCGTTACGAGAATCTCGCCGGCAACTACACCAAATCGCATCTGCCGGGCGTCGGCATCTCGATCGGCGCGACGCGTCTGTACTGGCAACTGCGCGAGGCCGGCCTGATCGGCACGGCGACCAGCACGGTCAAGGTGCTCGTCACGCAGATGACGCCGGAGCATCTGCCGCACTATCTCGCGCTCGCCGGCGAGCTGCGCGACGGCGGTATCGCGACCGAGGTCGTGATGGATCCGTCCAAGCTCGGCAAGCAGTTCAAGTACGCCGACCGTGCCGGCATCCGCTTCGTCGCCGTGCTCGGCGAGGACGAGCTCGCGCGCGGCGTCGTGACGATCAAGGACCTGCGCCGCGAGGATCAGTTCGAGGTCGCGCGCGCCGAGCTGGCCGCCGCGCTCACGGTCGAGCTCGCGCAGGCCGAGATCACCGGCTGAGCGTACGCGTCGCCGGACGGCGGTCCGGCGACGCGCCGGCCGGCCCGCCGACCGCCGAAGCGATCGGCGAACAACCGCTTCTTCCGCCAGGCCCCTTCTTCAGGACATCGTTCCATGCACGCATCTCCGATCCGCCTCGACGGCACGCGCATGACGCGCGCGGAACTGGTCGCCATCGCCCGCGGCAGCGCGGTCGCGCTCGACGAGGCACAGCTCGCACGCGTCGAGCGCGCGGCGGCATTCCTCGCCGACAAGGTCAACTGCGGCGAACCGGTCTACGGCGTCACGACCGGTTTCGGCAGCAATGCCGACAAGCTGCTCGGTGCGCATCGTGCGCGCGACGAGCTGCCGGGCGGCAATCCCGAGCAGCGCGAAGGCACGTTGCTGGAGGAACTGCAGTACAACCTGATCGTCACGCACGCCGTCTGCGTCGGCCGGCCGCTGTCGGCCGAGGTCGTGCGCGCGATGCTGGCGATCCGCGTCAATACGCTGATGCGCGGCCATTCGGGCGTGCGCGTCGAGACGCTGCAGGCGCTGGTCGAGCTGCTCAACCGCGGCGTCGTGCCGGTGGTGCCGGAAAAGGGTTCGGTCGGTGCCAGCGGCGATCTGGCGCCGCTTTCGCATCTGGCGATCGTGCTGCTCGGCGGCGGCGAAGCCTTCGTCGGCGGCGAGCGCCTGTCCGGCGCCGAGGCGCTGCGGCGCGTCGGCCTGACGCCGCTGCGGCTGTCGTTCAAGGAAGGACTCGCGCTCAACAACGGCACCGCGCAGATGCTCGCGACCGCCGTGCTCGCGCTCGACCGGCTCGAGACCCTGCTCGCGACCGCCGATCTCGCCGCGGCGATGACGCTCGATGCGTTCGCCGGGCGCAGCGGTGCGTTGCGGCCGGAGGTCCATGCGCTGAGGCCGCATCCGGGTCAGGTCGAGACCGCGCGCCGTGTACGCGCGCTGATCGAAGGTTCGACCCTGGTCGACATTCCGTATCACCTGGTGCCGCGCTTTCGCACCTGGTCGGCCGAGGCCTGGCAGGGCGCGGACGCCCAGGCGCGACGCTTCGACATCGCCTGGGACTGGGTGCCGAGCAGCCAGCGCCACGGCCGCGAGGCGTTCTACACGCGCTTCCTGCCGTTCCGCGGCGGCAAGAAACACCAGCCGCAGGACGCCTACTGCCTGCGCTGCATGCCGCAGGTGCACGGTGCGGTCCGCGACGCCTGGATGCAGGCCTGCCGCATCGTCGACGTCGAACTCAATGCGGTCACCGACAATCCGCTGATCTTCCCGGACGCCGACGATCCGGTCTACGCCGAGGGCAGGGCGGCCGGACGGCCGCAGCACATCGAGGATCAGGTGGTCTCGGCCGGTCATTTCCACGGCATGCCGCTGGCGCTCGCGATGAGCTACGTCAAGGCGGCGCTGCCGGTGCTGGCCTCGATCTCCGAGCGGCGCCTCGCCAAGCTGGTCGACCCGGCGACCAACGACGGACTGCCGGCGTTCCTGATCGGCAACGAGGACGCGACCGATTCGGGTTTCATGATCGTGCAGTACACGGCCGCGGCCCTGGTCAACGATCTGGCGACGCGCGCGCATCCGGCCAGCGTCTACTCGGTGCCGACCAGTGCGAACGCCGAAGACCACGTCTCGATGGGTACCAACGAGGCGCGCCACGTGCTCGAGATGACCGAGGATCTGGGCCACGTGCTCGCGCTGGAGCTCTACACCGCGGCGCAGGCGCTGGAGTATCGGCAGGACATGCTCAACGCCGCACGCGATCTTGCCGTACGCGGCGGCTGGCAGGCGCTGGCGGCCAAGATCGGCCAGGCACCGCGCGAGGGCGAGCCCGGCCGCGCGGCATTCGAGTCGGAGGTGCAGGCGCTGCGCGACGCGCTCGCCGACAGCCGCGATTTCCACGCCGGCGCGCCGGTGCGCCGCGCGCTGGCGACGATCCGCACGCACATCGACTTCATGCAGCGCGACCGCGCGATGGACGGTGACGTGCGTGCGATCTGCGCACTGATCGCGACCGGCGACCTCGTCCGCTGAAGACGGACGAGGTCGCGACGGTCAGCGCGACTCGAAGCCGTCGGCGAACAGCCGGTCCTCGCCGATGATCTCGATGAAGACCGCATCGGGCGTGCCGGCGGTGCCGCCGTTGCGCGCATTGGTGCCCTGGATCCAGACCAGATGCTTGCCCGGTGCGAGACCGGCGGTCGGAATCGTGACCTCGACCGTCTCGGCCGTCGCGTTGAAGCTGCCGTCGACCGCGTGCGCGGCGATCGCGACCGCGTCGCTGTGCCACGGCGGTACGTCGAGGTAGGCCTGCGCGCCGGTGATCGCGTAGCTGGTCTCCGCGCCGTTGTCCTGGTTGTAGCGCGTATCGTCGATCGTCGCGCGCAGCGTCACCGCGGTGCCGGCGGTCACACGCAAGAGGTCGGTCGTCAGATCGCGTGCGTCGGGACCCTGCGGCCACTGGTACGGGCGGCGCGCCGCGCGCGCGGCGTAGAGCAGCGCCGACAGGTTGTGCGGCAGCGTCGCATTCTCGAACTCGTTGCAGCTCTCGAAGAACTCGACGCCGAGTTCGATCGTGTAGGCGGCCGCGCCGAGATAGCCGTAGACGGTGTCGACCGTCGTGCCACGGGTCGGGTAGAGCTCGATCGACTGCATCGGCCAGTAGTCGTTGAACCAGGCCAGACGGCGTCCCATGCGCCGCAGCGGCGCATCGTTCGAGGTCGCGGTCTCGACGTCGCCCCACGGCCACAGCACCAGCTGCGAATAGCTGTGGATGTCGAAGAACAGGCCCGAGTAGTCCTCCGGCGCGGGATCGGACAGGCTCGCGCCGCGCCGGTCGGGCAGGGCGCCGCCGCTGCAGTTGCCGCTGCCGTCGCAGCTGCCGGCGGTGTACGCGACGAGGTTGCGCGTCTCGGGCTCCGATCCGGCAGCCGGACCGCGGAACGTCTGGTCGCAGCGTTCCGTGCTCGAACCGCCGGTGCCGCTCCAGTGGAACGGGAAGTTGCGGTTCAAGTCGACGCCGGGCTGGCTGAAGCTGGTCGGCGTGCCGGGGCAGAACGCGTCCTCGACATTGGTGTTCTTGCGCCAGCCGATACCGGTCTCGGCACGCTTGCGACCGTCCGGATTGGCGTGGACGATGAAGCGGAAATCGACGTGGTCGACCAGCCAGGTACTGAGCGGATCGGTGCCGTAGCCGGCGACGAGCCCTTCGGCCATCCGCATCAGCAATTCGGCAGGCGTGTATTCGCGTGCGTGGATCGATCCGTACATGACCATGCGCGGGCGGTCCGGATCGTCGGCCACGGTGTCCAGATTGGTCACGCGCAGCGCGCGCATCTCGTAGCCGGCGTCCGGATTGCGCTCGCGCTCCCAGGTCGGCCCGATCGTCTCGACCTCGGTTAGCGCCGGATGCGCGGCGACCAGCGCGTCGATCGAGCCGGCGGTCTCCTCGACCGTGCGATAGCAGGCATAGCCCGGAATCGCCTGCGGCGTATCGGCCGTTTCGACCGCGGCGCGGAACGCGCGCAGCTTGGCGGTGGCGACCATGTCCACGCGTACGTCGAGACCGGCCTCGGTCAGCGCGGCGATGCCGGCCTCGTCGGTGTCGACGCGGATCAGGCGGCGGACCGGGTCGATCTGCAGATGCTGGAAGCGCGCGCCGAGGCGGTCGACGACCGCACGGTCGTCGAACGGCGCTTCGACGAACCAGTCCGCGGCGCGGACGAGCGGACTGCCGCCGGCGGCCAGCAGCGCCAGCGCGAGGGTGCACGGTCTGATCATCGATCGATGGACTCTGGAAAAAAGGCGGCCGACAGCATGTTCCCGCGCACCCGTCCGGTCAACTGGACGTCCCGGCCCGGCCGTGCAGCGGCACTGCAGCAAGAACCGCCGCCGGCAACCTGCTAGGCTGCCGCCGACCAGCGGCACCGGAGGGCGGGGATATGCACTATCGTGGGGTACTGGTGGGCCTGGCGATCTGGGCCGTCAGCGGTGCGGCGCTCGCCGACGGAGAACCGACCGTCGAGCAGCGCCTCAAGGCGCTCGAGCAGCGCGTGATCGAACTGGAGCGACGGCTCGACGCGCCGCAGCCGGCCGCCGCCCCGGCGCCGCCTGCGCCGGGGCGCGCACCGGCGTCGTCACGGGCTGCGCCCGCGGCCGCTGTGGCACCGTCCGCCGCCGCCGAGCCTGTACCGGCAGCGGCGCCGGTCGCGGCCGACTGGCAGGCGCTGCGCAAGGGCATGACCTGGAGCCAGGTCTCGGCCGTGCTCGGCAAGCCCGGCAAGAAGCGCATCGGCGTGATGTCCGAGATCTGGTTCTACCCGGACGCCGACGGCGGCAGCGTCGAGTTCGATCGCGACGGCCGCGTTTCCGGCTGGAACGAACCGCCGCGCTGAGGCGGCGACTGCGCGCCGTGTGCCGGCGCGCTCAGTCGGAGGGGCGTCGTGCGTCGGCCGGCGCGGCTGATGCGGCTTCGCCGGCGGCCGGCGTGCCGTGCGTGAACGGCATCGCGGGTCCCAGCTCGAGTTGCGTTTGCCAGCGGGCGAGCTGCGCCTCGATCGCCGGTGTCGTCGCGATCTGCGGCTCGGACGGCGTCTCGATGCCGTCGGCGCGTTCGCGCTGCGCGATCACCTCGCGTGCGAGCGCGAACGCCTCCGGCAGCGAAGCCGTGCGATTCAGCGCTTCGTCGAGGAAGGCTCGTCCGAAGTACGTGATGTCGGCATCGGCGCCGCAGCCGAACGAGGTGCGGTCCGCACGCGCGGCGGTGATCACGAGCGTGTTTTCGTCGCGCAGCGCGTCGACGAAGCCGCCCGAATAGCAGGCCGACACGATCACGACGCGCCAGCGCGGCCGAGGCGTCGCGTCGAGCGCGTCGGCCAGCTCATCGGGTCCGATCGCGTCGAGCGGCAGCGGCGGCAGATTCACGTGCAGATGGTGGTCCTCGCTGCCGTGGCTGGTCAGGAACACGAGCAGGATGTCTTCCTCCGGATCCACCACCGCGGCGATGCCGTCGATCGCCCAGGTCAGATTGGTCAGCGTCGCGAGCGGGGCGGTTTCGATCGTGGCCGGGTGATTGATCAGCGTCAGTACGCGGCCGGCCGCGTCGAAGCGCTGCGAGAACAGCCGCTCGACATGTTCGACCTCGTTGCGGAAGACCGATTCGGTGCCGTCACCGGCGAACGCGACCACGTACAGATCGACCACACCGGGACGCTGCGGCGCGAGACGTGCCAGCGCCTCGTCGATGCGCTGCGGTTGCGCATAGAGCACTTGCTCGGGGCTGATCGAATCGAAACCGTCGCCTGCGGCGCGCGGATCGTTCGCATCCGTCGCCAGCGGCGCGATGGAGCGCAATGGCAACGCCTGTGGCAGCCAGTACCCGGATACCTCGAGCAGCACGAAGGTGCAGACCGCGCCGAGCAATGCCGGCAGCCAGCGCGCGCCGAGGTGGCGCGCCAGACGCAAGGCGGCCAGCCACCACCAGGCGGCGACGATCCACTGGGCGATCTCGGCGATACGTGCCGCTTCGCGCAGCGCCGGCGCCAGCGCCGAGAACAGGGCCCATGCTGCCACCCAGGTGATCAGATTCACGACCAGCAGCGTGGCGGCGAGCCATGCGGCGACCTGCCAGAGCATACGCTCGCGGCCGGCGAAGCGGACCGTGGCCCAGCTTGCGGCCAGCAGCAGCGCGATCTGCGCGAGCCAGGTGAGGATGCCTTCTGCGGAGACGCGCCAGGGAGGTGCCGCCAAGAGGCTCGCGAATACACCGCCCAACAGCAGATCGGCGATGCACAGCGCGAAGAACACGGCCGGTCCTTCGTCGGCCGGTGCCGCGATCCGCGCGCGCGCGCCGAGCGGCCTGGCCAGCAGCAGGATGCGGCAGCCGGCGGCCAGGCTCGCGAACAGTCGTCTCATCCGGTCGCGATGGCGTCGAAATCGCTCACGCAGGGATGGGCGGCATCGGCGGGACAGACCGCCGGCGCGCGCGCGATCAGCGTCGTGCGCAGACCGGCGATGCGTGCGGCGTCGAGTTCCTCGACGACATCGGACAGGAACAGGATGTGGGCGGGCGCCTCGCCGATCGCTTCGGCGATGCGCAGGTACGAGTCGGCGACGCGCTTGGGGCCGGTCTCGGTGTCGAAGAAGCCGGCGAACAGCGCTGCCAGATCGCCGGCGTCGCTGTGCCCGAAGAACAGCTGCTGCGCCGGAACCGAGCCCGACGAATAGACGTACAGCCGCAGGCCGTCGGCGCGCCACTGGCGCAGCCGTGCCGGCACCTCCGGATAGACGTGCGCCTTGAACTCGCCGGCCGTGTAGCCTTCCTCCCAGATCAGCCCCTGCAGCGCCTTGAGCGCGGTGGACTTGCGATCCAGATCGATCCAGTGCTGCAGCAGGTCGATCATCTCCTGCTGAGTGGCCGACACCAGTTCGGCCTCCTTGGCCGCCTCGTGCAACCAGTGCTGCACGTCGGGCCGGTCGGCATGCGTGCTGACGAAGGCCGGCAGACGCTTGCGCGCATACGGAAACAGCACGTCCTTGACGAAGTCGATCGAACTGGTGGTGCCTTCGATGTCGGTGAGTATCGCGCGGATTTCGGGCATGTCCGGTCCTGTAAGCAAAGCCTGCCCGAAGCGTAGCAGGAGCGGGCGAACGACGGCATGCACGAACGTGACGTCGGTCACCGTGATCGAGGTTCGCGGGTTGTCAGCACGGGCGCGCCGGCTTAAGGTCGCGCCCCCCTCACGAAACCCGGATCATCCCTGATGAACAGGATTCTCTCTCTCGCGGCCACACTCGCGCTGGCCGCTCCGTCGCTCGTCCTCGCCGGCCAGGCCGACATCTGCTACAGCACCGCGACGCCGTCGCTGCCGTCGCCGCCGCCGCCCGACAACGCCACGGTGTTCCATTGCCCGCAGGCCGGCAGCCACACCGTGCCGGAGCTCGCCGCGCTCGGCTGGCAGATCGTGCAGATGTCGCCGGTGACCACGCCGGGCGCCGATCCGACGTTTCCGGACATCAGCGTTCAGCTGATCGTGCAGAAGCCGTGACGACGCGCGGCGCTTCGATCGCGCTCGCGCTCGCCGCGGTGTTCGCCGTAGCCGGTGTCTCGGCCGCGCGCGTCGACATCTGCTACAGCGAGGTCGCGGCACCCGATGCGGCACCGCCGACGTCGGCGACGCCGTTCACCTGTCCGCAGGCCGGAATCAAGACCGTTCCGCAGCTCGCAGCGGCCGGCTGGCGCGTCATCAGAATGACCCCGGTGACCGTCAGCAGCGGTGGTTTCGGCGTGCGCCAGCAGCTGCTGATCCGCGACGACACCGTATTCGCCAGCGGCTTCGATGCCTGACCGGCCACGGCCCGCCTCGCGCGGGCCGTGCTTGTGCCTGGTGTGAACGAGTGAGGCCTGCGGCCCCGCCGGATCGTGCAGGTGCCCGGATTCAGTTCGCCGGCGCGGCGCGGTGCGGCGTCATCCGCGGGAAGCGCTCGGCGATGTCGTCGCCGGTGAAGTTGGCGATCCAGCCTTCCTTGTTCGTGAACAGGCGGATCGCGACGAAGTACGGCGATTCGCTCATGTCGAACCAGTGCCGCGTGCCGTCGGGTACGCCGATCAGATCGCCGGCCTCGCAGAGCACGTCGTAGACCTTGCCGTTCAGATGCAGCGTGAACTGGCCGGCACCGGCGACGAAGAAGCGGACCTCGTCCTCGCTGTGCGTGTGCTCGTTGAGAAACTTCTGGCGCAGTGCGGCGCGGTCGGGATGGTCCGGCGTCAGGCTGATCACGTCGACCGACTGGTAGCCGTTCTCGTTCTTGAGACGCTCGATGTCGGCGCTGTAGGCGGCGATGACCTCGTCCTGGCTCGCGCCCGGCGCGATCGGCCGCGATGCCTCCCAGCGCTCGAAGCGGACGCCGACGGCGCCGAGCTCGTGCGCGATCTGCGCGTGGTCGGTCAGCGTGAGGACCGGCGTGGCGCCGTCGCGCTCGTCGAAGATGCGCAGCTGGCTCATCGGGACAACCTCCTCAGGTCAAGTTCGCAGGCGAGCAGAAACTCGAACGCTTCCAGATGGCGGCGTGTCTCGGCCATGTCAACGCCCCAGGTGTAGATGCCATGGCCGTCGATCAGATAGCCGTAGAGCGGCTTGCCGGCATCGAGCCAGGCGTCGACGCGCGCGACCAGCTCGTCCATCGCCTGTGTGTTCGGGAATACCGGCAGGTCCAGCACGCTCTCGTGCGTCGTATAGCCGGCGATCGCCTTCTGCAGCTCCCAGCCCTCGAACCGCACCAGGCCTTCGCGCGCGTACAGACGCGAGGCGACACTCTGCGTGCGCGAATGCGTATGCAATACCGCGCCGGCGTTCGGAAAGCGCCGGTAGATCTGCGTGTGCAGCGCGGTCTCGGCCGACGGCCGGTGCGCGGTGGCGACCGGCCGGCCGTCGAAATCGACGACCATGACGTCGCCGACATCGAGACGGCCCTTGTCGCGGCCGGACACGGTGACGGCGGCGTGCTGCGCGTCCAGCCGCATCGAGAAATTGCTGCTGGTCGCCGGTGTCCAGCCGAGTGCGGCGAGGTCACGACCGGCGGCGGCGATCTCGCGGGCGAGGCGGTCCAGGGCGGTGGCGTCGTAGGGCAGGTCGGTCACGGCGGTCGGAGCGTACGGATGGCCAAATCGAGGCGGGCACTATACCGGAGCGCCATGTCCGGCGCGTTGCGGCGCCGATCGCCGTCGCGGCCGAGCGTACGTGATCGCGGCGGCTGCGCCGCATCAGGCGAGGGCATGTCGATACGCCGTATCGTCCGCTGAGACCGGTTCCTGCGAAGATGACGTCCGGATATGAGCGGAGCGGACCGGTGATGGACGCAGGTGTGACGACGGTGGACGGTACGATGGCGGCCTATCTCGCGCTGGCGGCGATCGCCGGCCTCGCGATCGGCTGCGCGTTGACGGTGCTGCTGGCGCGGCGCTGGCGGCGCGATGCGTACGAGGCCGGCGCGCGCAGCCGCGACAGCGAGGTCGTCGCGCTGGCCGGACAGCGCAGCGCGCTCGAGGCGCGCGCCGGCGAACTCGAACAGCGCCTGGCGCAGGCCGTACGCGAGAGCGAGGCGGTCGAGCGGCGCTATCACGAGGCCGCCGCAGACGCCGCCGTACAGCGCGCACAGGCCGGCCAGCTCGACCAGCGCTCGGCCGAGCTGCGCCGCGATCTGGACGCGGTGCAGACGCGCCTGGCCGCGGTCACCGTCGAGCTCGCGCAGACGCGCACCGCCGCGGTCGAGCAGGCCCGTCACGCCGAGGAGAAGATCGCCCTGCTCGATCAGGCCGAGCACCGCCTGCGCGAAGCGTTCCAGAACCTCGCCCAGCAGATTCTCGACGCCAAGACCGAGCGCTTCCGCGAGCAGAGCGCCGAACATCTGGGCGGCCTGCTCGATCCGCTGAAGCTGCAGCTGCGCGAGTTCCGCGAGGCGGTTACGCAGACCCATGCCAACGAACAGCGCGAGCGCGGCATGCTGACCCAGGAGATCCGCACGCTGAAGGATCTGAACCAGCGCATCAGCCAGGACGCGGTCAATCTGACGCGCGCGCTGCGCGGCGACAACCGCGCCCAGGGCGCCTGGGGCGAGCTGGTACTCGAGCGCCTGCTCGAGACCGCCGGCCTGCAGGCCGGCCGCGAGTACGAGACGCAGACCAGCTTCACCTCGGAGCAGGGCAGCCGGCAGCGGCCCGACGTGATCGTGCGGCTGCCCGACGAGAAGGACATCGTGATCGACTCCAAGGTCTCGCTGCTGGCGTGGGAACGCTTCGTCGGCGCCGTCGACGAGGCCGAACGCGCCGCCGCGCTGCGCGAGCATGTCGCGTCGCTGCGCCGTCACGTCGACGGTCTGGCCGGCAAGGACTACAGCGCGATCGCGGGCCTGCGTACGCTCGATTTCGTGCTGCTGTTCGTGCCGGTCGAGGGCGCCTTCATCGAGGCGGTGCGGGCCGACGACGCGCTCTACACGTACGCGCTCGCGAAGAACATCTCGCTGGTCAGTCCGAGCACGCTGCTGGCGACGCTGCGCACGGTACGCCATCTGTGGCGGATCCAGCAGCGCAACGACAACGCGACCGAGATGGCGCGTCGCGCCGCGCAGCTCCACGACAATTTCGCGACCCTGGTCGGCGAGCTCGAGGACGCCTCGGCCCAGCTCGACAAGGCGCAGCGTGCGCAGCGCTCGGCGCTGCGCCGGCTCACCGAGGGCGGCAAGGGCTCGGTGATCCTGCAGGTGCAGAGCCTGGCCGACATGGGCGCGCCGGTGAAGAAGACACTGTCGCCGCTGCTGCGCGATGCCGCCGGCAGCGATGCCTCGGCGTCGCCGGACGCACCGGACGCACCGTGAACGCGATCAGCCGCCGGTAGAGGCCCGCCGCGACCGGCGAGCGCTCCGGATCTCCCCCAGAGCGGATGCGAGCCGACCCGGTCGGAGCGACAGCCATGATCGGACCCAGCTGGACGCGGGCCGTCGTTCCGGCTCGGTACGATGGCGCGCTCCAACCCGTAACGCGAACCGACTGTGCAGGCGCCGAAAAACGGTTCTCGCGCTCGACCGGGCGTGGCCGGGATCAGCGCGCGCGCCGCACGACCCGGTAGACCGCCCAGGCCAGCGCGGTCAGCACGAGGGCGCCGATCAGCATGCGTCCGGGCGAGGACAGTAGCAGCAGGGCGCAGGCGATCAGCGCACCGAGGCCGAGCAGCCGGTCGCCGGTCGACGGGCGTCGCGTCGGCGTGCCGACCAGCAGGCTGAGACCGGCGGCGACGTAGGCCATCGTGACCAGCAGCACGGCCATCTCGATGATCGTCTGGAACTGGCCGCCGACGGTCGGGGCCAGCGTCAGGCAGGCGATCGCGCTCATCGCCGCGGCGATCACGGTCAGGCCCCAGGCGGCCGCGCCGTTGGCGCGCAGGCGTCCGAACAGCGCCGGCAGATAGCCGCGCTGCGCGGCGCGCGCACCGGACTCGCCGGTCACCAGCATCCAGCCGCCGAGCGTGCCGGTCGCTTTCAGTGCCGCCGCGGCCGCGATGATCGGAATCGCCCACGGTCCGAAGATCCGGCCGGCGACGACCGCGAACGGCGCGCTCGACGCGGCCAGTTCGGCGGCCGGCACGATGCCCATGACGAGCACCGAGGAGGTCAGGTAGACGACGCCGGCGATCAGGATGCCGGTGATCGTCGCCAGCGGCACGTTGCGCTGCGGATCGCGCACGACGCCGGCCACCATCGCGCCGGTTTCGAGGCCGACGAACGCCCAGAAGATCGGTGCCAGCGAGCTGAACACCACGGCGGCGTCCGGGCGTCCCGACACGTTCCAGCCGGCCTCGTACAGCGCCGGATCGAACTGCGTCCAGCCGCCGAGCAGGATCACCGCGACCGGGGTCAGGCCGACCACGACGCACAGCGACTGGAAGCGCGCGACCTGCTTGGGACCGAGCAGGTTGACCGCGTACATCAGCCAGATCAGCGCGATCTGTCCGCCGACCTGGACTGCCGGCTCGTTGCCGGCCAGCGGCAGCAGCGTGACCAGATAGCCGAACGCCGCGACCGCGATCGCGTTGTTGCCGATCCACGAGGACAGCCAGTACAGCGTCGTCGCGAGAAAGCCCATGTCGCGGCCGAGTGCCGGCTGCACGTAGTCGGCCGGGCATTCCAGGTTCGGATAGTCACGTGCGAGCCGGGCGAATGCGCCGCCGAGCACGATCGCGAGGATCGTGCCGAGCAGCCAGCTCAGCGCGGTCACGCCGCCGATCTGGGCGAGCGAGGCCGGCAACAGGAAGAAGCCCGAGCCGATCATGTTGTTGGCGACGACGAAGGTCGCCAGCACCGGGCCGATCTTGCGGCTGCTGGAAGTCATCGCTCAGCGGTCCCCTTGCGCTGCGGGTGGCGGCTCATCGAAAGAAGCCGGCGCGAGGCCGGCTTCCGCTTCGATCGTCAGGCGCCGTTGCGCAGCTTGCTGCGGCGGTAGCCGTAGCCGAAGTAGATCAGGAAGCCGATGATGGTCCAGCCGACCATCAGCGGCCAGTGCTCGCGGAACGGCTGCCAGAACAGGTACAGGCAGGCGACCACGCCGAGCGGGCAGACCACGGCCGCGGCCGGCACGCGGAACGGGCGCGGCAGCCCGGGCTGCGTGCGGCGCAGCACCAGCACGCCGGCCGACACCGTCGCGAACGCGAGCAGGGTGCCCATCGAGACCAGTTCGCCGAGCAGGCCGATCGGGAAGAAGCCGGCCAGCAGGCAGGCGAACACGCCGACGATGATCGTGCCGACGTACGGGGTCTGGTGTTTGGGGTGCACGCGCTTGAAGATCGCCGGCAGCAGGCCGTCCTGCGCCATCGAGTAGAAGATGCGTGGCTGGCCCATCAGCATGACCAGGATCACCGAGCTCAGGCCGGCGATCGCGCCGATCTCGACGACGTGCTTGAGCCACAGCAGCGACGGGTAGGCCTCCAGCGCGGTCGCGACCGGCTTGGGCGTGCCGAGCTGCGTGTACGGCAGCATGCCGGTCAGCACGGCGGAGACGATGATGTAGATGATCGTGCAGATGAACAGCGAGCCGAGGATGCCGATCGGCATGTCACGCTGCGGATTCTTGGCCTCGCCGGCGGCCGTGGAGACCGCATCGAAGCCGATATAGGCGAAGAACACCACCGCGGCGCCGCGGACGATGCCGTCGAAGCCGTAGCGGCCCGGCCCCTGATTCTCCGGAATGAACGGCACCCAGTTGTCGGGATTGACGAACTGGATGCTGAAGGCGACGAACAGCAGGATCACCGCGACCTTGATCGCGACGATGATCGAGTTGACGAAGGCCGACTGCGTGATGCCGACGTAGCACAGCCAGCTGATCGCGGCGACGATCGCGACCGCCGGCAGGTTGAACAGACCGCCGGTGTAGACGATCGAGCCGTCGACGACGTTCAGCGGCGCGGTCGACAGCGATGCCGGCAGGCCGATGCCGATGCTGGTCAGCAGGCTGTTGAAGTAGCCCGACCAGCCGACCGCGACGGTCGAGGCCGCGAACAGGTACTCGAGCACGAGGTTCCAGCCGATGAACCAGGCCACGAACTCGCCGAGCGTCGCATAGGCGTAGGAGTAGGCACTGCCCGAGACCGGCAGCATCGAAGCGAACTCGGCGTAGCACAGGCCGGCCAGCGCGCAGGCGACGCCGGCGAGCACGAAGCTCAGCACGATCGCCGGACCGGAGTGCTCGGCGGCGGCGTGACCGGTCAGCACGAAGATGCCGGCGCCGATCACCGCGCCGATGCCGAGCATCGTGAGCTGGCGCGCGGTCAGGGTTCGCTTCAGGGTCACCTCGCCCTGCAAGCGGCCCTCAACCGGCTCGCCGGCGTCGACGTGCGGCATCGCCTGGATCGGCTTGGTGATGAATAAGCCTTTGGACATGAAGCTCTCCCCTTCGAGAACGCGAGATGGGCCGGCGACGAGGCGAGCGAGATGGTCCGCGGCCGGCAGCGGCGCTGCAACCTTGCCAAAGCGCACTGCCGAGCACAAGGCCGGGTGCAGCGCATCGCGCCTGTATTCGCATCGTTTGCGGCCGTCGAGGCGTTCGGTCCGATGCGCCGAGGCCGGCCGGCGGCGGAAGCCGCTCGCGCGAGAAGGCGAGGGCGCGCGCCGGTCTCGCGCGCGGGCGTCCGTGTCGAATCGCTGCGAAGCGACCCGGCGCGCATGCGATCATGCCGACCCCGTTCCCGATCTCGCTCAGCCGTGTCGACCGATCTCCTGCTCGCGGCGCTCGCCGCCCATGCCGACGCCGGCGGCGAGCCCGCGCTGGCCGCCGCGTTCGCGGACTTCGCGCGCGCCCATGCCGACGGCTTCGAGCGGTCGTGCCGGCCGGGGCATTTCACCGGCTCGGCCTGGCTGGTCAGCGCCGACGGTCGGCGCGTGCTGCTGACCCACCACCGCAAGCTCGGGCGCTGGCTGCAGCTCGGCGGGCACGCCGACGGCGATCCGGACCTGGCCGCGGTCGCGCTGCGCGAGGCCGAGGAGGAGTCGGGCCTGTCGGACCTGACGGTCGAGGCACCGATCTTCGATCTGGATCGCCACTGGATTCCGGCACGCGGCGACGAGCCCGGCCACTGGCATTACGACGTGCGCTACGTCGTGCGTGCGACCGCCTCGGAGGATTTCGCGGTCGGTCCCGAGTCGCTGGCGCTGGCCTGGCGCGACATCGCCACGCTGGCCGCCGACCGCGATGCGGATGCATCGCTCGGCCGCATGGCCGCGCGCTGGCTGGCGCGGATCGGATGAACGCGCTGCGCCGCCCGGCGGCGCAGCGATCGCGGCCGGCTCAGGCGCGGCCGGAGAACTCGCCGGTCGTCGTGTTGACGTAGATCTTCTCGCCGGTCGTGATGTACTCGGGCACCTGCACCTCGATCCCGGTCGACAGCGTGGCCGGCTTGGCGCGCTTGGTCGCGCTGGCGCCCTTGAGCTCCGGTGCGGTCTCCGCGACCTCGAGCACGACGGTCTGCGGCAGCTGCAGCGCGACCGGCGCGTCGTCGATCAGCTGCACGAAGCAGCCCTCGATGCCGTCGACGATGTAGCCGGCCGCGTCGCCGATCGTCGTCGCGTCGAGCGTGTACTGCGTGTAGTCCTCGCTGTCCATGAACACGAACGCGTCGCCGTCCTTGTACGAATAGCTGACCGCGCGACGCGTCAGCTCGGTTTCCTTGAGCTCGTCGTCGGCGCGCAGCGAGACGTCGAGCTTCTGTGCGCCCGGCACGCTGTACATGACGAAGCGGTAGGTCACGTTGCCGCCGCGGCCCTGCGGCGCGCTGCGCTCGATGTCGCGGACCTGCCAGACCCGGCCTTCGTGCTCGACGACGTTGCCGCGCTTGATTTCGTGGGCTCTCATGGGGAACTCGCGGAAAGGGAAGAGGAGATGGACGTCACTTCGGCGCGAGGCGCACCGCGCCGTCGAGCCGGATCGTCTCGCCGTTGAGATAGCGGTTGCCGACGATGTAGGCGACCAGATCGGCGTATTCCTCGGGCTGGCCGAGGCGCGACGGGAACGGAATCGACGCGCTCAGCGAGGCCTGCACGGCCTCGGGCATGCCGTCGACCATCGGCGTCCAGAAGATGCCCGGCGCCACCGTGACCACGCGGATGCCGAAGCGCGCCAGCTCGCGGGCCATCGGCAGCGTCATGCCGACCACGCCGCCCTTGGACGCCGAGTAGGCGGCCTGACCGATCTGGCCGTCGTAGGCCGCGACCGAGGCGGTGTTGACGATCACGCCGCGCTCGCCGTCCTCGCCGGCGCCGTTGTGCTGCATCGCGTTCGCGCAGGCCTTGGCGACGTTGAACGAGCCGACCAGGTTGACCAGCACCGTGGTCCGGAACTGCGCCAGCGGCATCGGCGCTTCCTTGCCGAGTACGCGGCCGGCGCCGAGGATGCCGGCGCAGTTGACCGCGACGTTGAGGCCGCCGAGGAAGGTCTGTGCGGCGTCGACGCTGGCCGAGACGGCGGCTTCGTCGGTGACGTCGGTGCGGAAGTAGGCCGCGTGGTCACGACCGAGCGCGCCGAGCGCCTCCTCGGCCTTGGCGTCGTCGACGTCGAACAGGGCGACCTTGGCGCCGCGCGCGACCAGATGCCGTGCCGTGGCCAGGCCCAGTCCCGATACGCCGCCGGTGATGACGGCCTTGACCTGATCGAGCTGCATGGAAGTCTCCGCAATCGTGCCGCGCGCCGCGCGGGGGCGCGCATTGTAGCGGCGCGGTCCGCGCCGCGCAGCCCGCCGTCGGGCGGCGGCCGCGCTCAGGTCACCGCGCGGCGGAAATCGAGGTCGTAGCGGGTGCCCGCGGTCAGGGCGTGCAGGCGCAGATTGGTGATGCGGATCGGCGCGCCGTCGCTGACCGCGGCGGCGTTCGACTCGTCCATCTCGGCCGGGTCGAGTACGGTGATGCCGCCGCTGCCGACGACGTCCAGCACGTTGTCCGGGCCGATCACCGCGGCGGTACCGGCGTCGATGCCGAGGCCGAGCGCGAACGGGTTCAGCGACAGCGCGGTCAACAGGCGGCCGAGCCGGTCGCTGGCCGAGCCGCCCGGATCGACGACGACGCGATTGGTCAGGCCCAGACCCGGCGCCAGCGAGGCGGCGCCCTGGCGCGGCGTCGCGCCTTCGGCGCCGTGCGCGAGCATGTGCTCGGACAGGATCGCCGAGGCGGCGCCGATCGCGCCGACCGCGACGCCGTCGGCGCTGCGCCGGCGCAGCGTGCGCGCCAGCTGCGTACCGCCGATCAGCGTGGTCAGCCGCAGCGGCGCGTGCGGCGCGATCACGATCAGGTCGACGTGGTCGATCGCATCGAGCAGGGCCGGCTGCGAGGCGTCGGCGCGCGCGCGCAGCGTGTGCACGCGCACTTCGCCGGCGCCGGCCGCGAGCAGGGCCGGCTCCAGCCAGTAGTCGTCGTCGAGCGCGGCCTCCGGCGCGGTCAGTACCGCCACGCGCGGGTGGACGCCGACGAACGACATCAGGCGCGTCAACAGCGCTGCCGAGCGGTCGTCGGCGGCGACGTCGCCGCAGGCGATGATCAGGCCGCGCGTGCGGTCCGGAGCGATATGGGCGGGCATCGGCGGGCGCGCAGCGAAGGAAACGCCGATTATACGGCCGGCTCGGCGCGTCCGCTGGCGCGCGCGACCTTGCTCGAGGTCTCGCGCTGCAGCTGGCGCGACAGCCACAGCCCGGTGTCGATCAGACGGTCCAGGTCGATGCCGGTGTCGAGGCCGAGTCCTTCGAGCATGTAGACGACGTCCTCGCTGGCGACGTTGCCGGTGGCGCCGCGCGCATACGGACAGCCGCCGGTGCCGGACACCGCGCTGTCGACGACGCGGACGCCTTCCTCGAGGCAGGCCAGGATGTTCGCGAGCGCCTGGCCGCGCGTGTCGTGGAAATGCACCGCGAGCGCCTCGATCGGCACTTCGGCCGCGACCGCGCGCAGCATCGCGCGCGCCTTGGCCGGCGTGCCGATGCCGATCGTGTCGCCGAGCGATATCTCATAGCAGCCGAGCGCGTGCAGGCGCCGCGTGACACGGACCACGTCGGCGACCGGCACCTCGCCCTGATACGGACAGCCGAGCACGGTCGATACGTAGCCGCGGACCGCGACGCCGTCGGCGGCGGCGCGTTCGAGCACCGGCACGAAGCGCGTGATCGATTCCTCGATCGTCGCATTGATGTTGCGCTGATTGAACGCCTCGGAGGCGGCCGTGAACACCGCGACCTCCTCGGCACCGACGGCGCGCGCACGCGCATAGCCGGTCTCGTTCGGCACCAGGACGGGATAGCGGATACCGGGCCGGCGCGCGATGCCGGCGAACACCTCGGCCGCGTCGGCCAGCTGCGGGACCCACTTCGGGCTGACGAAGCTGGTCGCCTCGATCGTCTCCAGGCCGGTCGCCGACAGCCGGTCGATCAGCTCGATCTTGGTCGCGGCCGGGATGATCGTCTTCTCGTTCTGCAGGCCGTCGCGCGGACCGACCTCGACGATGCGGACGTGATCGGCGGTGCCGCGCCGGCCGGGACCGCCTTGTTCGGATCTGCTCATCGCCTGCCTCACTCGAACCGGACCAGGATCGCGTCGGCCTCGACGAAGTCGCCGGCCGCCGCCTGCACGGCCGATATCGTGCCGGCGCGCGGCGCACGCAAGGTCAGCTCCATCTTCATCGCCTCCATCACCAGCAGCTCGTCGCCCTCGGCAACCTCGGCACCGACGGCCGTTCTGACCGCGACGATGCGGCCCGGCATCGGTGCGAGCACGCGATCGGTCACGGCGCCGGCGTCGACCGTGTACGCGAACGCCGGCGCCGGCTCGAACGAGACGCGGCGCTCGCCGTCGTGCACCGACAGCCGCTGCGCGGCGGCGAGGATGCGATGACGCCGCATGACGCCGTCGTAGCGCGCGCTGAGCACGCCCTCGGCGAACCTGGCGCCGGCGACCTCGACGGTGGCATCGCCGGCCTCGATCCGGTAGCGGCCGTTCGCGCCGTGCGCGGACAGTTCGTGGCGTCGGCCGCCATGCAGCAGCGCGACGATGCGCTTGCCCGGATGGCCCAGGCGCCAGCCGTCGGCGCGGCGCCACGGCGAATGCGGATCCTGCGCCGCGCCGAGGCCGGCGGCGGCCTGTTCCTCCTCGAGCAGGCGCGCGACCGCGGCCGCGACCAGGGTCGGCGGGTCGGCGGTCGAGTCGCCGTCGACGAACGCGTCGAGGTGACGGTCGAGATAGCCGGTGTCGATGCTGCCGTCGATCACGGCCGGATGGCGGACCAGGCGTTCGAGGAACGCCACATTCGACTTCGGACCGGCGATGTCGACCTCGGCAAGCGCTTCGCGCATGCGCTGCAGCGCGGCCGCGCGGTCGGCGTCCCAGACGATCAGCTTGGCGATCATCGGGTCGTAGAAGATCGTGACGGTATCGCCCTCGACGACGCCCGAATCGATGCGCACGTGGGCCGACGGCGCCGGCAGCCGCAACCGTTCGAGCGTGCCGGAGCCGGGCAGGAAACCCTGTTCGGGGTCCTCGGCATAGAGGCGCAGCTCGATCGCATGGCCGCGCGGCGCGATCGGACGCTCGCCGCTCAGCGCGGCCGGCAGGGCCTCGCCGGCGGCGACGCGCAGCTGCAGCTCGACCAGATCGAGTCCGGTCACCATCTCGGTGACCGGGTGCTCGACCTGCAGGCGCGTATTGATCTCCATGAAGTAGAAATCGCCGTCCTGGCCGACGATGAACTCCACGGTGCCGGCATTGACGTAGTCGAGTGCGCGCGCGGCTGCGACCGCGGCCTCGCCCATGCGTGCACGCAGGTCTGGCGAGACGAACGGCGAGGGCGTTTCCTCGAGCACCTTCTGGTAGCGGCGCTGCGCCGAGCACTCGCGCTCGTTCAGATGCACGATCCGGCCGTGGCGGTCGCCGAAGACCTGGAACTCGATGTGGCGCGGCCGTTCGACGTAGCGCTCGAGCAGCACGCGGTCGCGGCCGAACGCGTTGGCCGCCTCGCGCTGGCACGAGGCGAGATTGGCCGCGAACTCGCCGGCCTCGCGCACGATGCGCATGCCCTTGCCGCCGCCGCCGTAGGCGGCCTTGATCATCAGCGGGAAACCGACGCGCTCGGCCTCGCGCGCGAGGTGATCGGGATCCTGCCGTTCGCCGGTGTAGCCCGGCACGACCGGCACGCCGTGCGCGCTCATCAGCTCCTTGGCGCCGGCCTTGGATCCCATCCTGCGCATCGACGCGCCGGAAGGGCCGACGAAGCGGAGGCCGGCGGCCTCGACGGCGTCGGCGAAATCGGCGTTCTCGGACAGGAAGCCATAGCCGGGATGGATCGCCTGCGCGCCGGCGCGCCGTGCGACCTCGATGATCGCATCGCCGCGCAGATACGAATCGGCCGGCCGCGGTCCGCCGATCGGATAGGCCGCATCGGCCAGGCGCACGTGCTGCGCATCGGCGTCGGCGTCGGAATAGACCGCGATCGTGCGGATCCCGAGGCGCCGGCAGGTGCGGACGACCCGGCAGGCGATCTCGCCGCGGTTGGCTATCAGGAGCGTGTCGAACATGGGCGATGCATCCTCATTCGGCCGCGGCACGGACGGCCGCGGCGGCGTGGCCGTCGGAACCGGACATCAAGGCGGCAGGGTAGTCGGTGTGGCGATGCGGACGCAGCCCGGCTGAGCCGAAACCGGGAACGCCGCCGTTCATCGCCACCGCTCAGGCGGCCGGCGCATGACAGACCGCTTCGACGTTGTGACCGTCCGGGTCGAGCACGAACGCGCCGTAGTAGTTCGGGTGGTAGTGCGGACGCAGGCCGGGCGCGCCGTTGTCGACGCCGCCGACGGCCAGCGCGGCCCGATGGAACGCATCGACGCCGGCCCGATCGGTCGAGACGAATGCGACGTGGCCGTGACCGGGCCCGGCGCCACCATCGTCGTCGCCGATCCAGAAGTACGGCTTGCCGGCGTGACCGAATCCGGCGTGATTGCCGGCGCCGGTTTCCGCTGCGCCGACCTGCATGACCACACCGATGCCGAGCGGCGCCAGAGCCCGCTCGTAGAACGCGCGGCTACGCGCGAAGTCCGATACCGTAAAACCGACGTGATCGAGCATCGTTCACTCCCGTCCGGCCCAGGCCGGCGCACGTTTGTCGAGGAAGGCGGTCAGGCCTTCCTGGCCCTCGGCCGAAACGCGCAGGCGCGCGATCAGCGCGGCGTTCTCGCGGTCGAGCGCTTCGGCGCCCTCGCACGTGATGCCGGCGGCACGCAGCGCCAGGCGCTTGGCCTCGTCCTGCGCGACCGGCCCGCATTTGCCGAACATGTGCAGCAGGCGCTCGACCGCCTCGTCGAGCGCGTCGGCCGTCACGCAATCGTGCAGCAGGCCGATGCGGCGCGCTTCGGCGGCGTCGAAGACTTCGGCACCGACGAAGTAGCGCCGTGCCTGGCGCACGCCGATGGCCGCGCAGACGTACGGCGAGATCACCGCCGGCACCAGGCCGAGCTTGGCCTCGGACAGCGAGAACTTCGCCGAGTCGATGCCGACCGCGACGTCGCAGCAGGCGACCAGACCGACGCCGCCGCCGTAGGCCGAGCCGTTGACGCGCGCGATCGTCGGCTTCGACAGGAAGTTCAGCGTGCGCATCAGGCGCGCCAGGCGCAGCGAGTCCTCGCGGTTGTCCGTTTCGCTGGCCGCGGCCATGCCGCGCATCCAGTTCAGATCCGCACCGGCCGAGAACGTGCTGCCGTTGCCGGTGACGACGACGGCGCGCACCGAGCGATCGGCGTCGACCTGGTCCAGTGCCTCGGTCAGCTCGGCGATCAAGGCCGCATCGAAGGCGTTGTGCACGCTGGGGCGGTCCAGGATCAGATGGGCCGTGGATCCGCGTCGTTCGATCTGCACCGCTGTCGGCATGGGCGTCGGGGTCGCTCGGTAAACCGCCATCATAGCGGGCCGCCGCGGCACCGGTCGCGCATCGCTGCAGGTGCCGTGATCGGTCCTCTTGAGAATGGCTATCGTTTACAATCGGCGCTTCCGATGTTCGCGCGTGCCGCCGCTCCGCGCGCCCGCCCGCTTCCTGGAGAAAAGCACGATGCGAACGATGATTCGCCTGCCGTCGCTGTGCCTGGCCGTCATCGCCGGCACGCTGTCCGCCGCCGAGCCGGCCGCCCCGACATCCGAATCGAAGGCGCCGACGACCGAGGCCGTCGTCACGCAGTACGCCGCGATCGCGCTGGCCGGCTACGAGGACGCGCTCGCCGGCGCCCGCGCGCTCGGCCGTTCGATCGACGCCCTGGCCGCGGCGCCGACGCCGCGCACGCTGGCGGTGGCGCGCCAGGCCTGGCTCGACGCGCGCGTGCCGTACATGCAGACCGAGGTGCTGCGCTTCGGCAATCCGGTCGTCGACGCCTGGGAAGGCCGTGTCAACGCCTGGCCGCTCGACGAGGGACTGATCGACTACGTCGACGCGTCCTACGGCAGCGAGTCCGACGCCAATGCCTGGTACGCGGCCAACATCATCGCGCAGCCGCGGCCGCGCATCGGCGGCCGCGAGATCGACGCGACGACGATCACGCCGAAGCTGTTGGCCGAAACGCTGCACGAGATCGGCGGCATCGAGGCCAACGTCGCCAGCGGCTATCACGCGATCGAGTTCCTGCTGTGGGGACAGGATCTCAACGGCACCGGTCCGGGCGCCGGAAACCGCCCGGCCACCGATTTCGACGTCGAACGCTGCACCGGCGGCCACTGCCAGCGTCGCATCGACTATCTGAAGGCGGCCGCCGCGCTGCTGATCACCGACCTGGAGGAGGCGGTCGCCGACTGGAAGCCCGGCGGCGCCGCGCATGCGCACGCGCAGCAGGCCGGGGTGGCCTCGATGCTGACCGGCATGGGCAGCCTGTCCTACGGCGAGCTCGCCGGCGAGCGCATGAAGCTCGGCCTGATCCTGCACGATCCGGAGGAGGAGCACGACTGCTTCTCCGACAATACGCACAACTCGCACTTCTACGACCAGATCGGCATCCGCAACGTCTATCTGGGCCGTTATCGGCGGCCCGGCGGTGCGGCCGTCGAGGGGCCGTCGCTGTCCGATCTGGTCAAGGCCCGCGATCCGGCGCTGGACCGGGAGATGCGCAGCCGGCTCGACGCGACCGTCGAGGCGATGACCGCGCTCAGGCAGCGCGCCGAGCGCCGCGAGCGCTACGACCAGATGATCGGCGAGGGCAATCGCGACGGCCATGCCGTGGTGCAGGCCGCGATCGACCGCCTGATCGAACAGACGCGCTCGATCGAGCGCGTCGTCGCCGCGCTCGGCATCGGCCGGATCGAGATCGAAGGCTCCGACAGTCTCGACCGGCCTGCGGACGTGTTCCAGTAGTCGTGCCGTCGCGGTTCGCGCCCGGATCCGCGCTGCGCGGACGCCTCGTCGGCGCAGCCGTGCTGTGGCTGGCGGCCGTCGCCGCGGCCGCGGCGGCCGAGGAACGCCGCCCGGACCTCGGCGCCGCCGACCGCGCGCGCGTCGAGGCGATCGTGCGGCCGATCGCGGACTTCGCGAAGGTCGAGCCGTTCGAGACGCTGCCGGCCGGCGCGGCGACCGTGCGCGGCAAGCCGCTGACGCGCGACATCTTCTCGTTTCCGTCGGCGAGTCTCGATTTCGCGGGCCGGCAGCGTTTCGCGATCGGCAACGGCCTGTTCCGCAAGGACTGGGTGTCGGCGCCGGCCTCGACGCAGGCCTCGGACGGTCTGGGCCCGCTGTTCAATGCGCGCTCGTGTCAGGGCTGCCATCTCAAGGACGGCCGCGGTGTCGTACCGGCCGACGGCGAGCCGGCGGTCTCGCTGTTCCTGCGCCTGTCGGTGCCGCCGCGCAACGACCAGGAACGCCGCGCGCTCGCCGAGCGGCGCGTCGCGGTGATCGCGGAGCCGACCTACGGCACGCAACTGCAGAACTTCGCGGTGCCGGGCCTGGCCGCCGAAGGCCAGCTGCGTATCGACTGGGAAGCGGTGCCGATCGCGCTGGCCGGCGGCGAGACCGTCACGCTGCGCCGGCCGCTCTATCGGATCACCGATCTCGGCTACGGGCCGATGCGCGAGGACGTGATGATCTCGCCGCGGATCGCGCCGCCGATGATCGGGCTCGGGCTGATCGAGGCGATCGCCGAGGACGACATCCTCGCCCGGGCCGGACGCCGTGGTGATCCCGACGGCATCGTCGGCAAACCGAGCCGCCTGCGCGATCCGCAGAGCGGACGCATCGTGCTCGGCCGCTTCGGCTGGAAGGGCGGGCAGCCCGACGTGCGCCATCAGGCCGCGCATGCGTTCGCCGGCGACATGGGCCTGTCGAGCCCGCCGGCGCCGGACCACTGGGGAGACTGCACGGCGCGACAGAGCGCCTGCCGCGCGCTGCCGCACGGTGCGCAGCCGGCGTTCGGCCCGCACGAGGTGTCCGGCGAGTTGCTCGATTTCGTCGCGTTCTACTCGACCCATCTGGCGGTGCCGGAACGGCGCGATGCCGATGCACCGCAGGTGTTGGCCGGCAAGCGCCTGTTCTACGAGGCGCGCTGTGCGCAGTGCCACGTGCCCAAGTACGTGACGCGGCGCGACGCGGCCGATCCGGCGCAGCGCTTCCAGCTGATCTGGCCATACAGCGATTTCCTGCTGCACGACATGGGCGAGGGGCTCGCCGACGGCCGGCCCGAGGGCGACGCCGGTCCGCGCGAATGGCGCACGCCGCCGCTGTGGGGCGCGGGCCTGGCGACGACCGTCGAGCCGCGCGCGACGTTTCTGCACGACGGCCGTGCGCGCAGTCTGCTCGAGGCGATCCTCTGGCACGGCGGCGAGGCGCAGGCGGCACGCGACCGCGTCGTCGGCATGACCCCCGCGCAGCGGGCCGACCTGATCCGTTTCGTGGAATCGCTATGACGATCGAACGCGTCTTCGTACGGCTGTGGTTCGTCCTCGCCGTGATCGCACCGGTGCAGGCGCAGACACTGCCGACCGATCTCGGCGAGCGCTGGGTCACCGGCTACGTCCGGCCGGCGGCGGCCGCCCTGGTCGCGGCCGCCTCCGATACCGGACAGGCGGTGACGGCCTACTGCGCCGCGCCGGCCGACACGGCCTTGCGCGACGCTGTGCGCACGCGCTTCCACCTGCTGGCCGGTGCCTGGGGACGCATCGCGTTCCTGCGCTTCGGTCCGCTGGTCGAGGCGAACCGGTTCGAACGGTTCCTGTTCTTTCCGGACCCGCGCGGCCTGGTCGTCAAGCAGACCGCCGCGGCGATCGCCGCGGCCGATGCGCAGCCGCTCGACGTCGACGCGCTGCGCGCGCGCAGCGTCGCGGTGCAGGGGCTCGGCGCGCTCGAGTACGCCCTGTTCGACGGCACGGCCGGCGAGACGATCGCGCGTGGCGACTCCGACGGGCGCGCGCGCTGCGCCTATGCGCGCGCCGTCGCGGCGGCCCTGCAGCGGACCGCCGAGGAACTCGCACAGGATTGGCAGGCCTCGTCCGCGTTCGCGCGCGAATTCGGCCGGCCGGCCGCCGACAACCGCCTGTATCGCAGTTCGGCCGAGGTCGCAGCCGAGGCGATCAAGGCCAGTTCCGGCGGCATCCATTTCGTGCGCGACCTCGTACTGCTGCCGGCGCTCGGTGCCGATGCGGCGTCGGCGCGCGGGCAGCGCCTGCCGCTGTGGCGCAGTGGCGCGACGGCGGCGCTGCTCGCCGGCACGATCGAGGGCCTGCGCGATTTCATCGACGCCGGTCGGGTGACGCCGCTGCTGGCACCGGAGCAACGCTGGGTGCCGGCCGCGTTCGCCGACGAGGCCACGCGCATCGCCGCCCAATGGCGGTCGCTGGCCGTGTCGCTCGATCGCGCCGTCGCCGATCGGGACGCGCGCGCGCTGCTCGAGCTGAGCGTGCTGCAGCTCAAGAACCTGCAGGACGTCAACGACACGTATCTGGCACCGGCGCTTGGCGTCTCGATCGGCTTCAACGCATTCGATGGCGATTGACCGGCGCGCGTTTCTCGGCTGGGCGGCCGCTGCGGTGACCTCGCCGCTGCTCGCGGCGACGCCGGCCGCGGCGGCGGCGCGTTTCGTCGCGGCGCGCCGCCGCGACGGGCGGCACGAGGTCGCGATCGTCGATGCCGGCGGCCGCGATCTGGCCGCCTATGCATTGCCGGGAAGAGGGCACAGCTTCGCGATCGATGCCGAACGCGGACGGCTGATCGCGTTCGGCCGCCAGCCGGGCTTCTTCGCGACGGCGTTCGATCGCGCCGGCGCCGCTGTCGCGCTGCCGCTGCCCGAAGGCCGTCACTACTTCGGCCACGGTACGTTCTCGGCCGACGGCTCCGTGCTGTACGCGACCGAGAACGACTACGAGGCCGGACGCGCGGTGATCGGCGTCTACGACGCAAGCCCGCACGGCGGCTGGCGCAGGATCGGCGAGTTCGACTGCGCCGGCATCGGCGCGCACGAAGTCGTGCTGATGCCGGACCGGCGCACGCTATGCGTCGCCAACGGCGGCATCCTGACCCATCCGGACTACGGCAAGCGCGAGCTCAATCTCGATTCGATGGCGCCGTCGCTGGCCTATCTGGACGCCCGCGACGGGCGCGTGGTCGAGTCGGTGGCGCTCGACCCGGCCCTGCACCGGCTGTCGATCCGCCATCTCGCACTCGACGCGACTGGTGCGGTCTGGTTCGGCTGCCAGTACATGGGACCGGCGATCGACCTGCCGCCGCTGGTCGGGCGGCACCGGCGCGGCGAGGCGCCACGGCTGTTTCCGGCGCCCGATCCGGTGCTGGCCGGACTGTGCAACTACGTCGGCTCGGTCGCGGCCGATGCGGCCGGTGCGGTGATCGCGACGTCGAGCCCGGTCGGCGGTCGCGTCGCCTACTGGGATACGGCCAGCGGCCGGTGTCTGGGCACCAGCGCGATCGCCGACGGCTGCGGCGTGGCCGGCGTCGGCGCCGGGCGTTTCCTGGTCAGCGACGGCCGCGGCGCGATCAGCGAGGCGGGGCCGGACCGGCCGCCGCATGCACTGCGTGAAGTGACGGCCGCGCTCGAATGGGACAACCACCTGCGCCGCTACGGCTGACCGCGCGTCAGCGGCGCACCATCGTGCGGACCAGATGATCGAGTGCCTGAGCCGGCGCGAGGCAGTGGCCGGTGTGCACGGCCGAGGTCTGGATCATCGCGCTGCGTGGCGCGACCAGCCAGTGGAAGCGCTCGCGCTGGCCGAGCCGGCCGATCGGTCCGGCATCGGCACCGCCGCCGCAGATCCGTTCGATGCCGCCGAGGTGCGCGCGCAGCAGGTCCAGATCCGCATCGGGATCGAGCGCGCGCAGCCGCGCTTCGTCGAGCTCGATGCAGGCCTGCAGGAACTTCAGCGCCGGGCACGAGACGATCACGCCGACGTTGACGAACTCCTCGCGCTCGGGTCGCGGCACGACCCGCACGACGGCGTAGTCATACAAGTGCCGATCGCGCACGAATCGCTTCCTCCACGAATGCATGCGGCGGCTGCAGCCGGGCCAGCAGATAGTCGACGTAGGCCTGCCGGTGCGCGGCGGCACTCTGGAACGGCGTGTCGCCGCAGAGCCAGGACTCGGGAATCTGCGCAGCCAGACCGCTCACGAGCGCGGGCGTGATCGGTGCGCTCATCGACGCGTCGACGGCCGCCAGTTCGGACGCGAACGGCAGCAGCACATGATCGCGGATCGCCGCGAACGGCTGGCGCGCGCGTGCCTGCGGATCGTCCCAGGCGTGATGGAAGTACAGTGCCGCGCCGTGGTCGATCAGCCACAGCCGGCGATGCCAGACCAGCAGGTTGGTATTGCGTGCGGTGCGGTCGACGTTGGTCACGAACGCGTCGAACCAGACCACGCGCGAAGCCAGATCCGCATCGGGCTGCCACGCGACCGGGTCGAACGTGACCGCGCCGGGCAGGAAGTCGAGTGCGAGATTGAGTCCGCTGCTGGCGCGGATCAGGTCCTGGATCTCCGGGTCGGGCTCGGTCCGCGCGAGCTCCGGATCGAGCTCGACCAGGACCAGTTCGGGCACCGGCAGGCCGCAGGCGCGCCCGATCTCGCCGGCGAGCAGCTCGGCGATCAGCGCCTTCGGGCCCTGGCCGGCGCCACGGAACTTCAGCACGTACAGGCCCTGATCGTCGGCCTCGACGATCGCCGGCAGCGAGCCACCCTCGCGCAGCGGCGTGACGTAGCGCGTCGCGGTGACGGTGCGCAGCGTCACGGCCGGCACGCCCGGTCGCGGGGCAGGGCGGCGAAGAATCGCCTCGATACGCGTCTCATGCGGAATGCCGATGCCGAAAACGAGAACGGCGCCGATCGTACCAACGATCGGCGCCGTTCCGGTATCGACGGCACGCCGGACGGCGTGCCGCGACGGACTTACTTGGCTTCCTTCTCCATGAGCTTGTCGACCAGATGCGAGGGCACTTCCTCGTAGTGGTCGAACGTCATCGAGAACGTGCCGCGGCCGCTGGTGGCCGAGCGCAGGAAGTTGATGTAGCCGAACATCTCCGCGAGCGGCACGAAGCCCTTCACGAACGCCTGCGGACCGCGCTGGCCCTGCTCGGCGATCGAGCCGCGGCGACGGTTGATGTCGCCGATGACGTCGCCGAGGTAGTCGGCCTCGGTGACCACTTCCAGGCTCATGACCGGTTCGAGCAGCTTCGGACGCGACATCTTCTGCGCTTCGCGGAAGCAGGCGCGGCCGGCGATCTCGAACGCCAGCGCCGAGGAGTCGACGTCGTGGAACTTGCCGTCGACCAGGCGGGCCTTGAAGTCGACGACCTCGTAGCCGGCGATCTGGCCTTCACGCGACTCGACCTCGATCGCGTGCTCGACGGCCGGGATGTACTCGCGCGGCACGCGACCGCCGACGATCTCGTCGGCGAACACGACGCCCGAACCCGGCTCGCCCGGCTCGAAGATCATTTTGACCTCGGCGAACTGGCCCGAACCGCCGGACTGCTTCTTGTGCGTGTAGGTGTGCTCGACGACGCCGCCGAACGCCTCGCGGAAGCTGACCTTGGGCTTGCCCATGTTCGCTTCGACGCCGAGCTCGGTGCGCATGCGGTCGATCGTGATCTCCAGATGCAGCTCGCCCATGCCCTTGAGCACGGTCTGTCCGGTCTCCTTGTCGACCTCGAGCTTCAGCGACGGGTCGGCCTTGACCATCTTGTAGAGCGCGGTCGACATCTTGTCGACGTCGTTGCGCGACTTCGGCTCGACCGAGACGCTGATCACCGGGTCCGGGAAGCGCATGCGCTCGAGCAGCACCGGCGAGCTCGGATCGGTCAGCGTGTCGCCGGTCTCGGTCTCCTTCAGCGAGACGAACGCGCAGATGTCGCCGGCGCGGACCTCGTCGATTTCCTTGGTCGCGTTGGCCTGCACCTCGACGATGCGGCCGATGCGCTCCTTCTTGTCGCGCGTGACGTTGAGCAGGGTGTCGCCCTTCTTGATGACGCCCGAATAGATGCGCGTGAAGGTCAGCGTGCCGAACTGGTCGTTGATGACCTTGAACGCCAGCGCGCGCGCCGGCGCGTCGTCGGTCACTTCCTGGACGCCGACGATGTTGCCGTCCTCGTCGACCATCGAGATGCCGCCGTTCTCGCCCGGGTACGGCATGTAGTCGACCACGCCGTCGAGCAGGTGCTGCACGCCCTTGTTGCGGTACGAGGATCCGCAGAACACCGGCACCAGCTTGCCGGCGACGCAGCCCTTGCGGATGCAGGCCTTGAGCGTCTCGAGGCTCGGCGCCTCGCCGGTCGACAGGTAGGCTTCCATCGCCTCGTCGTCCATCTCGACGGCGGCCTCGATGCTGGCCTCGCGCAGCGCGGCGAGGTTGGCGACCCACTCCTTGTCGGCGGTCGTCGTGAACTTCTGCACCTTCGGATGGGCGGCGACCTGGTCGAGCGGGATCGTCTCCCACTTGCTGTCCTTGTCGTCGCCGAGCCAGATGTAGCCGGCGCCGGCGATCAGATCGGCGATGCCGATGAAGTCGTCGTGGCTGCCGAGCGGGACTTCGCAGATCACCGCGTTCGCGCCGAGGCGGTTGCGGATGCCGTCTACGGCGTTCTTGAAGTTCGCGCCGATGCGGTCCATCTTGTTGATGTAGCACATGCGCGGCACGTTGTACTGGTCGGCCAGGCGCCAGTTGGTCTCGGTCTGCGGTTCGACGCCGGCCACGCCGTCGAACACGACGACGGCACCGTCGAGCACGCGCAGCGAACGGTTGACCTCGATCGTGAAGTCCACGTGTCCGGGCGTGTCGATGACGTTGATCTGGTGACCCTTCCACTCAGCGGAGACGGCAGCCGACTGGATCGTGATGCCGCGCTTGCGCTCCTGCTCCATGTAGTCGGTCGTGGTCGAGCCCTTGCCGTCCTTGGTGTCGTGCACGTCCACGATCTGGTGCTTCTTGCCCGTGTAATACAGGATGCGCTCGGTCGTGGTCGTCTTGCCCGCGTCGATGTGGGCGATGATCCCGATGTTGCGGTAGAGCTTGAGCTCTTTCTGCCTGGCCATGCTGTGGTTCCTGAACCTTAAGAAATGAGTTCTCGCCGGAGCGGGCCCGGCGATGCGCCGAGCCCGCTTCGATCATGAGGTTTTGACACGATTTCGGTCGGGGCGCGTTGTCGTCGCCGTCGACGGCTGGCTCTCGACGTCAAGGCGGAGCCGGCCCGTGCCCGGTCCGGCCGCCGCGGTCCGCCGCGGCGGAAGATCGGGACGTATCGGGAACAGGCGCGGGATTCTACACGACCGGCGCGTCCGGCGGGGACTCCGGCCGGATGCGGTCGTGCCGGCGCCGGAACGCGGCTTCCGGGGTCGTGCCGGCCCGTGGCATGCTCGCGGCCCCCTTCGTCCAGGCCAGTGCCGGGGCTGCCGCATGCTGTTCCTCGCCTCCCGTTCGCCACGCCGCAGCGAGCTGCTGCATCAGCTCGGTCTGCGCTTCGAGGTGCTCGACGTGTCGATCCAGGAGATCCGCCGCGCCGGCGAGCCGGCCGAGGACTACGTCAGCCGCGTCGCGCGCGAGAAGGCCGGTGCCGGTCTGCTGCAGGTCGGTGCGGTGGCCGGCGCCGTCGTGCTCGGCGCCGACACCGAGGTCGTCCTCGACGGCGAGGTCTTCGGCAAGCCGGCCGACGCGGTGGCGGCGGCCGAGATGCTGCGGCGCCTGTCGGGCCGCACGCACCGCGTCGTGTCGGATCTGTGGTGCCTGACCGCGGCCGGCGAGGCGCATCGCTCGTGCCGGTCCGAAGTCAGCTTCCGTACCCTGTCCGAGGACGACATCGCCGCCTACGTCGCGACCGGCGAGCCGTTCGGCAAGGCCGGCGGCTACGCGATCCAGGGGCGCGCGGCGGCCTTCGTGCGTCACCTGGCGGGCAGCTACTCCGGGGTGATGGGGCTGCCGCTGTTCGAGACCGCCGCCGTGCTGCAGGACATGGGCTGCCGGCCGCTCGACGAGGCGGCAGCGTCCCGGTAACGTGACGACCGCGCCGGCCGCCGCGAGCCGACCCGGCGTGCCACACGCTTTCTCGACCTTCCATCAGGGGAACATCATGCGCATCACCAGTCTCTACGCGGCGCTCGGCGCGCTGCTGCTGATCGTGCTGTCGGTTCGCGTGATGCTGCAGCGTCGGCACGCGCGCGTGGGCATCCACGACGGCGGCGATCACGTGCTCGCCAAGCGCATCCGCGCCCATGCCAACGCGACCGAGTACCTGCCGATCGGCCTGCTGCTCCTGCTGCTGCTCGAGGCCAACCAGACCCAGGTCTGGCTGCTGCACCTCGTCGGCCTGTGCCTGATCGTCGGCCGGATCCTGCACGCCTGGGGCCTGTCGCGCTCCTCGGCGATCAGCTTCGGGCGCGCCGCCGGCATCGTGCTGACGCTGCTGTCGATCGTGCTCGCAGCCGTTCTGCTGATCTGGCAGTACCTGCTGTTCGGTCTGCGCTGACGCGGGACCGCGCTCAGGCCGGGCCGAACAGCGCCTCGCCGTGCTCGAGCAGATACAGGCCCGCGAACATCTTCGGATCGATCGAGTAGCCGGCGCGGATCTTCTCGACCAGCCAGGCGGCCGCCTCGCTGCGCGGCACCTCGTGGACGACGATGTCCTCGGTCTCGTCGCCGCCGCCGCAGGCGGTGCGCTGCAGATCGTAGGCGCGCACGAACGCGAGAATCTCGTTGCTCATGCCCGAGGAGGTCGGGCCGGCCATCAGGAACGCGATGCGCCGCGCCGCATAGCCGGTCTCCTCGAGCAGCTCGCGGTCGGCCGCCTCGACCGCGTTCTCGCCGGCGTTGTCGGCGACGTCGCCGACCAGGCCGGCCGGCATCTCGATCGTCATCGCCTGCAGCGCGGGACGGTACTGCTCGACGAACAGCAGCCGGTCCTCGGGCGTCACCGCGATGATCATGACCCCGCCGCCCGGATTGGTGCGCTCGGCGTATTCCCAGCGTCCCCGCCGCATCAGGCGCAGCCATTTGCCGTCGTAGAGGGTTTCGGTATCGCTCATGGGGTCGTTGTAGAATGGGGATTGCCTATTCTAAGGGCGCGTCGTCCTGCGCCGGGCATTCCACCGAAACTTTCCGGCGTGCCGCGCGGTCTCGTGCCGGCCTCCGAAGGAACCTAAATCGCCTCATGAAGATCAAGCCCTTGCTGCTGTGCCTCGTCCTGGCCGCCCCCGTCCCGGTGGTGCTGGCCCAGCCGGCCCCCGCCCCCAAGCCGGCGGGACAGAAGGACCTGGACCCGGCCACGCTGACCGAAGCGCAGATCAAGCAGGTCGAAGTGCCGGCCGTGCTCGGCCGGCTGGCCGGTCTCTATCAGGAAAAGGAAGACATGCGCCGGCTGACCTGGACGCTGGAGCGGCTGAGCCAGCTGCGTCCGAGTTCGGGCGAGGTGAAGTTGGCGCTGGCGGCCGCCTATGCCAACCTCGACGACAAGAGCCGCGCCTACGATGTGCTGCTGAAGATGCAGCAGCAGGGTTTCGGCTACAACCTGACCGACGATCCGCGCTTCAAGAAGGTCTCCGACACGCGCGTGTGGACCTATGCGGTCGAGAACCTGCGCGCCAACCTCAAGCCGTTCGGCGAGGGCAAGCTCGCGTTCTCGCTGCCGAAGGGCGACTACCTGTTCGAGTCGATCGGCTGGGATCCCAAGCGCAAGCAGTTTCTGTTCGGCAGCGTGCGCGAAGGCAAGATCTATCTCGCCGACGACAAGGGCAAGCTGACCGAATTCATCGCGCCGAGCGCGCAGAACGGCCTGTGGGGCGTGCATGGCCTGGCCGTCGATCCGGAACGCGATGCACTGTACGTCGCGAGTACGTCGTCGGTGTACTACAAGGGCTTCAAGGCCGACGACAACGGCCGCGCCGGCGTGTTCAAGTTCAAGCTGTCGACTGGCGCCTTCGTCGAGAAGTACCTGCTGCCCGAAGCCGGCGCGCCGCATACGCTGTCGTCGGTCGTCGTCAGCCGCAAGGGCCAGGTGTTCGCCACCGACGGCGTCAAGAATCTGCTGTACCGGCTGGATGGCAAGAATCTCAAGCCGCTGATCGACGGCTCGCGGCTAACCAGCCTGCGTGGCGTCACCGTCAGCGACGACGGCAAGCTGCTTTACTATGCCGATTTCACGCATGGCATCGCCGGCTTGGACCTGACCACCGGCAAGGGCTTCGGCATGGCGTTCGACCCGGCGCTGCTGGTGCTGAGCGGCATCGAAGGCCTGTACTGGTACGACGGTACGCTGATCGCGGTCGAGCCGGGCATGTCGCCCAAGCGCGTCGTGCGTCTGCATCTGACGCCCGACGGCAAGGGCATCTCCAAGGTGATGCCACTCGATGCCGCGAAGCCGGAGTTCGACTTCCCGACCGTCGGTACGATCGCCGATGGCGGGTTCTACTTCATCGCCGACAGCCGGCGCGCGTACTACGACGCCTATGGCGTGCCGAAGGGTGACGAGGCACTGAAGCCCGCGGTGATCTATCGCAGCGACGCGCGGTTCGCGTGGGATCAGCAAGGCATCGCGACCGCCGGTAGCGTACCGGGTGCCGCACCGGTATCGCCGGCCAATCCGTTGGACAATGCCGTGAAGTTCGAGCCGGCCAAGACGATGCCGGCCAAGAAGGACACGCCGAAGACCGAGCTGGAAAAGGCGCTCGACGAGAAGGGCGGCGACTGACCGCCGCCGTTCAGACCGCCGCCGGGTCGATGCGGACCGGCGGCGTCGCCTCGCCGCCGAGCGCGCGGATCCGCGTGCGCGTCATCGGTCCGAGCCGCAGCCGGTCGCAGATCGGCTCAATCTCCTCGAAGACCGGCCGCCGGTAGCGGTAGTCGTCGCTGTGCCCTGGCACCGGCGCGTCGAGCGCGATGCCGGTGAGTTGGCGCGACAGGCGGGCCAGATCGGCGTGCTCGCGCAGCCGGCGCGCGACGGTGGCGGCACCGCGCATGCGCAGGAAGGCCACTTCGTCGGCTCGCGCGAGCAGGGCCTCGAGCGTGCCGAAATGATGCAGCAGGCTCGCGGCGGTCTTCGCACCGATGCCGGGCACGCCCGGAATGTTGTCGATCGCGTCGCCGGTCAGCGCCAGATAGTCGGCGACCTGGTCCGGCCGCACGCCCAGGCGCGTGCGCACGCCGCTCTCGTCCCAGCGCAGGTCGCGCGAGAAGTCCCACTGGCTCGCGCGCAGCGAGATCAGCTGGCCGAAGTCCTTGTCGGCCGACACGATCACGACGTCGAGGTCGTGCGCATGCAGGCGCGCGGCCGCGCTGCCGATCAGGTCGTCGGCCTCGTACTGCGCATCGGCCAGCACGGTCACGCCGAGCGCCTGCGCGATCTGCTTGCAGTACTGGAACTGCCGTTCGAGCTCGGCCGGCGGCAGGGCGCGATTGGCCTTGTAGGCCGGATAGAGCGTGTTGCGGAACGAGTGCGTCAGCGACTCGTCGAACGCCGCGGCCAGGTGCGAGGGGCGCACGCGCTCGAGCAGGTCGAGCAGGAAGCGCGTGAAGCCGTGCACCGCGTTGAGCGGCTGGCCGTCGGCGTCGAGCGTATCGGGCGGCAGCGCGTGCCAGGCCCGGAATACGTACAGACTCGCGTCGATCAGGTGGACGGCGCCGGACACGTTCTCAGCCGTTCCACTCGCCGAGCAGGTCGGCCAGCGCCGGCCGCGCATGTTCCATTGCCGGCATGCGCACGCTGCCGATGTGCACGAAACCGACGATTTCCTCGTGCTCGGCGAGGCCGAGCAGGGCGGCGACCTCGCGTGCATAGGCCGGCCATCCGGTCAGCCACTGTGCGCCGAAGCCGAGCGCCTGGGCGCCGAGCAGCAGGTTGTAGGCGACGCAGCCGGCGGTCAGCCGCTGCTCCACCTCGGGAACCTTGTGACCGCGCGTCAACCGCGCGACGACGGTGACGACCAGCGGCGCGCTGCCGAAGCGTTCGCGATCCTTGGCGAGCACGCCGGCCGGGACCTCCGGCTCGATGTGCGCATGGATCTGCGCGAGCTGCTCGCCGAGCCGGCGTCCCTGTTCGCCGCGGATCAGCAGCAGGCGGAACGGATTCAGCCGGCCGTGATCGGGCACGCGGATCGCAGCCGTCAGCAGGGCCTGCAGCTGCGCCTCGTCGGGACCGGGGCCGGTCAGCTGGCGCGACGGGACGGACAGGCGTTCGTTGAGCGGACGAAGATCGGACATGGACGGCTCGCGGCGAAGACGGAAAGCGGCCCAGTCTAGCAATCGTCCGAGCGGCGATCGATCCGCCGTCCCCCTGTGCTGTCACTTCGGCGGGCAGTTCGGCTAGGATGCCGGTCTCTCGAACACCGCGGGGAGAGGACATGCCGGTTGCCGTTGTGGTACTGCGCGAAACCGCCGAAGGCGAGCGCCGCGTCGCTCTGACGCCGGACGTCGCGAAGAAGCTCAAGTCGCGCGGTGCCGAGATCCTGATCGAGTCCGGTGCCGGCGAGTCGGCGTACTTCTCCGACGCCGCGCTCGGCGCATCCGAGGTGCTCTCGCGCGCCGCCGCGCTCGCACGCGCCGACGTGCTGCTCGCCGTGCAGCCGCCGCGGATCGAGGACATCGCGGCGCTCAAGCCCGGGGCCGTCGTCATCGCACACCTGCAGCCGCATCGCGATCCGGCACGGGTCCAGGCACTGCGCGACCGCACGATCACCGCGTTCGCGATGGAGCTGCTGCCGCGCACGACGCGCGCGCAGGCGATGGACGTGCTGTCCTCGCAGGCTGCGGTCGCCGGCTACAAGGCGGTGCTGATTGCCGCCGAGGCCGCGCCGAAGTTCTTCCCGATGCTGACCACCGCGGCCGGTACGATCCGGCCGAGCAAGGTCCTGATCGTCGGCGCCGGCGTCGCCGGTCTGCAGGCGATCGCGACTGCGCGGCGCCTGGGTGCCCAGGTCGAAGGCTTCGACGTGCGTCCGGAAACCCGCGAGCAGATCGAATCGCTCGGCGCCAAGTTCGTCGATCTGGGCGTCAGTGCGGCCGGCAGCGGCGGCTACGCGCGCGAGCTCACCGCCGAGGAGCGCGAACGCCAGCAGCAGGCTCTGGCCGAGCATCTCAAGGGCGTCGACGTGATCGTCACGACGGCGGCCGTGCCCGGACGCCAGGCGCCGCGCATCATCAGCGCGGCGATGGTGGCCGGCATGAAGCCCGGCGCGGTGATCGTCGACATCGCGGCCGAGACCGGCGGCAACTGCGAGCTGACCGAGGCCGGCCGCACCGTCGTGTCGCCGAACGGCGTCAGTGTGATCGGCACGGTCAACCTGCCGGCGTCGGCACCGATCCACGCCAGCGAGATGTACGCGCGCAACCTCTACAACTTCCTGGAGCTGTCGCTGGCCGATGGCGCGCTCTCGCTCGACTGGAACGACGAGCTGATCGCCAAGACCTGCCTCACCCACGAAGGCCGGATCCAGCACGAACCGACCCGCCAGCTGGTCGAAGGAGTCACGCCATGATCGACGGTTTCCTCGCGCTGTACATCTTCATGCTGGCCGCGTTCACCGGCAAGGAGATCATCTCCCGCGTTCCGGTGATCCTGCACACGCCGCTGATGTCCGGCTCCAACTTCGTCCACGGCATCGTCCTGGTCGGCGCGATGATCGCGCTGGCGCATGCCGACACGCCGCTGGCGAAGTTCATCGGCTTCCTCGGCGTCGCGCTCGGCGCCGGCAACGCCGCCGGCGGCTACGTGGTGACCGAACGCATGCTGGAGATGTTCAAGTCGAGCAAGGACAAGACCGACTGAAGCGGCCCGCCGACACGGGGCGTTGAAGACGGCGTCGCGCCGCGCGCACAGCACGAGAGGGGTTCATGGATACACAAACGGCATGGGTCTGGCTCGCCAAGGCCTCCTACTTCCTGGCTGCGGTGATGTTCATCCTGGGCATCAAGCGGATGTCCTCGCCGGTGACGGCGCGCAAGGGCATCGTCCAGGCCGGCATCGGCATGGTCATCGCGACGCTGGCGACGTTCGCGATTACCGGCGGACACAATCTGTGGCTGATCGTCGGCGGCATCCTGGTCGGCGTGGTGCCGACCTGGATCTGGGGACGCCGCGTCGCGATGACCGACATGCCGCAGATGGTCGCGCTGTTCAACGGCATGGGCGGCGGTTCGGCCGCGGCGATCGGCGCCGGCGAGCTGCTCAAGTACGCGCAGCCCGGTGCGCCGGTGCTGCCGGCGGCGACGCTCACACTGGCGGTACTCGGCGCCCTGATCGGCTCGGTGTCGATGACCGGCTCGGTCATCGCCTGGGCCAAGCTCGACGGCCGCATGGACAAGCGCTTCACGTTCTCGGGCCAGCAGTTCGTCAACTTCGCGGTGCTGGTCGCCGCCGCGCTGGCCGGCCTCGCGCTGGTGCTGTGGCGGCTCGACAGTTCGCTCGTGGTCGTGTTCTTCGTGCTCGCGCTCGCGTTCGGCGTGCTGATGACGCTGCCGATCGGCGGTGCCGACATGCCGGTCGTGATCTCGCTGTACAACGCGCTGACCGGCCTGGCGGTCGCGTTCGAAGGCTACGTCATGCAGAACGAGGCGCTGATCATCGCCGGCACCGTGGTCGGCGCGGCCGGCACGTTCCTGACCCAGCTGATGGCCAAGGCGATGAACCGGCCGCTCAGCAACGTCCTGTTCTCGAACTTCGGCGGCGGCGGCGCCGGGGCTGGCGAGATCGCCGGCTCGCAGAAGCCGATCGAGGCCAGCGACGCGGCGTCGCTGCTGTACATGGCCGAGAAGGTCATCATCGTGCCCGGCTACGGCATGGCCGTCGCACAGGCGCAGCACAAGATCTGGGAGCTCTCGCAGTTGCTGATCAAGGCCGGCAAGGACGTCAAGTTCGCGATCCATCCGGTCGCCGGACGCATGCCGGGCCATATGAACGTGCTGCTCGCCGAGGCCGGGGTGCCCTACGACCTGATCGCCGACATGGACGACATCAATCCGGAGTTCAAGACCTGCGACGTGGCGATCGTGATCGGCGCCAACGACGTCGTCAATCCGGCCGCCAAGACCGACAAGTCTTCGCCGATTTTCGGCATGCCGATCCTCGACGTCGTCGACGCGCGCCAGGTCATCATCATCAAGCGCGGCAAGGGCACCGGCTTCGCCGGCATCGAGAACGCGCTGTTCTACGCCGATAATGCGCGCCTGCTGTATGCGGACGGCAAGGAAGCGGCCAACCGGCTGATCGGCGAACTCAAGGCGATCGAGGGCGGCGGTCACGGATGAGCGGTCGCGAGCCGCAGGGAAGCGTGGCCGCTGCGCCCGCGGAATCGGTCGACCGGCTTCGGCACATCGACTCGCTGCGTGCGATCGCGGCCCTGCTCGTGCTCTACATGCACGTGTCCGAAAGCTTCTACCGGCTGAGCCCGCAGACCGAAAGCAGTCGATGGCTGTACGACCTCGCCTTCGTGACCGATGCCGGACGCATCGGCGTCGTCGCGTTCTTCATGATCAGCGGTTTCGTGATTCCGTTCAGCGCCCGTCCGGAGCGGCCCGCGGCGGGCTGGGACTTTGCGATCAAACGGCTGTTCCGCATCTATCCGGCGTACTGGCTGTCGATCTTCGCGGGGGCGTTCGCCTGCTATTGGCTGTGGGACCGGCCGTTCGGCCTGCGCGAGATACTGGTCAATCTGACGCTGCTGCAGGATCTGTTCGGCGTGCCGTCGGCGCAGGGCCTCTATTGGACCTTGATCGTCGAGCTCGCGTTCTACGCGATATGCCTGGCCTTCCTGCTGTCGGGCAACATCCGCAACGACCGGTTCATCGCGTTCTTCGCGGCCGGACTGGCGTCGGTCGTGGTTCTGTGGCTGGTAGCGACCCGCGCTGGCACAGCTCTGTTCGGTTTCAACGGTGTCCAGTGGTTCGTCCATCTGAGCGTGATGGCCACCGGCACGTTGTTCCGCGCCTGGTACGACGGCGGACTGCGTGATCGGGTTTCACATGCTCTGCTCTGGGCGCTGCTGGCGTTCTATCTGGCCGGCTTTCCGCTGCTCTCGACGCTGATGGCGGATCTGCCGTGGCGCTACACGGTGCCATATGCATCGGGCGTGCTGCTGTTCGTCCTCGGTACGGCGGTCGTGCGCATTTCGCATCCGGTCATGGCATGGCTGGGCCAGATCAGCTACTCGATCTACCTGTACCACGCGGTCGTGTTCTATCCGCTGCTGTGGCTGCTGCTGCAGCTGCCGGTCGATGCATGGTGGAGAACGCGCCATCTGGGCTTCTACCTCGGAATCAACGTGATACTGACCGTGTTCGTCGCGAGCCTCGTGTATCGCTGCGTCGAACGGCCCGCGATCGACTATGGAAAGCGCGTGGCGCGCTGGGTAGCCGCACGCCGTGCGCCCGGCGAGCGCACGACGGAGCTGATCGAGAAACGCGCCGGATAGCGGTCGCTAACCGCGGCGCGGCCCCGCACGCAGAGTCAGCGCGCCGGCGATGGCGGCCGATCCGACCATCAGCGCCGCGTCCCAGGCGCCGACACGCGTCTTGATGACGGCCAGTGCCATATCCGGGCCGATCCGGGTCAGCGCCGTGCCCATCGGCAGGCCCAGCAGCGAGGCGATCTGCGCGGTCGCCAGCAGATACTGCGCATAGAAGCAGGCGGCCAGGGTACAGGCCGCGGCGAGGATCGCACCGCCGACCGTCCCCGCATAGCCGTGCGCGCGCAGCACCATGGCCAGGATCAGTGCGATCGCGACGGCCAGCACGCTCAGATCGCGCCCCGCGTACAGCGTCAGCACGCACCAGACCGCGCCGCCCGCGAGCGTGCACATCAGGGCCGTCGCCAGACCGAGACCGCGCGAGGCGGCGGCGCCGGATCGGACCGTGCTCACCGGAGACGGGCGGGGCAGGGAAGACATCGAGGACGCTTACCGTGAGCGGGCGGATCGCCGATGATAGCGCACGCCGCGGGGCGGCCTGCAGGGTGTCGTCGTGCGTCACGACGTCCGTGAATTGAGACGGATCGGGTCCGGCCCGATCCCGGTCGGGAACGATCATGCACGTGGAACTGGACGGTCAGGGACCTCGCTACGGCCAGCTGATCCGGGCCTTCAAGAACGCGATCCTGGCGGGCCGGCTACCGGCCGGCGCGCGGCTGCCGGCGAGCCGGACGCTCGCGGCCGAGCTCGCGCTGTCGCGCAATACGGTCCTGGCCGCGTACGAGCAGCTGCAGGCCGAAGGCTTCCTGCTCGGGCGCGTCGGCTCGGGCAGCTACGTCGCGCCGATCGCGCTCGGTAAGGCGGCCACGCGCAAGGCGGCGGCAGCGCCGGTCGCGCCGTTGTCGGCGTTCGCGCGGCGCGCGCTCGCGGTCGGCGAGGGGGCGTTCTCCGGCACCGGTCACACCGAGCCGCTGCGCTACAACCTGCAGTACGGCCTGCCGCTGACCAATCCGGCGCTGGCCTCGGCATGGCGGCGCGAGATCGCACGCGCGGCCGACGCTGCCGATCCGGACTATCCCGATCCACAGGGGCTGGCCGCGCTGCGCGAGCAGATCGGCGACTACCTCGCGCGCCGCCGCGGCATCCAGGCCGATCCGGACGACATCCTGATCGTATCGGGTACGCAGCAGGCGTTCTCGCTGGCTGCGCGCGTGCTGCTGACCTCGGGCGAGGGCGTCGCACTGGAGGATCCGCATTATCGCGGCGCGCGACAGGCGTTTCTCGCACAGGGCGCCAAGGTCCACGGCTGCCGCGTCGACGCCGAGGGCCTGGTGCCGCAGACCCTGCCGGCCCATGCGCGTCTGGCAGTGGTGACGCCGACGCACCAGTTCCCGACCGGCGCGCTGCTGTCGCTGACCCGGCGCATGGCCCTGCTCGAATGGGCGGCGTCGCGGCGCGCCTGGCTGGTCGAGGACGACTACGACGGCGAGTTCCGCTACGGCGGGCGTCCGCTGGCGGCACTGAAGTCGCTCGACCGCGACGAACGCGTCATCTACATCGGCAGCTTCTCCAAGGCGCTGTTCCCGGCCCTGCGCCTGGGCTACATGGTGATGCCGAGTGCGCTGCGGCGTCCTCTGGTCGCCGCCAAATGGCTCGAGGATCGCGGCTGCAGCGCGCTGGAGCAGGCCGCGCTGGCGCGTTTCATCGCCGGCGGCGGCTTCGAACGCCACCTGCGGCGCGCGGCGGCCGCGCTGCAGCTGCGGCGCGCGGCGATGCTGGCCGGACTGGCGCGCCACGCCGGCGCGGTGACCGAAGTGGCCGATTCGAGCGCGGGCATGCACGTGACCGCATGGCTGTACGGCATCGGCCATGCCGAGGCCGAGCGCCTGGTCGCGCATGCACGCGCGCGCGGCCTGGGTCTGCACACGCTGGCACCGTACTGCCTCAAGCCGCCGCCGCGCCCGGGTCTGCTGCTCGGCTATGCGGGCCTGTCGCCGACCGACATCGAGACGGCGATGCGGCTGTTCGGGCGTTGCCTGCGCGAACTCGGCTTCGACGGCGCGCCGCGCCGGGCCGGCGGTTGAACGCTCCGGTTCCGTCCCGATATCGCTGGTACGTTGCCGCTGACGCTGCGATCTATGTCGCACGCGCAGCCCCGCCGTCATAATGCGCGTCCGCCGCCCACCGCCTGCCTCGATCTCCATGTACGGTTACAGCCAAACGTCCGAACCGGTTCGCTTCGAACGCGATTGCGAAGCCGTCATGGTGCCGCAGGGCGAGGTCGTGACGCTGCCGGCCGGGCAGGCCGGCTACATCACGCAGGCGCTCGGCGGCAGTTTTACGGTCTACGTCGACGGCAACCTGTTCAGGATTCGCGGCGCCGACGCCGACGCGATCGGCAAACCGCCGCCGCCGCCGCTCGAGCTGCCCGACGATGCCGACGACGCGACCGTCGAGCGCATGGTCTGGGATCAGCTGAGGACCTGCTTCGATCCCGAGATACCGGTCAACGTCGTCGAACTGGGCCTGATCTACGATTGCACGCTCGAGCACCGGCCCGACGGCCGTCGCGACGTCAGCGTCCGCATGACCCTGACCGCGCCGGGCTGCGGCATGGGCGACATCCTCGTCGACGACGTGCGCACCAAGCTCGAACTGGTGCCGACGATCGCCGAAGCCGACGTCGAGCTGGTCTTCGACCCGCCGTGGAACCAGAGCATGATGTCCGAGCTCGCCAAACTCGAAACCGGCATGCTCTGATTGCAGGACCGATTGAACGACAGGAGAGGGCGTTCGACGATGAAGAAGATCCGAGCCTGGGCGGTCGCGCTTGCGCTGCTGCTGTGGAGTGTCGCGTTCAATCTGGTCGTCTGGGGCGCAGTCCCTTCGCTGCCGGAGGTCGGGCCGCACATCGCCGCGTCGGCGCATCGCGAGGCACCGCTGGCGACCACCTACATCGTGCTCGGCACGCCGCTGGACGAGGCGATGCCGGCCCTGCGCAGCTACGGCGCGGGCTGGCTCGAACGCGCCTGGAGCGAGGGGTTTCCGCGCATCGCCGAGGACGGCCGGGTCGCGATGGATCTGATCACCGGCACGACCTGGAACGGCACGCACCGCTGGCTGCAGTTCGTCTACTGGCTGCCGCCGCTGCTGCTGCCGGTGTTCCTGCTGTTCTGGATCAGGCGGCCGCGCCAGATCCGCATGATGGGCGCGCGCCGCTGAGGCCTGCGCGGCCGGTTCAGCCGTCGGTGTCGACCAGGGTGCCGATCGTCTCGCCGTGCATGATCCGCATCAGATTGCCGGCGACGCCCATGTCGTAGATGCGCAGCGGCATGCGGTGATCGCGACACAGCGCGATCGCGCTGGTGTCCATCACGCGCAGATCGCGGTGGATCACCTCTTCGTAGGACAGGTGATCGTAGCGCGTCGCCGCCGGGTCCTTGGTCGGATCGGCCGTGTAGACGCCGTCGACCTTGGTCGCCTTCAGCAGCAGGTCCGCGCCGATCTCGACCGCGCGCAGCGCCGCGGCCGAGTCGGTCGTAAAGAACGGGTTGCCGGTGCCGGCCGCGAAGATCACGATGCGGCCCTTCTCGAGATGACGGACCGCGCGGCGGCGGATGTAGTCCTCGCAGACCTCGTTGATCTTGATCGCGCTCATCGTGCGCGCGTAGCCGCCGGCTTTCTCGATCGCGTCCTGCATCGCCAGCGCGTTCATGACGGTCGCGAGCATGCCCATGTGGTCGCCGGTCACGCGGTCCATGCCGGCCGCGGCCAGGCCTTCGCCGCGGAAGATGTTGCCGCCGCCGATCACGACGCCGACCTGCACGCCGGCCCGCTGCACTTCGATGATCTCGCGAGCCAGGCGCTGGATGACCTTCGGGTCGATGCCGTAGTCGGCCTCTCCCATCAGGGCCTCGCCGGAGAGCTTGAGCAGAATGCGGCGGTAGGCGATCGGGTCGGTCATCGAGCTCTCCAGGCGGGCAAAACGGTGAAATTCTACCTGAAGCGGCTCCATGAAAATCAGATGACGAGGCGCTCGGCACGCGATCGGCCTGCGGCACGAGCGCGCAATGAAAAAGGCCGCGGTTTCCCGCGGCCTTTTTTCGACGCTGAAGCTGAAATCTCAGGCCAGGCCGGCCTGCTTCATGACCTCGGCCGCGTAATCCTCCACGACCTTCTCGATACCCTCGCCGACGACCAGGCGCTGCATCGAGACGACTTCCGCGCCTTCCTTCTTGAGCACGGCGCCGACGGTCTCGTTGCTGTCGAGCACGTACGGCTGGCCGGTCAGCGTGACGTCGTTGACGATCTTGGCGATCTTGCCGCTGATGATCTTCTCGAGGATCTCGGCCGGCTTGGCCTTGTCCTTCTCGGACATCTTGGCCAGCTCGATCTCCTTTTCCTTGGCGATGAAATCGGCCGGGACGTTCTTCTCGGCGATGTACGGCGGGTTCATCGCGGCCACGTGCATGGCCAGGCCACGCGCCAGATCGGCCGAGCCGCCCTTGACCTCGACCAGCACGCCGATGCGGCCGCCGTGGACGTAGGCGCCGACCGTGTTCGGCGTGTCCAGTGCGACCAGGCGGCGGACCTGCACGTTCTCGCCGACCTTCGCGATCAGCGCCGAGCGGGCCTCTTCGACCGTGCCGCCGCCCGGATAGGCCGCGGCCTTGAGCGCCTCGACGTCGGATACGCCGGCACCGGCGACGGCCGCCTTGGCGACGTTGTCGGCGAAGCCGAGGAAGTTCTCGTCCTTGGCGACGAAATCGGTCTCACTGTTGATCTCGACCAGCGCCGAGCGCGAGCCTTCCTGAGCGAGCACGACGCGACCTTCGGCGGTGACGCGGTCGGCCTTCTTGTCGGCCTTGGCGAGACCGGCCTTGCGCAGCCACTCGATTGCGGCCTCGATGTCGCCGTTGTTCTGGGTGAGTGCCTTCTTGCACTCCATCATGCCGGCGCCGGAACGCTCACGCAGTTCCTTGACCAGCTGTGCGGTGATTTCCATCGGATGACCTCGATTGCTTGCGGCGCCGGGACCGGCACCGCGCGTAGGAATGGGACACTGGTATGGCGGCGGCCCGCGAGGGGCCGCGCGCCGGAGCCTGGGGCGCGTCCGCCGCGGCGGACGCGCCGGTGCGGCTTACTCGGCCTTGTCGGCGCCGCCGCGCGGGCCGTCGCCGCGCTTGCCTGCGGGCGCGCCGCGGCGGTTGTTCGGCGGAGCCTTGCGCGGGGCCGGCTTGTTGCGGCGGTTGTCGCGGTCGTTGGCGTCCTTCTTGGTGACCGGATTGCCGTCGGCGTCGAGCTCGACGAACTCGTCCTTCTCACCGGCCGCGATCTGCGGCGCGGCAGCCTTGCCCTCCAGCACCGCGTCGGCGACCGCGCGGGCGTAGAGCTGGACTGCACGGATCGCGTCGTCGTTGCCGGGGATCGCGTAGTCGACCACGCTCGGATCGTAGTTGGTGTCGACGACCGCGATGACCGGGATGCCGAGCTTGCGCGCTTCCTGGACCGCGATGTTCTCGTGGCCGATGTCGATCACGAACAGCGCGTCGGGCAGGCGGTTCATGTCCTTGATGCCGCCGAGCGACTTCTCGAGCTTCTCGCGCTCACGCTGCAGCGCGAGCACTTCGTGCTTGACCAGGCGGCCGAACGTGCCGTCGGTCTCGCCGGCCTCGAGCTCCTTGAGGCGTGCCACCGACTGCTTGACGGTGCGGAAGTTGGTCAGCATGCCGCCGAGCCAGCGCGCCGCGATGTACGGCATGCCGCAGCGGGCGGCTTCTTCCTTGACCGCGTCGCGCGCCGAGCGCTTGGTGCCGACGAACAGGATCGTGCCGCGCCTCTGCGCGAGGCCCGACACGAAGTTCATCGCGTCGTTGAACAGCGGCAGGGTCTTCTCGAGATTGATGATGTGGATCTTGCCGCGCGCGCCGAAGATGTAATCGGCCATGCGCGGGTTCCAATAACGGGTCTGGTGACCGAAGTGCACGCCAGCTTCGAGCATCTGGCGCATCGTGACCTGAGGCATCGTATCGACTCCAATCGTGGGCCGCCGCGCCGGTATCATTGGCGGCGTCGGTGGGGCCCGGGGTTGAGACCTCCACGCATCCGCCGCTTGCGACCTGAGAAACCTTGGGTTTCCAGGCACCCCGAAAGCGGTGACGATGCGTGTGCGGATTCGGCCGGTCGGCCGTGTGGGCTTGCCGGATTGCCCGGCAGGCCCTATTTCGTCAACGCTGCCGGTTACTTACGTCGACGGCGCTGCGAAACCGTAGAATCATACGCCGTCGCCGACGTCCCCACAAGCCACCCGGAAACCGCACCGTACTCATGCACGTCAAGATCAAGACCCCCGAACAGATCGCCAAGATGCGCGAAGCCGGCCGCCTGGCCGCCGAAGTCCTCGAACTGCTGGTCGAGCACGTCAAGCCCGGCGTGACCACCGAGGAGCTCGACCGCATCGCCCACGATCACATCGTGCACGTGCAGAAGGCGGTGCCCGCCAACGTCGGCTACAAGGGCTATCCCAAGACGCTGTGCACGTCGGTCAATCACGTGATCTGCCACGGTATTCCGAGCCCGACCAAGGTCCTCAAGGACGGCGACATCGTCAACATCGACGTCACCGTGATCCGCGACGGCTGGCACGGCGACACCAGCCGGATGTACTTCGTCGGACAGCCGTCGGTGCTGGCCCGGCGGCTGGTCGACACCACGCTGGAGGCGATGTTGCGCGGCATCGCCCAGGTCCGGCCCGGCGCCACGCTCGGCGACATCGGCCACGCGATCCAGCGTCATGCCGAGTCGAACGGCTTCTCGGTCGTGCGCGAGTACTGCGGGCACGGCATCGGCCAGATCTACCACGAGGATCCGCAGGTGCTGCATTACGGGCAGGCCGGTGCGGGGCTGCGCCTCGAGAAGGGCATGACGTTCACGATCGAGCCGATGCTCAACGCCGGCAAGCCGCAGACCCGCCTGCTGCCGGACGGCTGGACCGTGGTCACGCGCGACCATTCGCTGTCGGCACAGTGGGAGCACACGATCGTCGTGACCGACGACGGGCACGAGATCCTGACGCCCTGGCCGAAGGCGGCCTGAGGCCGGCATGGCCGGCGCGCCGACCGATCCTCAGGGCACGCCGAACGACCGGCCGCTGCCGGCCTTGCGGCGGCTGGCCGATCCGATCCCGCGCTCGGGCGTCGACGCCACGGCGCGCCTGGCCTTGCGCCAGTTCCTGGCCGACGGCGACCGCGACCTCGGCGGCGCGTTCGGCGACGGGGCGGCCGCGACCGATCTGGTCGCCGCGCGCGCCGCGCTGATCGACCGCGTCGCCGTTCACGTCTGGCAGGCCTGGGTCGGCGACCGTCCCGGCGTCGCGCTGCTCGCGGCCGGCGGCTACGGCAGGCGCGAGCTGTTTCCGCATTCGGACGTAGACCTTCTGATCCTGACCGAGGGCGCGATCGGCGACGCGCGCCAGCAACGCGCGCTGGAGATGTTCCTGTCCACGCTCTGGGACATCGGACTCAAGCCCGGCCATGCCGTGCGCGAACTGGCAGGCTGTCGCGCGCTCGCGCAGAGCGAGGAGACCGTCTACTCGAGCCTGCTCGATGCGCGCATGCTGAGTGGCGACGCGGCGCTGGGCTCGGCCCTGATCGGCTCACTGCCCGACGCCACGCTGTGGACACCGGCGGCGTTCCTCGAGGCCAAGCGCGCGGACCGCGCCGCGCGGCGCCGGCGCTTCGGCGATACCGCCTACAACCTCGAACCCAATCTCAAGGAAGGTCCGGGCGGCCTGCGCGACCTGCATCTGATCGGCTGGCTCGAGCGCGTGCTCGGCACGGCCCTGCTCGACGAGGACGAGCGAGCGGCCGTCGCCTCGGCGCGCGACCGGCTGTTCCGCGTCCGCTACGCGCTGCATCTGCAGGCCGGGCGTCCCGAGGAGCGCCTGCTGTTCGATCACCAGCGCGCACTGGCGCAGCGATTCGGGTATCGCGACGAGAGCCGGCGCAATCTCGGCGTCGAGCAGTTCATGCAGCGCTACTTCCGCGCGACCAGCCGCATCGCGGCCGCCTGCGACGACGCGATCGACCGCGCGGCCGAGCACCTGGAGCCGGCCTCGACGCCGGTGATCCGGCTCGGCGAAGGGCTGGTCCGCATCGGCGATCGCCTCGATCTGGACGACACCGACGTGCTCGCGCGCGAGCCGCAGCGTCTGGTCACGCTGCTCGCGGCGCTGGCGCGTGTTCCGGGCGTGACCGGGCTGCGGGCCGGTGCGACGCGTGCCGTCAGGCGCCTGCTGCGCGATCCGGACTTCGATCCCGATCGCAGCGAGGTGCTGGCCGCGGTGCGCGAGGTGCTCGAGGGCGACACCGTGCAGGCGGTCGCGACGCTGTCGACGATGGCGCGCTACGGTCTGCTGGCGCGGCTGATTCCCGGCTTCGCGCGCGTCAGCGGCCGCATGCAGTACGACCTGTTCCACGTCTACACGGTCGACGAGCACACGCTGCGCGTGCTCGGTTTCATGGCGCGTTTCGCGGCGCCGGGCGCCGGCGAGGAGTTCGCGCTGGCACGCTCGATCTTTCCGCGCCTGCCGCAACCCTCTCTGCTGCTGCTGGCCGGCCTGTTCCACGACATCGCCAAGGGCCGCGGCGGCGACCATTCGGTGCTCGGCGTCGAGGACGCGCAGCGCTTCTGCGACGCGCTCGGGCTGCCGCGCGCCGATACCGAACTGGTCGCCTGGCTGGTGCGCTGGCATCTGCTGATGAGCACGACCGCGCAGCGCCAGGACATCACCGATCCGGAGGTCGTGCACCGGTTCGCCTCGGAGGTCGCCGACTGGGAGCGGCTGGACTATCTGTATCTGCTGACGGTGGCCGACATCTGCGGCACCAGCCCGAAGCTATGGAACTCGTGGAAGGATCGCCTGCTGTCGGATCTCTACGGCGCGACGCGCTTCGCGCTGCGCGAGCGGCGCGAGCTGCCGCCGCTCGCGGCCGAGCGCGCCGAGGCCTGCCGTGAACGCGCGCGCCGTCTGCTGGCCGGCAGCGGGCTCGACGAGGCGGCGATCCAGCGCGTGTGGAGCGCGTTTCCGGAGAGCAGCTTCCTGCGCTACAGCCCCGATCAGATCGCCTGGCAGACGCGCGCGATCGCCGAGGCCGGCGAGCTGCCGCTGGTCAAGGTCCGGCCCGAGGGATTGCGCGGTACCAGCGAGGTGTTCCTGCACGCGGCCGATGCGGACGGCCTGTTCGCGACGGTGACCGCGGTGCTCGACCGCAAGCAGCTGGACATCGTCGAGGCGCGCGTCGTGACCTCCCGCTCCGGACACGTGCTCGATACGTTCCTCGTGCTGGACGCGCAGGGCCGCATGCTGAGCGCCGAGACCTGCCTGCAGATCGAGCGGCAGCTGACGGATCTGCTGCGCCGCCGCGCGTTCGACGTGATGCCGGCGGTGCGCGCGCTGCCGCGCGCGCTCAAGCATTTCCAGGTCGAGCCGCGCATCGTCTTTCGTGCCGACCCGGCACGCCGCCGTACGCGGCTGGCCCTGATCTGCTCGGACCGCCCGGGTCTGCTGGCGGCCGTCGCGCAGGCGCTGCGCGACTGCGCGATCCGCGTTCACGACGCGCGCATCGTCACGTTCGGCGAACGGGTGGAAGATTTCTTCGAAATCACCGACGATGCCGGCCAGCCGCTCGATCCCGCCGCGCAGGACACGCTGCGCGCGGTGCTGATGGATCGACTGCTGCCCGCCGCGACCGCGGCGTCGGCCGGCGCCTGAATCCGCGGCGCGGCCGCCGGATTTCCTACCGAAGTGGACCACATGATCGAACAAGTCATCGAAGCGGCGTGGGAGCAGCGCGCCAATCTGGATCCCGAGCACGTCGAATCGACGCTGCGGCCGGCCGTCGAGCAGGCGATGGATCTGCTCGAGAGCGGCGAGGCGCGCGTCGCGCGGTCCGACGGGCAGGGCGGCTGGCAGACCCAGGCCTGGCTCAAGAAGGCCGTGCTGCTGTACTTCAGGATCAACGGCAATGCCGTCGTCGACCGCGGCGCGATGCCGGGTTTCGACAAGGTGCCGCTGCGCTTTGTCGACGCCGACGAGGCGGCGTTCCGCCAGGTCGGCGCGCGCTTCGTGCCGGGCTCGCTGGTACGCCGCGGCGCGCACATCGCGTCCGACGTCGTGCTGATGCCGAGCTACGTCAACATCGGCGCCTACGTCGGCGCCGGCACGATGGTCGACACCTGGGCCACGGTCGGCTCGTGCGCGCAGATCGGCCGCAACGTGCACCTGTCCGGCGGCGTCGGCATCGGCGGCGTGCTCGAGCCGCTGCAGGCTGCGCCGACGATCATCGAGGACGATTGCTTCATCGGCGCGCGTTCCGAGGTCGTCGAGGGCGTGATCGTCGAGCGCGGCAGCGTGATCGGCATGGGCGTGTTCCTCGGCCAGTCCACGCGCATCTACGATCGCGCGTCCGGTTCGGTCAGCTACGGCCGGGTGCCGGCCGGCAGCGTCGTCGTGGCCGGCTCGCTGCCGGCGGCCGACGGCAGCCACAGCCTGTACGCCGCGGTCATCGTCAAGCGCGTCGACGATCGCACGCGCGCCAAGACCGCGATCAACGATCTGCTGCGAGGGGACTAGATGACCACGCTGTACGGCCTCACCCAATGTTCGACCTGCCAAAAGGCGCTGACCTGGCTGCAGCGCCACGGCGTCGAGCACACGTTCGTCGACTACCGCGATCACCCGATCGCGCCGGCCACGCTCAAGCAGTGGGCTGCCGCGGTCGGCGGATTCGAGAAGCTCGTCAACCGCACCGGCATGACCTGGCGCAACCTGCCCAACGGCCGCAAGCAGCCCGGCAGTGACGCCGAATGGACGCTGCTGATCCGCGAGTATCCGGCGCTGGTGCGCCGGCCGGTCGTGGTCGGTGCCGACGGCATGGTCAGCCTCGGTTTCAGCGACGCCCTGTTCAAGCGCCTGTTCGCGAAGTGAGCGCGGTCTTCGATCTGGCCTGCGCGCTGATCGAGCGCGCGTCGGTGACGCCGGACGACGCCGGCTGCCAGGATCTGCTCGCGGCGCGTCTGGCCGGCAGCGGTTTTGCCTGCGAGCGCCTGCGCTACGGTCGGGTCGACAATCTGTGGGCGACGCACGGGCAGGGCGGTCCGGTACTGGTGCTGCTCGGCCACACCGACGTCGTCCCGAGCGGGCCGCCGGAAGACTGGACCGATCCGCCGTTCACGCCGACGGTGCGCGCCGGCCGGCTGTACGGACGCGGCGCGGCCGACATGAAGTCGAGCGTGGCGGCGATGTGCGTCGCGCTGGAGCGCTTCGTCGAGCGGCATCCCGAGCATCCCGGCACGGTGGCCCTGCTGGTCACCTCGGACGAGGAAGGCATCGCGCTCGACGGCGTGCGCCGCGTCGCGCGGACCTTCGTCGAGCGTGGCCAGCGCATCGACTGGTGCATCGTCGGCGAGCCGTCCTCGCGCCGCCAGCTCGGCGATCTGATCCGCGTCGGCCGGCGCGGCTCGCTGACCGGCCGCCTGCGCGTCCTCGGCGTCCAGGGGCACGTCGCCTATCCTGAGAAGGCGCTCAACCCGATCCATGCGTTCGCCGCAGCGCTGGCCGAACTGACCTCGATCCGCTGGGACGAGGGCGACGCTGCGTTTCCACCTACTTCCTTCCAGGTCTCGAACATCGCCGCCGGCACCGGCGCCGACAACGTGATCCCCGGCGAGTTGTCCGCCACGTTCAACTTCCGCTACGGCGTCGCCAGCAGCGCGGACGGCCTGATCGAACGCGTCGAGTCACTGTTGCGCCGCCACGGCCTGAACGTCGAGCTCGCCTGGCACCGCTCGGGCGAGCCGTTCGTGACCGCCGAGGGCGCGCTGCGCGAGGCGGTCACCACGGCGATCCGCATACGCTGCGGTGTGGAAGCCGAGGCGAGCACCGGCGGCGGCACGTCCGACGGTCGCTTCATTGCGCCGCTCGGCGCCGAGGTCGTCGAGCTCGGCCCTTGCAACGAGAGCATCCACAAGGTCGACGAGTCGATCGCGCTCGACGAATTGGATGCGCTGCCGGGACTGTACGAGGACATCGTCGAGCGCATGCTGATCCTCCGCGGCTGATCGAACCGTTCGGTTCGTTCAGCCGGCTGGTTCGGACGTCACGTCCACCCAGGCTGCCCCTTGCTTTCGGTACGTTTGCGCTATGGAGCGGCGCTTTCGGCTGTGCTAGGGTTATAAGTTATGACCGGACGATCACCGCGCCGGAGTTTTGCGACGCCGAACTTCGTACGGCGTACTTCGTAAAGCTTCAGCCGGCGCCACACGGCGTCGCATCGGTGATACGCGGCAAGCGGACTGCGCCTTATCTTTGGGAATGCCCCGACCAGGAGGTGGGGGTCAGATGGCGGGGGATTCGACGTTGCACGAAACGCAGTCTGCTGAACGACGGAATCGAAAGAGCGGCTTTCGCTCGCTCGGTATCCTGATACTGGTTCTACTGTCCTTCGCCGCCGCTTCGGTCACGGCGCTGGATTTCACGCCGCACGGGACGCAGCCAGGCCTGGCTTCAGATCTGGAGGACGACTCCGGATGCCGCTCGTGCCATCGGGGCTTTTCGGCTACCGATTCGGCGTTCATGCCGCACAACACCTGGGGTGGCTCGATGATGGCCAATGCCGCCCGCGATCCACTGTTCTGGGCCGCACTCGACGTCGCCAACAACGACATCCCAGGCGTCGGTGACTACTGCATCCGCTGCCATACGCCGCGCGGCTGGCTGCGCGGCCATTCGACCAAGCCCGGCAACGGTGGTGCGGCCGACCCGCAGGGTGCGCTGGGCTGTCTGCTCGAGGGCAGTTACGATCAGGACGGCGGTAAGCAGAACGACTTCGGCGGCGTCGACTGTCACGTCTGCCATCGCATGATGCCGGAAGGGCCGCAGTCGCAGCCGCTGTTTCTCGAGAACGCCAACTTCTGGGTCGACGATGCGCTGGAATGTCTGACGCCGGACGGTTCCGGTTTCGGCGGCCCGTGCCGCCGCGGCCCCTACAAATACACGGACGGTCATCTGACGCCGCCGCACGGCTGGGTCTATTCGGCCTATCACGAGAGTTCGGCGATCTGCGGAAACTGCCACAACGTCACCTCGCCGCAGACCGACGCCGGAACGTATGCGCAAACGCTGCGTCTGAACGACGGCACCAATACCGGTATCCCGTTCCCGATCGAGCGCACCTACAACGAGTGGAAGCAGAGCCTGTTCGGTGACGCGATCTTCCGCGACGGCCTGAGCGAAGCGCCGACCGGCACGCCGGCGGTCGCGCGCGCAGAGCAGTGCCAGCAATGCCACATGCCCGACGCCGAAGATCCCAATGCGCGTGCCTGTCAGCAGAATCCTACCGGCTCGCGCAGCGGGAACCTGCCCAAGCACGAGTTCGTCGGCGGCAACACCTGGGTGCCCGCGATCATCAAGGGACAGTACGGCGGTTCGAGCGGCATCGACCGCGACGGCGACTACGACCGCGCCGTGACGGCTGCGCGCCAGATGCTGCAGTCCAGCGCACAGGTCTCGGCAAACGTGACGGCGTACACCGCGCCGTCGCCGGGCAGCGCGGGCTCGATCAGCGCGAACGTCGACATCGTCAATCTGAGCGGACACAAATTGCCCACCGGCTATGCCGAAGGGCGGCGCATGTGGATCAACGTCCAGGTCCGCGACGGCAATGCCAACGTCGTCGCCGAAAGCGCCGCATACAACCCGTCCACGGGCGTGCTGACCCAGGACGCCCAGGCCAAGATCTACGAGGCGCTGCAAGGCATCTGGGATGCCGGTACCAGCACCTGCAAGACCGAGGAGGGCGGCCGCAAGCTGTTCCACTTCGTGCTGAACAACTGCATCGCCAAGGACAATCGCATTCCGCCGCTCGGTTTCCGTCCGAAGACCGATGCCGATCCGAACGGCTATGAGACGCGGCCGGTCGGCTATACCTATCCCGAAACCACGCCGGGCTCCGGCGTTCTGGTCAATCGAGACCGCACGCCGTACACGTTCACGATCCCGGCCGGCACGCAGACGCCGATCAGCGTGCGCGTTTCGCTGAAGTATCAGATCTCGAGCAAGGACTACATCGAGTTCCTGCGCGACGAGGCCGTCGAGCACGGCTTCCCGGCCGAGAACACGCTGTGCTCGGGTGGACCGGGGCGGCCTTACGACTCGGGCCCGCAGTCGCTGAGCCGCGGCGAGTACATGTACTCGCTGTGGAACAATCCGGCCTACGGCAAGTCGCCGCCCGAAGACATCCAGACGATTTCCGTACAGGCCCGCTGACGTTCCCGCCATGATCATCCGCCCTTTGGCCGCGTGTACCGCTGCGCTCGCACTGGCAGCCTGTTCCGGTATTGCCACTTTGAGCGACGCCGATCGGATCGCCGCTTACAAGTCCCAGGCCGGGCTGACGGCGAGTGCAGTCGATCCATCGGGGCGCCTCCACGGTGTCGTCGTGACGCGGCGCTATCAGGACCGCTTCCTGGTCGAGGGCAAGGAGGTCTACCGCGACGTCGAGTATGGATGGGACTACGAGCAGGGCACTGCTGTATTCCGCGTTTTCGATACCGATGGCAATCTGCTGACATCCGAAAACCGTCTCAACGAGTCGGTCAGTCTGGCGCCCGAGGAGAGAGCGCGCGTCGAAGCGCTGGTCCGCGGTTATCCGGATCTTGCCGCCGCCGTCAACCAGCCTGGCGATGTCACGTTCTGGGCCGGCGGCTTCGTCTATCGCAGCAAGGACGATCGCTACTGCGGCGACGGATCGCGCTGCGTCAGAGCGATCGTGTCCAAGGATGGGGGCTACACCGAAGTGGCGCACGCGATGGTCGATCTGATGCGCGACCGCGTCGTCTATCCGTACTACAAACCCGCCGGCGATCCTGTGGCCGACACCTCCAAGAAGACTAGGTAAGCAGCTATGAAATCGATGCCTCGCTTGTATGCAGGGCTTGTGCTCGTCGGCCTCGGATTCGGGGTCAACGCACATGCCGATTCGCCGACGTGTTCCGGCGCCAATGAGACGAAACTGAGCTGGCCCGCGACCGATCCGGTCTGGGAAATGTGCTGGGTTCCGGTCGACCGAAGCGTCGGCCCTCAGGGCTCGGGGCTGGAGTTGCGTGATATTCACTACAACGGGCGGCTCGTCATGCGTCGTGCGCATGCGCCGCTGCTGTTCGCCGAGTACAAGGGCGGCGCAGGCGGCGATTGCTATCGCGACTGGAAGGACGAGCCTGCGAGAATCCTGGCCAATACCGCCGTCCAGAATCAGCTGGGTGTCGCGCCATTCGGCCAGCTCTCGCTGAACGTCTGCGACGTGTCGCTGGCGCCCACGTCCTTCTACGGCACCTGCCCCTACGGTCAGACCACTCCGGCCGGCTCGAGCTGCTTCACCGGGGTGGCGATCGAAGATCTGGGCGATGAAGTTCGTATATCCGCTCAGTACATCGCGGACTGGTACATGTACAGCTCGCGCTGGACATTCTTCAAGGACGGCCGCATCCAGCCGTACTTCGGATTCGGTAATCGAAACGGCACGTTCAACGGCGTGACGCACTGGCACCACAACTACTGGCGCATGGAGTTCGACATCGACAACGCCGGCAATCAGGTCGTCAGCGAGAGTGGCAGCGACAAGACCAACGAGTTCTCGGCGCTGCGCAGCCTGACCGGCGGTGCGGAAGGCGGTGCACGGACCTGGGAGGTACGCAACCCCGCTACGGGTCGGGGCTATCGTCTGGTTCCGGGTTCCGGCGACTACGTCGTGCCGACCAACGATTCCGGTCGTGGCTATCATCCGGTCGACTTCATGGCGACGATGCAGAAGACCAACGAGTATGGCGACAGCCAGAGCAACGACCTGTTCGACTGCCAGATGCACGAGAACAATCTCGTCAACAACGAGTCGATCGCCAATACGCGCGTCGCGCTGTACTACCGCGTCGCGGTCCGTGACAGCACGGCCAACGACTGGCCGCCGGGCTGCAGCGGAGCGAGCTGCATTCCGCAGGATTCGATGATCTGCAAGAACACCGGTCCGATGCTGGTGCCGTTCGGTGACTGGTCTGATTACATCCACGTCAGCGGCAACGAAGGGCCGATCAACGGCGTCTCGCCCTGAGGAAGCTCATCGGCTAGGACGATTAACGATGTTTGGGCAAGGCCGCCGGAGGCGGCCTTGCCCTTTCTCTATGATGTTCAACTGACTAGGGGCGTTATGAACACTACTGTCGGATTGGTTGGCAAATCTCTTGCGGTCGCCGTGGCGATCGCCCTGTGCGGCGCCGTCGGCGTCGGTCAGGCATCTGCGGCCGACATCGGCCGCATCAACAAGCCGGGCGCTTCCGAGCACTGGTCGGCCTGGGGCGGCACGGTCGGCGTGCGCTGGAACCGCGAATTGGCCGAGGACATCGGTCTGGCCATCGGCCAGGCCAACGGCAAGCACGCGCAGCTGAGCTGGCGCGAGCACGAGATGTTCGACCTGCGCCAGACCGGCAGTCTCGAGTTCGACGTCCGCAACAGCAATCTGCACGATTTCATCGGCGGCTCGCTGCAGGCGCGCGGCGGCTACGTGATCGACTCTCCGGCCGGGCGCATCGACCTCAGCGATTTCCGCCTGAGCCCGCGTGCCGGCGACGAGCTGATCCTCGACATCGTCGGCGGCGACGGCAAGGCCTGGTTCTACATCGACCGGCTGATGTACGAGCTGATCGACGGCAATCAGCGCCTGGCCGTGCGCACGATGGATCTTCGCATTTCGCCGGCCCTGGCCGAACGGATCGGACATCCGGAAGTCGCCAACTGGGCGATCGCCGACATGCAGATGACGACCGACGTGCTGCGCCAAGGCGCCAATCCGCAGCAGCCCAGCGGCGGCTACAAGTGGCACGGCACGCCGGTGCCGGGTGCCGGTGGCGCGGTCTACCAGGCCGACCTGTTCATGCAGACCTTCAGCGCGCAGTACAGCCGCTGCGACGGCTGCACCGGCGAAGGCGGCAGCGGACGCGTCGTGTTCACGCCGTCCTCGACGCTGCGCAACAACGTCAACAACGGCTCGCAGCAGGTCACGATTCCGAACGATCCGCTCGGCACCAGCAGTGCGCTGTACGCGGCCGATATCCCGTGGTGGCAGAAGTTCACCGGCAACCACGAGCCGTATGGCAACGACCAGCACCCGTTCCTGATCTGGAACCTGTATCGCCTCAATGCCGACGGTTCGATCGACCAGATCGGCCGTTCCGGCGTCAAGCATGCGTTCCTGACCACCAATTCCGGCTGCCTCGATCATCCGGGCACCAGCCAGGTGCTCGGCCGCGGCTGCTCGGACACCTACGGCACCGGTAACAACGACAGCAACAGCGATCTGGGGCCGCGCTCGGAGATCATCCCGGCGAACAACCAGTGGGGACGCTGCGGATCGATCTACGACACCAACTGCGACGGCTCGCCGAACAACTCCGGCAACGGCAACTTCGATCAGCGCATGATCACGGTCGAGTCGCAGTTCAGCGGCCCGGCCCATGCCGGCGCGACCTACCTGTTCGAGTCGTGGTACCTGGCCCGCCAGGACATCAACATCAGCAACTCGATGGCGACCAAGCGCGTCACGTTCACGCGCAACTCGAGCACGTGGAGTGTCGGCGGCAACGACCAGTATCGCCTTGGTCCGGCGATCGACCGCTGGGTCGATCCGAGCGCGCCGGGCGCCAATGCGCGTTCGGTCGCACTCAGCAGCACCGAAGGCAACACCAAGGTCGCGGTCAAGGTCACCGATCTGGGCGGCGGGCAGTGGCGTTACGACTACGCGGTCATGAACCTCGACTTCGCGCGCGCCAAGACCGAAGGCAGCGAGCCGAATCTGCGCGTGCTCAGCAACATGGGCTACGACAGCTTCAGCGTGCCGGTCGGCAATGCGACGATCACCGACATCCGTTTCAGCGACGGTGACGTCGACTCGACCAACGACTGGGCCGGCGGGATCTACAACGGCAGCGTGCTCTGGGCGACGCCGAACAAGACCAACCCGCTGAACTGGGGCACGATGTTCCGGTTCTCGTTCGTCGCGAACCAGGCGCCGGCCGAGAATGCCGCCGAGCTGCACATCGCCGAGCGCGGCACCCCGCAGACCGTCAGCGCCAACGGCATGCTCGCGCCGGTCGCCGCGCGGCCGAAGGCCTCGTTCGGCAACAACGCACCGTGATCGCCCGCCGGGGCTTTCGGCCCCGGTGATGGATCCAACGCCCGGCTCCGGCCGGGCGTTTTTTTGTTCTCGACGTTTGCCACGGCGCGCACATCGACGCCGATCGAACGGCCTCAGCGCGCGGCCGGCTCGAACCTCAGCTGATGTCGCGCCGGACCCGGCAGGAACGGCGTCGGCGTGCCGCGTGCCCAATCGGCGTGTCCGGCGCCGTAGAACGGCGACAGCGGATGGCCGCTCTGGCCGCCCGGCATGTGCAGATAGCCATCCTGCTCGGCCCCCGGCGAGACCGCGAAACGCTCGGACGCGCCGAAGCTGCGACCCTGGACACGCGGCATGTGGCTGTCGCCGGGCAGGGGCTCGGCCGGCATGTCGAGCCAGCGACCGAGGAACGCCGGCAGTGCGCGCGACAGCGGATGACGGATCCGGGCCGTATTGCGCTCGCCCCAGGTCCGTGCCGCGATGCCGCCGGGCTCGGCCTCGAGCCGGGCCGCCACGCGCAACGCGGCGTCGCCGAGCAAGGCGTCCCAGCTCGTATGGCCGGGCGGCAGCAGATGTGCCGGGCGGTACAGCAGCAGCGCCGACACGGCGTGCTCGAACTGATTGAGCCGCGGCAGCGTGAAGTCCGGGAACTGCGTCCGCACCGCGGCTGCGATGCCGCCGCGCACGGTCTCGACGACGTCCTCGCGCCAGGCGCGCACGACGCGGTAGCCGACCGAGTCGACGTCGGCCTTGCCGGTCCAGCCGGCGAGCGCCGCGCGCAGCGCGTCCCGATCCGGCCCCGCCGCCATCGCATCGAGCTGGCGCGTCAATGCTTCCTTCCACGGCTCGAGCAGCGTCGCCTGGTCGTCGAGCTGAATTGCCAGCATGTCCTGCGGCGAGAAATGCTCGCGCGCCTGAAGATCGTCGCGGATGCGCATCGCGCGGACGCCGAGGTCGTAGCCGCCGTCGCCGAGCACGTCGAGCCACGGCGATTCGACCATGCGCTGGTTGCCGCTCCAGATGCGCTGCCACGGCGGGTCGGCGATCAGCGGATGCTGCGCGGAGCCGATCCAGCCGTCCCAGCCGACGCCGGGCCGGCTCCAGTCGGACGGCAGGCTCGCGTCGTAGTCGCCGCCGCGCTTCGGTATGCGCCCGGCGATCGTCCAGGCGATATGGCCGGCCCGGTCGCCGACGATGAAGTTCTGTGCCGGAATGCCGCTCGACTGCGCGATCGCGACCGCCTCGTCGACCGTTTCGGCGGTGTCGAGCGCGAGCAGGCCGAGGTCGATCGCACCGGACCGATGCGCGGCCCAGGCCAGCGCCAGCGGCGTCTCGTCGACGTCGCTCGCCAGCAGCGGCCCCCAGGCGGTCTCGCGGACCTCGAGTGCGACGTCGGCAGCGCCGTGGACGGCGATCGTCTCGCGCACCGTCGTCAGCGGCGCCCAGCCGTCGGCGGTTCGGTAGCGGCCCGGATCGGCCTCGTCGACCGCGACGCGGACCCAGTCGGCGAAATCGCCGTAGCTGTTCGTGAAGCCCCAGGCGACGCGGCCGTTGCTGCCGGCGACGATCGCCGGTACGCCGGGCAGCGAGACGCCGCTGACGTCGACGTCACGGCCGGCACGGCGCGGATCGGGATAGACGAAGCGCGCCCGGAACCAGATGTTCGGCACGCGCAGGCCCAGATGCATGTCGTTGGCGACCAGGGCCGGACCGCCGGCCAGCGCGCCGGAGACCGCGAAGGCATTGCTGCCGGGCGTCTCCTGCGACGGCGCGTCGGCCGTGGCGGCAGCCGGCGCGATCGTGCGCAGGTCGAGCTCGGCCGGCGTCGGCAGCGCCGGCCAGCGCAGCGGCGGTCCGGCCAATGGCGCATCCCAGCCGCCGCCCGATGCGGTCACGAAGCGGTAGGCCGGCTCGGACAGAGCGGCGTGCAGCCGAGCGAGGCCCAGTTCGCGTGCGTTGCCGGCGTCCTGCAGGTCGAAGAACATCGCCGCGATCACCAGCAGGCTGTCCTCGCTGCGCCACGGCGCCGGCACGGTGCCGGTCAGCAGGTACGGGAACGGCCGCACGTGCAGCGCCTGCAGGCCCGCGTTGACGCCGTCGCGATAGCGATCGAGCTGATCGTTCTGATCGGCCGGCAGCCGGTCCAGCACCGCGGCCAGGCGCGCGCGCATGCGATGCACGCGTGCATCGCGGTCGAGTGGAACGGCGGCCTCGCCGAACAGTTCGGCCAGTTCGCCGGCGGCGCTGCGGCGCATCAGGTCCATCTCGAACCAGCGTTCCTGCGCGTGCACGTAGCCGATCGTCCAGGCGAGGTCGCCGCGATCGGCGGCGCGCACCGTGACCGAACCGGCCGCGTCGCGTTCGACCGTCGCCGCCGACCGCAGCGCCGCGTCGACGACGCTGCCGTCCAGCTGAGGCAGGCTGCCGCGCAGCAGCATCCAGACGGTGGCCGCGGCAATGCCCGAAAGCACGACCGCCGCGGCGAGCAGGCGTCCTGTCCAGCGCAGCGCGCGGCGCATCAGCCGCTGGCCTCGATGCGCTCGACGCGCTGGAATCCGCGCGGCAGCAGGCCGCCGCGGCCGGCGCGTCCGCCGCCGTACTCGACCAGGTCGGCCCATTTGAGGATCAGCTTGCGCTGGCCGGCATAGAGCGTCACCTCGCCCTTGCCCTCGGCGATCACGGCGACGCCGGCGACGCGTTCGCCGGCAGCGAACTTGGCCTTCGGAATCTCGATCAGCTTGTTGCCGCGGCCGCCGTTGTCGAGCTCGGGCAGGTCGGCGACCGAGAACATCAGCACGTGACCCGCGGTCGTCGCGACGACGATGCGATCGCGCGCCGGATCGGCGACCAGCGGCGGTGCCAGCACGCGGCTGCCGGCGTCGATGTTCATCAGCTGTTTGCCGGCCTTCTTGTTGGCCAGCAGCGTCTCGAAACGCGTCACGAAACCGTAGCCGGCATCGGAGGCCATGACCAGGCGCGTGCCGGCATCGGCGACCGCGATCGCGTCGATCCGGGCGCCGGTCGGGAGGCTGAAGCGGCCGGTCACCGGCTCGCCGTTGCCGCGCGCCGACGGCAGCGCATGGGCCGGCAGCGAGTAGCTGCGACCGGTCGAGTCGATGAAGGCCACCTGCTGGGTCGTGCGTCCCTTCGCGGCGGCCAGATAGGCGTCGCCCTCGCGATAGTTCAGACCCGGCGCGTCCACGTCGTGTCCCTTGGCCGCGCGCACCCAGCCCTTCTCGCTGAGCACGATCGTGATCGGTTCGCTGGCGACCAGGGCCGATTCGTCGAGCGCCTGCGCGACCTGGCGCTCGACCAGCGGCGAGCGGCGGTCGTCGCCGTACTTGCGCGCGTCCTCGCGCAGCTCGTCCTTGATCAGCGTCTTGAGACGCGCCTTGGAGTTCAGCAGCACGTTGATGCGTGCGCGCTCTTCCTCGAGCTGGTCGCGCTCTGCATTGATCTTCATCTCCTCCAGGCGCGCGAGCTGGCGCAGCCGCGTCTCGAGGATGTAGTCGGCCTGCTCCTCGCTGAGCCTGAAGCGCGCCATCAGCACGGGCCTGGGCTCCTCCTCGGTGCGGATGATGCGGATCACCTCGTCGAGATTGAGGTAAGCCGTGCGCAGGCCTTCGAGCAGGTGCAGGCGCTTCTCGACCTTGCCGAGTCGGTGCTGCAGGCGCCGCGTGACCGTGTCGGTGCGGAAACGCAGCCATTCGGTCAGGATCTGCTTGAGGTTCTTGACCTGCGGACGGCCGTCCAGGCCGATCATGTTGAAGTTGACGCGGTAGCTGCGCTCCAGGTCCGTCGTCGCGAACAGGTGCTGCATGGTCTCGTCGAGGTCGACGCGGTTGGAGCGCGGCACCAGCACCAGGCGGATCGGGTTTTCGTGGTCGGACTCGTCGCGGTAGTCCTCGAGCATCGGCAGCTTCTTGGCCTTGGCCAGCGCGTCGATCTGCAGCAGGACCTTGGACGGCGAGACCTGATAGGGCAGGGCGGTGATGACGATGTGGCCGTCCTCGCGCGTGTAGACCGCGCGGCACCGCACCGAGCCGCCGCCGGTCTCGTACATCGCGGCCAGCTCGGAGGCCGGCGTGATGATCTCCGCGGCGCTCGGGAAGTCCGGGCCGCGGACGTGCTCGCACAGATCGCGCACGCTGGCGTCCGGATCGTCGAGCAGGCGGATGCAGGCGCTGGCGAGCTCGCGCAGGTTGTGCGGCAGGATGTCGGTCGCCATGCCGACCGCGATGCCGGTCGAGCCGTTCAGCAGCACGTGCGGCACGCGCGCCGGCAGCCAGGCCGGCTCCTTGAGCGTGCCGTCGAAGTTCGCGGTCCAGTCGACCGTGCCGTGCGCGAGCTCCTCGAGCAGCAGCTCGGCGATCGGCGTCAGCTTCGACTCGGTGTAGCGCATCGCCGCGAACGACTTGGGATCGTCCTGCGAACCGAAGTTGCCCTGACCGTCGATCAGCGGGTAGCGGTACGAGAACGGCTGGGCCATCAGCACCATCGCCTCGTAGCAGGCCGAGTCGCCGTGCGGATGGAACTTGCCGATGACGTCGCCGACCGTGCGCGCCGACTTCTTCGGCTTGGCCGCAGCGTCCAGTCCGAGCTCGCTCATCGCATAGACGATGCGCCGCTGCACCGGTTTGAGCCCGTCGCCGACGAACGGCAGGGCGCGGTCGAGCACGACGTACATCGAGTAGTCGAGATAGGCCCGCTCGGCGTAGTCCTTGAGGGCGATCTGTTCGTAGTTGGCTTGCAGGTTCATCGGCTTCTTCGCACGATCGGGCCGGTTCGGTCCGGTCAAAGGATCCATTGTGCCGGAACGCGGAAAAACGCGCTGTCCCTGTTGCGCCGCTACCGTCAAAACGGTATCAACAGCGACCTTTTTTCCTTGCGCCTTTCAGAGAAGACGATGAGCGACGGCAGGACCTACAAAGTGGCGGTGGTCGGGGCGACCGGCGCGGTCGGCGAGACGCTGCTGGAGATTCTGGCCGAACGGCGGTTTCCGGTCGGCGAACTGGTGCCGCTGGCCAGCACGCGCTCGGCCGGCGGCGAGGTCGTCTACGCCGGCCGTCGCGTGATCGTGCGCGACCTGGCCGCTTTCGATTTCGCCGGCGTCGACATCGCGTTCTTCTCGGCCGGCGGCGCGGTCTCGCGCGAGCACGCGCCGCGCGCCGCCGCGGCCGGTGCGGTCGTGATCGACAACACCTCCGAGTTCCGCTACCAGGACGACGTGCCGCTGGTCGTCAGCGAGGTCAATCCGCATGCGATCGCCGGATATCGTACGCGCGGCATCATCGCCAACCCGAACTGCTCGACGATGCAGATGCTGGTCGCGCTGGCGCCGATCCACCGCGCGGTCGGCATCGAGCGCATCAACGTGGCGACCTACCAGTCGGTGTCGGGCGCCGGCCGCTCAGGCGGCGAGGAGCTCGGCCGCCAGACCGCGGCCCTGCTCAATTTCCAGGACCCGGCGCCGTCGAAGTTCCCGGTGCAGATCGCGTTCAACCTGATCCCGCACATCGACGAGTTCCAGGACAACGGCTATACCAAGGAAGAGATGAAGATGGTCTGGGAGACCCGCAAGATCCTCGAGGACGACTCGATCCAGGTCAATCCGACCGCGGTGCGGGTGCCGGTGTTCTTCGGGCATGCCGAGGCGGTCCACGTCGAGACCCGCGAGCCGATCGACGCGACCGCCGCGCGGGCGCTGCTCGAGCGTGCGCCGGGCGTCGTCGTCGTCGACGAGCGCCGGGCCGGCGGGTACCCGACGCCGGCGGGCCACGCCGCCGGCAAGGACCCGGTCTTCGTCGGCCGGATCCGTCAGGACATCTCCCATCCGCGCGGATTGAACCTGTGGGTCGTCGCCGACAATATCCGCAAGGGGGCCGCTCTCAATGCGGTGCAAATCGGTGAACTGGTGGTCAAAACGTATCTCTGATCCACAGTTACGATTGTGTTATAAGGCAGTTTCGAGATTCGCTCGCAGGAATCCGCCGCCAAAACCGGATTCCGGATCATCGTCGCCGGGGGAGCTTTGCATATGAAACGACCGTTGCAACTGTCGCTGGCGATCGCGCTGGCGATCAGCGGTATCGATGCCATGGCCTTGGGCCTGGGCTCGATCCAGGTCAAATCGCGTCTGAACCAGCCGCTGGAAGCCGAGATTCCGGTCATCCAGAGCAATCCCGGGGAGGCCGAGGGATTGATCGTGCAGTTGGCCAGCGCCGAGGATTTCGAGCGCGTCGGCCTGGACCGCGCGCGCAGCACGGCCGTTCCGCTCGAATTCAAACTGGTCCGCAACGCACAGGGCCAGACCGTGATCCGCGTGACCACGGCCGACGTCGTCCGCGATCCGTTCCTCGACATCCTGATCGAGGCGAACTGGACCAACGGCCGTCTGCTGCGCGAGTACACCGTCCTGCTCGACCCGCCGGTCATGGCCGCGGCGCTGAAGGGATCGACCACGGTCGCCGCCTCGCCCGAGCCCGAGCGCGCGCCGGTCGAGCCGCTGCCGGCGGCGACGCCGAAACCGGCGCCGAAGACCTCTTCCGTGCCGCCGCCGGTCGCGCGCGCCGCGTCGGCGCCCGCGCCCCGATCCGCCCCCGCCGACGGCGACTATGCCGTGCAGAAGGGTGACACGCTGTCGGGCATCGCGCGGCAGGTCCGGCCCGACGGCGACGTCAGCGTCGACCAGACGATGCTGGCGATCTTCAAGGCCAACCCGTCGGCGTTCTACAAGGACAACATCAACGCGCTCAAGAGCGGTGCGATCCTGCGCATTCCCGATGCCGACGCGATCCGTGCGGTCGGCTCGCTGCGCGAGGCCGCCGAGCAGGTGCGCGGCCAGGTCGAGGACTGGCGCGGCGTCTCCGGCAGCCCGACCCGCGTCGCGCGCACGTCCGATGCCGAAGCGCCGGCCTCCGCCGCGCCGACGAACGCACGTACGACCGACGACTCGCGTCTGGCGATCGTGCCGCCGTCGGTCGGCAAGGACAGTCTCGCCGCCAGCGATCGCGTCGGCGCGAGCAGCGCAGCCGGCGGCAACGGCGATACGCGTCTGAAGAACGAATTGTCGCGGACCCAGGAAGCCCTGGCCAGCCGCGAGCAGGAAACCGGCGAACTCAAGTCGCGCGTCCGCGAGCTCGAGGATCTGAAGAACAAGAACGACCGCCTGCTGAGTCTCAAGGACTCGGAGATCGCCGAACTGCAGCAGCGGCTCAAGGCGCTGCAGGACACGCAGGGCGGCAAGGCGGCGACCGCCGCTCCGGCCGCTGCGGCCGGCGCAGCGTCGACGGCAGCCCCGGCCGGCACCATGCCGCCGACCGGCGAGGAGACGCCGGCCGCGCCGACCAAGGACGACATCTGGGGACGCGGCGACGCGGCCACCGCCGCACCGACCGCCGCCGAACCGCCTGCAGCCGCGACACCGACGCCGGCGACCCCGGCAGCGTCCGATCCGGCCGGCGGCACGCCGGTCGCGACGCCCGAAACGGCCGTCACGCCCGCGCCGGCCCCGGGCGACGCGATCACGGCGACCGGCACCGACACCGCGCCGTCGACGCCGCCGGCCATACCAGCGCAGCCGCCGGCCGCGACGCCGAAGCCGACCGCCAAGACGCCGCCGAAGCCAGTGACGCCGCCGCCGGCCGACAGCCCCTGGTTCATGGATCCGAAGGTGCTCGGCGGAGCCGGCGCGATCGGCCTGCTGTTGGTCCTGCTCGGCGTCGTCGGCCTGCGCAAACGCCGCAAGCCGGTCGAGCGTTCGTCGATCGCCGAGTCGTTCGGCGACTCGCCGCTGCCGGCGGCCGCCCTGGCCGGTACGGCTGCGGTGGCGGCGGCCGATCCGATCGAGGCCGCACTGCGTGCGCAGATCGACGCCAATCCGGCCGATCTCGGCGCACGGCTCGAGCTGCTGAGCCACTTCTACGCAGAGCGTCGCGTCGGGGATTTCGAGGCCGGCGCACTCGACATGAACGACTACGTGATCGACCGCAGCCAGCCCGAGTGGCTCGAAGTGCAGGCGATGGGCCGCGAACTGCTGCCGGGCAATCCGCTGTTCGCCGAGCCGGGCGGCTACGCCGAGAGCGCGGCGGACGCGGGCGACGAGGCGTTCGCGTTCGATGCGCCGGCCGCCGATCCGTTCGAGCCGGCGCCGACGCCGGCCCCGGTCACCGATTTCGACTTCGATTTCGACGCGCCGTCGCCGGCCCGCCTCGACGAGCCGGCAGCGCCGCCGGCGGGTCCGGCCGACGAGGACGACGGGTTCGACTTCGGCGACCTGCCGCCGCTGGATTTCCAGAGCGAGATCGACGCGGCGGCCCGTGACACCGCCGAGCGCGCGAATCTGGCCGAGCAGGCGGTGCCGTCGACCACGCTCGACGACGAGTTCTTCGTCGGCGACGACGCCGTCAACACCAAGCTCGACCTCGCCCGTACCTACCTGGACATGGGCGACCCGGACGGCGCGCGAGCGATGCTCGAGGAAGTGCTGTCCGAAGGCAGCCAGGTGCAGAAGGACGAGGCGCGACGCCTGCTCGACGGCATCGTCTGACCGGACCGACCCGCTTCACGCGCGCGAGGCCGGGAGCGATCCCGGCCTCGCCGTTTCTGCGGCCCGCCGCTTACAATCGCGCTCCTTCCCGGACACTGGCGGAGTCAAGACCTTGCGCATCGCCCTCGGTGTCGAATACGACGGCACCGATTTCCTCGGCTGGCAGCGGCTCCGTCACGGGCCGACCGTGCAGGGTGCGCTCGAGGACGCGTTGAGCTTCGTCGCGGCCCGGCCGATCGAGGTCACCTGCGCCGGACGCACCGATGCCGGTGTCCACGCACGCTGCCAGGTCGTCCACTTCGACACCCAGGTCGAGCGCAGCGCGCGCGCCTGGGTGCTCGGCAGCAATTCGCAGCTGCCGCCGAGCGTCGCCGTACGCTGGGCGACACCGGTCGACGCGGCCTTCCACGCGCGGTTCGGCGCGCGCGCGCGGCGCTACCGCTACTCGATCCTCAACCGCAGCGTACGGCCCGCGCTCGATGCGCGATTCGTGACCTGGGAACGCGTGCCGCTCGACGCGGCGGCGATGCATGCCGCCGCCCAGACCCTGGTCGGCGAGCACGACTTCAGCGCGTTCCGTACCAGCGCCTGTCAGGCGCGCTCACCGATGCGCTGCGTGCACGCGATCGCGGTCGCGCGCGACGGCGAGACCCTGCGCATCGAGGTGCAGGCCAATGCGTTCCTGCACCACATGGTGCGCAACATCGTCGGTTCGCTGCTGCCGATCGGCCGCGGCGAGCGGTCGCAAGGCTGGCTCGGCGAGCTGCTGGACGGCCGCGACCGCGACCGCGCCGGACCGACCGCGCCGGCGACCGGTCTGTGCTTTCTCGGGCCGCTTTACCCGCAGCAGGCCGGACTGCCGGACGAGGTCTCGATCGCGGCCGGAGCCGGCTCATGAGCCTGCGCACCCGCATCAAGTTCTGCGGCATCACGCGCGAACCGGACGCCGCCTGCGCGGTTGCGCTCGGCGTCGACGCGCTCGGTTTCGTGTTCACGCGGCGCAGCCGCCGCTTCGTCGAACCCGCGGCTGCCGCGGCGATCCGCGCGACGCTGCCGCCGTTCGTCTGCGCGGTCGCTTTGTTCATGGACGACGAGGCGGCCTGGATCGCGGCGGTGCTGGACGTGTTTCGCGCCGATCTGATCCAGTTCCACGGTACCGAGCCGGCCGCGTTCTGCGACGGCTTCGCGCGGCCTTATCTGAAGGCCGTCGCGATGGCGTCGGTTGCGGACGTGTCCGCGCATCTGGACACCTATCCGCGCGCGTCGGGTTTCGTGCTCGATGCGCACGCGGCCGGCGAGGCCGGCGGCACCGGCCAGCGCTTCGACTGGACGCGCGCCTGCGGTCTGGACCGGCCGGTCGTGCTCGCCGGCGGACTGACGCCCGAAACGGTCGGCGCGGCGATCGCGCGCACGCGGCCGTACGCGGTCGACGTGTCGAGCGGCATCGAAACCGCCCCCGGCATCAAGGATGATGCGAAAATGCGCGCTTTCGCGGCGGCCGTGGCGGCTGCCGACTGCAGATGAGACGATGATGCCTTCGACCGACTCCGGGCGTCTGCCCGACGCACGCGGCCACTTCGGCGACTTCGGCGGCAGCTACGTGGCCGAGACCCTGATGGTGCCGCTGGCCGAGCTGACGGCCGCCTACGAGGCCGCACGAACGGATCCGGCGTTCGTCGCCGAGCTGGAGCGCGACCTCAAGTACTACGTCGGACGGCCCTCGCCGATCTATCACGCCGAACGCCTGTCGCGGAAGGTCGGCGGCGCGCAGATCCTGCTCAAGCGCGAGGACCTCAACCATACCGGCGCGCACAAGATCAACAACACGATCGGTCAGGCGCTGCTGGCGCGCCGCATGGGCAAGCGCCGCATCATCGCCGAGACCGGAGCAGGGCAGCACGGCGTCGCAACCGCCACGGTCTGCGCGCGGCTGGGCCTGGACTGCGTGGTCTACATGGGCGCGGTCGACGTGGAGCGCCAGGCGATCAACGTCTACCGGATGAAGCTGCTCGGTGCCGAAGTGGTGCCGGTCACGTCCGGCTCCAGGACGCTCAAGGATGCGCTGAACGAGGCGATGCGCGACTGGGTCACCCACGTCGCCGACACGTTCTACATCATCGGGACGGTCGCCGGTCCGCATCCGTATCCGATGATGGTGCGCGACTTCAACGCGGTCGTCGGCCGCGAGGCGCGTGCGCAGATGCTCGAAGACTACGGCCGCCTGCCCGACGCGCTGGTCGCCTGCGTCGGTGGCGGCTCCAATGCGATCGGTCTGTTCCACGCGTTTCTCGGCGATGCCCACGTTCGCATCGTCGGTGCCGAGGCCGCCGGCGACGGCATCGCCAGCGGCCGCCATGCGGCCTCGCTGGCCGCCGGTCGGCCCGGCATCCTGCACGGCAACCGCACCTACGTGCTGTGCGACGACAACGGCCAGATCATCGAGACCCATTCGATCTCGGCCGGGCTGGACTACCCCGGCGTCGGCCCCGAGCACGCCTGGCTCAAGGACAGCGGGCGTGCCGAGTACGTCGGCGTCACCGACGAGGAGGCGCTGGCCGCGTTCCACGAACTGGCGCGCAGCGAGGGCATCCTGGCCGCGCTCGAGTCGAGCCACGCGATCGCGCAGGCCATCAAGCTCGCGCGCGACCTGCCGAGCGATGCGCTGGTGCTGGTCAACCTGTCCGGACGCGGCGACAAGGACGTGCACACGATCGCCGCGCGGGAAGGGATCAGCCTGACATGAACCGTATCGACGCGCGCTACGCCGAACTGCGCGGCGCCGGCCGTATCGGCCTGATTCCGTTCGTCACCGCCGGCGATCCGTCGCCCGACCTGCTGCTGCCGACGATGCACGCTCTGGTCGCGGCCGGCGCCGATCTGATCGAGCTCGGTGTGCCGTTCTCCGATCCGATGGCCGACGGACCGGTGATCCAGCACGCCAGCGAGCGCGCGGTCGCGCGCGGCGTCGGCATCGCGCTGATCCTCGAGGCGGTCGCCGCGTTCCGTCGCGACGACGCGGCGACGCCGGTGATCCTGATGGGCTATCTCAACCCGATCGAGATCTACGGCTGGGCGCGCTTCGCGCGCGACGCGGCCGCGGCCGGCGTCGACGGCGTGCTGCTGGTCGACTGTCCGGTCGAGGAGGCCGACCGCGCTGCACCGCTGGCGCAGGCCGGCCTGCATCAGATCTTCCTGGTCGCACCGACCACGACACCCGAGCGGCTCGGCGGCGTCACCGCGCGTGCGCAAGGCTTTCTCTACCTGGTGTCGTTCGCCGGCGTCACCGGCGCCGACCGCCTGGAGACCGGCGCGATTGCGCAGCGCATCGCCGCGATCCGTAGCGCAGCCGCGGTGCCGATTGCGGTCGGTTTCGGCGTTCGCGGCGCGGCCTCGGCCGCGGCGATCGGCGCCGCCGGTGCCGACGCGGTCGTCGTCGGCAGTGCGCTGGTCGAGCGGCTGGCCGGCGCCGCCGATGCCGCCGAGGTCACGGCCCGCATCGACGCCTGCCTGGCGCCGATACGCCGGGCATTGGACACGACGCCGCGCGACCCCAGCTGATTCTTTCGTCTTCGACGAGCCGGTGCCGTACCGGAATCGTCACCCGATCCAGGAGGCACGCACATGAACTGGCTGCAGAAACTGATGTCCGGCCGCGCCCGCACCGAGGGCACCAACGCCAAGGGCAAGGTCCCCGAAGGCCTCTGGGAGAAGTGCGACGGCTGCGCCGCGGTGCTGTACCGGCCCGAACTCGACCGCAATCTGATGGTCTGTCCGAAATGCGGACATCATCATTCGATGCGCGCGCGCGACCGCCTCGCCGCGCTGTTCGACGAAAACTCCGCAGTCGAGCTGTTCGCCGGCCTGGAGCCGGTCGACGTGCTGAAGTTCAAGGACACCAAGAAGTATCGCGACCGCATCGTCGCCGCGCAGAAGCAGACCGGCGAGAAAGATGCGATGGTCGTGATGCGCGGCCTGCTCAAGGAACGCGCGCTGGTTGCCTGCGCGTTCGAGTTCTCGTACATGGGCGGCTCGATGGGCTCGGTGGTCGGCGAGAAGTTCACGCGCGGCGCCGAGCAGGCGCTGCGCGAGGGCATTCCGCTGGTCTGCTTCTCGGCGACCGGCGGTGCGCGCATGCAGGAGAGCCTGTTCTCGCTGATGCAGATGGCCAAGACCTCCGCGGCGCTGGCGCGGCTGCGTGCCGCCGGGATTCCGTACATCTCGGTGCTGACGCATCCGACGACCGGCGGCGTGTCGGCCAGCCTCGGCATGCTCGGCGACGTCAACATCGGCGAGCCGCAGGCGCTGATCGGCTTCGCCGGTCCGCGCGTGATCGAGCAGACCGTACGCGAGACGCTGCCGGAAGGTTTCCAGCGCTCGGAGTTCCTGCGTGAGCACGGCGCGCTCGATCTGATCGTCGACCGGCGCGAGATGCGCGACAAGCTCGCCGCGCTGCTCGGACTGATGATGCGTCAGCCGCGCGCGGCCTGACCGGCGATCCGCCGGTCGTCGGATGCGGCGGCCGGCACGCGACGCTCAGCGCAGCGACAGGAAGTCCGCGCTGCAGACCAGGCGCACCGCGTCCAGGCGCGCCGCCGCCTTCGGCAGGGCCTCGCGCAGCGCGTCGAGCTCGGCGGCGACCGCGTCGACCTCCTCGGGCCGGACCGCCGGATTGACGCGTGCCAATGCGCTCAGCCGCGCATGCTCGTCGCCGAGCCGGCGTTCGGCCTCGGCCAGCGCAGTGGCGATCTCGATCTGCGCATACTCGCGCACGCGCGTCTGCGCATGCGCGAGCAGCGGCGGCACCAGCTTGGCGAGGATCGGCCGGTAGCGCGCCGGATCGAGCGTGCGCTCGGCCGCGCGCAGGTCGGTCTGCGGCTGGAAGTCGCCACGCTCCTGCAGACGCGAATCGATCACGACGCGGATCGGCGAGGGCGGCAGGAAGCGATCCACGCCGAGCCGGCGATCGGCGACGCAGGCCAGCACGAAGACGCACTCGAGCAAGGCGCTGCGCGCGGGCAGGGCAGGGTCGACCAGGAACGCCGCATTGCCTTGTTCGCTCTCGAGCAGCAGGTCGATCGCGCCGGCGACCATCGGATGGTCGAGCCGCAGCAGCGGCAGGTCCTCGCGCGACAGCGCCACCGTGCGCTGGAACGTGGCCTGCTGCGGGCCGTCCTTGAGTCCCGGGAAGCCGTCGGTGCTGAGGTATTCCGGATCGAGCAGGATCAGCCCGCCGCCCTGTTCCTCGCCGTGCACGCCGAACTGCTCGAACAGGCGCAGGATGAAGTCGCGCGCACCGGTATCGGCATCGAGCATCGCCAGCGTGTCGGTCAGATCCTCGCCGCGCACGTCACGTTCGCTGGCCAGCTCGAGCAGGCGATCGCGTCCGGCGTGGACGATCGCCGAGAGCTCCTCGTGCACGGCGCGCGTCTCGGCGATCAGCGCGTCGAGCTCGGCGTCGGCCTCTTCGCCGCCGCGCGCGTGCAGCATCGCGGTCTCGGTGAGGCGCGCGCCGTAGCGCTTGAGCAGCTCGCGTCCGTCGGCAGGACTGCGGCGGAACGCGTCGAGGCCTTCCTCGTACCAGCGTGCCAGCGCCTGCTGCGCGCTGCCCTGGACGACGCAGTAATGGAGATGGATGTCGTGCTTCTGGCCGATCCGGTCGAGGCGACCGATGCGCTGTTCGAGCAGGTCCGGATCGAGCGGCAGGTCCCACAGCACGAGATGCCGCGCGAACTGGAAGTTGCGGCCTTCCGAGCCGATCTCCGAGCACAGCAGGACGCGTGCGCCTTCCGGATCGGCGAAGTAGGCGGCATTGCGGTCGCGCTGCAGCAGGCTCATGCCTTCGTGGAAGCGCGCGACCTTGGCGCCGCTGCGCGTGCGCAGCGCGTCCTCGAGCGCGAGCACCTTGGCCTGGGTCCGGCAGATCAGCAGCAGCTTGTCCGTGCCGTGACGCTCGAGCAGATCGACCAGCCACGGCAGGCGCACGTCCTCGCCATAGTCGTGCTCGAGGCCGACGTCGCCGCTCTGGCCGTCGGCCTGGAACTCGGCGAGCAGCCGCTGGCGGCCGGCATCGTCGAGCACGCCGGCGTCGAGCATCTGCGGCTGCGGCAGACGCTGCGGGAAGCCGCCGATCCGCGCACGCCGGTTGCGGAACATGACGCGTCCGGTGCCGTGCCGGTCGATCAGCGCGTCGAGCAACGCGTCCGGATCGGCGCCGCTGTCGAGCAGCGCCTGCAGCTGCGGGTCGGTGCCGAAACGCTGCGCGAGCTCGGCGCGGTCGAAGGCGTCCAGCGCGACGCCGTCGTTGAGCTTGCCGGCGATCGACGACAGCCGCGCATAGCCGTCGGCTTCGGCGATGTAGCGGTCCAGATCCGGAAAGCGGGCCGGATCGAGCAGGCGCAGGCGCGCGAAATGGCCGCTGCGGCCGAGCTGCTCGGGCGTCGCGGTCAGCAGGATCAGGCCGGGGACGCGCTCGGCCAGGGACTCGACCAGGCGATAGGCCGGGCTGGCCGACTCCGGGGTCCAGGCCAGATGGTGCGCCTCGTCGACGACCAGCACGTCCCATCCGGCGGCGAGCGCCTGCGCGGCACGCTTCGGATTGCCGGCCAGGAAGTCGACGCTGGCGATCACCTGCTGCTCGTCGGCGAACGGATTGCGCTCGTCGCCGGCGGCTTCGATCGCCTCGCAGCGCTCCTCGTCGTAGAGCGCGAACGACAGGTTGAAGCGGCGCAGCAGCTCGACGAACCACTGATGCACGAGGCTTTCGGGCAGTAGCACGAGCACGCGTCCGGCGCGCCCGGTCGCGATCAGGCGGCTGACGATCATGCCGGCCTCGATCGTCTTGCCGAGGCCGACCTCGTCGGCCAGCAGCACGCGCAGCGGCTGCCGTCCGACCGCCGATGCGGCCACCTTGAGCTGATGCGGAATCAGGTCGATCCGTGCCGAGGCCAGGCCCCAGGCCGGCGAACGCAGCGCCGCTGCGCGCCGGCCGAGCGCGTCGAGCCGGAAATCGAAGCGATCGCTGCGGTCCAGACGCACCGAGATCAGGCGCTCGTCGGCACGCGAGATCGGCTGCGTGTCGTCGAGTTCGGACTCGGCCAGCCGCTGGCCATCGCCGTGATAGACGAGCAGGCCGTCCTCGTCCTCGACGCGCTCGACCGTGAATGACAGACCCTTGCCCTGGATCTTCTGACCGGCGCGAAACTCGGCGCGCGTCAGCGGCGCGGCGTGCACGGCGTAGTGGCGCAGCACGCCGGAGGTCGCATACAGCACCTGCACGCTGCGGCCCTCGACGCGCAGGATCGTGCCGAGGCCGAGTTCGGGTTCGGCATTGGAGATCCAGCGTTGTCCGGGCTTGAGCTGCATGCGCGTGTCGACTCCAATACGGCGAAGGGGCGCGGATTATCCGCACTGACCCGCGAAGGCGCCAGGGATGTGACGCGATGCGGCCGCGGTCAGCTCTCGCGCAGCGCGACGAAGCGGGCCAGATCGCTCAATGCGCGGCCGCCCGCGCCGAACGTCGCCGCGTCGGCGAGCGCCTGTTCGGTCATTGCCGCCAGCTGCGCACGCGAGGCCGCCATGCCGAGGATCGCCGGATAGGTCGGCTTGGCATGCGCCTGGTCCTTGCCGGCGGTCTTGCCGAGCTGGTCGGTGCTGCCCTCGACGTCGAGGATGTCGTCGCGAATCTGGAACGCCAGGCCGACGCAATGGCCGTAGCGGTCGATCCTGTCCAGCACGGCCTCGTCGCGGCAGCCGGCTGCGAGCGCACCCAGACGCACCGACGCTCGGATCAGCGCACCGGTCTTGTGGACGTGCATGCGTTCGAGCGCCGCCGGGTCGAGCCGCTGTCCGACCGAAGCCAGATCGAGCGCCTGTCCGCCGGCCATGCCCTGCGATCCGCAGGCCTTGGCCAGGACGCGCAGCATGTCGAGGTGGACGGCCGGTTCGGCATCGAGCGCCGGGGCATCGCCGAGCACCTCGAACGCCAGCGCCTGCAGGGCGTCGCCGGCCAGGATCGCCATCGCCTCGCCGAACGCGACGTGACAGGTCGGCTGGCCGCGCCGCAGCGCATCGTCGTCCATCGCCGGCAGGTCGTCGTGCACGAGCGAGTAGGCGTGGATGATCTCGACCGCGGCAGCCGGTGCATCGAGCCGCTCCAGCGGCGCGCCGAGCGCCAGGCCCGCCGCATAGACCAGCAGCGGACGCATCCGCTTGCCGCCGCCGAGCACCGCATAGCGCATCGCGCGATGCAGCGGCACCGGCGGCGTCGCCTCATCGGGCAGGACGCGCGCGAGCGCCGCGTCGGCGCGGCTCGACAGCGCCTGCAGATCGGGCGGGAGTTCGCGCACTCAGGGGGTTTCGGGATCGAAGGGTCTGGCCGAGGCAAGCGCTTCGGGATCGAGCAGCTGCTGCACGCGCAGCTCGGCCTGCTCCAGCGCGCCCTGGCAGCTGCGGTAGAGCGCAATGCCGCGCTCGAACGAATGCAGCGACTCGTCGAGGCTCAGATCGCCGTGCTCCATGCGCGCGACGAGCTGCTCGAGTTCGTCGAGCGAGCGCTCGAACTGGGCCACCTGCGTCGTGCTGTCGTCGGTCGGATCGGGCATGCGCGAAAAGTAGCCCAGCGCTCGGTCAAGTTCAATGGCGTCAGCCGCGTGTTCCGGCGTATCCAATCCAGTGCACGCGGCGGCCCAGGCGCGCGAACACGGCCTGTCCTTCCTCGCTGGTCCACAGGTCGGCCACCGCCAGCAGTGTGCCGTCCTCGCCGAACACCAGCGGCAGGCGGCCGCGCTCCCACGGCGGCAGGCCGGACTCCTGGAACAGCTGCGCCAGATCGCGACGGTGCTCGCTGCCGGGCAGGCGGATCGCTTCGCCGCCGCGGCGGAACCGCACGTGGAGCGGGGGGACCGTCTCGGCACCGGGTGCGCCGGCGTCGACGGCCAGACGCAGAACACCGAGTTCGGCCGGCAGCTCGACGTCGCCGCGGTCCAGACGCGCGGTCCAGTCCAGCGGCGGCGATCGCAGCGGTGCCGAAGCGTAGAGGAGATCGCGATAGCGGCGCACCTCGGCACCGGGCCAGCGCACGCAGGGCTGGCGATCGTCGCCGGCCTCGGCCAGCTGGCGCAGCAGTTCGGCGGTCTGGAAATGCGTCGGTTCCGGCAGGCCCAGTCCGCGCAGCCAGCGCCGCAGCGCCGGATCGCGCAGCGCTTCGGGCAGGTCGAGCCAGCCGCGACAGCGCAGCGTGGCCGGATCGAGTCCCTGTAGCGAGGCCAGCGCCTGTTCGGCCGCGCCCTCGATGAAGTCGGCAGCCGCCCGCGCCCAGGCCGACGCCATGACGATGCTGGCATCGGCCTCGGGCCAGCGCTCGCGCAGACGCGGCAGGATCTGCGCGCGGACCAGATTGCGGTCGATCGTCATGTCGAAATTGCTCGGATCCTGGACCCAGGCCAGCCCGTGCACGGTCGCATAATCGCGCAGCGCCGCCTGCGGCAGATCCAGCAGCGGCCGCCAGGCGTGCCCGAGCCCGAGCGGACGCAGCGTGCGCATCGCGCCCAGGCCTTCCGGCCCCGAGCCGCGCATCAGCTTGAGCAGGACCGTCTCGGCCTGGTCGTCGCGGTGATGGGCGAGCGCGAGGATCTCGCCCGGGGCGAGCACGGTCTCGATCGCACCGTAGCGCGCGCGCCGCGCCGCCGCTTCCGGCCCGAAGCCGGTGCCGGATCCGACCTCGATCGTGATCCGCCGGATCGGCACGCCGAGCGCTTGCGCGAAGCGCTGGCAGTGCTCGGACCAGGCCCGGCTGTCGGGCTGCAGCGCATGATCCACGTGCAGCGCGCTCAGTCCGCGCAGGCGCGCCGCGTCCAGGCCGGCCAGCGCGTGCAGCAGCGCCGAGGAATCGAGCCCGCCGCTGTAGGCCACGAGAAGCGGCCCGGCCGGCAGCACGGCCAGTGCCGCTTCGAGGGTCTGCGTCAGCCGATGGACTTTCAGTTGCCGCTCCGGAAGCAGCCGCTTTGCCCCCTGCCGCATCCGTCGCGGGCGAGGGCGATGATCGTCGCGATGAGCCTCAGTTCCAGGAGCACACCACCTTGCCGCAGTTGCCGGCCTCCATCAGATCGAAGCCCTTCTGGAAGTCGTCGATGTGGATCTGATGCGTCAGTACCTTCTGCAACGGGAAACCGGTCAGCACCATCTGCGTCATCTTGTACCAGGTCTCGTACATGCGGCGTCCGTAGATGCCGTGCAGCACCAGGCCCTTGAAGATCACCTTGTCCCAGTCGATGCCGGCGCCCTTGGGCTGGATGCCGAGCAGGGCGATCTTGCCGCCGTGGTACATGCAGTCGAGCATGTCGTTGAACGCGCGCGGATTGCCGCTCATCTCGAGGCCGACGTCGAAGCCTTCGATGTGCAGATCCTTGACGACGTCGCGCAGCGACTGCTTGGAGACGTTGACGACGCGCGTGGCGCCCATGTCGGCGGCCAGCTTGAGGCGGTAGTCGTTGACATCGGTGACCACGACGTTGCGCGCGCCGACGTGCTTGGCGATGCCGGCCGCGATCACGCCGATCGGGCCGGCACCGGTGATCAGCACGTCCTCGCCGATCAGGTCGAACTCCAGCGCGCAGTGAGCCGCATTGCCGTACGGGTCGAAGAAGGCGGCCAGTTCCGACGGGATCGGGTCGGGAATCGGCCACAGGTTCGACGCCGGCATCGCGATGTACTCGGCGAACGCGCCGTGGCGGTTGACGCCGATGCCGACGGTGTTCGGGCACAGGTGCTGGCGGCCGGCGCGGCAGTTGCGGCAGACGCCGCAGACGATGTGGCCCTCGGCAGAAACGCGCTGGCCGACCTCGTAGCCGCGAACGCCGGGACCGAGGTCGACGATCCGGCCGACGAACTCGTGGCCGATCACCAGGCCCGGTTTGATCGTGCGCTGCGACCACTCGTCCCACAGATAGATGTGCAGATCGGTGCCGCAGATCGCGGTCTTCTCGAGCTTGATCAGGACGTCGTTGGGTCCGATCTCGGGCAGCGGCACGTCTTCGAGCCAGATGCCCTTGCCGGGCTCGCGTTTCACCAAGGCCTTCATGCAGGTCGTCGCAGTCGTGAGGAGGGCGCGGATTATAGGTCCACGACGGACGCGCGATGCGCTGCGATGCAGCGAGCCCCGCTCACGACCGTCGATCGCGTGCGATCGCGGATGGGCCATACTGCCTCGTACGGAAAATGATCGAAAAATGATGACTTATCGCCTGTTGCGTCCGCAGCCTGAATGTGCTCGAATTGTTAAATAGATTTCGTGCGTCCAGTCTGCTGGACGTCATTCGAACGGTTGCCCAAAGCCCGGGAGGGGGTTTCTCCTGGGAAGTTCGTCAACGCGGGCGGTTTCTGCCCCATTCCGGAGAACGTGTAGTGTCCAAGACCCTTCTTGCCCTTTCCGTCGGCCTGTTCTGCGCTGCCGGTGCCCAGGCTGCCAGCTTCAGCACCACGACCCAGTCGCTCGGCAACGCGCCGGCCGCTGCCTGCCCGACCGGCCCGGGCAACCTCAGCTACAACACGGACTGCGCCCCGGTCCAGGGCACCGTCGCCTGTGGCGCGGACGGCTTGGCCACCACGGCCGAGAACAGCTACTACCGCCGTTATGTGCTGGCCGCCGGCACCACGCCGGGCGCCAGCGTGTCGTCGGTCCATATCGGCATCGAGAGCACGACCTCGGGTACCGGCAGCGACGTGACCGGCATGGAAGTGCGCGTCTACACGATCCCGACCAGCAGCGCACTGACGACCGCCAACCTGACCCTGATCGGTTCGGCGCCGTTCACCTCGCCGGACGGCAACGTCCTGGCCGAGCTGGACCTGCCGATCTCGCCGGCCGCGGTCATCGACGATCCGGCGACCAAGGACATCGTCGTCGAGCTGTTCCAGCCGGACCTCGAGCCGTCGGCCAGCGCCTTCGTGTTCGGCTCCAACGGGACCGGTTCGGGTATCACCTATCTGCGTGCCCCGGACTGCGCCACGCCGGAGCCGGCGGACATCGCTTCGCTTGGTCCGTTCAGCGCCGTCAAGATCATCGCCGCGCTCGCCGGCCAGGGTCTGCCGGTGTCGCTGCAGGACTTCACGATCGAGTGATACTGCGCTTCATCGCGTGAAAACGACGCCCCGGTTCGCCGGGGCGTTTTTTTTGGCGTGCCTCCGGGCATGACTTCTGTCCTGCGCATCGGGCGGGATCGATGGGGCACCATCGGCGGTTTGTTTTCGCCTAAGGTCTCCCATGCATCGCCGTTCATCGCTGGCATTCGTCCTGGCTCTCCTCGTCACCACGCCCGCCCTCGCGACCGAGGGCATGTGGCAGCCGGCGCAGCTGCCGGCGATCGCCGCCGACCTCAAGGCGGCTGGGCTTCAGCTCGATCCGCACGATCTGACCGACCTGACCGGCCCGACCATGGGCGCGATCGTCAGCCTCGGCTTCTGCACGGCCTCGTTCGTGTCGCCGCAGGGTCTGATCGTCACCAATCATCACTGCGCCTACGGCGCGATCCAGTACAACTCGACGGCCGAGCGCAACCTGATCAAGAACGGCTTTCTGGCGCGCCGGTTCGAGGAGGAACTGCCGGGCGATCCGAACCTGCGCGTCTACGTGACCGAGGAGATCCGCGACGTCACGCGCGAGATCAACGCTCGCGTCAAGCCGGATATGGACGGCTATGCGCGCTTCGAGACGATCGACCGCGCCGAGAAGGAGATCGTCGCGCGCTGCGAGAAGCCCGGCGGCCTACGCTGCAGCGTATCGACGTTCTACGGCGGCGCCAGCTATCAGCTGATCCGCCAGCGCGAGATCCGCGACGTCCGGCTCGTCTACGCGCCGGCCGGCGCGGTCGGCAAGTTCGGCGGCGACGTCGACAACTGGATGTGGCCGCGCCACACCGGCGACTTCAGCTTCCTGCGCGCCTACGTCGGCAAGGATGGCAAGTCCGCGGCGTACTCGAAGGACAACGTGCCGTACAAGCCTGCCCACGTGCTGCCGGTCAACGCCGACGGCGTGCAGGCCGGCGATTTCGTCATGGTGACCGGCTATCCGGGACGCACCAATCGCTACCGGCGTTCCGCCGAGGTCGCCGATGCGATCGACTGGTCGTATCCGGTCCAGCAGCAGATCGTCACCGACATCCTCGGCATCATCGACGCCGAGGGCCGGCGCGATCCGGAGGTGGCGGTCAAGTACGCCAGCTCGGTCGCGAGCTTCAACAACGTGCTCAAGAACTACGGTGGCCAGCTCGAGGGCCTCGGCCGTGCCGATGCGGTCGCGACCAAGCGTGCGCGCGAGGCGGAACTCGACGCCTGGCTGGCCCAACAGGGCGCCGAGGAAGCCGCCCTGCGCGCCGACATCACCGCACTGGACACGCTGCTGGCCGGCCAGCGCGCGACGCGTGACCGCGACCTGCTGCTCGGCTATCTGCAGCGCACCCAGCTCTACAGCGCCGCCTACAGCGTCTACCGTCTCGCGATCGAGCGCGACAAGCCGGCGCTCGATCGCGAAGCGGGCTACCAGCCTCGCGATGAGGCGCGCATCGAGGGCAATCTGCGCCAGATGGAGCGTCGCGGCGACCCGGCCACCGACGCGCGCATCCTCGCCTACGTGCTCAAGCGCTATCAGCAACTGCCGGCCGAGCAGCGCGTCGCGGCGCTCGATCAGTGGCTCGGCGCCGATGCCGCGCAGGTCGACGCCAAGGTCGCCGCGCTGTATGCCGGCAGCGCGCTCGGCGGTACCGATGCGCGACTGGCCGGACTGAAGCTGTCGCGTAAGCAGATCGAGGCCTCGGACGATGCCGCCTATCGTCTGATCGTCGCGCTGATGCCGGATCTGCTGCGCATCGAGCGCGAGCGCAAGATGCGCGCCGGCGACGAGATGAAGCTGCGGCCGCGCTACATGCAGGCAATGATCGCGTTTAACCAGTCGCAGGGGCGGGCGGTCTATCCGGATGCGAACAGCTCGCTGCGGCTGACCTACGGCAAGGTGCAGGGCCTCAAGAAGGACGGTGCGGAGTTCTTCCCGTTCACGACGCTCGAGGGCATCGTCGCCAAGACCACCGGCGTCGATCCGTTCGATACGCCCGAGAAGGTGGTCGAGCGGATCCGCGCCAAGGACTACGGCCGCTACGTCAATCCGGCGATCGGCTCGGTGCCGGTCGACTTCCTGGCCGATCTCGACATCACCGGCGGCAACTCCGGCTCGCCGACGCTCGACGCGCGCGGGCGGCTGGTCGGCCTGGCCTTCGACGGCGTCTGGGAGAGCGTCAGCGCGGACTGGCTGTTCAACCCGGCGCTGACGCGCTCGATCCAGGTCGACGTGCGCTACATGCTGTGGGTCATGGACAAGGTCGACGGCGCGAGCAATCTGCTGCAGGAAATGGGCGTACGCTGAGCGCCTGTCTCCCGAGGCCTTCATGGCGGCCGATACGCGTCCTCCCGCGATCTTCCTGATGGGGCCGACGGCGTCCGGCAAGACGGCGCTGGCCTGCGCGCTCGCGACTCGCTTCGACGTCGGCCTGATCAGCGTCGACTCGGCGCTGGTGTATCGCGGACTCGACATCGGCGCCGCCAAGCCCGATGCCCAGACGCTGCGGCGCCATCCGCATGCGCTGATCGACATCCGCGATCCGGAGCATGCCTATTCGGCCTCCGAGTTCGCGTCCGACGCGCGTCGCGCGATGGACGCGGTGACGCGGTCGGGCAGGGTGCCGCTGCTGGTCGGCGGCACGATGCTGTACTTCCACGCACTTCAGCGCGGCCTGTCCGACCTGCCGGTCGCCGATCCGGCCGTCCGCGCACGGCTGGCGGCCGAGGCGGACACGCTCGGCTGGCCGGCGCTGCATGCGCGTCTGGCCGAACGCGACCCGGCAGCTGCCGCGCGAATCGGGCCGGCCGACGGCCAGCGCATCCAGCGCGCGCTGGAGGTGATCGAGCTGTCGGGCCGGCCGCTGTCGGACCAGCAGGGCAGGCCGCGCGAGCGCTTTCCGTGGCGCGTGCTCAAGCTCGCCCTGGTGCCGGCCGACCGCGCGCCGCTACATGCGCGGATCGCACAGCGTCTGGAAGCGATGTTCGAGGCGGGATTCATCGAAGAGGTGCGTACCCTGCGCGCGCGTCCCGGCCTGGACGCCGATGCGCCGGCGATGCGCGCAGTCGGCTATCGTCAGGTCTGGGAGCACCTGGACGGCTCGACCGACACGGCCGGTATGCGCGATCGCGCGATCTTCGCGACGCGGCAGCTGGCCAAGCGGCAGATCACCTGGCTGCGCAGCGAGCTCGACGCGCGCTGGCTGAACCCGGAGGACGAACGGCATGCGCAGGTCGCCCGACGGGCGCTCGCGCAGTTCCTGGGATCACCCGAAACGTGAGGCCGACATTGGAACTTGGCCGCCGTTTCCCTAAGATAACGGACATTGAACCGGGGCCATACCGCACGCATGTTGCGTGCGGTGCTCGTTTTGTCCGGTTCGGGTAGCGTCGCCAGGAGAATGAAAATGTCAAAGGGGCAGTCATTGCAGGATCCGTTCCTCAATGCACTTCGGCGCGAACGCGTGCCGGTGTCGATCTATCTCGTCAACGGCATCAAGCTGCAGGGCACGATCGAGTCGTTCGATCAGTTCGTCGTCCTGCTGCGCAATACCGTCAGCCAGATGGTCTACAAGCACGCCATCTCGACCGTGGTACCCACGCGCAACGTGCGCATCGCCGGCCCGGACAGCGCCGGTGCCGCCGGCGATTCCGCCGATCCGGATTGATCCGAGGTAGACCGCACTGTTCGAGCGATCCAGAAAGGGCGAGCGCGCGCTGCTGCTGCAGCCGCAGCCGCCGGGAGGCAACGATCCGGTCCTGCTCGAGGAATTCGCCGAGCTCGCCCGCTCGGCCGGCGCGAGCGTGGTCGGCAGTCTCAGCGCGCGTGTCGAGCGGCCGAACCCACGCTATTTCGTCGGCACCGGCAAGGCCGACGAACTCAAGTCGCAGCGCGAGGCGCTCGGCGCCGACCTGATCCTGGTCAATCACGCGCTGAGCCCGGTCCAGGAGCGCAATCTCGAGAAGCTGACGGCCTGTCGCGTGGTCGACCGTACCGGTCTGATCCTCGACATCTTCGCGCAGCGCGCGCGCTCGCACGAAGGCAAGCTGCAGGTCGAGCTGGCCCAGCTCAAGCACATGTCGACGCGGCTGGTGCGCGGCTGGACGCATCTGGAGCGCCAGCGTGGCGGCGCGATCGGTCTGCGCGGTCCCGGCGAGACCCAGCTCGAACTCGACCGCCGCCTGCTCGGCGAGCGCATGAAGCAGCTGCAGAAGCGGCTCGACAAGGTCGCCACGCAGCGCGCGCAGGCGCGCCGCGCGAGGCTGCGCAACGAGCTGCCGGTGGTCGCTCTGGTCGGCTACACCAACGCCGGCAAGTCCACGCTGTTCAATGCGTTGACCGGTGCCGGCGTCTACGCGGCCGATCAGCTGTTCGCGACGCTCGACCCGACCTTGCGGCGGCTGCCGGATCTGGACAGCGGACCGGCGCTGCTCGCCGACACGGTCGGCTTCATCCGCGATCTGCCGCACGATCTGGTCGCGGCGTTCCGCTCGACGCTGGCCGAGGCGCGCGACGCCGATCTGCTGCTGCACGTGATCGACGTGGCCGATCCGGAGCGCGAGCAGCGCATCGTCGACGTCGAGGCGGTGCTGGCCGAGATCGGCGCCGGCGACGTGCCGCAGGTCCTGGTCTACAACAAGATCGATCAGATCGAAGGCCTCGAGCCGCGCCTGGACGCCGGCGAAGCCGGGGCGCCGCCGCGCGTGTCGGTCTCGGCGCGCGACCGGCGCGGCATGGATCTGCTGCGCGAGGCGATCGCCGGCCGCCTGGCGGCCGAACGGGTCGATGCCGTGCTGCAGCTGCCGCCGACGGCCGGCCGTCTGCGTGCGCGCCTGCATCAGCAGGGCATCGTCGCCGAGGAAAGCGCGGACGAGGCCGGCTGGCGCATCCGCATCGACGCGCCGCGTCTACTGGTCGAGCCGATGTTCGGCCTGCCCGACGGCGACGGCGCATGGCTGCGCGAGCGCTTGCTTGCCCCGTCCGAGGACGAAACCTACAATCCCCGGGCAACTGCGCATTGATCGCGTCATCGCGACGCCGGCGGTTGCCTTTCCCGATTCGGAATCATCGACGGTCACGCCTCGCGCGGCGGCCGTTCAAGGCAACGAGGTACGAAATCGATGGCTTGGAACGAACCCGGTAGCGGCAAACGCGATCCGTGGCGTGACGGCGGCGGTGGCAACGGTGGCGGCATGCCGCCGGACCTGGACGCGTTCTTCCGCAGGATCCGCAACTTCTTCGCGCGCCTGACCGGCGGCGGCAGCGGCGGTGGCGGCGGAATCGGCATCGCCGTGGTCGGCGTGCTGATCGCCTGGCTGCTGCTCGATTCGTGGGCGCTGATCGACGCGCGCCAGCACGGCGCGGTGCTGCGCTTCGGCGAGTACTCGCGCGCGATGACGCCGGGCCTCAACCTCAAGTGGCCGCGCCCGATCGAGTCGGTCGAGAAGGTCGACGCGACGATCCGCTCGATCTCCGATCAGGTCCGCATGCTGACGCGCGACGAGAACATCGTCCAGGCCGAGTTCAACGTGCAGTACGAGGTCTCCGACGCGCGGCGCTACCTGTTCAACGTCGACAAGCCCGACGAGACGCTCAAGCAGGCCGCCGAGAGCGCGGTCCGCGAGGTCATCGGCTCGAGCAATCTCAATTCGATCATGCCCGACCAGGTCGTCGAGGTCGAAGGCGAGCCGACGCCGGCCAATCCGAGCGCGGAGCTCGCCAACCAGGTCAAGCGCATCCTGCAGCAGACCCTCGACCGCTACGAGGCCGGCCTGGAAGTGACCGAGCTCAACTTCCAGAACGTGCGTCCGCCACAGGAGGTCAAGGACGCGTTCGACGATGCGATCAGCGCGCGCGAGGATCGTCAGCGCTCGAGCAACCTCGCCGATGCCGACGCCAAGCGGCTGGTGCCCGAGGCGCGCGGCGAAGCCGCCCGGATTCTCGCCGAGGCCGCCGGCTACAAGGCCGAGCGCGTCGCCAAGGCACAGGGCGACGCCGATCGCTTCCGGCTGATCGCCGAGGAGTACCGCGCCGCGCCCGAGGTCACGCGCCGCCGTCTGTACATCGAGACGATGCAGCAGGTGCTCGGCGAGAGCAACAAGATCATCGACTTCACCGACGGCAAGAACGTGTTCTATCTGCCTGCGCCGGGCACGAGCGCGGCGCAGCCGCAGACGCCGCCCGATCCGATGCCGTCGGTGATGGCGACTCCGCAGGCTCCGAAGGGAGGACGCTGACATGCGTACCGCTACCGCCGTCGTACTCGCACTGCTGGTCCTGCTCGGGATCAATTCGACCTTCGTCGTCAGCGAGGCGCAGACCGCGCTGCTGCTGCAGTTCGGCCGTATCGTCAAGTCCGGCTACGAGCCCGGTCTGCATTTCAAGGTGCCGCTGATCCAGCAGGTGCGGCTTTTCGACAAACGCGTGCTGACGCTGGACTCGGCGCCCGAGCGCTATCTGACGTCGGAGAAGAAGGACGTCAACGTCGATTTCGTCGTCAAGTGGCGCATCGTCGATTCGGGCAAGTACTACACCGCGATGGCCGGCGACGAGCAGCGCGCGCAGCAGCGTCTCGGCCCGATCGTCAAGGAAGGCATGCGTACCGCGATCAATTCGCGCACGCTGCAGCAGGTGGTCTCGAGTGCGCGTTCGGACATGACCGCCGGCCTCGTGCTCGGCGCGAACCGCGCCTCGCAGAACTTCGGTGTCGAGATCATCGACGTGCGCATCAAGCGCGTGGACCTGCCCGAGGAGAGCGCCGTGCTGCGCTCGGTCTACGAGCGCATGCGTTCGGAGCGCAAGCAGGTCGCCGACTCGCTGCGCGCCGAGGGCGAGGAAGCGGCCGAACGGATCCGCGCCGAAGCGCGCCGCGAGATGCAGGTCATCAAGGCCGACGCCTACCGCGACGCGCAGAAGACGCGAGGCGAGGGCGACGGCGAGGCGGCCAAGATCTATGCCTCGGCCTACGGCGGCGATCCGGAGTTCTACGGGTTCTACCGGAGCCTGGACGCCTACCGCGAGTCGTTCAAGGGCGGCAACGGCGTGCTGCTGCTCGATCCCGAATCGGAGTTCCTGCGCTACCTCAAGAGCAGCAAGTAGGCCGGTGAGCGGAACCACGCTGTGGGCCGCGCTGTGCCTGGTCCTGGTGCTCGAGGGGCTGCTGCTGTTCGCGGCTCCGGGCGGCTGGAAGCGGATGGTCGAGCAGGCTCGGCAGCTCGACGAGCGCAGCCTGCGCATGATCGGCCTCGGCATGATCGTGGTCGGCCTGATCGCGCTGCGCTGGGCCGGCTGAAGCGTCCGGCCTGAAAGAAATCGGTATCCCGATCGGCGTATGCTGGCCGCGCCGCATGGCGCAGCTGGCCTGCCGGATCGGAACGAATGGACGGGTGGCCGGGCCAGCGAGGATCGCGAGCCTGGTCGCCGACGTCGCCCCACAGTGGGGCCTGATCAACGAAGCGAGAATCAACATGGGCAAGTCGGTAGTCATTCTGGGTGCGCAGTGGGGGCGAGCCGGGAATTAGCGCAATGCCTTGAATGGCATTGCGCTCCGGCGAGCGCCGCAGGCAGGAAGCCGAAGGCCGGGCGACTTGGCGAGCGAGGATCGCGAGCCTAGTCGCCGACGTCGCCCCACAGTGGGGCCTGATCAACGAAGCGAGAATCAACATGGGCAAGTCGGTAGTCATTCTGGGTGCGCAGTGGGGCGACGAAGGCAAAGGCAAGATCGTCGACCTGCTGACCGAGCGGGTCAGTGCGGTCGCGCGCTTCCAGGGCGGCCACAATGCCGGGCACACCCTGGTGATCGGCGGCAAGAAGACCGTGCTGCATCTGATCCCGTCGGGCATTCTCCGCGAGGGCGTGCAATGCCTGATCGGCAACGGCGTCGTGCTGTCGCCGGCGGCGCTCAAGAGCGAGATCGCCGAGCTCGAGGAGCAGGGCGTGGAGGTGCGTTCGCGGCTCAAGATCAGCCCGGCCACGCCGCTGATCATGCCGTACCACATCGCGGTCGATCAGGCCCGTGAGCGCGCATCCGGCGCCAAGGCGATCGGCACGACCGGCCGCGGCATCGGTCCGGCCTACGAGGACAAGGTCGCGCGCCGCAGTATCCGTGTCGCCGATCTGATGTATCCGTCCGAACTGCCCGAGAAGGTCCGTGCGGCGGTCGACTACCACAACTTCGTGCTGACGCAGTGGCTCAAGGCCGAGGCGGTCGACTACGACCGCGTGCTCGAGGACGCGATGGCGTTCGCCGAGTACCTGCGTCCGATGATCGACGACGTCTCGACGCTGCTGTACGACGCGCGACGTGCCGGCCAGCACATCCTGTTCGAAGGCGCGCAGGGTGCGCTGCTCGACATCGATCACGGCACGTATCCGTACGTGACCTCGTCGAACACGACGGTCGGCGGCGCACTGGCCGGCACCGGCGTCGGCGCCTGCGACATCGATTACGTGCTCGGCATCTGCAAGGCCTATGCGACGCGCGTCGGCGGCGGTCCTTTCCCGACCGAGCTCAATGACGAGATGGGCGAGCGCCTGCGCAAGGTCGGCAACGAGTTCGGCGCCAGCACCGGCCGGCCGCGCCGCTGCGGCTGGATCGACCTGGTCGCGCTCAAGCGCGCGACCCAGATCAACGCGATCAACGGCCTGGCGATCACCAAGCTCGACGTGCTCGACGGCCTGCCGACGATCAAGGTCTGCATCGCCTACGAATACCGCGGCAAGCGGCGCGAACTGGCACCGCTCGACGCCGATGGCTGGGCCGAGTGCAAGCCGGTGTATCTGGAATTTCCGGGCTGGGAGGAGCCGACCTCCGGCGTGCGCGACTGGAACAAGCTGCCGCCGGCCGCGCGTGCCTATCTGCGCGCGGTCGAGGAGCTGTCCGGCTGCCACCTCGCCCTGGTCGCGACCGGCGCCGACCGTGACGACACGATCGTCCTGCGCGATCCGTTCGCCTGATCGATCCCGCAGGGCCGGCGTGCATCCCGCGCCGGCTCCGCGCGCCTACGGCGACCTCGCCATCGGGCACGCGATCGGCTCTGAGCGGAATCACCGCCGGCAGGCTCCCTGACGATAGCGCGCCATCCGTCACGTTTCGCGGCCCGTCGCGCGATCGATGGGCCGGCATGCAGCGCGTACCGTGACTTTCGAACTACCCGCGCGGCGGCCGGATCGCCTACATTGGCGGATTGCCTCTCAGCCGGAGCCGCCCATGCGCATGCGCCACGCCAGACCCCTCATCCTGGCTTTCTCGATCACGACCGTCCTGGCCGCCTGCCAGCAGGCGCAGACGCCGGCCGCCGATCCGGCTCCGGCGGCGGCCGACAAGTCCGCGCCGGCCGCCGCGTCGATCGATCCCAAGGCCTTGAAGACGCCGATGATCGCGTTCAACGCCGGCGATCTCGACCCCGCCGTACCGGCCTGCACCGACCTCAACGCCTACGTCAACGGCAAGTGGCTGGCCGCCAATCCGGTGCCGTCGGACCGCACGACCTGGGGCAGCTTCGAAATTCTCGGGGAGCGCTCGCTCGAGCTGCAGCAGAAGATCGCCGAGGCCGCCGCCGCGCGCGCCGATGCGACCGGCGTCGAGAAGCTGGTCGGCGACTTCTACGCCTCGGGCCTGAATGCGGACGCGATCAACGCCGCCGGCGCCAAGCCGCTCGCGCCGTTCTTCGAGCGGATCGCCGCGATCGACTCGCCGGCCGCCGTGGCGGCCTACGTGCGCGACGCCTATGCGCAAGGCCGCGGCGTATTGTTCAGCTTCGGCGGCAATGCCGACTACAAGAACTCCGAGATGGTCATCGCCTATGCCGGGCAGGGCGGTCTGTCGCTGCCGGAGCGCGCCTACTACCTGGAGGATCGTGAGGACTACCAGAAGGCGCGCACCGCCTTCGTCGAGCACGTCAGGAAGATGCTCGAGCTGTCCGGCGTCGATGCCGCGTCCGCCGCGACGCAGGCCGAGGCCGTGATGGCGCTCGAGACGCGTCTGGCCAAGGCCTCGCTGCCGCGCGTGGAACTGCGCGATCCGGCCAAGCGCTACCAGCCGGCCACGGTCGCCGAGGCCGACGCGCTGACGCCGAACTTCTCGTGGACCGCGCTGTTCGATGCGGTCGGCGTCCAGCAGCCGCAGATGTTCTCGCTGTCGATGCGCGACTTCTTCACCGAGATGGACAAGATGCTGGTCGACGTGCCGGTCTCGACCTGGCAGGCCTACCTGCGCTTCCACGAGATCGACAACGCCGCGCCGTATCTCAGCGACGCGTTCGCCGACCAGAACTTCGCGTTCTACAACCAGGCACTGCGCGGCCAGGCCGAGCAGCAGCCGCGCTGGAAGCGCGTGCTCAACACGCTCAACGGACTGGCCGGCGAGACGCTCGGCCAGCTCTACGTCGACGTCGCCTTCCCGCCGGAGTCCAAGGCCAAGATGGAGCAGCTGGTCGGCAATCTCAGCCAGGCGCTCAAGCACCGGCTCGAGAACCTCGAATGGATGGGCGATGAGACCAAGGTCAAGGCGCTCGAGAAGTGGTCGACCTTCACGCCGAAGATCGGCTATCCGGACAAGTGGCGCGACTGGACCGGCCTGACGTTCACGCGCGACAGCTACGCCGACAACGTCGTCGCGGCGATCGCGTTCAACGCGCGCTACCGCTACTCGAAGATCGGCAAGGCGGTCGACCGCGACGAGTGGTACATGCCGCCGCAGACCGTCAACGCCTACTACAACTCCACGCGCAACGAGATCGTGTTCCCGGCCGGCATCCTGCAGCCTCCGTTCTTCGATCCGAAGGCCGACGACGCGCTCAACTACGGCGGCATCGTCGCGGTGATCGGCCACGAGATGCTGCACGGCTACGACGACCAGGGCAGCAAGTTCGACGCCAAGGGCAATTTCGACAACTGGTGGACCGATGCCGACCGCGCCGGTTTCGAACAGCGCACCGCCAAGCTCGGCGCGCAGTTCGACGCCTACGAGTCGATCGACGGCATCCACGTCAACGGCAAGCTGACGATGGGCGAGAACATCGCCGATCTGGGCGGTCTGGCGGTCGCCTACGACGCGATGAAGCGTGCCCAGGGCGACGGCTTCACCGACCCGAAGATCGACGGCTTCACGCAGGACCAGCGCTTCTTCCTCAACTGGGCGACGGTCTGGCGCCGCAACTTCACGCCGGCCGAACTGAAGGTCCGCCTGACCACCGACTCGCACGCGCCGGCCAATTTCCGCGCGATCGGCGCGCCGTCGAACCTGCCGAGCTTCGCGGCCGCGTTCGACTGCAAGGCCGGCGATCCGATGGTGCGTCCGGACGACGTGCGCGTGGTGATCTGGTAAGCGAGCAGGGCAGCTTCGCGCGCGTCGCGAAGCTGCAATTTTCCGTTGACAATGCGGCAGGTGAACCGTATTGTTCGCGCCCCGGTCGGCACTGACGGCCGGTATGCCCAGGTGGCGGAATTGGTAGACGCACTAGTTTCAGGTACTAGCGGGTAAAACCGTGGAGGTTCGAGTCCTCTCCTGGGCACCACATGATGATCCGCCGGACGCCACAGGCGACCGGAAGATTCCCAAAAAAACCCCGCAGAAATGCGGGGTTTTTTGTTCCGCCAGGCTCCGCCGGCTTCCGCTTGTCCCCGATGGGGATACCACTTCGAGCCGTAGGGATACCCGGCATGCCGCGCCAAGCGGTAGCGCTCACCGAGCTGCGCATACGCAACACCAACCCGCCGAACGCGAACAGCGGCTGTACGACGGCAATGGCCTGTACGTCTCCATGATGCTCTCTGGTGCGCGCTGGTGGCGCGTGAAGTAAGTCTTAGAGGGGAAGGGGCGACGCACCGATATCGGAGGCTACCCCGAGGTGTCCCTGCAGCAGGCCCGTGGCGAGCGAGACCGCATTCGCGCGCGACTGCGCGAGGGCAGGGATCCCATTGCTGAGAAGCGCGAGGCGCGTTCCTCCGCGCAGTGAGTGCAGGAAGGGGCCTTCGAAGTCGTGGTGCAGCACTGGCTTGCTCGGAAGCTCAAAGGAGCCAAGGGCAAGGGATGGGCGCCGGAGACTTATCGCAAGACCTCTTATGTCGTCGACGCCTACCTGAGGCCGGCGCTGCGCTCACAGTCGATCGCGACCCTCAGCACACAGACCGCTGCCAAGGTTATCGAGGAGTCGCCGAGCATGCCCCCGATCTGGCGGCCAAGGCGCGCCAGTACCTCGGCGGCATCGTCGACTTCGCCATCAAGAAGGGCCTTCGTGAAGACGGCCGGCTTCTGTCACTGCGCGGCACCGTGCCCACTACCAGAAAGGGCACATCCCGGCGGCGATCGAGCCCGCCGACATCCACGCGGTTGTGGTGGCGATCGATGGCTATCAGTCGCCGGTCACGCGCGCTGCGCTGATCCTGGCCATGCTTACGGCGATGTGACCTGGCATCGTGGCCGCTGCGCGTTGGGACGAGATCGACCTCGAGTCGAAGGAATGGTGGGTGTCGGCCGAGAAGATGAAGATGGGCTTCGCCCACGTCGTGCCGCTGCCGACACAGGCCGCTGACGTGTTGCGAGGCATGCTGCCTTTCAGCGCCGGTACGCACGGATAACCCCGACGACATGCGGGCGGTCCTGCAGCGTCTCTTTGACGAAATATTCGGCCTGAAGAAGCTGGTGCACGATCTACAAGGGTCTGCCGGCTTTCTGGCGTCGATGCTCGTCGCTGCCCATGCCAAAGGGCCGCGGCAGGCAGCTTTGAGATCGCTTCGAGACCTCGAGGAGGCAGCAAGACTTTTGCGGGGCCAGATTGGAATGGTCCCGTCTCCGAGACGACGCGCCTACTGATCGACGATCAGATCGCTCAGATCGTTGGCAGGCGTAGGCCGAAGCTTACGGTTGAGCGGGCACGAGACGACGCTGAGCTGGCCCTGTCGCTGAGATGACACATCGGCTGATCGACGATCAGGTCGCACGGAACGTTGGTAGGCGGAGGCCATCGCTCACGATCGTCGTCCGGCTGCCCTCCTAGAAAGCGTGAATAGGATGATGAATAAAATTCTTGCGTTTTGCAGTTCAGGCGAGGATAGTCGCAGCATCAAAATCCTTGAGGTTCCCCATGGGACTGCTAGCGTGGAACGACGCTCAGAGCTTGCTTCGAACCCACTGCCAAGGCGTGCGGCGGGCTATTCTGTCCGCATGGTCTGATTACCTATCCTGCGACAACTACTCGCCTGCAGTCCGAGCGACGCACTGCAGTACGACTCGCGCAAATTGCGTCCACGACCATATCAAGGAACGCATCAGTACTTACGCGCAGAGCTATCCGGGCGAGCTAGAGGTTCGAAGCCCCAACCGGATGTTCACCCTTGTTGTGAACGATGTGGCTGCGATTCGCTTCAAGAAGGTTGATCGCGACTTGCAGACCTCAAATCATCCGACGGGACAGGCGCTCGCATACAAGCGCCAAGAAGAAGTTCCGCTTCTCTCGGACCTCGCTCACCTTGAAATTGGCTACCAGCTCGACATCACGGAGCAGCGGATACAGGCAATCTTCGTTCTTTGCCCGAATGGGGAGCACGATTACTACTGGGTCGCCGAGTTGACGGAAGAATCGGCCGATTCTGTGGTTAGCGACTTCTTTGATGCCCGCCCACAAGTTGACGATGCTATCGACGAGTCCGTGGTGAGGCCTCGTCGCGGTGCTGACGTTGTGCCGTTCAAGCGAAATCCCGCCGATGAATCACCCAGTCGCTGAATGTCATGAAGATCAATGGGGCCATGGTCGTGCTCGCGCGCGAGATTCGCGGCCTCTCGCAGGAGGATCTCGCGCGACTCGTATCTACAAGCCAAGCGACCATTGCGCGAATTGAGGGCAGCGAATGGGGCGAGGTTGAGGATGTGCGCGCGGGAATGCTCGCAAAGGCTCTAGATTTCCCTCCTGAGTTCCTTTCACAAAAAGAGGAGCTCATAGGATTCGGGTCTAGTGCGTACTTTTACCGCAAGAAGGCATCACTACAGGCACAGGATCGGAAGCGCATACACGGCGTGGTAAATGGTATTCGCATCAATTTGAAGCGACTCTTGGATTCGCTCGAAATTGTACCAAAGCGGCCTCTGCCGGAGCTTGAGGTTGAACAGTACGGGACCGCATCACGAGCGGCGCAGGCTCTGCGCGCCTACTGGAATGTTCCAGACGGTCCGCTTACCAATCTGACCTCGCTAATCGAGAGTGCAGGCGTCATTGTCGTTCCGACGGATTTCGGCACATCTGCTATGGATGCGACGAGCCTTCGACTGGCGGAGATGCCGCCACTTATTTTTATTAACAAAGACATCCCTGGAGACCGCTGGCGCTTTACGCTTGCGCACGAGCTCGCTCATCTGGTGCTTCATCAGGTACCCCATGAGTCCATGGAGGATGAGGCTGATGAGTTTGCGGCAGAATTGCTACTGCCTGATTTAGAGTTGAAAGCCGCGTTCGCGCGCCTTCCGAAAATTCGCTTGGTCGACCTTATAAACATGAAGCCGTACTGGAAGGTTTCAGTCGCTGCGCTTATCGAAAGGGCCTATGGCCTGAGGTTCATTGACAGCAATGCTCGCCGTTATCTTTGGGTGAGCCTCAAGCGTGTGGGCTATCCAGTTGAGCCAGTGTCGATAGCTCGAGAGGACGCAAAGAATCACCGGGGGATGCTTGAGCATTTCACGCGCACCCTTCAATACAGCAATGAGGAGCTGGCCGAATTGTTCAAGATCAATCAACGTGATCTTGCTACGTGGCACGGTCCGTCAATGCCATCACTTCAGCCAAAGCAAAATCACCTGCGCGCAGTTCCAAAAACGTCTAAGAGCTTTTCGTAGGATCGCGTATATGTGATGTGCTCGTAGGATGGCGAAGGGGCTATCCTTTCAGCTAGTTCCGGTCAGACGCATCGGCCGCACTTCGCGCCGTCTTGCCACCGTTCGGCGGCACGGTCTTCCTATCCCTGGGCCGCCGGCCAGGGATGGCTCAGCTGAGGCCAGGGCGTGCCTCCTGCAAGTTGTGAACGATGCTATAGGGATACCGTTAGGGATACTCCGCGGATGAATTTCATAAATGTCTAACCTATACAATGAGTTGCGATCTATGTTGCGTCCTCTCCTGGCACCACCTATCGATCGTCGGATGCGACACCGGATCCGACGATCAACCGAAAAACCCCGCCATCGAGCGGGGTTTTTTGTTGCGCGATTGGGGCGGTGGAAGTCACCGCCGGCCGACCGACGTGTGCGTTGCGATCGATCGTGCATCTGGCCGGTACCGCATGGTGGCACGCACGCTTGGGCGGCAATGAGAAGAGGGTAGGCCGGACCGGCCGTGGCGTGATCGCGGCAGCGCACCTGTCGGATGGCGCTTGGCTAGCCGCAGCGAGAGATCGAAGGGAGGCGTACGAATCCCCGCACCCGGAAACGAACCGGCCCCGGCATTGCCGGGGCCGTACGTTCTCTGGCCTGGTCCGTAGCGATCCGATCGTCCTTGATGGCGGCGCTCTCGCGCGGCGCGTACGGGGGAGTACCTCAGGGGGAAGGAAACTCCGTATCCGACGCAAGGCCAGTGTCGCCGATCGGGCCTGAACCGTCGCAAACAATCGGCGGGGCGCGCGACGTGCATATCGCACCGCGTTCACGGCAGAACACGCCGCCACCGCGTATCGTGCGAACCTCGTCACGCTCGGGCGCCTCGCGGTACGCGATGCGCATCGACGTCGACACAATCTCTCCAATACGAGGATAGAAGCGATGAAGATTCAGCGCAGCGGTTCGGCCCAGTGGCGCGGTGGGCTCAAGGATGGGATCGGCGCGATCTCGACGCAGAGCGGCGCTCTCAAGGCGCATCCGTACGGCTTCGCGAGCCGTTTCGAAGGCGTCGCCGGCACCAACCCCGAAGAGCTGATCGGCGCGGCGCATGCCGGCTGCTTCACGATGGCCTTGTCGCTGGCGCTCAACAAGGCCGGTTTCACCGCCGATCAGCTCGACACCAAGGCCGTCGTCACGCTCGAGCAGGACGACACCGGTTTCGTGATCTCGTCGGTCGCGCTGACGCTGGAAGCGAAGGTGCCGAACATCGAAGACGCGCAGTTCCAGGAGATCGCCGCGGACGCCAAGGCCAACTGCCCGGTCTCACGCCTGCTCGATACCGAGATCACGCTGAAGGCGACGCTCGCTTAGCCTGGGGCCTCACAGAACCGATAGGCCGGTGTCGCGGATCGCACGCCACGCACCGGCCTTCGGCGGTTGAGAGGTCGGGATACCTGGCGGTGCCGCGGCCGTCGCTACGGCGAGTTGCCGGCACTCGGCAGCGTTCATGCCCACACCCACCTGCCTGAGGACGCGGACTGGCTTCCGACAATTCCGATCCGCGGTTGACCAGAGCGGCCTCACTACTCGGCAGAGTCGTCTTTGCGATGCATGTCGAGGCCTGCGTGAAGATCGGCGGAGCAGGGCGGATGTGCCACGCCCCGCTCCGTGGCTGGCCCACGCTCCCCTGCACACCGCGTCTCGAGAACTGCGTCGGCGCTACGACTCCCGCTGATCCAGCTCGTGGTGTATCAGCACGACGCACTGGGACGCGAACAGCATCTTCGAGCCCAACGAGATCTTCCGGGCGCCCTTGCGTTCGAGACCGTGAAACGTCTTCTTCGGCATCGGGATGTGATCGGTCAGCAGGAAGCACGGATCGCCTTCGAAGGCCTGCTCGCGCATCGGCGTGCCTTTGCGGTCCATCACGTACAGCGGATGATGCTCGGCCAGTTCGTCGACGAGCCGCTCGAAGCTGATCGTACGCACCGTGATGCCATCCTCGACCGGTCGCGATTCGTCCTTGCCCATGCCGCGCGAGATGTCCAGCGCCTTGGCGATCTTGCCGAGCAGCGCCTGCTCGTGAAAGCCGCCGATGCCGTGCATCCGGTCGGCATCGAAGCGGACCGTCCGCGAGTAGTCCTGGGTACTTTCGAGCACCAGGAACACGGTCACGTCGGCCCGATGCGACTGGGCGACGAAGATCGCGTTCATCAGCGTGTGCGCGAGCACTTCGGTGTGCGCATCCTGGCCGACGGCTGCCAGCAGCTTGGCGCTTTCGGTCGGCGCCGCGCGGGCTCTGAGGACGAAGGTTCGCGTCGGCAACGGCATGAGTTCCAGGCAAGGTGTCGGGACAGCGGTGCTGACCGATCGGCACACCACTCGGGAGCGCACTGTAGCCGACGGACGCAGCCGGTTACATCGCGAAGGGCCGGCGCCGGCTCTGACCGGAGACCGCCGGCACAAGCGATGAAGCGTGGAGCGCGCACGTACCAGACACGGCACCACTGAGGCTCATATGTATGGATATGTATATTATGTCAAATTAAGGATGAGGCTTGGCGAGGGACTGCTGCGCCTGCTCCCGCGTGTTCCCAACCCGCCACTCCTGCCACTTCAGCCGTCCGCGCACGTCATCGTCTACTAGACGTCCCGAGGATTGCCACCTCACGATCACGGAAGCGGCGCCGTCCTGCGCCGCTTCCGCTTGTTTCGGGCGTCGGCTTGCGCCGACGCCCTCATTCCGTCACCGGATCCGCTATCGAACCACGAACGCGGTCTCGGCGCTGCCACTCGGCAGCAACGGCGCGGTGCTGCTGACCGGCGAGAACCGCGCGCTGACCGTGTGCGTTCCGGCGCGGAGCTCGACCTTCCAGACCGCCTGGCCGTCGGCGTCGAGGCTGACTGCGGCGTCCAGCTCCTTTCCGTCCACGGTGAAGCGGACCTGGCCGGCCGCGAGACTGGCCGCATCGCCGCCGACGACCGGCTCGCCCGACTTCTTCATCCGCACCAGCGCGACCAGGGTGACGCTGCCGGGGTTCTGCGCGACGCGGACCTCGGTCTTCGTCGCCTCCCGGTCGATCTTCTCGCTGAGCTGATAGGCCTTGACGAAGCTGAGCTCGCCGGTCGCGGCGACGTCGAACGTGCAGCTGTGCCGGAGGGCGCCGTCGACGACGTCACGGCATTCGTGCGCCGCCACTTCCCAGCGGATCGGCGTCACACGCGGCGAGTCCGGCGCGATGCACGGTTCGCCCGGCTCCGGCGGCCACTTCTTGTCGGTGAAGCTGGCCGTCGAGGTGCCGGGCGCGTAGTCGAACAGACTGGTCGCATCGGTGATGCGCCAGGCGTCGGCGAACGTGCGGTTCAGATCGAGGTGACGCTGTATCGTCGCCGCCGGGCGCGGCCCCATCGAGCTGCCGTCCGGCAAGGCCGGCAGCCAGCCGCCCGGCGACAGCGCGCCCATGATGCCTTCGGTGGCCGGCGTCTTGAACACGCTGAGGTTGAGATACCACTTGTTCTGCCCGCCCCACCACTGCGGGATCGCGCTCATCGAGGTCCCGTTCGGGAAGTCGATGTCGATGCCGGTCCCGAGCGGCGACTTGGCGACGCGCCCGCCCGACCCGAGGTTGACGCTCTGCAGCGCATCGATGTCGGTCAGTACGCCGTCGATGCGCAGCTGCATTCCGCTCGGATTCGGCTGGCCGGACAGGTCCGGCTGGTAGCTGACGGTGTGGCCGCCGACACGGGCCGCCACGGCCGTGTTGACGCTGACGCAGCTGCTGAGACCGGTATGCGCGTTGGCGACCGGTGAGGTGCCCGAGATCCCCGTCTGCCGCACCTGCACTTCCATCGCGCCGTCCTGCAGCAGCGTGAATTCGCCGGCGCCCTGGAAGTCGTAGTACGTGCCGTCGACGGTCGTGATGTGCGGATCTCCATTGGTGCCGCCGTCGTAGACCGCACGATCGTTGGTCAGCATCAGATCGTCGATCACGATGCGGCCTTCCGGGGATCCGTGCGCGGGACCGACGTCGAGCCGGATCGCGACGATGTTGCTCAGATCGATCCCCGATCCGTTGTTGAGGAAGTCGGTCAGGCGGATGCGGATCGTCTCCATCTCGTTGTGCCAGCCGCCGTCGCGCTGGTACGGCTGCTCCAGGCCGCCGCCGAAGGCACCGATGTTGATCGAACTGGTCACCGACGCGGCATCGCGCAGGGTCACGTCGAACGTCAGGTCGCCGAGCACCGCCAGCGTGTAGGGATGGCGGGTGCCCTGTGCGCCGCGGAACGACAGGATCAGGTTGTCGGTGAAGTCCTGCTCGGCGATCGGGACCGCCCATTCGTAGAACCGGTTCGCGCCGTTCCAGTCGAACACCACGCCGCGGCTGATGTCGCCCGGACCGGCCTGGGTGGCGCCGTTGAACGGATCGGTCGGTGTCCAGAAGAAATCGGAGTTGTTGTCGTCGAGCAGGCCTTCGGTGAGGTTGGTGACGTTGAACGTCACCGCGGCACCGGAGCTGCTGAGGTTGGTCGCGAACTGGGTCTGGTAGTCGTCGATGACGACGGTCTTCTGCGCGCCGACCGAGGCGTCGAGGTACTCGTGGCTGACCACGATGCAGGCATTGCCGGTCGGCACGCCGATCGGCCGGAAGCTCTCGTACTGCCGCGTCAGGAAGTCGATCGACGGGATGTTGTCGTCGACGTAGCGCTTGACCAGCGGCAGCAGATGGCCGAGCTGGATCTGATGCGTCAGGGCGTTGGTAGGCCCGATCGAGCACGGGCCGACGAACCACGGGTAGCCGGGGTTGTTGTGGAACCAGGCGTGACCGGTGCCCTGGATCGACGTCGACTGGCGGTGGCCGGTCGCGCGATCGTGCAGATGATAGGTCTGGCACAGATTGCAGACGGCCGAACCGTCCACGTCCTCGTCGCCGGACGCCGTCCACAGATGGTAGTTGGCATCGTGCGGATCGGCGATGCCGGGACCGTTGAAGTCGGTCGGCAGCATGCTGCTGATCAGCTTGACGTTGGCCTTGACGTAGTTGACCGGCACGTAGGTCGCGTCGAACAGGCGGTCATAGCTGATCGCGACGCCCTCGGCACCGCGGCTGTGGCCGATCCAGACGATGCGTCCGGCATCGACGTGGCCGACCAGCGCTCCGCCCGCGATCGCACCGGCGGCGGCCTGGTCGATGAAGGCATCGGTGTGGCCGAGCGTCGTCGTGGACGCGTTGAAGGGGCCGGGTCCGGTATTGTTCGCGTGGCTCATCACGATGTAGCCGTACGAGGCCAGGTGATAGCCGATGTGGTCGTACCAGGCGTAGTTGTGGCCGTTGCCGTGCGAGATCACGATCAGCGGCAGCGTCCCCATCGTCGCGATGCCGGTCGGATAGAACAGATCCTCGGCGAGGAAGCCGCCCGGAATACCGTAGGTCGAGCCGACCGCGGGACTGAGGTTGTAGGTCACGCGCGTGACCGGCAGCGGTCCGGCCGATGTCGTGTCGTGCACGACGTAGAAGCCCGACTCGTTGTTGCGCCCGTCGATGTAGTCGTTGCCGTTGAGCACGCCGTCCTGGTTGCAGTCGAGGACGACGTCGTAGCCGACGCCGAGATCGGTGCCGGCATTGCCGCTGAGCTCCGACGGGGCCGTCACCGAGTAGGTGTTGACCTGGATCGTCGGCGCGCTGAACGTGACCGTCATCGTGCCGCCGAGCGTCACGTCGGTCAGCGAGGGATTGGTGTTCCACTGCGTGGTCGTCTTGGCGGCGACCACGTAGATGTCGCAGGTCTGGCCGACGATCGCCGGGAAGCGCGTCGGATCGATCGCGACCTGGACGCCGGTGTTCTCGTTGAACGCCTTGACGTACTCGAAGAACGGATACTGCGTCAGCGAGCGGCCGGCCAGCTCGGTCTTGGTGACCGCGGCACCGGATGCCTGCGCCCACAGCGCGAACAGCGCGACCAGGACGGTCGACGCCGTCCTCGGCCGGATTGCGGATGTCGTGTTCATTGATGTCCTCCTTGGATTCCCTGTCGACGATGCTCAGCGCTGCGCGATCGGCAGTCGCCACGTATCGGCCAGCGCCCTTTCCTGCGGCGCGTATCGGATCACGACCTCCGCGACGTGGTCGCGCAGCAGGCTCGCCAGATCCGGCGACTGCAGAGGATCGTGCGTGACGCTGCGCACCCTGCCCTTGTCGAACGGTGCGATGCCTGCCTGCTGCGCCTTGGCGCGCTCGCTGCGGATCGTGTCGGCATCGACCCACTCGGGCAGATCGGCGGCACCGAACCAGACCGGCTCGCTCGAGAGATCGATCTCGCCGGGAATCAGCGCGACGACGTAGCCGGACTCGTAGCCGTGATTGAGGCGCTGCGCGGTCTGGTTGCCGGCGTAGAGCACCGGTTCGGCCGCATCGCGCGGATGGACCAGACCGGGCGCGACCTTGAACACCGCCAGCGTGCCGGAGGTGATGCGCGGCCGCTCCTGGCGCCAGTCGAAGACATAACCTTCCTGCAGCGTGAACGGCTGGATGTGGACGACGTCGGCCACCGCGGCCGGCGTGACGATGTCCGCAATGCGTGGTGGCGCGTCGGCAGCCGGTGCCAGCGGCGCGAACGACAGCAGGCCGATCGCCAACAGATGCGGCAGGATCCCTGCCCCTCGGCCACGTGTGCCGGTCCCTTCCCTATGCTCGTGCTTCAACATGGTCATGACACTCCTGTGCATGTGAACGTCGGTGTGAAACGGTCTTGCTCGATTCAGTACCTGTCGTCGGTTGACCCTCCTTGTGTCGATGTCGAAGTCGCGGTGGTCGAATGCTCCTGATGCGATGGACGGCATGCCGCGCTGCGGTCATACCGGCGGCGATACGGGATGCACCACGCCGCCGGCCGTACCGGCAGCGCTGACCCGGATCGATTCTGAAGAACGTGCCCCGGTACACGTTGCGCGCCGCCGCGACCGGTGTTCGGGGTCGCGCGGCGGAACGTGGTGCGACGCTGTCACGACCGCCGCAGCGGTACCGTGATGGGCTGCACGTTCCCGGCCGGCGGGAGTTCGCTGCGTCCGGCCGCCGCTCGCCCAGGGCCTTGCAGCGGACTTCACCGCGATCCGCTCGCGCCACAGCGACTCGGGTTGCGGCCCGCCCGACCTCGTCAGTGCGTCGGCATGCACCGGCATCGAAGGATGCACCGACGTCGATCGCGACGATGCCGTCATCGTGCCGGCCCTGATGGATCGCTCGGGCCGTCGAGTGTCATCGGACCGGACACACTGCATGCGCGCGCCGTGCATCGGCCGCACAGCGCGCGCCGTACGCCGATGCCCGTTATGATCCGGGCTGGTCGCGCGCCGCGCCTCGACACCAGGAGTCCCATGAGTCAGCAGATCAGGCACAACCCGCTGTGGAGCATGGCGATCCCGCCGGCAGGACTGGCCATCCTCGCCTTGTCGTGGATGGCGCCGGGCATTCCCGGCCTGGTCGCCTTGATCGTGCTGGGCCTGGTCGGCAACGTCATCGCGTCCGTGCACCACGCCGAGGTCATCGCCCATCGCGTCGGCGAGCCGTTCGGCACGCTGGTGCTGGCGCTGGCGGTCACGATCATCGAGGTCGCGCTGATCGTCTCGATGATGCTGTCCGGCGGAGCCGACGCGGCCGGCCTGGCGCGCGACACCGTCTTCGCGGCGATCATGATCATTCTCAACGGCATCATCGGCGCCAGTCTGCTGGTCGGCGGCCGCCGCCATCGCGTCCAGGGCTTCAAGCTCGACGGCGTCAATGCCGCACTCGGCGCACTGACGGTCATCGCCGTGTTCACGCTGATCCTGCCGAACTACTCCACGAGCGCGGCAGGCCCGGTCTACACGAGCAGCCAGCTGATCTTCGTCGCGATCGCGGTCCTGCTGCTGTTCGTCGCGTTCACGCTGTTCCAGACGATCGGCCACCGCGACTACTTCCTGCCGACCGACGAGGACGAAGACGATCCGAACAAGCACGCCGCCCAGCCGACCACGCGCGATGCGCTGACCAGTCTGGCGCTGCTGCTGGTCGCCCTGGTCGCGGTCGTACTGAGCGCGAAGGCGATCTCGCCGTCGATCGAGGCCGTGCTCGGCGCGGCCGGCGCGCCGGCGGCCACGCTCGGCATCCTGATCGCGGCGATCGTGCTGATGCCCGAGAGCGTCGCGGCGATCCGCGCCGCGCATTCGAATCGCCTGCAGACCAGTCTCAATCTCGCGATCGGCTCGGCGATCGCCAGCATCGGCCTGACCGTGCCGGTCGTCGCGGTGCTGGCCGTCGTCATGGGCTGGCCGCTCGCGCTCGGCCTCGACATGAAGCAGACGCTGCTGCTGGTGCTGTCGCTGTTCGTCGTGTCGATCTCGCTGCGCACCGGTCGCACGACCGTGCTGCCGGGCGTGGTCCATCTGGTGATCTTCGCGGCGTATCTGTTCCTGAGCTTCGTGCCGTGACGTCGCGGCGGGACGGTCGCGCCTGCGACCCTCGCTTCGTCCTGGCCGTGCCTGACCGGCCGTTCGCCTAGCCGCCCTGCCCTCGCGGCACGCGACCGGCGTCAGCGCACGCCGATCCGCACGTCGCCGGCCGTCATCGAGCCGATCAGTGCAGCGTCGCCGAAGCCCGCCGCGGCGAACGCCGCCAGTACCGCATCGACCGCCGCGGGCGCACAGGCGACCAGCAGACCGCCGCTGGTCTGCGGATCGGTCAGGATCGCGCGATCGACCGTCTGCAGCGTGTCGGCCAGGTCGACGCGATCGCCGTAGGCGTTCCAGTTGCGCGCGGAGGCACCGGTCGTCGCGCCGGCCTCGGCCAGCGCGCGCGTCGCCGGCAGCAGCGGAATCCGCGCCATCTCCAGCTGCGCGCCGAGACCGCTGCCGCGGCCGATCTCGAGCAGATGGCCGAGCAGGCCGAAGCCGGTCACGTCGGTCATCGCATGAACGCCGTCGAGGCGCGCCAGTTCGATGCCGGGACGGTTGAGCCGCGTCGTCGTCTCGATCAGGGCCTGGTAGCCGGCCGCATCGAGCAGACCCTTCTTGAACGCGGCCGAATGGATGCCGACGCCGAGCGGCTTGCCGAGCACGAGCCGGTCGCCGTCGCGCGCGGTCGCATTGCGCCGTAGCTCGTGCGGATGGACCAGGCCGATCGCGGCCAGGCCGTAGATCGGCTCGACCGAATCGATGCTGTGCCCGCCGGCCACCGGAATGCCGGCCTGCATGCAGACCGTCTCGCCGCCGCGCAGGATCCGGCGGATCGTCTCGGCCGGCAGCACGTCGATCGGCATGCCGACGATCGCCAGCGCGAACAGCGGCGTCGCGCCCATCGCGTACAGATCCGACAGCGCATTGGTCGCCGCGATGCGGCCGAAGTCGAACGGATCATCGACGATCGGCATGAAGAAGTCGGTCGTCGCGACGATCGCCTGCGTCTCGTTGATGCGGTACACCGCCGCATCGTCCGAGGTCTCGCGCCCGACCAGCAGATCGGCGAAGCCGGCCGCCGCCGGCATGTCCTTCAGCAGACCGGCCAGCACGCCCGGCGCGATCTTGCAGCCGCAACCGCCGCCGTGCGACAGCGAGGTCAGGCGCGGCGTCGGCGTCTCGGTCGTGCTCAAGCGCTGGTGCTCCGAATCGGATGCGCCACGTTACAACGAACCTTGCCGTTCGTAAAAAAACCTCGGACGCCGTCGTAGTCCAGGCAGCAATCGAACGCGCTGCCAAACCATGTCCTCCGTGAAGAAGGCGGCGGACAGGAATGACCGCCAGCCCCACCAACGCTTCTGCCGGAACGTGCCGACCCAAAACGAAGCCGGCGTTTCGCAAAAAGTGCGGCCATGGATGGCCGCGGTAGACGCCCCGAAGTTCTCGAGCACGCCCTCGCACGCACCTGTCCCGAAGCAGCGTTCAAGGACGAACGCAAGAACACATGGCGGAAGGCAGCAGGAGTCGAACCTACCCGGGAGCGATCGACGCCCCCAACCGGGTTTGAAGCCCGGCCGCATCACCGGATGCGAATGCCTTCCGGAAATCTCGCGCGGCGGTGCCGGCGGTCAGCGCGCCGGCCAGTCGCCGTCACCGCGCAGCACGTGCGTATCGCGCACGCGGCGAGTGTAGCCAACGCGATCGAAGAACTCCAAGATCTGCACGGTGCGCTTGCGGCCGAGCCCGATCGCATCGCGATAGCGTGCGGCATCGACGCGGCCGTCACGTTCGGCGATCGCGCGGGCGATCGCGGCGAGCTCGTCGACGCGCTCGGGCGCATAGAACAGATCGCGCACGATCTGGTGCAGATCGCCGCGTGCCGCGCTCTTGCGCAACGCCAGGCGCACGGCCGCCTCGTCGGAGCCGGTCCGCGTCGCCAGGTCGCGCACCCAGGGCGGATCGAAGCGGCCTTCGGCGATCAGCGGCTGCAGACGTCCGAGCAGACCGGCCTCCTCGTCGCTGAGCGCAATGCGGTGCCCGGGCAGCCGCAGCCAGGCGCCGGCATGCTCGATCGCGCCGGCCGCGACCAGCGCATCGATCAGGCTGCGCCAGGTCGCCTCGGCCAGCGTCGGCGCGACGCGTCGGCGCAACGCAGCCGGGCCGAGACCGGGTTCGTCCGGCATCGCCTCGTGCACCTGGGCCAGCGTCGCGACGGTCCGCTGCTGCAACGCGTTCCAGTGCGACGACTCGACGATCACCGGTCCGGCCGCGGTCTCGACGCGCACGGCCGTATCGGGCAGCGCGATTCGCGTAACGTCGCAGCCGCAGAGCCGTTCCAGATCGGCCAGCGCGATGCCGTGCGGCGCCTCGGCCAGCAGCGGCGCGATCCCCTCGCCGTCGAGCAGGCGCTCGATCGCGGCCAGCCAGGCCAGCCGCTCGGGGCTGCGGCGCCGGCGCTCGGGGCCGTCCGGATCGAGCACGCGTCCGCCGCCGATCGTCGTGGCGGCGCGCGCGTCGCGCACGATCAGACGATCGCCGGCAGCCGCGCAGATCGGCGTGTCGAAGACCAGTTGCACGTGCCCGGCCCGGCCCGGCGGCAGGCGCTCGGCATCGAGCAGCACGGCCTCGGCCAGCCGGTGCGCGGTGCCGATGTGGACGTGCAGCGGGATGCGCTGGCGAGACAGTGCCGGCGCCTCGGCGAGCAGACGCAGCCGCACGTCCAGACGCAGACTCGGCCGCAGGGCGCGCGGATCGGCCAGCCAGTCGCCGCGCGCGATGCCGTCGGCGGCGACGCCGGCGAGGTTGAGCGCGCAGCGCTGTCCGGCACCGGCCGACGCAGCCGCCCGCTGCTGCGCATGCAGACTGCGCACGCGGACCGGCTCGCCGGCCGGCATCCGGCTCAGCACGTCGCCGACGCGCACGCGACCGGCATGGACCGTGCCGGCCGCGACCGTGCCGTGGCCGGGCAGCGTGAACACGCGGTCGACCGCGAGCCGGAACAGGCCGTCCTCCGAGCGGCGCGCGTGCCGTGCCGCAGTCGCATGCAGATGCGCCCGCAAGGCCGCAACGCCGGCATCGCCGTCGGCGGTCGCGTCGAGCGCGAAGATCGGCGCCCCGCGCAAGGCGGTCGGCGCCAGCAGCGCACGCACATCGGATTCGACCTCGGCGATGCGGGCGCGATCGACGCGATCGGTCTTGCTCAGCGCGACCGCGCCGTCGGCGACGCCGAGCAGATCGAGGATCGCCAGATGCTCGCGCGTCTGCGGCATCACGCCGTCGTCGGCCGCGATCACCAGCAGCGCGAAATCGATGCCGCCGGCACCGGCGACCATCGTGTGCACGAGACGCTCGTGGCCGGGCACGTCGACGAAGCCGAGCACCGGATCGGCGTCGGCCGCGATCGGACCACCGCCTTGCGGTTGCGTCTCGACCGGGACGTAGGCATAGCCGAGCTCGATCGAGATGCCGCGCGCCTTCTCCTCCTTGAGCCGGTCGGTGTCGACGCCGGTCAGTGCGCGGACCAGGCTCGTCTTGCCGTGGTCGATGTGGCCGGCGGTCCCGACGATCACGGCGTCGGCTGCGTCCACTGCGCGACGAACACGGCCTCGTCGCGCTCGGCGAGGCAGCGCAGGTCCAGCCACAGCGCCTTTTCGGCGATGCGCCCGAGCACCGGCCGCGGCCAGCTGCGCAGCTGCGCCTCCAGGCGCGTCACGCTGGCCGCGCCGCGCCGCGCCGGACGGATCCGGATGCCGTGACTCGGCAGGCGGTCGACCGGCAGCGCACCGCTGCCGATCTGGCTGCGCATCGGCACCGCCTCGGCCACGTAGTCCGGACCGAGCGCGGCCTGCACCGCCGGCAGTACGCGCGCGGCCTGTTCGGCAATGGCCTGCGGCGCGCGCGTCAGCAGCTGCAGCGTCGGCAGCTGCTCGGCCAATCGCTCCGGCGCCCGATACAGCGCGAGCACCGCCTCGAGCGCGGCCAGTGTCGACTTGCCGGTGCGCAGCGCGCGCTTGAGCGGATTGCGGTCGAGCCGCGCGATCAGGTCGCGACGGCCGGCGATGATGCCGGCCTGCGGGCCGCCGAGCAGCTTGTCGCCGCTGAACGCGACCAGGTCGGCGCCGGCCGCGAGCGTCTCGCGCACGGTCGGTTCCTTCGGCAGTCCCCAGCGCGACAGGTCGACGAGGCTGCCGCTGCCGAGATCGACCGCGAACGGCAGGGCGTGCGCATGCGCCAGGTCGGCCAGATCGGTTTCGGGCACGCTCGCGGTGAAGCCGGTGATCGCGTAGTTGCTGGCGTGCACCTTCATCAGCAGTGCGCTGCGCGGACCGATCGCGGCGGCGTAGTCGTGCCGGTGCGTGCGGTTGGTCGTGCCGACCTCGACCAGCCGTGCGCCGGCGCTGCGCATCACGTCGGGAATACGGAACGCGCCGCCGATCTCGACCAGCTCGCCGCGCGAGACGATCACCTCGCGGCGCGCCGCCAAGGTATTGAGCAGCAGCAGAACCGCCGCAGCGTTGTTGTTGACGACGGTCGCCGCCTCGGCACCGGTGAGCTCGCAGACCAGCGCGGCGACCGCCGCGTCGCGGTCGCCGCGGCGTCCGCTGGCCAGATCGAACTCGAGATCGACCGGTTCGGCCGCGGCACGCGCGGCGGCCTCGACCGCGACGGCCGGCAGCAGGGCGCGGCCGAGATTCGTATGCAGCACGGTGCCGGTCAGGTTGAACACCGCGCGCATCCGCGGCGCAGCGGCACGGCCCAGCGCCTGCCCGAGCGCCGTGGCGATCGCCGCGGCCGCGATCTCCTCGCGCCGCAGCGTGCCGGCGCGCGCGCGCGTGCGCAGTCGCTCGAGCTCGGTGCGCAGGGCCGCGACCACCGGCGTGCGGCCGTGCCGCGCGATCAGCGCGGCGACGGCGGCGTCGCCGAGCAGCCGGTCCAGCGCCGGCAGATCGCTGGCGGCGGCCGCGTCCGGGTCGACACTCATCGCGCGCCGTCCGTCTCGGCCTGCCACAGCATCGGATGGCCGCTCGCGCGCGCATAACCGTGCTCGGCCAGCAGCAGGTCCAGCGCGAGGCTGGCCAGATCGTCGGCGACCGGATCGACGTCGGGATCCTTCTCCTGATAGACGATCTTGCGATAGCTATGGCACTGCTCGCAGGTCTCGGCGCGCACCGCCTGGTCGAGTGCGCCGGCCGATTCGCCGCTGTCCTCGTCCGGCACCAGAGAGCGATAGGCGACGTCCTTGCCGGATGCGCCGCACTGGCTGCACTGCACGCGCACCTGATGCCACTCGCAGGCGCACAGCGCGCAATGCAGATAGCGATAGCCGCGGTAAGGGGCCTGCGCGCGGACGATGCTCGCGACCGGCGGCGTGCCGCAGAGCGGACACAGGCCCGGCACGTCGAGCGGCCGCACCTCGTCGGCGACGAGCCGGCTCGCGGCCGCGACCCAGTGCACCTGCAGCGCCGCCATCAGCAGCGGCGCGGCGGCGGTGTCGACGGCGCCGTCACGGACACCGAGCAGCCGGTCGGCCTGTGCCTCGGCCTCGTCGGCCGGCAGCGCGGCGACACGCTCGCCGAGCCGCGCGACCGGGTCCGGACAGTCCGCGAGTCCGGCGACCGCGCGGCCGATCGCGGTCAGCGCGTCGCGCCACTGCGGTGCGCGCGGCCAGGCCGCGGCCGGCATCGGCGGCATACGGTGCGCCTGCGCGGCCGACCGCTGCGCCGGCGTCGGCAGCGCGCCAGGAAAATCGGCGAGCGCGGCGTGCTGCGCACGCGCCACGGCGGCCTGCAGGTGCAGATACGCGCCGATCGACGACGCGGCGGCCAGCGCGTCGAAGCGCGCGGCGCGTTGCGCGAACAGGGTCGCGCGGTCAGGCAGGCGGATGCGCGGTATCGAGCGCTGCGCGAGCGTCTGGATCTGGCCGGGCTCGAGGATGCGCGAGTTCATGGCGGCGGCCCACAGGTCGGGCGACCATCCTCGCCGCAAGCGGCGCCGGCGTCCAGCGCCTGCCGCGTGCCCTACTCGCTCGAGTCGCCGCGCGTGGCTGCGCGGAACCAGGCGCGGTGATGTTTCCAGGCCCAGCCCGGACTGACCGTGCCGCGTGTCATCGCGCGTACCGAGCCCTTGACCCAGATCGCCGCGTAGATGTGCACGACGATGCCGCAGATCAGCACGACCGCGCAGAACGCGTGCAGCACCGACGCGAGGCGGACCACCTCGATCGGGAAGTAGAACGCGAAGTAGGCGCGCCACATCACGATGCCCGAGGCGAGCAGGCCGACCAGGCACAGCACGATCAGATAGAACAGCAGCTTCTGGCCGCCGTTGTAGCGGCCGACTTCGGGCAGGCGGTCCTCGCGATTGGTCACGACGTCGCCGGCGTTGCGCAGCCAGATCCAGTCGCGGCGCTGCATGCGGTTGTAACGCCACAGGCCGGCCGCGAGGATCGCGAAAGCGAATGTCATGACCAGGCCGATGAACGGATGGACGATGCGCGTCCACGGGCCGCCGCCGAACAGCGCGGTCAGCCAGAACAGCGAGGGATGGAACAGCGCCAGGCCCGACAGCGCGAGCAGCACGAAGCTGATCGCGACGATCCAGTGATTGATGCGGGTGCCGGCACGGTAGCGGACGAGGGGCTGGTCATCGCGGATGCGGTTCATGTCGTCTCCTCCCGTTCGCGGCGCGCGGCTTCCTCGTCGTGCTCGTCGGTCTCGTTGGGGCCGATGCCGATGTAGTGCAGGAAGCCGGCGGCGGCCGTCGCGACGATCGCGAGCAGGCCGAGCGGCTTGGCGACGCCCTTCCAGAGCGCGACCATCGGACTGATCCGCGGCTGCTCGGGCAGGCCGGCATACAGCTGCGGCTGGTCGGCGTGGTGCAGCACGTACATCACATGCGTGCCGCCGACGCCTTCGGGATCGTAGAGGCCGGCCTGGTCGTAGCCGCGCGACTTCAGATCCTCCACGCGCTCGGCCGCGTGCTGGCGCATGTCCTCCTTGGTGCCGAACTCGATCGCGCCGGTCGGACAGGTCTTGACGCAGGCCGGCTCCAGGCCGACCGCGACGCGGTCCGAGCACAGCGTGCACTTGTAGGCCTTCTTGTCCTTCTGCGAGATGCGCGGCACGTCGAACGGACAGCCGGTCACGCAGTAGCCGCAGCCGATGCAGTGCTCCTGGTGGAAGTCGACGATGCCGTTGGCGTACTGCACGATCGCGCCCGGCGACGGGCAGGCCTTCAGACAGCCCGGATCGGCGCAGTGCATGCAGCCGTCCTTGCGGATCAGCCATTCCAGGTCGCCGCTCGTGGTCTCGTGCTCGGTGAAGCGCATCAGCGTCCAGGACTGGTCGCTGAGGTCGGGCGGGTTGTCGTAGTGCCCGGTGCAGCTGCCGACCTCGTCGCGCAGGTCGTTCCATTCCATGCACGCGACCTGGCAGGCCTTGCAGCCGATGCACTTGCTGACGTCGATCAGCTTGGCGACCTGACCGGTGTGCGCGCCGCGCGCCTGCGGCTCGGGCAGCGTGGTCGCCGAGCGCCGGACGATGTCGAGCGATTGCAATGCCATAGGGCCTCCTACGCCTTCTCGACGCGGACCAGGAAGGATTTGAACTCAGGCGTCTGCGTGTTGGCGTCGCCGACGAACGGGGTCAGGGTGTTGGTGAGGAAGCCCGGCTTGGCGACGCCGAGGAATCCCCAGTGGATCGGCACGCCGACCTGATGCACGACGCGACCCTCGATCGTCAGCGGCCGGATCCGCTTGGTCACCATCGCGACCGCGACGATCTCGCCGCGGTTGGACGACACGCGCACGCGGCTGCCGTTGGCGATGCCGAGTTCGTCGGCCAGCGCCGCGCCGATCTCGACGAACTGCTCGGGCTGCACGATCGCGTTGAGGCGCACGTGCTTGGTCCAGTAGTGGAAGTGCTCGGTCAGGCGGTAGGTGGTCGCCACGTGCGGGAAACGATCGGGCGTGCCGAACGCGGCGCGGTCGTCCTCGAACACGCGCGCAGCCGGATTGTGCAGCGCCTGCGGCTGGTCCGGACTCAGCGGGTTGACCGCCAGCGGCGTCTCGAACGGCTCGTAGTGCTCGGGGAACGGCCCCTCGGCCATGTTGCCGCGCGCGAAGAAGCGCGCGACGCCTTCGGGGTTCATGATGAACGGCCCCATCCCGCCGGCCGGGTTCTCGCCGGCCACGAAGTCCGGCACGTCGGCCCCGCCCCAGGCGGTGCCGTTCCAGGCGATCAGCGGGCGGCGCGGATCGAACGGCTTGCCGGCCACGTCGCAGGAGGCACGGTTGTAGAGCACGCGCCGGTTGGCCGGCCAAGCGAACGCCCAGTTCAGCGTCTGCCCGATGCCGGTCGGATCGGCGTTGTCGCGGCGTGCCATCAGATTGCCGGTCGGTCCCCAGGCGCCGCAGAAGATCCAGCAGCCGCTCTGCGTGCTGCCGTCGTCGCGCAGCTCGGCGAAGCCGGCCAGCTGCTCGCCGGCCTTGCGGACGATCCGTGTCGGGTCCTTCGGATCGGCCAGGTCCTTGAGCGCGCTGCCGGAGAACTCGCGCGCGAGCTCCTCCGGCGCCGGGCTCTCGGGCTGCGCGTACTTCCAAGTCAGGTTGACGATCGGATCGGGGAACGCGCCGCCGTCGGCGCGGTACATCGCGCGCATGCGCACGAACAGCCCGGCCATGATCTCCAGATCGCTGCGCGCCTCGCCGGGCGGCTCGGCGCCCTTCCAGTGCCACTGCAGCCAGCGCGAGGAATTGGTCAGCGAGCCGTTCTCCTCGGCGAAGCAGGTGGTCGGCAGGCGGAACACCTCGGTCTGGATCGCCGAGGAATCCACGTCGTGCAGCACGCCGTGGTTCTTCCAGAACTCGCTGGTCTCGGTCGCCAGCGGATCCATCACGACCAGATACTTGAGCTTCGAGAACGCCGCGGTCAGCTTGGCCTTGTTCGGCGCGGCCGCGAGCGGATTGAAGCCCTGGCAGATGTAGCCGTTCATCTTGCCCTGGTGCATCAGCTCGTAGGCCTGCAGCATGTCGTAGGGCTTGTCGAGCTTGGGCAGGTAGTCGAACGCCCAGCGGTTCTCGGCGGTCGCCGCCTCGCCCCACCAGGTCTTCATGAAGCTCACGAAGAACTTGCGGTAGTTCTGCCAGTAGCTGAGCTGGTTCGGCCGCAGCGGCTTGGGCGCGCGCGCGGCGATGTAGGCCTCGAAGTCCTGCTCGGCCTGGTTCGGCAGCGTCATGTAGCCGGGCAGCAGGTTCGACATCAGGCCGAGGTCGGTCAGGCCCTGGATGTTGGAATGGCCGCGCAGCGCGTTCATGCCGCCGCCGGACACGCCGATGTTGCCGAGCAGCAGCTGCACCATCGCGCCGGTGCGGATCATCTGCGAGCCGATCGAGTGCTGGGTCCAGCCGAGCGCGTACATGATCGTCATCGCGCGCGTCGGCGTCGCGGTCGAGGCGATCATGTCCCAGATCGCGAGCACCTTGTCCTTGGGCGTGCCGCAGACGCGCTCGACCATCTCGGGCGTATAGCGCGCGTAGTGCCGCTTGAGCAGGTTGTAGACGCAGCGCGGATCGGTCAGCGTCGGATCGGTGCGGACATAGCCGTCCTCACCGATCGCGTAGTCCCAGCTGGACTTGTCGTAGGCGCGGCGGCCGGCGTCGTAGCCCGAGTACAGCCCCTGCTCGAACGCGAACTCGTCCTTCACGACGAACGAGAGGTCGGTGTAGTTGACGACGTACTCGCGCTGGATCGCGTCTTTCGTCAGCAGGTGGTTGACCAGGCCGCCGAGGAAGACGATGTCGGTGCCGGTGCGGATCGGCGCGTAGACGTCGGCCACCGAGGCCGAGCGCGTGAAGCGCGGGTCGACCACGATCAGCTTGGCCTTGTTGTGCGCCTTGGCCTCGGTCACCCATTTGAAGCCGCACGGATGCGCCTCGGCCGCGTTGCCGCCCATGATCAGGATCAGGTCGGCATTCTTGATGTCGACCCAGTGATTCGTCATCGCGCCGCGGCCGAACGTCGGGGCAAGACCTGCCACCGTCGGGCCGTGTCAGACGCGCGCCTGATTGTCGAATGCGAGCAGACCGAAAGAACGGGCGACCTTGTGCGTCAGATAGCCGACCTCGTTGCTCGAGGCCGAAGCCGCGAGCATGCCGGTGGTCAGCCAGCGGTTGACGGTCTGGCCCTCGGGCGTGGCGGCGACGAAGTTGGCGTCGCGGTCGGCCTTCATCAGCCGGGCGATGCGATCGAGCGCCTCGTCCCAGGAGATCCGCTGCCAGGTGTCCGAGCCCGGCGCGCGGTACTCCGGAAACTTCAGGCGGCTCTCGCTGTGGATGAAGTCGATCAGCGCCGCGCCCTTCGGGCACAGCGTGCCGCGATTGACCGGGTGATCCGGATCGCCTTCGATGTGGAAGAGGCTCGGACGCGCATTCTTGGCGCCGTCGCCGAGGCCGTACATCAGCACGCCGCAGGCGACCGAACAGTACGGACAGGTATTGCGGGTCTCGGTCGCGCGGGCCAGCTTGAACTGGCGCACCTCCGCGAGCGCGGGGCCGGGCGAGAAGCCCATGAGCGCCAGACTGGAACCCACCAGGGTCGTCCCGGTGACTTTCAGGAACTGGCGCCGAGTCAGAGCAGACATGACGTTCTCCTCGATCGCTGGTCGCGGCGTCGCCTCGCGGGAGCGGGAGAACGCCGCACTGGCCTCGGATGACACATCGACGCATCAGGCGTCGCGAGTATAGATCAAGTTCCGCCGCGACTTGTGGCCTGGCTCCGGCATGTCGCTGTGCAGCAAAAGCCGGTGCCGGCGACACGGCCGCGGCACGGATGTCCTCGCCATGTGCAGCCCGCGCGAGGCCCGCACCGATGCCGCATGACGCGGTGATGACTGCGGGTCCGGCTCGTTCAGCGCCGGCGCGGTGAGGCTGTGGCAGTTTGCGTCTCGCCGCGCGAGACACCTGCCCGGCACCCTGCTCGACATCGACCTCTTGCGTTCCTCACGCGCCGGATCCCGATCACCGCGCCATGTCATCGTGCACGCCCGACATCACCGCCCCATCGCCGCGCCTCGCGGCTGTGGCGCCGCTGTGCGGTGAGCCGTCGGCCGGCACGATCGCATCACCGCGCGTTCGCGCCCACGACGACTCGACCACGCCGCAACAGGAGAACGACATGCTCGACATGTCAGCCGAACCCCTCAGCGCGCCGGCGCTCGACGCCGCCGCCGATACGCCTCGGCAGGCGATCGGCGACGGCCCGGCCGATGCGGAGCAGCCGGCTGCGGCCGGCTGGAGAACGCTGCGCAGCGGACGCTGCTTCGTCTACGTGCTGCCGTGCCGCGAGTCGGACACGATCAAGGTCGGCTACGCGCGCGATCCGCTGGTCCGGCTGCACGCGCTGCATGCGCGCTATTTCGAGTTCTTCGATCTCGACCGCGCGCTGCTGGTCGAGACCGACTACGTGCGCGACGCGCGCGAGATCGAGCGCCGCCTCAAGCAGGCGCTGGCGGACGACGCGGTGACGGCGCCGCTGAGCGTGCGCGAGGCCGCCGGCGGACGCACCGAATGGTTCGGCGGCGCCTGGTCGCGCGCAGTCTCGCTGGCCGAGCACATCTGCGAGGCGGACGGGCATCTGCTGCATCCGCAGCTGTCGGCCTGGCTGCGCGTGCGCTGGTTCCGCGATGCAGCGCTGTACGACTGGTCGCAGCAGGCGCTGCGGCAGATCGAATTCCTGAGCTTCAACGGCGCACCCGATACCGCCCGGAAGCTGCACCGCGAACTCAAGAACGCGCTGGACGCCTGCGACGCGGTCGGTCTGCGGCTCGAGGGCAAGGTGCCCGGATCCGTGCTCGCCTGGTACCGGGCCGGCGCACGCGCGCTCGGCTGAGCGCCTCAGCCGAGCGCGCGATACGGCGCCAGCAGCGCCGGATCGCCCAGAACGCCGTCGGGGACCAGATAGCGCGGCTCGCGGCCCTCGGCCAGCAAGGCGCGGATGCGGCTCGCCGAGAAGTCCAGCGGCGTCACGTCGATCTCGAACACACGGCCGGCCGGCACTTCGCGCAGGGCGGCCGCCTCGGCGACGCGGCGCGGCCGCGTTTCGCGCTCGAGTGCGGCATCGAGCGCCGCGACGTAGCCGGGTCGCGGCAGCACGCCGACGTGGGCCTGGTCGAACAGCTCGCGCCAGCGGTGCCAGCTGGCCAGACCGGCGAACGCGTCGGCACCGACCAGCAGCACCAGCGGGCGCGCGGGGCCGATCTCGGCGCGCAGTTCGATCAGCGTATCGATCGACCACGACGGGCCGGCGCGATCGAGTTCGCGCGTGTCGAGGATCAGCCGGTCCTGCCCGGCCAGGGCGGCCGCGAGCAAGGCGACGCGCTGCGCCGGCGTCGCGACCGGCTGGGCGCGATGCGGCGGCACGCTGGCCGGCAGCAGACGCACCTCGGCATCGAGCAGCTCGGCCGCTTCCCAGGCCACGCGCAGATGCGCGTTGTGGACCGGATCGAAGGTGCCGCCGAGGATCGCCAGCGGGCGCATCAGGCGGCGATCAGCGCCGCGGCACGGCGCGGCGAGGCGATCGCCGCGATCAGCCGCTCGAGCTCGCGCCAGACCTCGCCGTCGCGGCGGCCCTTGGCGATCGCGTCGATCCGTGCGGCCTGTGCGAGACAGGCTTCCCAGTGCGCGGCGCGCGCGGACTTCAGCGCGCGGCGATACAGCGGCTGGCGCGAATCCCAGACCCGTTCGCTGCGGAATGCCGCGGCGAGGTTGTCGCCGGCCGCCGCCAGGCGCTGCAGCAGACGCAGCTGGTTGAGGATCCAGCCGAGCAGCGGAATCGCGTCCTCGCCCTCTTCGCGCAGGCCCTGCACGATGCGCAAGGCGCGCTCGGCGTCGCCGCCGAGTGCGGCGTCGGTCAGGCGGAACGCGTCGTAGCGCGCATCGTCGGCGACCGCGGCCTCGAGCAGGCCGAGGTCGACGCGGCCTTCGGGCGCCAGCAGGGCCAGCTTGTCGACCTCCTGCGCGGCGGCCAGCAGATTGCCCTCGACGCGCTCGGCCAGCAGATCGACCGCGTCCGGCGTGGCCTTGAGGCCGCGCGCCGCGAAGCGCGCGCCGATCCAGCCCGGCAGTTCCTCGCGCTTGAGCGGCCAGACCGGCACGAACATGCCGGCGCGCTCGAGCGCGGCGACCCAGGCACCTTCGTGCTGCTTGCTCCATTCCTGGCAGGTGATCAGCAGCACCGTATCGGGCGGCGGCGCCTGGCAGTACGCGGCGATCGCGGCCGCACCGTCCTTGCCGGGCTTGCCGGTCGGCAGGCGCAGATCGATCAGCTTGCGGCTCGCGAACAGCGACAGCGCACTGCCGGCGCGTGCCAGTTCGTCCCAGTCGAAGCGCGCATCGGCATCGTAGACCTCGCGCTCGAGATAGCCGAGCTCGCGCGCGCGTGCGCGCAGCGTGTCGGCGGCCTCGAGCACGAGCAGATGCTCGCTGCCGGCGATCAGGTACGCCGGCCGAAGATCGGGCTCGCCGAGCGTCTTGCGGAACTGGGCCAGCGTCGCCGACATCGGTCGCGCGCGCTCAGCCGGCGCGGCCGAGCACGTCGAGCCGGCGCAGGATCGCCTGCACCATCTCGCGCTGCAGTTCCTTGGTCAGCAGGTCCTGCTCGGCGGCGACGCCGAGCGCCTGCGAGGCGTCGAACGTGAAGTCGCGCGTCAGGTCGATCACCTGCACCGGCAGCAGGCCGCGACCGGCCGCGTCCTCGAGCACGAACTCGACGTGGTAGCGGATCGTGTACTCGGTCGCACGCGCATTGCCGCCGACCGAGAGCACGTCGGTCGACAGGGCGTTCGCGGTGATCTTGAGCACCGAGACGCCGTCCTCGACGCGATCGGCGACGGTCGCGCCGGAACGCGCCAGCGCCTTGGACAGATCGCGACCGAGCGGGCTCAGCGGATCGGCGCCCTGGATGTGGACGTGCTGCATGCCGGCCGGGAGCCGGGCCTCGCCGCGCAGCTGGAAGCCGCAGGCGGTCAGCAGGACCGAAAGGAGGAGGACGCTGAGAATGCGCTGGACGTTCATTGACACCGGAGGCCGGACCCTTGCGTGGAACGCGAAGCATAGCCCAATCGCTCGCCGCCGCGTCCGCGCCGGCCCGCACGCGACGGTTGCGAACGCGGTGACGGCCGGCGCACCGGTCGGATCGACCGATCCGGCTGCTGCGCCGGCGCCGCCCGGGCCTCGCTCCAGTCGTCAAGCAGCCCGGCGGCGGGGCGCGCGAACGGCCGCAGCCGCAGTCGTTGCGGGGCGATCGCCGGCGTATCGGCGGATGCACGGAGCGTCCGGCCGGTTGCGTACGCGACCCTGCCTCGGCGGAGCCCCGCCGGCACCCGGCGGCCATTCGGAATCAGGCTGGGCCAACCCCGGCCGGGCCTGGCGCGCCGCGTGGCCGCGGCGAATCAGCGCGCGCCGGAATCCGCGGGCCGGCATGTCCGCAGGTCCGCGCGTGCGACCGGCGTCCGCCGATGCGCCGGCCTCAGATCACGATGTTGACGATCTTGCCGGGCACGACGATGACCTTCTTCGGCGTCTGCTCGCCGATGAACGCGACGACCGAAGGCTCGCTCAGCGCAGCACGTTCGGCGTCCTCGCGCGAGGCGCTGGCCGGGATCTGGATCGTGCCGCGCAGCTTGCCGTTGACCTGCACCGCCAGCGTCAGCGCATCGCGGACCAGCGCGGCCGGGTCGGCCTGCGGCCATGGCCGGTCGTCGACCAGAGTCGTCGCATGGCCGAGTGCCTGCCACAGTGCATGGCAGACGTGCGGCGTGATCGGATTGAGCAGCAGCACGATCGTCTCGAACGCCTCGTGGCGGACCGCCCTGCCCTGATCGCTGGCGTCGTCGAACTTCGCCAGCGCGTTCAGCAGCTCCATCAGCGCGGCGATCGCAGTGTTGAACGACTGGCGGCGACCGTAGTCGTCGCCGACCTTGACGATCGTCTCGTGCACCAGGCGCCGCATCGTCTTCTGCGCGGCGTCGAGCGCCGCCGGATCGACCTCGGGGTGATCGGGTTGCGCGACGTGTGCGTGCAGATCGCGCCACAGGCGCTTGAGGAAACGCGACATGCCCTCGACGCCGGCCTCGTTCCATTCCAGCGACTGGTCCGGCGGCGCCGCGAACATCGAGAACAGGCGCACCGTGTCGGCGCCGTACTTGTCGACCATCGCCTGCGGGTCGACGCCGTTGTTCTTGGACTTGGACATCTTCTCGATGCCGCCGACCAGCACCGGCCCGCCGTCGGACTTCAGCATCGCGCCGCTGATGCGGCCGCGTTCGTCGCGGGCGACCGCGACGTCGGCCGGATTGAACCAGTCGCGGCTGCCGTCGGCGTTCTCGCGGTAGAACGTCTCGGCGATCACCATGCCCTGGCACAGCAGGTTGATCGCCGGTTCGTCGCTGTCGACCAGGCCCTCGTCGCGCAGCAGCTTGTGATAGAAGCGGAAGTACAGCAGGTGCAGGATCGCGTGCTCGATGCCGCCGATGTACTGGTCGACCGGCGTCCAGTAGCGCGCGCGGTCGTCGACCATGTCGGCCGCGCCCGGCGAGGTGTAGCGCGCGTAGTACCAGCTCGACTCCATGAAGGTGTCGAAGGTGTCGGTCTCGCGCTCGGCCGGACCGCCGCAGCTCGGACAGGTGGTCTTGCGCCACTCCGGATCGGCCTTGATCGGCGACTGCACGCCCGAGAACGCGACGTCCTCCGGCAGCACGACCGGCAGCTGGTCCTCGGGCACCGGCACCGCGTCGCAGTTCGCGCAATAGACGACCGGGATCGGGCAGCCCCAGTAGCGCTGGCGCGAGACGCCCCAGTCGCGCAGACGGAAGTTGACGCGGCGCGCGCCGGTGCCGGCCGCCTCGAAACGCGCGGCCAGCGCCTCGAACGCGCCGCGGAAATCCAGGCCGTCGTACTCGCCGGAGTTGATCAGCGTGCCGTACTCGGTGAACGCACCCTCGGTGATCACGCTGCGCTCGAACTCGGCCAGCACGTCCAGCTCGCCGGCCGGCTCGACGACGTCGATCGGGCGGCTCTCGCCGAGCGCGGCACTCATCGGGTCGGCATTGCGGCGTGCATCGCGGCCGAGCTCGGCGATCGCATCGCGCACGCCGTCGGGCACGATCACGATGCGGATCAGCAGGTCGTACTTGCTCGCGAACTCCCAGTCGCGCTGGTCGTGCGCCGGCACCGCCATGACCGCGCCGGTGCCGTAGTTCATCAGCACGAAGTTGGCGACCCAGACCGGGATCGCCTCGCCGGTGACCGGGTGGATCGCGGTGAAGCCGGTATCGACGCCCTTCTTCTCCTGCGTCTCCAGATCGGCCTCGGCGGTGCCGCCATGGCGGCATTCCTCGATGAAGGCGGCCACCTCGGGACGCGTCCGCGCCGCCTCCAGCGCCAGCGGATGCTCGGCCGCGATCGACAGGAAGCTCACGCCCATCAGCGTGTCGGGCCGCGTCGTGAACACCGTCACCGGCGCGTGGCCGTCGACCGCGAACTGGATTTCCAGCCCTTCGGAGCGGCCGATCCAGTTGCGCTGCATCGTCTTGACCGAGTCCGGCCAGCCCGGCAGCGCGTCGAGGCCGTCGAGCAGCTCCTGCGCGTAGTCGGTGATCTTGAGGAACCACTGCGGAATCTCGCGCTTCTCGACCAGGGCACCGGAACGCCAGCCGCGGCCGTCGATGACCTGCTCGTTGGCCAGCACGGTCTGGTCGACCGGATCCCAGTTGACGACCGAGTTCTTGCGATAGACCAGGCCCTTGCGCATCAGCCGCGTGAACATGCGCTGCTCGTGGACGTAGTAGTCCGGCCGGCAGGTCGCGAACTCGCGCGACCAGTCGATCGCATAGCCCATCGTCTTGAGCTGGGCACGCATGTGCTCGATGTTCTGGTAGGTCCACGCCGCCGGCGCGGTCTTGCGCGCGATCGCGGCGTTCTCGGCCGGCAGGCCGAACGCGTCCCAGCCCATCGGCTGCAGCACGTTGCGCCCCTGCATGCGCTGGAAGCGGCTGATCACGTCGCCGATCGTGTAGTTGCGCACGTGGCCCATGTGCAGCGCGCCGGACGGGTACGGCAGCATCGACAGGCAGTAGAACGGCTTGCGCGACGGATCCTCGGTCACCTCGAAGGCACGGGTGTCGGTCCAGTAGCGCTGCGCGGCGGCTTCGACCGCCTGCGGATCGTAGGTTTCTTGCATGATGGGCGCGGTATCCGGCGTTCGGCCGGCGATGATGGAAAAAGTGCGCCAGCCTAGCGCAGCGCGGCACCCTGCGCCAATTCGCGGCGGCGGCGAAGCGCGGCCGCCGGGCGTGCGTGACGGGGTGATATCGTGGCTGCCGCGGACGCGCGACTCGGGGATACGCGTCCGATCCGTTTGCGCCGCGAATCGCGACATCGCAGCGCAGATCTGGGACGAAGGCACTCGATGCCGCCGAACGCGCGGCTGGACGTCGCAACCGTCACGCAACACGTTCTTTCATCGACTGGGGAGAGAGTTCCGATGAAACGCCCGATCCGCTCGACCGTTCGCGGCCGGCTCGCCGCCGTGCTGGCGCTGGTCATCGCGGCGACCGATGCAGCGGCGATCCCGCCCTCGCCCGGCCTGCCGACGATCAACTACTGGCGCGATGCCTGCGAAGTGGGCACGCACTTCGACGATCCGACCGAGATGCAGCGCGTCATCGACGCGACGGTCTTCGTCGTCGAGCCGCGCGCGCTCGGCCTCAATCCGGACGGCAGCTACTACGTGCGCACGCGCCCGTTCGTCGATTTCGACGGCATGATCCTGAGCCCCGATTCGCATTTCTACGGCGAGCAGGCGATCGTCTTCGGCGGCCTGCCGGGACGATCGGGCTTCCTGGTCAGCCCCGACAGTGTCGTGACGACGCCGCACGTCGCCGGCTTCGACCCGACCGGCTACTACGTGCTGTTCGGTTATCAGAACGCAGCGCTGCCCGACGGCAGTTGCGTGCCGGTCGACCCGACCCATTTTCCGGCCAGCCAGGTCCGCGTCATCGACGGCTACGACAATGCGAGCTTTGCGCTCGGCGACTATCTCGTCGCGCATCTGTCCGAGCCGGTGCTGGACCGGCCGTTCCTGCGCGTACGTCGCGACGGCCACGCCGAGATCGGCGATGCGATCACCCTGGTCGGGCATCCGGCCCGGCTGTCGAAGAAGATCGATACGGCCGGGCGCGTGGTCGGCCTGACCGGCGGTGGGCCGACACCCTATCTCGACGGCGACGTGCCGCTCGCCTATCCGGTGCACTCGATCCAGTTCAGTTCCGGATCGCCGCTGTACAACCTGTCGCGCCAGTACGTCGAGCTGGCAGTGAGATCGGGCTCGTGCGGGGAATTTCGTCCTGACGAAGGCAGTCTGCCGCAGACCCATACGCTGATCTCGGCCTGCGGCCCGCCGTCCCCGCTCAACTCCACGATCAAGGCCTTCGCACCGAAGATCGAGCGCATTCTGCTCGAGACCTCGCCGCTGTCGATCCGCAACACCGGCACCGCCGCGACCGGCTTCGCGCAGCCGGTCACGACCTACACCCTGGTGGCGCCACCCGCGCGTGGCATCTACGCTGCCGACGCGATCGACTACCGGATCGAGATGGCTGCGCCGGTCCCGGGCGAACCCGATCTGAGCCTGCTCTCGTCGGTGCCGCTCGAGGGCAGCCTCGATGCCGGCACCTCGCTGAGCTTCGACGTCGCGGCGGTCATGCCGCCCGGCCAGGCCTGCGGCGTGTTCGCGCGCGAGTTCGTCGTGCACGATCTCACGCACGGCCTGAGCGATCGGGTCCATCAGACCCTGGAAGTCGCGCAGACCGTGTTCGAGGCGGACACCGCGGCGCTCGAAATGGTCGGGATCGAGCAGCCGTACGTGGCCACGCGCACGTTCCGGATCCGCAATCTGCGGCCGGCCGAGGCGCTCGTCCGCGTCGGTGCCGACCAGAGCTGGCTCACGATCGATGGAGTCGCCGGCGGCCCCGGCGCCACGCCGGAGACCGTGCTGACGATCGGCGCGCTGCAATCGGCGACCGTCACGATCGGACTGGCCGTCTCGGCCAACGACCTCGCGCTGCATACGATGCATCAGGCGTCCGTCGCCGTGTCCGGTGCCGATCCGGCCTGCACATTGACGTCCGATATCTCGGTGCCGGTCCGCTTCACGCCCGGCGAGCTGACGTTCCGGCAGGCGATCGACGCGACCGTGCCGCCTGCGACCGCTCCGCCGTCGCCGCTGACCGCGACGATCGAGGTCGACGAGAACTTCTGCGTGGACGAGATCAAGGCCAGCTACGTCTTCGATCATCCGGTCGATTCGTTCAAGACCGACGTCTGGCTGACCGAAAGCACCTGGGATCTGCAGCGTCCCGGCAGCGCGGCCTGGATGCCGCTCTGGGACCACGATGCGGCACCGGCCTGCGTGCCGCCGATCGGCGTGGACGAGAGCGCATGGTGCTATCTGTACCGCGGCGTGAAGGACGCCTGCCAGTTCGAGGGAGCCGGAAACGCCGACAGACCCTGCGACACCGTCGCGGCCGGCGACCCGCCACGTCCACCGCTGCCCGTCTGCGCGCCCGGTACCGGCTGCGAGCCTTTCTCCGACCACGTCGGCAAGCCGGCACGCGGCACCTGGACGATGCGGCTGAGCGACCGGGTCGTCGGCGGCGTCTCGGCGCAGCCGCGGATCCGCGGCTGGTCGCTGACGTTCCGCGGCAGCGCCGCCTGCACGAATTGAGAGCGGATCGTATGCCGCACGGCGCGCCGACGGTGCGTCCGTGCGCCAGCCCGGCGCAACCTTCAGATTGGGCCGCGACGGCACCACAGGCGCTGCCTCGTGTATCGATCGGATTCATTGCGGCCGCTGCGCATGCCGATCGGTGCTGTGCACATGAGCGGCGCCCATTCGATCCGGTCGCGCCGATGCGCTAGCGTAGCGGGCCGCGCCGCTCCCGCCGCGCTCCATCCCAGCGAAGCACCCACCCGCACGATGATCGAGTTCGAGGCCGTCCACAAGCACTATCGCGTCGGCGGCGTCGACCGGATTGCGCTGCATCCGCTGAACCTGCGCGTCGAGGCCGGCGAGGTGTTCGGCATCATCGGCCGCTCCGGTGCCGGCAAATCGACCCTGCTGCGCCTGATCAACGGACTGGAGCGGCCGAGCGGCGGCCGCGTGCGCGTCGACGGCATCGACGTCGGCGCGCTCGACGAGGCCGGCCTGCGCGCGCTGCGGCGGCGCATCGGCATGATCTTCCAGCACTTCAACCTGCTCGCCTCGCGCAGCGTCGCCGACAATGTCGCGTTCCCGCTGCGGCTGGCCGGTCAGCCGCGCGCCGCGGTCGCGCGGCGCGTCGCCGATCTGCTCGATCGCGTCGGCCTGAGCGGGCATGCGCATCACTATCCGGCGCAGCTCTCGGGCGGCCAGAAGCAGCGCGTCGGCATCGCACGTGCGCTGGCGAGTTCGCCGCGAATCCTGCTCTGCGACGAGGCGACCAGCGCGCTCGATCCGCAGACCACCGCCTCGGTGCTCGATCTGCTCGGCCGGATCAATCGCGAGGACGGCCTGACCGTCGTGCTGATCACGCACGAGATGGACGTGATCCGACGTGTCTGCGACCGCGTCGCCGTGCTCGAGGACGGTCATCTGGTCGAGACCGGCGCGGTCGCCGAGGTCTTCCTGCATCCCGAGCACGCGACGACGCGCCGCTTCGTGCACGAGCGCGAAGCCGCAGCGGCGCCCGGCACCGCCGCTGCCGGCAGCGGCGACGCGGCGCGCGTGCGCGTCACCTGGCGCGGCGCCGATGCGCAGGCCGCCGCGATCGGCCGCATCGCACGCGAGACCGGCGCCGATTTCGTGTTGCTCGGCGGCCAGATCGACCGCATCAAGGATCTGCCGTACGCGCAGCTGACGCTGGCCGTGCACGGGCCGGGCCGCGAGGCCGCGCTCGCGGCGCTGCGCGAGAGCGGCGCCCGCGTCGAGGTGCTGGGCTGATGGACGCCTGGCTGACCAACGTCGACTGGACCGAGATCGGCTATGCCGGGCTCGATACGCTGCTGATGCTCGGCGGCGCGCTGCTGTTCAGCGTGCTGCTCGGCCTGCCGCTCGGCGTGCTGCTGTTCCTGACCTCGCGCGGCCAGGTCCTCGAGCACCGCGTGGCCTACGGCCTGCTGTCGTTCGCGGTCAACGTGCTGCGCTCGCTGCCTTTCATCATCCTGCTAATCGTGATGATCCCGCTGACGGTGCGTCTGGTCGGCACTTCGCTCGGCGTCGCCGGCGCGATTCCGCCGCTGGTCGCCGGCACCGCGCCGTTCTTCGCGCGGCTGGTCGAGACCGCGGTGCGTGGTGTCGATCGCGGCGTCGTCGAGGCCAGCCAGGCGATGGGCGCGACGACCACGCAGATCGTGCTGCGCGTGCTGCTGCCCGAGGCGCGCGCCGGCATACTCGCCGGCATCACGGTGACCGCGGTCGCGCTGGTCTCGTACACGGCGATGGCCGGCGTGGTCGGCGCCGGCGGCCTCGGCGATCTGGCGATGCGCTTCGGTTATCAGCGCTTCCAGACCGACGTCATGGTCGTGACCGTGCTGATGCTGCTGGCGCTAGTGCAGGCGATCCAGATGCTCGGCGACGCGCTGGTCGCACGGGCATCGCATCGCTGAACCGGACCGACCCGGTTATAAGCTCGTGCCGTCCGGGCATGGCGGCGGTCGCGCTCAACCGCGAGACTATGCGGCCCCTCGCTGCCGGACCCATCGCCGCCATGAAGACCCTGTTGACGCTGCTGTTCGCGTTCGCCGCGCTGCCGGCCGCTGCGGCCGAGACGCTCAGCGTCGCCGCGACCGCGATCCCGCACGCGCAGATCCTCGACTTCGTCAAGCCGGCGCTGGCCGCCGAAGGCGTCGAGCTCAAGGTCAGGGTGTTCACCGACTACGTGCAGCCGAACGTGCAGGTCGCCGAGCGCCGCATCGACGTCAACTACTTCCAGACCGTGCCGTATCTGGATGCCTTCAACCAGGGCAAGGGCACCGATCTGGTCGCGGTCGTCGGCGTCCACATCGAGCCGCTCGGCGCGTACTCGAAGCGGCATGCGCGTCTGGCCGATCTGCCGCAGGGTGCTCAGGTCGCGATTCCGAACGAGGCCAGCAACGGCGGCCGCGCGCTGCTGGTGCTGCAGAAGGCCGGCCTGATCACGCTGGCACGCCCCGACGATCCGCTGTCGAGCCTGCGCGACGTCGTCGCCAATCCGCACGGACTGAAGTTCCGCGAGCTCGAGGCGGCGATGCTGCCGCGCGTGCTCGACCAGGTGGACCTGGCGCTGATCAATACCAACTACGCGCTCGACGCCGGGCTCGATCCGACGCGCGATGCCTTGACGATCGAGGACGGCCGCTCGCCGTACGTGAACGTCCTGGTCGCACGCCCCGACAACCGCGATGCGCCGGCCGTGCGCAAGCTCGCCGCCGCGCTGACCAGCCCGGCGGTCAAGGCGTTCATCGCCGAGCGCTACCGCGGCGCGGTACTGCCGGCGTTCTGAGCACCGGACCGCGGCGGTCCACACCGCCGACGGCGCCGTTCAGCGTTCCGGTGCTCCTCCAGCATGCAACCGATGCCGCCGCGCGAGAGGGCCGAAAGGTGCGGTCTCGACGCGCCCGATCGGCGTGTCGTCACGAAGCGGTGCAGTCGCGCCGCAGTCCGTTCCACCGGTTCACGCAGGATGCCGGCACGCGGTCGCATGATCGTGCCGATGCGCCGTTCGCAGCCATGTCCGGCGCATCCGCCGGGCGATCGCGCGCATCGGTCCGGCGCAGCGCTCGCTGCGCGCCATCGCCACGATCGGAGACCCCTGCCATGACCCCACCCAACCCGACGCCGTTCGCGCTGTACAAGGCCAATCTCGAACTCGCGCTGCGCATCGGCCAGCTGCTCAACGAGAACCGCAGGCAATGGGCACGCCAGGGCCTGGCCAGCGTCGACCAGGCGGTCGGCCGCACGCTGGACGAATCCGAGCGCGCGCTGGCCGGCGTGGACTGGACGCGCCTGGCCGGCCTGCCGGTCGAGGGCGTCTGGAACACGCTGAACTGGGACGCGCTCAAGCCCGACGTCGACTCGCTGAAGAGCTCGATCGACGAGGTCATCGCGCAGCAGTCGAACTTCGCGAGCGGCCTGCAGGAGGCCGTCGAGGACTGGCAGCGCCAGTGCGGCGAAGCCGTGCGCGAGGCCGGCCTCGCGCTGCCGACGACGACCGGCTTCGAGGATTTCCTGAAGGTGTTCACCGACGCGACCAAGCCGGCCGCCGGCGCGGCGACGTCGGGCACCGAGCCGGGCGATTCGACCCGGCGCAAGACCCGCCCGAGCTGACGCCGGCCGGCTGCGACCGGAGCGCTCAGGCGCGGTGGTACGGATGTCCGGCCAGCAGGGAGCTGGCGCGATAGAGCTGCTCGACGACGAGCAGCCGTACCAGCATGTGCGGCAAGGTCAGCGGGCCGAGCGACCAGGTCTGATGCACCTGCGCGAGCACCTCGGGCGCGTGGCCGTCCGGACCGCCGATCAGCAGGGCCAGATCGCGCCCGCCCATGCGCCAGGCGGCGAGCTGCTCGGCGAGCTGCTCGCTCGACCAGGGCTTGCCGCGGCCGTCCAGCGCGACGCGGTGGGCGTCCTTCGGCAGCGCCGCGAGCACCGCGGTGCCCTCCTCGGCGATCGCGCGCTGCGGATCGCGGTTCTTGCCGCGATGGCCGAGAGGAATCTCGACCAGCTCGAGCGGCAGGTCGCGCGACAGGCGCTTGCGGTAGTCGGCGACGCCCTCGGCGACCCAGCCGGGCATGCGCTCGCCGACCGAGATCAGGCGTGTACGCACGGAAGCGGCGGTCAGACCGCCGCGGCGGATCCGCTGTCGCCGTCGACCGACCACATGCGCTCGAGTCCGTAGAACTCGCGCGCGCGCGGCAGCATGATGTGGACGACGATGTCGCCGAGGTCGACCAGCACCCACTCGGCCTCGCGCTGGCCTTCGACGCCGAGCGGCGGCAGGCCGGCCTTCTTGGTCTGCTTGATGACCTCGTCGGCGATCGACTTGACGTGGCGGCTGGAGGTGCCGCCGGCGACGACGATGATGTCGGCGATCGAGGTGCGGCCGGTCACGTCGAGCTCGACGATGTCACGTGCCTTCAGATCCTCCAGCGCCTTGATCACGACGTCGCGCAGACGGGCGACGACGTCGGTCTCGCGCGCCGGCTTGGGCTGGGTGCGCTGACGCGGCGCCTTCGGTACGGCGGCCGGCTTCGGCTTGACGGTCGTGGCCGCCTTCTTGGCAGTGCGCGGAGCCGCGTTCTTGCCGGCGGCCGGCTTCGCGGTCGAACGGGCGGCCGTGCCGGCCGGACGCCGGGCGGTCCTGACGCCGTCGCCGGCGGCCTTGGCCGGCGTCTTGCCCACCGCCCTGGCCGGCGATCGCGTCGCAGACTTGGCGGCCGTCGCCGTCTTGCGCGCGGGCGCAGGCTTGGACGATGCGGCGCCGGTCGCGCGGGGAGTCTTGGCGGGAGCGGCCTTGGGCCGTGGGGTCTTCTTTGCGGTCAAGGGTGAGCCTCGGGCATGGCGCGGCGCCGGAAGTGACGCGCGCGCAGTATAAGGCGATTCGCCGGCCGGGCCGGCGCGGCCGGCGGACCGGCCGAGTGCCGTTCATGCGAATCGCGGCGTCGAGACGGATCGCGGCGGCACGCGCGCTCCTCTCTCGTCGCGCTGCCCGCCGATGCGGACCCCCGGCCGGATTGTCGGCTCGGAAGCGGACCGGTACGCTCGGCCGCAGATTCACGGCGCTGCGACGCCGATCGGGCGAGAGGCGGACCATCGATGAATCAAGCGGAGTACCGGTTCGGGCCCTTCCGCCTGCTGCCGGCCGCGCGCGAACTGTGGCGCGAGGACCGACTCGACACGCCGGCGCGCCTGGTGTTCGACTGCCTGGCCTATCTCGTCGAGCGGCGCGAACGTGCAGTCGGCCGCGACGAGCTGGTCGCGGCGATCTGGGGACGCGTCGACATCGCCGAGGCGCGCGTCAGCGAGCTGGTCGTACGCGCGCGCCGCGCGGTCGGCGACGACGGCCAGGCGCAGCGGATCATCCGCACCGTGCCGGGCTTCGGCTATCGCTGGGTCGCCGAGGTCGCCGACGGTGCGGCGGACGCGGGACTCGAACCCGCGTCCGGCGCGATGCCCGCAGAGGAATCCGAGCTTCCGGCCGGCGGCGCCGCCGCAGCGCCGGATGTCGCGCGTGCGCCGTCGCGACGGTGGACCTGGATGCCGCTCGCGGCCGCCGTCGCGCTCGCGGCGGCCACGACACTGGCGCTGTGGCAGCGTCCGCGATCCGCAGCGTCGGACGCAGCGGTGCCGACACCGACGGCCACCGCCTCGGACGCGCCGAACGCGGTCGTGCTGCCGCTGCGAATCGACGGCCCTTCCGGCTCGCAATGGCTGCGGCTCGGTGCGATGGAGCTGATCGCCGAGCGCCTGTCCGATGCGGGCCTGCGCGTGCCGCCGAGCGAGAGCGTGCTCGGCCTGACCGGCCGCGACGGCCAGGCCGACCGCACGGCGCGCGACGCCCTGGATCGCACGTTCGGCCGGGCGTTGCTGATCGCCGGCAGCGCGGTCCGCGCCGGCAGCCAGTGGCAGGTCGGCCTCGAGACGACGACCGCCGACGGCGTCCAGCATCGCGTCGAGGCCACGCATCGCGATGCGATCGAGGCCGCACGCCAGGCCGGCGATCTGCTGCTGGCCGCACTCGGCCGCCTGCCGCCGGACACGGCCGACGAGCACGGCGACGACGAGGAGCGGCTGCGCCAGATCCAGGCCGCGTTGCTGGCCAACCAGCTCGACGTCGCGCAGGCGCTGTTCGACTCGCTCGCGCCCGATCAGGCGCAGCGGCCGGCGATCGCATATCAGCAGGCGCGGCTGCACCTGCTGACCGGCCGGCACGCGGCTGCATACGAGCTGCTCACGAACCTGATCGGCGCGCCGGAAGCCCGGTCCCAGCCAGTGCTGCTCGGCAAGGCGCATACGCTGCGCGCGACCGTGCAGTTCCGGCAGGCCCGGTTCGCGGCGGCCGCAGCGGATTTCGACGCTGCGCTGGACGCGCTCGGCGATCTCGACGCGCCGGCCGAGCGCGGCATGGCGTTGAGCGGCCGCGGCGCCGCGCGACTGGCGACACAGCGCTTCGACGATGCCGCACTCGACCTCGGCCGCGCGCGCATGGAGTTCGAACGCGCCGGCGACGCGTTCGGCCTCGCCCAGACCGATGCCAACTTCGGTCTGCTCGAAAGCCAGCAGGGCCGCATCGAACAGGCCCTGCCGTACCTGGCCGGCGCCGCCGAGCGCTTCGAAGCGCTCGGCGCGGTCGAGCGCCTGCTCTCGGTGCTCGATCCGGTGTTCGATCTGCACGTCCTGCTGCTGCAATGGCCCGAGGCGCTGGCGACCAGCGATCGCCAGTGGGCCTTGCGCGAGCGTGTCCGCGATCCCGGCCAGCGACTGCTGCTGGCGGTCAATCGCAGCACGGCGCTGGCCGCACTCGGACGTCTGCGCGAGGCCGACGCCGTCCTGGCCGAGGCCGCATCGCTGCTGGCCGAGACGCCGCCGACGGCAGCGCGCTACTACCATGCCCAGCGCGCCCGGCTCGATCTGACGCTGGGACGGTCGGCCGCAGCTGCCGCCGCTGCCGACCGTGCCCTCGAAGCCTGGACAACCCAGCCTGACGACTGGCTGCGCGGCCAGGTCGTGCTGGCGCGGCAGCGCGCGACGGCCGGGACCACGCGATCGGCGCGCGTCGATGCCGAGCTCGACGCCGCAGCCGCGCGCGATCCGGACGAGGTCGCACCCTCACTGCTGATCGCGCTGGCCGAACGCGCTGCGGTGCGCGGCCTGCCCGAGGAAACCGAACGACGCTATGCACAAGCGCTGACCGCGGCGGGCCGGCGTGGTGTGCCGGCCGATCTGGCCGCGGCAGTGGCCGCGCAGGCCGGCTGGCTGCTGGCGGCCGGCCGGGCTACCGACGCGGCTGCGCTGGCTGGCCGCGTCGCGCCGTTTGCCGATCGCGATTTCGAGTGCGCTCTGCTGCAGGTCGCGGTACTGCAGGCGCTCGGTCCGCAGCGGACCTGGTCGGTCGCGCTGCGCCGCACGCAGGCGCTGGCCGGCGAGCGCACGATCCCCGAGGCGCTGACGCGCGCGCCGGCGGCCTGAGATCGCGCGATCGAACGGCCGCCGCAGCGGCGCCACCGGGCATCCGGGAAGTCGAGCCGCCGGTGTTCGGCAGCGCCGCCGGCATCCGCGTGACCGGGTGTTCCGTCTTGGGTTCCGGGCTCATGCAGTGCCGCAAGACGACACCGGCGCCCGAAGGCGCCGGTGTCCGGATAGACGCCGCTGCGGCAGCGCGCAACGCGGGCGCCATGCCGCGCGTGCGAACGCCCGCGACCGTGTCCGCTACGGCGACTCGAACCCGTTCGCGAACAACGCATCGGTACCGACCGTGAACGTCACCGGCACCTGCAGCAGCGGGCGGGTCGGATCGTTGCTGGCCACGCACAGATTCGCCGCGTAGGTACCGGTCGCCAAGCCGCCGGCGTCGAACACGACGCGCGCGGGGGACTGCTGACCCGGCGCGGTGACGCCGCTGACGAGGTCGTAGAACAGCCATGGCACCGAGTCGGGCCGCGCGCAGGCACCGCCCGGCCTGGCGATCGCCAGCGCCGCCAGATTCATGAAGTCGTAGCGGTAGTCGAAGCGCCCGATCAGCGTCGCCAACCCGGTGAGCGGATCGACCGAGTACATGCCGACCAGGGCCGGCGAGCCGTCGACATATCCCGCCAGGTACAGCACGCCGCTGGCGTCGTCGAAGTCCATGCTCTGCTTGTAGTTGGCGTCGAAGCCGATCGAGCCGATCGGCTGCGCGGCGCCGCTGATCTTGTCGATCGCGACGAGTGCGTCGTGGTAGATGTCCAGGCCGACCATCTGGCCGTTCGGCGCGATCGCGATGTCGATGAGGCACAGCGGCGCACCGGTGACGATCTCGGCGACCGGCGCATTGACGCCGCTGACCGGATCGAAGGTGTTGAGGAACGAACGCTTGCCGGCTGCCGGATCCGGGTTGTCGCAGGTCGATGACGTCGCATACAGCGTGCGCGTGCTCTCGTCCCAGGCCATGCCGGTCCAGTGCTGCGCGGCCGGCGGCGTGCTGACCGCGACCTCGCTCAACTGGCCGGTCGCCGTGTCGATCGTCGACAGGCATTCGTCGGCGACCGACTCGCACTGCGTGATCACGTACTCGCGGCTGAAGTCGGTGCCGACGAAGTCGCCGGCCAGCGTCTCGTGCGTGACGCCGACGCGGACGAAGCGGCCGGGATGCAGCGCGTCCAGACCGACCAGCTCGATGTACTGCAGCGCTTCGCTCTTGACGCCGTAGGCCGGCAGTTCGAATACCGCCTCGGGCAGCCACGGCGCCGGATCCGGACGCCAGACGGGGGTCGCGCCGACACCGGCCGGCGGCGTGCCGAGCGCCGTGTGCGACGGATCGCCGAGCGGCGCCACGTGGCGCGGTCCGGGTGGCAGGTGGGCGGCCGCCGAGACGCGGTCGAGCGTCCACTCCAGCGCCAGATTGCCGTCGTTGGCGATGCCGAGCGTGCGGATCAGCACTTCGTCGCGGACCGCCTGGACCGTCATGGACTGTGGCGTCGCGCGAATCCTCGGCATGCCGATGCCGAGCGTCGCGCCCGCCTGTGTACGGTATGCGGGGATCGCCGGCTGCCAGCGGATCGTCTGGCCGGCCGACACGCGCGGCTGCTCGATCGAGTACTCCTGGCGCAGCTGGCGCGAGGTGTCGATCAGCGCGATCGACGCCGACGCGCCGCGGTCGATCAGCAGCGGATCTCCGCCTTCGGTGTCGAACGCCACGTCGGCGTAGTGGAACGTGATCGCGCCGGACTCGTCGAGGATCAGCTGGAAGCCGATGCCGCAGTCCTGCGGCGGCGCCGCGCAGCCCAGGCCGATCAGCTCCTCGAGGAAGTGGTTCTTCTGCCGCCACTCGACGACGAGGCGGCGCGCCGGCGCCTGCCCGACGACCGCATGGCGGACCGATCCGGCCTCGCCGAGCGCGTCCCAGTACGGCAGCAGGCTGTCGTTGGCGTCCGGCGGCGGCGGAAACCAGTTGTCGGCACCGAACAGCGGGAATGCGCCGCCGCAGGCTTCGGGGCGCGTGACGAACTGCGCCGCGCCGTTGTTGTAGACGCACAGTCCGTCCTCCTCGCCGTTGCCGAAGCTGCGCCCGTACAGCGTGAACGGAAACGGCAGTCGCACCAGCGCGTTGTCGTGGACGAGACTGCCGCCGTCACCGAGCTCGACCCGGTCGGTGGGCGCCGCGTCGTCGACGTCGTAGGTCGGCAGTGCCGGCAGCGCGGTCCAGTTGAACACCGCTGCATTGGCGGCACCGGCGACGACGACCTTGTTGTAGTGCGCAGTCGCGCCCGGCGCGATCTCCAGCTCGAACAGCACCGACTCGAACGGATCGCCCGGAACCGCCACCGGTACGTCGAAGCCGCTGGCGCTCAGCGAGTGGTAGCGCAGCGTCTGCGCGGTACGGTTGGTGACCGAGAAGCAGTAGTTGACCGGCGTGCCGGCGACGACGTCGAGCGAGGTCGCGCTCGCGCAGGCCGGCGGCGCCTCGGTGCCGAGCGTGACGACGACGTCGATCGTCGCCGGGTCGACGACCTGCGTGACGGGCGCCGACGTCGAGCCGGCATTGGCGGCGTCGCCGGCATAGTGTGCGCTGATCGCGTGGCTGCCCGTGCCGAGCGCCGAGGTGGTCAGGCGCGCGCGCGACGAGCCGTCCAGCGGCGCCGTGCCGAGCGCCGTCGCACCGTCGAAGAAGGTCACCGATCCGGTCGGTGTCGGGCTGTTGAAGACCGTGGTGCCGACGCTCGCCGTGAACGTCACGGCCTGCCCGGCGATCGACGGATTGCGGTCGCTGACGACGGCGGTGACGGTGGCCGGCCGTTCGATCACCTGGTCGAGGACGGCCGACACCGAGGCGGCATGGCCGGCGTCGCCGGCGTAGCGCACGGTCAGCGCATGGCTGCCGGCCGAGAGGTTGGCGCCCATCGTGCCCTGGCCGTCGGCCTCCAGGTCGATCGTGATGATCGGCGTCGCGCCGTCGTAGAACGTGACCTGGCCGCCCGGCACGCTGGTGCCGGATGCGGCGCTCACGCTGGCCCGATAGAGGACCAGCTGGCCGAACGGGGCCGGGTTGGCGCTGCTGGTCAGCGTGGTGACGGTGGCGACGCCGCCGGCCGGGGCGGTCGCGGCGACGGGAGGGACGGCCAGCGCGAGCAGCGCGGCGACCAGTACGGCGACGGCCCAGCGCGGTCGGCGCGGACGGGACGGGACGCCGGCGCGCACGGCGGCCGGCGGCGAAACGGAACACTCGATCATGGACATGGTTTCCCCATAGCGGATGCGCGCCCGCTGCGTCCGGACCGGACCACGACCCGCCGCGGCGTGACGCCCGGTGGGCCGCGCCGGTCGATGCGGCGGGCTCGCGACCACCGTAGCGACGGTGCTTTTCCTAAGCGATCCAAAGCCATGGCAGATCGATGGCAAAGCGATGGTGCGCGGTACGGACCGGCATGGCAGGACGATGGCAGGCCCCGCGGACGCGGCGATGGCGCGGGCGTCTTCAGATCTCGAAGATGCCGCGCTTGAGCGCGATCGTGACCGCATGGGTGCGGTCGTTGGCGCCGAGCTTGGACAGGATGTTCTTCATATGCGCCTTGACGGTCTCCTCGGCGATCGCCAGCCGCACCGCGACGTCCTTGTTCGCATTGCCGCCCGCGACCAGACGCAGCACCTCGATCTCGCGTTCGGTCAGCGCGTCGTCGGCGGCGTGCTCGGCGATGCCGGCCGCGATCGATTCGGGGATCCGGCGCCGTCCGGCGTGCACGCTGCGGATCGTGTCGAGCAGTTCGCGGCGCAGCGTATGCTTGAGCAGATAGGCGGCGGCGCCGGCCTTGAGCGCACGCAGCGCCTGCACGTCGCCGCCGTGCGTCGTCAGCACGACGATCCGCGCGGCCGGGAACTCGGCGCGGATCGCGCCGATCGCCTCGATGCCATCGACGCCCGGCATCTGCAGGTCCATCAGCGTGACGTCGGGACGGCAGCGCCGGTAGGCCTCGATCGCCTCGCGGCCGTCGGTCGCCTCGCCGACCAGCTCCATGTCGGACTGTCCCCCGATCACGGCGGCGATGCCCTCGCGCAGCAGCGGGTGATCGTCGACGGTCAGGATCCGGATCGGCAACGCGGTCATCGGCGGCTCGGGCAGCGGGGACGGCGACAGGCCCCGGCAGGCGGGACTGGGTGGCCATTGTAGAACCTGCGGTCCCTCCAAAGAGGGAGCGACCCGCTCCCCGGGCTCGGGATGTGGCGGCCGCCGCGACGGCCTAGCCTGGACCGGTGCAGCGACTCTTCTCCATGTTTCCGCATGGTATGCCCGGCATCGCGCTGGCGCTGCTGCGGATCGGTGCGGCCGCCACCGTGCTGGCCGGCATGGACACCGACGCCGGGGCGTCCTGGTCGACCGCCGGCCTCGCGGTGCTCGCGGTCGGTCTGGTCGCCGGCGTGGCGACGCCGCCGCTGGCCGGCCTCGGTGCCCTCCATGCGCTGTTCACGCTGATCGGCGGCGGCCGTGCCGAGCCGCTGGCCGGCGGCCTCGGCGTGCTGGTCTGCGCCGCCCTGGCCTTGCTCGGGCCGGGCGCCTATTCGCTCGACGCCCTGCGCTACGGCCGTCGTCGACTGGCGCTGCCGCCACCACGGCGGCGTCGATGAAACCCTCTCCCCTCGCATCCCTCCATCGGGGGACTGCCGCGGTGTTCTTTTCGGGGTGGGCGTGCGCATCGACGCGGCCGATCATGCCGTCCGCGCGATCTGCTCCGCCCCCAGCACACTTCCGATCGCCAGCCGCGCGTCGCCAGCGGCGGCGGTCCGACCGATCGAGGACCTCGCGATGAACACGACCGGCCATCGTCCCAGCGAACCCCGCGAACGGCTGGGGCCACCCCTGCCCTGCATGCGCGCCGCCGCACCGGCCGATGCGAGCCCGCCGCCTGCCGGCTTCGGCGAGGCGCACGGCGTGACGCTGCCGTCCGCTTCACGCCGGCGCGGCCTGAGCCGGCGTGCGCTGACGCGCGCGCTGGCCTACATCGAGGCGCATCTGGGCGACGAGGTCAGTCTCGACGATCTGGCCGGTGCGGCGTCGATCAGCCGCTTCCATTTCGCACGCCTGTTCCGTGCCAGTACCGGCCACAGTCCGATGGCGTTCCTGCTGCGGCTGCGGATCGCACGTGCGCAGGACATGCTGCATGCCGGCAACCGTCGCATCGCCGAGATCGCCGCCGCGCTCGGCTTCTTCGACCAGAGCCACTTCGCGCGCACGTTCCGGCGTCTGACCGGGCAGTCGCCGCGCGAGTACGCGCGTTGCGCGACGCGCGGCGACGCCGAAGCAGCCTGAAACGGCGACCGCGCCGATGCCGCCGGTGCGAGACCGCGACGGCACGGTGGATCGGGCCGCACCCGTAGCGGCGGCGCGGCGGCTGCTCAACGGCTGCGCCGCAGTCGCCGCTTTGATCGAGCGCCTGACCGCGCCCGCCACCGACCGGCGGCCCGCGCCGGCTATGATCGCAGCCTTCGCCTCGTGAGGTTCCCGATGAGTCAGACGCTCTACGACATTCCGCTGCGACGCATCGACGGCGCCGCCGAGACGCTGGCCGCTTCGCGCGGCAAGGTGCTGCTGATCGTCAACGTCGCGTCCAAATGCGGTCTCACGCCGCAGTACGAAGGACTGGAGCGGCTGTACCGCAGCCACCGCGATGCCGGACTGGAGATACTCGGCTTTCCGGCGAACGACTTCGCCGGCCAGGAGCCTGGCAGCGACGAGGAGATCGCGCAGTTCTGCTCGGCCACGTTCGACGTCAGCTTTCCGTTGTATGCGAAGACCTCGGTCGTCGGCGCCGATGCGCATCCGCTCTATCGCCATCTGATCGCCGAGCGCCCCGATGCGATCGGCGAAGGACCGATGCGTCAGCGTCTGAGCGACTACGGCATCGCGCCGAATCCGCCGCCGCAGGTGCTGTGGAACTTCGAGAAGTTCCTGGTCGGTCGCGACGGCCGCGTGCTCGCACGCTTCGCGCCCGACGTGGCCGCCGACGATCCGCGCCTGACCGACGCGGTCGAACGCGCGCTGGCCGCGCCGGGCTGAGCGCCGTCCGCGCGTGGCGGCCGGACGTCGGCGCGCATCCGGCCAACTCGATTTCGCTCTGCGCAGCGGCCCTGGTCAGGCCGGACCTGCGGCGGACCGGGCGCACGGCTGCGCGCGAAGCGGCGCCCGACGCAGGCTGAAGCTGCGCACACGGTGGCCGCGCCGTACCGGCGGCGTTCACGGCCGCCGCGACCGCGGCCGCTATGCTGGCACCATGTCCCGATCCTCATCCGCCAGCCCACGGCGCCATCCACTCCCGAGCGCCGAAGCCGCCATTCCCGACCATGGCGCCTCGACCCTGCCGTCCGTGCGCGTGACCGGCTACAACCTCGCGCTGCGCACCGGCGAGGGCTACCTCGGCGATCGCGCGAACAAGAACGCGTTCTATCGCTGTCTGGACCGGTGGCGCGCGATCGCCCGGCGCAGCGGCGAGGATCCGTTCGACGCCGACAGCTCTTCGGCGCTCGGCCGCAAGGCGCTGGCACGCGCCTACGACGGCCGCGATGCGCGTTCGGCGGCGACCGTGCACGGGGCGATCGAGTCGTTCGCCGACGCGTTCGCCGAGGTCGCGGCGAGGTTCCTCGACGAGGTCTGGCCCGGCGTGCAGCGCATCGCGGTCGGCGGCGGCTTCCGCCGCGGCCGCATCGGCGAGGTCGCGATCGCACGCGCGCAGGCGCTGCTGCGGTCGCGCGGCGTCGAGGTCGGTCTGCTGCCGATCGCCGATCATCCCGACGCCGCCGGCCTGCTCGGCGGCGTGCACCTGCTGCCGCCGTCCGCGCTGGCCGACGCCGATGCCCTGCTCGCGGTCGACATCGGCGGCAGCAAGCTGCGCTGCGGCCTGCTGCGACTGCGCCGCGCCGAGGACGGCGATGCACTCGCGCGAAGGCCGAAGCTGGCCGCGCTGGAGCGCTGGCGTCACCGCGACGAGCCGGTCGGCCGCGACGCGATGATCGACGCGATGGCGCAGATGCTCGAACGGCTGGCCGACGAGGCCGCGCGGCGGCGCTGGCGGCTGGCGCATCAGGTCGTCGTCGGCTGCCCGGGCCAGATCGCCGCCGACGGCGGCATCGGCCGCGGCACGCAGAACCTGCCCGGAGACTGGAGCGCGCCGGCGTTCCATCTGCCGGCCGCTCTGCAGCGCCGCCTGCCGCGGATCGGCAGCGCCCGGACCCAGGTGCTGATGCACAACGACGCGGTCGTGCAGGGCCTCAGTCAGATCCGCGCGATGCGCGACGTCGAGCGCTGGGCGGTGCTGACGATCGGCACCGGCCTCGGCAATGCCGCGTACGAGAATCTCGCGGTCTAGGCGCGCCGGGCGCGGCTGAGCGCGGCGGCATTCGCGTCCCGCGCCGCCTGGCGCATCCGGCGCGACGCGACCCGTGCCGTCGTGTCGGCCCGGGTCGCGACCGCACTCAGGGCGTCGGTTTCGCGTCGGTCTTCGGATCCGGCTTGGCGGCGGTTTCCGGATACAGGTCCTGCCACCACTGCGGCTGCTCCTTGAGGCCGCGGTCGAACCAGGCCAGGATCGTGTCCCACCACAGGTAGCGCTTCTCGCGGTCGAGGATGTGATGGTCCTGGCCGGCCACCTCGACCATCTCGACTTCCTTGCCGAGCAGCTTCAGCGCCGTGTACATCGTGCGGCTCTCGCCGGGCGGCACATTGGTGTCGGCATCGCCGGTCAGCAGCAGCAGCGGCGTAGTGATGCGGTCGGCGTGATAGATCGGGCTGTGCTCGACGTAGAGGTCGCGGTTGTTCCACGGAAAGCTGCCGCGGCTGGCGACGCCGCTGTAGCCGTAACCCCACCAGCCCTCGCCCCAGTAGCCGGTCAGGTCGCTGATGCCGGCGTGCGCGATCGAGGTCGCGAACAGATCGGTGCGCGTCGCCAGCAGCATCGTCATGAAGCCGCCGTAGCTGGCGCCGATGTTGCCGACGCGCTCGGGATCGACGAACGGATGCGCGGCCAGGAACGCGCGCGTGCCCTCGATGATGTCGTCGGCGGCGTAGTCGCCCCAGGCATTGACGTGCAGTGCCGAGTAGCGCTGCCCGTAGCCGACCGTGCCGCGCGGCTGCAGCACGTAGATCACGTAGCCGTTGGCGGCCCACAGGTGGAATGGATAGCGCCCCGTGAACTGGCGGTTCACCGGCAGCGTGCCGCCGTAGTAGTAGACGATCAGCGGATAGCGCCTGGCCGGATCGAAGTCCGGCGGCAGATAGTAGCGGCCGTCGATGCGGTCGCCGTCGCGGTTGTCGAAGCGCCAGTCGCGGACCTCGCCGAAGCGCGTCTGCGCGTAGTCGGTGCCGGCCGAGTCGATCAGCACGCGCGGACGGTTGCGCGCGAGGTCGACCGCGACCACGCGCTGCGGCGCGGCGGCCTCGGTGCCGGCCGCGACGACGACCGCGGCGCGGCCGGTCGACACCGCATGGCCGTCGAGGACGTCGAGCCCGGTCTCGATGCGCTCGAAGCGGCCGCTGCGCACGTGATGGCGATACAGCGGCGTGCGGTCGCCCTCGACGACCGCGAGCACGAGGTCGCCGTCGCCGAGACGGCTCATCGCGGTGATCGCCGGCGTGAACTCGCGGCTGACGCTGCGCGCGCTGCGACCGTCGCGCGCGAGCCGGTAGAGCTGTCCGTCGAAGCCGTTGGCCGGCGTGCCGGACGGCAGCACGCTGCCGTCGCCGATCGGCAGGTCCGGTCCGGTCAGCAGCCAGTAGCCCGCGTCCGGATCGGCGCCGGCGAACAGGGCGCCGTCGATCGCCCGCAGCGACAGCACGTCGCGCCGCGTCAGCTCCGGCAGCGAGAGCTCGAACAGCTTGAACAGGCTGTGCGGCGGCTCGGCGTAGTCGATCACACGCTCGGACAGCAGCAGGCGGCGCCCGGCCGGATCGACGTCGAGCAGATCGACCGAGGTCTCGCCCGAGGTCAGCGGCCGCACCAGACCCGAGGCGACGTCGACCTGGTAGAGCTGGCTATTGTCGCGGAAACCAGCCCAGCGGTCCTCGAGTCCGCGCAGGCGCTTGAGCTTGGCGTCCTTGGCGTCGAACGGCCGCGTCCACTCGAACAGGATCGAGCCCGAATCCGGATGCCAGCGCCAGCCGTCGATGCGGTCGTGCTCGGCCAGCAGCAGCCGCGCCTCACGGCCGTCGGCGTCGCGCAGCCACAGCTGCTTGTCCTGCTGCAGTGCCAGCCAGCGGCCGTCCGGACTCCAGGCGGCCGCCGAGGGCACGGTGCCGGTCCATTGCTGGACGATGCGGTCGTCCTGCAGGTCGCGGATCTCGAAACGGCGCAGGTCGACCTTGGCGACCTCGTCGCGCGCGTTGAAGCTCAGCGCGACGCGCCGGCCGTCCGGCGAGACCGCCAGCCGCGTGACGGTCTGCGCATTGGTCAGCTGCTGCGCCGAGACCAGGCGCGAAGGCGTCAGCCGCACCGCGACGCGATCGTGCGCGGCCGTGCCGGCCCAGCGCAGTGCCGGCACGGCCTCGCCGTCGCGGCCGCGATGCAGCAGCCACAGCGCATGACTGCCGGTCGCCAGATCGAGCTCGGCCGCGCCGTCCTTGACCGTCTGCACCTGACCGTCGCGCCAGAGCACCGGCTTGCGCAGTCCTTCGATGCGCAGGCGGCCGCTGACGAAGCGCTCGGCGTCCAGATCGAGTGCCCATAGCCACAGCGCGTCGCTGCGATCGAGCGTGCCCGGCGCGACGCGCTGCCAGCGCAACCGCTGCCCGAACGCCGCAACCTCGGCGCCGGCCGCCGGCGGACCGCTGCGCGCGAGCTGCATCGCCAATGCGCGCTCGAGCTCCTCGAGCTTGGCATCGGCGGCGATCGCCGTGGTCGCGACCGGCAGCGGGCCGAGCGCGAGCACCTCGGCAATCGGCACCTCGGGCGGCGGCGGTGTCGCGGCCGTGGCGGCAACGGCCAGACAGGGGATCAGCAGCAGGGACAGGGCGAACAGCTTCATGGCACTCCGGCATCGGGTACGGACGCAGCCGGCGAACCTAGCAGGTCGGCGCGCGGCGGACGCCTGCCATTGTTCATGGAAGCACCCGGTCGAGCGGCACAGCGACGCGGCGCCGCCCCGCGCTTGCGCAGCGGCTCGTGGACGCGAGCGGCGACGGTGCCGCGATCGCGGCACCGGTACGACCGCGCGGCATCGGCGGCCCGGGCGACTGGTCGCGGCATCCGATCGAAGCCGCACCCGGTCGGGACCGCGGCCGCCCGGATCAGAACTGCGTGCGCAGCGTCAGCTCGACGAAGTCGATCGCCAGCGGCGGCCCGCTCTCGCGCACGAAGCGCCCCGGATCGAAGTGTGCGTAGATCGCGGTGATCTCGATGCGCGGCGTCGCCTGCCAGGTCAGGTTCAACGACAGCTCGTTGCCGACATGGCGCGCCGCGGTCGCGTCGCCGTCGCGCAGCAGGCGGCCGCCCGGCGCGTAGATGCCGTCGCCGCGGCGCAGCCGCCAGAACAGGTCCAGGTCGAGCGTCAGACTGAGGTCGGCGCGCGGATGCACGGTCACGAACGGATGCACGTTGTAGAAGTTGCGCGGACCGAGCAGCGCCAGCTCCGAGAAGTAGTTGCCGCGCGGGAACAGCGGATTGAAGGTTTCCAGATTTGAATCGTCGCGATCACGGTCGCCGCTGGCGACGTTGAGGCCGAGACCCAGACGCGGCGATCCGCGCCGGTCGTGCCAGCGGTAGCCGGTGTCCGAGGCGATCGTCCAGGCGCGGATCGTGCCGGCACCGAAACGGCCGCCCTGCACGACCGCCTCGGTGTTCCAGTCCCAGCCGGCGCGGCGGCCCGACCAGCGCGCGCCGAGGCTGTGGCGCCGCTCGCGCGCGCTGCCCTGCGCATAGGCGGCCGTATCGGCGGCATAGCCGAGGTAATACAGGTCCAGTCCGCCGCGGCGCTCGTCGGCCGGCCGCGTCGCGTAGACGCCCCATAGCGCCTGGCGCGTATCGGTGCCGTCGTCGAACGTGCCGGTCCGCGTCCGCACCGGCCGCACCGCGAGCAGGTCCCACTGCCAGGTGCCGAGCCGCTGCGTCAGGCGCAGCCCGTCGAAGCTGCGCCGCACATTGGGGCCTTCGCGCACGTCGATCAGCCGCGACGAGCCGAACGCCAGCGACTGCCGCCCGGCGCGCAGCGCGCGATCGGCCGGTCCGAACTCGGCGTAGGCCTGCAGCACGTCGGCGAGGTTGCGGTCGAGCGGGCCGGCCGGACCGCGCTGGCCGATCACGCTCGCGCTCGCCAGCTCGCCGGCCAGACGCAGCATCGAGGCCGGACGCCAGTCGGCCTGCACGCGGTAGCGCTGCAGGAACAGCGTCTCCTCGCCGCGGCCGTCGTCGCCCCAGCCCGGATTGCGCGTCGCCGCGAGCCGCCAGCGTGCCTCGCCGCCGAACGTCGCGGCCGACGCAGCCGGTGCCGTGTCCGGATCGGCATCGGAGCCCTCGGACGCGGCCGATGGCGCGGCGCCGGCGTGCGCCGTCCCGGCCACGGCCGGCATGAGCGCCAGCGCGAACAGCAGCGCGGCGGTGAGGCGGCGGCGCGGATCGGCGGACATGGGACCTCCTGAGCGGCGCCGCGCGATCGGATGCGACACAGCGCGTCGCGATGCTACGCGAGCGACCGGCGGCCGATCGCGGCGCGGCGGCAAAACAGCACGCCGGTACCGATCCGCCGCCGTGACGGGCCGGAACGCGCGTCTTCGCGGCGGCCCTGTCGATTCCGGCCCGTGCGCGAATCGTGCGAAGATTCGGCGAGGCGTGCGCCGTTCGGGCCGCGCGCCACCGGGCCGACCGCTCCGATCGCCCGCGACACGACACCGCCAATGACCGCCAACCGCCATCGCATCCAGTCGCAGGCCATGCCCGGAGGGCAGGCGCACCTGCTCGCGCGCGTCTAGGCCTGCCGTGGCGATGCCTTCCGACCACGCCGACGCGCCGATCGCCGCGGCCCGGCCGCAGCGGGTGCGCAGCGGCGCCTACCGCATCGATCTGGCCGCGCGCGACATCCGTCACGGCACCACGCCGATCGACGTCGAGGCCAAGGTCTTCGATCTGATCGCGCTGCTGATCGCGCATCCGGAACGCGCCTTGAGCAAGCGCGAGATCGGCGACGCCCTGTGGCCGGACCGCGCGGTCACCGACGCGGCGCTGTCGCAGCTGCTGCGCAAGGCGCGCCGCGCGCTCGGCGACGACGGCGAGACCCAGGCGCTGATCCGCACCGTGCACGGCCGTGGCCTGCAATGGGTCGGCGCGCTCGAAGCCGACGAGGACGAGGCCGCCGCGCCGGATCCGCCGGTTCCGGCGGCTGCCACGACGGCAGCGGTCGCCGCGACCGAGCGCAGCGGCCGCGGTCGCCGCCGCTGGATCGCGCTGATCGGCGTGCTGCTGGTCGCCGCGGTGGCCGCCGCCCTGCTCTACGACCGTCTGCGGCCCGAGCCGGCGGCCGCGACCGCCGCCACGCCGCTGCGCGTCGTCGTGCTGCCGACGGCCGACCGCAGCGGCGACCCGGAGCTGGCCTGGGTCCGCAGCGGCCTGACCGGACTGATCGGCAGCCTGATCGGCGACGGCACCGCGATCGAGACAGTGCCGGCACCCGATCCGAGCGGAGCGGCCGATCCGGCCGACGACGATGGCGCCGCGCTGAGCCGGCTGCGCGCCGCGTCGGGCGCGACGCATGCGGTGTTCACGCAGTTGCGCAAGGTCGGACCGGTCGCCGAACTGGACGTGCGCGTCGTCGCGCTCGACAGCCGGATCGAGTACCGCGACGTGCTGCGCGGCAGTGCGCCGGCCGCGATCGCGGTCGATGCGGCCGAACGGATCCGCCAGCGCCTGCAGCGCCCGCTGCCGCAGGCCGCGGCCGAAGCCGCCGGCGCCGCCGGCATCGGCGATCCGTTCGTCGCCGAAGCCTATGCGCGCGGCATCGACGCGCAGATGCGCGGCGACGCGACCGCCGCCAAGAAATACTTCGACATCTGCCTCGATCACGATCCGAACCTGCCGTGGCCGCGCCTGCAGCTGGCGACCGCGCAGATCGGCACCGGCGAGACCGAGGCCGGCGTCGCCAACGCCGAGCGCGTACTGGCCGCGGCGCGCGAACGCGGCCAGGTCATGCTGCAGGTGCAGGCGGCGCGCCAGCTCGCCAGCGTCGCGTTCCGGCGCGGCGACGTCGAGGCGGCGGCCGCCGTGCTCGACACCGCGATCGCCGACCTGCCCAAGCCGCTGCCGCCGCTCGCGCAAGTCGACCTGCTGATCGCCTACGGATCGATCGAGAGCGAGCGCGGCCACTGGCGCGAATCGCGCACGCGCCTGGAGCAGGCGCTCGGCCAGGCGCGCGTGCTCGGCGACCGCCGCCGCGAGGCCAGCGCGCTGTTCAATCTGGCCGTCGTCGACAATGCCGGCGGCGACGCCGAGGCCGCGATCTCACGGCTGCGCGCGGCGCTCGACGCGGCGCGGGCCGGCGGCGACGGCGCGCTGGAGGCGGCGACCCTGCTCAATCTCGGCGGCGCCGAGCACAATGCCGGCCGTTCGCTGGAGGCCGCCCTGCTGCTGCGGCGCGCGTTGACGCTGGCGCGCGAGCGCGCCGATCGCCAGGTCCAGGTGTTCAGCGCGATCCAGCTCGGCTGGGTGCTGGCGGCGTTCGACCGTACCGATCAGGCGGCCGCGCTGGCCGATTCGGTGCTGCGCCAGGCCGAGCACGAGCGCAACGTCTACTGGGAAGCCGAAGCGCGCTGGCTGTCCGCGTCGCTGGCGGCGCGCCGCGAGGACTGGCCGCGCGCGCTCGACCAGCTGGCGCGCGCGCAGGCCGCGTTCGAATCGATCGGGCTGCGCCGCAGCGTCGCCCAGGTGCTCGCCGAGACCGTGCAGACCGCCGCGCGCGCCGGCGACGGTCCGCGCGCGCACGCCACCGCCGATGCGTACCGCCAGCTGGCCGCCGCCGGCGACGACGCCGACCGGCTGGCCGACCGCCTGCCGCTGATCGACGCCGAGCTGCGTCGCGTCGACGGCGATGCGGCCGGCGCCGCCGCCGCGCTCGAGGCGTTCCTCGGCGCGCGCGGCAACGACCGCGGACCGGTCACGCAGGCCGCGGTCTTCGAACTCGGCCGCTGGTTGGTCGACCTCGGGCGACCCGAGGCCGCGCTGGCGCTGCCGGCGCTCGACGGCTGGCTGGCCGAGCAGCCGGCCGCGCGTGCGCTGCGCATCCGCGCATTGCACGCGGCCGGGCGCGAGGCCGAGGCGACCGCCGAACAGGCCCGCCTCGACGCCTCGGCGCAGGCGCCCCAGCTCGACCTGCCGCCGGAGCTGCTGGCGATTCCGTAAACCGGCCGGCCACCCGCAGCCGGCAAAAAACCGCGGCGGATCAAGGCGAAGTCAGAACTTTCGGCCGCTTCGTCACAATCCCGTCAAGCTTCCCCGGTCGCGATCGGCTGCAATCGGGCCTCCGTCATCCACCGCAAGGGCGTTTCCGTGATCCGCAGATTCCTCTTCATCCTCCTCCTCGCCACGGCCGGTGCCAGCTCCGCTGCGCGCGCCGCCGAGCTGACCTGGCGCTTCGATCTGCCGCCGGTCGCGAACATGTCGTTCCTGTGGGGCTGGCTCGGCGACGATTTCGGTCCGTTCACCGGCGAGGTCACCTCGACCAAGGTGGTCTTCATCTACACGACCGAGGGCGACCAGGACGCGGCCGACTTCTACTTCACGTTCGACGTGCCGACCCTGTCCGATCAGACCTGGGTGCACTTCACCGGCAAGGACCTGGGCTGGTCGGGCACCGGCACGTTCAAGCTGGAATTCAACTCCACGGACTTCAACGGCGAGATCCGCCCGGGCCGCTTCGGTGCCGAGATGACCGGCGGCGGCGCGTTCACCGACTCCTACATCGAGCTCACGATCGACGGCGAGCGCGCCGATCCGATCTACTTCGACGGCTTCGACGAGAAGTTCTGAGGTCCCGATCCGGAGCGGCCGCGCTGTCTCGTGGCCGCTCCAGCTCCGCGCCGCCCGGCCGTCAGCACCGGGCGCGCCTGTGCGATGCCCTGCCCGGCTCAGTCGAAACCGTCGGCGAACACCTGATCGGCAAGCTCGACCAGGAAGCTGACCGGAATCACGGCCGGGCGATGGCGATACGCCGGATCGTTGCTGAACACGCAGATCTGCGCCTCGTAGCGGCCGGCCGCGAGTGCGGTCGCATCGAAACCGACCTGCACGAAGGCCGGCGCCGCGCCCGGCTCGACGACACCGGCCTCGACGTCCAGCAACAGCCACGGCACGTCGGCCGGCTGCGCGCAGTCGCCGCCGCGCCGCGCGATCGCGAGCGAGGTGACCTGATGCGCATCGCGCGTCGGGCCGAGGAAGCTCGGCACGCCGCTGAGCGGATCGATCGTCGCGACGGCGCCCTGCTCGCCGACGAACGCGGTCCAGTACAGCGTGCCGGCCGCGCGGTCGAACGTCAGGCCCTGCTCGTACTCGGCGTCGACGCCGAGCGAGCCGACCAGCTCGCCGATGCCGGTGTGCTTGTCGATCCGGACCAGGGCGTCCTCGGAGATGTCCAGGCCGTACATCTGGCCGTTCTGATCGATCGCGATGTCGACCAGGCAGACGTTGCGGCCGGTCACGACCGGTCCGACGAAGCTGGCCGCCGCGGTGTCACGGTCGATCCGGTACAGGCCCGACCAGCCGCAGGCCGCGCTGACGCTGGCCGCGTAGAGCACGTCTTCGGCCGGATCCCAGGCCATGCCCATCCAGCCCTCGCCGGCCACCGCGCCCTGCGGGAACGCCTGCCCGATCGTCTGCAGCGCGCCGCTGGCGGTGTCGATCGTGTGCAGGCGGTTGCTGCGCCAGTCGATCAGCCATTGCCGGTCGAAGTCCTCGCCGACGAAATCGCCGCCGCTGATCGACAGGCCGTGCGTGTCGAGCATATCGGACAGCACCGTCGTCGCCGTGGCCGGCGCGCGCAGGTCGAACGCGGTGTAGTCGCGCAGCACGTTCGGCGCGAACTCGACGCCGAACGCTGGCACCGCGACCTCGCCGAGCAGGCCCGCGCCGCCCGGTGAGGGCTGCGGCCGCCCGGCAGCGGACGCGAGCGGCCGGCGCGGCGTCGCATGACGGATCGCGCCGCCCGACGAGACGGCGACCGGCGCCGACGGCCGGGTCGTCGCCGGATAGCGGTCGGCGCTCCAGTGCAGCGCTCGCGTGCCGCTGTTGATCAGCACCAGCGGCTGGCTGATGCTGACGCCGGTCGCGGCATGGCCGTTCAGTTCGGGAATCGGCAGCGTCAGCTCGGCGGCACCGATGTCGGCCTCCACGCTGCCGACCGCGCTCAGCGCATCGGGCAGCAGCGGGCTCCAGCGGATCGCCTTGCCGGGGCCGAGGCGCGGCTGGAACGAGGAGTAGACCAGCGCCGACAGGCGGTCCGGCTGCACGCCGACGACCGAGCGGCTGCCCGCATCGCCGCTGTCGCCGAGTCCCGATCCGGTCGAGGCGTACTGATAGACCAGGTCGCCGGTCTCCTCTTCGATCACCAGCTCGAACGTGTAGCCCGGCATTGCCGGCCAGCCGAGCACCATGTCGCGCCACTCGATCACGAAACGGCGCTGGCCCGGCGCACCGATCGTCTTGTAGCGCACCTCGCCGTCGGTATCGGACAGATCGGTCCAGGCCGGCGCGATGACCGCCGCGGCGTAGTTCGACGGCATGCCGTAGACCATCGGCAGCACGCAGCTCAGCGTGCCGAACTCGACCGCGCCGTTCTTGCCGACGCACAGCTGGTCGCTGCTGTTGCCGAAGAACGTCAGCTCGAACGGCAGCGTCACCGGCGCGCTGCGCGTGCCGGCGAAACCACCGGTCATCTCGGCGGGCGTGCCGTCGGCGGCATCGACGTAGGCGAACGGCTCGGTATCGTCGTGGTGGTAGCCAGGCCGCTCGGCGCTGGCGCTCCAGGTCGCGGTCACGGTGCCTGCGAAGGCCTCGGTCGCGGTGCGCAGCCGCACGTAGCGCAGGCTGGCGCCGGGTTCGACCGGCTGCTGGCGCTGCGAGAACAACGTGCCGTTGGCATCGTCGCGGAGCGTGTGCCAGAGCAGCGTGCGGTCGCTGTGGTTGGTCAGCGTGTAGCACCAGGCGAGCTGGTCGCCGACCTCGGCCACGATGCCGGTCTGCGTCCCGCAGGCGTCCGGGTCGGCCGGATCGGCCGGCGCGACGGTGACGCTGAGGCACAGCCCGTCCGCGTCGCAGTCGCCGCCGGCGGCTCCGGCCGGGGTCGGCACCGGGAACGGCTGCGGCGATGCGGCCGGCTGCGCGCCCGCGGCGGCGGCCCACAGCAAGGCGAACGAAGACACGAGCGGTACGGCGGATCGGAGCATGGTCGAACCTCGGCGATCGGACGATAGGACCGGCGGGCGCGCGGCGCCCGAGCCGGAGCAGGAGGTCCGCTCGCCGCACGCAGGACCGAAGGCGCGGCGCGGGCGAGGCGGGAGACCCGACTGTCCACAACCGGGCCGCCGTTGGCGTTCGACACCGCTATCAGGACGGTATGAAACCGGTATCAGCCTTGCCGATCAATGGATTGCAAGCGAGGCTGCAGCCGCCGGCGCGATCTGCAGCGCGGCCGGGATCGCGCGTTCGCCGGCCAGCGCGCGGGCCTGGGCGAGCGCGCGGGCCCAGGCCTCGGCTTCGCCGCGCGCATGGAACAGCGCCACGCGCAGCAAGGCGCAATCGAAGTCGCGCTCGGCCCAGCCGGTGATGCGGCCGGCCACGGCGGCCGCGTCGTCGCTGCGGCCGCCGTCGAGCAGCCAGTGCACGTAGTCGATCGCGACCCGCGCGACGGTCGCCGGCGTCGCGCGCGCCTCGGCGGCGGCGAGCGCATCGCGCAGCTGCGACTCGGCCCGCTCGCGATCGCCGTCGCGGGTCGCGCGCTGCGCGGCCGCGAGCAGCTGCAGCGGATGGGCCGGCTCGGCCGGCGGCGCCTTCGCGTCGGCCGCCGTCGCCGCGATCCAGGCGATCCAGGCGCGGCGCTCCTCGTCCTCGTGCGGCGGCCATCCGGCCAGCGCGCGTGCGGCGACCTGCCGGGCCAGCTCCGGCTGGCCGCGGCGCCAGGCCAGGTCGGCGCGCATCGCATCCAGATGCGCGGCGGCTTCGCCGGGCTCGCCCGATCCGTCGCCGGCCAGCAGGGCCTCGGCCTCGCCGTAGCGCCCGACGCCGACCAGGGCGCGTGCCCGGTCCGCGTCGAGGATGCGCCGCTGCACCGGGTCCGACACGCGCGCGCGCAGTGCGCCGAGCCGGCCGGCCGCGCCGAGCGCCTCGTGCCACTGCAGCTGCTCGGCGCGCAGCATGAGGATGCCGCTCAGCGCCGCGCGCTGCGCATCGACCACGCCGAACGCGTCGTAGGTCGCCAGCGCCGACTCGAAGTGCTTCAGCGCGGCCTCGCCGCGGCGGCGCCGCGCATCGAGCAGACCCAGATAGTTGTCGGCACGCGCGATGCCGAGCCGGTCGCCGGCCGCCTCGAAGCGCAGCCGCGCCAGGCCCAGATCGTCGGCCGCCGCCGCGTAGCGCTCCAGGCAGCTGCGCGCCAGCCCGCGGCCGGCCAGCGCATGCGCCGGATTCGGACCGGGCCGCAGCGCCGCCGGCAGGCTCAGCGCCGCGTCGAAGCTGCGCTCGGCGCTCGCGCAGTCGTCCTCGCGCAGCGCCAGCATGCCGCGCGCGATCAGAACGCGCAGCCGCATCGCGGCGTCGAGGTCGCTCCGCTCGGCCAGCTGCGCGAGCTGTTCGCGCGCCGCGGCGACGTCGCCGCCGTGGTAGGCGATCTCGGCGGCGAGCAGGCGCAGCCGCGGCGACGCGCGTGCGGTCTCCGGCGCGCCGTCGAGCAGATCACGCGCGGTGTCGAACCGGCCGGCCAGCACGGCGGCCTGGATGCGCTGGGCGCGCTCGTCGGGATCGCCGCCGTCGGCCTCGTCGCCGGCGTGGCCCAGCGCCGCGAGCAGTTGTGCGCTGGCGGCCTGCACGCCGTCGATGACCTCGGCGCGCACGGCTTCCACGCGCAGGCCGGGGCCGTCGTCGGCGCCGATCTGCAGCACGATCTCCCATCCGCCCGTGACCGGCCGGGCGCGGCCGCGCACGAACTGCGTGCTGCCGAGGATCGCGGCGAGCCGCGCCTCGTCCGGTGCCGACCGCTCGCGCCGCGCCTCGTGCAAGGCGGCCAGCACGCTCTCGCTCGAAGGCACCGGCAGGCCGGCGCGGCGCAGCCGGTCGGCGATCAGATCCATCGCGCCGAGTTCGATCCAGACCGCCTCGGGCGCGCCCTCGACGGCCAGCGGCAGCACGACCAGGGGCTGCTCGCGCGCGGCGGTCACCGTGTCGGCCGGTGCCGCCGCCGGCACGCGCGCCGAGCGCTGCAGCAGTACGCCGGCGAGCACCGCGGCGGCGAACAGCACGGCGAGCAGCCACGGCAGCAGCGGACGGCGCACGACGTTGCCTTCGGCGGCCACATCGTCGGCAGGCCCCGGCGTGAGGACCGGCCGCGTCTGCGGCGGCTCCGTTTCGTCCTCGGGCGTCGACGCCAGCGGCATCACCCAGCGGTAGCCGAAACCGGCGACGGTTCGGATCGCGTGCTGGCTCTGCGCATCGTCGCCGATCAGCCGGCGGCTGCGCGCGATCAGCTGGCTGACCTGGACGTCGGCGACGTCGACCCGGCCCCACACGGCCGCGACCAGTTCGTCGCGGCCGACCGCGCGGTCGCGGTGCTCGATCAGATAGATCAGGCAGTCGAAGACGCGGCGCGGCACCGCGACGCGCACGCCGCCCTGGTCCACGTCGCGCGTGAACGAGTCGAAGGTCCAGAGGCCGAAGCTAAACCGCATCCGGACATTATCGCCGAGCGCACGGCGCGACATCGATGCGCGCGAACGCGGCGCATCCGGCCAGCACGCAAATGCAATCGCGCGGCCGTGCCGCGTCGCTATCGTCGCGTTGCCCGGAACGCCGGCGTCATGCCGCGCCGTCCCCGTCCACGAAACCGACAGGACCCGACCCATGCCCACCGCCACCCCGACGCCCGGTCCGCTGCTGCTGACGCCGGCCGACCATACGCTGATCCTGATCGACTACCAGTCGCAGATGGCGTTCGCGACGCGCTCGATCGACATCATCGAGCTGCGCAACAACGCCACCCTGGTCGCCAAGGCCGCGGCCGGCTTCGGCGTCTCGACGATCCTGACCACGGTCGCCGAGAAGACCTTCTCCGGCCCGGTGTTTCCGGAACTGATCGAGGCGCTGCCGGGCGCCGCCGCGCTCGACCGCACCAGCATGAATACCTGGGAGGACGCCGCGGTGATCGAGCGCGTCAATGCGATCGGCAAGGGCCGCATCGTGCTCGGCGGCCTGTGGACCAGCGTGTGCATCGTCGGACCGGCGCTGTCGGCGCTCGACCAGGGCTTCGAGGTCTACGTGATCACCGATGCCTGCGGCGACGTCAGCGACGAGGCACACGAGCGCGCGGTCGAACGCATGGTGCAGGCCGGCGCGCGTCCGATCACGAGCCTGCAGTACCTGCTCGAGCTGCAGCGCGACTGGGCACGCGGTGCGACCTACGACCTGACCACCGGCATCGCGCGCATCCACGGCGGCGGCTACGGCCTCGGCATCGTCTACGCGAAGACGATGTTCGGCACCGGCGAAGGCGGCCACTGACGTGCACGCGGCAGGCCGCGGCCCGTCGCCTGCGATCGCGGCACCGCGCGGGTCCGTGACCTGCCGCCGCTGGTCGGCCGTCGCGCCGCGATGCGGCCGGCGGCGTACGCTGCCGGCGCGACACCGCGACGGCGGCAGCGCCGGCCCGGCGGCGCAGACGCGCCGATGAACACACCGCCCGATCCGCAGCGGCGCCGCGCGCTCAAGGGCGCGCTGGCAGGCCTGGCCACCGGCTGGGTCGGCTGCGCGTCGATTCCGCGTCGAGGAAGCTCACCGATGACCGCCGATCTGATCGTCCGCAATGCCCGCGTCACCACGCTCGATCCTGCGCGCCGCGACGCCGCCGCACTGGCGGTGCGCGACGGCCGGGTGCTCGCGGTCGGCGACGAGCGCGACGTGATCGCGCACGCCGGCGCCGCCACGCGGATCGTCGATGCCGGCGGACGCCGCCTGATTCCCGGCCTCAACGACAGCCATACGCATCTGATCCGCGGCGGCCTCAACTACAACCTCGAGCTGCGCTGGGACGGCGTGCGCTCGCTGGCCGACGCGATGGCGCTGCTGCGCGCCCAGGTCGCGCGCACGCCGGCGCCGCAGTGGGTGCGCGTCGTCGGCGGCTTCAGCGAGCACCAGTTCGTCGAGAAGCGGCTGCCGACGCTGGCCGAGCTCAATGCGATCGCGCCGGACACGCCGGTGTTCATCCTGCATCTGTACGACCGCGCCCTGCTCAATGCGGCGGCGCTGCGCGCGGTCGGCTACACCAAGGACAGCCCCGACCCGCCGGGCGGACGCATCGAGCGCGACAAGGCCGGCCACCCGACCGGTCTGCTGCTGGCCAAGCCGAACGCCCTGATCCTCTACGCGACGCTGGCCAAGGGACCGCGCCTGCCGCCGGAATACCAGCTCAATTCGACGCGGCAGTTCATGCGCGAACTGAACCGGCTCGGCATCACCTCGGTGATCGACGCCGGCGGCGGCTTCCAGAACTATCCGGACGACTACGCGATCGTCCAGCAGCTGCATGCCGACGATCAGCTGACCGTGCGCATCGCCTACAACCTGTTCACGCAGAACAAGGGCGGCGAGCGCGAGGACTTCGCACGCTGGACCGAGCTGCTCGAGCCGCGCCAGGGCGACGACCGGCTGCGCCACAACGGCGCCGGCGAGATGCTGGTGTTCTCGGCCGCCGACTTCGAGGACTTCCGCGAGCCGCGCCCGGAGCTGCCGCCCGGACTCGAAGGCGAGCTCGACGCGGTGGTGCGCCTGCTCGCGGCCAAGCGCTGGCCGTTCCGGATCCACGCCACCTACGACGAGACGATCGACCGCGTGCTCGACGTCTACGAGGCGGTCGCGCGCGAGGTGCCGTTCAACGGCCTGCACTGGATCGTCGATCACGCCGAGACGATCTCCGAGCGCAACATCGAGCGCGTGCGCGCGCTCGGCGGCGGCATCGCGATCCAGCACCGCATGGCGTTCCAGGGCGAGTACTTCGCCGAGCGCTACGGACGCCAGGCCCTGGCGCGCACGCCGCCGATCCGGCGCATGCTCGATCTGGGCGTGCCGGTCGGCGCCGGCACCGACGCCACGCGCGTGGCCAGCTACAACCCCTGGGTCGCGCTGCACTGGCTGGTCAGCGGCCGCAGCGTCGGCGGCCTGCCGATGTACGGCGACGACAACCGGCTCGAACGCGAGGAAGCGCTGCGGCTGTGGACGCACGGCAGTGCCTGGTTCTCGAGCGAAGAAGCGCTCAAGGGCCGTCTCGCGCCGGGCCAGCTCGCCGACTTCGCGCTGCTGTCGGCCGACTACTTCGCGGTGGCCGAGGCGGCGATCGCCGACATCACCAGCGTGCTGACCGTGGTCGGCGGCCGCGTCGTGCACGGGGCCGGACCGTACTCGGATCTGGCGCCGCCGTTGCCGGCACCGATGCCGGACTGGTCGCCGGTCGCCGCGTTCGGCGGCTACCGCCACGCCGAGGCCGCCGTCGCGCAGGCCGCCGTGCCGTGCCGCGTGCACGGCCATGCGCACGCGCCGGTCCATGCCGCGCCGACCGACGACCCGCGCGGCTTCTGGGGCGCACTCGGCTGCGCCTGTTTCGCGTTCTGACCGGAGCCAGACGAATGGCGAATGCCGCCTCCGCCACACCGGCCACGCCCGCGCCCGGCGCCTGGGCGCCGCTCGGCCAGCCGACGTTCCGCGCGCTGTGGCTGGCGATCCTGGCCGGCAACATCGGCACCTGGATGCACGACGTCGCGGCGGCCTGGGTCATGACCGACCTGACCGGCTCGCCGCTGATGGTCGCGGCGGTGCAGGCGGCGACGACGCTGCCGGTGGTCGTGCTGGCGCTGGCCGCCGGCGCGCTCGCCGACATCGTCGACCGCCGCCGCTATCTGATCGTCGCGCAGCTGTGGATGGCCAGCATCGCCGCCCTGCTCGCGGTGCTCGCGCAGGCCGGCCAGGTCGGGCCGTGGACGCTGCTCGCGCTGACGTTCGCGCTCGGCGTCGGCGCGGCGATGGCGATGCCGGCGCAGGCCGCGACGACGCCGGAGCTGGTGCCGCGCGCCCTGCTCGCGCCGGCGGTCGCGCTCAATTCGGTCGGCATGAACATCGCGCGCTCGATCGGGCCGGCGCTCGGCGGCCTGGTCGTCGCGCGGCTCGGCGCGAGCTGGGCGTTCGCGCTCAATGCGGTCTCGTTCGTCGCGGTGCTGGTCGTGCTGTGGCGCTGGCGGCGCGCGCCGGCGCCGTCGAGCCTGCCGGCCGAGACCTTCGGCGGCGCCTTGCGTGCCGGCCTGCGCTATGCCGGCCAGGCCACGGCGCTGCGCGCGGTCCTGGTCAAGGCGGCCAGCTTCTTCGTGTTCGCCAGCGCGCTGACCGCGCTGATGCCGGTGATCGTGCGGCGCGACCTCCATGCCGGCCCCGGCACGTTCGGCCTGCTGCTCGGCTGCGTCGGCGTCGGCGCGATCGCCGGCGCGATGCTGCTGCCGCGCCTGCGCGGCCGCATCGACCGCGACACGCTGGTGCTGGCCGCCTCGCTGCTCTACGCGGCCTGCATGCCGGCGGTCGCGACGTTCGAGCATCTGGCCCTGCTCTGCCCGGTCATGCTGCTGGCCGGCGTCGCCTGGATCGCCGTGCTGTCGTCGCTGCAGGTGGCCGCGCAGACCGCGGTGCCGGCCTGGGTCCGCGCCCGCGCGCTGTCGCTGTACATCGTCGTGTTCTCCGCCGGCATGGCCGGCGGCGCGCTGATCTGGGGCGCGCTCGCGCAGCGCCACGGCAGCGACCTCGCGCTCTACATCGCCGCCGCCGGCACCGCGCTGGCCGCGCTGTTCGCACGGCGCTTCCGGCTCGGCGGCACCGACACGCTCGATCTGGCGCCGTCGGCACACTGGCCCGAGCCGCTCGTGACCGATCCGGTCGACGGCGAGCGCGGGCCGGTGCTGGTGACGGTCGAGTACCGCATCGACGCGGCCGATCGCGACGCCTTCCTGCGTGCGATGCGCGAGCTCGGCCGCAGCCGCCGTCGCGACGGCGCGGTGCAATGGGGCGTGCTCGAGGACACCGCGCAGCCCGGCACGCATCTGGAGTACTTCCTGGTGCCGTCCTGGCTCGAGCATCTGCGCCAGCACGCGCGCGTGACCGGCGAGGAGCGCCGTCTGCAGGAGGCGCTGCGCGCGCTGCATCGTGGCGACGGCGCGCCGGTGGTCCGCCACTTCGTCGCCGGCTCCGCGCACGATCTGGCCAAGCCGGCGCCGGGCCATGACGACATCTGAGCGCGCGCGGCGCATTTTCACCGGCACCGTGTCGGCCGACGACTCCGAAGGAAACGCCCGATGCACTGGAAACTGCTGATCGGTCTCGCGCTCGGCGTCGCGATCGGGATCGGCTGCCGCGCGCTCGGCATTCCGTCACCGGCGCCGCCGGCGCTGCCCGGTGCGCTGCTCGTCGTCGCGATGACCAGCGGCTACGTGTTCGCCGATCGCTTCCTCGCGCGCCGCGCGGCGCGCCATACCGAACACTGCGGCGGACCGACCGGCCTGCCGCGGTCGGTGACGAAGCGATGATGGCCGGCGCGCTCGGCATCGTGCTCGCGCTCGGCATCGGCGTCGGCTGCCGTCTGCTCGACATCCCGCTGCCGGCGCCGCCGAAGCTGACCGGCGCGCTGCTAGTGCTGGCGATGACGGCCGGCTTCCTGCTCGGCGAGCGGCTGCTCGGCTGAGCGTGCGTCCGACGCAGGCCGGCCGCGGCGATGACACGTTCGACGCGCGACGAGCCGGCCGGTCCGCGATGTCGGATCGATCAGGCCGGGCCTGAGAGCGGGTCGACTCGACTCTCACGCCGATGGTCCGCGTCGCGCGTGCCCGGTCGGAACCGCAGCCACACCAGCGTGCCGTACAGCACGGCGAGCCCCGCCAGATTCAGCAGCTCGGTGAGCGCCTCGTCCAGGCGCGCGCCCATCTGATTGAACTTCACCATCAGATTGATGCCCGGCGTCGTCGGCAGCAGCTTGGCCAGCAGCCCCAGCACCGGCGGCATCGACGATGCCGGCCAGGTCAGGCTGGCCAGAAAGAACAGCACCAGCGAGACCGCCGTCACGCACTGGAACGCCCGCTCGCGCGTCGTGAAGAAACTGCCCAGGAAGAGGCCGAACAGGATGGTCGCCACGACGTAGAGCGGCCCGCCCAGCAGCAGGCCCGGCAGGTTGCCTCCGCGCGGATAGTCCTGCACCCAGAACGTGAAGCCGGTGTAGTACAGCAGCGAGGGAATGCCCAGACATGCGAACGCCGCCAGCATGCCCAGGCATTCGCCCGGTGAGTAGCGCAGCCGCCTGCCGCCGTTGCGCCGGCGGCGGCCGCCGAGGACGACGCCCGAGCCGATCAGCAGCGTCTGGTGCACGATCACTTCCGACACGCCGGGTACCACCCCGCTGCCGTAGCCTTCCCGCGTATTGAACAGGGGCCGCTGCACGAGCCGGACGGGCGCTGGCGAATCGGCCGGCGCGGACTTGGCCCGGTCCCGGGCGATCCGTGCGGCCGAGGAGCCCACCGCGTCGTTGACCGCCGCCACGACGTTGCTGCCGCGGCTGAGATAGGCGGCACTGGCCTGCACGACGACGTGTCCGGTCCCTCCGTGGGCCGTATCCCGTTCGAGACCGGACGGGATCAGCACCAGCCCCTCGAACCGGCCACGCTCGATACCGCGACGCGCCTCGGCAGCCGAATGGGCCCGACCGGCGATTCGCACGCCGCGCACCTGGTCGAGCCGTCGAACCAGATCGTGCGAGCGGCTGCCGTGGTCCTGGTCGACCACCACGATCGGAAGACTGCTGGCGACTTCATGCCGATAGGCCGACGGATAGAAGACCGAGTACATCAGCACCGCCCCGACCAGCGCCATCACCGCATAGCGATCGGCGAGCACGTCGCGGAACGTGTCGCGCATGGCCTCGCCGAAGCGCCTCATGCCGGGCGCTCCGGTGCCGTCACGACGCGCGCATAGCGGACCATGCCGATCAGGCCCGGCACCGCGACGAACAGTGCCAGCGCGCCGATCCACGTCATCGAATCGCGCCAGGGCGCGCCGATGTCGACCTGCTGCACCTGCAGCCTGACGTAGGCGGTCAACGGCAGCAGGGCGTTCCAGACGCGCGTGAACAGCGGTCCCTCGATGACCGGAAACGTGGCGCCGGAGAACGCCAGGGCCGTGCCGATGTACAGCCCCACCATCGACAAGGCACTGCCCATGTCCCGGGTCAGGCCGACCAGGAACAGGGACACCGTCGCGCAGGCGCCGTACAGACCCAGCTGGCCGACCAGCAGCAGGCCGAGGCTGCCGGCGATCCCGCCTCCGCGCGCATAGGCCAGATACAGAACACCCAGACTTCCATAGGCGGCGAACAGCAGGACGTACGGCGCCAGCTTGCCGGCGATCGCCGCGTACCGGTCCGCCGAGCGCGCGAGCCAGCCGGCGCCCGTACCGTCGCGCAGCTCGCGTCCCAGCGCGCTGACCATCGCCAGCGCGGCGACCAGATGCAGGACGCCGGGAAACAGCAGACCGAGCAGGAAGTGCTCGTAGCTTCTCGCCGAGTTGAACAGCAGGGTGGACTGCACCGCCAGGGGCGGCCTGCCGACGGCGCCGACACCGCTGCGCAATGCGATGATCGGCCTGAGCACTGCCTGATCGAACCCGGCCACGACACTCGCCACGTCGCGCGACGCGCCCTGCCCGGCGGTCAGAAGGCTGGCGTTGTAGTAGACGAAGACGGCGGCATCGCCGCGCTGAATGTCGCGCCGCAGATCGTTCGGAACGTAGACGACGGCATAGACCGTCAGGCGGCGGACCAGCGACCATGCGCGCGAGAGTTCGGGCGGCTGCTCGACGACGCTCAAGCCGGCGCTCGCATCCAGGCGCCGGATCAGTTCCCGGCTGATGTCGCTGCGATCGTGATCGACGACCGCGATCGGCAGATCACGGATGACCGCGTCGGACAGCAGCCATGCCAGGGTCGCGACCAGGATCAGCGGCAGCACGGTGATCATCGCCAGCTCGGGCATGCTGCCGCGCAGGAACGCGATCTCGCGCGACCAGGCATCCACGAACGAGGATGCCCGGCCCGGCCGGCTCACGGTTGCGGCGGCCACGGAAACAGGACGCTCATGCCCGGGCGGAATCCGTCCACCCGCGTCAACGGCCTGGCGCGGATCTCGAAGCTCTTGACGTCGTAGCCGCTGGACTGGCGCGTCGCCCGCCATGTCGCGTAATCGCCCGCGGCGGCGATGTAGTAGACCTTGAACGCCAGACTCAGGCCGCCCAGTGCCGGGATGTCGCCGCGCAGCGTGTCGCCGATCTTCAACCCGGTGAACTGGTCCTCGCGCACGTTGAGCGAGACCCACAGGTGATCGACGTCGATCAACGTGAAGATCGGATAGCCCGCCGGGACGAGTTCGCCGATGTCGGCCAGCCGCTTGCCGACCTCGCCCGCGATCGGCGCGTGCGCCAGGATCTCCGCCTCGGCCGCCTCGACTTCGGCGACGGCACCCTGCGCCTGCCGGACCTGCGCAAAGGCAGCCGCCTGATCCTGCCGCCGGGCTCCGGCCAGTGCCTGATCGTACTGGGCGCGCGCCGCATGCCGGGCCGCGGTGGCGCTGTCGGCCTGGGCCTGGGCTTCGTCGCGCTGCTGCCGCGAGACGACCCCTTCCTGGAACAGCGTGTTCAGACGCCGGTAGGTGGTCTCGGCCAGTTCGGCGCCGGCGACGGCGCGCTGCCATTGCGCCTGGGCGTTCCGGATCTCTTCCGAACGCGCGCCCTCCCGGGCCTTGTCCGCCTGGGCCCGGGCGGCGTCGAGCAGGGCCGTGACCTGGCGCTGCCTGGCTCGAACCTCGGGGCTGTCCAGTTCGAACATCAACTGCCCGGCGTGCACGCGATCGCCCTCGTGCACCGCAAGCCGCTGCACGCGCGCGGATATCTTGGCCGATATGTCGATGCTGTCGGCGTCGGCCATGCCCTGCACCATGTCCTGGCTGCCCTTGAACGCAAGGCAAAGACCCAGCACGACCACGATGGCCGCCGCCAGGACGATCAACGGTGCTTTCCTGCTTCGGCTCCTTGTAGCGGAGGAACGCCGCAGCGAGGAAGACGGCGAGGGATCGTGGCTGCTCATGATGCGTGGACAGGTTCGGCGCTGGCGATGAAGGTCTGGTACCGCACCGTCTGACCGGTGATCTGGAGCAGTCTGGCCAACGCCACGTCGTACTCGTACGCGGCCCTGGCCCGCTCGACGCGAGCGGTCGCCAGCGACACCCGTGCATCGATGACGTCCAGTGAAGTCGACCGTCCGTTCTGGAACGAGAGGCTCTGCAGGCGGAGGTTCTCCAAGGCGCGCTCGATCGAGCTTTCGAGCAGCAGGAATTGCTTGCGCGCCGCATCGACATCGTTGAACGCGCGATTCACGCCGATCGATATCTGGTTCCTGGCCTCCTCGAGAGAGGCTTCGGCCTCGTCCTGCTGGGCCCGCGCCGCGCCGACCTGCTGCAGCCGGCCGGTGCCCGACAGGAACGTGTACTTCAATGCCACGCCCACGGCCCAGTCCGGCTGCGTCAGCAAGGCGTCGCTGCGATGCAGATCGTACTGACCGAACGCATACATCTGCGGTTTCAGTTTCGACCGCTGCAGGCTCACGCCGGCCCTGGCCTGCTCCACCAGGGCTTCGAGCCGGGCGACCTGCGGATGGTGGGCAAGAGCGGCGGCCTCGTAATCGACGACGTCGTCCAGGGCATGGCGGTTCACGAACAGCGCACTGGTCGTATCGATGGTCTGGTCCGATCGCAGCAGCAGGGCCAGCGACGCCTGCACCGAGGCGTAGTCGTTGACGGCCTTCTGGTAGTCACGGTCGGCGTGGTCGCGCGCGACCTCGGCCTGAAGACGCTGGGCTTTGGTCGCAAAGCCCTGGTTTTCGAGCTTGCGCGTGTCGTCCAGGTGCTGAGCGAGCCCCTCCAGGGCATCGCGCCGCACGGCCAGGACCTGCTGCGCCAGCTGCTGACCGAAATAGGCCTGCACCAGATCCGGCAGCAGCGACTGCTCCTGCAGCGCGAGCTCGGCGCCGGCCTGCTTCACCGCCGACCGTGCCAGCTGCTGCTGCGCCGGAATGGCACCGCCCGAATAGATCGGCACGACCGCGCTGATCGTCGGCCGCGTATGCCATTGCTCGTCGACGAAACGCAGAGGGGATTGGATCCCGTAGTCCGCCGCGACGGGCGCCAGCGAGCCCAGCGACAGCTCCAGGGTCTTTCTGACCTGCACGCGCTGCATCTCGCCGCTGACCTCCGGCCAGCGCAGATGATGCGAGGCGTTCTCGAGCTGCTGCTTGCCGTCGACCCGGGCGCGCAGGGCCTGCATCGCATCGGAGACCGCGAGCAGCCGCCGTTGCGCGCCTGCGAAATCCAGCGGCACGGACTCGGCGGCCCGACTCGCCGACGCGCCGGCCAGGCCCAGCATCAGCATCGCCCACGACCGCTTCGGCAGCCTCATGGCGCCGGTTCTTGGGCACCGTCGGCGAGCCACGCGATGGCCGCCAGCGAAGGCAGGAACACGTGCTCGCCACCGCGCGTGGCCGTGAAGTCGGGCAGCCCGGTCAGCTTTCTGCGCACCGGCCGGGCTTCGTAGACGTAATCGTCCGCGACGTCGCGGCGGCCGGCGATGGGATCGGAGCGTCCCCGCTGCGATATGAAGTCGCCGTCGTTGATCCACTGGGTCTGGACGAACTCGAACTGCCGCTCGGGATCGGCGTTGATCAGCGCGAGCACGATGCCGCGCGGCTGCCCGTCCTCGGGCGCGCCCTCCGGCAGGAGCGGACCATAGGCGGAGCCGCGCCGCAGCAGCCGATGCAGGCGTCCGTCCACTGCGGTGTCCTTGAGGGCATCGCGAGGATTGACGCGCCGGATATGGCAGCCGGTCGGCGTCTTCCTGCCGTCGGCATCGTCGTCGTAGTAACCGAACGCGTTGTTGATCTGCCGGTCGGCGACGAGAGCGGGATTGTCGCTGTCCGGCGACAGGGCCAGCGGACAGCCGCTGCGCCAGCGTCCCATCATCTTGGCGGCCAGAAACTCCTGCCCGTGCGTCGACTCGCTGTTGTTCTTCAGGAAGTCGCGGAACAGCGCGACCTTCTGGGCGATCTTGCGGATCGCGACATAGGTGCCGTTCTTCCAGAGCACCTCCGGTCCGGGACCGCGCGCGATGTGGCCGAGCTCGTTCTCGTAGCCGAGGATGAACTCTCCGGCCTTGGCCGGCGCTCCCTGGCCGGGCAGCGGTGTGCCGCCCTCCCCTTCGATGAACGGCCGGCTGATGCCGTCGGCGAAACCGAAATGCTCGCGCATCGTCGGCGGGACGCCCACGTCCAGACGCGCGCGCAGCCTGACCCCGGCCAGGCCTTCGAGCGCGCGCCGGCCGACGGCCAGCTTGGCCTCCTTGTGCGCCTCCGATCCGGCCATCACGAACAAGCCGATGTCGAAGCCGTTGCCGCCGTGCGGCATGTCCCAGTTGCGCGGATCGCTTTCGCCGACGTCGCCCAGCCGCTCGTGCCGGGCCGCCATGCCTTCGCGGAAGGCCCGCGGAAATCCGCTCAGGATCGACTCGTCGACACCCAGGCGGCGCAGGCCCTCATGCGTGAAGACGATGTTGATCCACGCATCCTCCCTGGGTGCATCCCAGTCGGCGGCCGAGGTGATGTGCGGCAGCAGGCGCGCGATCAGCAGGCGGGCCTGACGCGGGTCGAGGACTTCGAAGAGGAGATAGGCGCCGAAGTAAGGCATCGGCCGATTTCTCAGCACGGTGCCCTGGATCTGCGACAGGTCGAGTCGGACGGACATCGGGCAGTCAGCCGGCCGCGTCGAGCACTTCGCCGAAGGCTCTGGAGAGCTTCTTCATCCGGCTGATGTCCCGGACCGTCAGTTCCGGATTGGAGACGTAGAAGAAGTCCGCCGGCATCGCGCCGGCCAGGACCAGATCCACGGTGCTGGGATGGTCGGCCGAAATGAAACCTTCCCAGATGCCCGGCATGAAGTCGTCGAACCATTGGCCGGCGCCGCGGATGATGTCCACCACATACGGCTTGAAGTCCCCGTCGTAGGTGATCAGAAACAGCAGGCGCGTATCGTCGTCGAACATCAGGATTCGAAAGTCGTGCACCGTGCCGACGCGCTCCTCCCAGTAGGCCGCCTCCGCCTGGAACTTCCCGATGCGTTCCCGGTACAGCTTTTCGCCGCCCGGAACGACCTTTCCGAACAGGATGACTTCGGCGCGCTTGCCGATACGAAGACCGGGACCATCGGGCTGCTGACGGACCTCTTGCGCCATCGAGGCCGGATCGACCGAGCGGGTGTCTGACATTGCATGCTCCTCGCGAGACAGGGGAAGTGGGGCGAACGGGCCCAGCCGCTGCGGCTGGATGAACCGGTGAAGCGCATGGCTCGCGCCGCCGGTCCCTGTGCGGACGCATGCGGCGCCGAGGTCGAGAATCGGTGCGAACGGACGGCGCTGCCCGGCGGTCAGCCGAGCGACTCGCGCGTGGCTTTCCATCCCGTGCTCCGCTGGGCTGCCGACACCTCGTAGACGCCGCGCCGGATGTCCAGAATCGGATCGCCGGCGCTTTCGATGCCGTCGGTCAAGGTCGTCGGGTCGTGGTTCATGACCCGATCGCCCTGCTCGGCCTCCGTCGTCGGCGCCTCGACGGTCAGCCGGCCGATCGCGACGGTTTCGCGTCCCTCCGGCCACAGCGCGGTGGCGTCGTCCAAGGGATCTCCGGGCATCGCGAGCTCGAGCACCAGATCGAACATGACCGGTCCATGCGTCAGCCTCTGATCGAGCTCGTCGAACAGGATCGACACGTCCTGTCGGGTCAGCGCCTCGACGGGCTGTCCCTGCACACCCGCGACCGGCACCCAGTGGCAGCGCACCGCAGTCGCCTGCGCCTCGGCATTGACGTAATGGAAGGCATGCACGGCATGGAAGGCGGTATGCGCGAAGCTGGTCGGAGCCGGACTGGCCGCGCGCATCCTGAAGACGTTCAGACTGTTCGGGTTCCGGGCCAGGAACGCCTCCAGGCCGGCCTTGTTCAACGGTTCGCCGTCGCGGGCCGGCATCGCGGCCTCCAGCAGACCGCAGAACTGCTCGACCGTGCTGGCGACGAACAGCTTCTGGCTCAGCATGACCAGATGGGTCACGCGGCCATCGGGCAGATAGAAGCGGGTCGCCATTCCCACGGTCGCGCTGAAATGGGCGAACGGGTCGCCGCCACCTTTGGAAAACCGCACGCTGACCGGCACGACCTGACCCTGCAGGTGAGCGGCGCGAGAGAACCGGCGCGCGCCGTCGTTGGCCTGGAACGCTCCGCGATACAGCCGGCCATCGGCATGCAGGGCCCGATAGCCCTGATGGTTTCCCAGGATGGTCCTGATCCGGCGAACGATCGCCTCGGAGGCTCCATACTGCGTGTTTCTCTGCACGGCCTACTCCTGCAAGGTCTGGTGATGGCCGGCGGACACGCACCTGCTGCGTCGCCGGAGCCGCCGGCCGGGACGAACGACCGCGTCCATTGAATCCGCCGCCGCATCCGCTAGGAATTACCCATTGGGGTGATCGGAGCGAGGCCACGAACCGTCCTTCGCCGTCACTCGGACGACAGGCGCCGCGGCAGCACGTGTGGACGACATGCGCATCGACGTCGGTCGGTCCCCCGATCATGTGCGAGAGCGGCCGACCGGTTCCTCCGCGGCCTGGGTGGCGTGTCCTGTCGCACCGACGACGCGAACGAGGCCGACCTGCCCGTCCGGGTAGTCGAGGAACGCCCTTTATGGGTGTTGCAGCCGATGGAGAGCCGATCAGAATGTCGGCGTCCACAGGGGGCATGGCGCATGGATTCGAACCTGATCACCGCGTTCGCCGGTCTGGCCGGCGCGGTCCTGGGCGGACTGACCTCGTTTGCGACGACCTGGCTCACCCAGCGCAACGCCGCGCACGAGCAGGCGCGGCACGAACGGCACGTCAAGCTGGAGAATCTGTTCGGAGAGTTCATCGCCGAGGCTTCGCGTCTCTACGGCGACGCGATCAGTCACGACCAGGCCGACATCGCGCACCTCGTCAAGCTCTACGCCTTGCTCGGCAGAATCCGCCTGATCGCGTCCGCGGGCGTGGTTCGCGCCGGCGAGTGCACCTTGCGTTCGATCGTCGACACCTACGCCAAGCCCAATCGGACCCTGGCCGAGCTGAAGATCCTGGCCAGCGAAGGCGCGCTGGACGTGCTGCTGGACTTCGGCGAGGCCTGCCGAGCGGAACTCAGGCTCGGCCCCTTGCGAAGCTAGTGGCTGAAGAGCGCCAGGCGATGGCGGATCCGTGCCGACGATCGCGTCCGCCGGCAGGTCTCGGAGAGCCGCATCGTGCCGATGCCCTGCGAACCGTCCGGCGGCGAGACCTGCATGATGCCCCGGCGCAGCGCGATCGTCACCGCATGCGTCCGATCGTTGGCGCCGAGCTTGAGCAGGATGTTCTTGATGTGCGCCTTGACGGTGTCCACGGTGATGCCGAGTTCGTTGGCGATCGCCTTGTTGGATCGTCCCTCCGCCACCTGGGCGAGCACCTGCAGCTCTCTGCCGGTCAGGCTCTCGGCGGTCACGTGCTCGGCCAGCGCAGCGGCCACGCGCGCGGAAATCCAGCGCTTGCCGGCATGGACCTCGCGGATCGCCGTCAGCAGTTCGGCGCGCAGCATGCTCTTGAGCAGATAGCCTTGCGCACCGGCCTCGAAGGCCCGCAACGCCTCGACGTCGGCGCAGTAGGTCGTCAACACCACGATCCTGGCCTCCGGATGCGTCGCCCGGATGTGGCGCATCGCCTCCAGCCCGCTCATCTTGGGCAGTCTCAGATCCATCAGTACGACATCCGGCCGCAGGGCGCGATAGCGGCCCACGGCCTCTTCACCGTCGCCGGCTTCACAGACCAGGTTCAAGTCGCCCTGTGTCGCGATGACCGACGCGACGCCTTCGATCATCAAGGGATGATCGTCGACGACCATGATTCGAATCGGTTTCATCTGCCCCTCGTCGGCTTGCAAGCGATCGAACGCGGCCATGCCGGCCCGACGCCGCGAGGGCGTCCTCAGGATCGGGACGATCCACTCCATGGGGGGAAGGAGACCACCTGACGGCGTGACGAGGAACTGAACTTTCCTCAGGCCGGCGATGAACGCTGTTCACTCGCCTCGGGCGACAGTCCCATCGCGATCCCGGCCTGCGCGACGAGCCAGCGCAGGCCGGGATCGTCGTCGTTGCGGTGATGCCAGATCGCCTCCAGACTGCCCCGAACCGGCTCGTACGGCAGCGCCAGCCGCACGATCGATCCCGCCGCGACGGCCTCGTCGGTATAGCGCGTCGGAAGCGTCGCGATCAGATCGGTCGAGGCCACCATCGGAATGACGGCCGCATAGTGCGGCACCGCGACGGCTGCACGGCCCACCACGGCGCCGTCTTCGCCGCGCGTATCGAGCAGCAGCCGCTCGACCCAGACGCGGCGCAGGACACCGCGTTCCTCGAGAAATCCTTCGTCGGGAGGCTCACCGCTGCCGGTCAGCTCGACGACGACGTGCGGATACTCGAGCAGATCTTCGCGGGACACCGGCTTACCGGCCAGAGGATGCGTCGCGCTGACCACGACGCACTCGACGTCGGTCCACAGCAAGGCGCGACGCATGCGCTCGGGCAGCTCGGTGAACCAGCCGACCACCATGTCCAGCCGTCCATCGTCGACCTGACGCACGGTGTCGGTTCGACTGAACGGAAAGACGCGCAGATCGATCCCGGGCGCCAGCCTGCGAAGGCGCTGCACCAGCCGCGGCAGAATGGTCAGGGCCGCGTAATCGGACAGCGCGATCCGGAACGTCCGGACGGTGTCCTCGGGCTTGAACGGCTTGGCACGCAGCGCGTCGTCGATTCTGCCGAGTCCGCCCTGCACATGAGGCGCCAGTTCCAATGCCCTGGCGGTCGGCTCCATCGCGCCGTCGGCGGCGATGAACAGCGGATCGCCGAGTGCCGACCTCAATCGCGCCAGGGCATGGCTGACCGCCGAAGGCGTGATCGACAGCTCCCGGCTGGCGCCGACGATGCTGCGATGCTTGAAGACCGACTCGAAGACGCGGAACAGATTCAGATCCACCCGTCGGATGCTCATCCGTCCCACCTTCGCGCAGTTCCGGCCAGTAGCGGACACGATACGCCAGCGACCAGGAACACGACAGATAAGAGTGCGCAATCAATCTGTTGCATTGAACCCCGCTCCGATATCCGAGGAGTCGGCGTGACGAGAACTGCGGCTGTCGTCCGGCACGGCTGAGCTTTGCCGCCGACAGCGCGAACGTCGCGCGATCGCCGCTTCCGCCGCGCCGAAACGCCGGCGCTCTCCGGTCCCGCCCTCGTGCGCACGCCGCGTCGCGACCGTTCGCCTCATCGCGCGACAGCGCGCCGATACGTCCTTCGTTCGTCGCGCGCATCGTCCGCTGTCGCCTCTCCGATCCTGCCCGAGGTCGTTGCCGCGGCAGCGTCGAAAGCGCGGCGCATTCTCGGTTCGCCCTGCGTCGCCGACTGTTACCCATTAGGGGAATGGCACCGGTTCTTCGCCGCGACGCACACTCTCCGCCATCGCTCCGCCCGTAGCCTCCGCGAGATCGCCGACGCCCGTGCCAGCCGACCGAGTCCTTCCTGTCGAAGGCGGACTCGATGGCCGCGCGCACGGGTCCGGCCGATACCGGAGCAGCCTGATCGACCGCCGCCAAGGCCATCGGCCGGCGCATCGGCCGGTCTCTTCTCGAGTGGCGCCGGTGGTCGTTGCAGGCATCCGCCTGGCGAACTGGTCGGCGTGACGGGCGAATGACCAGGAGGCTTCCGATGTCCGCATCCCTCACCCGCCCGGCGCGATCGGGTACGTGGCCGACCCGCCTGCTGGCACTCGTGCAGGCGGCATTCGGCCTGGCCTTGCTGACCGGCGGAGCGCTGCTCGCGACGCTGGGCGGATCGTGGATGTACGTGCTCGTCGGCACCGGCTACTGCGCGGGCGCCTGGTTCCTGTGGCGCAACAGCCTGCATGCAGCGTGGGTGTCGCTGGCCACGTTCGTCCTCGTGCTGATCTGGTCACTCGCCGAGGCCGGATTCCACTACTGGCCGCAGATTCCCCGACTGGTGCTGCCGGCGGTTCTGGCGATGCTGGTGCTGATCGTCACCCCGCTTTCGCTGGCCCGGACACGCACGGCGCGCCGCCTGAGCTGGCCCGCTGCAGCGGGCTTCTTCGTCGCGCTGCTCGGCGCGCTGGCAGCGGCTTTCGAGCCGCACGGCGTCCTCGAGCCGACCGCGAAGCCCCGCAGCGCTTCGCCTGGTCTCACCCGCTCGTCGGACTGGACGCACTACGGACACGATGCCTCGGGCACCCGCCATGCACCGTTCGATCAGATCACGCCCGCCAATGTGCACCGGCTGAAGGTCGCGTGGACCTATCGCAGCGGCGATACCGGTCCGGGCGAGGACCAGAACGTTCCGCTGCAGATCGGCGACACGCTCTACACCTGCTCGCGCAACGACCATATCGCTGCACTGGACGCCGATACCGGACGCGAGCGCTGGACCTTCGATCCCAAGGCGACCTCGCCGTTCTGGCAGCGCTGCCGCGGGCTGGGCTACCACGCCGACGCATCCGCCCAGGCGGCCGGCGAGGCACGCGCGCACTGCGCACGCCGCCTGTTCAACACCACCAACGATGCCCGCCTCATCGCGATCGATGCGGACGACGGCACGGTCTGCGAGTCGTTCGGCACGCACGGCACGGTCGATCTGCTGAAGGGCCTGGGCGAGGTCAAGCCCGGCTTCTATCTGCCGACGTCCGCTCCGCTGGTCGCCCGCAACCGGGTCATCGTCGGTGGCTTCATCGCCGACAACCAGGAAGTGGGCGAACCCTCCGGGGTCGTGCGCGCCTACGACGTCTCCTCCGGCGAGCTGGTCTGGGCCTGGGATCTGGGCAATCCCGACATCACCAAGGAGCCGCCGCCGGGCCAGACCTATACCCGCGGCACGCCCAACATGTGGACCACGGCCAGTGCGGACGAGACGCTCGGTCTGGTCTATCTGCCGCTCGGCAATGCCACGCCCGACTACTACGGCGTGCTGCGCACCCGGGAGTCCGAAGCATTCTCCTCGTCGATCGTCGCGCTGGATCTGGATACCGGGACGCTGCGCTGGAAGGTGCAGACCGTCCACCACGACCTGTGGGACTACGATCTGCCGTCTCAGCCTTCGTTGATCGACCTGCCCGACGGCAGCGGCGGGACGATCCCGGCGCTCCTGCAGCCGACCAAGCGCGGCCAGCTGTTCCTGCTCGACCGCCGAACCGGCCAAGCGCTGGCGCAGATCGCCGAGCAGCCCGTGCCGCAATCGGGCCATGTGCCCGAGGAATGGCTGTCCGGGACCCAGCCCTACTCGGTCGGCATGCCGTCGATCGGTACGGAGCCCCTGAGCGAAGCCCGCATGTGGGGTGCCACGCCGCTGGACCAGCTGTGGTGCCGGATCAGGTTCAGGCAGTTGCGCTACGAGGGCGAGTTCACGCCGCCGGGCCTGGTCGGCTCGATCCAGTATCCCGGCAACTTCGGCGGCATGAACTGGGGAAGCGCATCGATCGATCCCGTCAACGGCTATGCCTACGTCAACGACACGCGGATGCCGATCCTCGTGCAGCTGATGCCGCCGGAGGAAGCCCGGGCGATGCTGGCGAAACTCGGCGGTCTCAGCGCCCATGGGCCCGCGATGCAGTCGGGCACGCCGTACGGCGTGTCGGTGGGCCCGATGCTGTCGCCGCTGGGGGTGCCCTGCAACGAACCGCCGTTCGGCACGCTCAGTGCGATCGACCTGCAGACCCGCCGGATCGTCTGGCAGACCCCACTGGGCACCGTCGAGGACACCGGCCCGTTGGGCATCGTCTCTCATCTGAAGATGCCGGTCGGCATGCCCACGATCGGCGGCACGATGACCACGGCCGGCGGTCTGGTGTTCTTCGCGGGCAGCCAGGACTTCTACATCCGCGCATTCGACGCGGCCGACGGACAGGAAGTCTGGAAGGCACGCATGCCGGTGGGCTCCGGCTCGACGCCGATGAGCTACGTCTCGCCGGCCACCGGCCGGCAGTACGTCCTGATCTCCTCGGGCGGCACGCGGCAGTCGCCGGTACGCGGCGACTACGTGATCGCCTACGCGCTGGACGGAAGTCCCTGAGCGGTCCACGCCGGGTCCGTCGCGATCGCCGATCACGAGTGCCGCCGCGGGAGGTGATCGCGATCAAACGGCGGCGCCGCAGCGCCGCGTAGACTGCGCGGACGGCACGCCGGTGCCACGCAGGCGCAGCACCGGTGTGCCGCTTCGTCCTCGCCAGGAGCTCCGATGCCGCCCGATCCCGCCGCCGACCTCAAGATCCTGCGCAACCGCACCTTCGACGAGATCGCCGTCGGCGACTGCGCGAGGATCGAGCGCACGCTGACCGTCGAGGACATCCAGCTGTTCGCGCTGATCTCCGGCGACGTCAATCCGAGCCACGTCGATCCGGCGTTCGCGGCGTCGACGCGCTTCCACGGCGTGATCGCGCACGGCATGTGGAGCGGCGCGCTGATCTCGGCCGTGCTCGGCACGCGGCTGCCCGGCCCCGGCACGGTCTATCTGAGCCAGACGCTGCGCTTTCTCGCGCCGGTCCGCGTCGGCGACTGCCTGAGGATCGAGGTCAGCGTGACCGCGCGCGATCCGGCGCAGCGCCACGTCACGCTGGCCTGCCGCGCGCACAACCAGGACCGGACCGCGGTCGTCGAAGGCGAGGCCGTCGTGATCGCGCCGGACCAGCGCATCGAACGGCCGCGCACCGCGCTGCCGGACATCCACCTCGACGTCGCCGGACACGACGGCGTCGAGCGCCTGCTCGCCCACGTCGCACCGCTCGAGGCGGTGCGCACCGCCGTCGTGCATCCCTGCGATGCGCCGAGCCTGTCGGCCGCCCTGCAGGCACGCGATGCCGGCCTGATCGTGCCGGTGCTGGTCGCGCCGCGCGCCAAGCTCGAGGCGGTCGCCGCCGAGGCCGGGCTCGACCTCGCCGGCGTCGCGATCGAGGACGTGCCGCACAGCCATGCGGCCGCCGGGCGCGCCGCCGCGCTGGCCGGCAGCGGCGAGGTCGAGGCCTTGATGAAAGGCAGCCTGCATACCGACGAGCTGATGGCCGCGGTCGTGCCGGCCGCGGCCGGCCTGCGCACCAAGCGCCGGATCAGCCACTGCTTCGTGATGCAGACGCCGGCCTATCCGCGCCCGTTCATCCTGACCGATGCCGCGGTCAACATCGCGCCCGATCTCGAGCAGAAGGCCGACATCGTGCGCAATGCGATCGAGCTCGCGCATGCGATCGGCGTCGCCGCGCCGCGCGTGGCGATCCTCGCCGCGGTCGAGACCGTCAATGCGGCGATGCCGGCGACGCTCGACGCGGCGGCGCTGTGCAAGATGGCCGACCGCGGCCAGATCACCGGCGGCGTGCTCGACGGTCCGCTGGCGTTCGACAATGCGGTCTCGGCCGCGGCGGCCCAGGTCAAGGGCATCGACTCGCCGGTCGCCGGCCGCGCCGACGTACTCGTCGTGCCGGATCTGGAGAGCGGCAACCTGCTCGCCAAGCAGCTGATGTACCTGGGCCAGGCCGCCAGCGCCGGCATCGTGCTCGGCGCGCGCGTGCCGATCGTGCTGACCAGTCGCGCCGATTCGGAAGCCTCGCGGATCGCCTCCTGCGCGATCGCCAAGCTGCTCGCACACCGCTACCGGGTCAGTCCGCCGTGAGCGCGGCCGACCGCTACGCGACCCAGGGCGATCTGGTCCTGGTGCTCAACTGCGGCTCGTCGAGCATCAAGTTCGCGCTGTTCGACGCCGGCCGCACGCCGCTGCCGCGCGAGCCGGTCTGGAACGGCAAGGTCCAGGGCATCGGCCGCGATCCGACGACCGTCGGCGAGACCGGCGTCGCGCCGGTGCCGGTCTCGCTCGACCCGGACCAGCCGTATCACGCCGCGCTGGCGCTGATCCGCGAACGCGTCCTCGCGCGGCTCGCCGGGCGCCGCCTCGCCGCGGTCGCGCATCGCGTCGTCCACGGCGGCAGCCGGTACTTCTCGGCGGTGCGCGTCGACGCCGGCGTGCTGGCCGATCTGAAGCACTACGTGCCGCTGGCACCGCTGCATCAGCCGTTCGCACTCGAGGCGATCGAGGCCCTGCTCGGCTCGCGCCCGGACCTGCCGCAGATCGCCTGCTTCGACACCGCGTTCCACCACACGCTGCCGCAGGTCGAGCAGATGCTGGCACTGCCGTATGCGGCCTGGGAACGCGGCCTGCGCCGCTACGGCTTCCACGGCCTGTCGTACGAGTACCTCGCGACCGCGCTGGTCGAGCGCCACGGCGCGATGGCCGACGGCCGCGTCATCGCCGCGCATCTGGGCAGCGGCGCCAGCCTGTGCGCCTTGCAGGCACGGCGCAGCGTCGCCACGACGATGGGCTTCTCGGCGCTGGACGGCCTGATGATGGGCACGCGCTGCGGCGCGCTCGATCCGGGCGCGGTGATCTATCTGATGCAGATCGAGAAGCTCGACCTCGACCAGGTCGCGCACGTGCTGTACCACGAGTCCGGCCTGCTCGGCGTCTCGGGCGTCTCGGCCGATCCGCCGGCGCTGTTGCCGCTCGAATCGCGCGACGACGCGGTCGGCGAGCGCGTCCGCGCCGCGCTGGCGCTGTACGTGCGGCGCATCGTGCGCGAGATCGGCGCGCTGGTCGCGGTGCTCGGCGGCGTCGACCTGATCGCGTTCAGCGCCGGCATCGGCGAGCACAGCGCCGAGATCCGCCGGCGTGTCTGCCGCGACCTGGCCTGGCTCGGCATCGAGCTCGACGAGGACGCCAACCGCCGCGACGCCGCGACGATCTCGACCGCGGCCAGCCGCGTGCGCATCGCGGTCGAGCCGACCAACGAGGAATGGATCGCGGCGCGCCAGGCGCTCGGCGTGCTGGCCGCCGCGGTCGAACCGGAGTGATGCCGTGATGACGACCGATCCGATTCTGCCGGCCGGCCTGCTGGTGCTGGTGCTGCTGGTCGTGCCGCTGCTGGCGACCGTCGTGCTCGGCCGGCTGCTGCGCAGACGCGGCGGCGGCGGCGCGGCCTGGGGCGGCGCGATCTTCCTCGGCCTGTGCCTGGCACTGGCCTTGTGGGTGCTGCTCGAGAAGACTGCGCGATGAAGCGGCGTGCCCGATAGCGCGGGCCGCGGGTTCGACACACACTGCGATGCGACGTTCGATCGACGAAAGATCCGGGCTCGGGACGGCCTTTAGCGGAGCCTCGCGCCGTAAATCGACCACCCGCGCGATCCGGACGCGTGCGCGTCCGGCGAATCGACCCGCGCGGCAGCGCGGGCGCGAACCGTTCAGGACGGCCCGCGCTCGCGCCGGTCCAACTGCCGGCTTACAGCACCGGCAGATCGAACACCAGCACCTCGGCGTCCTTGCCCTCGCCGATCGAGATCAGCGACTCGGCCTGATAGCGCAGCGCGTCGCCGGCGACCAGGCGATGCCCGTCGACGACGACCTCGCCGCGTGCGACGTGGACGTAGCCGAGCCGGCCCGCGGCGATCGGCAGACTCGCGCGCTCGGCGCCGTCGAACAGGCCGGCGTACAGATACGCGTCCTGATGGATCGTCACCGAACCGTCGCGGCCGTCCGGACTGACCAGCAGGCGCAGCCGGCCGCGCTTGTCGGCGGCGCCGAAGTGCTTCTGCTCGTACGACGGCGTCACGCCCTGCTGCGCCGGAATGATCCAGATCTGCAGGAAATGGGTCTGGCCGGCCGGGCTGTAGTTGTACTCCGAGTGTATGACGCCGGTGCCGGCGCTCATGCGCTGCACGTCACCGGGCACGATGCTGGAGCTGTTGCCCATCGAGTCCTTGTGGCCGAGCGCGCCGTCGAGCACGTAGCTGATGATTTCCATGTCGCGGTGGCCGTGCTGGCCGAAACCGCGGCCGGCCTCGACGCGATCCTCGTTGATCACGCGCAGCGGTCCCCAGTGCACGTGATCCGGATCGTGATAGTCGGCGAACGAGAAGCTGTGCCACGAATCGAGCCAGCCGTGATCGGCATGGCCGCGCTCGGCGGCGGGACGCAGGGTGATCATCGGAACCTCCGGGTGATGGCGAGGCGCCTAAGATGACGCTGCGCGGCCGGAAGATAATCCCGTCTCCGTCCGATTGATTGTATTTTCCGATGAAACAAACGGCGGGGCGACCGACCGCCCCGCCGAGGAAGGCCGGCTCGCCTAGAACGTCACGCCGACCATGAACATCGTCTCGCCGAGATTGCGGCCGCCGAAGACGTTGCCGTTGGAGATGTGGCGCACCATCAGCGCGACGCGATCGCCCTGCCAGCCGAGCGAGCTGATGAACTGGCCGTGGCTGCTCAGCGCCTCGGTCGTGCGGTTCGCGTAGCCGAACTGGAACGAGAAGAACGCGCGCTTCCACCAGTCGACCAGGCTGACGCCGGCCGCCGCGACGACGACGTCGCGATCGAGCTGCGGCCGCTCGTCGCGTGCGCCGACCCAGCCGAGCGAGGCGACCGGCCGCCACGTGAAGCGACCGGTCTGGCGGCGCTCGCCGGCGACGTCGACGTAGAACGCCGGTGACCAGTAGCGGTCCGACGCGGTCACGCTGGAACCGGCGTAGAGCGTCGTATCGACGGCGGCAGCGGGATCGGCCGCGAGACCGGCGAATGCGATCGCGAGGAGCGGGACGGCACGGCGCGGGAGCGCCGCGCGGAAGCGTGTGATCGAGACCATCGAGTGACCCTTAGGTGTCCGAAGAATGCGAATGAAGACCGCCGTCGGCTCCCGCCCGGCGCCCGCGGCCAGTGTGCCGCGACGGCGCGCCGGTCACTTGGACGGACGTGCTCGCAACGGCCCAGCGGCTGCGATTGGGGGCGCCCTGCGCAAACCTCAAGCCCTCGATGCGCGAACCGGTGCCGCGATCGCGGTGACGAGGCGGGGCGCTTCGTCCGCCGCGGTGGGACGCTCTACACTCGCCGATTCGATCGAACAGCGAGGAACGTCAGATGATGCAGCTCCAGGGCAAGCGTATCGTGGTCACCGGCGCGTTCGGCGCGCTCGGCGGCGCCGTCGTCGAGGCCGCGCTGGCCGCCGGCGCGCGTGTGGCCGCGATCGACCGCAGCGCCGAGGCGCCGCCGGCCCTGGCGGCCGCCAGCACCTACGGCGGCGTCGATCTCGGCGACGCCACGTCCGCCACGGCGGTGTTCGAGCGCATCGGCGCCGCATTCGGCGGCATCGATGCACTGGTCAACGTCGCCGGCACGTTCCGCTGGGAAACCGTCGAGGCCGGCAGCCTCGAGACCTGGGACCTGCTCTACGCGGTCAACCTGCGCACCGCGGTCGCCGCGAGCCGCGCCGCGCTGCCGCTGATCGGCGGCGGCGGACGCATCGTCAACATCGGCGCCGCGGCGGCCGCCCGGGCCGGCACCGGCATGGGCGCCTACGCCGCCTCCAAGTCCGGCGTCGCACGGCTGACCGAGGCGCTCGCCGACGAGCTCAAGGACCGCGCGATCACGGTCAATGCGGTGCTGCCGAGCATCATCGACACGCCGCAGAACCGTGCCGACATGGCCGACGCCGACTTCGCGCGCTGGGTCGCGCCGGCCGATCTCGCCGCGGTGATCGTGTTCCTGCTGTCGGACGCGGCGCGCGCGATCACCGGCGCCTCGATTCCGGTGACCGGCCGCGTCTAGGCGCATGCGACGCGTGCCGGCGTGCCCGGCCGCTCCGCGACGCGGTCCGGAGAGCCGGACGTTCCGGTACGCGCCGGCATGCCGACCGGGCGGCTGTCGGGGCCGACCGCCTTCCGACGCGATCGGGCTTTGCATTCAAGACGTTCGACCGGTATAGTCGCGCGTCTTTTTTCGCCAGATGTATCCGAGGCCATTCCGATGAAAGTGCTGTCGTCCCTCAAGTCCGCCAAGTCGCGGCATCGTGACTGCAAGGTCGTGCGCCGTCGCGGCAAGATCTTCGTGATCTGCAAGAGCAATCCGCGGTTCAAGGCGCGCCAGCGCTGATCGCCGTCCGCGGCCACGCCGCAGGATTCGACAGGGCCGCGCAAGCGGCCTTTGTCGTTTCTGGGCGACCGCTCCGCCGTCGGCTTCGCTCGAAAACCGCTGCGCCGCCGTCCGGTCGCGCAACGGGCCACCGCCGTCATGGAAGTCGTCGCCGGCTTCTGCTACAACGTCGACGCTGCCGCCCGGCCTTTGATCGCCGGCCCTTTAGACAACCCAATCATGAGGTTGCGCCATGAACTTGAAGTCCTTTGTCGGCACGGCGCTGCTGCTGGCGCTGAGCCTGACCGCCCTGCCCGCCGCGCGCGCCGAGAGCCTGCTGCTGCAGAACGTCGAGCGTGAGCGCAGCCGCGACCTGCCGCAGCGCGGCCTGTCGATGGCCGAGGTCGAGCGCCGCTACGGCGCGCCGCTCGACAAGCTGCCGACCGCCGGCGGCGGCAAGCCGCGGCAGCCGCCGATCAACCGCTGGCGCTATGCCGACTACACGGTCTACTTCGAGCGCGAGCGCGTGATCCACGCCGTCGCCAATCCGGCTTCCTGACGATGACCGAGACCCATCTGCGCCTGCCTGCGGAATGGGAACCGCAGGCAGCGGTCCTGATCGCCTGGCCGCATGCCGGTACCGACTGGGCCGACCGGCTCGCCGAGGTCGAGACCACCTACGTCGCGCTGGCCACGGCGATCGCGCGCTTCGAGCCGGTCGTGATCTGCGTCGCCGACGCGGCCGTGCGTGCGCGCGCGGCCGGTCTGCTGGCCGAAGCCGGCGTCGACGCAGCGCGCGTGCGCTGGGTCGAGATTCCGTACGACGACACCTGGCTGCGCGACAGCGGCCCGATCACGCTGACCGACGGCCGCCGCTTCGTGCTCAACGATTTCCGCTTCACCGGCTGGGGCGGCAAGTTCGAGGCCGGCCGCGACGACCGGCTGGTCGAGGGCCTGATCGCGCGCGGCCTGTTCCGCGACGCCGAGCACCAGCGCATCGACTGGGCGCTCGAAGGCGGCGCGATCGAGTCCGACGGCGCCGGCACCGTGCTGACGACCTGGAACTGCCTCGAGCACCGCCACGGCAGCGGCCGCCGCGACGCGATCGCCGCGACGCTGACCGACACGCTCGGCGCCGGCCGCGTGCTCGGTCTGGAACACGGCTATCTCGAAGGCGACGACACCGACGCGCACATCGATACGCTGGCGCGACTCGCGCCCGGCGACGCGATCGTCTACCAGGCCTGCGACGACGCCGAGGACAGCCACTACGCGCCGCTGGCGCGCATGGCCGACGAGCTGGTCGCGCTGCGCACGGCCGACGGCCGGCCGTACCGGCTGCACGCGCTGCCTTGGGCGCGGCCGATCCTCGACGCCGGCCCCGACGGCGAGCGCCGCCTCGCCGCCAGCTACGCCAACTATCTGATCGTCGACGGTGCGGTCCTGGTGCCGGCCTACGGCGATCCGGCCGACGCGGCCGCGGCCGCGGTCATCGGCGCCGCACATCCGGGCCGCACGATCGTGCCGATCCCGTGCCGGCCGCTGATCTGGCAGAACGGCAGCCTGCACTGCGTGACGATGCAGCTGCCGGCCGGCGTGCTCGCGCAGAACTGAGCTCCTCGGCGCCGGACCATCACCACGGCGCCGCGTCGTTCAACGGCCGCAGACGCGGCCGGGATCGGCGTCGCGCCACTCAGTGGCGCATCAGCACCGGCATCGGCGCCTCGGCGAGCACCTGCCGCGTCGCGCCGCCGAATGCCCATTCGCTGAAGCGGCTGCGTCCGTAGGCGCCCATCACGAGGAAGTCCGCACCGCAGTCGGCGCTGGCCGCGAGCAGCGCCGTGCCGGCCTCCTCGTCGGCGGCGTCGACGACGCGCCGCTGCACGGCGACGCCATGGCGCGCCAGATGCTCGGTCATGCTGAAGGGCGGCTTGAACGAGGCGCCGGAATACAGATCGCGGCGGTCGCCGCAAAGCAGGAACACGGCCTCGGCGCCGCGCAGCAGCGGGATCGCCGCATGGATCGCACGCGCGGCCTCGGGCGCGCCGTTCCAGGCCAGCGCGACGCGGCGCGGCGCGCTCGCGAAACGGCGGTCACCGGGGACGACGACGCACGGCACGCCGACCTGCAGCATCAGCGTGGCCAGCGCCTGCGGTGCGCCCCAGAGCAGGTCCGGATCGCGCTCGACGACGAGCAGATCGTGCCAGTTGCAGATCTGGCCGAGCGTGTCGGGCAGATAGCCTTCGGCGACCTGCCAGTTCGTATGCGCCACGCCACGCTCGGCGGCCCAGGCCGCGAAGGCCTCGCGCACGCGCAATGCGCCCTCCTCCATCGACTGCGCATTCTCGATCATCGCCGACAGCAGCTCGGGCGAGCCGTACGGCGGCATCATGTACAGCGGCGAGGGGTAGACGTAGGCGCCGGTCAGCGCGGCGCCGAGGGCCGCAGCCAGATGCGCCGCGTATTCGACGCCGCCGGTCCAGTTCGGATAGCGGCTGATGTGGACGAGGATGTCGCGCATGGTCGGGCCGGATCGGAAGTCGTGATGGCGCGACGGTAGCGCCGTGCCGGCAGGCCGGCTTGATACAGGTCAAGCCGGCGCGACGTCCGTCGTCCGTCTCGCACGTCGGCTGCGTTCGATCGATCCGACGCGATACGTCGACTTGTGCCGTGCTGCACCATAGCCGGCGCATTCCCGCCGCCTCGCGACGATGCCGGGCCGACGGCGAGCGAGCGGCGATGCGCGACTCGACCGCGCCGCTGGTCTCGCTGCTGCCATGCCTGGCGGTCGACCACGCGACGATGGCCGTGCCGGTGCGGGTCATGGCGCTGACCGGCGCCGCGCTCGCCGTCGCGTACACGGCAGCGGCTGCGCGGATCGCCGTGCGGCGATGACGGCCTCGACGTGCTGCCGATGCAGCGTATCGCGCCGCCGACGAGGAGCGGTCGACCGGCCCGAACCGAAACCCGCACCGGGGTGACGCATCGCCGGCACCGATGCCGCGCGGTCCGAAGCGGCCCCGCTACGGCAGCGCACCACCTGCCCGCATCGATGCGATGCCTTCTCGGTGTCCGGTCGCGAAGATCGGCACGGCTGCACGGTCGGCGCCGTCGTTTCACGCTAGCGTACGCAACCGCCCCCGGCTCATCGGCCGTCCGACTGCACGACACCTCGTGATCTTCTGGGACCGTCTCAACGATTGGCTGCGCGACGTGCCGGTGGACGACCCGGTCGATCGCCGCAACGCGCCGATGCTGCAACTGGTGCTGGCGGTGCCGGGCGTGCTGCTGCCGTCGATGAGCGCGGTCTCATTCGCACAGACCGGCGTGTTCGGGACCAGCGAGGCGGTCGGCATCGCGCTGAGCGGCTTCATCTGGCTGTGCTTCGGACTGCTGCGGCGCGGCCGCTTCCGGCTCGCGGCGAGTTTCGCGGTCGCGATCAGCCTGGTCATGATGGCGCTCAACTACCAGGCCTATGGGCTCAAGGCGCAGTTGGGCCTGCAGGTCACGCATCTGTTGCCGCTGCTGTTCGCGGGCCTGCTGCTCGGCCGCGGCGCGATCTGGCGCACGCTGAGCGTGATGGGCGCGATCCTCGCGCTCGGCGCCTGGGTCGATCTGGACCGGGCGGCCGATGAGCTCGCGGCGCGCCAAGACGTCGTCTCGGACCTGCTGTCGGCCGGCCTGGGCTTCGTCGTCGTGGCGACGATCCTCGACCGGCTGGTATCGGCCTCGCGCCGCGCGATCCGGCGCAGCGAGGAGCTGGATCTGATCTGCGACGACCTCGAACGCGAGATCGAGGAGAAGGAACGCTCGCAGGCGCAGCTGCTGCAGTCCCAGCGCATCGAGGTGCTCGGCCGCCTCGCTGGCGGCATCGCGCACGACTTCAACAACCTGCTCGGCATCATCGCCGGGCACGCGTCGCGCGCGCGCACGACCGGCGACGCGCAGGCCTCGGCGCGCGCGCTGGAAGGCATTGCGCACGCGACGCGGCGCGGCGCGCTGATGGTGCGCCGCCTGCTCGGCCTCGGCCGCAGCGTCGAGCGCCGGGTCGAGGTGTTCGACGCGACCGACGCGATCCGCGCGACCTCGGACCTGCTGCGTCCGCTGTTCGACGCCACGGTCTCGATCCGGCTGCATCTGCCCGACGAGCCGCTGCGGATCCGGCTCGACCGCGAGGAGTTCGAGCTGGCCCTGCTCAACGTCGCGACCAATGCGCGCGATGCGATGCCCAACGGCGGCACGTTCGAGATCCGCGCGACGCGGCACGGCGATCAGGTGCGGATCGTGCTGTCGGATACCGGCGTCGGCATGAGCGCGGCGGTCGCTGCGCGGATGTTCGAGCCGTTCTTCACGACCAAGCCTGACGGCAAGGGCACCGGCATCGGCATGGCCGTGGTCCACCGGCTGGTCGGCGAGGCCGGCGGACGCATCGATGTCGACAGCGCGCCGGACTGCGGCACCGTGCTGACGATCGAGCTGCCGGCGGCAGCGGCGGCGTCGCGCACGCGCGAGGGCGGCCCGATGCACGTGCTGCTGGTCGAGGACGACGCGGCCGCACGCGTGCTGCTGACCGAGGCGCTCGAGGCGGCCGGACTCGAGGTGACCGCGGTGGGGGCGGTCGATGCCGCGCTCGCGCAGGCCGCTGCGACGCGCTTCGCGACGGTCGTGTCGGACTATCAGCTGCCCGACGGGGATGGCCTGAGCCTGCTGCGCCGGCTGCGCGCGCTGCAGCCGCATCTGCGCCAGATCCTGGTCAGCGGCCGTCGCGACCTGCCCAAGGTCGAGCCGCCGCTGCGCGTGTTGCGCAAGCCGTTCCTGCCCGACGAACTGCTCGACTGCCTGTTCGAGGCCGACGCCGAAGCCTCGCTCAGCGGGACGGCGGATCCGGCCGGTCCGACGCCCGGCGGCGCAGCCGCGCCAGACGCGCGCGGCGTCTGAGATCGGCGCCGCGCGTCCCGTCGACGACCAGCAGCAGACTCAGCAGCGTCGTCAGCAGCCAGACCCACGGGCGCTGGTACCACGGCGCCGAGCGGGCGATCGGCAGCGTCGCCGGCGGCGACGTCCAGGCGCCGCCCTCGCTGCGCGCCTGCACCTCGAATACATGCTCGCCCCACGGGATCGACGGATAGACGATCGTGCGGTTGCGGCCGGCCTCGATCCAGTCGTCGTTGACGCCGGACAGGCGGAACCGGAAGCGCGTGCGTTCGGGCGCGCTGAGGTCGACCGCGCTGTAGCCGATCTCGATGTTCTGCGCGGCGGCGCCGAGCTGCAGCCGGTCGACGGCCGTCTGCGTGCGTCCGTCGACCGCGACGCGCTCGATCAGCGCGGCCGGTGCGGCGGCGACGCGATCGCGCGCACGGGCCGGATCGAGCACGGCTACGCCCTCGACCAGCGCGAACCACAGCCGGCCGCGCGCGTCGCGATGACAGGCGCCCTGGGTGCCGCCGTTGATCTCGGCCGGCACCAGGCCGTCGCCGACCGTGTAGCCGACGGTCTCGATCGCCGCACCGGCCGGCGCGGCGGCGATCAGCGAGACGCCGCGGTTGCCGCCGAGCCAGAGGCGGCCTTCGGCGTCGGCGAGCAGGCACGAGACGGTGTCGTCGAACAGGCCGTTGTCGAGGTCGTAGCGTTCGACGCGGCCGCCGCGGATCCGGTTGAGGCCGCCGCCGTAGGTGCCGACCCACAAGGCATCGGCGGTCTCGTGCACGGCGCGCGCGAAGCGGCTGGACAGGCCCTGCTGCGGCGTCCAGCGCTCGAGCACGCGGTCGCCGTCGACACGCAGCACGCCCTGGTCGCCGACCACCCAGACGCCGCCGCCGCGCGCCGTGACGATCTGGTTGGCGGCCATGTCCTCGAGCGCGCCGACCGCCTCGCGTGCGCGCACCGCGCCGTCGGCCGCGATCGAGAGCCGGTACGTGCTGCGGTCGGCCGCGATCCAGTAGTGGCCGTCCGCCGCCTCGTGGATCGCGCGGATCGACACGCCTTCGGGCCAGGCGGCGATGTGCTCGACGCCGCGGCCGTCGGCATGCAGCCGCCCGAGATGGCCGTCGCCGGTGCCGACCCAGATGCGGCCGGCGCGATCGCGTGCCAGCGTCGCCGCGCACTCGCTGCCGAGCACGCCGGTCAGCGACAGCGACTCGATCCGGCCGTCGGCATGCCAGTGACGCAGGCCGCCGCACGAGAACGCGAACCAGAGGCCGCCGTCACCGTCGTCGACGATCGCGCGCGCCGGCAGATTCATCGCCACCGCCGGGTCCGCCATCAGGCCGATCCACGGCTCGCGCAACCGGAACAGCCCCTTGTTGTGGCTGCCGATCCACAGATTGCCCTGATCGTCGAACAGCAGGCTGACTGCGAACATGCGCGGCAGGCCGCCGACCGCCTCCCAGCCGCCCTGATCGGTTTCGTGCAGCATCTGGCCCTGGTAGGTGCCGACCCAGAGCCGTCCGTGCGGATCGCGGATCAGCTGGTTGACGCCGGCCAGCGGGTGCCGCCGCCAGCTGCGGTCGACCGGATCGAACGCGAACAGCGCGCTGCGCGTGGCGACCCAGAGCGTGTCGCCGTCGGCTTCGAGCACGACGACACGGTCGGTGCCGTCGGGCATCGCGAGCGGCTCGATGCGATCGCCGACGATCGCCGCGAAGCCGGCGTATCCGCCGCCGTAGAGGACGCCGTCGCGACCCCAGACCAGATGGTCGTAGCGCGACGGCACGCCGTCCGGAAACGGCAGCGCCTGCAGCGTGTCCGGGTCGATGCGCAGGATGCCGGTGCTGGCGGCCGCCCAGATCCGCCCGTCGGCGCTCTCGACGAAGGCGCCGACCTGGCAGGTGCCACGACACGCCGGCAGGCTCCGGAACGCGCCGTCCTCGTACACGCTGATGCCGGCATCCTGGGTGCCGATCCACAGCCGCCCGCGCGCATCCTCGTGCAGCGCCAGGATGCGGTCGCTGGCCGGACCGCTGCCGGGCGTGACGCCGGCGGTCGTCGGCCGCAGCCGCGGATCGGCGCGGAACACCTTGAATGCGCGTCCGTCGAAGCGCGCCAGTCCGCCGTGCGTGCCGATCCACAGATGGCCGTCGCGGCGCTGCACCAGCGCATTGACGCCGTTCTGCGGCAGGCCCTCGTCGCCGCCGTAGTGCTGCACGACCGGCGTATGCGTCGGCGCGACGACCGGCACCGGCGCCGCGCGCAGATCGAGCGGCAGCGTCGCGGCGAACGCGAGCAGAACCGCTGCGCAGCGCCGGTGCATGCGGCTCATGGCGCGGCCAGCCGGTCGCGCAGCCCGCCGTGGCGGACGATCGGACGCGCCAGCGCGGCGCGTACCGCTTCCGGCGTCGCCCACAGTTCGGCGGCGGTGCGCGCCCGCGAGACGGCCGTGTAGACCAGCTCGCGGCTCAGCACCGGATGCGCCGGATCCGGCGGCAGCACGACCGCGACCTCGCCGTACTCGGAGCCCTGGCTGCGGTGGATCGTGATCGCCCAGGCGCTCTCGTGCGCCGGCAGCGCGGCCGGCGCATAGCTGCGCAGCGCAGGCATGCCGTCGCGATCGCCGACCTCGAACCAGACGCGCGGCCCGTGGGTGCCGTCCAGAACGATGCCGACGTCGCCGTTGTAGAGACCGCTGGCGTCGTCGTTGCGCGTGACGATCAGCGCGCGTCCGCGATGCCAGGCCTGCTGCGGATCGAAGCCGTAGCGCGCGCCGAGACCGCGCGCGATTCGTGCATTGAGTCCGGCCGCGCCGAACGGTCCCTCGCGCAGCGCCGCGAGCACCTGCGCGGCACGCAGCGCGGCCAGCGCATCGGCCGGATCGGCATCGAGCGCGAACAGCCGGTTGAACGCGGCGCGGTGGCGCTCGATCCAGCGCGTCAGCGCGGCGTCGAGATCAGCCGCGTCGCCGCACGGACGCAGGTCGACGCCGTCACCGCCGCCGGCCAGGATCGCCTCGACGCGATCGCCGTCGGCATCGCGCAGCGCCTGCAGATCGCGCTGCAGCGGCGCGCCGGCGCGCCAGACGTGATCGAGCCGCACCACGCGCCCGTCGAGCGCCGGCGCACTGGCGACGATGTCGGCGAGCACCGAGCCGGCATCGACCGAAGCCAGTTGATCCGGATCGCCGAGCAGGATCAGCCGCGCGTCCGGCCGCAGCGCCTCGAACAGCTGGCGCATCAGCGCCAGGTCGATCATCGAGGCCTCGTCGACGACGACGACGTCGGCCAGCAGCGGATCGGTCGCGCCGCGCGCATAGCCGTTCAGATCGGGCCGATAGCCGAGCAGACGATGCAGCGTGCGGGCCTGCAAGCGCCCGATCGCATCGAACGGTGCCGCCCAGGACGAGTCTTTCGGCAGCGTCCGTGCCAGCGCCTGCCGGCCCGCGCCGACCGCCTGCGCGAGCCGCCGCGCCGCCTTGCCGGTCGGCGCGGCGAGCGCGACCGAGGGTGCCGGCAGACCGGTCGCGGCGGCCACGTGCAGCAGCATCGCCAGCAGGCGCACGACGGTCGTCGTCTTGCCGGTGCCCGGGCCGCCGGTCAGCACCAGCAGGCGGCCGTCGATCGCGCGCAGCACCGCCTCGCGCTGGCGCGCGACCGCGGCGCGATCGGCGCCCGCGAACAAGGCCTCGGCCTCGGACTCGAACGCGGCGGCCGAGCCGATCGGCTCGGACTCGAACGCGCAACGCAGACGGATCGCCTCGGCCAGCGCCGCCTCGTGGCGCCAGCAGCGCCACAGATAGAAGCGCGACTGGCGGTCGAGCACGAACGGGGTCGGCGCGGCGCCGTCGCCGACCCAGTCGGCCAGACGCAGCTCGGCGTATTCCTCGTCGGTGAACGCGGCGCCGATCGGCGGCTGGTCGAGCCGCGCACAGGCATGCCCCTGCCCTTCGGCCGCGCTGGCCTCGAGCGCCGCGCGCGCCAGCAGCGCCGAGCCGGTCCGCGCCAGCACCCAGCGCGACAGCGCCTCGTCGATCGCGCGCGCGCCGCGCACCGGCGTCATCGGAGCGTCTCCGCATCACCGGCGAACGCCGCGTCGAGCGCCGCGATCAGGCCGGGCGGCCAGCGCCGGCGCCAGACGCCGCCGGCCGCGTCGAGGCCGACCGCGCGCACGAACAGGTACCAGCTCTCGCCGAGGTGACGCTCCGGCGCGTAGCCGCGCAGACGCTGGCGCAGATAGCGATGCAGCGCGACCGTGTAGAGCAGCGCCTGCAGATCGTAGTGATGCGCGCGCATCGCCGCGTCGAGCGAAGCGCCGCGGTAGGCGGCCAGTCCGCCGCCGAGCCAGTTGGTCTTGTAGTCGAGCACGTGATAGCGATCGCCGGCCGCGAAGACCAGGTCGACGAAGCCGGTCAGCATGCCGTTGAGCCGTACGCCCTCGAGCGTGGCCGGTACGACCTCGGCGGCGCCGTGCGTCGCGCACAGCGCACGCAGCCGCGTCAGGCTCACCTGGCGCACCGGCAGCTGGAACTCGAACTCGGCGACGCCGGCGGACGCGAGCGCGTCCAGGCGCAGACCGTCGCCGAGATCGGCCCGGCGCACGCGCTCGACCATGCGGGCAGCCGCCTCGATCAGCGTCGCCTGCTCGGCACCGCCGTCACGGCGCACGCCGAGCGGCCGCAGCGCGTCTTCGATCAGCGTGCGCTGCTGCGGCCAGACCGGGCCGGGCCGCGCGTTCTCGAATGCCGCGTGTACGGCATCGCCGAAGCGTGGTCCGCGCAGCGCCGACAGCGCGAGCAGCCGCGGATCGTCAGCGTCGGGCACCTCGACGCGCTCGAGTGCCGCATCGCCCGGCTCGACGACCGGCTCGTCGGAGGCCCCGCCGGCCTCGGACGGCGCCGCATCGCGCAGCAGGCCGCTGAAGCTGTGCAGCCACAGCGGCGGCCGCAGCGCCGGCAGCGGCGCCTGGGCCGCACGCGGATGGCGCGGCGTGGCCACCGCGCGATAGAGCGGCAGCGGACCGGCATACGGACCGACCGCGGCGACGCCCGGCAGGGATGCCAGCCGGTCGAGCGCGGCGCGCTCGGCAGCGTCGGCTTCCGATGCGGTCGTCGCAGCGGGACCGGGCGCGCCGCCGAGCGCCGACAGCACCTCGTCGACCAGCCGGCCGAGTGCCGAACGCGCATGGTCCTCGCCGCTCTCGTCGGCCCCGGCGCGCAGGCGGCGGCGCTCGACCCAGTGCACGTGCACGGCCTCGCGCGCGCGCGTCAGCGCGACGTAGAGCAGACGCAGCCGCTCCTCCTGGTCCTCGCGCAGGTGCGCCTCGCGATGCGCGGCATGCCGCGCCGAGCCCAGATCGATGCAGAGGCGGCCGTCGCCGTCGTGGAAGCGCAGCAGCGAGGCCGGCGTCGCCGTGCTGCGTTCGCGCCAGGCCAGCGGCACGAACACGATCGGATACTCCAGGCCCTTGCTGGCGTGGATCGTCAGCAGCTGCACGCGCCGCGCATCGCTCTCGACGCGCAGGCGCCGCGCGTCGGCCTCCTCCGGCGCGGCCGCCTCGTCGCGGCGCATCGCACTGAGCCAGGCGACCAGTCCGTCGAGTCCGTGATGACGGCGCTCCTGCTCGGCCAGCAGCTCGCCGAGGTGACGCAGATCGGTCAATACGCGCTCGCCGTCGGCATCGGCCAGCAGGTCGGGCGCGCGCGCCGCGGTCACGTCGCCGATCACCGCCAGCACGCCGCGACGACGCGCGCGCTCGCGCCAGACCACGAAGCGCTCGCGTTCGCGTTCGAACGCGGCCGGTTCGCGGTCCCACTCGATCAGGGCGCGATAGTCGGCGCCGAGCAGACGCGTCGACAATGCGCCGCGCACCGCCGCAGCGTCGCCGGGCTCGCAGACCGCGTGCAGCAGCAGCACCAGATCGGCCGCGGTCTCGCCGGCGAAGACGCTGCCGCGGCCGCTGCCGGCGCACGGCACGCCGCGCCGGTCGAGCCGCTCGCGCAGCGCCGCGACCTCGGCATGCGTCGACAGCAGCACCGCGACGTCGCCGGGCCCGACCGGCCGGCCGTCGATCGCATGGCCGTCGCCGAGCAGCTCGGCGATGCGGTCGGCGCAGTCCTCGAGCGCCAGCGCCTCCAGCCGCGCCTGCGCCTCGACCGGCCGGCCGCGCTCGTCGACGGTCTCGCCGCGGAACCGATGGAGGACCAGCGGCGCCGCGACCGGCTCGCCGTGGCGCGTGTAGCGCGCGCCGTCGCTCGGATCGGCCCAGCCGACCGGCTGGTAGCGGACCGGCAGCGCGCCGAAGCCGCCGCCGGTGTGTCCGTAGAACGCGTTGAGCGCGCCGACCAGGCGTGCGTTGGAGCGGTAGTTGGTCGCCAGCGACAGGCGCTCGTCGGCACCGCCCGCGGCGGCGAGATAGGCGGCGATGTCGCCGCCGCGGAACGCGTAGATCGCCTGCTTCGGATCGCCGATCATGATCAGCCCGCCGCGGCGCAGGCCGTCGGCGTCGCGGTAGATACGATCGAAGATCGCGAACTGGCGCCGGTCGGTGTCCTGGAACTCGTCGACCAGGGCCACCGGAAACGCCGCGAACAGCCGGTCGGCCAGGGCCGCGTCGGCATCGCGGCCGCACAGCCGCGCATGGACGCCGTCGATCTGCATCGCGAAGGTCTGCACGCCGCGCCGGCGTACGCGCTCGGCGAGCGCCTGCTCGCAGAACGCGACCGCCTCGGCACGCAGGGCCGGCAGCGCCTGCGCGCGCGCGTCGAGCAGCCGGCCGGCGACCTCGGCGAGCCGCCGGATGCACGGCTGCTCCTCGAGCGCGACGCGGCGCGCCTTGTTCTGCCACTTGGCGCAGGCATCGCCGCAGAGCCGCGCCAGATCCTCGTCGCCGAGCGCGAACAGGGCGCGGCCCGGCTGCTCGGCCGCGGCCAGCGCTTCGATCAGCGCACGGCTGGCCTTCTTGGTGCCGTTCCACGCGATCGCGTCCGGGTCGGCCAGCAGTGCACGCAGCGGCACCGCGAAGGCGTCGGCCTCCTCGAGCGAGGCCAGCGCGGCGCGCAGCGCATCGAGGTCGACCGGCGCGGGTGCGAGTACGCATTCCGGAGCCGCCGAACGCACGCTGGCGACGAGGCGCTTGAAACCGTCGAGCCCGGTCGCGAGCGCGCCCGGCAGGGCCGGATCGTCCGGCGCCGCGGTCAGCACGCGCCGCCGCCAGAAGTCCTCGACGCATTCGCCGATCAGGGCGAGCTCGTCGACCAGCGGATCGTCGGCGAAGCTCGCGCCGCTCTCGAGCGGAAACTCGCGCTGGATGCGCTGACACAGCGCGTGGATCGTCAGGATCGGCGCGCGGTCGAAATCGGCGCGCGCCAGTCGGATCCGGCGCAGCGCGGCGCGGGCGGCCGCCTCGTCGCCGATGCGCGCGGCCAGATACGCATGCAGCGGCGAGTCGCCGTCCGGGCGATCGGCGAGGCGGCAGTCGAGCCAGCGCTCGGCCTCGAGCAGCCGCAGGCGCAGGCGATCGCGCAGCTCCTGCGCGGCCGCGTCGGTGAACGTCGCGACGACGACCTGCTCGACGCCGAGCGGCCGTTCGAGCAGCACGCGCAGGTAGATCAGGCCGATCTGATAGGTCTTGCCGGTGCCGGCGCTGGCCTCGATCAGCACGCGGCCGTCGAGCGGCACGCGCTGCCAGTCCAGCGGCGCGAGCGCGGCATTCGCACTCATGCGCCCTCCCCGTGCGCGTCCTCGCGCAGCAGCACTGTGCGTGCCGGATCGAGCACCGCGCAGACCGCCGTCACCGCAGCGACGAAGTCGCCATGGAGCGCGCTGACGGGATCGACCGGCGAGGCGCCGCGCGCGAACAGGCCGGCATAGCCGGGCTCGTAGTCGCGCTCGCCGCGCTGCCAGCCCGAGCCATCGCCGTGCCAGCGGCGCTGCGCGCGCAGCAGCCGTTCGCCGGCGGCGGCGGTCGCATAGGCCCAGGCCGTGCGCGGAAACAGCGGCAGCGGCCGCGTGCGGCGCGCGTCCCACAGCGCGACCAGGCGGGCCAGCCCGTCGGCGAGCTGCGCCGGCGTCTGCGCGAGCAGCGCCGCCAGCAGCGGCGGCGTGCCGGCGCGGCCGGCGCGCGCGCCCTCGCCGCCTTCGACGAAGACCGCCTCGAACGCCGGATCGACGGTGAGTCTCAGCACGGCCAGATCGAGATAGAACGGCAGCAGATCGCGAAAATCGGCCGGCCGCGCCGGCTGCGCATCGAACAGCAGCCGCCGGCCGTCGCCGAGCCGGTAGACGCGTTCGCAGCGTCCGCCGAGACGGCGGCCGTCGCCGAGCAGATGTTCGATCGCCTGCGGCGCCGCGGTCATCGGCATGCCGCCGATCGCCGCACGCGCCGCGTCGAGCGCGGCCTCGGCCGCGGCACGCGCAGCGGCGTACGCGCGCGCGCCCGGTGCGCCGGGCGGCAGCACGCCCGAGCGCGCCAGCCACGGCGGCGCCGCGGCGGCGATCCGGTCCGCAGCGGACGCGAGCGCATCGATCAGCAGGCGGCGATCGAAGCGGTCGAGCGGCGCGACACGCGCCTCCAGCGGCTCGCGATCGTCGAACGCATCGGCGTCGGTCGCGTCGAGGCCGATGCCGGCCGACTGCCGCAGCAGGTCGCGCGGCGGATCGCGCCAGTAGCGCGACAGCGCCGCCAGCGACAGCTCGCCGGTCGATTCGACCGGCGCATCCGGATAGCGCAGGTCCGGCACGACGAACCGGCGCTCGGCCGGCACCTCGAGCGGCGGCGTCAGATAGCGGCCCTCGTACGAGAACAGCCGCGGATCGTGCAGCGGCCGGCCGCCGGCGTCGCGCTCGTAGTAGCGCGGATCGAACGGCTGCAGCGGATGGACGATGCGCCACGGCCGCGCCGGCACGGTGGCATCGGCCAGGCCGTGCGCCTCGTCGAGGAAGGACAGCAGCTCGGCCAGCGGCGCGGCCGGATTGCGCGCCCGGCCGTCGTGCACGCCGATGCCGACGTAGCTCAGGTGCAGGCGCCGCCGCGCCGCCATCAGCGCCTCGAGGAATAGATAGCGGTCCTCGCTGCGCGCGTCGCGGTCGCCGCGGCGCGGATGCAGCGCGATCCGGTTCAGGCCGGCCTCGCCACCGCCGCGCGGAAAATCGCCCTCGTTCATGCCGAGCAGGCAGACCATGCCGAACGGAATCGACCGCTGCGGCACCAGGCCGCAGAACGTCACGCCGCCGAGCAGGAACGGCTGTCGCTCCGGCACCGCGCGCAGGCCGGCCCGCAAGGCATCACGCAGCACGCTCCACGGCTGCGCCGCGCCGAGGCCGGCGCTTCTGGCCTCCTCGCCGAGCGCCTGCACCTGACGGCGCAGCGCGTCGAGCGCGACGGCTTCGGCGGCGGCATCGCGATCGGTGCCGGCGCGGTCGATCAGGAACAGCTCGTCGAGCGCCTCGACCAGCCGGTCGCAGCTCTCCCCGATCGGCCGCGGCACCGCCATCGCGGCCTGCAGGCGGCGCAGCAGACCGATCAGCCGGTCGAGCTGGCCGAGCGCCTCGACCGCGCCGCCGGCGACGCCGGGCAGCGGCAGGATGCGCCCGTCGAGCAAGGCCTCGGACCGGTCGCCGCCGAGCACGAGGCCGGCATACAGACGGTCGAAGCCGAACTGCCAGGAGTTGGCATCCAGTGCGGCGGCACCGGCCGCGGCCTTGGCCTGCGCGTCGAGTCCCCAGGCCACGTGCGCGCGACGCAGCCAGTGCTCGATCGCCTCGCGGCCGGCCGCGTCGATCGCGAAGCGCCGCGCGATCGCCGGCACGTCGAGCAGGGCCAGCACCTCGCCGACCGCGAAGCGGCTCTCGGGCAGATCGAGCAGGTCGTCGAACGCGCCGATCAGCGGATGCTGGCTCGCCAGTCCGACGTCGGACAGATGCCACGGCACCTGCGCCGGATCGGCGCGGTAGCGCCCCGGCTCACCGAACACGGCCGGCAAGTACGGCGCATAGACGGCGATGTCGGGCGCCATCACGACGATGTCGCGCGGCGTCAGCGCCGGATCGTCGGCCAGCGCACGCAGCAGGGCGTCCTTGAGCACTTCCAGTTCACGCAGCGGCGTGTGGCACAGATGCACGCGCAGGCTCGCGTCGGACGCGGCGTCGGGCGCGGCCGCGCCGGCACCGGCCAGTTCCGGCTGCAGACGCCGGATGCTGGCCTGCAGCCGCTCGAGCAGCGGCGCGTCGTCGACGGCACCGTCGTCCTCGTCGGCCGCATCGCGCTCCTCGATCGGATCGCCCTCGTCGAGCGCGAGGCAGAAATCCTGCGCGATGCGGCCGAGCGCGGCCAGCAGCGGATGGCCGACCTCGTAGTACAGCGCCTCGGGCGCTTCGGCCAGGCGCAGCAGATCGCGGCGGCGGCGCAGCTCGACCCAGTGCTCGCGGCACGGATCGGGAAAGTACAGGTCGACCGGCGCGTGCAGCGCGTAGGCGCGCAAGGCGTGCAGCACGTCCGGCGGCAGATGGCTGACGCCGAACACGTGCAGCGGCGCGGTGCCGCCGGCACCGGCGGCCAGCGCACGCACCAGCGCCGAGGAGCGACGCGCGCGATGCGGCGCGACGCCGCCGGTCTGCAGCATCCGCCACAGCTGCGCCTGCCAGTCGTCCGCGCTCGCGAGCGGCCGGTCTTCCCAGGCCAGCAGCCATTCGGGCCGGTAGATCAGGTACTGCGTGTAGACGCCGGCCAGATGATCGGCCAGCTGGAACCGGCGGCGCGCCGCGTCGCCGCCGTCGAGATAGCGCCGGACCGGCTCGGCCTCGAGTGCCGGCAGCGCCTCGAGCACGCGCCAGCGCAGCACCTCGCGCCGCCAGCGCACGGCCGACGCGGCATCGCCGCCGAGCGTGTCGGCGGCGACGCGTTCGAGCCATTGCCACGGCAGGATCAGATCGAGATTGGCGGCGATGCCGTCGCTGCCGTCGGCGAGCGGCCGCCGCGCGAGTTCGCCGAGCAACCAGCGCTTGAGGCCCGGATGCGCGACCAGCACGGTCTGCGCGCGCAGCGGATCGGCCGGCCGCTGCGCGTCGAGCGTCTGCGCGAGCGTCTCGGCCAGCCGTTCGACGCGGCTGCCGCGATGGATCACCAGGCCGTTTCCGTTCCCACTCATCGCGAAAAGATCCGGTCCCGAACGTCGCGCGGACCGGCCTCGCCGGCCGCGACGATCGACGGGCCCGCGCCCAGGCCGGCAAGCATCCACGAGCACGACGGACGGTGCAACCGACCCGGCTCGCGCCCGGCCGCGCATTGCGATTGAGGTCTTGCGCTGCGTCGCGCGGTCGACGCAGCTTCACGACGACCGCGCCGGCGCGTTGCCCGCTTCTTCAGCGCCGAGGCTGGCGAACCGCGCGCTGTCCTGCGTCAGGTCCGCTCGCGTTCGCTGCCTGCCCAGTAGATTCGTATGAGCAATCGCGGTCACCGGTCCGGCGGCGCTGATGACGTCCAGTACCGAGAGCGTTCGCGAAGCCTGGGGCAAGATCATCCCCCGCGCCTGGCCTCCGGCGAGCAAGGTTCGAAGGTTCTTGCGCATCGCGTCGACGGCGAACGTGGGCGCGACGTTCCGGTCGCCGGCCAGCGTCGCCGCCACCGCTGCGGCATGGGTGCCGGCAGCCCGCTCGCTACGTCCTTCTCGCGGGAGCGATTCCAGATCGTGACCCGTGCGTCCCGCTCGAAGACGGGCGGCCGTGGCGGCGCCCATCTTGCCCAGGCCTGCGACACCGATACGCATGACGGCGCTCCTCGATTCGCATCCTGCGATGAGCGACCGGCCCCGATCAGCGGGCGGCCCGGCGCCGACCCGTCGCACGAGGCGATCCGAATCAGTACCGGTCCGCGGCACCTGCCCGCCCGAACGCGCGCCGCGCTGCGCGCTGACCGGCTCGCTCAGATGACCTGACCGCCCGAGACCTCGATGCGCTGACCGGTGATCCAGCGATTGTCCGGCCCGAGCAGGCTGGCGATCATCGGACCGATGTCGTCGGGCACACCGACCCGTCCCAGTGCGATCATCCCCGCGAACTGCTGGTTGAGCTCGGGCATGTCGCGCACTGCGCCGCCCAGAAAGTCGGTTTCGATCGCGCCCGGGGCCACCGAGTTGACGGTGATGCCGCGGCTGCCCAGCTCCTTGGCCATGCACACGCTGAGAATCTCGACGGCGCCCTTGGCCGCGGCATAGGCGGAGAACCCCGGATAGGTCACGCGGGTCAATCCCGAGGACAGGTTGACGATACGCCCGCCATCGGCGAGCAGGGGCAGCAGCGCCTGGGTGAGGAAGAACACGCCCTTGACGTGCACGTCGAACAGCGCATCGAACTGCGCCACGGTGGTGTCGGCGAAGGCTGCCAACTCGCCGTGACCGGCATTGTTGACCAGATGGTCGAAGGTCGTGCGCCCCCAGACCGCCTCGAGCGCGGCGCCGACGTCGCGGGCGAAGCCGGCGAAGGTCGATACGTCGCTGGCGTCCAGGCGCAGGGCGATCGCCTTGCGGCCCATCGCCTCGATCTGCTCGACGAGCCGACGGGCTTCGGTTTCGCCGTTGCGATAGGTCACGATCACATCGCCGCCGCGGCGGGCGATGCTCGATGCGGTGTTGCGGCCGAGGCCACGATTGGCGCCGGTAACCAGGGAAATGGTGGACATGAGCGTCTCCTGTGAAAGGGTGTCGGTGGGACGGGAGCAGTATCCGGACACGCCCCGGACGCGCGTTGCGGATTCCTCGGGACTTCTTGCTCATTCCTCCGCCCCATACCGATCGGATGGCGCGCGAACGACAGGTCGCCGTCCGCCATCGGGTCCGGGGCAAGGCTGGACCGGCGGAGAGCAGCCGGATCGAATCGGAGTCATTGCTGAATCCTCCGCTTCGCTTGCCTGATCCTCCATAACGGTTTGCGCACCTGCCGGCGCCCGATTACCCTCGGCCGATGAACGACGCGCTGCTCGCCTCGGTCCGCCGCTACGCGGACTTTCACGCCGACGCGCAAGGCGTCGCGAGCACGCCGATTGGCGGATTGACGGCCATTCGCGCGGGCGCACCGAGCGAGCTGCAGTACGCGATCTCGCGTCCGCTGGTCGCGCTCGTCGTACAGGGCAACAAGCGCGTCATGATCGGCAGCGCCACTTTCAATTTCGGCGCGGGCGACTCGCTGCTGATCACGGCCGACGTGCCCACGGTCAGCCAGATCACGCGTGCCGACGCAAATGCACCGTATTACGCGCTGGTCGTCGATCTGGACCCTGCCGTGATCGAGACGCTTGCGCTCGAGATGGACGTCGCGCAGGAGGCAGGGGGCGCGCCGCTGCGCGTGGAACCCACCGAAGCCGAGGTCGCCGACGCCGCGCTGCGCCTGATGCGGCTACTCGACCGCCCCGCGGCAATCCCGGTCCTCGAAGCGCAGTTGATCCGGGAAATGCACTACTGGCTGCTGGCCGGCCGCCACGGTCCGGCGATTCGCAGGCTGGGCATCGTCGACGGCACCGCCCAGCGCGTCGCGCGTGCCGTGGCCCTGATCCGGTCCGACTACGCGCAGCCGCTGCGGGTCGACCGCCTGGCCGAGGTCGCCGGCATGAGTCCATCCACGTTTCACCAGCACTTTCGCGCCGTCACCACGCTGTCGCCGTTGCAGTTCCAGAAACAGCTGCGGCTGATCGAGGCACGGCGGATGATGCTGTCGGAGGGCGCCTCGGCCAGCATGGCCGCCTATGCGGTGGGCTACGAGAGCGTGCCGCAGTTCACGCGCGAGTACGGCCGTCTGTTCGGCGCGCCGCCGGTGCGCGACATCCGGGCCTCCCGGACGAAGGTCCAGGCCTCGGCCTGATCGGCCGCCGGATCGGGAAACGACGATGAGGATCGGACGGCGACCACAGCACCACGGCGTCGGCGTTCGCTTCCGACCCGGCATTCGCAGCGCACGCCCGACGCCGATCCGGTGCATACCCGCACACGTGACTCGGCCGCGCGACGCGCGGATGCCGGGCCTCGGACTGACTCGTCGTCCATCCGGCCGGCTCAGGGCCGGCCTGCGTCCCTGATGGCGGCGACCGTGGCGGCAGGCCGCGCGGCAGGCGGCCGCGATGCGCGCGAGCCGCCAATCGACGGGTCGATCGGCGTCCCGGTGGCGCCGCATCGACCCGGCTGGCGCCATGCGGCGACCGGCGGCTCGAACAGCGGATGCGCCGGCCAGCGACGGGCCACGGCGCCGTAGCGTGTCGCCGTGTCGGCGGCTTCGCGGCAGTCGCCCTGCCGGGCCAGCGCGACGGCGAGCCACAATCCGGCTTCGATCCGCCATGGGCTGGATGCGTCCACGCCGTTCCGCCCGGCGGCCCGCTCTGCCGCCTGCAGCCGCCGCACGGCATCGCCGACGGCGCCGCGTGCGAGTTCGGCGCGGGCCAGCGCGGTCTGCGCGCGCAGCAGTGCCGGATGGTCGCGGTACGGTCCGGTCGCCAGCGCCGCCGCGGCGTTCTCGTACGAGCGTCCGCACCGTGGATCGGCGACCGCCGCCGGCGCCGCGCATGCCAGCGCGAGCAGCGCCAATCCGGAACGATGAACCTGGAGCGGGTAGACGTTCTCGCCGAACTTGTCCACGCCGCTGCGTGCCAGTGCCACCGCCTCTGCCGACGACGGGCCGAGCAATGCGATCTCGGCTCTGATCATGTCGCGATAGCCTTCGACGCGCTGGCGCGCGACGTCCGGCAATGCCGGCAGCAGCCGGTCGACGTGCTCGAGTTCGCGAACGGCGTCGGCGACCCGTCCGGATGCCAGGGCGAGCTGGGCGCGCCCACGCGCGACCAGCGCCCGGGCGGTGTCGTTCTCCGGTGTGCGTTCGGCCCAGTGCGCCAGACGGTCCAGCGTCCTGCCCATCGCGTCGAGGTCACCGAGTGCGTGCTCGGTCGCCGCCAGCATCGCCAGCTGGCCGATCAGCAGCCGCGACGGCGCCTGCAACCCGATCGCCTCGTGCAGGGCCAGCGCCTCACCGAACCGCGCTCTGGCCTCGATCAGACGTCCGCCGTTGTAGAGCGCCTGCGCGAGATTGCCGAGCGGATAGGCACGCTGCAGGTTCTGCGGGTCTTCGGCGCGCTCGTCGATCGCCAGCGCCTGCCGGAATGCATCGGCTGCCTCGTCGAAGCGACCGGCCGCCTGCAAGGCGAAGCCGAGGTTGTTGTAGCCGCTGCCGGCGCTGCTGCCCTGGTCTCCGTAAAGCGCCAGACGCGCCTCGAGTTCGGCCTGCGCGGTGCGCACCGCCTGTTCGGGCCGGTCGGTCTCGACCTGGAGGCGCCCCAGGCTCGCGTACAGCTCGATCAGATCGTCGGAAGCCGCGCCCTGACGCTGCAGCGGCGATTGCGCCTCGACGAGCAGTGCTTCCGCACGCGCGTAGTCGCCCTCTTCCAGCACGCACCTCGCCAGCCGCAGCGCCGCCCGCACGCGTAGCGGCGAGTCGACCGGCAGCGCCGCGGCGGCCAGCGCATGGGCGCGCCCGGCGAGCTCCCCGCTGCGCTGCGTCTCGGCCAGGGATTCATACAGCCGCGAGAACATCATCAGCAGGTCGACGCGCTGGGCCACGCCGAGGTCGGCATGGCGTTCGAGCTGAGCGTAGCCCTCGCCGACCAGTTCGCGCAGGCTCGGCGTGCGGCCTTCGGCGACCTGCTGCTGCACCGGCTGGAACATGCCCTCGACGAAGTCGCGCGCGGCATTGGCGCGCTCGGCTTCGGCACGGGCATTGGCGGCCTCGATACCCGCCTCGCGCGCGTAGCGGATCGCCACCGACAGACTGGCCAGGATCGCCACGACCAGCACGCTCGTCAGCGTGACGCCGCCGCGGTGGCGACGCACGAACTTGCGCGCCCGATACCAGCGCGACGGCGGATGCGCGAGCACCGGCTGCTCGGCCAGGTAGCGCTCGACATCGTCGGCGAGCTCGGCCGCCGAGTCGTAGCGGCGTTCCGGTGCGGCCGACAGCGCCTTGCCGAGCACCTTGTCGAGATCGCTGCGGATCGCGAGCGCCGGAGGTGGACCGGGATCACCCGGTGCAAGGCCGGATCGGCTCGTCGAGGTGGCCGCCGGACGCTCGCCGAGCAGCAGTTCGTGCAGCACCACGCCGAGCGAGTAGACGTCGGTGGCGGTCGTGACGGTGCCGCCGGTGAACTGTTCGGGCGCGGCGTAGCCGGGCGTCAGCACGGTCATCTCGGTGCGCACCGCGTCACCGTCGTCGGCGAGCAGCTTGGCGATGCCGAAGTCGAGCAGCTTCACCTGCTCGTCGGCGTCGACGAGGATGTTCGACGGCTTGAGGTCGCGATGCACGATCAGCTGGCGGTGCGCGGCCGCGACCGCGCGGCAGACCACGACGAACAGCGCGAGACGTTCGCGCAGGCTGCAGCCGTGCAAGGCGACGTAGTCGGTGATCGGCAGGCCGTGCACGTACTCGAGGATCAGGTACGGTACGCCGTCGTCGCTGATGCCGCCGTCGATCAGACGCGTGATGTTCGGATGCGACAGCGACGCCAGCGCCTGCTGCTCGCGGCGGAACAGGCGCTGCTCGAGCGGCGACCAGAGCCCGCGCCGCAGCAGCTTGACCGCCGCCGCCTGACGGAACCCGCCGCCTTCGCGCTCGCCGTGGAAGACCACGGCCATGCCGCCCTCGCCGATCAGGCGGGTCAGACGGAACGCGCCGATGCGCCGGCCGGCCCATCCGGCCGAGAACGGCGCCTCTTCGAGACCGATACGCTGCATGCGCTCGTCGGCCGGGCGCTCGAGCGGGCCGTCGCGGTCGTCGGCCTCGAGCAGCCGGCGCAGCGCGTCACGCTCCTCGGCATCGGCCACGTGCGCGTCGATCCAGGCCGCGAGGGCCGCGGCCGGCTGCTCGATCGCCTCGTCGAAGAAGGCGCGCAGACGATCCTCGCGCGCGGCTTCGGACGTTGGCGGGCGGTCGGCGGGCGGCATGTCAGCGACAACCCCGTGCGGCGCGCCGATGGGACATCGTTGTCGCGGCTCAGCCCAGCCGCGCGTTCAGGAACGCGCGCGCGAAACGCCAGTCGCGGTGCACGGTACGGCGGTCGACCTCGAGCAGCTCGGCCACCTGCTCGACCGGCAGACCGGCGAAGTAGCGCAGCTCGATCACCCGCGCCGCGCGCGAATGGCGCGCCTCGAGCGCCTGCAGCGACTCCTCCAGTGCCAGCGCCTCGTTTGCGTTCTCGACGGCGAGCTGCTCGTCGTGCGCGTCGAGGGTCACCCGCGCCCAGGCGCCGGCGGCGCGCAGGCGCAGGCGGTCGCGCGCACGGTTGGCGAGCAGATGGCGCATCGCGCGCGCGGCATAGCCGAAGAACTGCGCGGGCGCCTCGAAGCGCAGCGCGTCGCCGCGCTGCATGCGCAGGTACAGCTCGTGCACGAGGGCGGTCGTATCGAGCGTGGCGCCGCCTGCGGCGGCCTTGCGACTGGCCATCGCCTTGAGCCGTGCGTAGACCTCGCTGAACAGCTCGTCGACGCCGCGCGCGCCGGCGTCCGCCTGCGGTTCACCGGCACCGGCCTCGTCGTCGGTTTTGCCCATGGCCGTGATCCTACTCCCTCGCCCTGGTGCCGGCACGCCGATGTCCCGGATCGCCGCAGCAGGGTGTTCTCCGCATCGACCCATCGACGGAGATGATCCCATGCGATTCCGTACCACCGCGTTCCAGCTTGCGCTCGCACTGGTCCTGCCGTCCTTCGCGCCGATCGCCGCCGCGGCGACGTTCTCGGTCGGGCCGGGCGGCACTTGCACGCACAACACCCTGCAGGCGGCGCTCGACTCGGCCGCCGGCAACACCGGTGCCGACGTCGTGCGCATCGTGCGCACGGTGAACTGGACCGGCATCCAGGTCAGCACGAACACCGACCAGAACGTCGAGATCGTCGGCGGCTGGGAAGCCTGTACGAGCGCCGCACCGAGCGGAAGGACTACGCTCAGCGGCGCCGGCGGCCAGTCGCGCTCGGTGCTGGCGCTGCGCGGCAACGGCAACTTCACCCTGCGCAACCTCGAGATCACCGGCGGTGACCAGGCCGGCGACGACGATGGCGGCGGCATTCATTTCCAGGGCGGCGGCATCCTGCACGTGATCGATTCGTCGATCACCGAGAACAGCGCCGACGAAGGCGGCGGCGTGTACGCGCACGGCACGACGATCACGGCCGAAGTGATCCTCGAGGACACCACGGTCTCGTACAACACCGCGCGCAGCCATGGCGGCGGCGCGGTCGCGCAGGAGCTGGAGATGACGATACGCGGTGCCGGGAGCGCGCTGCTGTTCAACAGCGCCGGCGGCAGCGGCGGCGGCTTGCTGGTACGCAGCGGCGCCCGCGAATCCCATGCCTACGTGAGCGGCGGGCTGTTCGGCGTGCAAGGCAACAGCGCGGCGCGGGGCGGCGGCATCGCCGTGGTCGCCGCCGTCGAATCCGCCCACGATGCCACGGTACAGGTGTTCAGCGCCGACTCGGCGGTGCCGCTTCGGCTGTTCGGCAACACGGCCGGTGAGCGCGGCGGTGCGATCGACCTGCAGCCGGATGGCGAAGGATTCTCCGGCGAGGAGAATGCTCGCGCCGTTGCGCGCCTGCAGAACGTCGTGATCGAGGACAACACCGCACCGGTCGGCGCGGCGGTCAATCTCGCATCGGACAACTGGAGTTTCGGCGAGCTGGCGATCGGCGGCGAGCTCTATTTCAACCTCGGGATTGCGCATCCCGCCGCCGCCCCGTGTCCGTTCGGCGCGCCTTGCGGCTACATCCGCAACAACACCACGGGCAACACCACCGGCGAGGTCATCCATCTTTCCGAGAATGCCGATTTCATCGGCTCGCGCATCGTGATCGAAGGCAACGAGGGCGGCTGGCTGTTCTATCTGTCCGGCGAGGAGGCGACCTCCCTGCGGCTCGACAACAGCCTGATCGCCGGCAATGCCGTACAGCACGCATTGATCCGCGACGATCAGAACGAGGACGGCACCGGTCAGCTGGTCCAGCTCCATTATCTGACGATCGCCGGCAACGACATCGGCGCCAACGGCGTGCTGTCGATCAACGAGGACATGGCGTTCACGCGCAGCCTCGTCGACCAGCCCGGCAAGGCGATGATCGCGACCGATGCCGGCGCGATCGGCGGCACGCACGCGATCGAACACGTGATCGCCACCACCGGCACCACACCCGGCGGCACGACGCTGGCGCCGCCGCGCTTCGTCGATCCGGCGGGCGGCGACTACAGGCCGCGCGCCGGATCGCGCGCGGTCGATTTCGCGCCGCCGCTGGCCTCGTTCACGCAGGATCTGCATTCGCATACGCGCAGCCTCGACCTGCCGGTCAACCCGAACGAGTCCGGCGCGTCCGACGCCGGCGCGCTCGAACGCGAATACCTGCAACCGCTGGTGCTGAACGCCGCCTTCGATACCGATCTGACCCACTGGGAGATGCTGGCGACCTCGGCATGGGACGGTACGCAGAACGCCGACGGCCCGTCCGGTTCGGGTTCGGTGCGCGGTACGGCCGCCGCCGACGAGGCACGCGTGGCGGTGCGCCGGCAGTGCATCCACCTGCCCGGCCCGGCCCGCTATGCGCTCAACGGCTGGGGCCGCGCGACCGGTGTGGGGCCGTCCGCGCCGCCGCACCGCGTCCGGCTCGACTGGGAGCTGCGCTACAGCACCGGCACCGCCGACGGCTGCACGAACGCGCCGCCCGGAGCGACCGGCTCGCTGCTGCTCGCCAGCGGCAGTACCTGGTCGCGGCCGACGGTACCCGCCGTCATCGACGTCACGCCTGCGGTCTGGGGACAGACCACCTCGCTGACCGTCTACCTGGTCGTGGAGAACGGCAGCCCGATCGCGCCGGGCGCGAGCGGTGCAGCCGGTCCGGACGCCGTGCTCGGCGGTCCCGACGGCTGGTTCGACGGCATCACGCTGGAGACCGACTACGACGACACGATCTTTCGCGACGGTTTCGAGTGACCGCAGCGTCGCGCCCCGGGGGCCCAAAACGAAAAGGCCGGCGAGCATGGCTCGTCGGCCTTTTCGTGGATTGGCGCGCCCGGAGAGATTCGAACTCCCGACCACCAAGTTCGTAGCCTGGTACTCTATCCAACTGAGCTACGGGCGCAGATGACGCTGCCGGCGAGGGATCGGAGGAGCCGCTTGCGCGACCCGCCGCTCGACGGGGCGCGAATTATTCGCTGCGCGCGCCGATTCGTCAACACCTTTGCGGATCGGCCGTGGTCCGTGCCGCAACGGCATGCCGGCCTTGCGCGCGCCGCGCCGGTCGCGCGCATGGATCGAAGACGGCCGATCGCGCACAATCGCGCGTCCTTTTTTCGGTACGCCCATCGCCATGACCTATTCCGCTCAGCAACGCCTCGAATCGGAACTCGAATCGATCCGCGACCAGGGCCTGTACAAGACCGAGCGCATCATCGCCACGCCGCAGTCCGCTTCGATCCGCACCGCCGACGGCCGCGAAGTGCTGAACTTCTGCGCGAACAATTATCTCGGCCTCGCCGACGATCCGCGCATCATCGAGGCCGCCAAGCGCGCGCTCGACACGCATGGCTTCGGCCTGGCCAGCGTGCGCTTCATCTGCGGCACGCAGGATCTGCACAAGGAGCTCGAGGCGACGATCTCGCGCTACTTCGGCACCGAGGACACGATCCTCTACACCAGCTGCTTCGACGCCAACGGCGGCCTGTTCGAGACCCTGCTCGGCGACGAGGACGCGGTGATCTCCGACGCCCTGAACCACGCCTCGATCATCGACGGCATCCGCCTGTGCAAGGCCGAGCGGCGCCGCTACGCGAACGGCGACATGGCCGAGCTCGAGCGCCATCTGGCCGAGACCCAGGGCCGCCGCACGCGCCTGATCGCGACCGACGGCGTGTTCTCGATGGACGGCTTCATCGCCAAGCTCGACGAGATCGTCGCGCTCAAACGGCGCTACGGCGCCCTGCTGATGGTCGACGATTCGCATGCGACCGGCTTCGTCGGCCCGACCGGCCGCGGCTCGGCCGAGCTGCACGACGTCATGAGCGAGGTCGACGTGTTCACCTCGACGCTCGGCAAGGCGCTCGGCGGCGGCTCGGGCGGCTTCACGACCGGCCGCAAGGCGATCATCGATCTGCTGCGCCAGCGCTCGCGGCCGTATCTGTTCTCGAACACGCTGCCACCGCCGCTGGTCGCCGCCGCGATCGAGGTGTTCCGGATCCTGTCCGCGTCGAGCGAGCTGCGCGACCGCGTCAACGCCAACGCCGCGCATTTCCGCGCGCGCATGAGCGAGGCCGGCTTCGACCTCAAGCCCGGCCGGCATCCGATCGTGCCGGTCATGCTCTACGACGCCAAGCTCGCGCAGCGCTTCGCGGCCGAGCTGCTCGAGGAAGGCATCTACGTGATCGGATTCTTCTTCCCGGTCGTGCCGCAGGGCCAGGCGCGCATCCGCACGCAGATGAGCGCCGCGCACACGCGCGAGCAGATCGACCAGGCCGTCGACGCGTTCGTGCGCGTCGGCAAGCGGCTCGGCGTGATCGGCTGAGCCTCGATCCGGCAGCGCCGCGCGCAGCACGCGGGCGGCGCGCGGAGGGAATCTGATTCGACCCGCAGCGTCGCGCGGCGCTCAGGCCGGCTCGCGCCAGCCGGACGTGATCGGATAGCGGCGTTCGCGGCCGAACGCGCGCCGCGAGATCTTCGGGCCCGGCGCGGCCTGGTGGCGCTTCCATTCGTTGACGCGGACCAGCCGCAGCACGTGGTCGACCGTCGCCGGATCGAAGCCGGCCGCGACGATCTCGGCGCGCGACTGCTCCTGGTCGACGTAGCGGAACAGGATCGCGTCGAGGATGTCGTACGGCGGCAGCGAGTCCTGGTCGGTCTGGTTGTCGCGCAGCTCGGCCGACGGCGGCCGGTCGATCACCGCCTGCGGGATCACCGGCGCGGCGCCGGCGGCATTGCGCCAGCGCGCCAGCGCGAACACCTCGGTCTTGTACAGGTCCTTGATCGGCGCGTAGCCGCCGCACATGTCGCCGTAGATCGTCGCGTAGCCGACCGCGTACTCGCTCTTGTTGCCGGTCGTCAGCAGCAGGCCGCCGAACTTGTTCGAGAGCGCCATCAGCAGCGCGCCGCGGCAGCGCGACTGCAGGTTCTCCTCGGTCAGGTCGGCCTCGCGACCCTCGAACAGCGGACCGAGCGCCTGCAGGAAGCCCTCGAACGGCGCGGCGATCGGCACGGTCTCCAGCCGCACGCCCTGGGCGCGCGCCTGCTGCTCGGCCAGATCGTTGCTCTGGCCCGAGGTGTAGCGCGACGGCAGCCGCACCGCGGTGACGTTCCCGGCGCCGAGCGCGTCGACCGCGACCGCGAGCACCAGGGCCGAATCGATGCCGCCGGACAGGCCGACCCAGACGCTGCCGAATCCGTTCTTGACGCAGTAGTCGCGCGTGCCGCGCACGATCGCGCGCCAGGCCAGCGCGTCGCGGCTCTCGTCGCCGTCGGCCGGCCACAGCACCGGCGCGAAGCGGCGCGCGGCGGCGTCGTAGTCGGCGACCAGCCACAGCGACTCGAATGCCGGCGCGGCCGGATGGATGCGGCCGTCGCCGTCGGCGAGCACCGAGGCGCCGTCGAAGACGACCGCGTCCTGGCCGCCGACGACGTTCAGATAGGCCAGCGCGACGCCGGTCTCGGCGACGCGCGTGGCCAGCAGCGCGTCGCGCTGGGCATGCTTGTCGCGCTCGAACGGCGAGGCGTTCGGCACGACGACCAGCTCCGCGCCGGCCTGCGCGGTCGAGGCCAGCGGCTCGGCGAACCACAGGTCCTCGCAGATCACGACACCGACGGGAACGCCGCCGATCTCGACGACGCAGGCCCCGCCGTCGGGATCGACGTCGAAGTAGCGGCGCTCGTCGAACACCGCGTAGTTGGGCAGCTCGCGCTTGCGGTAGGTCGCCTCGATGCGGCCGTCGCGCAGCACGCTGGCGGCGTTGTAGACGACCGATCCGGCCGTCTGCGGCCAGCCGACCACGGCGACGATGCCGCGCGCGGCGGCCGCGACGGTACCGATCGCGCGCTCGCATTCGGCGAGGAAACCGGGCCGCAGCAGCAGGTCCTCGGGCGGGTAGCCGCTGAGCGCGAGCTCCGGAAACACGACCAGATCGGCCTGGTGGCGGTCGCGCGCCTCGGCGATCAGGTCGACGATGCGCGCCGCGTTCGCGGCGACTGCGCCGACCGGGAAATCGAACTGGGCGAGAGCGATGCGGAGCGAAGCCATGCGGATGCGTTCGAGAGACGGAGTCGCCATGATACCGCCGCGGCGCTTGGGCTTCCGGCCGCCGAACTGCGTATCGGACTTATGTCCCAGCCAACGCGGAACCTGCCATGACCACGCCCACCGCCCTCCTGAACGGCCCGGCGCGCCTTGCCCTCTCGCTCGCGATTCTCAGCACGCCGCTGCAGGCCGCCGAGTATTTTCTCGTCGGCGACGTCAACCCGCAGTCGCGTTGCCAGTTCGGCTCGATCCAGGCCGCACTCGCCGCGGCGGCCGCGAACGGACCGGATCTGGACTACGTGATGGTCGCCAACGATGCGGCCTACACCGGCCAGGCGCTGCTGGTCGGCGCGCAGTCGGTACTGATCGAAGGCGGCTACCTCAACTGCGAGCTCGACGTCGACGAGACGCAGCCGTTCGCCGACCTGGCCGGCAACGGCAGCGATCCGGTCATCCGCATCGAGCCCGCGTCGCCCGGCAACTACGACGTACGCCTGAGCAATCTGCGCATCCGCGGCGGCGGCCACGACGGCGCCAACGGCGGCGGCGTGCGCCTGCGGACCTCGACCAATGCGCACGTCGCGCTGTCGCTGGACCGCACCGAGATCACCGGCAACCGCGCGCAGGCCGGCGGCGGCCTGCATGCCGAGCGGGCCGGCAGCCCGGCCGGCAGCCTCGGCGTGACGCTCAACCCCGGCACGCGGATCCACGCCAACACCGCAGCGGGCAGCGGCGGCGGCGTCAGCCTGTGGGGCGGCAACCTGTTCATCGCGGCCGACGAGGTGCGCATCGACGACAACATCGCCGGCGGCGCCGGCGGCGGCATCGCGACCCTGCCGGGCAGCTTCATCGCGGTCGGCAACCCGAACATCGACGTGTGGCCGGGACGCAAGGACGTGACCGGTGCGCGGATCGAGAACAACCGTGCCGCCACCACCGGCGGCGGCCTGTACCTGTCCGGCACCGGCACGACGATGGAGGCGCGCGAGCTGATCGTCGAGGGCAACCGCGCCGAGTTCAGCGGCGGCGGCATCACGGTCGCCAACGGGGCGGTGCTGACGATGATGCGCGAGTCGATGAACGCGTTCGGCTGGTACTGCCCGCGCGACCGCGACTGCACGCGCATCGGCGACAACCAGGTCGCCGACGGCATCACGACCGGCGCCAACGGCGGCGCGGTGGCCGTCTACGGTGATTCGCGCGCGTATCTGATCCAGACCCTGGTGCGCGACAACCGCGCGCAGGACGGCTCGGCGATCCTGGTCGACGGCGCCGGCCTCGTACACACCGAGGGCACGGTGTTCACCGGCAATCGCTCGTACGACCAGACCGGCCAGACCGGTGCGCTGATCCGCACGCGTTTCACCCAGCCGAGCGCGGCGCCCAACCTGCGCCTGACGTTCTCCACGTTCGTCGGCAATCAGCGCATGACGACCGACGGCCAGCTGCGTCCGGCGATCGACGTCGTCGGCACGCAGGGCACCAGCCTGCAGCTGTTCAGCTCGGCGGTCTTCGACGGCGGCGTGACGATGTACAACGAATGGGGTGCCGACTGCGTGGTCGCCGGCGTGACCGCCGGCTTCACCGCCAACGGCATCATTGCCCGACCGACCTATACCGACCGCCCCTACGAGCGGATCTTCATCGCACCGGGCCGCCGCGACTGGCAGCCGCGCTTCGATTCGCCGCTGACCGACGTCTGCGACACGCTCAATGCCGATCCGGAGTATCGGGACCGCGACCTGCGCCCGCGCTGCCGCGACGACGCCAAGCCCGACCGCTGGGGTACCTGCGACGTCGGCGCCTGGGAGAACGATCAGATCTTCGCGGCCGAGATGGACTAGCAAAATTCCGGAATAACTCAGGGAATTACTCTGGATCAGGTATAGCGCATGCTATCGTGTTCCTAACCCGGAGACCCTAAAGAGATTCTCAGCATGGCTGCCATAACGAAGCAATGGCTGACGGACCCCTCCTTATTCTCAAAAAGAAATCATAAAAAAACAGTAGCAAAGGTGTCGTTCTCAGATAATAAATATTCTTATTTAAAAGAGCCAAACTTAATAGGCGGAATAATATTGAATATTGACTCAGAATACGGACATCAGGAACTGATCCTTGATCAGATAGAGATAAAATAATTTTTATCTCATACATTACTGAGGGGAAAGCCTGAGGGAGATTGGCGGGAGCCTCGCGTACAACTAACTCGCCAAGATAAATATGATATTGCGCTTGCGGCGACATCCGATCTCGATGAAAAGTCGATCTTAATGCTTATATCTTCACTGACCAATCAGTTGTTAACCAAAAAAAGTTAAAAACTGCAGCTACTGTAAATCGCGCGCCAAATCGCGCACCAGCCGGAAGCCGACGTCGTCGTAGCCGCGATCGGACGCCAGCTCGCGCAGCGGCGGTTCGCCGCCGCCGGGCGCGTCGCGCCACGAGCTCCCGGCGACGATGCGCCGCTCGCAGACCGCGCTGGCGGCGTCGACGCCGGCGCAGTCGGCGGTCCATTCGGCGGCATTGCCGGCGAGATCGTTGAGGCCGAGCGCCGTGGCCGCGAGGCTGCCGGCCGGCGCGGTGCCGCGCCGGGCCGTACAGCCGGCGCCCGTGCACGGCGGCGGCGGTGCCGCCTGCCAGGCGTGACGCCATTCGACGCGCGTCGGCAGGCGATACCGTTTGCCGGTCTGCGTGCTCAGCCATTGCGCATAGGCCTGCGCATCCTCGGCGCTGACGCAGACCACCGGCTCGGCCTCGCGCTGCGCGAAGCCCGGATCGCGCCAGTCGCGCCGGTCGAGCAGACGCAGCGGCGAGAGCCGGCTGCGGCAGCGCGTCGCCTTGCGTCCGGTCGCGTCGGCGAACCGCGCATAGTCGGCGCGGCCGACCTCCTCGCGCATCATCAGCAACGGCGCCGGCAGCGTCGAGGCGCCGGCATGGCGCGGCACGAAGGCCAGCGCCGGACCGCCGCGATCGCGCGCCGTCGCGCCGGGCTGCAGCAGCGCGCCGGCGCGGCGCTGCAGCGCGTCCCAGCGCTCGCCCTCGGCACCGGCCTCGCGCGCGAGCTCGAGCCAGGCCAATGCGCGGGCGCGCTCGTAGGCGCGTACTTCCGATTCCGCGCGCGCCTGCATCGCCTGCCGCGCCTGCAGCTGCAGCGCCTGGAACGCCGGCGCGTCGCGCAGCCGCGCCTGGTCGGCGAGCAGCACGGCCTGGCGGTAGCGCTCGCGCGTCGCGTCGAGATCGCCGCTGCGCGCGCGCTCGACCAGCGGCACGGCGAGCGCGGCCAGCACGGTTTCGAGGCCGGCCTTCGCGTCGGCGTTGTCGGGATCGGCCGTCAGCAGGTCCAGATAGGTCTGTGCGGCGTTGGCGCCGGCCGGCGCCAGCAGCTGGCCGGTCGCGAGCTGGCCGCGCGCGCGTTCGAGCGCCTCGTCGAATGCCGGAGCCGGCGCCGGCGGCACGGCGGCGGCAGGATCGTCCGGCGCCGCGATCGCTTCCTCGGCGGGTAAGGCCGACGTCGTGTCGGCGGTCGCCTCGGCCGCGGGCGGCCCCAGCAGCGGCGCGAACACCAGACCCGGCACGACGACCAGCGCGAGGCCGAGCACGACCAGCAGCAGCGGACGCCGCCACGACCTCGCACCACGCCAGCCATGCCAGAACGGCTGCGGATGCAGGCGCTGCTCGACGCGATCGAGCGCACGCAACATCGCCTGCGCACTGCGATGGCGCTGCTCGGGTCGCTTGGCCAGCGCGCGATCGACGAACGGCTGCCAGTGCGCCTTGTCGGCCGGCAGCCGCGGCACCGGATCCTGCGCGTGCATCAGTGCCAGTCCGAGCGCATCGGCGCAGCGGAACGGCAGCTCGCCGGTCAACAGCTCGTAGGTCAGCACGCCGAGGCTGTACAGGTCGGCGCGACCGTCGACCGTGCCGCCGCGCGCCTGCTCGGGGCTCATGTGCGCACTGCTGCCGAGCGCGAAGCCGTCGCTGGTCACGCGCGGCTCGCCGCTGCGGCGCGACAGCGCAATGCCGAAATCGGCCAGTTGCGGCCGGTCGGCATTGTCGAACAGGACGTTCTCGGCCTTGACGTCGCGGTGCACGATGCCGCGCGCATGCGCATAGTCGAGCGCGTCGAGCAGCACGCGCAGCAGCGCGATCAGGCCGTCCTCGTCGTTGCGGTAGTCGCGCTCGCCGAGGTCGCCGTTGGCCAGATACGGCATCACGTAGTAGAGGTCGCCGTCGAGCGTGCGGCCGACCTCGTGGATGCCGACGATGCCCGGATGCTCGAGCTTGGCGATCACGCGCGCCTCGTTCTCGAAGCGCACGGCCTGTGCCTCGTCGAGCGTGCTCGACGGGCGCATGATCTTGATCGCGACCTGGCGGTCGAGCGATTCCTGCACCGCCAGATAGACCACCGCCATGCCGCCGCGCCCGAGCTGGCGGATCAGCCGGTAGCCGGGTATGCGGGGCTGCGCGGACCGTCGGGGCGCGGTGTCGAAAGGTGGAGCCGTAGTGGAACTGTGCATCAGTCGCCGCCAGAGCGGACCTTGGGTGTCGGCGCAACGGTCGCGAATCGCCTCAGGCGCGCAGATTAACCCAGCCGCGTGCGGCGCGTCGCGGCGCTGCCGACACCCCGTTGCGCGTCAGCGGACGGTCAATCGCACCGCGTCCACCCGTCGAACCCCCAGCGTGTCGCCGGCCAGGGCGACCGCGCGATCGCGGGCCGCGTTCGAGCCGACGTCGCCGTGCAGCGTCGCCACACCGTCACGAGTCGCCACCTCGATGTCGCAGCTGCCGACACTGCGGGAGGTCCGCAAGGCGTGGACGATCGCTGCGGATATCCAGGCGTCGGTCTGGACGGCGGCGCGCTCGCGCTCGGTCGCGCGCGAGCGGGCCTGGGCCTGTGCGATGTCGGTGATCGGCACCCAGTCGACGAGGTCCAGCTGATCGACGACGCCGAGGACGCCCCGCGTATCGCCGGCCAGCTCGGCGGCCGAGGATTTCTGCGTGCGGCTGCGTGCCTCGCCGCGCAGGCCGACCTGGCCGTCGCGCACGCGGACCTCGATGTCGGCTGCCTCGATCGTCGCGCTGGCCGACAAACGCATCCGGATCGCGGCGGCGATCGCCGCGTCGCCGTCGAGGTTTTCGCAACCGGCGGCCCCGGTCGCGGCCGGCGGCGGCGAGGCGCTCCGGCAGGCGCCGGCGGCGGTCATCAGCACGAGCAGTGCCGCGGCGGCTCGATATCGGCGTTGAATGGTCTTCATCGGTGCTTCCTCGTCATGGGGCGGGCTCGCAGCCAGGGCTGCCCTTCGTTTCGCGGCCGGCTGGTCCTCGAACGAAGCCTGCTTCGCCGGGCATCCGCTCGACTCGCGCAGGCGGCTTAGGCCCCATGCGCCTTCGCCTGCGAAAAAGCACGGCATCTAAAAAAGGCCCGGTCGAAACCGGGCCTGATCGTTCAATGCCGGTCGTCGGCCGGCGGTACGTCGACCGCCCGCTGGCGCGCCGGCTCAGGACCGGACGGCGTTCGCGCAGGCTCGCCGTTCCGGCCGGCCGGCGCGGCCGCCGGTGCGCGGTTGTGCCGGCCGAACCGGCCGTCGTCGTGTTGCTGCAGCATCTTCATGCGGTGGTTCTCCGTCGCGGCCTGCGCGGGCCGAGGCTCTGCGTGCAGGCGAGGCCCGCAGTCGTCCCATTGCAGCGCCCGGGCTCGGTGCGGCATCGGCGCAGCGCTGCGGCCGCGATCGCGCGGCCCATCGCCCGCCTGGGCCGTCCTCAATGCCGCGTCGGCGAATGACTCGACGGCATGATCACCTTGTCGATCGAATAGATCACGCCGTTCTTCGATGCGACGTCGCGCAAGGAGACGTTGGCGTCGTCGATCGTGACGCGTCCGTCGGTCATCTTGATCCTCGCCTTTCCGCCCTGGACGGTGGGCGTGTCGCGCATCCGGCCGATTTCGGACGGAGAGATGCGGCCGCGCACGAGGTGATACTGCAGCACCGAGATCAGCTCGGCCCGGTTCTCGGGCATGAGCCAGTTCTCCAGCGTGCCCTCCGGCAACTGGGCGAATGCGGCGTCGGTCGGAGCGAACACCGTATAGGGACCTGCCGACTTCAGCGTGTCGGTCAGATCGGCGATCCCGATGGCCTTGCTGAGCGTCGTGAACGTATCGTTCGCGGCGACGGTCTGGGCCAGATCGAGCGGAAGCGTATCGGTATGGTTGTTCATGGAAGGAGCCTTGGTGTTCCGCTGATGCGGAAGGCGAGGCGGCAGGCGCCGCCGGCCCCGGCGAGCATCCGGGGCGTAGCTCAGGAACGTGAGGAAAGGAACCGCGGGACTGAGGCGGGCACATCGATTGCGCCCAGCAACCGACACCATACGCGCATCGCCGTTAGTTGGGCGTGAACTCAAGCATCCGACAGGATCGATCCTCGACGCACGTCGGCAGCCGTGACGCTTCGCATGCAGGGCCGCGCTACATTGCGGACCGCGGTGTGAGCGCACGGCGGTGCGCACGCGACGCCGGCCGCCGTCATCGGAGCAGGTGTCCTCGTTCCATCCGCAGGCGCGATATCCGTGTCCGCCCCGAGGAGTCATGCGATGGCACGCTCCTTCGTTCGCCCCCTCGCCGTCTTCGTCGCAGGCCGTCCGCCCGGTGCGGTCCGCTCCGTCGCGAACTCGTGAGCGCCGCCAACGCGCGGCTCCCGCAGCGGCCGATGGACCGGGTCGGCGGGGCCTTCACGCGATTCATCCACGTCGAGGCGATGGCAGGCGGCGCGCTGGTGCTCTGCGCGCTGGTCGCGCTCGCCGCGTCCAACTCGCCCTGGTCGCAGCCGTATCGGGCGTTCCGGGAAGCGCGTCGTGAGTCCGGCTCGAGTGCCGCGACGATGGCCTGCGGCGCATCGACGACGTGCGCCAATCCATGACGGCGCTTTCACGGAAACGGCCCGGTCGCGCCGGACCGGGATCGCAGGTCGGGCAGCCGGCGTATCGATCCCGATACGCCGGCTGCCATCGAACCTCAGAGCTTGCCGGCCAGCGTCTTGCCGAGGTCGGCAGGCGACTTGACGGTCGTCACGCCGGCCTTCTCGAGCGCCTCGAACTTGGCCGCGGCCGTGCCCTTGCCGCCGGAGATGATCGCGCCGGCATGGCCCATGCGCTTGCCGGCCGGCGCCGAGGCGCCGGCGATGAACGCGACGACCGGCTTGGTCACGTACTCGCTGATGAACTCGGCCGCCTCTTCCTCGGCGCTGCCGCCGATCTCGCCGACCATGATGATGCCCTCGGTCTGCGGGTCGTCCTGGAACAGCTTGAGGCAGTCGATGAAGTTCAGGCCGTTGATCGGGTCGCCGCCGATGCCGATGCAGGTCGACTGGCCGAGGCCTTCGTTGGTGGTCTGGAACACGGCCTCGTAGGTCAGCGTGCCCGAGCGCGACACGATGCCGACCTTGCCGGGCCGGTGGATGTGGCCGGGCATGATGCCGATCTTGCACTCGCCGGGCGTGATCACGCCGGGGCAGTTCGGGCCGATCAGCACGGTGTCCGGATACTTCTTGAGCACGTTCTTGACGCGCAGCATGTCGAGCACCGGGATGCCTTCGGTGATCGCGACGATCACGCGGATGCCGGCGTCGGCGGCTTCGAGGATCGCGTCGGCCGCGAACGGCGGCGGCACGAAGATCATCGTCGCGTCGGCGCCGGTCTCGGCGACCGCGTCGGCGACGGTGTCGAAGACCGGCAGCTCGATATGGGTGGTGCCGCCCTTGCCCGGCGTCACGCCGCCGACCAGCCTGGTGCCGTACTCCAGCGCCTGCACCGAGTGGAACGTGCCCTGCTGACCAGTGAAGCCCTGGGTGATGACCTTGGTGTTCTTGTCGATCAAAACGCTCATCGATTCGTCCTCGCTCAGGCGGCCTTGACCGCGGCTACCGCCTTTTGCGCGGCGTCATTGAGATCCGTGGCCGGCGTGATCTTCAGGCCGGAATTGGCGAGCAGCTCGCGCCCCTTCTCCACGTTGGTGCCTTCCAGGCGTGCGATCACCGGAATCGTCAGGCCGACTTCCTTGACCGCGGCGATGATGCCCTCGGCGATCAGATCGCAGCGGACGATGCCGCCGAAGATGTTGACGAGGATCGCCTCGACCTTGTCCGAGGACAGGATCAGCTTGAACGCCTCGGTCACGCGCTCCTTGGTCGCGCCGCCGCCGACGTCGAGGAAGTTGGCCGGCTCGGCGCCGGCCAGCTTGATGACGTCCATCGTCGCCATCGCCAGGCCCGCACCATTGACCATGCAGCCGATGTTGCCGTCCATCGTCACGTAGTTGAGGTTGTGCCGGACCGCCGCGGCCTCGGCGGCGTCCTCCTGGCTCTCGTCGCGCATCGCGGCCAGATCGGGGTGGCGGAACTCGGCGTTGTCGTCGGAGTTGACCTTGCCGTCGAGCGCGGCCAGCGAACCGTCGGCGAGGATCGCCAGCGGGTTCAGCTCGACCAGGGCCAGGTCCTTGTCGTTGAACAGCCGGTACAGGCCGGTCATGATCCTGGTCAACTGGCCGGCCTGCTTGACGTTCAGGCCCATGTCGAACGCGAGGCGGCGCGCATGATACGGCTGGATGCCCTCGACGAAGTCGACCTCGATCGTGTGGATGTCCTCGGGGGTGTCGCGCGCGACCTGCTCGATGTCGACACCGCCCTGGGCCGAGGCGATGAACGAGATCGTCTTGCTGCCGCGGTCGACCAGCACCGACAGATACAGCTCCTTGGCGATCTCGCCGGCCTCGGTCACCAGGACCAGGTTGACCGGCAGCGCGCGGCCGCCGGACTGGTAGGTCTCCATCGCCGTGCCGAGCATGCCGGCCGCGGCGGTGCGGACGTCATCGACGGTCTTGCAGAACTTGACGCCGCCGGCCTTGCCGCGGCCGCCGGCGTGGATCTGCGCCTTGACCATCCAGGGACCGGCGCCGAGCGCCTGCGCGGCGCCGACGGCTTCATCGGGCGTGGACGCGACCTTGCCGGCCGGGACCGGGATGCCGTACTGGGCGAACAGCTCCTTGGCCTGATACTCGTGGAAATTCATGCATGCACCTGAAAGGGGGAGTGGACGACACGGGTCGACGCCACCGCCGCGGGGGCGGGAAGCGAGGGAGACGCCGGGGCCGGCGGGCCGAAGATCTTAAGAAAACGGCCGCGGAGCGGGCGCGTATTGTGGGCAAACCTCGCCTCGAAATCAAAACGATCGTTCGATCGCCGAGGGCGCCTATACTCGCCGCGGGAAGCCGACGGCGCGCCGCCGGGCGCGGGGACAGATGATCTCGATGGGCGAAACGACACGGCGCGAGCTGTACTTCTTCAACCTCTACCGGGTCTTCGAGGCGTTCGTGTTCGCCGGCCTGGTGTTCAGCCCGATTGCGGTCGACTGGGTCCAGGTGACCCATCCGCGGCTCGGCCAGGCGGTCGTGCTGGCCTACATCACGCTGTCGCTGGCGCTGCTGGCCGCCACCTCGCGCATGCACGCGCGGCCGGGCTTCTGGATCGGCACGGCGCTGTGCCTGGACATCCTGGCCGCCTCGCTGGTCCACGTCTCGCTGGTCGGCGCCAGCACCGCGGTGCCGATCCTGCTGATCGTCAACGTCGGCGCCGCCGCGCTGCTGCTGCCGCTGCGCCAGTCGCTGGTGCTGGCCGCACTGGCCGCGCTCGGCATCATCGTGCCGCCGATCCTGACCGACACGCTCGGCATCACGCGCGGCCGCACCGGCACCGAGGCCGCGCTGTTCGGCGTGGCCTATCTCGCGCTGGCCCTGCTCGGCCACTACCTCGGCCGGCAGATGCGCGAGACCGAGGCGCTGGCCGAACAGCGCGGCGCCGACCTGCTGAACCTCGAGCAGATCAACGACCTGATCATCCAGCGCATGAAGACCGGCGTGCTGCTGGTCGACGACGCCAACCGGATCCTGCGCATCAACGAATCGGCCTGGCGGCTGATCGGCACGCCGGCGCCGAGCGAGCGCGACCTCGGCAGCGTCGCCGCGGAGCTGTCGCGGCGGCTCTACCACTGGCGCACATCCGGCCGCACCGACCAGAGCGCGGTCGCGCTGGCCGCCGACGTGCCCGAGGTGATTCCGCGCTTCACGCGGCTGGCGCCGAACGACGACAGCCACGTGCTGATCTTCCTCGACGACACCTCGCTGCTGTCGCGCCGCGCCGAGGAGCTGACGCTGACCTCGCTGGGCCGGCTGTCGGCCTCGATCGCGCACGAGATCCGCAATCCGCTGGCGGCGATCCGCTACTCGGCGCAGCTGCTGGCCGAGTCGCCCGAGCTCAACGAGGAGGACGCGCGTCTCGTCGAGATCATCAACAACCACTGCACACGCGCCAACGATGTCGTCGAGAACATCCTGCAACTGTCGCGGCGCGAGCGCTCGCGGCCGGAGAGCATCGACGTCAACGCCTGGGTGCTGACATTCGTCGACGACTACCGCCAGGGCAACGACCTCGGCGCCGACCAGCTGCGCGCGATCACGCAGAACCGGCGCATCGAGGCGATGGTCGATCCGCAGCATCTGCAGCAGGTGGTCTGGAACCTCGTGCAGAACGCGCTGCGCTACGGCCGCCAGCCGGGCGAGCCGGCGCGCGTGGCCGTGGTCGCACGGCTCGCGACCGACCGCGGGCCGCCGCTGATCGAGGTCATCGACCGCGGACCGGGCATTCCGCCGCGCGTCGCCGCGCAGATCTTCGAGCCGTTCTACACGACGCACGAGTTCGGCACGGGCCTGGGCCTGTATCTGGCCAAGCAGATGACCGAGTCGAGCCAGGCCACGCTCGAGTACGTGCCGGTGGCCGGCGGCGGCGCCTGCTTCCGGATCACGCTGAGCCCGGTCGCCACGCTCGCGACGCGCAGCAGCGCGCGACCGGCCTGAACGACGCGCCGGTCGCCGGCGCGCCGCCCCTTCCGCACGGCGAGGGCATCGGCCCGCGCGACGCGCAGCGCCTGCACCCGCGCGCTCGCGGGGCGAGCCCGCGGACTGGCCGCGACCGGCATGCAGGCGGCACAATCGGGCGATTCCCCGTACGCGCTGCTGTCATGTCCGATCCCTCGACCGACCTCAATACGCTGTATCCGGCCCATCTGGCGACGCTGCAGGCGCGCGCCGACGCGGCGCTGGCACGCGGCGGCTTCGACCATCTGGTGGTGCCGGCCGGCATGGCGCACTACCAGTTCCTCGACGACCGCGACTACCCGTTCGCCGTCAACCCGCATTTCAAGCACTGGCTGCCGGTCACGCGCGCGCCCGGATCGTGGCTGGTCCACACGCCGGGCCGGCGGCCGCGCCTGATCTTCCTGCAGCCGCACGACTACTGGCACGTCGTGCCCGAGGCGCCGGCCGGCTACTGGGTCGACGCGTTCGACATCACGATCATCCGCGAGCCGGCGCAGGCGCGCGCGCTGCTGCCGGCCGATCCGGCGCGCTGCGCGATCGTCGGCGAGCCGAATGCGGCGCTGGATGGCTTCGCGCCGAACAATCCGCAGGCCGTCATCGACTACCTGCACTATCACCGCGCCTACAAGACGCCGTACGAGCTGGCGCTGATGCGCGTGGCCAGCCGGCTCGGCGCGCGCGGCCACCGCGCGGCCGAGGCGGCCTTCCGCGAAGGCGCCTCGGAGTTCGCGATTCACTGCGCGTATCTGGCCGCGACCCAGCTGGCCGAGCACGAACTGCCGTACGGCAACATCATCGCGCTCAACGAGCACGGCGCGGTGCTGCACTACACCGACCTGGACCGCGTGCCGCCGACCCATTCGCGTGCGTTCCTGATCGACGCCGGCGCGAGCTTTCACGGCTATGCCAGCGACATCACGCGGACCTGGGCGGCCGACCGCGACGGCGAATTCCAGGCGCTGATCGACGCGGTCGACGCCGCGCAGCGCGGCTTCTGCGCGAAGGTGCGGCCCGGCCAGAGCTATCCGGAGCTGCATCTGCATGCGCACCACGTGCTCGGCGGGATCCTGCGCGAGCACGGCTTCGTGCGGATGTCGGCGGAGGCCGCGGTCGAATCGGGCGTCACCGGCGTGTTCTTTCCGCACGGCCTCGGCCACGGCATCGGCCTGCAGGTGCACGACGTCGCCGGCTTCGCGGCCGACGAGGCCGGCGCGACGATCGCCAAGCCGGCCGGCCATCCGTATCTGCGCCTGACGCGCACGCTGGCGCCGGGCATGGTCACGACGATCGAGCCGGGGCTCTACTTCATCGACCTGCTGCTGGCCGAGCTGAAGCAGCGGCCCGAGGCCCGCGACGTCGACTGGGCGCGCGTCGAGGCGTTCCGCCGCTACGGCGGCATCCGCATCGAGGACGACGTGGTCTGCACCGACGGCGAGCCGGAGAACCTCACGCGCGAGGCGTTCGCGGCGCTCGACGGCTGAGCGCGGTCACCGCGGCGCGGCCGCGGTGCCGCAAGACGACCGGCCGCGGCGTCGACGACGCGCGGCCGGGTCACGGCCTCAGCCGCGCGGCGCGAACGCCGCGAAGGCCTCGGCCAGACGCTCGTACAGCGCACGCTGCTCGTCGGACTCGGCCGGCGGCACGTGCACCTCGAGCACGACGATCTGATCGCCCGGCGGATCGCCGGGCCAGCCGCGGCCGCGCAGACGCAGCTTGCGTCCGGAGTCCGATCCGGGCGGCACACGCAGCTCGACCTGGCCGTCCAGCGTCGGCACCGTGATCGTCGCGCCGAGCGCGGCCTCCCACGGCGCCAGCGCCAGCGTGTGCACGACATTGCGGCCTTCGAGCCGGAACCGGCCGTCGCTGCGCAGGCCGATCTCGAGCAGCAGGTCGCCGGGCGGGCCGCCGCTCTGGCCCGGACTGCCCTGGCGGCTCAGCCGGATCTGCTGGCCCGGCTGGATGCCGGCCGGAATCTTGACCTCGAGCGTGCGCTCGCCCTGGATGCCGTCGCGCAGCGTGATGCGCTCGCGGCCGCCGCGCACGGCGGTCTCCAGGTCGATCGCGATCTGCGCGTGCAGGTCGCGGCCGCGGCGCGCGGCGCTGCGCGGGCCGCCGCCCATGCGGCCACCGAACAGCGACTCGAAGAAGTCGCTGAAGCCGGCGCCCTCGAAGCCAGAGGGGTCGAAATCGCCGTGCTGCTGCCAGTTCGGCGGCGGGCGGAAGTCGTCGCCGGCGCGGTAGCCGCCCGCGCGCAGCTGATCGTAGGCGGCGCGGCGCTCGGCGTCCTTGAGCGCCTCGTAGGCCTCGTTGACCGACTTAAACTTCTCTTCGGCGTCGGCCTCCTTGCTGACGTCCGGGTGGTACTTGCGGGCGAGCCGCCGGTACGCCGACTTGATCTCGGCGTCCTTCGCATCGGGCTTGACCCCGAGGATCTCGTAGTAATCCTTGAATTGCATGCGCTCTATCTTGCCCCACAAATGAGAAGGCCCGCGACGGAGCGGGTCCGTCGCGGGCCGGTCGCAACTGCCCCGCTACGGGATCAGCTGTTGATGGTAATGCGGCGCGGGGTCGTTTCCGGCTTCTTCGGAATCGAAATCTCCAGCACGCCGTGCTTGCCCCGCGCGGTGATGCCGTCGGCATCGGCGCTGTCGGGCAGCGCGAAGCGGCGGTAGAACACCCCGTGCGAACGCTCCACGCGCGTGAACTTGGTGCCTTCTTCCTTGGTTTCGGCGGTGCGCTCGCCGCGCAGCGACAGGATGCCCTTGTCCATGTTGATCTCGATCGTCTGCGGATCGACGCCCGGCACGTCGGCCAGGATCACGAAGCGCTTGTCCTCTTCCTTGATGTCCACGCGCGGCGCCCACTGACTGGTGACGACGTTGGACTGGTCGCCTTCCTCGGTGTTGAAGAAACGCTCGAACGCCTGGCGGAACTCCTGCTGCAGGTCGTTGCGGACGTTCCAGGGCGAGTGACGGATGATGCTCATGGCGATGACCTCGAAGTTGGGGGCGGCCGCACGGCCGCGATGGCTCCGAACGTAGGGATCGGCGTTGCGGTTTCAAGTCGGCGGCGGCGCGCCTTCGCGGCCGCTGCGGCTATGATCAGCGGCCATTCAACCGGCCGGCCGCGCTGCTGCGGCCGGCCGCGAACGCATCAGGAGCAACCGACGTGAGCATCCAGACCGGCCAGGCGATTCCGGCCGCCAGCGTGAGCCTGATCGACGCGGACGGCCCGCGATCGGTCCGTACCGATGCGCTGTTCGCCGGGCGGCGGATCGTGCTGTTCTCGGTGCCGGGCGCGTTCACGCCGACCTGCTCCTCGCGCCACCTGCCCGGCTACGTCGCGCAGCTGCCGGCGTTCCGCGCGCGCGGCGTCGAGGTGGCGTGCATGGCCGTCAACGATGCCTACGTCATGCAGGCCTGGGCCGCGACCCAGGACGTGCCGCCGGCGCTGATGATGCTGGCCGACGGCAACGGCGAGTTCACGCGCGCGCTGGGCCTGGAGCTCGATGCCAGCGCGTACGGCATGGGCCTGCGCAGCCGCCGCTTCGCGCTGTACGCGGTCGACGGCATCGTCCGCGTGCTGCAGGTCGAGGCGCCCGGCGAGTTCGCGGTATCGAGCGCCGAGGCGATGCTGGCCGCGCTGGACTGACATAGCGTCCGGCGCTCCCGGACGCCGCAGTCCGGGCGCCTCGTTCCCATTATCGGCATGGCGGCCCGGCCCGGCGCCGCGGCGCCCGCGGCGATGTGCCGGCCGCCATGCCGCGAACGCAGACGCACACCGCTTGCACTTGCGTTCCCGGCGCAGATCACTAGACTACGCGACATTATTGAACTAGACGGTATAGTCCACGCGATGGAACCGACCCGGACGGCTGCGCCCGCTGCGCGACAGGAACGCGTGCGCGATGCCGTGCGCGACGCCGCCCAGGCGCTCTGGCTCGAACGCGGCTACCAGACCAGCATGGACGACGTCGCGCGGCGCGCCGGCTGCTCGAAGCAGACCGTCTACGCGCACTTCGGCAGCAAGGCCGATCTGTTCCGCTGCGTCATCGAGGATCTGCTGGCGCCGATCACCGCCCGTCTCGAACCGTCCGGCGACCTGCGCGGCACGCTGATCGCGTTCGCACGCGAACATGCCGAACTGCTCGCCACACCTCAGACGCAGGCACGGCGGCGGATCCTGATCGCCGAGGCGCCGCGCTATCCGGACATCGCACAGGGCCTCTACCGCGGCGGTCTGGCGCATCTGATCGAGCGCCTCGCCGACGTGCTCGGCGAGGCGATGCGACGCGGCACGCTGCGCGAGGGCGATCCGGACACCGCCGCCGAGCTGTTCCTCGGCCTGAGCATCGGCGTCGAGTCGGAACGCCATCTGTTCGGCGCGACGCAGCGGCGCACCGCCGGCGAGCGCGAGGCCTGGGCCGGCACCGCCGTCGATGCATTCCTGCGCGCCTACGCCCCCCTTCCCCCGTCTTCACCTTCCAGGAAGCAGTCATGAACCGCATCCCCCGCTTGCTCGCGCTGGCCCTGACCTGTTCGGCCCTGATCGCCTGCCAGAAGAGCCAGCCGCCCGCGGCCGCGCCGCCGCCGGAAGTCGGCGTGATCCAGGCGCAGGCGCAGGCCGTGCCGCTGACGCGCGACCTGGTCGGCCGCCTCTCGCCGTTCCGCACCGCCGACGTGCGCGCGCGCGTCGCCGGCGTCCTGGTCAAGCGCGTCTACGCCGAGGGCAGCGACGTCAAGGAAGGCGACGTGCTGTTCGAGATCGATCCGGCACCGCTGAAGGCCTCGCTCGCCTCGGCGCAGGCGGCGCTGTCGCAGGCGCAGGCCGCGGCGACCAATGCCAAGGCGGCCGCGAACCGCGCCCGCGAGCTGATCGGCAAGCAGTACGTGTCGCGCTCGGACCTCGACAATGCCGAGGCCAGCGAACGCACGACCGCGGCCCAGGTGCAGCAGGCGCGCGCGGCCGTGCAGACCGCGCAGATCAACCTCGGCTATGCGACCGTGCGCGCGCCGATCGCCGGCCGCGCCGGCCAGCAGCAGGTCACCGAGGGCGCCCTGGTCGGCCAGGGCACCGCGACGCTGCTGACGACGATCGACCAGCTCGATCCGGTCTACGCGAACTTCACGCTGAGCGTCGCCGACCTCGACCAACTGCGCCAGTCCGCGGCCGGCGGCGCGATCACGCTGCTCGAACCGAACAAGGCCGAGGTCGCGCTGACGCGCCAGGACGGCACGCCGACCGGCAAGACCGGCGTGCTCGACTTCTCCGACGTTGCGGTCGATCCGGCCACCGGCAGCGTCGCGCTGCGCGCACAGATCGCCAACCCCGACCGCACGCTGCTGCCGGGCATGTACGTCACCGCCAGCCTGTCGCTCGGCCAGATCAATCGCGCCTATCTGATCCCGCAGTCGGTCCTGCAGCGCGATGCGCAGGGCGCCTACGTGCTGGTCGTCGGCGAGGGCGACAAGGTCGAGCGGCGCCCGGTCAAGGCCGATACGCTGCGCAACGACGCCTGGGTCGTCACCGACGGCCTCAACGACGGCGAGCGTCTGGTCGCCAACGGCATCCAGAAGGCGCGGCCGGGCCAGCCGGTCCGTCCGGTGCCGGCGGACCAGGCCGGCGCCAAGCCGGCGCAAGGCTGAGGACGCAGGCTCATGGCACAGTTCTTCATCAACCGCCCGGTCTTCGCCTGGGTGGTCGCGATCCTGATCTCGCTCGCCGGCGTCCTGTCGATCTACAGCCTCGGCGTGGAGTCCTATCCGACGATCGCACCGCCGCAGGTCACGATCACCGCCAACTACGCCGGCGCCAGCGCCGACACGGTCGAGCAGACCGTCACGCAGGTGATCGAGCAGCAGCTGACCGGCATCGACAACCTGCTCTACTTCAGCTCACAGTCCAGCTCGAACGGCCGCGTGGTGATCACCGTGACGTTCCAGACCGGCACCGATCCGGACACCGCCCAGGTCCAGGTGCAGAACAAGGTCGCGCAGGCCGAGCCGCGCCTGCCGGCCGAGGTGCAGCAGCAGGGCGTCGTCGTCGCCAAGGCCGCGGCCGGCTTCCTGATGGTGGTCGGCCTGCGCGCCGACGACGGCGGCATCGACCGCAACGGCCTCAACGACATCGTCGCCTCGCGCGTGCTCGACCAGATCTCGCGCATCAACGGCGTCGGCGCGACGCAGCAGTTCGGCTCCGAGTACGCGATGCGGATCTGGGTCGACCCCGTCAAGCTGCAGGGCTACGGGCTCTCGGCCAGCCAGCTGACCGCGGCGATCCGTGCGCAGAACGTGCAGTTCGCGGCCGGCGCGATCGGTGCGCAGCCGACGCTGCCGAGCCAGGAATTCATGGCGACGATCTCGGCCGACAGCCGCTTCACGCAGCCCGAGCAGTTCGAGAACATCATCGTACGCGCCGACAGCGACGGCACCACGGTGCGCCTGCGCGACGTCGCGCGCGTGGAATTCGGCGCATACACGTTCGGCTTCGACACGCAGTACAACGGCAAGCCGCTGGCCGCGTTCGCGATCCAGCTGCTGCCGGGCGCCAACGCGCTGCAGGTGGCCGGCGCGGTGCGCAAGCGCATGGACGAGCTGTCGGCGACCTTCCCGGCCGGCGTGGTCTGGTTCACGCCGTACGACTCGACGACCTTCGTCAACATCTCGATCAACGAGGTCGTGCACACGCTGATCGAGGCGATCGTGCTGGTCTTCCTGGTCATGCTGATCTTCCTGCAGAACTTCCGCGCGACGATCATCCCGACCCTGGTCATCCCGGTCGCGCTGCTCGGCACCTTCGTCGGCATGCTCGCGCTCGGCTTCACGATCAACCAGCTCAGCCTGTTCGGCATGGTGCTGGCGATCGGCATCATCGTCGACGACGCGATCGTCGTGATCGAGAACGTCGAGCGCATCATGAGCGAGGAAGGCCTCTCGCCGAAGGAGGCCACGCGCAAGGCGATGGGCCAGATCTCCGGCGCGATCGTCGCGATCACGGTGGTGCTGGCGGCGGTGTTCGTGCCCTCGGCGATGCAGTCCGGTGCGGCCGGCGAGATCTATCGCCAGTTCGCGCTGACGATCGCGGTGTCGATGGGTTTCTCGGCGCTGCTCGCGCTGTCGCTGACGCCGGCGCTGTGCGCAAGCTTCCTGAAGCCCACGCACGGCAGGCAGAACGTGGTGTTCCGCCAGTTCAACCGCTTCTTCGACTGGATGACCCACACCTATGTGGGCCACATCGCCTCGGCGGTGCGCCACGCGCCGCGTTGGATGGTGCTGTTCGTCGCGCTCAGCGTCACGGCCGGCTTCCTGTTCACGAAGCTGCCGACCGGCTTCCTGCCCGAGGAGGATCAGGGCTACGCACTGGCGATCGTGCAGCTGCCGCCGGGCTCGACGATGACGCGCAACCAGGGCGTGATGAGCCAGATCCGCGAACGCCTCGAGAAGAACCCGGCGTTCGAGGGCTTCATGCAGATCTCCGGCTTCAGCTTCCTCGGCCTCGGCGAGAACGTCGGCATGGGCTTCATCCGGCTCAAGGACTGGAGCGAGCGCGACGCCACCGCGACCGAGTTCATCGGCCAGGCCAACCAGGCGCTGTCGGACATCAAGGGGGCGCAGATCTTCGTCGTCAACCTGCCGACCGTGCAGGGCCTGGGCCAGTTCGGCGGTTTCGACCTGTTCCTGCAGGACCGCGCCGGCATCGGCTACCAGCGCCTGGTCGAGGCGCGCAACCAGCTGCTCGGCAAGGCCAACGCGCCCGACTCGGGCCTGGTCGCGGTGCGCCCGAACGGCCTGGAGGACGCGCCGCAGATCAAGATGACGGTCGACCGCACGCAGGCCGAAGCGCTCGGCCTGTCGGTCAGCGACGTCTACACCTCGCTGCAGACCTTCCTGGCGCCCAACTACGTCAACGACTTCTTCTACCAGGGCCGCGTCAAGCGCGTCGTGGTCCAGGCCGACGCGCAGTTCCGCACCTCGCCCGAGGCGCTCAAGCAGTTCTATACGCCTTCGACGCTGGCGGCGAGCACGCTCGGCACGACCGCCGCGAACGGCCAGCTGATGATTCCGCTGTCGAGCGTCGTCAATACCGAGTGGATCAGCTCCTCGCCGTCGCTGAACCGATTCAACGGCTACTCGGCGATCGAGATCGTCGGCAATCCGGCGCCCGGCAGCAGCTCCGGCGACGCGATGGCACGCATGCGCGCGCTGATCGACGAGCTGCCCGACGGCATCGGCTTCGACTGGGCCGGCATGTCGTACCAGGAGATCCTGTCCGGCAACCAGCAGACGATGCTGTACATCCTGTCGCTGGTCGTCGTGTTCCTGTGTCTGGCTGCGCTGTACGAGAGCTGGTCGATCCCGACCTCGGTGCTGCTGGTCGTACCGCTCGGCGTGCTCGGCTGCATCGTCGCGACCTGGCTGCGCGGCCTGCCCAACGACATCTACTTCAAGATCGGCCTGATCACCGTGGTCGGCCTCGCCGCCAAGAACGCGATCCTGATCGTCGAGTTCGCGGTCGAGCAGCAGCAGGCCGGCAAGACGCTGCGCGAAGGCGTCATCGAGGCGGCGCGCCTGCGCCTGCGGCCGATCCTGATGACCTCGCTGGCGTTCATCCTCGGCGTGCTGCCGCTGGCGCTGTCGAGCGGCGCCGGCGCCAATTCGCGCCATTCGATCGGCACCGGCGTGATCGGCGGCATGCTGTTCGCGACGTTCCTCGGCGTACTGCTGATCCCGATCTTCTACGTGATCGTGCGGCGCCTGCTCGGCGACCGGCTCGACGGCGACGGCGGCAAGCCGCCGCAGCGGATCGAGACGGCGCACTGACGCAAGCGACCGTGTCCGCAGGCGATCCAGGGATGGATCGCACGGCCGGACCGTTCTCCTCGATCGTGCCCGCGGGCGATGGTCTGAAGCGAGGCGTCACGATCGAGGGCGGCAGCGCGCAGCCTGCCCGGACCGCGCCGCAGTGACGCGAGCGCCGCTGCGGATGCGGACGAGGCCGCGGCGTGCCGGCGCCGTGCGCCCGGCGGTCTCGCCGCGCGCGCCGGTCCGGGGCTCAGCCCTTCCAGAAGAACACCTCGCCGATCTCCTTGCCGAACGCCTGCGCGATCCGGAACGCCAGTTCCAGCGACGGCGCATAGCGGCCGGCCTCGAGCGCGATGACGGTCTGGCGCGTGATGCCGACGCGCTCGGCGAGCATGCCCTGCGTCATCTCGCCGGCGTCGAAGCGCAGCCGGCGGATGTGGTTGCCGACCGGCGTCGCGTTCACGCGCGGTCGCGCCGGTAGTGCCACAGCGCGGTGCCGTGGCCGACGAACGCCGCCGCGACCAGCGCGAACATCAGCAGGTTGGCGACCGCGATCGGGCTGGCCCAGGACAGCCGCGCCGGCGGCGTCAGGCCCAGCGTAACCGCGATCGCGACGACCGCCAGCGCCAGCGCGACGTGCGAGGCGGCATCGGCCGCGCGCGCGACCGCGCGGTCGCGCTCGTCGACCTGGACGCCGGTACCGGGCCACCGCCGCGCGATCGACGCGAGAATCAGCCAGCCGACCAGCAGCATCGCGATCGGCCGTCCGATGCCCTCGAGCTCGGCGATCGTGCGCGCGCCGGCGAAGCTGCCGGCATGGACCGCCATCAGCGCACCGATCAGGCCGGTGAAGACCAGGGCGACCCAGCGCCCCTGCTCGCCCGGCGAGCGCTGTGAGGCGCCGTCGTCGGGGATCCGGCCGGACAGCCACAGACCGGTCGCGGCGACCGCGAGCAGCAGCGCGGCGCCGATCGAGCCGGTGTCGATGCCGTGCCAGCGCGACGGGATCGCGACGATCAGCCAGCGGCCGAGCGCAGCCGGCGCGAGCAGCCAGAACAGCGCAGACGGAACGCGATGCATGGGTCAACCTCGCACGACAATATGTAATCTACACATTACATACTGTCCGGTCCGTGCGTCAAGCCGGCGCGCCGCGCGATGCTTGATATCCTGCCGGCCGTCCCGACCTCTTGCGCTCGCTCTCACCGGTCGCGGCCGCTGCCGCGCCGAACCAGGAATCCGCCGTGTCCGCACTTCCCGCCATCGATTCGCCGTACGTGTTCGACGTCACCACCGAGACCTTCGAGACCGAGGTGCTGCAGGCCTCGCTCGAGCTGCCGATCCTGGTCGACTTCTGGGCCGAATGGTGCGGGCCGTGCAAGTCGCTCGGTCCGCTGCTCGAGAAGGTCGTGGCGAGCTATCACGGCGCGGTGCGGCTGGCCAAGGTCGACGTCGACAAGGAGCAGCAGCTCGCGGCGATGTTCGGCGTGCGCAGCATTCCGACCGTGGTCCTGGTCAGCCAGGGCCAGCTCGTCGACGGCTTCGCCGGCGCCCTGCCCGAGAACGCGCTGCGCGAGTTCCTGTCGCGCCACGTGCAGCCGGCCGAGCCGGCCGACGAGACACCCGCCGAGGACGTCGCCGCGCCGCCCGAGCCGGCTGCCGACGCGGTCGCGCGTCTGCGCGGCGAGATCGCCGCCGAACCCGACAAGGCCGAGCTCAAGCTCGATCTCGCGGTCGCGCTGATGCGCAACGGCGATGCGGCGGCCGCCGAGACCGAGCTCGACGCCCTGCCGGCGAACCTGGCGACCGACGACCGCGCGCGCCGTCTGCGCGGCCAGCTCGAGTTCGCGCGGCTGCTGGCCGACGCGCCGCCGGCCGACGAGCTGCGCGCGCGCCTGGCACGCGACGAGAACGACCACACCGCGCGCGAGCAGCTCGGCATCCGCCTGCTCGCCGAGGGTGAGCCCGCGGCCGGCCTCGATCAGTTCCTGACGATCCTCAAGGCCGACCGCGACTGGAACGAAGGCCGCGCGAAGAAGCGGCTGATCGCCGCGTTCTCGATCCTCGACGACGAAGAGCTGGTCGGCACCTACCGCCGGCGCATGTCCTCGCTGCTGTTCTGAGCGATCCGACCGCGCGGGCGACGGACGGGGCCGGCGCGGCCGCGAGTCCGATCATGCCGCCGAAGCACCGGCACGTAGCAACACGCCGGCTTCACAGGCCCGCGGCGCGAGACCCGCACCGCACGCCGGGACTCAGGGCCGCGCCGTCGAGGCGCCGGCCGACGAAGTCGATTCGCACCCTGCGATCGCTGACCGGGACAGGCAGCGCCGCCGGCGGTCCGTGGCAGTGGTCCGCATGTCGATCGCCGAACGCCGGCCGGTTCGCTTCCTCGTCCGTCTCAGCGCCGGCACGGCACGTCCCGGTGCCGACGCACACGAGGTGGGCTTTCGCTTTTCGATGCGACGTTGCACGCTAGCGGCCCCTCCCTACGCCACCGTATTGACGGCCGCACGATGAAGCCCTCGCGCCTGCGTCACATCATGAATTTCTGGCCGCCGTTCCTGTTCTCGGGCATCCGGGTGCTCGAGATCGGCGCCGACTGGCGCAGCGCGCGCGTCGCGCTGCGCAAGCGCTGGTACAACGGCAACTACGTCGGCGTGCATTTCGGCGGCAGCCTGTTCGCGATGACCGATCCGTTCTGGATGCTGCTGCTGATGCACTGCCTCGGCCGCGACTACTACGTCTGGGACAAGGCCGCCGAGATCGAATTCGTCGCGCCGGGCCGCGAGACCGTCCATGCCGAATTCCGCATCGACGACGCGTTGCTCGAGGCGATCCGCACGCAGACCGACGGCGGCGACAAGTACCTGCACTGGCTGCCGGTCGAGATCCGCACCGCGGGCGGCGAGCTGGTCGCGCGCGTGCGCAAGCAGGTCTACGTCAAGCGCAAGCGGATGGCGGCGAGCGCCTGACCGGGGCACGCGACACCGATGCGACCTGCGGCCGCGCCGCGCTTCCATCTGCACGATCGACGCCACGGCGACGACTGCGCGTGACCGCCCGCGCGGGAAGCCGGGAGCCGGCACGCCTCGAACACGCCGACGCGCGCCAGGCCGTGCCGATCGAACGGCGCGGCGCACGATCGACCGTCGGATCCGCTCAGGCCGCCTCGCCCTGCAGACGCGCCGCGACCAGGCGCACCGCCTCGCGGCACATCGCCGAGGCCGGCTGCTCGGCGTCGATCCGCAGCGCATCGGGCGGCGGCGGCTGCGCACGATGGCGGACCTCGTCGACCAGATCGGGCGTGCGGTCGGCGGCGCGGTGGCGATTGGCGGCGAGGTCGCGCTGGACGCGCTCGCGTGCGCGCTCCGGCGAGCAGTCGACCCACAGCGGCACCATCGCGAAGCCGAACGGCTGTACCGCCTCGACGATGCGGTCGTAGTCGGCCCGCGCCGAGAACGTCATGCCGTCGAGCACGCTCGACACGCCGAGCATGCAGTTGATCTCCAGCGCCTGCACGACGCCGCGGAACGCCGCGCGCTTCTCGAGGAAGCTGTAGCTGCAGCGCGGGAACATCGCCGCGCGGATCGCGTCGCGGCAGATCCGGCGCAGCCGCAGATGATCCTCGAGCGCGCGCGCGATCGTGCTCTTGCCGGCGCCCGGCAGGCCGATCAGCGCGACGACGACCGGGGTCACGGCCGCGGCGGCTGTGGGTACGGCAGGTACGGCGGTCGGCGTGTCCACGCGGCCAGCCTAGCGGTTCGCGGAGCGGCCGTCAGCAGGCGTGACCGGGCCTGCCGGCGTTGCGTTCACGGTCCGGCACGGCGCGCCCTATACTCGGCGCCGTCCGCGACGCCGCAGGGGGCCGGCCGCGGCAGTACCCGAGTGCGCATCGCCCTGCCCTGAGCTGGAGATTCGATGCTTCCGTTCTTCCGATCGGCCGATCGCGACAGCCGGCGTGCCGGCCTGCTGCTCCTGGTGCTCTCGGGCTTCTTCGTCGCCAATGCGCTGATCGCCGAGTTCGTCGGCGTCAAGATCTTCGCGCTCGAGGACACGCTCGGCCTCGCGCCGCTGGACTGGAACCTGTTCGGCCAGACCGGCTCGCTGAACTTCACGGCCGGCGTGCTGCTCTGGCCGATCGTGTTCGTGATGACCGACATCATCAACGAGTACTTCGGGCGGCGCGGCGTGCGCCTGATCTCGTGGCTGACGGTCGCGCTGATCGTCTACGGGTTCGCGTTCGCGTATGCGGCGATCCATCTCGCGCCGGCTTCGTGGTGGGTCGGCGCCGGCCGCAACCAGGGCGTGGACGACCTGCAGACCGCGTTCGCGGCGATCTTCGGCCAGGGCCTGTGGACGATCGCCGGCTCGGTCACGGCGTTCCTGATCGGCCAGCTGATCGACGTGTCGATCTTCCACGCCATACGGCGCCGCACCGGCGACCGCCACATCTGGCTGCGCGCGACCGGATCGACCCTGGTCTCGCAGTTCATCGACAGCTTCGTGGTGCTCTACATCGCGTTCGTGCTCGGTCCGCAGCAGTGGCCGATCGGGCTGTTCCTCGCGGTCGGCACGGTCAACTATTTGTACAAGTTCGTCGCCGCGCTGGCGCTGACGCCGCTGATCTATGCGGCGCGACGCGGGCTGGACGCCTGGCTCGGCCGCGATCTGGCCGCGCGGCTCAAGCACGAGGCCGCCGCTGACTGAGCACCCGCGCGGCCGCGCGATGACCGCTTCGCGCGCCGCGCTGCGTTCCCCTGACCGTTCCGCCGCCGCTCCGCCGGCACCGGCGGATGCGGCCGGCGCCCTCATCACGGCGACCGACGACCGCGCCAGTGACCTTTGGCACAGACCTGTGCGATCCCGCGCGCTTAAGGTGCGCGCCATTTGACGACGGAACCCCCTCATGCACGTGACACCCCGCAAGACCTTGCCGCTGACCATCGGCCTGGTGCTGACGATCGCCGGCTGCAGCCAGCAGCACGACACGCCGGCACCGGCCGCCGCCCCCGCCGCGAAGCCGGCCACCCCGGCGAGCGCCCCGACTGCCCCGGCCGCGCACGTCGCGTTCGACGTCGCCGAGATCGACCCGGCGATCGGCGCCTGCACCGACCTCAACGGCCATGTCAACGCCCGGTGGGTCGCCGCCAATCCGGTGCCGGCCGACCGCACCCGCTGGGGCGCGTTCGACGCGCTGCGCGAGGAGAGCCTCAACACCCAGCGCAGCATCGTCGAGGAAGCCGATCGTGGCGCCGACGCCGCGGCGGCCGGTTCGATCGAGCAGAAGATCGGCTGGTTCTGGCGCTCGGGCATGGACGAGGCGGCCGTCGAGAAAGCCGGCTACGAGCCGATCAAGCCTGAGCTGGCGAAGATCGACGCGCTGGCCTCGCGTGAGGATCTGGTCGCGTACCTGATCGACAGCTTCAATCGCGGCGTCGCCAGCGTGTTCGCGTTCGGCGCCGAGACCGACTACAAGAACTCCTCGCGCCGCATCGCCTACGCGTTCCAGGGCGGACTCGGCCTGCCGACGCGCGACTATTACGAGAAGGACGAGCACGCCGCACTGCGCGAGGCCTACCGCGCCTACGTCGCCAAGCTGCTCGAGCTGACCGGCACGCCGGCCGACGCCGCGGCCGAGCAGGCCAAGGCCGTGCTCGCGTTCGAGACCGCGCTGGCCAAGGCCTCGTTCGCGCCGGTGGAGCTGCGCAAGGCGGAGAACCAGTACCACTTCGTCAGCGTCGCCGAAGCCAACAAGATCACGCCGCACTTCGACTGGAACGCGTTCTTCAAGGCGCAGAACGCCAACGTCACCGACGGCTTCTCGCTGTCGCAGCCGAAGTTCTTCGCGGCGTTCGACGAGGCGCTCGCCAAGACGCCGATCGCGACCTGGCAGGCCTATCTGCGCTTCCACGCGATCGACGGCGCCGCGCCGTACCTGTCGCAGGCGTTCCAGCAGGAAAGCTACGCGTTCAACGGCAAGACGCTGACCGGCCAGAAGGAGATCGAGCCGCGCTGGAAGCGCGTGCTCGGCACGATCAACGGCGAGATCGGCATGGCGCTCGGTGAGCTCTACGTCGCGCGCGCGTTCCCGCCCGAGTCCAAGGCGCGCGCGCAGGAGCTGATCGACAACATGCAGGCCGCGCTGAAGAAGCGCATCGAGAACCTGGACTGGATGAGCGACACGACCAAGGCCAAGGCGCTCGAGAAGTGGGCGAGCTTCCTGCCGAAGATCGGCTATCCGGAGAAGTGGCGCGACTGGTCGGGCCTGACCGTGGTTCCGGACGACTACTTCGCCAACGTCATGGCCGCCACGCGCTTCAACCACGCCTACGACGTCGCGCGCATCGGCACGCCGACCGACCGCCTCGAGTGGGGCATGACGCCGCAGACCGTCAACGCCTACTACAACCCCACCGACAACACGATCAACTTCCCGGCCGCGATCCTGCAGCCGCCGTTCTTCGACGCCAAGGCCGACGACGCGATCAACTACGGTGGCATCGGTGCGGTGATCGGCCACGAGGCCACGCACGGCTTCGACGACGAGGGCAGCCAGTTCGACGCCAAGGGCAACAATGCCAACTGGTGGACCGAGGAGGACCGCAAGGCCTTCGAGGCGCGCACCGACGTGCTGGTCAAGCAGTTCGACGCCTACGAGCCGCTGCCCGGCAAGCACGTCAACGGCCAGCTGACGCTCGGCGAGAACATCGCCGACCTCGGCGGCCTCAGCATCGCCTACGACGCGCTGCACGCGGCGCTCGCCCAGCATCCGGAGCGCAACGTGCAGATCGACGGCTACACGCCGGACCAGCGCTTCTTCCTGAGCTGGGCGCGCGTGTGGCGCGGCAGCATCCTGCCGCAGCGCCTGGAAGTGCAGCTCAACACCGATCCGCACTCGCCGACCGCGTACCGCGCGATCGGCGCGCCGTCGAACCTCGACGCGTTCGCCAAGGCGTTCGACTGCAAGCCCGGCGATGCGATGGTGCGCAGCGGCGAAGCGCAGGTGAAGATCTGGTGAGACCGTCGCATCCGGGCGCGGCCGGGCGCCGCGTCCGGATGCGAGCGGTCGTGACGGCGTTGCCTCGCGGCGTTCGACGTCGTAGGGTGTCGATCCCCGCCGTGCCCGGCGCGCGGCGCGGACGTCCCCTGCCACCGAGACGACCCATGCGCCTTCAACCGCTCGCCGGCGGCCTCCTGGCCGCCCTCCTCGCTTCGACTCCGCTGCACGCCGCGCTGCCGACCTACGCCGCTCCCCAGCTGCAGGCGCGCACCAATCTGCTCGTCAACGACGAGGGCTGGAACCTGCCGCCCGGTTCGTCGTTCAACAGCATCACCGCCTCGATCAACGAGAACGGCACGGTCGCGTTTCCGGTCCAGGTCGTGCCGATCGATGGCAATCTGTCCAATACCGGTGTCGGCATCTGGTCCGGCGCGAACGGCGTAGGCGGCATCGTGCAGACGCATCAGGCGCCGGCCGAGTTCATCTCCGACCGCGTCGGCATCAACCGCGACGGCAAGATCGTCTACTACACGCACGGCGATGCGTACCGGCTGTGGATCTACGATCCGATCGCGGCCGCATCCGCGCCGGTCAATACGCTGCCGATCACGCCGAGCTCGTTCAACGGCCAGACGATCAACGCCGACGGCGTGATCGGCTACCGCGCCGGCCTGCCCGGCGGCTCCGGTCTGGCCTCGACCGGCGCCGGCAGCTCGCTGCTGCACATCGTCGACAACGGTATCGATCCGGGCAGCCCGTACTCGTACATCTACACGCCGTCGATGAACGACTCGCGGCGTATCGCCGCGAAGGTCAGCGTCGGCCCGCCCGGCAACTTCAGCAAGGACGAGATCCGCGTGTTCGACACCAGCGGCGCCTACGAGACGCTGGCGGTCGACACCGACACCGATCCGTCCTCGCCGTTCGTCGCGTTCGACAACACGGTCTCGATCAACGCGATCGGCGAGGTCGCCGTCGTCGTGCGCCTGGCCGCCGGCAACCAGCGTGCGGTCTACCGGCTGACGCCGACCGGCACCGGCGTACAGGCCACCGAAATCGCGCGCGTGGATCCGGCCGGCCCGATCCTCGAGCTCGACGCGTTCGCGCCGGTCATCAACGTCCACGGCATGGTCGCGTTCCGCGCGCGCGATGCGCAGGGTCAGGCGATCTACGTCGGCGAAGGCGAGAACCTGCTGCGCATCGCCGGCAAGGGCGACCGCGTCCAGACCGATCTGGGCACCGGCCAGCTCGGCCAGCACGACACCAGCCCGGTCTTCAGCGGCGCGCCCGGCCTCAACGACAACGGCGACGTCGTCTTCGTCGCCGGCCTGCATCCGGACGGCGACAACCAGATCGAATGGGGCAGCGGCGTGTTCGTCGCGCCGGTGGCCGGCGACGAGCATATCTTCCGCGACGGCTTCGACGGCGAGGCGCCGTAGCGCCCGGCGGCGGCGCGGCGCTCAGCCGCCGGCGGCCGCCGCGCGTTCGCGGTCGAGCCAGACCTCCAGCCCCTGCGCGTTGAGCTCCAGATCCATCGCGAGCAGCTCGCGCATCTGCGACTGGTCGAGCGCGCTGCCGTGCGCGACCGCGCGCGGCAGGTACAGCGCGGCCAGGTCCTCGACGATGCGCGCATGGCGGTCCGGCGCGTCGGCGCGCGCCTGCGCGATCGCGACCATCGCGTCGATCTGCTCGATCAGATCGCGGCCGAGCCGCGCGACGTCCTCGACGCGGCTGTAATGGGTCAGGTACATCGCCTCGGGCGCGAGCGCGAGCAGGCGCGCGATCGAGGCCTTCAGCGCCGGCGGATCGAACTGGACCGGCGTCGTCGTCGGCACGATGAACGCGCCGCGCGCACTGTCGAACTCGCGATACGACAGACCGAACGTGTCGCCGGTGAACGCGCTGCGGCTGCGCGCATCCCAGACGCACAGGTGGTGGTAGGCGTGGCCGGGCGTGTCCAGGCACAGCAGCGGGCGGCCGGCCAGATCGACGATGTGTCCGTCGGCAGCCTCGACGACGCGCGCGGCCGGCACCGGCACCAGGTCGCCGTAGGTGCGCCGCACCTCGTCCTCGCCGTAGACGGACGAGGCGCCGGCGACGAGCTTGGCCGGATCGATCATGTGGCGCGCGCCGCGCGGATGCACGACCAGTTGCGCGTTCGGCAGCCGCTCGAGCAGCGCGCCGGCACCGCCGGCGTGATCCAGATGCACGTGGGTCAGGATCACCCAGTCGACCGCAGCGGGCGTCAGCCCCGCGGCCGCGAGCGCATCGAGCAGCGCCGGCACCGAGTAGTTGGTGCCGACGTCGACGAACGCGGCGCGGCCGCGCTCGACGATCAGATGGCTGGCGTCGAAACGCGGCCGGAAGAAGCCGGTGTCGATCGCGACGATGCCGTGCGGATGGTCCACGCTAGCGCTCAGCAGCAGCCGTCGCCGCCCTTGACCGTATGCGCGTGGCTGGCCGCCACGCCGCGGGTCAGGCCCTGCTCGCCGGCGCGGTAATGATCGGCGACGACCTGCGCGACCGCGGCGCTGACGCGCTTGCCGGTCGGGATGTGCAGGAACTCGTTCGGTCCGTGCGCATTGGAATGCGGGCCGAGCACGCCGGTGATCAGGAACTGCGCACCCGGGAACTTCTCGCCGAGCATGCCCATGAACGGGATCGAGCCGCCCTCGCCCATGTAGGCCGGCGGCGGACCGAAGAACGTGCGCGAGGCCGCGTCGACCGACTGCTCGAGCCACGGCGCGAGCGCCGGCGCGTTCCAGCCGCTGCCGGCCTTCTCCAGATCGAACGTGACCTTGGCGCCGTACGGCGGATCCCGCTCGAGCAGGTTCTTGAGGAACTCGCCGGCCTTGATCGCGTCCAGCGTCGGCGGCAGCCGCAGCGACAGCTTGACCGCGGTGAACGGACGCAGCACGTTGCCGGCCGAATCGAGCGCCGGAATGCCGCCGACGCCGGTCACCGACAGCGCCGGACGCCAGGTGCGGTTGAGCACCAGCTCGCCCAGATCCTCGTTCATCGGCCGCATGCCGTCGACGAACGGAAACTTCGAGTAGACGTCGGTGCCGAGCACCTCGGCCGCGTGCGCGGCCTGCTCGCGGCGCTGCTCGGGCACCTCGACGTAGAGCTCCTTCGGCACGATCGCGCCGGTGGTCTCGTCCTCGAGCCGCGACAGCACCTGGCGCAGGATGCGGAAGCTCGAGGCGACCACGCCCGAGGCGTCGCCGGAGTGCACGCCCTCCTCGAGCACCTTCACGGTCAGATTGCCGCCGGTCATGCCGCGCAGCGAGGTCGTCAGCCACATCTGCTCGTAGTTGCCGCAGCCCGAGTCGAGGCAGACGATCAGCGAGGGCTTGCCGATCCGATCGGCCAGATGGTCGACGTAGTACGGCAGATCGTAGCTGCCCGATTCCTCGCAGGCCTCGATCATCACGACGCAGCGCGCATGCGGGATCTGCTGTGCCTGCAGCGCGAGGATCGCCGCCAGCGAGCCGAAGATCGCGTAGCCGTCGTCGGCGCCGCCGCGGCCGTAGAGCTTGTCGCCCTCGATGACCGGCTTCCACGGGCCCAGATGCTCGGCCCAGCCGGTCATCTCCGGCTGCTTGTCCAGATGGCCGTACAGCAGCACGCAATCCTCGCCCTGGCCGGGAATCTCGATGAAGATCAGCGGCGTGCGGCCCGGCAGGCGCACCACCTCCAGCTGCATGCCCGGAATCGGCTGGGCGCGCGCCCACGATTCCATCAGCGCGACCGCGCGGTCCATGTGGCCGTGCTCGGCCCACTGGGCGTCGAACATCGGCGACTTGTTCGGGATCTTGATGTACTCGACCAGCTGCGGAACGATCTGCTCGTCCCACAGCGCGCCGACGTAGCGGCTGATTTCGCGCGTGTCCATGAAGGCTCCGATGCGAGGAAACGCGCATTCTAACGCGGCGCCCGATGCGCCGCCCGGACGTGACGGACCATCGCTGCGTGACGCGCGCGATCGCGACCGCCGGGCGCGGTGCGAAATCTCCTACCGCGTGCGCGAAATCTCGCACGCGGCGTGCCGGCGCTCGCGGACACGCCGACGCGTCGCGATGCCGACGCGGCCGCCGCGGGCCGCCGCTAACGTGTCTCCACCGCAGACGGCCGGTCGATCCGCCCGCTGCGGCAACCGCAGGCCGCCGGTCGCGGCCGTCACTGGAGACAAGGAGCATCCCATGAAAGCGATCCACACGATCCGTCACGCGCTCGGCGCACTGGCCCTCGGCGTCGCGCTGGCGTTCCCGACGTTGGCCGGCGCGGTCGACATCAACAGCGCCGACGCGCAGACCCTCGCCGAGGAACTCAACGGCGTGGGCCTGGCCAAGGCCGAGGCGATCGTCGCCTTCCGCGACGCGAACGGTCCGTTCGCGAGCGCCGAGGACCTGACCAAGGTCAAGGGCATCGGCCTGGCGACGATCGAGAAGAACCGCGACGTGATCCAGGTCGGCGCCGGCGCCAAGCCCAAGCCCGCACGCACGGTCGCCAAGAGCGATTGAGCCGGATCGGCGCCCGTGCCGTGTCGGGCGGCACGGGCGCCCATGCGAAGACAGAGGTCGCGCCACCGCGACGAAGACCACGCGACCCGGGCCGCGCAGGCACGGCGATCGGCGACGACCCATGCCGCTGGCCGGCGACCTGGCACGATGAGGCGCCTGCGCAAGCGCCATCGGTCACGGTCCCGTCGCTTCGCCCGCGCGCCGCGGGTCCTCCCGGCGCGGCCGCCACAGCGGTGCTAGACTGCGCACCCGCCGAGCGGCGGTGGTGCGCGCATGATTCTCCCCAGCTATCACATCGGCCCGTCGTCGATCGCGGGCGCAGGCCAGGGTTTGTTCGTCGACGAACCGGTCGCGCGTGGGCGGCTGCTGGTCGCGCCGGATGCGATCGACCGCGTCCATCGCTTCGAGGACATCCTCGCGCACCCGGACGCGGCGCGTCTGCTGCCGGCGACGGTGCGCTGGTTCGAGGACCGCTACACGGTCTCGACCGACTGGCCCGACGAGTGCTACGTCAATCACGCGTTCGAGCCCACCGGCCTGTGGCATCTGGGTTTCATCTTCGCGGCCGCGGACTTGCCCGCCGGCAGCGAAATCACCGTCGACTACCGGCACCTGCTCGCCCCGGGGCAGGAAGAGGATTTCCGCGACGCGCGGACCGGTCAGCCGATCGTCGGCTACACCTGGCAGGAAAGCCTGGCCACCTCCACGCGCGAGCTCGCTGCGCTGCTGACCTGATCGGGCTCGACCATGATCGCCATACCCGTCCTCGAAACCGAGCGCCTGCGGCTGACCGCGCTCGGCAACCGGCATTTCGAAACCTACGCGGCGATGCTCGCCGACGAGTCGAGCACGCGCTTCATCGGCGACGGTCAGCCGCTCGACCGCATGAACGCCTGGCGCTCGATGGCGATGCTGCTCGGCCACTGGATGCTGCGCGGCTACGGCATGTGGGCCGTGGAGCTGCGCGAAACCGGCCAGTTCGTCGGTCGCGTCGGCCTGCACAATCCGGATGGCTGGCCCGACGTCGAACTGGGCTGGATGCTCGCACCCGAGCACCGCCACCAGGGCTACGCGACCGAGGCGGCCGCCCGCGTGCTACGCCATGCGTTCGACACGATGGACCTGCCGCGCGTGATCAGCCTGATCCGCGTCGAGAACAGCGCCTCCGAGCGCGTCGCGCGACGCCTGGGCGGCCGTCAGAACACGACGATCGACTTCCTCGGCAAGGCGACCCTGGTCTACACCTACTACCCGTCCGAGACCGACGGCTGAGCGCGATGACCGCGAAGGATCCGCCCCATCTGCAACGGCTGCGTGCATCGGACTACCGGCGCGTGCGCTGGAAGAACGACGGCGGCTGGACCACCGAGATCGCGCTGCACGAGGACGCGGCAGGCCTGCTCTGGCGCGTCAGCATCGCCGAGATCGAGCGCGATGGTCCGTTCTCGCATTTCCCCGGCGTCGACCGCGTGCTGATGCTGCTCGACGGCAGCGGCATCGAGCTCGACGTCGACGCCCTGCCCGCGCAGCGCCTGTCGCGGCGCTTCGCGCAGCTGGCGTTTCCGGGCGAGGCCGCGGTCGAGTGCCGCCTGCTGGCCGGCCCGACGCGCGACTTCAACGTGATGACGCGGCGCGGCGCGGTCCGCGCCGAGGTCCATGCGCGCCCGCTGGTCGACGCGATGCTGCTGCACGGCGCGCCCGGCGATACCTGGCTGATCCACGTCCATGCCGGCGCGGCGGCCGTGCAGCGCGGCGACGCGCGGCTCGACGCCGCGGTCGGCGATACGCTGCGGATCGGTTTCGACGAGGCCACGCGCGAGCGCGCGATCCTGACCGGCGCCGGCGAGGTCGTGCTGGTGCGGCTCACCTCGGCCGAAGCCGCCACGCCCTCTCCGACACCCGATATCCTGCCGCCATGAATCTTCCCGCCGCCGATCTGATTGCACCCGACGTACTGGCCGACGTGGAACGTCACGCCGCCGCTTTCGCGCGTCGCGAGCCTTTCCGCCACGTCGTCATCGACGGCTTCTTCACCGACGCCTATGCGCACCGGCTGCTCGAACAGTTCCCGGATTTCGAACGCGGCAATGCGCGCAACGAGGCCGGCGAGCTCGGCGCCAAATCGACCGTGGAGCGCATCCGCGAACTCGGGCCGGGCTACGCCGCACTCGACGATCTGATCCAGACGCGACCGTTCCTCGACTGGGTCGGCCGTGTGACCGGTATCGGCGACCTGCTCTACGATCCCTGGTACTTCGGCGGCGGCACGCACGAGAACCGCAGCGGGCAGGATCTGGACGCGCACATCGATTTCAATCGCCATCCGGTCGAACCCTGGCATCGCCGCCTGAACCTGATCGTCTACCTCAACCCGGTCTGGGACGACGCCTGGGGCGGCAGCCTCGAGCTGCACTCGGACCCACGCTCGGACGAGGACCAAGTCACCGTCGTGACGCCGCTGTTCAACCGCTGCGTGATCTTCGAGACGACCGAGTGGAGCTGGCACGGCTTCCCGCGCATCGAGATCCCGGCCGCACGCGGCGAGGTCAGCCGCCGCTCGATCGCGCTGTACTTCTATACGCGTGACCGGCCCGCCGACGAACTGGCCGGTACGCACTCGACGATCTATGTCGACCGACCGCTGCCGGCGCACATCCGTGCCGGCCGCACGCTCGACGAAGCGGACCTTCAGACGCTGCGCGTACTGCTCAAGCGCCGCGACCAGCACAACCAGCGCCTGTACCGCGATATCGCCAGCCTGACCGAGCAGCTCGAACAGGCCAAGGCCGCCCTCGAGAACGGCCGCGTGGGCCGCTGGGGCTATCTGGGACGGCGCATCCTGGCGCGGCTCAAGGGCTGAATCCCGTCCCGGTCGGCCGTGCGCCGGTTGCACGCTGCGGTCGCGCCACGCGGCCTGGAAACAAACCGGTCCGCACGCGATGCAGGCAGCGCGCAGCGCGGCGTCGCGGTTGCTGTGCCGGCAACGACAGTCCGCTCCGATCGGGCAATGGTCGTCCCGCGACGCCGGCTTGTGCGCCGCGTCTTTATCGCCGCCGTACGCGCGCGTACAGTCGCGCCGTCCTCCGATCCCGATGGGGTGCCGCGTGCGCACGGTCAACGAATGGTTCGGCAACTACAGCCGTGATCACCAGCATCCGACCAACCGGCTGATCCACTGGATCTGTGTGCCGGCGATCCTCTGGGCCGTGCTCGCGGCGCTGTGGGTGATTCCGGTGCCGGCCGCGCTCGGCCGGCCGGGCTTCTGGGCCGGCATGTCGATGGTGCTGGCGTTCGCGTTCTACTGGCGGATGTCGCGCCAGGTCGCGCTGGCGATGCTGATCGTGTTCGTACTGCTCGGCCTGCTGAACGAGTTCCTGTACCGCATGCTCGGCCCCGTCGATCTGCTCTGGCTCGCCGGCGGCGTCTTCGTCGCGGCCTGGATCGGCCAGTTCATCGGCCATCTGATCGAGGGCGCGCGGCCCTCGTTCTTCACCGATCTGGCCTATCTGCTGATCGGCCCGGCCTGGCTCGCCGGCAAGGTCATGCGGCGGCTGCGTATCGGCTATTGACCGGCCGCGGTCCGCTCATTGCGTCCTGTCGGCGGCTCGGCTGATCGGCCCGGTGTCACGCCGTGTCGCGGCAATGATCGCCTAGACCATTCGACGTCTCTTCGACGAAAGAAGATCAAGAGCTTTCGCTTGGACAGGAACAGCTCTTCGGCCTGGCCGACCTGCGCTGCTCGGCTCGCTTTAGGCGCACCAACAGCCAAGAGCGAAAGCAAACCACAACGGCAAAAGAAGCGATGACTTCGAGTCTGGCGGTTCAGACCACGCGTTCGCGCGGCCGCAGCAGCCAGCGGCACAGCGCCGGCAGGAACACGATCGCCGCGATCATGTTGACGACGAACATGAAGGTCAGCATGACGCCCATGTCGGCCTGGAACTTGAGGTCCGAGAACACCCACGTGAACACGCCGACCGCCAGCGTCAGCGCGGTGTAGAAGATCGCGATGCCGGTGGTCTTGAGCGCGGAGAAGTACGACTCGGTCAGCGGCTTGCCGGCCTGCATCGCCTCGCGCATGCGCGCGAAGATGTAGATCGCATAGTCCACGCCGATGCCGACGCCGAGCGCGATCACGGTCAGCGTGTTGACCTTCATGCCGATGTCGAGCTCGACCATCAGCGCATGGCCGAGCTCGGTCACCAGCACCAGCGGCAGCACGATGCACAGCGACGCGAGCGGATTGCGGAAGCTGATCAGGCACATCACGAACACCGCCGCGTAGAGCAGCAGCAGCATCGTGCGCTTGACCGCGCGCACCTCGTCGTTGGTCGCGGCCATGACGCCGACGTTGCCGGTCGCCAGGCGCAGGTTGATGCGGTGGCTGGTGGTGGTCTCGCCGCGTGCCTGCGCGGCGGCGGCTTCCTCGGCGAGCTGCTCGCGCAGATTGACGTCGGGGCCGGCGAACAGGCCGTTGTCGTCGCGGAACTGCTTGACCGCCGCGACGACGCGGTCGATCGTCGTCGCGCGGTGGTCGGTCAGGAACATCATGACCGGCATCGCGCTGCAGTCGCCGTTGAGCAGGCCGGTGTCGGTCTCGAAGCCCTGCGTGTCCTGGCGCAGCGTGTCCGAGTCGCGCGGCAGCGCGCGGTAGCGCACGTTGCCCTCGTTCCAGCCGGCGTGCACGAGCTTGGCCGCGCTCGGCAGCGTCATGACCTGGGCGACGCCCTCGACGTTGCGCATGTGCCAGGCGAAGCGGTCCAGCGTCTCCATGACCGGATAGCTGCCGATGCAGGCCGACGGCGCGGCTTCGGCGATGACGTTGAGGATGTCCACGCCGAGCGCGAACTTCTCGCTGATCAGGCGCGCGTCCTGGTTGTAGCGCGCGTCGGCGCGCAGCTCGGCCACGCCTTCCTGCGCGTCGCCGATCATCACGCGGCTGCCGTAGTGGCTGGCGGCCAGCCACGCGACGAAGCCGATCGCGATGATCACGGCGGCCGGCATCGGCCGCGCGAAGCGCGCCAGCACGGCCCAGAGCTTGTCGAACTGGGTCAGCTGGCGCAGCCGGTACTCGCGCTTGCGCGGCAGGTTGCGCAGGCGCGTGTACGACAGCAGCACCGGCAGCAGGACCAGATCGGTCAGGATCGTCAGGCCGACGCCGATCGTCGCGGTGATCGCCAGTTCAAAGATGATCCGCACCGGGATGATCAGGATCGTCGCGAAACCGATGCAGCCGGCGATCAGGGCGACCGAGCCGGGCACCAGCAGCATGCGGAACGCCAGCCGTGCCGCGGTCGCCGGATCGACGCCCTCGCGCCGGCGCAGCTCCTCGACGCTGCCGTCCTCCAGGCCGCCGAAGAACAGCTCGCCGCGGAAGCGGTTGATCATCTGCTCGCCGTGACTGACCGCGATCGCGAAGATCAGGAACGGCGTCAGCATGTTCATCGGGTCGATGCCGAAGCCGAGCAGGCGCAGCGCGCCGAGCATCCACAGCACCGAGATCAGCGCGCAGAACACCGTCAGCGAGGCCAGCTTGGCCGACGAGGAATAGATGAACAGCAGCAGCCACGTGAACGCGATCGTCAGGAAGAAGAAGCCGATCACCGAGCGCGCGCCGTCGGTGATGTCGCCGACCATCTTCGCGAAGCCGATCACGTGGACGCCGATGCGTTCGTTCTCGTACTTGCCACGCAGCGCCTCGAGCTGGGCCGCGATCTTGTTGTAGTCGACGTGGATGCCGTGCTCGGGATCCTCGGGCACCAGGTCGACCCAGACCATCGCGCCGGAGAAGTCCTTGGCGACCAGGCGGCCGACGATGCCGGCCTTGACGATGTTGTCGCGCACGGTCGCGAACTGCTCGGGCGTCGGCGTGAAGCCTTCGAGGTTCGGACTGAAGCCGTTCGGGATCACGTTGCCGGCGTCGAGGCCGTCCTCGACGACCTCGATGTAGCGCACGTTCGGCGTGAAGATCGAACGCAGACGCGCCTCGTCGACGTTGTCGATGCTCTTGGCCTCGAGCGTGATGTTCTCCATCGCCTGCATGAACGGCAGGTTGAACATGTCGCCGCCCTTGTCGACCACGGCGATCAGGATGCGGTTGGCGCCGCCGAAATCGCGCTCGTAGTCGAGGAAGGTCTGCATGTACTCGTGCTGCAGCGGCACCTGCTTCTTGAAGCCCGCGTCCACGCGCAGCTGCGAGGCGAAGAACGCCATCGCCAGCGTGATCAGCGCGAAGACGACGAGCACCGCCGGCCGGTTGCCGAACACCAGCCGCTCGGCGAAGCGGTGAAACGCACCGGGGTTGGTCGCACTGGCCGGATTCATGGCAGCTCCACCTCGCTGACGCCGTTCTCGCCGACCAGCAGCAGCCGGCGTCCGTCCAGCGGCACGGCGCCGGCGAGCATGCCGGCGCCGGGCTGGGCCATCACCTTGAACGGCGCATCGGCGCTGCGGCGCATCAGCACCGCGCCGTTGGCGCCGACCAGGACGGCACCTTCGCCATCGAGTGCGACGCCGCCCATCAGGCCCTGTTCGCTGTCGCTGTCGCGCCGCGTCCAGTGGTCGCCGAGGTCGTCGGTCTCGTACACGTTGCCGCGCAGCCCGAATGCGAGCACGCGGTCGCCGGCGTAGCCGATCGCGCCGAACATCGAGCCGTCGTACGGCAGCTGGATGCGCTGCCAGCTCGCGCCGTCGTCGCGCGAACGGAACGCGCTGCCGCGCTCGGCGAGGATCATCAGGCCGCCGCTGCCGGTGCGCACGATCGCGTTGAGATGCGGATCGGACTCCTCGCCGAGCGCGAGCTCGTCCTGGCTGAAGACCATCGAGGTGTCCTGGCCGTCGTCGGCGGCGTCGGCCGCCGTTGCCGCGCGATCGGCGTCGCTCCCGGTCGCGGCGCCGGCCGGCGGCGGCGGTGCGGCGGCGAGCAGTTCGGGCTGCCAGCTCGCACCGCCGTCGCGCGTGACCAGCATGCGGCTGTACGCGCCGACCGCGATGCCGTGGCGGTCGTCGACGAACAGTACGTCGAGCAGCGGCGCACCATGGCGCGGATCGGTCGGCAGCGTCGCATCGTCTTCGTAGATGTCGCGGTGCTGTACGGTCCAGTGCGCACCGCCGTCGGCGCTGTGCACGATCACGCCGTCGTGGCCGACCGCCCAGACCGAATCGCCGCGCGCGGTCGCCGCGGTCAGCAGGACCCGGACCGGCACGTCGGCCGACTGCGTCCAGTCGCGGCCGTCGGCCGAGCGCAGCACGTGGCCGCGGTCACCGACGACGAGGTAGCCGTCGCCGACGCGCAGCGCATCGAGCAGCAGCGAGCGTGCGGCCAGCGGCATCGTTTCGGCCGGCGACGATACCGGGTCGGGCCAGGCCGGCGGATCGGCCGCCCGGCCGGCCAGCGGCAGCGCGGCAAAGAGGCAGAGTGCCGCGGACCGGCACCGTGCGAACGAGGATCGGGTCATGTCGGAACGGGGCAGCGGCGGACAGGGAGAATGCGATGATGCCCGAACGGCGCCGTCATGCGCGGCGATCGCGGACGGGCACAGGCGGCGCGGTGCGACCGCACCGCGCGCCGGATCGATTGCTCGATGCGGCGCGTCGGATTGGGGGAACGGCGGACACGGGCGCCGCGTCGGGGCCCGTGTCCGCGGAGGTTGCGAACGGCGACGCGCTTACTGGATGCCGCGCTGGCGCAGCGAGTTCGGCGAGAACGCATCGGGCGTGAGCTGCACCGAGAAGTTGTAGCCCGAGTCCTCGTTGTCCAGACCGCCGACGATGTAGCGTCCGTTCTTGAGGTCGTGGTGGGTCTCCAGCGTCGACCAGAACGTCGGCAGATCGTAGTAGGTCACGCTCGGCGCCTCCGAGTAGCGCCACAGCTTGCCATCGGTGTCGTAGTGGTCGGTCAGCAGGATCTGCCAGCTGTCCTCGTCGAGATAGAACGTCCGCCGCGGGTTGATGTGGCTCATGCCGGGCTTGAGCGTGGCCTCGACCACGTAGATGCGATGCAGCTCGTAGCGCAGCAGGTCCGGGTTGATATAGCCGGGCTTGATCAGGTCGGCGATCTTCGCGGTGTGCGCCTTGTACGAGTTGTACGGCACGTACATCTCGCGCTTCTCGACGAGCTTCCAGTCGTAGCGGTCGAGCGCGCCGTTGAACATGTCCAGCATGTCCGAGGTGCGCAGATTGTCCGAGGCGGTGCCGGGATTGTCGTAGGCGACCTGCGGCGCGCGGCGCACGCGGCGCTGACCGGGGTTGTAGACCCAGGCCTGGCGCGGCGAGGTCTTGGCGTTGAGCGTCTCGTGCACGAGCAGGATCTGGCCGGCGTAGCGCGGCGGCGAGGTCACTTCCTGGTAGAAATAGATCAGGATGTTGTTGATGTTCTCGATCGTCGCACCAGGCCGGAAGTACGGCGACAGCGTCTGCTCTTTGATCCGCACCAGCGTGTACTGGCCACCGGCCGTCGGCATCGCCTGGTTGTACCAGTGGTCGAGCGTGATGCCCTTGAACTTGAGCTTGTGGTTCCAGATCGCCTGAGCGCCGGCGGTGGACGCATCGGTGCTGAGGATCGGGAACGGGAAGCCCTGCGAGACGCTGCCGACGCCGTCGCCGTCGCTGACCAGTTCGCCGGTCGAGGCGTTCTTGATCGTGGCCTCGTAGATCGTCGACGGGAACGCGGCGCTGCGGCGGGTCGGATAGACCACCATCTTCCAGTTCGGATACTTCTCGAACATCGCGATCTGGCCGGCCGACAGCTTGTTGCCGTAGGACTTGTAGTTCTGCGCGGTGATCTCGACGGTCGGCTTGTCGTCCGGATACGGATCGACCTGCTGCTTGCCGGGCGTGAAGCCGGCCGGCGCCTTCGTGATGCCGCCGTCCCAGGCCGGGATCGTGCCGTCGGCGTTGCCGGCGCGCAGTGCGCCGGTCGGGGTCAGTTCGGTGCCGCTGACGCCGAGCTTGGCGACCTCGCCGGCCGGCGCCTTGGCGAGCGCGACCGACGCGCACGCGGCCGATATCGCGAACGCGAGGAGTGTCTGCTTGATAGTCGTCATCGTCTTGGCTCTCCTCGTCAGAACGAATACTTGGCCGTCGCCGCGACGAAGTCGCGGTCGTTGATCAGGTTGAAGCTGCCGCCACCGAAGAAGTTGGTGTAGCTGAGGTCGAACACCCACTGGTTGACGTAGCTGAGCTCGGCGCCGAGCGTCACCGACTTGCGGCCTTCGAGGAAGTTGCCGCCGGGACCGGGCGACGTGCCGTTGACGTCGTGGTTGAACGCGATGCGCGGCGACAGGTTCATCGCCTTGCCGAACACGTTGTTGTAGTCGGCGCGCGCGGCGACGCGATAGCCCCACGAGAAGTCGGTCGGGAAGCCGCCGACCTGGGTGATCGGATTGCGCAGACCGCCGCTGTTGACGTCCGGGCCGCCGCCGGTGTCGGTGCCGTCGCCGTTGAAGCGCACGCCGTACGGCAGGCTGACCTGCGTGAAGCCGACCTCGCCGACCAGCGAGATCTGATCGGAACCGAGGATGTTGCCGGGGCCGAACACCTTGGTGCCGGTCAGCTGCAGCTGCCACTGCTTGGCGCGCTGGTAGCCGCGGATCTCCTCGCCGGGCGAGAACTGGCCGAGCTGGCTCTGGAAGCGCAGGCCCGGCTGCGGGATCACCGCGTTGAGCGGCGACAGACCGGCGAACAGGATCTCCACGTCGTCGAGCTGGAACGGCATGTTCGGCCGGTAGCTGACCTCGCCCTGCAGCGCCACGCCGCTGTCCTCGAGCAGCGTGTTGAAGCTCAGGCCGAACAGGCGGATGCCTTCCGGATACTCGGTGAAGAAGCTGCCGGAGTTCGGCGCCGTCGTGGTCACCGCGAAGCCGCTGATCAGCGGCACGCGGCTGTGGTAGCGCATCGCGTAGAAGCCGAACTCGGTGTTGTTGAGCCAGTCGGCGAAGTAGCGCAGCGCCAGACCGCCCTGCCCGTCGTCCTGCGGCTTGCGCGTGGGGCTGCGCGGGAACGCCGCCGAACAGCCGGCCGCGACCAGGTTGGCCGGCAGGCCGGTGTCGCTGGCGCCGTAGTTGCCGCCGACGCAGACCTCGTCGAACAGGTTCGGGTTGATGACCGGCTGCGGCACCGTGCCGAAGTTCAGCATGACATAGCGGCCGCCGATCACCGCGAAGTCGTTCGTCGAGAAGTAGGTGCCGACCGGATCGGCGTCGGTCTCGTCGTAGTCGAGCTGGTAGAACGCTTCCAGCGACACGCGATCGGACAGGTTCAGCGAACCCCAGACCATGTTGACCGGCAGGAAGGCCTGCTTGAGCTCGGCGCCGGCGACGCGCAGCTTGGAGACGTCGACCGGGTTGATCGCGTTGATGCCGTTCTGGATGAACGTGCTCTCGCCCCAGCTGACGACCTGCTTGCCGACGCGCCAGCTGCCGCTCTGGTCGCCGACGGTGAAGTTGTTGAACAGGAAGGCGTCGTAGATGCGCGTCTGCGTGCCGACGCGGTTCTTGGCGGCGTGTGAGAGGTTGTCGCGGTCCTCGTTCTCGAAGTCGTAGAAGCCGTAGCCGCGGACGAACAGGCCCCAGTTGGCGCCGTAGTTGAGGCTGAGCTCGACGTTGGCGCCGACCGCATTGGAGAACGGATCCCACTGGTCGTAGGCGAGATTGCCGTCGTCGCCGTTGACCGAGTAGCGGCCGCGGGCCGCGCGCTGCGCCTCGCTGCCGAGCCCGAGCGCGCTGACGGTCGGATCGTAGAAGGCCTTGCCGATCAGGTCCGAATCGCGATCCTGCACGCGCACCGAGATGCCGTAGGACAGCGTCGTGTTGAGCGTGCCGTGGAAGCCGTCGTCGTTGCCGAAGCTGATCGCGGCCGCCGGCGCGGCCAGGCCGGCCAGTGCGAAGGCGGTCGCCAGCGCGAGGGCGTTGCGCGCCGGGCGCCGCTGCAGCGTCATCGTCGAGATGTTGGTCTTGTTCATGTCGTGTGGACTCCCCAGGATCCCGGTCGATTACTGCGTGCGGATGACGGACGGATTGGCGATCTGCACGGCGGTGCCGCCGCTGACCAGCAGGCTGGCCATCTCGCCCTGCATTTCCGCGGTCGCGGCCGGCGATGCTGCCGGGCTCAGCAGCGAGCCGTGATCGCCCTGGGTGAAGCGCACCGCGCCGCGGATGCCGGCGGCGTTCTGCGTGGTCGCGGTGATCGAGGCCAGGCCGAGCGCGCGGATCAGCGGCTCGGTACCCGACAGCGGCGCACCGGCCACGCTGTTCGGAATGACCTGGTCGGGCAGCACGTCGCCGCCGCCGACCACTTCCTGCAGCAGCAGGCGCTTGCCGGCCGTCGCGAACGCGAAGTTGATCGGATCGGCCGAGTCGATGACGGTCTGCGCGGCGCCGAAGAACGCGTCGTAGTCGGGCGTGCCCGGCTGCAGGCCGGCCGAGGCGGCCAGGCCGGCGCGGATGCGCGGGCCGAACGTCGGCGAGGCTTCGAGCAGGCGCGCGATGCCGCCGCCCGGCACGTTCAGCAGCGCGGTCTGCACGCTCGGCTCGGTCGCCATGAAGACCGTGCCGATGATGCCGCCGAGCGACTGGCCGACGAAGCTGATGCGCGTGGCGTCGAAGTCGGCCGCGCCGCTGCTCGAGATGCGCATCGCCGGGATCGCGTGGGTCAGCGCGATCAGGTCGGCCGCGGCCTGGCGGATGTTGTCGCGCGAGGTCAGCAGGCTGGTCAGATTGATGAAGTGCGTGCCGGAGCTGTCGATCACGCCGTCGGGACCGGCGGCGCCGCTGGTGTTGTCGACGTAGTCGACGTCGAACGTGCGCTCGCGCGCACCGAGCGCCGCGAACGGCGTGTTGCCGACGTACAGCGGGCTGGTGCGGTCGGTGATGCCGTGCAGCGGCGCGTCGATCGCGACCACCGCGAAGCCCTGCGAGGCCAGCGTCGCGGCGACCGCGAACGCGTCGGTGCGGTTGCGCGTGATGCCGTGCTGGTAGATCACGACCGGCCACCCGGCCGCCGGCCGCGAGCGACCCGAGGCCGCGTTCGGCACGGTCAGCACCATCGGCACCGTCTGCGTCGAGGTCGCCACCGGCAGCGGGTTGGCGAACGTCACGTTGGTCGAGGTCGGGTCGAGGCCGGCCGCGTTGAACGGCGGTACGTAGGCGCCCGGCGCAGCGCGCCAGAACGTATTGAGCGGCGCGGTCGGGTTGGACGCGCCGGGCGCGCCGAGGTAGTACGGCAGGTCGATCACACCGATGTGCACGTCGGCGATCGGCGGCAGCGCCGGATTGATCGCGGCCAGCGTCAGGCCGGTCGGCGCGGTGCGCGTCATCGGCGCGGCGGCCGCGACGGCGCGGGCGCGCACCGCCTGCATCACCGGCGTGACGCTCTGCGTGGTCGCGACCCAGCTCAGCACGATGCGGTCGCGCGGCACACCGGCGGCGGCCGCGGCGGCTTCCTGCGCATTGGTCAGACGGCGCAGCGGCTCGAGCGCGCAGGCGGTCGCGTCCGGCAGCAGCGGCTCGGTCGAGACGCCGTTGGTGCACAGCGGACTGGTGCGCTGGGTCAGGAAGTAGGTCTGGTCCGGCGTCGCGTCGTTGCCGCGGCTGTCGGTGATGCCGTCGGTCAGCACGGCCATGTACGAGGTCAGCTGCGCGAGCGGCTTGGTCGGCACGATCGCCAGCGTGCGCGCGGACGCGTCCGAGGACGCCAGCGCGACGACGAAATCGGCATTGGGCTGCAGCTCGCGCGTGACGCCGGTGACCGCGCCGCCGGGGCCGCTCAGCGTCACCTGGAAGACGCGCACGCTCTGGCCGGCGACGATCGAGGTCGTCCTCGGCGCGGCCGAGAACGTCGTCGTCCACGGCGTCGTCGTGCTCCAGCCGTCGAGCGTATTGATCGCGACGCGCGGATTGGAATAGTCGGTCGGATTCGGGACCGGGATGTTCAACGTGAGGTCGGTCGTGCCCGACAGCAGCAGATTGGTCGGCGACGGCACCACGCTCGTGGACGGATCGAAGCGCGCGGTGATGACGCCGGTGACCGGCGAGCCGTCGTTGTTGGTCGCCGGGTTCGGCGGCGGGGCGCTGGAGCTGTTGCTGCCGCCGCTGCAGGCGGACAGCAGAGCGGTCGCCAGTGCGACCGCCAGAATCGATCGGGCCTGCATGAATCCTCTCCCCTTCTTAAATTTCTGTAGGCGACGTGTCGGCCGCCGCATCTTAGGCGCTCGCGACTTCGCTTTGCAATGGCGGAGCGCCAGAAAATCGTTGCTACTTCAATATGTTGCGTCGCACCATACGCAGAGGCATGGTAGGCCCGTCACAGCGCGGGCGGCGCCTGCCAGCAGGCCGGGTCGGGCCGGAACGGCCGCGGCGACCAGCCGAGCTCGGCGGCGGCGGCGCCGTCTTCGGCGATCAGGTCAGCCGACAGCCGCTCGACCGCGGCAGCCAGATGCGGCATGCCCGGCGACGTCCGCCATAGTGCCCCGCCGACGCGCAGCAAGGCCAGCGGTACCGGCAGCGGCACGGTCGCGACGCCGAGGCCGGCTCGCACGCGCTCGAGCATCGCCGCGAACGACAGCCGCTCGCCGCCACCGAGCGCATAGACGCGGCCGGCGGCCTGCGGCTGCGCCCACGCGGCGAGACAGGCCTCGGCGAGGTCGGCCGCATGGACCGGCTGGCGCAGGCCCTCGCCGCCGATCACGCGCGGAAACACGCGCAGCCGACGCGCCAGTTGTGCGATCGGGGTCAGGCTGCGGTCCATGCCGGCCCCGTAGATCAGGGTCGGCCGCAACACGGTCCAGCCGGCGCCGAGCGCAGCGGCGGCACCCGCCAGCGCCTGCTCGGACGCGGCCAGGCGCGCAGCCAGCGCGCGCTCGGCCGGATCGGGCGAGGCGCGCTTGCTCTCGGCGCTCATCGAGCCGAACGCGACGATGCGGCCGATGCCGTCCACGTGCGCGGCCGGCAGCCAGCTGGCCAGGCCGTCCAGCGGCCCGAGACTGAACAATGCGTCGACGGCCGGCAGCGCCGGCATCGCGCCGTAGAGGTCGCCGCAGCGCCACTGCAGCCCTGGCCGCTGCGACGGCGGCCGCGGCCGGCGGCTCAGCGCGATCACGCGCCAGCCGGCATCGAGCAGGCGCGGCACCAGGAACCGGCCGATCTGGCCGTCGGCACCGGCGACGAACGCGAGCGGCATCTAGCGCCCGGCGGCCTGGCGCGCGACGCGCGCCGGCAGGGCGCGGATCCGCGCGAGCAGCGCGGCCTGCGGCAGCGACAGCAGCGGCTCGGCCGCGGCGACCGCGGCGAGCGCATGACGCGGCAGCGCATCGGGGCTGCGCTTGATCGCCATGTAGCGATCCAGCGCCGCGGCGATCGCCTGCTCGCACTGGCGCAGATCGAGCGGCCGCGCGAGCAGCCGGAACACGCGCGCCTCGTCGGCAAGCGCGATCGCGCGTGCCGGATCCTGTCGCGTGCACGCGGCCACTGCGAGGATCTGCGGCTGGTGCGCCTTGAGCGCCTGCAGCCAGCCGCCGAGATCGCCGTGGCGCGCGTCGACCTCGGCGAACACGACGCCGGTTTCGTACTGCTCGATCACCTGGATCGCGCGATCGGCCGAACTGGCGAAGCGGACCTGATAGCGCGCCTGCAGCTGCTCGCGCAGCCGCTGCTGCAGCGTCGGATCGTCCTCGACGACGAGCACGCCGACCTGGGCGCGCGCCCAGGCCTGGTCCTGCGCGACCGAGGCGTCCGGCCGCAGCGCCGGCACCGAGCGCGCGATCGTGCCGGCCTCGGCGACGACGGCCGCCAGCACGTCGTTGCTCGGCCATGGCACCGAGGCGACGTGCCAGACCTCGGCCTCGTTGACGGCCGCGGCGACCGCCGCGAACGTCTCGCGCTCGAACAGGGCGATGCGCTGCGCGCGCGGCTGTACCTGCCGCAGTGCGGCCAGCATCGCGACCGCGTCGCCGCCCGGAAACCGGCCGGACGCGACGATCACGTCGACGTCGCGCTCGCGTGCCGAGACGAGTGCGTCGTCGCCATCGGCGGCCACGATGACCTCGTGCGCGCGCAGCAGCGCCTTGAGCGCACGCGCGAGCGGCGCGTCGGCGACCAGCAGCAGGACCCGCAGCGGCTCCATCGGCTTCTCCGGATCGATCAGGCCGCCGCCAGCGGCGCTGCCGCGGCCGCTTCGGCGCCGGCGGTCCCGGCCGGCAGGCTGACGACGAAGCGCGAGCCGCCGCCGGCCGTGTGCACCTGGATCGAGCCACCGTGCGCTTTGACGATGCGGTGCACGACGGCCAGACCGATGCCGAGGCCCTGCCCGACCGCGCGGGTCGTGAAGAACGGCTCGAAGATCCGCGCCAGCACGTCGTCGTCGATGCCGTGTCCGGAATCGGCGATCTCGACCTCGACGGCGCCGTGCTCGCCGCGCCGCGTCGTGACGGTCAGCCGGCCGTTCGCCGGCATCGCCTGGACGGCATTGGTAACGAGATTGAGCACCATGCGGCCGAGCTGGCCCGGCACCGCGCGCATGCGCGGCAGATCCGCGCGCTCGCGGACCAGCTCGATGCGGTCCGCGCGCAGATGCGCGGTCGCGTCGAGCACCGCGTCGACGAGCGCGTTCAGATCGACCCATTCGGCGTCGTCGCGCTCGCTGCGCGCGTGCGCGCCGAGTTCACGTGCGATGCCGTCGAGCCGCGTCAGGCCGGCATCGGCATCGCCGAGCAGATCGCGCGCCTCGTCGAGGAATGCGCTGCGCTCGAGGTTCTGGCGCGCCTGGAACAGCTTGGCGCGCGCGCCCTCGACGTGACGGACGACGTTGTCGAGACTGGCCGGATCGGCGCCGAGAATCAGCTCGACCGGCTGCAGGCAATACTGCACGGCCGCGTCGTAGGCCTTGACGAGCTTGCGGTAGTCGGCGATCTGGCCGGCGGCCAGCTGCACGTTGTTGCGCGCCGAGCCGAGCGGCCGCGCCAGCTCGCGGCAGAAGCCGGCCGCGAGCTGGCCGAGACCGGCATAGTCGCCGACCTGGGCGGCCTGCACCTGGCGCGCCTCCAGCTCGGTCAGTTCCTCCATCAGGGCCTGCTTGCCGCGCTCGAGGCTGGCCGCGCGTTCGTTCTCGCGGCGCAGCGCGGCGCGCAGCATCAGCAGCCCGACCGCGAGCGCGGCCGCGACGGCCCATCCGATCCAGGCGATCGCGTTCATGCCGAGACCTCCGTACCGCGCGCCGCCGCGCGCCGGTTCACGACCAGGCTCCGATCAGGAACGTCTCGCCGAGCACGAACAGCGCGAACAACGCGACCAGCACGCCGCCTTCGCGCGTCGACAGCTCGCTGTCGCTGCGCATCATCGGATACAGCGCGAACGCCAGCGCGAACATCACCGGCAGTTCGACGCGCTGCAGCGAGCGCGCGACCGGCAGCGGCGCCCAGACCGCGAGCACGCCGACCAGCAGCAGCACGCACAGGCCGGCCGTGAACGCATGCGCGAGCACGAAGTCGCCCTGCCCGCGCCGCGCCGCGATCAGCGCCGAGGGCAGTCCGGCCAGCGCGGTCGCGATGCCGAGCGGCAGCAGGCCGGCGACGACCGGGGCGAGCCCCCAGCCGTCGGCGAGCGCCGCGGTCGAGCGCACCAGCCACACCGCCGCGAACGGCAGCATGACCACGCCGACGACGACGCACAGCGAATCGCGCCAGACCAGCATCGAAGTACCGGTGGCCGCGGCCAGCTCGTTGCGCGCGGCGGCGTCCTCGCGCCGCGCCGCGATCACGGTAGCCGCCAGTACGAGGATCCAGGCTGCGATCAGGATCGCGCCGTCAACCTGGCCGAGCTCGCCGTCCGCGCCGAGCGCCCAGAGCAGGCCGATGCCGATCAGCAGCGCCGGATTGGCGATGCGGAACAGGCGCAGCCGGATCAGCAGCGGCGAGGCCAGGGCCGCAAGGCCGAGGATCAGGGCCAGATGCGCGATGCCGCCGCCGATCAGGCTGCCGAGCGCGAGTTCGGGCTGCAGCGCGAACGCCGCCGCGAGCGCGACCGCCAGCGCCGGCAGCACGGCGCCGAGCGCGGTCGCACCGAGCGCGACGCCGTAGGTTCTGGCGCCGCTGCACAGGAAAAGTCCGGTGACGCCACGGACGAAGGCGTCGTTGGCGACGATCAACAGCACCGTGGCCAGTGCGAAGATACCCAGTTGCGCGAGCATGAGTTCCCTCCGGAGCGGCAGAGTATCGACTGCCGTCGACGCCGGCCCAGGGAGGCCGGCGTGCCGGCGATTTCATGCCAGAACGCCATCGCGCGCAAGCTCGGCCTCGTCCACCGGTCGGCATCGGCCGACCGGCGGAGCTCGAAAGAGGCCGGCGGTAACGCGGCCTTCTCGATCGAAGAGGCCGCACGCGAGCACGGCATGCGACCGGAAGCGACGAGCCGAATGCCGCAACGACGGCGCAACCGACGCGCGCTCGCGTCCCTTGCGTGGTCGCCGCAGACATTCCGCCGCGCTCGGTCTACCATCCCGGCGATAGCCTCCTCCCGCTCGACTGCGAACCGGCTGCGGCTTGCGCGAGCCCGCCGGCCGATCCGATTGAAATCCACCGAAGCTGCGACGCCGTCCACCACCCCGACCTCAGTTGCCGCTCCGCGGCGGCGCCGGCGTGCGTGGCGCTGGCTCGCCGTCGTGCTCGCGATGCTCCTCGTCGCCGCCGCCGCCGGCGCCTGGCTGCTGCGCCCGGCGGCGCTGACGGCGCTGCTGAGCGAGCAGGCGCGGCGGCAGTTCGGGCTCGAGCTGCGTCTGGCCTCCGACCTGCGATATGCACTGACGCCGGGCCCGTCGCTGAGCCTGCCGGCCGCCGAGGTGCGCGGCAGCGGCGAAACCGACCCGCTGTTCAGAGCCGCGCGCGTCGAACTGGCCCTGCCATGGTCGAGCCTGTGGCGCCGCCCGCCGCCGATCGAACGCCTCGTACTCGAACGGCCCGAACTCGACCTCGATGCGCTCGAGCGCTGGCTGGCACGACAGCCGACCGGCGAGGCGGCCGGCGGCATACCGCCGTTCCGCCTCGAGATCCGCGACGGCAGCCTGCGCCGGCACGGCACGCTGCTGGCCAGCGGCATCGACGTCGATCTCGCGCATGCCGGCGAGCTCGACGCCTGGCTCGCCGCCTGGCGGCAAGGCGGCGTGATGCGGACGCTGCCGCCGCTGTCGGGACGTGCCGGCGTGCGCTCGATCGAGATCGACGGCACGCGCATCGAAGGCCTGCGGCTGGACGTGCAGCCGAGCGCGAACGGATCCGCCGGACCCGCAACCGGCGACCGCAAGGGCGGGCCGTGAGCGCGATCGCCGAGCGTCTGCTCGCCTGGTACGACGGTCACGGCCGCCACGACCTGCCGTGGCAGTCGCCGCGCACGCCGTACCGCGTCTGGCTCAGCGAAATCATGCTGCAGCAGACCCAGGTGCGCACGGTGATTCCGTACTTCGAGCGCTTCGTCGATGCATTGCCGACGCTGTCGAGCCTGGCCGCGGCGCCGCTCGATCGCGTGCTCGGCCTGTGGTCGGGCCTGGGCTACTACAGCCGCGCGCGCAATCTGCATCGCAGCGCGCAGATCTGCGTCGCCGAGCACGGCGGCGAGCTGCCGCGCGACGCCGCGGCGCTGGCCGCGCTGCCGGGCATCGGCCGCTCGACCGCGGCGGCGATCCTGGCCCAGGCCTGGGGCGACCGCCACGCGATCCTCGACGGCAACGTCAAGCGCGTGCTCGCGCGCCATCGCGGCGTCGCCGGCTGGCCCGGCACGCCGCGCGTACAGGCCGTGCTGTGGACGCATGCCGAGGCGCAGACGCCGCCGGCACGGGTGGCCGACTACACGCAGGCGATCATGGATCTGGGCGCGACCGTCTGCACGCGCGCACGGCCGATCTGTCTGACCTGCCCGATCCAGTCCGACTGCATCGCGCGCCGCGAAGGCCGCATCGCCGAGCTGCCGACCGCGCGGCCGAAGCGCGAGGTGCCGACGCGCAGCACGACGATGCTGATCGCGCGCGATCGCGGCGGCCGCATCCTGCTCGAGCGCCGTCCGCCGGTCGGCGTCTGGGCGCAGCTGTGGAGCCTGCCCGAGACCGACGACGCGGACGCCGGCCTCGCCGCGCTGCGCGCGCGCATCGGACCGCTGGCGCGCAGCCCGCTGCAGCCGGCACCGTTCGAACACGTCTTCACGCATTTCCGGCTCGACGTCGTGCCACTGCTGCTCGATGCACCGTCGGCGGCCGACGCGGTCGCCGACGATCCCGATCGCGGCTGGTTCGCCGCGTCGGAATGGGCGACACTCGGCCTGCCCGCGCCCGTACGCAAACTGCTCGAGAACCTGCCGCCATGCCCCGGATGATCCACTGCGTCAAGCTCGGTCGCGAAGCGGAAGGTCTGGACTTCGCGCCGTGGCCGGGGGAGCTGGGACGGCGTCTGTTCGAGCAGGTGTCCAAGCCGGCCTGGTCCGAATGGCTCGCGCATCAGACGATGCTGATCAACGAGAACCGGCTCAATCCGCTCGATCCGAAGAGCCGCAGCTTCCTCGCCGCGGAGATGGAGAAGTTCTTCTTCGGCGGCGGCGCCGAGAAGCCGGCCGGCTACGTGCCGCAATGACCGGATCGGCCGCGTGATCCTTCCGATCCTCAAGATGGGCGATCCGCGCCTGCTCGAGATCGCCGAACCGGTGCCCGATGCCTGGTTCGGCAGCGGCGAACTCGACGCGCTGATCGCCGACATGTTCGACACGATGCACGCGGCCGGCGGCGTCGGCCTGGCTGCCCCGCAGATCGGCATCGGGCGCCAGGTCGTGATCTTCGGCTTCGAGCGCTCCGAGCGCTATCCCGACGCGCCGGCGGTGCCGCGCACGATCCTGATCAATCCGGTCATCACGCCGCTGTCGGACGAGACCGAGGAAGGCTGGGAAGGCTGTCTGTCGGTGCCGGGCCTGCGCGGCGTGGTCGCGCGCCACCGCCAGATCCGCTATGCCGGCCGCGACGCGCACGGTGCGCCGATCGACCGCCTCGCCGAGGGCTTCCACGCCCGCGTCGTGCAGCACGAATGCGATCACCTGATCGGCCGGCTGTATCCGTCGCGCGTGACCGACTGGACGCGCTTCGGCTATACCGAGGTGCTGTTTCCGGGACTGGCGCCGGACGCCGAGGACTGAACCTTGCATCCGGCCGCGGGCTGCGCGCCTGCCGTCGTTCGCGCGATGCCGACGGAAGGTTTCTCCGCAGCGCGCGCGACGCTGGGCGACGTTCAGCGGGAACGCGCGCCGTTCATCTCGTCCTGGCGCAGACGCTTGTAGTCGATCGGCCGGATCTCGCTGATCCGGCAGCGCTCGCCGGACGCGATCACCGAATCGAACCGGCGGTTGACCGTATTGGCCGAAGACGTCACGCCGATCGCCTTGGCCCATTCGAGCTCGCGGCACGGCGGATCGACCGTCAGCAGGTAGGCTTCGCTGACGCGCGTCCAGACGACGACCTGATAGCGCCCGACGCGCTCCCATTGATCGAGATTGAAGAACTGGAACGACTCGACCGGCGCTCCGGCATAGGCGAGGTACTTGTCGAGATTGCGCTGCAGCGCCTCGTCGCTCTGCGCACGGGAGAGCCCCGGGAGCGCAGCGGTCAGCGCGGCGAGCAGGACGGCGGAAACGAAACGGCGGTTCATGGCGGCATTCCGGTGGTGAGGGGGCCGGCTGCAGATGCGGGCATCGGGCCGGTTCCGACCTGCAAGGACGCGCCAGGGTTCCGTTCCGTCGCCGCACCGCGCGCACGCGACGCCCCAGACCGGCATGGCTTTCGGCCCACTGCGCGGCGGCGGGCAGCGACTACAATCGCCGGCTCGTCCGTTGCGGAGCCGCCGATGCGTCGTCCTGTCGTCCCGTTTCTCCTCGCCCTCGCCGCCGTTCCGGCCGCCCATGCGGTCCCGGCCGGCTCGACGGGACTGCTGCGCTTTCCGGACATCTGCGGCCAGACCGTCACCTTCGTCTACGGCGGCGACGTCTACACCGCGTCGGCGAACGGCGGCACCGCGCTGCGACTGACCTCGCACGAGGGACGCGAGCTGTATCCGAAGTTCTCGCCGGACTGCCGCTGGATCGCGTTCTCGGGCGAGTACGACGGCACCCGCCAGGTCTACGTGATCCCGGCCGCCGGCGGCAGCCCGCGCCAGCTGACCTGGTACAACGACGTCGGCGCGCAGCCGCCACGCGGCGGCACCGACTACCGCGTGCTGGACTGGACGCCGGACGGCGAGAACATCCTCGTGCGCGCCAACCGCGTGCCGATGGACGACCGCGGCGGACGCCCCTACCTGGTGCCGTTCGAAGGCGGCATGGAGCGGCCGCTGGCGGTGCCCGAGACCGGCGGCGGCATGCTGTCGCCGGACGGCAATCGCTACGTCTACACGCCGATCGACCGCGAGTTCCGTAGCTGGAAGCGCTATCGCGGCGGCCGCGCGCAGGATGTGTGGATCTACGACCTCGTCGCCAACACCTCGCAGCGCCTGACCGACGACCCGGCCAGCGACAACCAGCCGATGTGGATCGGCGACACGATCTACTTCACCTCCGACCGCAACTACACGGTCAATCTGTTTTCGATGCCGACCGGCGGCGGCGAGCCGCGCCAGCTGACCCACTTCACCGATTTCGACGTGCTCTGGCCGAGCGCCGGCCGCGACGCGATCGTGTTCGAGAAGGGCGGCGGCCTGTGGCACTTCGATCCGGCCAGCGGCCAGGCCCGCGAGATTCCGATCCGCGTCGCCGGCGATTTCCCGCAGACGGTGCCGACCTGGAAGAACGCCGCCGAACAGGTCGAGTCGTTCGATCTGACCGCCGACGGCAAGACGCTGATCTTCGGCGCGCGCGGCGAAGTGTTCCGCGTCAGCGGCAAGAACCGCGACGTGACCAATCTGTCGCAGACCCCCGATGCGCGCGAGATCGGCGTGACGCTGGCGCCGGACGGCCGCAGCTTCGCGTATCTGTCCGACGCGACCGGCGAGTACGAGCTCTATCTGCAGCCGACCGACGGCGGCACGCCGCGGCAGCTGACGCGCGACGGCGGCATCTGGCGCTTCGCGCCGCTGTTCTCGCCGGACGGCAAGCACGTGGCCTATGCCGACAAGCAGCAGCGGCTGCGTATCGTCGATGTCGCCAGCGGCAAGACCACCGACGTCGATGCCAGCCGCAACGACGACATCACCGAGTACACCTGGTCGCCGGACGGCCGCTGGCTCGCCTACACGCTCGAGGGCGACAACCACCTCACGCGCGTATGGCTGTACTCGCTGGCCGACGGCAAGCGCCACCCGGCGACCGCGGCGACCTCCAGCGCGTACAGCCCGGTGTTCGATCCGCAGGGCCGGCGCCTGTACTTCCTGTCCAACCGCGACTACAACCTGACCTTCAGCGCGTACGAGCAGAACTACCTCTACACCAACGCCACGCGCATCTACGCGGTCAGCCTGGCCGCGGACGGCCCGGCGCTGTACCGCGACGAGGCGGCCGGCGGCGCCGATGAGCCGGCCAAGGACGACAAGAAGGCGCGCGCGAAGACGCCGCCGCCGCTGCGCATCGACGTCGACGGCCTGATCGGACGCGAGCAGGCGCTCAAGGCGCCGGCCGGCAACTACCGCGGCCTGTCCGCCAATGCCGAGGCGGTGTTCTACATCACCGCCGGCAGCGACCGCGGCGGCAGCCCGCTGGAGCTGCGCATGCTGCCGCTGGACGCCGACAAGGACGCCACCGTCCTGCGCGGTGCCGGCGGCTACCGCATGAGCGCCGACGGCAAGACGCTGATGGTGCAGCAGGGCAACAAGTTCGCGCTGATCGAGGCCAAGCCCGACCAGGACTTCGCCAAGGGCACCGTTGATCTCTCGCGCATGCAGCTGCTGGTCGACCCGCGCCGGGAATGGCGCCAGGCCTTCGTCGACGGCTGGCGCATCCTGCGCGACTGGTTCTACGATCCGGGCGTGCACGGCGGCATCGACCGCTGGAACGCGATCCGCACGCGCTACGAGCCGCTGGTCGCGCACGTCGCGACGCGCCAGGATCTGGACTATCTGCTGCAGGAGATCGCCGGCGAGGCCAATTCCGGCCACGTCTACGTGCAGCAGGGCGACGAGCCGAAGGTCGAGCGCCGCGCCGGCGGCCTGCTCGGTGCCGAGTTCGAGGCCGACGCCTCGGGCTACTTCCGCATCGCCCGCATCTATCCGGGCGAGAACTGGCAGCCGTACTCGCGCTCGCCGCTGACCGAGGCCGGCGTGCGCGTGCAGCCCGGCGAGTTCCTGATCGCGGTCGACGGCGTCGACGCGCGCAGCGTCAAGAACGTCTACCAGCTGCTGCAGAACAAGGGCGACGCCGACGTCGTGCTGCGCGTCAACGGCAAGCCGAGCGCGGCCGGCAGCCGCGAAGTGCGCGTGCGCACGCTGAGCTCGGAGCTCGGCCTGCGCTATCTGGACTGGGTCGCCTCGCGCCGCGCGATCGTCGATCGGCTCTCGAACGGCCGGATCGGCTACATCCACGTGCCGAACACCGCCGTCGAGGGCAACCGCGAGCTGTTCAAGGGCATGCTGGCCTATGCCAACAAGGACGCGCTGATCATCGACGACCGCTACAACGGCGGCGGCTTCATCCCCGACCGCATGATCGAGCTGGTCGCGCGCGAGCCGCTGAACTACTGGAAGCGCCGCGGCCTCGATCCGCAGGCGACGCCGCTGCTGTCGCACGCCGGTCCCAAGGCGATGCTGATCAACGGCCTGTCGAGCTCGGGCGGCGATGCGTTCCCGTACTACTTCAAGAAGCTCGGCCTCGGCAAGGTGATCGGCACGCGAACCTGGGGCGGCCTGATCGGCATCTCGGGCAATCCGTCACTGGCCGATGGCGGCTCGATCCTGGCGGCCACGTTCCGCTTCCTCGACACCGACGGACGCTGGGCGGTCGAGAACGAAGGCGTCAGCCCCGACATCGAGATCGTCGACCGGCCCGACGCGATCGCCGCCGGCGGCGATCCGAGCATCGAGAAGGCGGTCGAGGTGCTGATGGCCGAGCTCGAGCGCCAGCCGCCGCAGCGCGTCGTCGCGCCGCCGGCGCCGACCGACTTCGGCGATCCGCAGGCTTCGGCCAAGCGCTGAGCGGACTTTTGCCGTCCGGGCGCGCCTTTGATGGTGCGCCCGGATGGTGATTTGCGGCGGGCTGCGGCGCGGGGGATTACTCGGTTTTTCGATGTCTGCTGCGTAGCAGCTTCTGTTTTCGGGCGATCTGGAAGCGCTGAGCTGTGATATCGCTGCGGTGTTGGCCTTGCGCTTCGCGCCGGCTGAGAACTACGGAGCAAGAGCTTCCGCTCGCTGCGCGAGCGGGTGACTTTTTTCTTGGAAAAAGTCACCAAAACCGCCTGCGCTGACGCGAGCCGATGCGGCTGCGCCGC
>QFPO01000011.1 GCA_003241385.1 Rhodanobacter denitrificans
CGAGTTGGGGCAGCGTGCCTGGGCGACCGAGAAGCGCAGGGCACCGATGCGGCGCAGCCGCGTCGGCTCGCGTCAGCGCAGGCGGTTTTGGTGACTTTTGACAAGACAAAAGTCACCCGCTCGCGCAGCGAGCGGAAGCTCTTGCTCTGAATCTTTCCGCTTTGTTTCCCTGAGGATCGAGGGCTCGGAGAAGGCAAGATCAAGACCGGCATCCACATCGAAACTCAGGCTTCAGATCGCCCGAAAGCAAAAGCCGGCACGGAGCACGAGCCGAAGCCGGACCTTCGCGAGACAGGAGAAGAACAAGAAAAACCACGCTGAAGCGGATGTAGCGTCAAAAGAACAATCCCCGCCGAGGCGGGTTCATGCTTCGCAAAAGAAAAATCCCCGCCAAGGCGGGTTCGTACTTCAGAAAAGAAAAATCCCCGCCAAGGCGGGGATTTCGCGTCGTCACGATCATCGATCCGCCGCGAGGCGGCCCGACCGATCAGGCGCTCTTCTTGGCTGCCGTCTTGCGCGCCGGCGCGGCCGTCTTCTTGGCGGCCACCTTGGCTACCGGCTTCGGCGCCGCGGTCCCGGCAGCCGACTTGGCGGCGTGCGGACGGACGTTGCCGTAGCTGCGGATGGCAATCTTTCCCTTGCGGGTCTTACGGTCACCACGGCCCATCAGGGACTCCTGGAATACTGGTTGGCGAAAGCCGCCAAGGATAACAGTGTCGCGGCCGATCGCAAAGCGGCCTAGCCGGCACGCGGCGGCAGCGGCGCACAGCCGTGGTGGTGGCGACCGCCGGTTTCGATCTGGATCGTCGCATGGTGGATGCCGAACCGCAGCGACAGCAGGTCCTCGATCGCCTGCACCGCCCGATCGGCTGCGGCGCCTTCGGCCAGGCACGCGTGCAGCGTCGCCAGCCGGCTGCCGCCGGCCAGCTGCCAGACGTGGACGTGGTGCACGGCGACGACCTCGGCGACCTCGCGCTCGACCCGCTCGGTGACCGCGTCCACCTCGACGCCTTCGGGCACGCCCTCGAGCAGGATGTGCGCGCAGCGGCGCAGCAGACGCCAGGCACTGTTGAGGATCAGCAGCGAGACCAGGACCGAAATGGCCGGATCGGCCCAGAGCCAGTCGAGCCAGCGCACCAGGACCGCTGCGGTGACCGCACCGACCGAGCCGAGCAGATCGCCGATCACATGCAGGCGCGCACCGGCCGTGTTGACGTCGTCGTGGTCGTGGCCACCGAGCACGCCGAGCACGACCGCGTTGACGATCAGGCCGACCAGGGCGACGACCAGCATCGTGCCGGACAGGATCGGCTGCGGATCGAGAAAGCGATGTGCCGCCTCGAACAGGATCCACACGACCAGCAGGATCTGCGACAGCGCATTGGTATATCCGACCAGCACCTCCAGCCGCGCATAGCCGAACGAGCGCCGCGCATCGGCCGGCCGCCGCGCGAACAGCACGCCGAGCCAGGCGAACAGCAGCGCCGCGGCGTCGACCAGCATGTGCGCCGCATCGGCGAGCAGGGCCAGCGAACCGGACAGGATGCCGCCGACCGCCTCGGCGACCAGGGTGATCGTGGTCAGTCCGAACGCGAACAGCAGCTTGCGCGCACGCGTGCCGCCGGCCAGCAGGCCACGCGCGAGCTCGGCCGAACCGTGATCGTGATCGTGCGAACCGTGGTCGTGCGCGTGGTGGTGCGCGTGAGGGTCGCGATCGGCGTGATCGGGACTGCCGGCCCCAAGTCCGCAGCGAGCGGGATCGGAAGAATGCGGGTTCATGCGGCGCGCATTCTGGCCGCCGCGGCCGGCGTTACACAATCGCGGCGCGCCCGCCGCTCAGTGCCGGCAGTAGGCGTCGTGGACGTGGACGCCGTGACCCAGGCGCAGATTGATCAGATGCGCAGCCGCGACCAGGGTGCCGCCGCTGGCCAGCAGCACCGCATGCAGCGAACCGGCGTGGTCCGGATCGATCACGACGCCGGTCAGCAACAGCAGCACGCCGGGAATCAGGAACCAGAACGCGCGCAGATGATGGTGGCGGCGGAAGCCGGCGATCATCGTCGAGAACGCCAGAATCACCGCGAACACGACGAATCCGCGCTCGAAGCCGTGATCGGCCAGGAAGCCCAGCCCGATCGCCGGCAGCACCGCGACCAGTAGCGGCAGCAGCGCGCAATGCACCGCACACAGGAACGAGGCGGTCGCGCCGACGCGGTCGGCGACACGGGTGATCGAGACGGTGGGATCGGGGTCGGGGCCGGGTTCGTTCATAGGTGCAACAACATAACACGCGCTGGAAGAGGCGCCTCGGATCGTCGTCGGCATGACTTCCCGCATTGCAGGCGGCCCGGCCATTTCGTTATGGTATAACATATCGACAACGGTCGCCACGCACGTCGCCCTCGCCCGGCACCGGCCTGCCCGGTGCGGGGCGGCGGCGCCGACGTTACCGCCCATCGCTCTCGCCCTTCCCCACCCACCGAACGCTCACGCCCATGAACCGCACGCTTCTCGTCCTCAGCATCGCCGCGGCGCTGGCCGCCGCCCCGCTCCACGCCGCCGACGCCGAAAACGCCGCCGCACCCGACGACACCGCCGGCACCGGCACCGACGAAGGCCGCCATCACGACGAGCAGCTCGAAGCGGTCGTCGTACGCGCCTCGCCGCTGCGTCAGAGCAGCGATCAGGTCATCGCGCCGGTCGCCGTGCTGAGCGGCAGCGAACTCGACGATGCGCGCGCGACGACGCTCGGCGGCGTCGTCGCGACCCTGCCGGGCGTGCAGACCACCTATTTCGGGCCGGGCGTCGGCCGGCCGGTCGTGCGCGGTCTCGACGGACCGCGCGTCAGCGTGCTCAGCGACGGCATGGGCGCGGCCGACGTGTCCAACGTCAGCCAGGATCACGCAGTCACGCTGGAGCCGTTCCTGGCCGACCAGATCGAGGTGCTCAAAGGCCCGCGCACGCTGCTGTACGGGCCGGGCGCGATCGGCGGCGTCGTCAATCTCGCCGACGGCCGCATTCCCGAATCGGCGCCGGCCAACGGCGCGACCGGCCGCGCCGAGATCAACTGGGACACCGTCTCCGAAGGCGGCACCGGCATGGCGCGCCTCGACGCCGGCGGCACCAACTACGCGCTGCACGTCGACGGGCTGTACCGCGAAACCGGCGACTATGACACGCCCGAGGGCGTGCTCGACAACAGCGCGGTCAAGACGCGCAGCGGCGCGATCGGCGGCTCGACGTTCGGCGACTGGGGCTTCTTCGGCGCGTCGGTCTCGCGCTTCATGACCAACTACGGCGTCCCCAACGGCGCGCACGATCACGACCATGACCATGACCACGCCCACGCGCTGACCGCCGGGGACGACGAGCACGAGGAAGAGAACGTCACGATCGGCATGCGGCAGACCCGCTACGACGTCAAGGGCGGCTTCAACGCGCCGTTCGCGGGCATCGAGACGCTGCGCGTGGCGTTCGCGCGCACCGTCTACGACCATACCGAGTTCGAGAACGGCCTGACCGGCACGCAGTTCTTCGCCAATACCAACGAGGCGCGCGTCGAGCTGGTCCATGCGCCGCTGGCCGGCTGGCGCGGCGCGTTCGGCCTGCAGGGCACCAACCGCCACTTCGACGCGGTCGGCGAGGAGGCGTTCGTGCCGCCGACGCGCAGCGACAATCTCGGCCTGTTCCTGACCGAGCAGCGCGAGTGGGACCGGCTGACGGTCGAGCTCGGCGCGCGCGTGGACCGCACCCAGCTCGATCCGTCCGCGGTCACGCACGATCACGATCATGACCACGCGCACGGCGACGACGATCACGACGAACACGCGATCGGCAAGCGCGAGTTCACCTCGACCAGCTTCTCGCTCGGAGCAGGCTGGCGCCTGTCCGACGCCTGGCATCTGAAGCTCAACCTCGACCGCGCGCAGCGGGCGCCGGCCGAGGAGGAGCTGTTCGCCGAAGGCGCGCACGTCGCGACCAGCACCTGGGAGCTCGGCGACGCGCACCTGGACAAGGAGACGTCCAACCAGCTCGAACTCGGCCTGCACTACCACAGCGAGTTCGTCGAGGCGAAGCTCGCCGCCTACGTCAACCGCTTCAACGACTACATCTATCTCGCCGACACCGGCGACGAGGAGGACGGCCTGCCGGTGCGACAGTGGACGCAGGCCGACGCGCGCTTCCACGGGCTGGAGGCCGAGGCGACGTTCCACCTCGCACGCAGTCCGGCCGGCCACTGGGACCTGCGCGTCTGGGGCGACACCGTGCGCGCCCGCCTCGACGACGGCGGCGGCAACCTGCCGCGAATCCCGGCCGCGCGCTTCGGCAGCGCGATCCGCTGGAACAACGACGTGGTCCGCGCCAGCCTCGGTGCCGTGCACTACTTCGACCAGGATCGCACCGCCGCGTACGAGACGCCGACCGACGGCTTCACGCTGGTCGACGCCAACGTCGCCTGGACCGTGCACAGCGACGACCGCACCAGCGTCGAGCTGTTCGCGAACGGCAGCAACCTGACCAACCAGACCGCACGCCTGGCGACCTCCTACATCAAGGACGTCGCCCCGCTGCCGGGCCGCTCGGTGCTGTTCGGCGTGCGCGCGTACTTCTGACCGGCCACCCTATCGGGTCGGTGCGGGTCCGTCCCGGACCGGCACCGACCCGAACGCCGATGTCGAACCTGTGTACCAGGTCGTCGCCGAGCTGCACGGGGAACGCCGGGTCGGAGCCCTGCGTGCCGCTGCCCGAGCCGCCGATACGGCCGCGCGATCGACCCGGGTGATCGGCCGGCTGCGCGATGCCTGCCTGCTGCTCGCAGACGAGCGACCGTACCGCGAGTATCCGCTGCCGTGGATGCTCGACCAGCTGACGCTGGCCGACTTCGAGGTTGCCGCGCATCGATTCCCGATTCGCTACGGAACCCGCCACGTGCAGCGACAGATCGCGCGCGCATCGCATGCGCCAGGAGCCTGATCGATCGCGCACTCGGCACGGCGCTCGAAGCGTGCGCCGAGGCGCTGCGGGACGCTGCGCTGCGGTCGATCGAAGCCGAAGGCGGACTGCGCCTCGGCGCCGACTACGTGATCGCGGCCGAACCGGCCTGACCGGCCGTGCGCCGCGGCCTCAGGAGGCCGCGCAGTCCGCGCAGGTGCCGTGCACCTCGAGCGTCTGGCCGGACGGCCGGAAGCCGTGCTCCTTGGCCTGCAGGCTGAGCAGGCGCGAGACGCGCTCGTCGCAGACCTCGATCGCCGCCGAGCAGACGTCGCAGATCAGGAACGGCACCTGATGCGCTTCGTTCGGATGGTGACAGCTGACGAACGCGTTGATCGAGGCCAGCTTGTGGATGAAGCCGTTCTCGAGCAGGAAGTCCAGCGCGCGATAGACCGTCGGCGGCGCCGCGCCGCTGTGTTCGTCCTTGAGCTGGTCGAGCAGATCGTAGGCCTTGGCCGGCTTCGGCGAGGCGGCGACCAGCTCGAGCACGCGCAGCCGCAGCGGCGTCAGCCGCAGTCCGCGCAGATCGCAGCTCGAGGCGACGGCCTGGACGTAGGCGCTGGCGTCGTGACGGTGCTCGTGGCGGCCGTGGCGCTGGCTGGCTGGCATGGACATGGCTGCCGACATGGTACCACCCGGGCCCGCTACCAACCCTTGCCGACGCTCTGCCCGCGCGTCACCGAGCGCTGCGAGCGCTGGCCGGCCTTGCGCAGGTCGACCCCGCAGCCGCGGCAGACCTTGGCGTCGCGCGCATTGCGGTGGCCGCATTCGGGACATTCGGGCAGGTTCGGCTTCGAGAAGCCGACGATCAGCCAGCCGATCGGACCGAGCAGCGCGCCCCACAGCAGGCCAGCCCAAAACCGGCCGCGCGGCCAGCCGATCAGCGCGCCGATCAGCATGCACAACAGGGTCAGCCCGATCATCCAGATCCACAGCGCCGGATCGAGCAGCACGGCCATGCAGGTGTCGAGCATCTGCTGGACCGCTTCGTAGTCCTCGCGGTCGAGCCGGTTCAGCGCCGCCAGCGTGCACTCGGTCTTCATCGTGCGGCGACCGCGCTCATGCCGAGGCGCCGCGCAGCCGCGCCCGGCATCGAAGTCTCATCGCCGGCGGCGCCGATGCCGGCACCGTTCAGCCGGCCTGCGCGCGCACGACCGCCGCGTCGATGCGGCGCAGCGCCTCGTCGCGGCCGGCCAGGAACACGGTCTGGTCGATCGACGGCGACACCTGGGTGCCGGTGATCGCGACGCGCAGCGGCTGCGCGACCTTGCCGATGCCCTCGCCGATCGCGCCGGCCGCTTCCTGGATCGCGCCGTGGACCGCCTCGACCGTCCACTCCGGCAACGCGGCGATACGCGCGTGCACCGCGGTCAGCGCCGGTACCGCGGTGGCGGTCTTGAGGTGCTTGGCGACGGCCGCGTCCTCGTAGCCGGTCAGCGGCGCGTACCAGACGCGCGCCTTCTCGGCCATTTCCTTGAGCGTCTGCGCGCGCTCGCGCAGCGCGACGATCACGTCGGCCGGCTCGGGGCCGGACTCCGGATCGATGCCGGCCGCGCGCAGATGCCAGACGAAGTGCGCGACCAGCTCCAGCGGATCGTCGTTCTTGAGGTACTGCTGGTTCAGCCAGGCCAGCTTCTCGGTATCGAAGCGCGCCGCCGAGTGGTTGACGTCGCCGACGTCGAACAACTCGACCATCTGCTCGCGCGAGAAGATCTCCTGATCGCCGTGCGACCAGCCGAGCCGGACCAGGTAGTTCAGCAGCGCATGCGGCAGGAAGCCGTCGTCGCGGTACTGCATCACGCTGACCGCGCCGTGGCGCTTGCTGAGCTTCTGGCCGTCGGCGCCGAGGATCATCGGCAGATGCGCGAACACCGGCGCCTCGGCCTCGAGCGCGCGGTAGATATTGATCTGCCGCGGCGTGTTGTTGACGTGGTCGTCGCCGCGGATCACCTCGGTGATCCGCATGTCGATGTCGTCGACGACGACCGCGAAGTTGTAGGTCGGGTAGCCGTCCGAACGGAAGATCACCAGATCGTCGAGCTCGTCGTTGCGCCACTCGATGCGGCCCTTGACCTTGTCCTCGAACACGACGCTGCCGGCGGTCGGGTTCTTGAAGCGGATCACGCGGTTCGGATCGTCGCGGAACGGCTCGTTGCGGTCGCGGTAGTAGCCGTTGTAGCGCGGCTTGGCGCCGGCGGCGATCGCCGCATTGCGCATCGCCTCGATCTCGTCCTTGGTCTCGTAGGCGTAGTAGGCCTTGCCGGCGCGGACCAGGTCCTCGGCGGCCTGCCGGTAACGGTCCATGCGCAGCGTCTGGTAGTACGGGCCTTCGTCGTGGTCGAGGCCGAGCCAGTTCATGCCGTCGAGAATCGCCTGCACGGCGGCGTCGGTCGAGCGCTCGCGATCGGTGTCCTCGATGCGCAGCACGAACTGCCCGCCGCGGTGGCGCGCCTCCAGCCAGCAGTACAGCGCGGTGCGCGCGCCGCCGATGTGCAGATAGCCGGTGGGACTGGGGGCGAAGCGCGTGCGTACGGTCATCGGTGCGTCGGAACGGAAACGAAAACGGGCGGGCAGTGTACCCAAGGGCCGGCGCGCCCGCTCGCCCGTCGCCCTCGCCGAGGCGTACCGGCGCGAGTGCGGCGGCTCAGCCGATCAGCGCCTGCTCGCGCAGCTTGTGGATCTGGTCGCGCAGCCGTGCGGCGTCCTCGAACTCCAGATCCTGGGCATGCTTGTACATGCGCGCCTCGAGCTGTTTGATGCGCGCGGCGACCTGGTCCGGCGACAGAGCCCGGTAATCCTCGGCCGGCTCGGCCACCTTGCGGGCGGCGGCCCCGCCGCGACCGCGGCCCTTGCCGCCGCGACTGCCTTCCTCGGGCTCGGCGCGCGCGCCTTCCATGATGTCGACGATGCGCCGCTGCACCGACTTGGGCGTGATGCCGTGCGTCGTGTTGTACTCGACCTGTTTGCTGCGGCGGCGGTCGGTCTCGTCGATCGCCGCCTGCATCGAGCGCGTGATCACGTCGGCGTAGAGGATCGCCTTGCCGCGCAGATTGCGCGCGGCGCGGCCGATCGTCTGGATCAGCGAGCCGGTCGACCGCAGAAAGCCTTCCTTGTCGGCGTCGAGGATCGCGACCAGCGAGACCTCGGGCATGTCCAGGCCTTCGCGCAGCAGGTTGATACCGACCAGCACGTCGAACTTGCCCAGGCGCAGATCGCGGATGATCTCGACACGCTCGACCGTCTCGATGTCCGAATGCAGGTAGCGCACGCGGATGCCGTGCTCCTCCAGATACTCGGTGAGGTTCTCGGCCATGCGCTTGGTCAGCGTCGTCACCAGCACGCGATCGCCCATCGCGATGCGCGCATTGGCCTCCGACAGCAGATCGTCGACCTGGCTGCGCGCCGGGCGGATCTCGACCTCCGGATCGATCAGGCCGGTCGGCCGCACGACCAGCTCGACGATGTTGCCGTCCGAATGCTGGCGCTCGTACGGACCTGGCGTGGCCGAGACGAAGATCGTGCGCGGCGCGCGCTCTTCCCACTCCTCGAAGCGCAGCGGCCGGTTGTCCATCGCCGACGGCAGCCGGAAGCCGAACTCGACCAGGGTCTCCTTGCGCGAGCGGTCGCCCTTGTACATCGCGCCGAGCTGCGGAATCGTCACGTGCGACTCGTCGACGACCAGCAGCGCGTCGGGCGGCAGATAGTCGAACAGCGTCGGCGGCGGCTGGCCGGGCGCGTGGCCGGTCAGATGCCGCGAGTAGTTCTCGATGCCCTGGCAGTAGCCGACCTCGGCCATCATCTCCAGATCGAACTGGGTGCGCTGCTGCAGGCGCTGCGCCTCGACCAGCTTGTTGGCCTCGTACAGCACCTTCAGCCGGTCGGCCAGCTCGAGCTTGATCGTGTCGATCGCATGCAGCACGCGGTCGCGCGTGGTCGCGTAATGGGTTTTCGGATAGACCGTGTAGCGCGGCACCTTGCGGATCAGCTCGCCGGTCAGCGGATCGAACAGCGCCAGGTTCTCGATGTCGCCGTCGAACAGCTCGATGCGCAGCGCCTCGGTCTCTGACTCGGCCGGAAACACGTCGATGACGTCGCCGCGCACGCGGTAGGTGCCGCGGCGCAGCTCGAAATCGCCGCGCGTGTACTGCAGCTCGGTCAGATGGCGGATCAGCTTGCGCTGGTCGGTGTGTTCGCCGCGCGCCAGGATCAGGCGCATCGACAGATAGTCTTCCGGATCGCCGAGGCCGTAGATCGCCGATACCGTGGCGACGATCAGCGCATCCGGCCGCGACAGCAGGGTCTTGGTCGCCGACAGCCGCATCTGCTCGATGTGGTCGTTGATGCTCGCGTCCTTCTCGATGTAGGTATCGCTGGACGGAACGTAGGCCTCGGGCTGGTAGTAGTCGTAGTAGCTGACGAAGTACTCCACCGCGTTGTGCGGAAAGAACTCCTTGAATTCGCCGTAGAGCTGCGCGGCCAGCGTCTTGTTCGGCGCCAGCACCAGGGTCGGCTTCTGGATCCGCTCGACCATGTTCGCGATCGTGAAGGTCTTGCCCGAGCCGGTCACGCCGAGCAGGGTCTGGCGCGCCAGACCGGCTTCGAAGCCGGCCGTCAGCCGGTCGATCGCCGCCGGCTGGTCGCCGGCCGGGCGATACGGGGACACGAGTTGGAAGCGGTCGCTCATCGACGGGATTCTAGCCTGCGGGTGGGGACGGCTCGGGTGAGACCGGCGTTCAGGAATCGGCACCGCCCGGGCGGCGCGGATCGCGCGCATGGCCGACCGTGCGTGGCAGACCGAAACCAGGGATGCGTCTGGACATGGGGTCCGCCTGCCCGCCCGGCAAGACCTGACGCACAGCGCCGGCGATTTCCTACCGCGCGATGCGGCGATGGGCCATCGGCGCAGCGCGGCGCGCTGCCTAGCCTGTCAAGCCCGTCTCCGCGAGGAAGTCCCGTATGGAAGCCCCTACCCGAACGCCCGCCGGCGTCACGCTGATCGAGGCGCTGATCGCCGTCGTGCTGCTGACGATCCTGGCCGCGCTGGCGGTGCCGGCCTATGCCGATCTGAGTGCAGCCCTGCGCATGCGCAGTGCGCGCAGCGCGCTGTTCACCGCATTGCATCAGGCACGGATCGCCGCCGTGCACCGCGGCGGCGCGGTCGTCGCCTGCCCGTCCGCCGACCAGGCCCGATGCAGCGGTTCACCGCACTGGCACGACGGCTGGCTCGTGTTCGCCGACGACGACGGCGATCGCGAGCGCGGTCACGACGAGCCGGTCTACGTCGCCGCCGGCGCCTTGCCGCCCGGCCTAACCGCCGCCGGCAGCGTCGGTCGACCGCGCATCACGTACCGCCCCGACGGCAGCGCGCACGGCTCCAACCTCACGGTCACGTTCTGCGACCGCCGCGGTGCAAGCGCCGCCACCGCGCTGATCGTCAACGTCTACGGCCGCGTCCGCAGCGGGCCGCCGTCGGCCGCAGCGATCGAACGCTGCCTGGCGACGCCGCGCTGAGCGCCGCCACGCTGAGCACGGCGGATCGTCATCAACAAATGAACGCGAATCTTCGTCGCACCCGATCGGGGACAGGCTGGAAACACGAAGGGCCTGCATCGCTGCAGGCCCTTCGGCTATCTGGCTCCCCGAGACGGACTCGAACCGCCGACCCAGTGATTAACAGTCACTTGCTCTACCGACTGAGCTATCGGGGAAAAGAGCCGCGCATTCTCTTCGCGGCGATGCCCGTCGTCAAGCCTTCGCCTGCAGATCGAACCGGTCTCGCGCCGACGCGCCGTGCCTCGTCGTCGATTCGAACCCACGCTCCCGCGCGTTCTGCCGTCTCGGGCGAAGTCCGCCTTCCCGCCTCCCCGAAAGAGGGATGGCCCGCATGCCCGATTCGGGGGGTGCGGGCCGCGTCGGGCGCGGCGCATGATGCGCCGGACGCCGGACTTGACGTCCGGTGCCGCACGCCCACCTGTTCCGCAAAGGACATCCATCCCATGTCTCGAGACCGGACCGAACCCCTGCTGCCCTCGCGCAGAGACCTGCTGCAGGCGGCCGTCGCGGCCGCCGCCGCGGTCGCACTGCCGTCGCTGTCGTTTCCATTCGCCGCCCAGGCGGCGCCCGCCGCTCAACCGCCCATGAAAGGAGCTGATTCCATGATCTCCAGCTACGTCCAGACCAAGGACGGCGTCCAGATCTTCTACAAGGACTGGGGTCCGAAGGACGCCCAGCCGATCGTCTTCCATCACGGCTGGCCGCTCTCGTCCGACGACTGGGACGCGCAGATGCTGTTCTTCGTGCAGCACGGCTATCGCGTCGTCGCGCACGACCGCCGCGGCCACGGACGCTCGTCCCAGGTCAGCGACGGCCACGACATGGACCACTATGCGGCCGATGCCTCGGCGGTGGCCGAGCATCTGAACCTGCGCAATGCCGTGCACATCGGCCACTCGACCGGCGGCGGCGAAGTCGCGCGCTACGTGGCGAAGTTCGGACAGCCGCAGGGGCGCGTGGCCAAGGCCGTGCTGGTCAGCGCGGTGCCGCCGCTGATGCTCAAGACCGACGCCAACCCGGAAGGCCTGCCGCGCGAGGTCTTCGACGGCTTCCGCAAGAACGTCGCCGACAACCGCGCCCAGTTCTTCCTCGACGTGGCAGCCGGCCCGTTCTACGGCTTCAACCGCAAGGACGCCAAGGCCATGCCGGGCGTCGTCCAGAACTGGTGGCGCCAGGGCATGATGGGCAGCGCGAAGGCTCACTACGACGGCATCAAGGCGTTCTCGGAAACCGACCAGACCGAGGATCTCAAGACCATCACGGTGCCGACCCTGGTCCTGCACGGCGACGACGACCAGATCGTGCCGATCGCCGACTCCGCGCTGAAGTCGTCGAAGCTGCTCAAGAACGGCACGCTGAAGGTCTACAAGGGCTATCCGCACGGCATGCTGACGACGCATGCCGAGGTGATCAATCCGGACCTGCTGGCGTTCGTCAAGAGCTGATGCGCCCGTGCGCCGCCTGAGATACGGCGGCGCATGACTCGACGCAGACCTGCGTAACACGCAACCGGCCGGGCCGAATCCGGCCGGTTGCGTGTGTCTCGAACACCGCGCGACAGCGCAGCGCCGTCGCGCGATGCCTGAATCGCCGGACCCGATCCGCGCTCGCCTGGCGGCAGCGCGACGCGCCGCGTCAGCGGCGCAGACGTCCCAGCAGGAACGCGGCGGCCGCGACCGTGGCCAGCGTCGCCACCGGCCGATCGCGGACCAGCGAGGCGGTCCGCTTCAGTAGCGATTCGCCGGTGTCGCCGACGACGACGCGCAGCGAGGCGGCCGCGTCGTCGAGCGCGTCGATCACGTCGCCGAACACCGGACGACCCGGATAGCGCAGCGTCGGCGTGTCGGCCGGCGGCGGTTCGGGCGTGGCGCCGTTGATCCGGGTCTGGAATGTTTCAGGTCTCATCTTGGGCCTCCGACACATCGAGAACGCGCGAGCTCCCGCCAGCCCGCATTCTGGACCTAGGTGGGTGAACATCGTCCGGCCACGGCGAGCCCAACGGCGGCGTCACCGGCGAACCGGGATACCGTCTTACCGCATCGGCGATCGCGCCACTGCGATGAAGACCACATCCCGGTGCCGGAACCGCACGTAGGATGGGGCGCCGGAGCTCTCGGCTCCGATGACACTCGGGGGAGTCGTCGCCATGCGCAGGATCGTGATCAAGGAACAGGAAGGACTCTGGATGTTCGACTGCGAGAACGCCGACACCGTACGTGCCGATTCGCCGCTGAAGGCCGCGATGGCCGCGCTCGAGTACGGCGAGACGCTGCGCGGCAAGGCACTGGGCTACATCATCCGGCTCGACCACCGCCACGCCGGCTCGCCGCAGGACTGGATCACGCTGCATTCCCACGTGTTCTGACGCAGCGGCGGCGCCGGACTCGCGCCGGCCGACCCCGACACGCCCGGCGATCAGGCCGACGGTGCGAACACCATGCGGTTGCGACCGCCGGACTTGGCCTGGTATCGCCTCGCCGGTGCGCTCAGCGCCCCTTCGGCGGCGGCTCCGGCTTCGGCTTGACGATCACGACCGGCGGCACGCCCCAGTACGGGCCGTAGCCGTACGGCCCCCACGGCCCCCAGCCGCCGCGATACCACGGATCGTAGAAGAACGGGTCGTAGGCGCCGACGACGCGCGCGGTGCGCTCGGGCCACAGGTATATCGTCGCGGCGGCGACGCGCGGGTAGATGTAGTCGTACTCGCCGACGCGGCCGGTCTGGGTGCCGTCGACGGTGCCGACCACGGTGACCTCGCGGCCGCGGCGGAACACTTCCGGATCGTAGAAGCCGGCGCGGCAAGCCAGGAAGCGGCCCTCGCTGGCGTCGCGTGCGAGCGGCCGCGCGCTGTCGCCGAGCGGCCGGCCGAGGATTTCGAAGCAGGTGGTGTCGGCCTTGGGGTCGACCTTGATGATCTCGCCGCCCCAGCGCACGGTCTGACCGGTCTGGCCGCCGCGTGCGCCGTCGGCCGGCGTGGACGCGGCGAACTGGCCCTGCAGCGGCTTGGGAACGGTGGCGCAGGAGACGAGCCCTGCACCGAGCAGGGCGATCAGGAATGCATTGCGCATGACGCTGGACCTCATCGTACGAGTCTGGACGCACCGACACGACGCAAGGACGGACAGGACAGGGTCGACGTCGCAGCGGACCGATGCTACTGGACTGCGGATGGTACGCGGAATTTCCGCACCTCACGGCCGAATGCGCGCACCTGTTCAGCCGTCGGCTCGGCAGCGCCGTAGCGCAGCGCGATGTAGCGCGCGACCAACGCATCGAATGCGGCATCGGGCTGCGCCGAGCGCTGGTGGACCGCAGCCGCGAAGTCGAGCGGCCCCTGCTGCGGCGATACCGGCACGCCGTGACGCGCCAGCCGCCGCCGCAGCCGTTCCCAGGCCGCGTCGAGGCGGTCGCCGCGGCGCGGACCGCGCGTGCCGCGCAGCGCCCACACGGTCGCCACGATCAGCAGCACGACGATCGCGCCGGTCAGCAGCGCCAGCAGGTGCTCGGGCGTCAGATCACGGATGCCGAAACGGCCGAGCATCTGGCTCTGCCGCAAGGCGTTGAACTGGATCACCGCAGTGGTCCACAACCGGTTCACGCTGTCGAACTGGTTGCGCAGATCGCGCAGGAATTCGCCGCCGAACCAGTCACCGCCGCGGTTGGCGGCCGAAGCGCCCTGCTCGACGCGCTGCGGGCTGACCGCCGCGGTCGGATCCACGCGCACCCAGCCGCGGCCGGTCTGCCAGACCTCGGCCCAGGCATGCGCGTCGGAATGGCGTACCAGCAAGTAGTCGCCGATCGGATTCCACCAGCCGCCCTGATAGCCGGTGACGACGCGGGCCGGGATGCCCGAGGCGCGCATCAGGAACACGAACGCCGAGGAGAAATGCTCGCAGTAGCCGGCGCGCGTCTCGAACAGGAACTCATCGATCGAGTGACGGCCGAGCAGCGGCGGCGTCAGCGTGTACGTGAAGCCGGCGTTGAACAGCGCCAGCGCGGTACGGACGATCGAGGTCTCGTCGAGGCCTTCGCGCCGCCACTGCTCGGCCAGCGCGACCGTGCGCGGATTGAACGCGGCCGGATACGCCAGCGCGCGCGTGCGTTCGGCGCCGGTCAGCTCGGTCGCGAGGCGGTAGCGCGTCGCCGAGCGCAGCGCGAACTCCCTCGGCTGGGCGATCGGCACGAACGAGGTGATCGTGTGGTCGCTGCCGAGCCGGGTCTGATCGGGCGCCTCCAGCGGCACGTCGAGCGCCGGCACCCAGTGCCGCCGCGTCGGCTCGATCACGACGCGATAGTCGTGGATCAGCCGGGCATCCTCGACCGGCTCGGGCCGCAGGTACGCGCGCGTGTCGCCGCGGGTCCAGGTCGCGCCGTCGAAATCCCACAGCACGATCGCACGGAAGTACTGCTGCGCCGGCGCCGGCGGTCCGCCGTCGAAATAGACGCGCATCGCCGGCGTGTCGTCGACCAGCAGATCGGTCATCGAGCCGGGCTGCATCGAGTCGTTCAGGCCGATCCGCGCCTGCTCGTCCCAGCCGGGCGATCCCCACAACGGCGCCGACAGCCGCGGGATCAGCACGAACGCGGCGAGCGCGGCCGGCAGTCCGGCCAGCACCAGTGTGCCGCCGACGCGGAACGCCGTCGTCAGCGGACGCGGCTGCCGCGCCACGGTCGGCTGCAGCACGACCAGCGCGGCCAGCGGCACGGTCAGCGCGGCGCAGAGCAGGATCGTCGTCGTCAGCGACTGGTTGAACAGCAGTGCGCTCATCAGCACGAAGGCCGAAAACCCGACGACGACCCGCGCATCGCGGATGCTCTCGGTCTCGAGCAGTTTCAACGCGAGCAGACCGCAGGCGAGTGCGGCACCCGGCGCGCGGCCGAACACGTTGCCGTATTCGACGATCACCAGCAGCAGCAACAGACCGGCCAGCGGCACGCGCAGCCAGCTGCTGACCGCGAACGCCGCGCGCCGGCGCAACCAGGCGCGCAGCGCGACCAGCACGATCAGCGCCGGCCCCAGCCAGAGCGGCAGCCGCTGCAGATGCGGCGCCAGCGCGACCGCGACCGACAGGCACAGCAGATCGAACTGGCGCGTGTCCGGACGTCCCGGGGCCGACGGCATCGAGGCGCTCATCCGGTCGGCAGCAGCGCCAGGGCGCGCAGGCAGTCGGCGCGATGGCCGGCACCGATCGCCGGTCCGAACGTCTGCCCCGGCAGCACCAGCACGAAGGCCTCGCGGCCGGCCGAGGCCTGCACCACCCAGGCGGTCAGACGGCTGATCCGGTCCTCGTGGCCGAGACCGTGCAGAGCGTCGTAGTCGAGCACCAGGGCCAGTCCGGCCTGTCGCTCGTGCTCGCGCGCGAGCAGACGCTCGTGGCGGACCGAGGCGCGCCAGGCGATCCGCCGCGGCGGATCGTGATCGCGATAATCGCGCAGACCGGCCGGGTCGTCCTCGGCCTCGCCGGCGCGATGCACGCCGTCGCGCTCGCCACCGTGCGGCAACGGCGGCGCGTCGGACTCGGGCTTCGGATAGATCAGCACCGCGACGTCCGGATGGACCCAGCTCCAGATCACGAACATGCCGAGCGGGAACGTCGTCGCGATCCGCATGCGGCCGGTCCGGAACCAGCCGCGCTCGGGTGCCGGCATTGCCAGCACCGCCACCGTCTCGCGGCCGCGCTCGGCGGCGAAGGCGGTCTCGACCGGCTCGGCCGTCACCCGCAGCGCGAGGCGGTCGCGCCGGCCCGGTGCGAAGACCAGCTCGATCGCGACGTCCGATCCGGCATGGGCCTCGCCGGCGCGCACCTGGACCAGGCGCAGACCCGACAGGCCGCGAAAGCCGAAGAAGACGCTGACGAAGCAGGCGCCGCCGAGCAGGCAGGTCAGCAGCAACGCCGGGTTGTTGCCGTAGTTGAGGGCACCCGTCAGCATGACCGCGGTCAGCAGCGCGAACACGACACCGTAACCGGTCGGCACGACGTAGATGCGGCGGCGATCGAGCGCGATCGGCAACGGCTCGGGCCGGCGCAGCCGCGTCAGGGCCGGCAGCTTGCGCTCGGCCAGCGCGACCAGCCGGGCCCGCAGCGGCGCCAGGCGCGCGATCGCCCGAGCCATCAGCGGACCGGCGTCGCGTCCAGCAGGCGCCGCGCCAGCGCGTCACGATCGCCGTGCGCGTGGCTCGCCGGTGCCAGCCGGTGCGCCGCGACGACCGTGAACACCGCCTGCACGTCCTCGGGCAGCACCTGCGGCCGCCCGACGAGATAGGCATGCGCGCGCGCCGCCGCGAGCAGCGCGAGTCCGGCGCGCGGCGACAGGCCGATGCGGATCTGCGGATCCTGGCGGCTGGCCTCGAGCAGCGCCTGCACGTACTCGATCAGCGCGCGGCCGACCGTCAGCGCCGCGCAGGCCGCGCGCAGTGCGATGACCTGCTCGGCGGCCAGGCACGGCTGCAGCGCATCGAGCACGCCGCGGCGGTTCGGAGCGGCCAGCATCGCCTGCTCGGCCGCGCGATCGGGATAGCCCAGGCTCATGCGCAGCATGAAGCGGTCCAGCTGCGAGTCGGGCAGCGGATAGGTGCCGGCCAGATCGAGCGGATTCTGCGTCGCGACGACGAAGAACGGCGCGGCCAGCGGATGGCTGCGGCCGTCGACGGTGACCTGCTCCTCGGCCATCGCCTCGAGCAGTGCGCTCTGCGTCTTCGGCGTGGCGCGGTTGATCTCGTCGGCCAGCAGCAGCTGCGTGAACAGCGGTCCGGGATGGAACCGGAACGTGCCGCCGTCGATGCGGCCCGGCTCGCGCTCGTAGAGGCTGACGCCGATAATGTCCGACGGCAGCAGGTCGCTGGTGAACTGGATGCGCTGGAAGCTCAGGCCCAGCGTCGCCGCCAGCGCATGCGCCAGCGTGGTCTTGCCGACGCCCGGCAGGTCCTCGATCAGCAGATGGCCGCCGGCGAGCAGGCAGACGAAGGCCAGGCGGACTTCGCGCATCTTGCCGAGCAGCACGGTGTCGACCTGGGCGGTGGCCCGGGCCAGCGCATCGCGTAGGGCTTCGGGCGAGGTCGGGAACGGCGGCGAATCGATCAGCTTCATCGGATAACGGGTACCGGTTTGGATACGGAGATGCAGGACACGCCTGCGGCCAGTGTAGCGACGGCCACGCGGCACGACGACCGACGGCGTCTACAGACCGTGTTCCAGGTCGCATTGTTCACGGCCACGTTCATCAAGATCGTGCTCGCGGCGACCCTGGCACCGTTCGTCGACGAGGCGTTCTACTGGCAGGAGAGCCGCCATCCGGCGTTCGCCTACACCGACCTGCCGCCGCTGACCGCCTGGCTGATCGCGGCCGGCGAGGCCGCGTTCGGCCACGGCACGCTGGCGATGCGCACGCCGTTCGTGCTGATCGGCGCGTTGCTGCCGCTGCTGGTCGCGCGGCTCGCGCGGCGCCTGTCCGGCGATGCCGCGCTCGGCTGGCAGGCCGGGCTGTGGACGCTGGCGATGCCATTGACCGGCACGCTCGGCGTGCTGGCCCTGCCCGACGTGCCGCTCACGCTGCTGTCGCTGCTCGCGCTCGAGCGCTTCTCGCGCGCCGCGCGCGAGGACCGGCTCGGCGACTGGCTGCTGCTCGGCCTGCTGCTCGCGCTGGCCTGGCTGACGCATCTGCGCGCCGGCATGCTCTGGCTGGCCGGTCTGGCTTTCCTGCTGGCGCATCCGCACGGACGGCGGCTGTGGCGCAGCCGCGGTCTGTGGGCCGCGCTGATCGTCGGCCTGAGCGGCCTGCTGCCGATGCTGCTGATCGATCCGGGCGCCGGCGCCGACGGGCTGCGCTTCCAGGCGATCGACCGCCATCCGTGGCGCTTCCACGCCGACGCGCTGGTCCAGCCGCTCGAACAGGCGCTGCTGGTCACGCCGCTGCTGTACGGCCTGCTGCTGGCGACGCTCGTGATCTGTCTGCGCCGCGCCGATGCGCTGCGCGACGAGCCGCTGCCGATCTTCGCCGCGACCTTCCTCGGCGGCTACTTCGTGCTGGGCCTGTTCGCCGATGCCGAGCGCTTCCGCGTGCACTGGCCGCTGCCGGGCTATCTACCGCTGCTCGCGCTGCTGCCGCTGGCCCTGCAACGCTGGCAGGCTGCGGGCCGTCACGTCGCCGTGCTGCGCGCGGCGGCCATGGCGCTTGCGGTCGCCGGCACGGCGGCCGCCTACGCATATCTGGCGCTGGCCGCGCATCCGGCCGGCGCCGGACTGCTGCGCGCCTACAAGGCGTTTCCGGAACATCTGATCGGCTGGAACGAGGCCGGTGCGACGCTGCGCGACCTGCTGGCCGACCCGGCGTTGGCCGATCGCGCGCTGGTCGCCGACAACTTCATGCTCGCCGCGGAGCTCGATTTCCAGCTCGACGGCGCGCGCCTCGTCTACGTGCTCGATCATCCGCTCAATGCCAAGCATGGCCGCGCCGCGCAGCTGGCGATCTGGCGGCGCGACGAGGCCACACTGCTGGAGACCCTGCGCGATCGCGAGATCGTGCTGGCCGTCGAGGAGACCGCTGGGCGCGAACGCGAGCAGGTGCACTGGCTGGCCGGCCTGTGCCGGCGCGTGACGTTCGAGCGCACGCTCGCGCGCGTCGATCTGCACGAAGGCCGCAAGCGCATCGCGTTCCACGCCGCGCGCGTCGGCGCCGCGGCGACGGGCGAGTGCGCCTATCCGCCGCAGCGATGAGCGGCTCGTCGCGCTCACGGCGATCGGGTAGGCTTGCCGGCCGACCTGTCAGGGGAAGCCGGTACGGATGCAAGCTCCACCGATCGTGAGCGCCGGCATCTGGCCGGAACCGCCGGAACCGCCGGCGCCGCCCGAGCCGATCGCCGACGTGCCGGCCGCGGTACCGCCGCGCGTCCCGTACCGCTTCGCGTTCGACGGCACCGCCGGCGAGTACTTCCGCATCTGGATCGTCAATCTCGCGTTGAGCCTGGTGACGCTCGGCCTCTACTCGGCCTGGGCCAAGGTCCGCACACAGCGTTACTTCTACGGCAACACGCGACTGGACGGCGTGCCGTTCGAGTATCTGGCGCGGCCGCTGCCGATCCTGGCCGGCCGCATCGTCGCGGTCGCACTGTTCCTCGGCTACGTGCTGGCCGGCCAGCTCAGCCTCTGGCTGCAGATCGGTCTGGCCCTGCTGATCGCCGTGGCGACACCGTGGCTGCTGGTGCGCGGCGCGGCGTTCCGTGCGCGCTACTCCTCGTGGCGCGGTCTGCGTTTCCGCTTCGTCCCGGACTACGCCCAGGCCTACGTGCGCTATCTGTGGCTCGGCATTCCGCTGGTGCTGACGCTCGGTCTGCTCTATCCGTACGTCAAGGCCCGGCAAAAGGCGTTCCTGGTCGAGCATCACCGCTACGGCGGCCAGGCGTTCGGCTTCGAGGCGACGGCCGGCCAGTTCTATCCGCCGTACCTGATCGCCTGGGCCGTGATGACGGTCTGGGTCTTCGTCGGCACCGCACTGCTGACCGGTGCCGCGATCGCGCTGCACCGGCCCGGCGCCGAGCCGCCGGCCGCGCTGATGTTCGGCTGGATGGCGCTGTTCTACGGCGGCTACTTCGCGATCTGGGCGTTTCTCGCCGCCGCGCTCGGCAACTTGGTCTACAACCACACGACGATCGGCCAGCACCGTTTCCAGTCGCGCCTGCAGGGCAGCCGCCTGCTCTGGTTCTACGCGAGCAATACGGTCGCCGTGCTGGCCAGCGCGGGTCTGCTGATCCCCTGGGCCCGGATCCGGCTCGCGCGCTACCGCGCCGAACGGCTGGCCGTGCTGGCCGGCGGCAGTCTCGCCGCGTTCGGCATCGAGCACGGCCAGGACGTCGACGCGGCCGCGGCCGAGATCGACAGCCTGTTCGACATCGACATCGGTCTATGACGACGCACGCGACGACGCTGCAGGGCAGCTACTTCGACGGCCGCGACGGCCGGCGTCACGCGGTCGACGTCGACGCCGCACACGGCCGCCTGCGCCTGCGCGGCGACGGCGTGGCGCGCGACGAACCGCTCGACGCACTGACGATCACGCCGCGTCTGGCGCGCACGCTGCGCACGATCGCCTTCCCCGACGGTGCGCGGCTGCAGGTGCCCGATGCCGCCTGCCTCGCCGTCTGGTTTCCGCACCGCAACCGGCTCGAGGCCCTGGTCGATCGGCTCGAACGCTACTACCAGGCGGTCGCGCTCGCGATCGTGGTCTGCCTCGGCGCGCTGATCGCCGGCTATCTCTGGGGCATTCCGTGGCTGGCCGACCGCATCACAACGCATCTGCCGCCGCGTGTGGAAGCGGCGCTCGGCGATCAGGTGCTGGCGCTGCTCGACCGCACCGATCTCGGGACCAGCACACTCGAACCCGAGCGGCAATCCGAGCTGGGCGATCGCTTAGCGGCGCTCACGGCCGGCCTGCCGGACGGCGCGGACATCCGCTTCGTGTTCCGCAGCGCGCCGTCGATCGGCCCGAACGCGTTTGCACTGCCGGGCGGCACCATCGTCGTGACCGACGAGCTGGTCGAGCTGTTCGCCGACGATCGCCAGCTCGATGCGGTCCTCGCGCACGAGCTCGGCCATCAGGTCGGCCGGCACGCACTGCGTCAGGCACTGCGCGGTTCGTTCGTCGCGATCGCGGCGGCGTTTTTCGCCGGCGACGTGTCGAGTGCCAGTGCGGTCGTCGTGGCCGTGCCGACCGTGCTGCTGCAGAACCGCTATTCGCGCCAGTTCGAGGACGAGGCCGATCGCTTCGCGTACGCGCACCTGGCCGGTCTGGGACGGTCGCCGAGCTGGCTCGGCGCGGCGCTCGGCCAGCTGGAGGCCGAGCTGCCCGACGACGCCTCGCTGGCCTGGATGTCGAGCCATCCGGCGACCGCAGCGCGCATCGCCGCGGCCGAGGCGGCCGGCGCCGACTTCGTCGCTCAGCATCCGGAGCTGGCCGGCGAGGAGCCCGACGTCGTGCTGGCCGAGGAGGACGAAGAGGTCGGCGGCCCGTGGTGCGCGTGCTGCGACGACACCGACGATGGCGAAGCCGACGGCAGCTGCGACGGCAGCGACGAAGCGGCCGCCGAGCACGAAGCCGACGGCGCCTGCGAGCCGGACGAGGCGGCCGGTGAGGCCGACGCCGCGATCGACTGCGAGGCCGATCCGGACGCCTGCGCCGGACCGGCCGACGTGGAAACTGACGCCGAGCCCGCCGCGCGCTGAGCGGCGGCGCCCGGTCGTCCGGACGATCGAGCGCGGCGGCTCGACTTCAGGCACTGACTCGAAGATCGGCGATTTCGGACACGCGACGGCCGTGCAGCCGCCGTGCCCGACCGCCCGCGACCGGCGCGGGCGGTCCGAAGGTCTCAGCCCAGCGCCTGTTCGAGCTCGGGGATCAGCTTGAACAGATCACCGACCAGGCCGTAGTCGGCGATCTCGAAGATCGGCGCATCGGCGTCCTTGTTGATCGCGACGATCGTGCCGGCGTCCTTGATGCCGGTCAGATGCTGGATCGCGCCGGAAATGCCGATCGCGACATAGAGCTCCGGCGCGATGATCTTGCCGGTCTGGCCGACCTGCAGATCGTTCGGCGCATAGCCGGCGTCGACCGCGGCGCGCGATGCGCCGACCGCCGCGCCGATCTTGTCGGCGAGCCGGTAGATCAGCTGGAACTGCTCGGCCGAACCGAGCGCGCGGCCGCCGGAGACGACCTTGGCGGCGCCCTGCAGGTCCGGGCGATCGGTCTTGCCCTGGGCCAGACCGACGAAGCGCGTATGCGAGGGCAGCGCGACGTCCGGCGACAGCGTCTCGACCGGTGCCGAACCGCCGCCGGCGGCCGCCGGGTACGAGGCCGTGCGCACGGTGCCGACGATCAGCGCACCGGCCGGTGCCTCGACCGTGACGATCGCATTGCCGGCATAGATCGGCCGCTTGAAGGTCTGCGCGCCTTCGACCGACATGATGTCCGACACCTGCGCGACGCCGAGCAGCGCGGCGACGCGCGGCGCGACGTCCTTGCCGAACGTCGTCGACGGCAGCAGCAGATGCGTGTAGCCGGAGCCGGCGACCGCGGCGATCTGCGGCGCCAGCACCGCGGCCAGCGCGTGCGCGTTCTCGGGCCGCGTCACGGCCAGCACCTTGCCGACGCCGTCGATCGCAGCCGCCTCGGCCGCGACCGCGGTGGCAGCGGCCTCGGCCGCCAGTACCAGCACGTGGATCTCGCCGCCGATGGCCTTCGCGCAGGAGACGCTGCGCGCGGTGGCGGTATTGAGTGCGCCGTCCAGATGCTCGGCGACGATCAGTATGCGGCTCATCGGATCAACCCCTTGCTCTTCAGTGCGGCGACCAGTTCGGCGACGTCCTTGACCATGACGCCCTTGCTGCGCTTGGCCGGCGCGGCGTAGTGCGTGGTCTTCAGATGATCGCCCGACTCGACGCCGAGGCTGGCCAGCTCGATCGTCTCGATCGGCTTGGCCTTGGCCTTCATGATGTCCGGCAGCTTGATGAAGCGCGGCTCGTTGAGGCGCAGGTCCGAGGTGATCACGGCCGGCAGGTCGACCTCGATCGTCTCCAGGCCGGCGTCGACCTCGCGCGTGACGCGCGCGACGGCGCCGTCGACCTCGACCTTCGACGCGAACGTCGCCTGCGGCCGGTCCCACAGCGCGGCCAGCATCTGGCCGGTCTGGTTGGCGTCGTCGTCGATCGCCTGCTTGCCGAGCAGCACGATCTGCGGCTGCTCCTTCTCGACCAGCTTGAGCAGCGCGCGCGCCGCGGTCAGCGGCTGGATCGCCTCGGCGGTGACGACGTGGATCGCGCGGTTCGCGCCCATCGCCAGACCGTTGCGGATGTGCGCCTGGGCGTCGGCCGGGCCGATCGTGGCGACGATGACCTCGCTCGCGACGCCCTTCTCGCGCAGACGCAGCGCTTCTTCCAGCGCGATGTCGTCGAACGGATTGGCGGACAGCTTGACGCCGTCGGTGACGACGCCGCTGCCGTCCGGCTTGACTTGGATGCGCACGTTGTAATCGACGACGCGCTTGTAGCCGACCAGGATCTTCATCGTGGGGACATTCCTTCGGACAACGGGTGTGGACACCGGAGGGCGGCCGACGGGCCGCAGGGCTCGCGCCCGCCGCAGCGGGCCGGCATTGTAACGTGGCTCGGCGAACGCCGCGATTCCGCACAGCGCGGCACCGGCGGAAACAATCGCGGTCGCGGCCGGCATGCAGCGCTGTACCTGCCGCGCAGCGTGCGGTCGCGACGCGTGCGGTTCCGGCGTCGGCACGGGCAGCCGATCCGGGCGGATTCCGTCACCGTCCTCGCGCATGGCGTCGGCAGCGGGTCACGTCGGCCGCCGGAGTTTTCCACAGCGGCCGTGGACAGGCCTGTGGATAGTCCTGGGATGATGCCCTGCAGGCCGCGCCGTTATGCGCTGTCAACCCGGGTCGATCAATTCTTGACCAGCATCGCCCCATCGATCCTCGCGCGCCCTCGCCTACGTCACGCGACGCGATCGCGCAAGCCCGCGAGCGCGACACTGCGCAGTCGGACGATCGGGATGCCGCTCGCCCGGGCGGCTGCGTCAGCGGCGCACGCGGCGCACGCGGCGCAGGATCGCCTCGGCGAGGCGTGCCGCCGAGCCGGCCGCGTGATCGAAGAACAGCGACGGCTCGACCAGCTCGAGCTCGAGCAGGCACGGCGTGCCGTCGCCGGCGCGGACCAGATCGACGCGCGCATAGGCCAGAGGGCCGTCGAACGGCACCGCGGCGAGCACGCGCTCGGCCAGCGCGCGCTCGTCGGCGTCTGGTTCGCGCGCACTGATCCGTTCGGCCGCGAACAGCGCGCGCGTCGCCGGCGCCGCACGCTGCAGCAGCGGTCCCTTGCGAATCGCATGGCTGTAGCGTCCGTCGACGTGCACCAGGGCGGTCTCGCCGTCGACGTCGACGCGATCCAGATACGGTTGCAGCAGCGCGCTGCGCCCGGCCTCGAGCAGACGCGCGATATGCGCCACGGCGGCAGCGGACGCAGTGCGCGGATGCCGCTCGGCATCGCGCGAACCGGCACCGACGGCCGGCTTGACGACGACGTCGCCGTCACCGGGATGCGCATCGAGGAACGCGTGCCAGGCGGCACCGGCATCGTCGCCGGGCTCGACGAAACGCGAAGGAATGATCGCGACACCGGCCTCGGCGAGCGCATGCAGATAATGCTTGTCGGTGTTCCAGGCGATCACGTCGGCCGGATTGAGCAGCCGCGTCGCCGCGGCGACGCGGCGCGTCCAGTCCAGGAACGCCGGCAGCCGTTCGCAGTAGTCCCAGGTCGAGCGCGGTAGCACGGCGTCGAAGCCGTGCCAGTCGACCGATGCGTCGTCCCAGTCGACCGCGAGCGCCTCCGCGCCGGCCGCGTGCAGCGCCGCGAGCAGCGGCGCCATGTCCTCGTCGAGACCACGCGCGGGCGGCGCCGTCGCGAGTGCGATGCGGGCGCTCATGCCGAGTCGCCGCTTCTGGCCATGACCGCACCGTGCCCGTTGCCGGCGCGCTTGGCCGCGTACATCGCCTGGTCGGCCGCGCGGATCAGATCGTCGCAGTCGCTGCCGTGCAACGGACACAGCGCGATGCCGATGCTGAGGCGCACCGACAGCTGCAGCGGTTCATGCTCGTCGGCCGAGGCCAGCGACAACGGCTTGCCCAGACACACGGCGACGCGCTCCGCATAGGCGGCCGCGGCGTCGAGATCGGCGATTCGATCGACGACGATCGCGAACTCGTCGCCGCCGAGCCTCGCGGCCGTCGAACCCTCGTCGCAGCAGGTGCGCAGCCGCTCGCCGATCCGCAGCAGCACCTCGTCGCCGACCAGATGGCCGTGCAGATCGTTGATCGGCTTGAAGCCGTCGACGTCGAAGTACAGCAGCGCGCAGGACGCGCCGTCGGATGCGCTGCGCGCGATCGCGCGCTCGAGCACGTCCATGAACTCGCGCCGGTTCGGCAGTCCGGTCAGGTGGTCGTGGCTGGCCAGATGGCGGACCTCGGCCTCGGACTGGCGGCGCTCGGCGATCTCGCGCTCGAGCTGCGCATTGCGCTCGGCGAGCTGGCTCAGCGCGCGCTTGAGCATTGTGCCGCGCTTGTACAGGTCCAGGAACACCTGCACCTTCGAGCGCAGTACGCGCTCGTCGAGCGGCTTGGTGATGTAGTCGACCGCGCCGGAATGATAGCCCTGCAGGCGATGCACCTCGTCGGCATAGGTCGCCGACACGAAGATGATCGGCGTCTCGCGCGTGCTCGGTTCCTGCGCGAGCAGGTTGGCGACCTCGAACCCGCTCATGTCCGGCATGCTGACGTCGAGCAGGATCAGCGCGAACTCGTGATCGAGCGTGGCCGCCAGCGCCTCGTTGCCGCTGCGCGCCTCGATCACCTCCACGTCGAAGCGCGACAGCAGCGTACGCACCGCCTTCAGATTGGCCGGCGTGTCGTCGACCGAGAGGATCTTGGGTTTGCCGATCATGCGAGGCACATCCTGTTGAGCAACGGCGCGATCGCCTCCAGCGGCAGGCAGTGGTCCGCGCCGGCCAGCGCGAGCGCGCCCTCCGGCATCGCCGCAGCCTCCGCGGTCGCCGGATCCTGCACGATCGCGATGCCACCGCGCGCCCGCACGCGGCACAGACCGGCCGCCCCGTCGTGGTTGGCACCGGTCAGCACCACGGCCACCAGTCCGCCGCCCCAGGTTTCGGCGGCCGATTCGAACAGCACGTCGATCGACGGCCGCGAGAAGCCCACCTTCGCGTCGATCGACAGCGCGAACCGCCCGCTGCGCTCGACCAGCAGATGATAGCCCGAGGGCGCCACGTAGATGATGCCCGGGCGCGGCCGCACGCGCTCGCGCGCCTCCTCGACCGGCAGGCGGCTGTAGTGCGTCAGCAGCTCGCAGAAGATGCCCATGTCGCTCGAACCGGTGTGGCTGACGATCACCATCGGCACCGGCAGCGCACCGTCCAGCCCGTGTAGCAGCACGTGCAGCGCGCGCAGGCCGCCGGCCGAGGTGCCGACGACGATCGCCTGGACCGGCCGGGCGCTCATCGGTCGCGCACCGCCCGCCGGTAGATCCGCGCGCGCCGGTTGACCGGCACGTAGTCGCGCGCAGTGGCCGCCATCTCGAGGTTCTCGCGGCTGCCCAGGCACAGGAAGCCGCCGCGCACGAGGCTGTCGCGGAACAGGCGCAGCACGCGATCCTGCAGCGCGTCGTTGAAGTAGATCAGCACGTTGCGGCACAGGATCAGATGCGCCTCGCAGAAGACGCCGTCGCATACCAGGTTGTGGTTGGCGAAGGTCATACGCGCCTTGAGCCGTTCGTCGAACTTCATGAAGTCGTAGCGCGCGTGGTAGTAGTCGGCCAGCGAACGACGGCCGCCGGCAGCGAGGTAGTTCTCCGAATAGGCCCGAGCGTCGCGCGCCGGAAAGATGCCTTCCTGCGCGCGCGCCAGCGCCACGTCGCTGAAGTCGGTCGCATAGATCTGCGCGCGCTCGTAGAGGCCGGCCTCCTCGAGCAGGATCGCCAGCGAGTAGACCTCTTGCCCGTACGCGCAGCCGGCCTGCCAGATGTTGATGACCGGGTAGGAGGCCAGCATCGGCAGCACTTCGTCACGCAGGGCACGGAACACCGACGGATCGCGGAACATCTCCGAGACCGGCACCGACAGGCCGGCGACGACGTCGGTGACCAGGCGGTCGTCGCGCAGCACGCGCGCGGTCAGATCGCCGATGTGCGCGCTGCCGGTACTGTGGACGAGGCCGAGCACGCGCCGCTTCAGCGAGGCCGGGGCGTAGTCGCCGAAGTCGTAGCCGTGCCGCAACTGCATCGCCCGTACGAACAGTTCGACCTCGATATCCTCGATGTCCGCCCTTCCGCGCATCGCCTATGCCTGCAGCCAGACCCGCATCATCGACAGCAGCTTGTCGACGTCGACCGGCTTGGCCAGATAGTCGCTGGCGCCGGCTTCCAGGCACTTGTCGCGATCGCCCTGCATCGCCTTGGCGGTCACCGCGATGATCGGCAGCTGCGCATGGCGCGGCAGCGCGCGGATCCGTCGCATCGTCTCGTAGCCGTCCATGCCGGGCATCATGATGTCCATCAGCACGATGTCGATCGCCGGGTTCTCCTCGATCTGGCGCAGCGCCTTCAGTCCGTCCTGCGCCATGACCACGTTGAGGCCGCGCGCGCGCAGCGTCTTGGACAAGGCGAAGATGTTGCGCATGTCGTCGTCGACGATCAAGACCGTATTGCCGCTGAGGCCGGCGTCGATGTCGCGGACCACGCCCGCGCCGGTCGGCCGGATGCTGTGCATGAACAGGCTGACCTCGTCGAGCAGGCGCTCGTTCGAGCGCGCGCCCTTGATCACGATGCTGTCGGTGTGCTGGCGCAGGCGTACGCTCTCCTCGCCCGACAGCTCGCGCGCCGAATAGATCACCACCGGCGGCAGACCGCCGCGCGCGGCGGCGATGTCGAGGAAGTCGAAGCCGGAGATGCCCGGCAGGCCGAGATCGAGCACGATGCAGTCGAAGCCGCCGGCGCCGAGCATGTCCAGGCCCTCCTCGCCGCTGACCGCCTCGACGATCTCGACTCCGTCGCTGGCGATCAGGCGGATGATCGCCAGGCGCGAGTCCTCGTCGTCGTCGATCAGCAGCACGCGCCGGGTGCGGTGTTCGGCATGCTGCAGCAGCCGGTCGAACGCCGACAGCACCGCATTGCGGTCGGCCGGCTTGGTCAGGAAGCCGACCGCGCCGACCGCCTCGCCGCGCGCCGACTCGTCTACCGCCGAGATGAAATGCACCGGGATTGCGCGCAGCTCCGGATCGGACTTCATCTGCTCGATCACGCTCCAGCCGTCGATGCCGGGCAGCATCACGTCGAGCAGGACGCCGGTCGGCCGGTAGCGGCGCGCCAGATCCAGGCCGCTCTCGCCGTCGCCGGCGGCCAGCGCGCGATGGCCCTTGCGGCGGATCAGGTCGACCAGGATGCGCGCGAACGCCGGATCGTCCTCGATCGCGAGGATCGCGGTATCGCCGGGCTGGATCTGGTGGCGGTCGTCCGGGATCCAGCCGGTCGCGACCCGCGCGGCCGGCGCGGGCGAAGGCGTCGGCGGGGTTCCTCGGGCCCTGGATGCGGGTGGCGCGGTCGAGACCGCGCGCACGCTGATCGAGCGTGGCGGAGCCGCCGTCGCCGGCTCGCCGGCGACGGCCTCGGGGATCACGATGACGAAGGTGCTGCCGTGACCGGGCTCGCTGTCGACGACGATCGCCCCGCCGAGCAGATCGGTCAGCCGGCGCGTGATCGCCAGCCCGAGACCGCTGCCGCCGTAGTGGCGGCTGGTGCTGGCGTCGGCCTGCTCGAAGACCTGGAACATCCGCTCGAGCTGGTCGTCCTCGATGCCGATACCGGTGTCCTCGACCGCCAGCGCGACCGCCGGTCCGGCCAGGCCGCAGCGCTCGAGCAGCGCCGCATCGGCACGGGCCAGGCGCACGCGCACGTGGCCGATGCGCGTGAACTTGAATGCGTTGCCGAGCAGGTTGTTCGCGATCTGCTCGAGCTTGGGCCCGTCGGTGTGCACGATCTGCGGCAGATCCTCGTCCAGCGCGATCTCGAATGCGAGCGCCTTCTCGAGCGCGACCGGCCGGAACTGGCGCTGCAGACTCTGCGCGAACCCGGCCAGCACCACGTCCTCGCGCGTCACTTCCATCTTGCCGGCCTCGATCTTGGACAGATCGAGGATGTCGTTGATCAGGCGCAGCAGGTTCGAGCCGGACTCGTGGATGACGCGCGCCGACTCGACCTCGTCTTCATTGAGATTGCCCAGATCGTTGTCGGCCAGCGTCCGCGACAGGATCAGCAGACTGTTCAGCGGCGTGCGCAGCTCGTGCGACATGTTGGCGAGGAAGTCGGACTTGTACTGGCTGGCCCGTGCCAGCTCCTCGGCCTTGTGCAGCGTGTCCTGCTGCAGCTGCTCGAGTACCTTCTTCTGCTCGTTGAGCGTGTCGGTCTTCTGGCGCAGCTCCTCGTTGGAGGCCTGCAGCTCCTCGGCCTGCACGCGCAATTCCTCCTCCGAGGCGCGCAGGCGCTGGCTGTGCTCCTCGAGCTCGACCGTCTTGGACTGCAGTTCTTCGTTGGTGGCGGCCAGCTCTTCCTGCTGCATGCGCAGTTCCTCTTCCGAGGCCTGCAGCTCGCGCGCCTGCATCTGGGTGCGGCCGAGCAGGTCCTGCGTGCGCAGCGCGCGGCGCAGGTTGTCCAGCGACAGCGCGACCACCGGCAGCAGATCCTCCAGCAGCGCTTCCTGCGTCGCCGTGAAGCGCTGGAAGCTGCCGAACTCGAGCACGCCGAGCAGTTCCTCGCGCAGCAGCAGCGGCAGCACGATGACGCTGCGCGGCGTCGCCTCGCCGAGTCCCGACTGGATGCGGATGTAGTCGTCCGGCACCGGCTCGAGCACGATCGTCTTGCGCTCGCGCGCGCACTGGCCGACCAGGCCCTCGCCGATCGCACAGCGCGTATCCAGATGCCGGCGCTGCCGGAACCCGTAGCTGCCGAGCAGTTCCAGCGTCTGCCCTTGCTCGGCGCGATCGGCCGCCGGCTCGGTCAGCCGGTAGAACACCGCCACGCCCGCGCCGATGCGCGTGCTGAGCTGCGACATCAGCGTATCGGCGAAGGCCTGTTCGGTCTCGGCCTGCGGCAGCGCACCGGTGATCTCGGCGACGCTGGCCTTGACCCAGCCCTGATCGCGCGTGGCGATCGCCGCGCGCTTGAATACGTCCAGTGCACGCGCGATCGCGCCGACTTCGTCCTGGCGGGCCTGGTTCGGCACGTCGACGGTCAGATCGCCGGAGGCCAGGCTCGACATCCGCTCGGTCAGATCACGCACCGGCCGCGACAGCAGACGGTTGGCCAGACGCACCGCGCCGAAGCCGACCAGCAGCCCGAGCGCCAGCATCCCGAACACGACGCCGTAGGTCAGCCGCTCGAGCCGGTCGTGAGCGGCCCGGCGCTGTTCGAATTCGGCGTGTTCGACCTCGAGCACCTCGTCGAGCGCGCCCATGATCTCGTCGACCTTGGTCGACAGCGTGGCCATTGCACCCGCATCCAGGCCCTGCGCGAAGGCGACGCGCTGCCCGGCCGACGCCGGCACGGCCGCGACGATGCCGTCGGCCATCGTCGTCCAGTCGCGCTCGAGCTGGGCGACGCGCTCCACGTCCTGCTGCTGGGCCGGATGATCGGACACGGTCAGCGACAGCGTGCGGATCTGCTCCTTGAAGCGCCGGTCCGCCTCGCGGTACGTCGCCTCGCGCTCGGCATTGCCGAACAGCACCTGATTCTTGAGCGCGACCTCTTCCTCGCGCATCAGCCGCGCGGTGACCAGTACCTGCTCGATCGTCGTCATGCTCTGCTGACGCAGCAGCCGCGCCTGCTCGGCGCGCGACAGCGTGAACAGCACGACCACGCAGGTGATCACGAACATGGCCAGAACCAGGCCGAAGCCCAGCACGGTCTTGGCGCCGATCGACAGGTTCGTCAACCAGCCTCCGCTACCACGTCTCATCGTCCCACTCCCCGCGTCCGTCCGGGCGGCAAGTAGATCACGGAACCGTTCTTCGTACGTGCTTGATCACAGGGGAAAAAGTACCACTGTGACAGTTGTTCAATATTACGCGCGTCGATTTCGACGCGAACCCGGCGCCGGCGCGTCCGCGCCCGCTTCGGCGCCGGCGCACCACGCCCCGATCGCAGCGCCGAGCAACATCGCAGGCAGCCCCAGAACCCCGCACCCTGCGACGAAGATGACCGCCCATACGACCAGCAGCCATCCGCCCGCCGAGTGCCGCATCAACGCCATCTGCGCCGCCAGAACGGCGATGCCGACCAGGACGGCATACAGACCGACGCAGGCGCCCTGCCAGCGCCATTGCGCAACCTGCCTCGTCGCATGATCGAACACGCGTGCCGCGATTGGACCGGCGGACACGGCCGCGACCGCCAGCGGTATCCACACCAGGATCGGCTCATCGATGCCCAGCAACGCCAGCGCGGGAGCGGCAAACCGCAGCAGCAGGCTTCCCGCCGTCGTGAAGAAAACCAATCCGAACAGCACGAACATGAGCGGGGGATCACGCATCACGAAGGATGTCCCGGGCGGCGCCTGGCCACCGACCAGGAGGCAAAGCATATCGTGTGAAGGCCGGTTCGGTGCGCGCGTCGGCGGACCGCCGCCGGACGACTCGACGTCGAATGAGCCCGCCGTGCGCGGCACGACGAGGTCTCTCCGCCGCGACCGCGCGGTCCCTGGACGGTGCCGATGTCGCACATCCCGAGGTGCGGGCGAGCCTGATGCATCCGGGCGAGTCTGGTCGGATCGGCCGAGCTGACGCCGCTTCGAGTACGTCCGCTTGGGCGCGGCGACGGGCGTGCAGGCTCGAGCGATTTTGCGCCTACGGTCATGCCGCACGGCGCACGGGAACGATGCCGGGTGCCTTGCCGGCGGCCGGGTGCCGATCTCGCGGAAGAAGCGCCTCGCGGGCCGCTCCCGGGGCTGGCTCAGCGGCGCCCGAACATCGAGCGGCCCTTCGCGCTGGGCGTGGGTGCCGGCTGCGGATGCAGATTGTCCAGCAACTGGCTGAGGTCGACCGGCCGCAGGACGCCGTCGCCATACAGATCGAGCTTGCCACGCGCCGTGCGGGTCAGGGCCGCATGGTCCAGATAGACCTCGCTGCCGATCGCGGGCTTGCGTTGCACGCTGCACAACGCCCGGTCGAGCGTCAGGGTGCTCGTCCCGGACTTGCGCCACGGCGAGTTGGGCACCAGACGCTTGACCATCACGCTGTCGAGCTTGACGAGGACGGTATCGCCGTCGATCGCGATGCAGCTGCCGATACCGATGTCATAGCTCATGTCGGCCTCTGTTCGCCGGAAGGATGGGGGCCGAACCGCGGGCCGTAAAATTCGCCGATCAGGACAGACGCACCGACGAGAAGATCGCGATCAGACCCGATCCGCTCAGCAGCTCGCGCAGCCGATCCTCGACCGCATGCACCTGGATCAGCTGAGGCGGACCGCACAGCAGATAGACCGGCACGCGCTTGCCGAAACCGGCATCGCGCACTTCACGCTGGACCGACACGTCGCGCGATCCGCTGGCCCGTGCCCACAGCTTGCGCAGCGCCGCCGGGCCGATGCTCTGGTTGTCGCTCAGGCGAAACTGGAACAGGGTGCAGTGCCGCACGTCGTCCTGCCGTCTGGCGGCTGTCCAGTATGCGCCTTTTATCGGAGCGCTGCCGGCGGGGTGCCGATCCGCGCTGGCCGACAACCGGCATGCGCGTGCTTATCGCTATAAGTATCAATCCATTACGGCGTGATCGTCGCCGACCGATCGCCCCGCACGGGGAACGGGACGGCACCCCACGCGCCCGGAATCGCGGCCACCGGCTCACGTGCGGGCATCGACGCCGTGACCTTGTCCGGTCCGGGAGCGGCGCTTCCACGCTCCACGATCTCTCCTCATTGCCTGCGCGGCGCTTGCACAGTACAGGTCCAGCCTGGGTCGTGCGCGGCATGCGCCGAGCCGCGCTCGCCACCTCATTCGCGCCCCAGCCGCCCTTCGCCCGGGAGAGTCCGATGTCCAAGCCCCGTCCGCTACCGCTGCTCGGCAGTCACCATGCCTCGCTGACCGAGACCGTCCGCGTCCTGCAGGAACGCCGCCGCCTGCTCAGATGGTTCGGCACCGCCGGCGCCGTCGCCCTGCTGCCGATGCCGTCGCTGGCCTGCACGCTGATCCCGTCCGAGACCGAAGGCCCCTACCCCGGCGACGGCACCAACGGCCCGAACGTACTGACCCAGACCGGCATCGTGCGATCGGACATCCGCCCGAGCTTCGGCGCGTCCGGCACCGCGGTCGCGCCCGGCACGCCGATGAGCCTCACGCTGCAGCTGGTCAGCACCGCGACGAGCTGCGCACCGCGCGCCGGTGCCGCCGTCTACATCTGGCAGTGCGACGCCAGCGGTCGCTATTCGATGTATTCATCGGGCGCGCAGACCCAGAACTACCTGCGCGGTGTGCAGGTCAGCGACGCCGACGGCGAGGTCACGTTCACGACGATCTTCCCGGGCTGCTACCCCGGCCGCTGGCCGCATATCCACTTCGAGATCTACGACTCGTTGGCCCAGGCCACCTCCGGCCATAACGCCGCCCGGATCTCGCAACTGGCCCTGCCCGAAGACCTCTGCCGCCAGGTCTACGCGTAGAGCTCGCTGTATCCGGGCAGCGCGCAGAACTTGAACGGCGTGTCGCTGGCCACCGACAACGTGTTCCGCGACGACGGCGCCGTGTACCAAATGGCGACGGTCTCGGGTAGCAACGCCGACGGTTACGTCGGATTTCTCGAGGTCGGCGTGGCGTTGTCGGCGGAGGCGATCTTCGCGAATGGCTTCGAAGCCGGGTGAACACTTGTCATGACCGCCCAAAGGGATTAGGCCACGGCAAGGTCCTCGAGAATTGACATAAAATTAATAACCGACCGAGCCTTATGAAGGCAACAGTGAGCAGACAGCACATCTAATCTCAACACCCAATGCTGCACAACATCATTCATCACATGAACCGACCGTATAGTCCCATGCCCCACCTCGGTCTAAACAAGAATCTATCTCTAAGAATCTCATAACGAAACCAACAAAAATTATCGACATCAGCACTATTGATAAAAAAGCCAACTTCTTCTTCACAATCAATACCTAGACGGCAAGCCGTTAGGACGAAAGTTTGCACAAATCACCGTGCAAGATATGTCAGAGCCATTTTGAGCACCATCGCGCCCGTGCCGATTGGCCACTTGATCAGCCTCTGAACTGGCAACAGAGTCATTCTTAATATTTTGATCAAACCACTCGCGCAGGTCGCTTATACGACACGCATGTGAAAAACCACAAGGACCACACCTGACCGCCTCACAATTCGCCTTACAATGAAAATATTTATCCGATAGCTTCCAGTTTGCTCTCCTCATATCCATAAAGTTTTTCATAAAGACTTTATTGGCGCACTTATTCTCTGCTCCACACAACTCCGCTTCAGGATCAGGCACAGGGAATGTCCATGGCCCCACACCTTCTAGGCCCGCAGGATCAATTCGCGTAAGCGAATTAGAGGATACATAAGAATACGTATTAATTCCTCCCACAAGGCCGAGTGGATCACTCTCCACGTATCGCCCCGTACCGGGCTCGTAATCCCTGAAGTAGTTGTAGTGCAGCCCCGTCTCCGCTTCGTAGGTCTGGCCCGGGTAGCGCAGATCGAGCGTGAGCGCGCCGCTCGCCGGCAGCGTCGGCGCGTGCTCGCCGAAGGCCGTGCCGAAGAAGTTCCAGCGCCAGCGCCAGGCATTGGTCGTCGGGTTCACCGCGACACGGGGCGTGCCCAGATGATCGGCCTCCAGGTAGGCGATACCCGAGGCATTGGCGACCGCCACCGGCACGTCGTCCAGGTACACGTACTCCTGAAACGCATTGGTACCGAAGCCGCCCGAGCTCTGCACGAAGCTGTGCAGCCGCTTGCCGCTCTCGTCGTACAGCACCTCCTCGCGCGTGAGGTCGCGCAACTTGTGCACCCGCTCGCCGCGGCCGTTGTAGTGATAGCTGATCTTCTCGGTGCCGACGGTGAGTCTGGCCAAGCGATTGCGATCGTCATAGCCCATCGGTGAGGCGAACGGCGCCGAGGTCAGATTGCCGTTGGCGTCGTGGCTGCGACCGACGCCGCCGACACTGGCCAGGCGGTGGCTGCCCGACGCGTAGGTATAAGCCTGTGGTGAACCGGTGCCGACGGTCTTGCTCAGGCGGTCGCCGGTCGGCCCGTACGTGAAGGCCTCGATCGGCGTGGCGCCGGCCGTCGAGCCGGTCAGCCGATACAGGCGATCGTAGCTGTAGGTCACCTGCGGCGACCCGCCGATCACGTCCGTGCCGTCGACGATGTTGCCCATCACATCGACCGTCAGGTCCATCTTCAGACCGTCGACGTGGCTGCTCTGGATCGCGTCGATCGCGTAGTCCTGATCGTAGGTCCGGGTCAGCGTGCGCCCGTTGCCGTAGGTCAGCACGTTGAGCGGACCGAACGGATAGTACGCCGCGCCACTGACGACCGTCTGCGGGGTGGCTACCGCGCTGGCTTTCCAGGTGATGCCGCTGATCTGACCGATCGCATTGCGCGTGTAGGTCGCGATGCCGCCACTTGGATAGGTCAGCGTGGCCAGGCGATCGGCCTTGGTCCAGGTGTAGCTTGCGACCATCTGGTTCGTCGTGGCGCTCATCGCCTGCGTCTTGCGGGTGACGTTGCCACGCCGGTCGTAGCAGTACGTGGTCGTGCCGGTCTCTTCGGTGATCCGCGTCAGCCGGCCGGCCGGATACGAGCCGCTGCAGCCGGTCGTGCCATCCGGCTGGTCGTAGGCATAGCTCGTATCGAGGGCACTGGTCGGATAGCTGATACCGGTCAGGCGATTGAGCGCATCGTAGGTATAGGTGGTCACGATGCCGCGCGCATCGGTCTGGGTGCGACGGTTGCCGGCTGCATCGTAGGTGTAGGTGGTGCTGCCGGTATCCGGGCTCGAGAGACCGGTCTGATCGTTCAAGCCGTCATAGGTATAGGTCGTGGTCAGGCCGTCCGGATCGGTCACGCTGACCAGGTTGTCGCGGGCGTCGTAGCCATAGCCGGTCGTCGAATCGCGGGTGGCGAGGTCCGGCCCCAGGTAGTCCTGGATCGTCTGCGTCAACCGGTTCAGCGGATCGTAGCTCTGCCGCGTTTCGACGCCGAGCCCATCGACGACCTGGGTCGGATTGCCGTTGCCGTCGTATCCGCCCAGCGTCGGCCAGGTCTGCGTGGCCTGGTTCTGCGCGTTGATCTGCGAGGTCAATTGACCGAGCTGGTCGTAGGTCCGCCGCAGCGTCCGCTTGACGACGCTGGCACCATTGCGGGTCTCCTCGACGACGCGGTTGCCGGCGCCGTCCAGACAGTTGGCCGTGCCGACGCCGCCGGGACAGTAGTCGAGCGTGTTGCCGAGGTTGTCGGTGACCGACAGCAGTCGATGCGCCGCGTCATAACCGTAATCCAGATAGCTGCCGTCGGGCTGGGTCACGCGCGTGACGTTGCCGACCGCGTCGTAGGCCAGCGTCGTCGTCGCATCATCGGTCGACGGGAACCCGCTGGCATTGGCGCGTACGGTCCGTGTCGCCAACCAGCCGCGCGGGTGGTAGGTGAAATCGGTCAGCGTGCCGTTGGCATCCTTGCCGCGCGTGATGCGACCGTTCTTGTCGTAGCTGACGGTTTCGACGACCTGGCCCAGCGCATTGGTGACCTTCCACAGATCGCCCTTGCGATAGGTGCAGGCGCCCGCGCTGGAGCAAGTCGGATCGTCGGCCGCGCGGTACGTATACGTCGTCACATCGTCGAGACCGCCCATACCCGTATCCGTGCTCGCGCGCGGGCCATTGACCGACAGCAGCAAGCCGACCAGCGGGCAGGTACCGAGCGTCACGTCGGCCGATTCGCAGTAGGTCATCACCGTGCGCCGCACCTTGGCACCGGCCGGCGGCGCCGTGGTTGCGCTGCAGGTGTAGGCCATCGCAGCCGCGTCCACGGGATCGATCTCGCAGGTCGCCGTCGCCTGGCCGCGCGCGTTGTAAGCCCACCGCGTGCGTGCCTGCAGGACACTGGCAGCGTCATAAGTGCGCCTCTCGGTCGGCACGTTCAACGTGCTGTGCCAGTCGGTCTGTATAGTGCGCTTCGCCGAGCCGGGCCCCGTCGCCGTGGTCGCCTCGATCCGCTGCGTCTCCAGTCCGCGCGTGTTGTAGCTGTAGTCGGTGACGGTACCAGCGTAGTCGGTCGCCTGGTCACGGTTGCCGTTGCCGTCATACGTCACGCTGGTGCTGGCGCTCACCGACGAGCAGGTCGCATTCGCGCAGCGGTCCTCGCCGGCATCGCGCAGGATGCCGTTCACGGCGGCGAACTTCTTGCGCCGCGTCTGGCCCAGGGCATCGGTCGTACGCGTCCACGACGTCGCCGTCATATAGTTGCCGGAAAATACCAGAGTCAGCTTATTGGCATCGGCATCGCCGTGCCATTCTTCGTAGGCGCGGTCGGCCGAGTCATATTTGTAGTATGCGAAGCGCGAACCGTTCTCGTCGGTGATACCCGTCAACAGCACCTGTCGTGTGCTGGTATTGGCAATGTAGTCAGTCTCGTTGTAGTGATATTCCCGACTGACCGCCGGCAGCTCCGGACGATCGACGAACGCCAGTCGCTTCAAGGCGTCATACCGGTAGCGGTGGACGTTTCCTTCGGGATCAATCATCTCCTTAACGAACGACTCGGCGTCATAGCGCAAGTCAATCGAGCGCCCGCTCCAGTCCTGGATCCGAATCAGCAGACCAGAAACGGGAGCAATCGCGATCGGTGTCGTGCCATCGCTGTAGGCCAAGGTCGTCATCAGCCCGGCTTTGGTCGTGATCGACTGCAACCGGCCGTCCTCGTCGTACAGCTCTACCGTGTCACTGGCATCGACATAGCGCCAGCCGGTTCTGACGCCGCCACTGGTCAGTTCGGTCAAAGATTCGGATTTGTCATTGCGACCAGCCCAAACGCCGCCAACCCACTTGAAGTGGCGATAGTCGCCATCCGGTCGCACTACATAGGCCACGGCCACGCCACCGCTCGCCGCCGGCTCGTACACTGTGCTGCGCTGCCAATTATGGCGCCAGTTGATTCCGATGCCTTGGGGGTCGGGAGCTGCGCCTATGGAGCTGTAGAAACCCGTGCTCGAATAGAACCGAGCGAATTCCAATGACGAGTCACCTACAGCAGCCAAATCAACTTCTTTCTGAGTCTTCTGACCGCCTGCACATTGGATAGGATTGCCTGCAGTACAAGCCTCCGGCTTCAATCGCTTGCAATAGTACGCATCTTGATCCGGAACTAATTCGTAAGCAGGTGGACAAAACCATCCTCTAGTACAACCTGATATAGCTCCGTTGTGGATTGTCGAAACCGCACAAACACCGGTCTGCGGATGCGGAAACCCAATCGTCAAATCGAATATATGATTTTTCGCATACATATAGATTGTCGAGAAGTACAGGCGCTCTTCGTTCTGGGCTCGGCCCGGCCCATGACAAATATCGGGATGCAACTCGAAGGCCTTCGCATCAGCCGCTTCCCACGCCTCTCCTTCGGTCGTGCAGGGATTGGACGAAAGATAGCTCCCACATTGGTCGTGACTATCCGCCCCTAAGGTTCCGTAACTAGCCGAGCACCACCAGACACTGGGCTCCAAGGATCGGCACTCTGCCTGTCCGCCTTTGCCGATACAGGCAAGATCCTGCCCCCACGCAATCTTTGGCGCCGAGACACTTGCCATCGCAATCACAGAAACTCCCGTGAGCGTATGCGCCCACAGCGTCTTGAGGTACATGTTCCGCCCCCTTATCGGCAGCAATCCATGTATAAAGCCGTGTCGTACCCGCCCACGACCTTCGGAAAGGTAGCTTGTCCCCGTGAAACTCCCACCCTTCTCGGAGTCACGCGTCTAAAATCAAGGCCGCCATCGACCTGGAACGCCTTGGGAAGGGGCGCGATCAGACCCGTGACGGCTCGGTAGAGTCACCTTTCGATGATACATGGCGGCCTCACGTCGGAACGGCCCCTCGCTTCGGCAAACACGTCAAGTTCGGGAGGTTGTGCGCCTTCACACTTTATTCGATCGTCTCAGGCGCTCGTATCGGCTCGATCGTTCTGCTGAACTTGGTGCACACATCGATGGGCAACGTACGAGCGGATTGGCGACGAACGCGCATTGGCAATCGATCCCCCGGTTGCGTGCTGCCGGGCCGGATTCGGTGGCCGATGGGCCTGGCCGGTGAGCTGAATGCAGTCGCGATAACCTTGCTGGCGCGATACAACCTGGCGAATCGCCGTGGCGCAACCGTTATCGCCGCACATGCCCCCGCTCGCGTTCACTTTCGTCCTCGACCATCTCCTACACTTCATCTCGTTCGCCGCAGATAGTGAATTCTAGACTTTTCAATCGGTTAGCTTAGCCGCGCAGACCTTATGTGGCCTCCCGAGGCGATCTTATGAACGCCTCAATGCCCACCCGACGCGACTGAAGCCTACTTCTCCCGCCCCTTACTCGACACGCAGCGTCACTTTGTGACGCTTAGTGCACTGGATGTCACGTATACCCTCCCCCGTTGAGCAACAATTGAGCAGTCAGATTGGTGCGGCGCAGCGCTTGCCGTCACCCAAATCTCACATAACTCTTCCCATAGCGTTCACACAGGCCCGTGAGCATCGTAATTATTTGATTTCTATAGATAAAATCTAGAATGACAGATTGTAACGATTCGATCCCGTTTTTCTGAACACCCTTGGCATACATGCTGCACGAACCTGGGCACGCTTCCGGTGCGGGACGGAGCGGGCGATAGGGACTCATCAAGCGCCCGGCCGGCATCGGAAGAAATTCAGGGGAAATCCGGATCCATCTTTCGCCAAGAGGAAACATCCATGAACTTCAAGAAGACCCAGGGCTTCACGCTGATCGAACTGATGATCGTCGTCGCGATCATCGCCATCCTGGCGGCCATCGCCATCCCGCAGTACCAAACTTATGTGGCGAAGTCGCAGTTCGCGCGCGTACAGTCTGAGTCGGGCTCGGGCAAGACCGCGATTGAAGCTTGCGTTCTCGACAATCGCACCACGATCGGTGACGGCGCTGGTGAGTGCGACCCGCAGTTCACCGGTTCGAACCTGGTAGGCGGTGGTTCTCAGACCAGCCTCACCCTGCAGCCTGGCACCGGCGTGCCGCAGGTCGTTATCAACGCGGATGGCACCGCGACGATCACAGCATCGTTCGATAACAACGCATCGCCCGTGTTGTCGGGCAACGACCTGGTTTGGGCTCGTGACGCGCAGGGCACTTGGACGTGCACCAGCGGCGCGGGTATCGACGCGAAGTACAAGACGCCGTCCTGCCCGTAATCGCTACTGCGGTTGCTCAGCCTATGAAAGGGCCCTTCGGGGCCCTTTCTTTCATGGCCTCGCCCCTTGTGATTGGCACGAAACGTGCTGAGCAGATTGACAACAGGGGGATGGTCATGGCATCTCGCGGCTTCACGCTTATCGAATTGATGGTCGTGATCGCAATCGTAGGCATCCTGGCGTCGATCGCCATGCCTACCTATCAGGGATACGTCGCCCGCACCGTCGCAATCTCCGGCTTGGCCGAGATAGCAGCCGGCAAATCTGGATTCGAAAACAAGGTCAACGACGGCGCAACTGCATTCACACTAGACGACATCGGCCTCCTCGCGACGACCGATCGCTGCGATATCACGCTGGACGTGCCCAACGGCACAATCACCTGCCTACTGAAAGGCAATGTGCTTCTCGGCACGACCAGTACGGTAACCGTGACGCGTGGACCGACTGGCGACTGGTCATGTACGTCGACGGTACCAACACCTTACCGGCCCAACGGCTGCACTTGACGCCTCACATTGACTCGAGCTCGCTAGGCGCAGCCTGATGTGAGGTCGTGATTTTGTGATACGCATGGTTCTCCAAACCCCTCGATTGCGGTAGATTCAGCCGATCCGACAGGGGCTTGCGTGACCTTCCTATGGCTGTATCGACGAACACGGCTGCGCTGACCGGTCTGAGCGGCATCGCCCGGCGCCTGGTCGCCGACGGCGTCCTCGGCGAGAACGAAGCTCGCAAGGCCGCCGAGGAGGCGGCACGCCAGCGCATTCCGATCGGCCCCTGGCTGATCGAGCACGGCCTGGTCGGCAGCGGACTGGTCGCGCAGGCGACCTCGGCCGAGTTCGGCATTCCGCTGATCGATCTGGGCAGCATCGACGTCGCCCAGGTGCCGATCAAGCTGGTCAAGGAAGAGCTGGTCACCAAGCACCGCGCGCTGCCGCTGTTCAAGCGCGGCAACCGGTTGTTCCTCGGCGTGTCCGATCCGACCAACCTGCGCGCGCTCGACGAGATCAAGTTCCAGTCCAATCACAGCGTCGAGCCGATCCTGGTCGACGACGCCCTGCTCGACCGCGCGATCGACCAGGCGCTGACCGCGACCAATGCGACGCTGGAATCGTTCGGCGACGACGAGGGCCTCGAGAACCTCGACCTCGGTGGCGTCGACGGCGACGAGAACGATACCGGCGTCGACGCCAACTCGGCCGAGGACGCGCCGGTCGTGCGCTTCATCAACAAGGTGCTGGTCGACGCGATCAAGCGCGGCGCGTCGGACATCCACTTCGAGCCCTACGAGACCGCCTACCGCGTGCGCCTGCGCATGGACGGCATGCTGCGCGCGGTCGCCTCGCCGCCGGCCAAGCTCAACGCGCGCATCGCCTCGCGCCTGAAGGTCATGAGCGGCCTGGACATCGCCGAGAAGCGCGTGCCGCAGGACGGGCGCATCAAGCTCAACCTGTCCAAGACCAAGTCGATCGACTTCCGCGTCAGCACCTGCCCGACGCTGTTCGGCGAGAAGATCGTGCTGCGTATCCTGGACGCGTCGGCGGCCAAGCTCGGCATCGACAAGCTCGGCTACGAGGAAAACCAGAAGAAGCTGTTCCTCGAAGCGATCGAGAAACCCTACGGCATGGTGCTGGTGACCGGCCCGACCGGCTCGGGCAAGACCGTGTCGCTGTACACCGCGCTCAACATCCTCAACGTGGAAGGCCGCAACATCTCCACGGTCGAGGATCCGGTCGAAATCCGCGTGCCCGGCATCAATCAGGTGCAGCAGAACGCCAAGCGCGGCATGACCTTCGCCGCGGCGCTGCGCAGCTTCCTGCGCCAGGATCCGGACGTCATCATGGTCGGCGAGATCCGCGACCTCGAAACAGCCGAGATCGCGATCAAGGCAGCGCAGACCGGCCACATGGTGTTGTCGACCCTGCACACCAACGACGGCCCGCAGACGATCTCGCGTCTGATGAACATGGGCATCGCGCCGTACAACATCACCAGTTCGGTGACCCTGGTCATCGCGCAGCGTCTGGCGCGGCGCCTGCACGAGTGCAAGCGGCCGGCCAACATCCCGGCGCCGGCCCTGCTCGCGGAAGGCTTCACGCAGGCTGAGATCGACGCCGGCCTGGAGATCTACGAGGCGGTCGGCTGTCCCGGCTGCAACGAGGGCTACAAGGGACGCCTGGGCATCTATCAGGTCATGCCGATGAGCGAGGACATCCAGAAGATCGTCCTGGCCGGCGGCAATGCGCTGCAGATCGCCGCCGAGGCCAAACGCATCGGCATCAACGATCTGCGCGCCTCCGCCCTGCTCAAGGTCAAGAACGGGCTGACCAGCCTCGCCGAAATCAATCGCGTGACCAAGGACTAAGCCATGGCAACCGTGACCGCTCTTCGCGCCAAACAGGCCAAAACCGCCGCCGCCGAGCGCGCACAGGTAGCGAAAGCCCGAGCCAAGATCAGCGAGCTGCAGACCTTCGTCTGGGTCGGCCTCGACAAGCGCGGCGTCAAGATCAAGGGCGAGGCCAACAGCAAGAACGCCAGCCTCGTCAAGGCCGATCTGCGCAAGCAGGGCATCAATCCGCAGACCGTCAAGCCCAAGCCGAAGCCTTTGTTCGGCAAGAGCGGCAGCAAGATAAAGACCCGCGACATCGCGATTTTCGCGCGTCAGCTGGCGACGATGATGGCGGCCGGCGTGCCGATGGTGCAAGGCTTCGAGATCGTCGCCGGCGGCCAGAAGAACCAGCGCATGAAGGACATGCTGACCACGATCAAGGCAGATATCGAGGGAGGATCTTCTCTCAACGAGGCATTGGCCAAGTTCCCTGTTCAGTTTGACGAACTGTTCCGAAATCTGGTGCGCGCCGGCGAGGCGTCCGGTGTCCTGGATACCATTCTGGATACGGTCGCTACTTACAAAGAGAACATTGAGAGCATCAAGGGCAAGATCAAGAAAGCGATGTTCTATCCAGCAGCGGTGATCGCCGTAGCGATTTTGGTGTCATGCATACTGCTGATCTTCGTGATTCCTCAGTTCGAGTCGGTCTTCCGCGGATTCGGTGCCGATCTCCCGGCGTTCACCCTGATGCTTGTCAGCGCATCCAACTTCCTCGTCGAGTGGTGGTGGGTCGTTCTTCTTGGCATCGTTGGCGCAGGCGTCGCATTCACGTTCGCTTACAAACGATCTACCAAGCTCGAGCACCTTGTAGGACGAATGACGCTCAAGATTCCCGTCGTAGGCGAGATCCTTCGACAGTCTGCCATCGCCCGGTACGCCCGCACCTTGGGCGTGACATTCAAAGCAGGCGTGCCTTTGGTCGAAGCACTCGATTCCGTGGCGGGCGCAACGGGCAGCCCCGTTTACAACGAAGCCGTGAAACGGATTCGTGACGACGTCGCTGTCGGTCATCAGCTGCAGCTCGCGATGAAACAGACCGATCTGTTTCCGAACATGGTTACGCAGATGGTGGCGATCGGCGAGGAAGCCGGTGCGCTCGACGCTATGCTGTTCAAAGTCGCCGAGTTCTACGAGGAAGAAGTCAAGAACGCCGTCGATGCACTGTCCAGCCTGCTCGAACCTTTCATCATGGTGATCATCGGCGTGGTCGTCGGCGGCATGGTGGTCGGCATGTACCTGCCGATCTTCAAGCTCGCATCGGTCGTCGGCTGACGCCGTCCGTGGTCGACTATGCCTGGCTGGCGCAGCCCGCGCCGCTGATCGCGCTGTGCGGGCTGCTCGGCCTGATCGTCGGCAGCTTTCTCAACGTCGTGATCCTGCGCCTGCCGGCGCGGCTCGAACACGGTTGGCGGCTGCAGGCGCACGAGTTTCTCGGCACCACGCCGCCGGACGCGACCGCACCGCCCGATCTGGTCGTCGCCGCCTCGCATTGCCCACACTGCAAGCACACGCTCGCGCCGTGGGACAATATCCCGCTGCTCGGCTGGCTGCTGCTGCGCGGCCGCTGCCGCTACTGCAAGACCGCCATCTCGATCCAGTATCCGCTGGTCGAGCTGCTGACCTGCGTCGCCTCGGCGGTGGTCGCCTGGCAGTTCGGATTCGGCTGGGTCCTGCTGATGGCCCTGGTCTTCACCTGGGTGCTGATCGCCGCGAGCGGCATCGATTTCCGCACGCAGCTGCTGCCGGACCAGCTGACGCTGCCGCTGCTGTGGCTGGGCCTGCTGATATCGCTCGTGCCGCTGTTCGTCGACGCGCCGACCGCAATCCTCGGCGCGGCGATCGGTTATCTGAGCCTCTGGTCGGTGTTCTGGCTGTTCAAGCTGCTGACCGGCAAGGAAGGCATGGGCTACGGCGACTTCAAGCTGCTCGGCGCGCTCGGCGCCTGGATGGGCGCCGCGAGCCTGCTGCCGATCATCCTGATGTCCTCGCTGATCGGCGCGGTCATCGGCGGCACGATCCTCGCCGTGCGCGGCAAGGATCGTTCGACGCCGATTCCGTTCGGCCCGTTCATCGCGGCGGCCGGCTGGACCTGGTTCGTATTCGGCGACCGGCTTTCGGTGTACTACCGCGCATTGTTCGGTCTTTGACGGCCGGCACCGCTGACCAGCCGTTCGCGAAGATCACGTCTTGGCGCTCGTACGCGCCGGCCTGCCCCTCGGTGACGGCGGTCTGCACGGCATGGGGGACGGGGGTCACGCTGGAGACGCAGAACGTGGCGGCCTGCCCGGCCGCATCCAACGACCGCCATGCGACGGCGGCAGCGCAGCGCGCCGATCCGATCCGATCCGATATGACGGCATCGCATCTCGAAGAGAACGGTACCGCTTCTGCACCATTGCGTCGTGCAGTCGCCCACGATCGCCGCGCGCGCCGTTCGACATCCCCAGCATCGATCGCGCCGGGCAGTCGCTACGTATGCTTCCGCATCGGTCACGACGACGGCTCGACGCGGCAGCGCGCTGGCCGCAGCCGGAGCCTCGCTTCGCTCCGGCCGGATTCCTGCAGCCAGCCGGCGAGGCCGCCGATCAGGTCTTCCCGGCCGGCCGCGGACGGACCGGGGTGCCCGGCTGCAGCAGCGCGTTCGGATTGGCGATCACCGCCTCGCCGGCCTTGATGCCGTCGAGGATCTCGACCTCGGGGCCCAGATTGCGGCCGACGACGACGTTGCGGTGCGCGAGCAGCGAGTCGGCACCGATCGTCGCCACACGCGCACCTTTCGCGTCCTGGATCAGCGCGCTGATCGGAATTAGCGCGGTCTGGCCGCTGCGCGGCAGGTTCAGGCGCACCTGGCCGACCATGCCGGCCGGCAGGCGATAGTCGGGATTGGGCAGGCGCAGCTCGACGCGCATGCCGCCGGCGTCCTCCGAGATGCTCTGCGCGCTGCGCGTGATCTCGGCCGGCAGCGCCTCGTCGCCGAGTTCGGGGAAGCTGACCTGCGCCTGCTGGCCCGGCCGGACCTGCAGCACGGCACTCTGCGGCACGTCGACGACGATGCGCAGCGGGTCGAGCGCGGCCAGCTCGAACAGCGGCGAGGCACCGGACTGATCGCCGACGACGCGATCGCCGCGCTCGACGCTGCGCGCGACGATGACGCCGGCGAACGGCGCGCGCACGGTCTGGAAGCCCTTGCGCTCGCGCGCGCTCGACAGGCGCGCTTCGGCCGCTGCGCGTGCCGCTTTGGCGACCTCGTACGCGGCGCGGCGCTCGCCGTGCTGCTCCTTCGGGATCGCGCCGCTGCCGATCAGCGCATCGGCGCGCCCGAAGTTGACGCGTGCCAGATCCTCGTCGGCCTTGGCTTCGCCGAGGTCAGCCTCGGCTTCACGGACGGCCTGGTCGATCTCCGGCGCGGTGATCAGCGCCAGCACCTGCCCGGCCTCGACACGGTCGCCGATGTCGACGCGGCGTTCGGCCAGGAAACCGGTCGCGCGTGCGTAGATGCGCGCCGACTCGCCCGGCAAGGCGCGCGCCGGCAGGCGCAGCTCGACGCTCTCGCCGGCCGGCTTGGCGACGACGGTCAGAACCTCGGAGGCGGCGGCCGAATCGGCCGGCGCAGCGGCCGTCGCGGACGGCGTCGACTGCTCGGCGACGCTCGCGCTGCAGCCCTGCAGCAGCAGGCCGGCCATCGCGATCGCCAGCAGCACCGGCGTCGGGCTGCCGGCATCGGTCTGCGGCCGGGCCGCGGACGGCTTGCCGGCCGCAGGCCGGCGCGAGGCGCGCGCGGCACCGGTGAACGCCACGGGCAGCACATTGGACACGGCGGGGACGGTGGGCTTCATGGGGTCACTCCGGTAGGGGCGATCGCGGCATCGGTGGCGGGGGCCGTACGCTCGGCGCGGCGTTTGTTGCGGCGGCCGAGCACGGCCAGCAGCGAGGGAACGAGGATCAGCGTCGCCGGCGTGCCGAACACCAGGCCGCCGATGACGGCGCGGCCGAGCGGCGCGTTCTGCTCGCCGCCCTCGCCGAGCCCGATCGCCATCGGCACGATGCCGAGCACCATCGCGCTGGCGGTCATCAGCACCGGCCGCAGGCGTACCGCGGCCGCTTCGTAGGCCGCGACGACCGGGTCGTGCCCGGCCGCGACCAGATCGCGCACGAAGCTCGACACCAGCACGCTGTTGGCGGTCGACACGCCGATCACCATCATGACGCCCATCAGCGCCGGCACGCTCAGCGGCGTGCCGGTCGCCCACAGGCCGATCGCGGCGCCGCTGATCGCGATCGGCAGACCGGACATCGCGATCAGCGGCAGGATCCACGACTGGAAATTGATGACCAGCACCAGGAACACCAGGATCGCCGACATCACCAGGCCGCCGGCGAGTTCGCCGTAGGCGCTCTGCATCGCCTCGGCCTGGCCGGCGATCTCGATGCGATTGCCGGGTTTGAGCTGCGGGCGGAGCTCGTCGACGATCGCGGTCAGCCGATCGTAGACCGCACCCAGATCGATGCCCTGCACGTTCGCGAGCACGCTGACGGTCGGCGCGAGCATCGTGCGGCCGAGACTGGCCGGCACGCTGCGTGCGGTCACCGTGGCGATATTGCGCAGCAGAACCGCCTCGCCGCCGTTGCCGATCCGCAACGGCGTATTGAGCAGGGTCTCGATGCTGTCCATCTGGGCGGTCGGCGCCTGCACCTGGACCGTGTACGAGGTCGCGCTGGCGCTGTCGACCCAGTAGACCGGCGTAACCGTACCGGCCGAACCGAGCACCGCGAGCACGGCGCGATTGGCGTCCTGCGCGGTCAGTCCGAGCTGAGCCGCGCGGCTGCGGTCGACCTGCACGCGATACTCGGGCAGATCGAGCACCTGCCGCAGCGCGACGTCGACCGCGCCGGGCACCTCGCGCAGCCGCCGCTCGATCTCGCGCGCGATTGCCAGATTGCCGGCGCCGTCGCGGCCGTTGACGCGGACTTCGAACGCGGCCACCGCCGAGCCGGCCAGCGTGCGGCTGGTCGCGTCGGGCGGACGCTCGAACAGCTTCACGTCGGGAAACTTCTCGGCGACGCGCTCGCGGATCTGGCGCAGATACTGCGCGCTCGGCGCATGCGGACGGCGCAGCTGCAGCATGACCTCGGCCTCGAACGAGCCGACCACGGCGCTGTCGACCCAGGCCAGGTTGACCGCATCGGGAATGCCGATCTGCTCGTAGACGGTCTGCAGCTCCGCCGGCGGGATGATCTGGCGGATCTCGCGTTGCAGGTCGGCCAGCCGCGCCGAGGTCTGCTCGAGCCGCGTGCCGGTCGGCAGGCGCACCTGCAGGCGCAGCTGGCCGGCATCGACCGACGGGAAATACTCGCGGCCAAGCGACAGCGTCGCCAGCGCGCCGAGCGCGACCACCGTCAGCGCGCCGAGCGCGAGCACGAAGCCGTGCCGGCCGAGCCGCTCGAGCAACGCGTGGTGGCGGTCGCGCAGGCCGTCGAGCGTGTGCTCGAAGCGGTGATGGACGGCCAGCAGCAGCTTCTCGGCGCGCCAGCGCGGATGGCGGCGGCTCTCCACGTCGGCCGGCAGCAGCATCAGCGCCAGCACCGGGATCAGTGTGCGCGACAGCAGGAACGAGGCGGCCATCGCGAAGATCACCGCCAGCGCGAGCGGCGTGAACACCCAGGCCGAGAGGCCCGACAGCAGCAGGATCGGCGTCAGCACGATGCAGATCGCGATCGTCGAGACGAACTCCGGAAACACCACCTCGCGCGCGCTGTCGAGAATCGCCGTGTGCACGTCCTTGCCGAGTGCGATGTTGCGGTTGGTGTTCTCGACGTCGACGACCGCGTTGTCGACCAGGATGCCGATCGCCAGCGCGAGGCCGCCCAGCGTCATCACGTTGAACGTGTAGCCGAGCAGGTTCAGCATCGCGACCGAGGCCAGCAGCGCCAGCGGAATCGCGCTCAAGACGATCAGGCTCGACCGCCACGAGCCGATGAAGACCAGCACGACGAACGCGACCAGCAGGCCGACCAGGATAGCTTCGTGCTGGATCGAGCCGATCGCGTTGTCGACGAAGACCGACTGGTCGAAGATCGGCTCGATGCGCGTGCCCGGCGGCGCCGAGGCGACGATCTCGGGCAGGCGCGCGCGGACCGCACGCACGATCTCGACCGCCGAGGCGCCGCCGAGCTTGATCAGCGCGACCGATACCGCGCTGGTGCCGTCCATGCGCGCGACATTGGTCTGCAGCGCGCCGCCGTCGCGCACCGAGGCCACGTCGCGCACGTAGATCACGTTGCCGCCGCGCGCGGCCACCGGCAGGTCGAGGAAGCCCGCGGCGGTCTCCGGACTGGTCTCCAGCGCGATCTGCATCTCGCGCTCGCCCTCGCGGATCGTGCCGGACGGCAGGGTCGAGCTGCCGCGCTCGAGCGCCCCGGTGACATCGGCCGGCGTCAGGCCGTAGGTCTGCAGCGCGCGTGGATCGAGGTCGACCATGATCTGCCGCGCCGCGCCGCCGTACGGCAGCGTCATGCGGATGCCGGGAATCGTCTGGATCTGCGAGCGCAGCTGCAGGCGTGCGTAGTCGTAGAGCTGCGCCTCGGTCATCGCATCGGACGACAGCACCAGTTGCAGCACCGGCGTGCTCGATACGTTGTTGCGGACCACCAGCGGCGGCGACGTGCCCGGCGGCATGCGGCGCAGGATCGTCTGCGAGACCGCGGTCAACTGCGCCAATGCGCGCTCCAGATTGACGCCGGGCTGGAAATCGATGCGCACCAGACCGATGCCGTTCAACGACTCGGAGCGCACTTCCTTCAGATCGTCGACGTTGTTGAGCACCGCGATCTCGGAGAACGAGGTGATCTTGGCGGTCATCTCGCTGGCCGGCAGTCCGGTATAGGTCCAGATCAGATTGACCGACGGAATGCCGACCTCCGGCAGGATGTCGGTCGGCATGCGCCGCGCGGCCAGCAGTCCGAACAACAGGATCAGGATGGCCATGACGCCGATCGTGTAGCGGCGCCCGAGCGCGTATTGGACGATCCACATGGATAAACGGTCTCCGCTAGACGGTCAGGCGCATGCTGCGCTGCAAGAATGACAGGTGACGGGCTTCCGATCAGGCGCGTATGTCACACCGGCGCGGCTTGCTGCACCACACAAGTGAACATAGAACCATTCGCAGTCGCGAAAGTTTCGTACGGACGGCCGTGCGCGTCGGACCGACGGCGCCGAAGATCGTGACGACAGGCTCATCGGTCGATCCAGGCCATGCGATCGGCCGGATAGCGCGCGCCGCGCACCGGACGGGCCGCCAATGCCGCATCGATCTGCGCGCGCTCGGACGCATCGAGCGTCATCCGCGTCGCCGCGAGGTTCTCCTCGAGCCGATCGAGGCGGCGCGTGCCGGGAATCGGCACGACGTCGGGACCGCGGTCGAGCAGCCAGGCCAGCGCCAGCTGCGCCGGCGTGCAGCCGCGCGATGCCGCGATCGCCGCAAGCGCCTCGACCAGCGCCTGGTTCGCGGTCAGATTGCCGGCCTCGAAGCGCGGCAGCCCGCGCCGCCAGTCGCCGACCGGCAGATCGTCGGGCTGCCGGATCGTACCGGTCAGCAGACCGCGCCCGAGCGGACTATAGGCGACCAGGCTCACGCCGAGTTCGCGGCAGGCCGGCAGCACGCCCTGCTCGACCTCGCGCGTCCACAGCGAGTACTCGCTCTGCACGGCCGCGATCGGATGCACGGCCTGCGCACGCCGCAGCGTCGCGGCCGAGACCTCCGACAGGCCGAGATGGCCGACCTTACCGGCCGCGACCAGCGCCGCCATCGCGCCGACGGTGTCCTCGATCGGCACGTGCGGGTCGACGCGATGCAGATAGTAGAGATCGATCCGCTCGACGCCGAGCCGCGCCAGGCTGGCGTCGCAGGCCCGCGCGACGTACTCGGGCCGGCCGTCGATGCCGAGCACCTGCCCATCGGAGCCGCGCACGAATCCGAACTTGGTCGCCAGCACGATCTCGTCGCGACGGCGCGCCAGCACGTCCGCGAGCAGGCGCTCGTTGGCACCGCTGCCGTACATGTCGGCCGTGTCGAGCAGGTTGACGCCACGGTCGAGCGCGCGATCGAGCACGGCCAGCGACTGCGTCCGGTCGGCCGGTCCGTAGAAGTCGGACATGCCCATGCAGCCCAGTCCGAGCGCGGCGACGTCCAGGCCGGCGATGCGGCGGCGGGGGATCGGCTGCGACACGGCGGCTCCGGGGATCGGCGAGGCCGCCACGTTACGGCCGCGGCCGTGGCGCCGGTAGCTCAATTGCTGGCCGATGATTGCCTGATCCTGCAATTCGACGGACGTCGGCCTGCTGCGCGCGGGGCGCGCGACACATAATCGCGGCCTGCCCATCGGGTGCGCAGCGCGAGGATTCACCGCATGTCCGTCGATACCACGTTTCCGACCGCGATCCCGGCCGCGCAGGCCGAGCTGGCGCGGCGCATTGCCCGATTCACGCCGAGCGACGGCGTGCACGACACCGCCGTCCCCGCACTCAAGCTGATCCGTGCCAGCGCGCCGACCACCTGCATGCCCAGCGTCTACGAGCCGCGCCTGTGCATCGTCGCGCAGGGCAGCAAGATCGCCCTGCTCGGCGGCGAGACCTACCACTACGATCCGCTGCACTACCTCGTCGTCTCGGTGACGCTGCCGATGGTCGGCCAGGTCGTCCAGGCGACGCCGGAGGAGCCGTATCTGTGCCTGCGGCTGGACGTCGATCCGGATCTGCTCGGACAGCTGATCCTCGATTCGGGCTCGACGGCGCCGGCCTCGCTCGATCGCGGCCTGTACTCGGCGCGGGCGCATCCGCAGCTGCTCGATGCGGTGCTGCGCCTGATGCGCCTGCTCGACGCGCCGGCCGACCTGCCGGTGCTGGCGCCGCTCGCACTGCGCGAGATCTTCTACCGCGTACTGATCGGCGAGCTCGGCCATCGTCTGCGCGACCTGGCAACCGTCGATCACCGCTCGCACCGGATCGCGCGCGCGGTGCACCTGCTGCGCCAGCGCTACCTGTCGCCGCTCAGCATCGACTCGCTCGCCAGCGAGGTTCACATGAGCACGTCCTCGCTGCACCGGCAGTTCAAGTCGGTCACGACGATGTCGCCGCTGCAGTTCCAGAAGCAGCTGCGTCTGCACGAGGCGCGGCGGCTGATGCTGGTCGAAGGCCTGGAGGCCACCTCGGCCGCCCACCGCGTCGGCTACGAGAGCCCGTCGCAGTTCAATCGCGAATACAAGCGCCTGTTCGGCGCGCCGCCGCGCTCGGAAGTCGAGCGGATCCGCGCCACGGTCGCCTGACCGGGCGCTCGGCCACCGCGCCCTTCCCCTTCTTTCTTGATCTCGTGGACCGACACCGCTTGACGGATTCGAATTTAGTGTTATAGTTGACTACAACACTACTTCATCAGTCACCCCAACCACCTCGAAGGAGGTTGTCATGTCCACCCGCCTGATCCCTGCCCTGTTGATCGCCACCGGCCTGCTCGTGCTGACCTTCGGCCTGTCCGGCATGCCGCAGCGCCCGACCGCCGCCACGCCGGTCACCGCCCAGACGGCCGCGCTGCCGATCCTGCCGACCGTCCTGGTCCGCCCCGACCTCGAAGTCCTGCCCGAAGTCCGCGTTCAGCCGACCGCCGAGGACCTGGCGGCCGCCGAACAGGAACCCGGCGCGCGCGGCTACGCCTCGACCGCTCCGGCATCCCGTGACGGCCTGATCGGCAAGGTCTCGCTGGACATGCCGTACTACTCGTTCGGCAAGGCGACCGCCACGGGCGCCGCGGTCAAGGAATGATCATGAACGTCGCCTGGAACGATTCGACGCCGATCTACCGCCAGCTGCGCGATCGCGTGGTGGCGATGATCCTGGACGGCGTCCTCAAGCAAGGCGATGCGCTGCCTTCGGTGCGCCAGGTCGCGGCGGATTTCCAGATCAATCCGATCACCGTGTCCAAGGCGTACCAGGAGCTGGTCGACGAGAACCTGGTTGAAAAGAGAAGGGGGCTGGGCATGTACGTAACCGACGGAGCGCGCGACGCGCTCCTGCAATCCGAACGCGAGCGCTTCCTGCGCGAGGAATGGCCTGCGCTGCACGCGCGCCTGCAGCGCCTGGGTCTGGACCTGCGCGAGCTGCTCGCCACGGCCGGGCAGCGCGAGGCGGAGGACCGGTCATGAGCGCCGTGATCCAGGCCAGCGGCCTCAGCAAGCGCTACGGCCGGTCGGTCGCGCTCGACGCGGTCGATCTGACGATCGAACCGGGCCGCATCGTCGGCCTGATCGGCCCCAACGGCGCCGGCAAGACCACCGCGCTCAAGGCGATCCTCGGCCTGACCGAGTTCGACGGCCGCCTCTCGGTGCTCGGACTCGATCCGCGCCGCCAGCGCAGCGAGCTGATGCAGCAGGTGTGCTTCATCGCCGACGTCGCCGTGCTGCCGCGCTGGATCCGCGTCAGCGAGGCGGTCGATTTCGTCGCCGGCGTGCATCCGCGCTTCTCGCGCGAGAAATGCCAGGCGTTCCTGGCCCATACCAAGATCACGCCGAAGATGCGCGTGCGCGAACTGTCCAAGGGCATGATCGTGCAGCTGCACCTGGCGCTGGTGATGGCGATCGACGCGCGCCTGCTGGTGCTCGACGAGCCGACGCTGGGCCTGGACATCCTGTACCGCAAGGCGTTCTACGAGACCTTGCTCAACGACTACTTCGACGAGAACAAGACGATCATCGTCACCACGCATCAGGTCGAGGAGATCGAGCACATCCTGACCGACCTGATCTTCATCCGCGACGGCAAGATCGCCCTGGCGGCGACGATGGACGAGGTCGGCGAGCGCTACTGCGAGGTCATGGTCAACCCAGACAAGGCCGACCAGGCCCGCGCGCTCGGCCCGATCAACGAGCGGCAGATCTTCGGCAAGTCGATCTTCCTGTTCGACGGCGTCGACCGCGCCCGCCTGTCGGCGCTCGGCGAGCTGCACAAGCCCAGCGTCGCCGACCTGTTCGTCGCCACGATGAAAGGAACCTACGCATGAACACGTTCTCCTGGCTCCTCAAGCGCGAATACTGGGAGCACCGCGGCGGCTTCTTCTGGACCCCGTTCTGGATCAGCGCGACGATCCTGCTGTTCACGCTGCTCGGCATCATCTGGGCCGAGGTCTACGCCAGCCGCATCAACGTCCAGGTCGGCGTGTCGCTGGAGTCGATCACGCAGATGGTCAGCAGCGGCCAGATCGACCAGGCCGGACGCGCGCTCGACATGGCCTACGTGTCGTTCGCGATGGTGCCGTGCATCGCGCTGTTCTTCGTATTGTTCTTCTATCTGCTCGGCGCGCTCTACGACGACCGCCGCGACCGCAGCGTGCTGTTCTGGAAATCGCTGCCGGTCGGCGACACCGCCACGGTGCTGTCCAAGGCGGTCTCGGCGATGTTCGTCGCACCGCTGATCGCGCTGGTGGTCTCGACGATCGCGTTCGCGCTGTTCCTGGTCGTGATCGGCACCTGGGCCGCCCTGCACGGCATCAATCCGCTGCCGCTGCTGGCCGCATCGCACCCGTTCTCGCTGTTCGGCCGCATGCTGCTGACGATCCCGGCCGACGCGGCCTGGGCGCTGCCGACGATCGGCTGGCTGCTGTTCTGGTCGGCGTTCGTGCGCAGCAAGCCGTTCCTGTGGGCGGTGATCCTGCCGGTGCTGATCTTCGTCGCCAATACCTGGGTCGGCGCGCTGGGCCTGCCGAACATCGACCGCTCGGTGCTGCTCAACGACGTGCTGGCGCGGCTGCTGTTCGGCATCGTGCCCGGCTCCTGGCTCGGCGACGGCGCGTTCAGCTGGCTCGGCCGCAATGCGGCGATGCTGCAGAGCGGATCGGTGCTCGACAATCTGTCGCCGGCCACGGTCTATGCGAAGTTCGCGACCGCGCCGATGTGGATCGGCATCCTCGCCGGCGCGGCGATGATCGGCGCCGCGATCTGGATGCGCGGCCGCCGCATCGAAACGGCGAGCTGAGCGCCGGCCGACGCGTTCGCCGCGACCGCGCGAACGTCAACCACAAAAAAAGGCGGCACCGCGAGGTGCCGCCTTTTTTCTGCGTCAGCGGATCGACGTCAACGGGACGGCGTCAACGGAACCCGGAACGCAGCACCTGATACTTGTTGCCGCCTTCCTTGACGATACCGGCCTGTTCGAGGTCCAGCTGCCCCTCCAGCCAGTAGCGATCGAGCGTGCCGCCTTCGCGCCGAATCACGACGGCGGCGCCGTTGCGCGTGTAGACGGTATCGCCGGGCTTCAGATCGCTCGGCTTGAGCCGCGAGCGGATGCGGCGGTTGTCGTTGTACGAGCGCTCCAGGAAGCTGCGCTCCTCGGCGACGTCCGACGGCTCGGCGAAGCGGTCGAAGACCGGTGGCTGCAACGGCGCCTCCTCGGCCGCCGTCGGCGCTGCGGCCGGAGCCGGAGCCGGCGGCGGCGTCTGGGGTGCCGGTGCCGGTGTCGGTGCCGGTGTCGGAGCGGGCGTCTCGATGCGCGCCGGTTCGGGCGCGGCGGTACGGGCCGGTTCGACCGGGGCCGGCGGCGGTGAAGGCGGCGGCGGTGCGGGCCGGGCGGCCGGCGGCGGCGGCGCCGGCGCTGCAGCGCGCTCGGCGGCCGGACGAGCCGGCGGCGCTTCGGCGCGCGGCGGCGGCTCGGGCGTGGCGGCCTCGACGCGGATCACGACGTTCTCGTAGAAACCGTCGCGCAACACGACGTTGAGGCGGCTGCCGCCGCCGGCGCGCAGCTTGGCGGCGATCGAACCGTGCCAGTACTGCGGCGCGGTGACGACGACGCGCTGACCCGACGCGGCCGCCTCGCGGCCGATGCCGGCCAGACGCGCATCGGCGGCGCCGGACGTCAGGTCCTCGCCCTTGATGTCCGCGCTCTGCTGCGCGGCGACACTGCCGGCGGCCAACGCGACCGCCAGCACCAGACCTCTGATTTTCATCACACCCCCTGCATCATCGAAAGAGTTCCGCGCGATCATCCCCGGCACGGTCGACGAAGACCTGTGCCGGACGCCACGAACCGTCCGATGGCCGGGCATGCCCTCGCCGCGCGGCGCGCTCGCGCGAGCGCGCCGCGCCTGTCCACGACGCGCATCGTGGTTCGGCAAAAGTGCGTGCGGCATTTACCGGACCGTGCGCGCCGATAACGTGCGCGAACGCACGTTATCGACAATCGGCGCATCAGCCGCCGGCCGAGCCGCCGTGGATGCCGCCCTTGGTCAGCGCGGTCGGGTCGAGCAGCTGCTCGAGCTCCTTGCGCGACAGGCCGGTCGTCTCCAGCGCCACGTCGATGATCGGGCGGCCTTCCTTGTAGGCCTGCTTGGCGGTCGCCGCGCCCTTGTCGTAGCCGATGACCGAGTTGAGCGCGGTCACCAGGATCGGGTTCTTCGCGAGCGCTTCCTTGATGTTGTCCTCGCGCACCTTGAAGCCGGCGATCGCCTTGTCGGCCAGCGCGACCACGGCATTGGCGAGGATCTCGATCGACTGCAGCAGGTTGTAGGCGATCACCGGCAGCTGCACGTTGAGCTGGAAGTTGCCGCTCTGGCCGCCGATCGTAATCGTCAGGTCGTTGCCGATCACCTGCGCGGCCACCATCGCCATCGCCTCCGGGATCACCGGATTGACCTTGCCCGGCATGATCGACGAGCCCGGCTGCAGCGCCGGCAGCTCGATCTCGCCGAGACCGGCCAGCGGACCGGAGTTCATCCAGCGCAGGTCGTTGGCGATCTTGGTCAATGCGACCGCCAGCGTCTTGAGCTGGCCGGACAGCTCCACGGCCGCGTCCTGCGAGCCGATGCCCTCGAAGTAGTTGTCGGCCGACTCGAACTTGACCTTGGTCAGGCGCGTCAGCTCGGCCGCGATGCGCGGGCCGAGCTCGGCGTCGGCGTTGATGCCGGTGCCGACCGCGGTACCGCCCTGCGGCAGGCGGCGCACGCGCTTGAGCGTGTCGGTGATGCGCTCGATATTCGAGCGGATCTGCGCCGACCAGGAACCGAGCTCCTGGCCGAAGGTCACCGGCATCGCGTCCATCAGATGGGTGCGGCCGGTCTTGGCGACCTTGCGCAGCTCCTTGGCGCGCTTGTCGAGCACCGCCTTGAGGTGGGTCAGCGCCGGCAGCAGCTTCTCGCTGGTCGTCAGCACCGCGCTGACCTGGATCGCGGTCGGGATCACGTCGTTGGACGACTGGCCGTTGTTGACGTCGTCGTTCGGATGCACCTTGCTGCCGGCCAGCGCCGCGACGTGCGCGATGACCTCGTTGGCATTCATGTTGCTCGACGTGCCCGAGCCGGTCTGGAACACGTCGATCGGGAAGTGCTGGTCGAACTCGCCCCGGGCGACGCGCTCGGCGGCCTTGCGGATCGCGCGCGCATGGGTCTTCTTGAGGTGCCCGAGGTCGGCATTGGCCTGGGCGGCGGCCGACTTGATCAGCCCCAGCGCGCGGATGAACTCGCGCGGCATGGTCAGCCCGGAAATCGGGAAATTCTGCACGGCGCGCTGGGTCTGCGCGCCGTAGAGCGCGTCGGCGGGGACCTTCAGCTCGCCCATGCTGTCGCGCTCGATCCGGTACTGGCTCATCGTCGGTGTCCTGCGGTTTCGGTGGGAAAGGGAAAACCGCGATTATAGCCGTCCATACCGGTTTGGAGGCCGCCGGCCCGGTGCGCGCGGCCCGCAATGCTAGAATCGGCGCGTCTTTCCCGATCCGTCGGTCCATGCTGGGGAACCTGCTTTACCTTCTCGCCGCGCTGCTGCTGGTCTTGTTGAACGGCTTCTTCGTCGCGGCCGAATTCGCTCTGGTCAAGTTGCGCCACACCCAAGCCGCCGGTCTGGCGGCACGCCACGGCTGGCGCGGCCGCGTGCTGCTGAACGTCCACGAGCACCTCGACGCGTACCTGTCGGCCTGCCAGCTCGGCATCACGCTGTCGTCGCTGGGCCTGGGCTGGATCGGCGAGCCGGCGTTCGCGAGCCTGCTCGAGCCGCTGTTCACGCGCTTCGAGGTGAGCCCGGAGACCTCGCACATCATCGCGTTCGTGATCGCGTTCACCGTGATCTCGTACCTGCACATCGTGCTCGGCGAGCTGGCGCCCAAGTCGATGGCGATTCGCCGGCCCGAGCGCATGTCGCTGTGGACGGCCGCGCCGCTGTACGCGTTCTACTGGGTGATGTATCCGGCGATCTGGCTGCTCAACGCCAGCGCCAACCGCATCCTGCGCAGCGCCGGCCTGGACACCCACAACGAGGAGCAGCAGTACAGCAGCGACGAGCTCAAGCTGATCCTGCACGCCAAGCGCGCCGCGCGCAGCGGCCGGCCGGTCGGCGAGGAGTTCGTGATGATGAGTCACGCGCTCGAGCTGCCCGAGCTCGTCGCCGGCGACCTGATGCGCACGCGCGACCAGCTGGCCTATCTGCACCAGGGCATGTCGCTGGAGGAAGTGCTCGCCTCGTTCCGGACCGCGCGCTACAGCCGGTATCCGTGGTTCGACGAGGAAGAGGAGACCGTCCTGGGCATTCTGCACGTCAAGGACCTGCTGCAGGCGCTGACCGAGAACGACGGCCGCGTGCAGGACATTCCGTCGCTGCTGCGCCCGTCGGTGACGGTGCCGCTCGAGGCGCCGGTGCTCGACATCCTCAAGCGCTTCCGCACCGGACATACGCACATCGCGCTGTGCGCCGAGGAATCGGGCCGCATCGTCGGCTTCTTCACGATGGAAGACGTCATCGAGGTCATCGTCGGCGACATCGAGGACGAGCACCGCCGCGCCGGCCCCGGCGCCGTGCAGAAGGCCGCCGACGGCTCGTTCTCGATCTCCGGCGGCCTGCCGATCTTCCGGCTCGAGCGCATGCTCGAACGCGACATTCCGGCGCCGGCCCACATCAATTCGGTGGGCGGCCTGATCATCGACCGGCTCGAGCGCCTGCCCACCGAGGGCGAGACGCTCGGCTTCGACGATTTCGACCTGATCGTGCGAAAGATGCAGGGCGCGCGCATCAAGACCATCACCGTGCAGCCCAAGACGACAACGGAAACCACCCCATGAGCGACACCGCCGCCCTCTTCGCCCTGTCGCCGCTCGACGGCCGCTACGCCGCCAAGGCCGAGCCGCTGCGGCCGATCTTCAGCGAGTTCGGCCTGATGCACCGGCGCGTCCGCGTCGAGATCGAATGGCTGCTCGCGCTGTCGCGCGAGCCGGCGATCGCCGAGGTCGCACCGCTGCCGGACGACGCGCGGGCGCGCCTGCTCGCGATCGGCGAGACGTTCTCGGCCGCCGACGGCGAACGCATCAAGGCGATCGAGCGCGAGACCAACCACGACGTCAAGGCCGTGGAGTACCTGATCAAGGAGAAGATCGGGGACGATCCGACGCTCGGCGCCGCCAAGGAATTCGTGCATTTCGCGTGCACCAGCGAGGACATCAACAACCTCGCCTACGCGCTGATGCTGCGCGACGCGCGCGACGGCGTGCTGATCCCGGCGCTGGACCGGCTGACCGATCTGCTGCGTGGACTCGCGCACGATCTGGCCGCCCAGCCGATGCTCTCGCGCACGCACGGCCAGACCGCTTCGCCGACCACGCTCGGCAAGGAGATCGCCAACGTCGTCGCGCGGCTCGAGCGCCAGCGCCGCCAGCTGGCCGCGGTCGAGCTGACCGGCAAGATCAATGGCGCGGTCGGCAACTACAACGCCCATCTGATCGCGTATCCGGACGTGGACTGGCCGGCGTTCGCGCAGCGCTTCGTCGAGGGCCTGGGCCTGGTCTTCAATCCGTACACGACCCAGATCGAGCCGCACGACTGCGTCGCCGAGATCGGCGACGCGATCCGCCGCATCAATACGATCCTGATCGACTTCGCGCGCGACGTCTGGGGCTACATCTCGCTCGGCTACTTCCGCCAGGCGCTCAAGGCCGGCGAAGTCGGCTCCTCGACGATGCCGCACAAGGTCAATCCGATCGACTTCGAGAACGCCGAGGGCAACTTCGGCGTCGCCAATGCGCTGTTCGAGCATTTCGGCGCGAAGCTGCCGATCAGCCGCTGGCAGCGTGACCTGACCGACTCGACGGTGCTGCGCGCGCTCGGCACCGCGTTCGGCCACACGCTGATCGCGCTCGACGCGCTGGCCAAGGGCATCGGCAAGCTCAAGGTCGATCCGGCGCGCCTGGACGCGGACCTCGACGCCAGCTGGGAAGTGCTCGGCGAGGCCGTGCAGACCGTCATGCGCCGCTACGGCCTGCCCAATCCGTACGAGCAGCTCAAGGCGCTGACGCGTGGCCAGGGCATCGGTCGCGACGCGCTGCGCCGCTTCGTCGACGGCCTGGATCTGCCCGAGGACGCCAAGGCCCGGCTGCGCGAGCTGACGCCGGCGACCTATCGCGGCCTGGCCGATACGCTGGCGCGCGCGGTCTGACCGCGCACGCGGTTCGATCCGATCCGGTCGATCCGATTGGAGGGGCTGCCGGCGCGATCCGGCAGCCGGCCGCTCAGCGCTTCTTCTTGGCCCTGACGTACAGGACCAGGCTGTGCTCTTCGAGGATGTAGCCGTAGCGGTCGGCGATCTCGTGCTGGAGCCGCTCGATCTCTTCGCTGGTGAACTCGATGACCTTGCCGGTATCGACGTCGACCATGTGGTCGTGGTGCTTGCCGCGGTCGAGCTCGTAGACCGCCTGCCCGCCCTCGAAGTTGTGCTTGAGCACCAGGCCGGCCGCCTCGAACTGGGTCAGGACGCGGTAGATCGTCGCCAGACCGATGTCCTCGTCGCTCTCGAGCAGCTTGCGGTAGATGTCCTCGGCACTGAAGTGCTTGCCGTCCCCGTCTTCGAGGATGGACAGAATCCGCATGCGCGGGTGCGTCACCTTCAATCCCGCTCGGCGCAGGTCGGTGGTTTCCATGGTCGTCCTCCGGTGTACTGGCCGGCTGCCGGGTGCTACTGAGCAGGAGGCGGGCCAAGGTGCGTTAACGAGCGCTAGTGTATCATCCGGCCGCTTTGTTCACTGTCGGGTAGCCCGCGCATGCGCACCATCCTCGTCGCCGTCCTCTGTCTGGCCGCTCTCAGCGGCTGCGGCTTGATCTACAAGCTCGACGTGCAGCAGGGCAATCTGTTCGACAAGGAAACCGTCGATTCGCTCAAGACCGGCATGTCCAAGCGCCAGGTGCTGCTGGTCATGGGCTCGCCGTCGGTGATCAGCCCGTTCGACCAGGACCGCTGGGACTACGTCTCCTCGATCCGCCGCGGCCGCGGCAAGATGGAGAGCAAGGATCTGACGCTGTATTTCGAGAACGACGCGCTGGTCAAGGTCGAAGGCGACTACTTCCCTGAGGATGCCGACCAGCTGATCAAGGACGCGCGCAAGTTCAAGCGCCAGTACCCCGACGAGAAGCGCCCGAAGGAAGAGCGCCCGAGCCAGGGCGGCGGCGACCAGCGTCAGGGCTGAGCGCGGCGCGCCTTCTCGACGCGCCGCCGGCGCGCGTCCTTCGGGTCGACCTGGAGCGGCCGGTAGATCTCGACGCGATCGCCGTCGCCGAGCACGGTGTCGGGCCGCGCCGGCTTCGACCAGATGCCAACGCTCAGCGAACGCCAGGCGATCCGGCAGGCCGCATCGACGCCGCTCGCATCGAGCGCCTCGGCCAGCGTGGTGCCGGGAGCGACCTCATGCCGGACCAGGTACTGGCACTCCGCATCGAGATAGGCGATCTCGACGCTCAGCATCGGCTCAGCCGTAGACATCGCGCGCGACGCGGCAGAAATCGTCGACCATGCGGTCGGCCAGGCCCTGGAAGCCCAGGCGCAGCGCGGCACCGGCGAGGCGGCTGGCGAACTCGAAATCGAGCGTCAGCGAGACCTTCGATCCGGCCTCGCCGAGCGCCTGGAAGGTCCAGACGCCTTCGAGCGTCTTGAACGGCCCGTCGACGAAACGCATCTGGATGCGGTCCGGCGGCAGATTGAGGTTGCGCGTCGTGAACGACTGCACCAGCCCGGCCAGGCGCAGATCGAGCCGCGCGGTGATGCCGCTCTCGTCGCGCTCGAGCACCTGCGCCGCCGAGCACCAGCGAAAGCGGCTCGGGTATGCTTCGACGTCGTTGACGAGGTCGAACATCTGCCGGGGCGAGTAGCGGACCAGTGCGCTGCGGCTGATGTGGGTCACACGAAAGCTCCGGAAAAAAACCTATCTCAACACGCACGGAACGGAACACCGGCACCGGCGACCAGCGGCAGTGTAACCAAGATGGCCAAACAGAAAGACACCGAAAAAGGCGGCGGCACGATCGCGCTGAACAAGCGCGCGCGCCACGACTATCACATCGACGAACGCTACGAGGCCGGCATCGCGCTGCAGGGCTGGGAGCTCAAGAGCCTGCGCGCCGGCCGGCTCAACTTCGGCGACGCCTACGCGATCGTGCGCAACGGCGAGATCTTCCTGTTCGGCGCGTCGATCGTGCCGCTGATTTCGGCGTCCACGCACGTCGTCGCCGAGGACCGGCGCACGCGCAAGCTGCTGCTGCACCGTGCCGAGATCGACAAACTGATCGGCGCCGTCGAGCGCAAGGGCTACACGATCGTCCCGACCGCCGTGTACTGGAAGAAGAACAAGGTCAAGGTCGAGATCGGCCTGGCGCGCGGCAAGCAGGACCACGACAAGCGCAACGCCGAGAAGGAACGCGACTGGAATCGCGAGAAGCAGCGCACGATGCGCGCGCACAACAAGGCCGCCTGAACGCGGCGGCCGCTCGTGGCGGCTGGATGGCGGCCAACTGCTTGAGATGACGGCCGCCGCCCTCATCTGATGCAGCGTGCTAGGATGCACGACCCCGGGGGTGTCCTGGCTTCGACGGGGGTAGTGAGATAGCTTGGTGCATGCCGAGGGGGCCGCTTTCCTCGTTAATCCAGCTGCAAACTTATAGTTGCCAACGACGACAACTACGCTCTCGCCGCTTAAGGCGTAAGCCCCGAACCCACTTGTGCCTGTGCTCGTGGATGTAGGGTCACTATCACGGGATCGCCCTCGCCTGCCGCCTGCCGGTCCGAGGGTCAAATCAAGCAGGCTGGTCGCCCGGCGCGCTTCGCACATCGTGCTGCCGGCTGACGAGATCCAACGGTGAGCTAAGCATGTAGAACTGGGCGTCAAGCGCCTTCGGACGCGGGTTCGACTCCCGCCACCTCCACCATCTACCGAGGGCCTGGATGATCTCCAGGCCCTTTTCTTTGCCTGAATCGCCGCGCGCGCGTGGGCAGTGAGCCGATCAGGGCGACTTCGCGGGACGTCTGATGGGGATCAGTTGCGCGATGACGCTCGCGCCTTCATCCCGTCTGACGATGCCCCAAGACCGGGGCACCGCAGGTGTGTGGCTAGCCGACAGAAGCGCAAAAGAACGGCCCTCCGGGCCGTCGTGGCGATCAGCCGTCATCCTCGCCAAATAAAAGTCTTCTTTCATAATGGCCAATAGAATTAAAGGATGGTTTAATAAAACTCGTCGCAGTGAAAGTCGATCATCGGATGAACCGACGCACCGGTACCTACGCAATCTCCACGACCTTGGGCGAATCGGTTCGTGCTTTCGTGCCGCATCCGCTTCCGCCTGCTGACCCGCCCATGATGGCGGCGTCCTTCGCTGAGCTGAACTGGCAGGCGGAACTGGCGTTGGCGCGGCTGTCGGGCATATCGGGACTGGTGCCGTCGGTGGACTGGCTGCTCTACGGCGCCGTCCGCAAGGAAGCCTTGCTCACCTCGCAAATCGAGGGCACGCAGGCGACCTTGACCGATCTGTTCGACGAGGAAGCTGGCCTCAAGATCGGCAACACCGACGATGTGGCTGAAGTCACCCACTACCTGCGTGCGTTCCGCCTGGTGCAGGAGCAGATGCGCGACCCGAATGCCCTGCCGATCAGCATTCGCCTGCTGTGCGACGCGCACCGGTTGCTGCTCGATGGCGCCCGCGGCGCGGGCAAGCAGCCGGGCGAGTTGCGGCGTTCGCAAAACTGGATCGGCGGCACGCGGCCCGGCAACGCGGTGTTCGTGCCGCCTCCGCCCGAGCGCGTGCCGGAGCTGCTGGCGAATCTGGAGCAGTTCGTCCACGCGAGCACGAACGATGTTCCGCCCCTGGTGAAGATCGCATTGATCCACGCGCAGTTCGAGACCATCCATCCGTTCCTGGACGGCAACGGGCGCATCGGTCGTCTGCTGATCGCGGCATTGCTCGAACACTGGAATATGCTGGCCGAGCCGCTGATGTATCTCAGCGGCTACCTGAAGCAGCACCAGGCCGAGTACTACCGCCGTCTGTCGGCCATCCGCACCGAGGGCGATTGGGAATCCTGGGTGGCGTTCTTTCTGGAAGGCGTCGCGCTCGCGGCGGCAGAGTCGGAACGCAGCATCGTCGCCATCGCCACCCTGATCGCAGCCGATCGCCGCAAGCTGCTGCAATCGCCCTCGGCCAGCCCGACCGTCTACCGGCTATTCGAGTCCTTGCCGATGATGCCGCGCTTCACCGTGGAGCGCGTACGCCGGCAGTTGGACACCACGTTCCCCACCGCGAACGCCGCCGTGCAGGCGCTCGAACAGCTGGGTGTGGTCGTGGAACTGACCGGTCAGAAAAAGAACCGCAGCTACAGCTATCAGGCCTATGTCGATCTGCTCACGCGCTGAATTCCGCGGCCGCGCCGGTTGTTCGACCGACCGGGACGGAGTCGATCCGAATCCCCTCCCCCACCCGTCGCCGAATCGGAGTGCCGGCTCGCGCGGCAGCGTCGGCGTTCGTAGCTGGCCCGCGTCCGTTGCGCCGCATCTTGACGCTGGCAGGCCGCGCAGGCAGCGTGCACGGCCATGGCTCTCCTCTGACGCGCCGCAAGGGATCTGATCGTCGGCGTCCACTGCCTGTGATCGCTTTGACCACTCCCGATCCCACCCTGTCCGCGGACGATACGACCGCGCTGATCCAGCGCTGGCAGAGCGGCGACGCGGCCGCATTCGATCAGCTGCTGTCGCTGATCTACGCCGATCTGCGCGCGATCGCGCGGCGGCAGCTGCGCGGCGAGCGTGCGACCACGCTGCAGCCGACCGCGCTCGTCAACGATGTGCTGTTGCGCATGATCGAGCGCGGCGCAGCGCCGATCACCGACGGCACGCATTTCTTCAAGGTCGCCGCGCGCGCGATGCGGCACTTCCTGGTCGACCGCGCGCGCCGCGCCGGCACCGAGAAGCACGGCGGTCAGCTCGAGCGCCTGGAGCTGCTCGAGGTCATGGAGCTGCCGATGTCGGCCGACACCGACGTGCAGCGACTGGACGCGGCCCTGGTCGACCTCGAGGCGATCGAGCCGGCGCTGGCGCGGATCGTCGAGCTGCGCTACTTCGTCGGGCTGACCGTGCGCGAGGTGGCCGGCGTGCTCGGCGTCGACGAAAGCACCGTGTATCGCGACTGGGCGCTGGCACGCGTCTGGCTGCGCGAACACCTCGCGACCTGATGGACGAGGCCGTCCTGCAGCGCAAGCGGCGCGAGCGCGCCGCGTTCCATGCGCTCCACGCGCTCGCGCTCGACGAGCGCGAGCGGCGGCTGGCCGATCTCGCGCTAGAAGATGCGGCGCTGGCCGAGGCGGTCCGCGCGACGCTGGCCGCGGCCGATGCCGATGCGGCCGCGGACGCGACGCTCGGCGGCGTGCACCGCGGCGAGCCGGCCGGGCCCGATACGCCCGACGGCGGCGTCGTCAGCGGCCGGTTCCGGCTGGTGCGGCTGCTCGGCGTCGGCGGCATGGGCGAGGTCCACCTCGCGGAGCGCATCGACGGCGTCGAGCAGCGCGTGGCGCTGAAGATCGTACGCAGCGACCTGCCGATTCCGCATGCGCGCGCGCTGCGCGAGCGGCAGATCCTGGCCCGGCTCAATCATCCGCACATCGCCGGCCTGGTCGATGCCGGCATCGGCGAGGCCGGCCAACCCTGGTTCGCGATGGAATACGTCGAAGGCGAGCGCATCACCGACTGGTGCGACCGCCGCTGCCTGGACCTGCGCGCCCGCGCCCTGCTGATGGCGCGCGTCTGCGCGGCGGTGCAGTTCGCGCACCGCAACCTGGTCCTGCATCGCGACCTCAAGCCGTCCAACGTCCTGGTCGACGCCGACGGCCATCCGAAGCTGCTCGATTTCGGCATCGCCAAGCTGCTCGACGCCACCGACGAGCAGGACACGCGCACGCTGGCGATGACGCCGGCCTATGCCGCGCCCGAGCAGCTGCGCGGCGAAGCGGCGACGACCTCCAGCGACATCTATCAGCTCGGCCTGATGCTCTACGAGCTCGGCTGCGGCGTCGCCGTGCGCAACGCGCGCGCCTTGCTGCCGGCCTCCGGCGCGACGACGTCGCTGCCACGCCAGGACCGCGTGCTGGCGACGCTGGCGGTCAGTGACCACGCACGGCTCGAGGAGATCGCGCGGCACCGCCGCAGCGCGCCGGACCGGCTGCGGCGCCAGCTCGGCGCGGACTTCTCGCGGATCGTCGCCAAGGCCTGCGACGAGGATCCGCGCTCGCGCTACGCGACCGCGCAGGCGCTGGCCGACGATCTGGAACGCTGGGCGCAGGGCCTGCCGGTCAGCGCCCATCACGGCTCGTTCGCGTACCGCCTGACCAAGCTGGTGCGGCGCCATGCACTGGCCGCCTCGCTGGTCGCGCTGCTGAGCCTGGGCCTGGTCGCGACCACGCTGATCGCGCTGGACCGCACGGTGCACGAGCGCGAGCAGCGCCAGCAGGCCGAACGCGAGCGCGAATCGGCCCAGGCGCAGCACCGCGTCGCCGAACAGCAGCGCCGTCATGCCGAAACGCTGATCAAGTTCCTCAACGACGTCTTCCGCGAAGGCGATCCGAACCGGACCCAGGGCGCCGCACTGAGCGCCTCGGAGCTGCTCGGCCGCGCCAGCGCCAAACTCGATCGGCGCACCGACCTCAGCGACGCCACGCGCGCGGTGCTGCTGACCGAGATCGCCGACGTCTTCAACAACCTCGGCCAGGTGCCGCAGGCGCTCGAGGCCGCGCAGCGCGCCCATGCGCTGCTGCTCCCGCAGCGCGAGCAGGCGCCGATCGAATACCTGCAAAGCGTCGCCACGCTGGCGCACATCCGCATCCAGAACGCGCAGCATCGCGAGGCCGCCCAGATCATCGAGGCGGCGCTGCCGCTGGCGCGCCGGGCCAGCGGCGGCCAGCACCGCTGGCACCCGTATCTACGCGCGATCCGCGCCTATTCGCTGCTGTTCCTGGCGCGCGGCCTGGAGGCCGAAGCCGAGGCCGCCGCCGCGATCGCCGAGTTCGACGCCGCCGGCGACCGCAGCAGCCAGGACCTGCTCGAGACGCTCGGCACCGCCGCCGCGATCCTCGACCAGCATGGCGATCCGGCGCGCTCGGCCGCGATCCACGAGCGCGCGATGGCGGTCATCGAGGCCAACCCCGACCTCGAGCAGACCAGCGTGCTGCGCACGATCACCAACAAGGGCACGCATGAGCTCGACTCCGGCAGCAGCGCCGCGGCGATCGCGACGTTCACGGCGCTGCTGCCGCGCTTCGAGGCGATGCTCGGTCCGGCCGACCTCGGCACGCTGATCGTGCGCAGCCGGCTGGCGCTGGCCTACCTCTCGGTCGGCGATCCCGCGCAGGCGCGCGCGCAGCTCGCCGCGATCGATGCGGCGATGCCGCCGGATCAGACACCGGTGCCGGTCGTGCAGCGCGCCGTCGAAACCGCGCGTGCTCGCTATCTGATCGCGACCGGGCGTTTCGCCGACGCGGAAGTCCGGATGCGCGACCTGCTGTCGACGCTGCAGGCCACCGAGCAGTCCAAGAACGCGCGCGCCGGCGTCAGCCGCGTACTGGCCGAGGCGCTGCTGCAACAGGGCCGCGCGCAGGAGGCGGCCGACCAGCTGCGCGCGGCGCTGGCCGAGTTCGGCGTGCCCGGCAATGTCAGCAAGCCCTCGGCGACGGCGGCGGCCGAGGACAGTCTCGGCCGCGCCTGTCTGCTGCTCGGCGATCCGGCGGCGATCACGCATCTGGAACGCGCGGTCGCGCTGTCCGGCACGGACCAGGACCCCGACACACCGCGGGCCCGGCGCAGCGCGATCCATCTGGACTGGGCGCGCGGCGTGCTGCAGCGCGATCCGCAGGCGCCGGCCCGGCTGGCCGTGCAGCGTGAAACGCTGGTCCGCCTGCTCGGCGGCGAGGCCTTCGCCCAGGTCTGGCAGCTCGATCTGCTGACCGACCGGCTCGCGCGCGAGCTCGGGCAGCCCGGTATCGATTCCTCGCGGCGGCGCGAGGCGCAGGCCGGCCTGGCGCGCATCACCGGCCTCGATCCGGCACCGGACTTCGTGGGTCTGACCGAGTTCTGAGCGGTGCCTTCGAGCGGCGTCGCGACTTCTTGCGAGGTTTCGCCGCGAAATCTCGCTACGTCCAGTGAGAGCCCCCTCGGGCGGCTCGATCCCGCCTTCCGTGCTACGAGAACCGGAGAACCTGGAATGAAGAAGTCCCTCGGTGGAGCAGTGCTGTGCCTGCTGCTGCCCGCTGCATGCATCGTCCCGGCCGCTGCGGCGGCGGGCGTCCGCCCGGTCGCCCCGGCCTCGGCCGCCGCGGTCGCACCGGCGTCGCGGCTCGCTCCGGCGCGCGCGCCCTGGGCCGCCGCGGTCGCGCTGCCGCGACCGGCATCACGCCCGCAGACGCCGGCCGGCACCGCCGCACGCAGCGAGGTCCAGGTGCTGACCGGCGACGGCTATGCCGGCATCTTTCCGATCCAGAACATCGGCAGCCGCTTCGGCTCGGCGATGACGCGCGCCGGATCCACGCTGTTCGTCGGCGCGATCGGGGACGGCGACTACAGCGATCCGGCCGATCCGTACAACCTCGTGCCGCCGACGCTGGCCGGCAAGGGTTCGGTCTACGTGTTCGAGAAGTCCGGCGGTACCTGGCACAAGACCCAGAAGCTGGTCGGCGCCGGCGGAGGCGATGCGGACTTCTTCGGCAACGCGATCGCGGTCTCCGGCGACACGCTGATGGTCGGCGCCACCTACGCGACGATCAACGGCGTCTACGGCCAGGGCGCGGTCTACGTGTTCAAGCGCAACCAGGGCGTCTGGCAGCAGACCCAGAAGCTGACCGCCGACGACGGCATGCTGCTCAGCGAGTTCGGCTGGTCGGTCGCGATCGAGAACGGCGTCGCCGTGATCGGTGCGCCGATCGGCCTGCGCGAGGACGGCAGCCTCGAACCCGGCGCCGCCTACGTCTTCGTCGAGACCGACGGCATCTGGCAGCAGACGCAGAAGCTGGTCGCGTCCAACGGCGTGCAGGGCGACCAGTTCGGCAACTCGGTCGCGCTCAGCGGCGGTATGGTCCTGGTCGGCGCGCCGATCACGCAGGTCGGCGTCGGCAGCGTCTACGTGTTCGGCCAGTCCAACGGCAGCTGGACGCAGACCCAGCGTGTGACCGGCTGCTATCAGCCCGGGCAGAAGACCAATTTCGGCACCTCGATGGCCGCCGACGGCAACCGCGTCCTGGTCGGCGCGCCCGGCGGCGGCACGGACGCCAATCCGCTGCCCGGCGCGGCCTGCCTGATGACCGAGTCGAACGGGCACTGGTCGATCACGCATACGCTGTCGGCCGTCGGCGGCAGCACCAACGAGACCTTCGGCGTGGCGGTCGCATTGAAGGACGGCGTCGCCGCCGTGTCGGCCCCGCTCGTCAACTGGAGCACGACCGATCCACGCATCTCGCAGGGCGCGGTCTACGTGTTCGAAGCCTCCGGCAGCGGCTGGACCCAGGTCGACGAGATCGCACGCAATCAGCCGCCGCTGGCAGGTGACGGTTATTACGCCGACAGTCTCGGCGACGGCGGCGTCGCGATCGACGGCAGCGCGATCCTAGCCGCCACCTCGATCGCCGGCGTCTACGGCGTCGGCACCGTCGCCGTCTACGACCGGCCGGCCGTCGCATCGGCGGCACCCTCGGCGCTGACGCTGTCGGTCGGTGCCGGCGCCAGCGCCTGGCGCACCGTCACGATGGGCAATACCGGTTCACATTCGCTGTCCTACGAGGTCGTCGACGGCAGCGTGCTCAGCCAGATCTCCAGCGACGTGCCGTCCGACGATCCGGTCGACCTGTGCTACCTGGTCCCGAACGACGATCCGGAGCAGCTCGTCGGCACCGCCGACAATGCCTGGTACCGCCGCTTCTACTTCGACGAGCATCCGCAGGTCGGCACCAGCGCGACGATCGACGGCGTGACCGTCGGCATCCAGCGCTCGCCGGTCGGCATGCCGGTGTCGATCAAGCTCTACTCGATGCCGAGCACGGTGCCGGTCGACACGATCGACGGCGAGCAGCTGACGCTGATCGGCCAGACCACGATCGCCGCCGACGGCAACCCGACGCCCGCGCTGCGCATCCCGGTCAGCGGCACGATCAGCGATACCGCGACCGAGGACCTGGTCGTCGAGTACAGCGTGCCGTGGACCGAGGCCACGCCGCCGTTCCTGCCCGCGATCAACTCGCATCCGCAGTCGCACAACGCATTCAAGCAGGCCACCTGCTTCTTCGGCTTCTCGCATGCGGGCCGCTGGAACCACGTCGTGATCACGCCGCACCTCGACGCCGTTGCGTCCGGCGTGCAGTGCGCGAACGCGGCGTCGACGCCGTGGCTGACCGTCGCGCAGGGCCAGGGCAACGTGGTCTCCGGATCGACGCAGCCGATCGCGATCGGCATCGATGCCTCGGCACTGGCGCCGGGCCATTACACGGCGCAGGTCTGCGTCGAGGCCAAGAGCCCACTGCGCTCGATGATCACGATCCCGGTCGACCTGACCGTGACCGAGCCGCTGCCCGATGCGATCTTCCGTTACGACTTCGAGGCGCCGGGGCGCTGAGTCAGCGCGGAAAACCTACGGCCTGCCGGATGGCGGGCCGTAGGTGGCTGCACATAGTGCTATCCGGCCGCGTGCGCAATGCCGCGGCCGGTGTGCGATCGGTATCGTTGCACTCACTCGGCGCACCAGGAGGGCCGCCGTCCGAAGCTGCATCGCAACGCGGTGTGGCATTGAGCAAAGCCTGCACGACGCCATGCTTTCTCGCCCGTAAGCGACGACATATACCTGCTTCACTCGACGAGCATCGGCGCTCCCTTCGCACCATTGATGCCTGCTGTTCCACGCCCCCCGAGCAGGACCTTCGACCGGCCACTCGGCTAAGCTCCCGCGTGTCGGCGCGGGCTGTGTCCTGACGCCGCGTTGATGTGACCGTCGAGGGGAATCCGTCATGACCATCGAATCGCTTCCGATCGAAATACGCATGCTCGCCTGGGCCGTCGTGCTGGGCTTGATCCAACTGTTCGCCGCCGCCGCCCTGATGACCCGCCAGCGCGGCATGCAATGGAACGCCAGCGCCCGCGACGGCGTCCCGACCCCACTGACCGGCGTCGCCGGACGACTGGAACGCGCCCAGCGCAACTTCCTCGAGACCTTCCCGTTCTTCGCCGCTGCGGCACTCGCGGTGGCGCTGACCGGGCGAAGCGACGCGATGACCGCCCTGGGCGCGCAGCTGTACTTCTGGGCGCGCGTGGTTTACGTGCCGCTCTACGCGGCGGGCATTCCTTACATCCGCTCGCTGGTGTGGGTCGCTTCCGTAGTCGGGCTGCTGCTGGTGCTACGCGGGACATTCTAGGCGGCAACGGTCATACGGCCACGGCCTGCTCGCTTCCGCATGCGACCTTAGGCAGGCATTAAGCTGCCAAGTCTGCTTTCGGCTAAAAGCAGACGATAACCAATCTAAAAAAGAGCTGACCGATCCATCACTGTCTATGGAAAACCGGCCAATCCACCGGGCCTGGACGATTTGCTACCATCGCTGGCGGCTGACAGGCGTTGGGGGGCGGGAACTGCGGCCGTAGCCACAGGGGAACCGAAGTAGCAAGACATGGCGCGCCGGAAGATGCGCTTTCCCCTGCTATACCGTCAGACCCGCGCCCCGAGAATCAGGGAAAGGACTTGGGCATGGCCGAGGCAACCACCGACAAGTATTCAGCCGGCGAACAGGGATTGGGGTACATCTACCAGGGCCGGCTGGCCCTGTATCAGATGCTCCAGTTGCCGGAGAGCACCACAGTCTTCCTGGAAAAGGACGACGACGTGGATTTCGAGGACGGCAATGGTGGCAAGTCTCTCGCGTCACTCAAGCACAAGGCTGAAGGCGAACGTCTGACCGACCTGTCCATGGACTTCTGGAAGTCCGTGCGCATTTGGCTGGACCGCTACAAACGTGACGACCGCGCGAAGTCGAACCTGCGATTCTTCCTATTCACGACCGCCAAGGTCGGCTCCGACTCGTTCCTGACGCGATTCCTGCCAGAATTCGTGGGCAACGGCGAAGACGACAAGACGTCGCGCGAACTAGCGGCTGATGCGCTGGCCAGGTCGAAGTCGGCATCCATCGGCGCCATCACCCAAGAATTCAACGAACTGACGAACGTCGAGAAGGAAGACTTCCTTGCACGCATCCAGATTTTCGACGGAAGCCCGCGGATCGGGGACATTCCGAAGCTGGTTAAGGAAGGACCTATGCGCATCATCCGGCCTACGAACCGCGATGCCGTGTTCGAGCGCTTGGAAGGCTGGTGGAACGACCAAGTCATCCGCTTGTTGACCGGCGTGAGGGTCGAAGGAATCCCCGGCAACGAGATTTCCGAGAAAATGTTTTCCCTGTCCGAAGAATACAAGTCGGACAATCTCCCCATCACGTTCCTCGGGAAGGAGCCTGCCGACGGAATCGACACCGACAACGACCCTCGCCCATTCGTTTGGCAGTTGCGCGAGATCGGAATCTCCAAGGACCGCATCCACAGCGCGATCCTAGATTTCTACCGGGCATTCGAGCAACGCTCGGAGTGGGCGCGCGAGAACCTGCTGGTGCCGGGAGAACTCGACAGGTACGAAGATCGGCTTGTCGACGAGTGGAAGCGTTTCAAGGACGTGGTGTTTGAGGAACTGGACGAGAACAGCGCCGAAGACGCGCTGAAGCGTGCCGGCAAGGATCTTTACAAATGGGCAGACCTGGAAAGCGGCAAGATTCATTCGCTGCGTATCCGTGAGCGCGTCACCGAACCGTATGTCACCCGCGGTTCCTTCCATATCCTGGCCAATGCCACGCCCGCGCCCCGAATCTACTGGCACCCCCGGTTCATCGAACGTGTCGCCAAGGCTCTGGGAGTTGCCGCATGAGCCTCCAAGAGCAACATCCCTTTCAGATGAAGCACTGGAACCAGCGTCCCTTCGAGATACGGAATCTGTTCAACCCCGCGTTCTGCGGGCTGGTGCTGTTCCGCGCACTGCAGGGCTATGAGGAAGACGACGCGCGCGGCATGCCCTACTCGCTGTCGCTACTTGTCCTCCCCTTGTGCCTGCACAAGCAGTCGCGCGATGCGCTCGCCGCCGGCTCGCGCAACTATCTGCTGAGGGTCGCGGAGAAGAACCCGCAGATACAGGTAGGTTTTTCCGAAAGGGCGACCGCAATGCTCCCCTATGCCTTCGAGGGCTTCGGCCTACTGATGGAACGAGGCTGCATCTCCATCGGCGATGGCGGCCACATCCAGACGGTCCCCAGAACGGTGCGCAAGACTGTCGATACGAACGGGACCGCCGAAACGATCTCCTGCCAGCGCGTGGCGCGCTTCGTCGGTAAGGAATTCGCGCGCATCGGCGACCGGGTGACCGTCTACACGACTTTCGGAATCCGCCCATGAAGATCAAGTCCATCCACATCTATAGCCACGACGGGCAGCGCCGCGACCTGCGATTCAAGGTCGACGGCCTCAACGTCATCACCGGCCGGTCCTCCACCGGCAAATCGGCCCTTTCCGAGATCATCGAATACTGCATGGGGCGCTCCACGTTCAACGTCCCCGAAGGCGTCATTCGCGACAAGGTGGCATGGTTCGCGGTCATCTACCAGTTCGGCAGCGAGCAAGTGCTGGTCGCCAAGCCTACGCCGCGCGGCGGTGGCGCGAGCTGCAGCACGGCGATGTTGCGCCGTGGCCCCGATCTGCAGCCCCCTGCATACAGAGACCTAGTCGAGAACTCGGACGACGAAGCTATCGTCAGCCTGCTTTCGCGACTGCTCGGCATTCCCGAGAACCGCACCGATGTCGCCGCCGAGCACAGCCGCAACAGCTTCGACGCGAACGTCAAACACACCTTCTACTACCTGTTCCAGAAGCAGGGACTGGTTGCCAACAAAGACCAACTTTTCTACCGGCAGAACGAGCAATTTCAGCCGCAAGCGATCCGCGACACGCTGCCGATACTGCTTGGCGTGTCGTCCCGCGACCGCTACGAACTCGAAGCCAAGCTGCGCATCGCCCAACGGGATCTCAAGCTCAACACGAAACAGCTGGAACAGGCACGGGATGCGATCAACACCTCGCACGAGAAGGCGATTAGCCTCTATTCCGAAGCCAAGACTGTCGGCGTTCTAGACGGCGCCGCGGATGTTGCAAATGCCGATGGGATCATAGAGATTCTGCGGACCGCACTCACGTGGAAACCCGAGCAGACGCCCGAAGACGACGGCAGCCGCATTTCCGCGCTCGAACACGAAATCGAAAGCTTGCGCAAGGACCGTGGCGACGTGCAGAACCGGATCGACGCTGCGCGCCGGTTCGCCAAGCGCGCGAGAGGTTATGAGAACGAGGCGACCGAACAACTAGACCGGCTGTCCTCGATCAAGGCACTGCCGAAGAACCCAGACACCGGGGAGTGGCAGTGGCCGTTCAGCGAGCGGAACCTGGCGCTCGAATCTCCGGTCGCCGCGGTACTGCTGAACGAACTGAACTCGCTCGATGCAGAGCTGCGCATCGCCACCGGCCAGCGCCCCAAGCTCGACGCCTACCAAAACGAACTGGATGATGAGTTGCGGGCGGTTGCCGGCGCCATCAGGGAGAAGGAAACCGAACTCTCCGCGGCCATAGCCACGAACGAGGTGATCGCCCAGATGGGTACACGAAATGCCGCGGCGGCGCGAGTCGTGGGCCGGATCAGCCTGTTCCTGGAAAACCTCGCCCCGGACGAAGAACTCGCCAGGCGGGAAGCCGATCATCGCCGCCTGAAGTCGATGGTCGAGGCCCTGCAGAACCGGATCGGCGCGGACGACAGCAACGATCGACTCCATTCCATCCTGAACATCATTTCGACACAAGTATCCCGGTACATCCAGAAGTTCGAGGCGGAATTCGGCAACTTCCCCGCGCGGTTCGACCTGACCAACGTCACGATCGTCATCGACCGTCCTGAACGGCCGGTTCAGATGAGCCGCACCGGCGGCGGCGAGAACCATCTGGCCTACCACTTGTCGGCGCTGCTCGCTTTGCACCTGTTCGCCGTCAAGAACAATTGTCCGATCCCGCGCTTCCTGCTGATCGACCAGCCGACCCAGGTGTATTTTCCTTCCGAGCAGGTCTACCAGGAAGCCGACGGTTCGATCCAGAAGACGGAAGCCGACGCCGACCTAGCGGCGGTCCGGCGCCTGTTCGATCTGCTCTACAAGTTCACGCAGGAAGACGCGCCCGGCTTCCAGTTGATCGTCACCGAGCACGCGAACCTTCGCGAGCAGTGGTTCCAGGACGCGCTGGTCGAACAGCCGTGGACCAAGCCGCCGGCGCTAGTTCCCGAGGACTGGCCGATAGAGAAAGCGAACTGACCCGCCGCCGCTCGGATTCTCTTGCCGACTGCTCCAAGCAAGAGACCGAATCGAGAGGTGGGACATGACTATCCATTGAAGACGATTCATCTAGCCGACGCGTAGGTCTTTCGGATTCGCCAAGCTTGCAGTAACGCATGCCTGTGGAGCCCAGGGTCGACAGCGTACAAACCAGACGCGTGCACCGAACTGCACAGCGCGGACGCTGAGCCTGATCGGCTGGTTGTGGCTTGCTGCTCACTGCGTTGCCGGAAGCAGCTCGCTCTCACTTCGATCGGATGGCGATCGAAAGGGGGTACAGATGCCCGCGGAGCTTGCGCCGCGATCGATATAACCGGCACAGGCTGGTCTTCGCCGCCGTTCTCGTAGGCCATCCCCTTCAGCTCCCCTCCCTATACTCCAGATCCATGCCTGCCCCGCGCGATCTGGTCGAACTGCGTCCTGAAGGCCTGTACTGCCCCGTCGGCGATTTCCATATCGACCCGTGGCGGCCAGTGCCGCGTGCGGTCATCACGCACGGACACGGCGATCATGCGCGGATCGGGATGGGCGAGTACCACTGCAGCGCAGGGTCGCTGCCGATCCTGCGCTGGCGGCTCGGCGAGCAGCGCTACCACGCACATGAGCACGGCGCGCCGTTCGACATCGGCGGTGCGCGGGTCTCGCTGCACCCGGCCGGGCACGTGCTCGGCTCGGTGCAGGTGCGAATCGAGGCCGGCGGCGAGGTCTGGGTCGCCTCGGGCGACTACAAGCGCCAGCCCGACCCGACCTGCGCGCCGTTCGAGCCGGTGCGCTGCGACGTATTCATCACCGAGGCGACGTTCGGGCTGCCGGTATACCGCTGGCCCGATACGCGCGAGGTGGTCCGCGACATCGTCGACTGGCGCGAGCGCTGCGCGGCGCGCGGCGAGGCGGCGGTGCTGTTCTGCTATGCGCTCGGCAAGGCGCAGCGGCTGTTGGCCGAACTGGCCGCGGTCACCGACCGGCCGGCGCTGCTGCACGGCGCGATCGCGGCCGGGGTCCAGGTCTATCGCGATGCCGGCATCGCGATGCTCACGACGCGCGCGGTGTCCGAGGAGGAAAAAGGCCGCGACTTCGCCGGCGAGCTGATCCTGGCGCCGCCGTCGGCGGCCGGCAGTCCGTGGATGCGGCGCTTCCGCGGCGCGCAGACCGGGTTCGCGTCGGGCTGGATGCGCCTGCGCGGCAATCGCCGCCGCCGCAACTACGATCGCGGCTTCGTCGTGTCCGACCATGCCGACTGGCCCGACCTGATCCGCACCGTGCGCGAGACCGGCGCACGCCGCGTCATCGCGACGCACGGCAGTACCGACGCGATCGTGCGCGCCTTGAACGAATCCGGCGTCGCCGCCGAGGCATTTCGCACGAGCTTCGGAGACGAGGAGGCATGACCGCCCTGCCCGGCAAGCCGAGGGCCGCGCGATGAAGCGCTTCGCGGCGCTGTACCGCGAGCTCGACCGCAGCACCGGCACGGCCGACAAGCGCGCGGCGCTGGTCGCCTATTTCCGCGAGGCGCCGGTCGAGGACGCGGCCTGGGCACTGTGGCTGCTGTCCGGCGGCAAACTGGCGGCGTCGCGGGCGCGCATCGCCAACAGCCGCGAACTGCGCGCGTGGATCGTCGCCGAGAGCGGCCAACCGGAATGGCTGGTCGAGGACTGCTACGACCACGTCGGCGACCTGGCCGAAACGCTGGCGCTGCTGCTGGACGATCCGGCGACCGAGGACGCCGACCGGCCGCTGCACGTCTGGATCGAGCGCGATCTGCTGCCGCTGGCCGGCGCCGACGAGGCGCAGCGCCGCGATGCCGTCGTGCGCGCCTGGCGCACGCTCAGCTTCGATCAGCGGCTGCTGTTCAACAAGCTGCTGACCGGCGCCTTGCGCGTCGGCGTCTCGCAGCGGCTGGTGCAGCAGGCACTGGCCGAGATGAGCGGCATCGACATCGCGCGCATCGCGCAGCGCATGCTCGGCGCGTGGACGCCCTCGCCGCGCTTCGTGCGCGATCTGCTGACCGTGGAGGAACTGCCCGGCGACCGGCAGCAGCCGTATCCGTTCTTCCTGGCCTCGCCGCTGGAGCCGGCCGACGCTGCCGAGGCGACCGCGCGGCTCGGCGACGTCGCCGACTGGCTGCTCGAATGGAAGTGGGACGGCATCCGCCTGCAGCTGATCCGCCGCGCCGGCGAGGTCGCGCTGTGGTCGCGCGGCGAGGAACGCCTGGACGGACGCTTCCCGGAGATCGAGGCTGCCGCAAGCGCGCTCGCGCGCGACTGCGTGATCGACGGCGAGCTGCTGGCCTGGGGCCAAGACGAACATCGGCCGCTGCCGTTCACGGCCTTGCAGAAGCGCATCCAGCGGCGCAAGCCGGGCGTCAAGCTGCTCGCCGAGGCGCCGGCGCGCGTGCTGGCCTACGACCTGCTGGAACTGGACGGTGCGGATTTGCGCGCGCTGCCGCTGCAGCAGCGGCGCGAGACCCTGGCCGCGCTGGTGAACGAACTGGCCGATCCGCGCATCGCGCTGTCGCCGCTGGTCGACGCGCGCGACTGGACCGAGGCGGCGCGCAGTCGCGAGGATGCGCGCGAGCGCGGCGTCGAGGGGCTAATGCTGAAACGGCGCGACTCGGTCTATCAGGTCGGCCGCCGCCGCGGCGACTGGTGGAAATGGAAGATCGAGCCGCTGACCGTCGATGCGGTGCTGCTGTATGCGCAGTCGGGCCACGGCCGCCGCAGCACGCTGTTCACCGACTACACGTTCGGACTCTGGGACGGCGATGCCCTGGTCCCGGTCGCCAAGGCCTACTCGGGCCTGGACGATCGCGAGATCCTCGAACTGGACCGCTGGATCCGCGCGCATACGCTCGAACGCTTCGGGCCGGTGCGCTCGGTGCCGGCCCAGCACGTGTTCGAACTCGGCTTCGAGGCGGTCAACCGCAGCAGCCGGCACAAGTCCGGCATCGCCGTGCGGTTTCCGCGCATCCTGCGCTGGCGCCGCGACAAGCCGGCCGCGGAAGCCGACCGGCTCGACGCGCTGAGGGCGCTGGCACGGTGACGCGCCGCGGCGCCGCCTTCGATACCGCACTGACCGCCTGGTTCGCGGCGCGCGGCTGCGAGCCGGCCGCGTTCCAGCGCGAGGTGCGGCGACGTCATCGCCGGCTCCGTCGGCTACGTGCCGTCCGGCCATCTGCATCCGGTCGTGCGCCGGCCCGGACTGCCGAGGCTGCCGGCATTCCGCTTCGGCCGCTCCGGCGGTGTGCTGCCGGCATTCGCCGCGTTCGCCGGGGCTGGCGATCGATCCGCGGGGTGGCGATCGGGTGTTCGCATGTGCGCCGGGCGCGCTGGTCGAGATGCCCTGCGCAGCGGCCTGACCAAAGCCCGGCGTGCGTCGGCCGCTCGACGGCCGGGAGGGCCTTCGAGCACGCACCGAGCTATGCAGAAGGCGACGAGCTTCGGCGCTGCTCCGATTGAACGGCACCGGGCCGCGGCGTCCGGCATGCGGATGCCAGCCGCCGCACGTCCGTAAGAAGTCCTGCCAACGATGTTGCCGAACCGCGGGCGCGCCCGATTGGGGACTGGAGGTTTTGCGGTAGCATCGCGCCGCCACGGCGCATGCCGATCGCGGTGTCCGGAACGCGACCTTGAACGCTCCCACGCTCCTGCTCGTACAGCTGACGACGATCCTGATCGCCGCGCGTCTGTGCGGGTTCGTGCTCAAGCGGATCGGCCAGCCGCCGGTGATCGGCGAGATGGCGGCCGGCCTGTTGCTCGGACCGATCGTATTCGGCGCGTGGCTGCCGGATCTGCATGCGCTGGTGTTCGCCCAGGCGTCACTGCCGGCGCTGTCGGGGCTCGGCACGGTCGGCGTCGCCTTGTTCATGTTCCTGGTCGGACTGGAGCTGCGCGCGCCGGACGGTACGCGTGCGCAGCTGCGCTCGGCGGCCCTCGTCGGCGGGCTCGGCGTCGCGGTACCGCTGCTGCTCGGTCTCGCGGTCTCGCCGTTCCTGCACCCGCGCTACGCGCCGGACGGCGTGCCGTTCTGGCCGTTCGCGCTGTTCGTCGCCGCCGCGATGTCGGTGACCGCATTCCCGGTGCTGGCGCGGATCCTGCGCGACCGCAGTCTGACGCGATCGGTCCCGGGCCGGCTCGCGCTGAGCGCCGCGGTCATCGACGACGGCTGCGTGTGGATCCTGCTCGCGTTCGTGCTGGCCTTGAGCCGCGGCGGCAGCGCGAGCGGTGTCCTCGTGACCGTGCTCGGCGCGGCCGTTCTGGTCGCGGTCGTCTTTCTGCTGCTCAGGCCGCTGTACGCGCGCCTGCTGCGGCCGCGCAGCGGCCGCGGCGAGCTGCCGGCCGCCGCATTCGCGTGGATCGTCATCGGCTGCGTCGCCTGCGCGGCGTTCGCCGAGTGGATCGAGCTGCATGCGGTGTTCGGCGCGTTCCTGTTCGGCATCGCGCTGCCGCGCGACGACCGCCTGCTCGACGCACTGACCACGCGCATCGAACCGATCGCCGTGGTGTTCCTGATGCCGGTCGTGTTCGCGCTGGCCGGCCAGAACACCACGCCCGGCGCATTCGTCGGCGCCGGCCTCGGCGCGGCGGCGCTGGTGCTGGCGGTGGCGATCGTCGGCAAGATCGCCGGTTGCGCGACCGGCGCGCGGCTGAGCGGCCACGGCTGGCGCGACAGCCTGGCGGTCGGATCGCTGATGAACGCGCGCGGCCTGATGGAGCTGATCGTGATCAAGATCGGCTACGAGGCCGGCCTGATCGGGCCGGAGCTGTTCACGATGCTGTTCGTGATGACGCTGCTGACCACGTTCATGGCCTCGCCGCTGGTCAGTCTGTTCCACCGGCACGACGCGGCGCTGCCGGCCGGGCGCGAAACACACTCCTGATCGCGCGCAACCGACACTCAAAACCGATCCCGTTACGCCTCAGATAGCCTCGGCGCACGCGACGTGAGCATGGTGCACGCGATCCAGTGACCACGCGCTGCGTATCGGCGATCCAGCAAAGGAGGTATCACAAGGCCGGTGCGGCCGTCGTACTCGGTGGACGCAGGTAGCCCACCTCTTCGATCACCGCCTGCACCTCAGGCCGGGCGATCACCGCTTTGCTGCGCTTGTCGCGCGCGGCCCTGCTCGGCGGCTTTTCCACAGCCTTGAAAGGCTGCACTTCGATCAGCGCGTCCGAACGCCACTCGGGATTGCGCAGCCGCTCGATCAGCAATGCGGCTGCCTCGTCGACACGACCCGCATGCATCAGGGCCAGCTGATAGGTCGCGATGGCGTCTTCGCGGTGATCGCGCATGAAGGCCAGATGCCGCGCCACGGCGGATGCATCCTCGCGCTGCACCGCCACCATCAGGTACAGCATCTCCAGCCGCATGCGACCGTACGGACTCGTTTCGCCGAGATCTTCGACTGCCTCGAGCGCTTTGTCGGCCTCACCGAGATCGGCGTAAAACCAGCCCAGATTGAGAGACTGACTGACGTTCATGCCGCCTTCTTCCGGGCGCTTTGCCGCTCGGCGCAGCTGGACGATCGCCTCCTCCCATCGGTCCAGCCCCCACAGCGCCTCGGCACGCTGATCGAGTACCCAAGGGTACTCATCATCGAAATCGACGTAATATCTCGACCCGTTCGCTTCGGCGATGCGCGCGATCACTGCGTCGGCGTCGGCCAAAGCAGCGGCGTCGCGACCGTCGTCGAGCAGCCGCCGCTGCAACATCACCCGATGACTCAGCCGAGTCGGTTCCGATTCGACGAGAGCACGCGCCCGCTCGATGCCGGCCTCGACGGCAGCGCGCAGCTGGAATCGCTCCGAAGAATCGACGACGCGATCGAACCTCCGATCGACGTGCATGGCGAGAATCGAACTCGGTGATCCGATCTTGCGTGCGACCGCCCGGGCGCGCGCCACGTGATCCTGCTCGAGTGCCAGACGCACCAGCGACAGCCAGAGAGCATCGGGCGGTTCGCCACCGACGGTGAAACCGGTATCGAACAATGCATCGAGCAGCTCGCGATGCTCATTGGCCGCGGCGGCCTGCCGCTCCAGTCGTTTCGCGAGCCGCTGGATGGCGCGCTCGTCGAGCTCGCGCATGGTCGACGGCCAGCGCCTCGCCAGCATCGCGATGCAGCGCGCGACGTCGATCTCGTCCTGGATGTCGGCCGCGGCCATCAGCCGCGCATGCCAGACGCTGCCCTCGGCCTGCGGATAGCCGCTGGCGCGGACCAGCAGTGCATGTGCACGCTTCGGATCGCCGAGCTCGCGGGCCAGATTGCCGGCCAGCGACAGGACCTCGTACTGCTGCTCCTCGGCGAGCGCGTCGAAACCCGGCGCCTCGACGATCGCCTCGAAGCTGCGCCGGGCCGCTGCGAACTCGCGCTCGCGCAGCTGCGCGAATGCGGCCGGCAGCGCGCTTCGCGCGGCCTCGGCGTCCGTACCGGCCTCGGCGCGTGCCGGCGCAGGCGGCGGCGCAGCCGTCGGCTGCGCCGCGGCGACCGATGCATGCGCCCAGACCAGCGCGCCGGCGACGAGAAGACCTCTGATGCGCATCGACCGCTCCTCCGGTTTCGATGACCGGATCAAGCGCCCGGCCGCCGTCACGACCGTACACGGACGGACCGGCGACCGCCAGCGGCGGTGCCGGCCGCTGCGTCTCAATCGATCGGCGGACAGGTCTCGGCGCTGGGACCGTCGATGTCGTACGCGAAGATGCGGTCGCAGGTGTAGGCGATGCAGGCCGAGTATTCGGACGTGTTGCCGCCCGGCGAGGTCGCCGTCGCGGTGATCCATGCGCCGTAGAGCGACTGCGTACTGCGGATCGGCAGGTCGAACTGCGCACTGCCGTTGGCCGGCGGCATCAGCGTGCCGCCGGCGACGGTGACCTGGCCCGAGCCGAGATAGCGCCGTCCGCCGCCCTGTCCGCCGGCGCCGCATTCGGGCCCGGCGAAGAACTCCAGACGGTGCTCGCCGTTCCAGGTCGACAGCGTGCCGCTGACGCGGCCGGCGCCGCGCACCCCCGTCGCCGCGGTCAGCGCCGGAAAGTTCTGGTCGCAGTTGGCATTGGCGCAGCCGCCGGGCGTGACCAGCGGTACGTCCGAGTCGATCGGATTGATGCCGGCCGGCTGCAGCAGGTCGAAGTCGCGCAGCCCGTTGCGATATGCGAGGTTCGAGCTGAAGCGGTTGCCGGTCGCGCCGGGCGCGAGCGTCACGCCCAGACCGGTGTTGTACGCGACGATGTTGCTGGTCACCAGATTGTCCAGCGAAGTGCCGGCGAAACGCACGCCGTCGCCGTTGGGCAGAGCCAGGTCCGGCGTGCACGGCGGCAGGCAAATGCTGAACGCCTTCAGGCCGATCCGGTTCGCCGAGACGATCGCGTGGCCGCCGCGCAGGTCGAGGCCGACCGCGTTGCCGGAGATGACGTTGTCGATCACCGCGCTGTGCTCGGCGGTCACGCGGATGCCGGTGCCGTTGCCACGCGCCTGATTGCCGCTGCGCGTCGTGCCGATCAGGTTGTTGGCAACCAGATGCTGGGTGCCGGTGCCGCCGATCGAGATGCCGGCGTCGTCGGCGCCGGCGATCGAGTTTCGATCGGCCGGCGCGAAGCCGCCGATGCTGACCGCATGCGCGCTGCCGCCGACCGTGACGTTGTTGAGATTGGCCGGCACGTCGAGGAAATCGGCGAATCCCGATCCGATGTGGCTGCCGCGGATCGAATGCCCGCTGCCGCCCTGCAGCACGATCGCATCGTCGAAGCCGCCGATCACGAGGCCGTCGATCGTCAGGCTGGTGCCCGTGGCCGCCGCGGCCGGCACGCGGAACGCATGACTGATGCGCGTGCTGCGCTGGATGAAGATGCGATAGGTCGCATCGTTGCTCCATTCGTTGCCGTTGGGCTGTGCGCCGCTCTGGCTGAACCCGTCGATGCGCAGCGGCGCGACGACGTCGGGATACGGCGCGGCCGGAATCAGGATCGCGCCGTTCGGTCCGGGGATCGCGAAGCGGATCGTGCTCGGCGCCGGATGCGAGTTGGCGTCGACGATCGCCTGGCGCAGCGATCCCGGCCCGCTGTCGGCCGCGTTGGTCACGACCAGATCGGCGATGTCGACGACGCCCGATTCGTAGGCGCCGCGGTCGACCGTGCTGCCGACCACGCGCGGCCCGCCGTCGAGATCGACGCCGGGCAGTCCGCCGGGCGGCGTCGCCAGACCGCTGTTGATCGCCGGCGATGCCGGCTCCGAGGGACGTCCGTCGGCGCCGATCAGCGGATTGGACGTCAGGTTGCCGGCCGAGGTCGCCAGCGGAAGAGCCGGTGTGCTCTGCCAGATGTTGTGCCGCGCGTGCACGCTCGGCATCGCGCTGCCGGACGCCAGCGTCACGTCGGCTCCGGTGTTGTTCCAGAACACGTTGTTGCTGAGGTGGAAGTCGACCGCCTGCGAATCGCCGCGGCGATAGAGCCGCAGACCACTGGTCGCGGACTGCAGCAGCGTGTTGTTGGTGACGTAGACCGCGGCCGCGAACACCGAGGGCGCGCCGCCGAGCGACACGCCGCCGCGCGAACGCAGCAGATTGTTCTCGAACACGACGTTGCCGCAGTTGCTGCTGAGGCTGACCTCGGCCTGGGCCGCGGAGGTTTCGGTGTCGATCATGCTCCGGCGCAGCGTGACCGTGCGCCCGTACTCGGCGCAGGTGCCGATGTCGTAGACCAGGAACTGCGCCATGTTGCGCAGGCGTATGCCTTCGATCGTGACGCCGAGGCCGGCGTGGCGCAGCTGCAGGTCCATCTGGGCGAGACCGTCGATCACGGTGTTCGCGGCGTCGACGTTGCGTGCCGTGCAGTCGGCGTTGTAGCCGCCGAGCAGATTCAGCCGGTTGACCTGGCTGATCTGCCGAAAGCCGGTGTAGGCATAGGTCTGCGCGACCAGCCTCAGGGTGACCGTGCCGCTGAAGTCCGGCTGGAAGCGCGCGGCCTCGTCGAGGCCGGCCAGCAGGTCGTCGAGCGTCTGCACGCAGCGCTCCAGCGCATGCGCCGGGCGTGCGCCGAACAGGCACAGGCTGAGGACGAGCAGCGCGCACAGGGTGCGCGCGCAGCGATTCGGAACGGCGATCGGTCGATTCATGGAGAGCTCCGGACAGGACGAGCTTCGGTCAAACCCGCCGCGATGCGACGGCGAACGGAACGGTGCGTGCAGCCACGTCCGCGCATTCACGGCGTGACCCTCGAACGGATGCATCGCGCCGCGACGAGCGTCAGCAGCGCGCCGAGCAGGCCGAGCGCCGGTACGCCGCCGGCCGGCACCGGCTGTGCGGCGACCGGCGCGGCGATGTCGTCGTCGACGATCGTGCCGGTCGCGACGCCGTCGGCGATCGCGGCGCCGGCCGGATCGATCAGCCGCGCCAGGAAGGTCTCGTCGCCCTCGACGTCGAGATCGCCGATCACCGGCACCTGGAACACGACGTGATCCACGCCCTCGTCGAACGTCAGGAACGTGCCGGTCGGCGTGTAGTCCAGATTCGGCTCGGCACTGCCGACGTCGGTCTGCGCGGTCACGCCGATACCGCCTGGCGAGGGCGCCGACAACGTGACCGTGAACGCCATCATCACGGTACCGGCGTCGCCCTCGACGACGCTCGCGTCGGCGATCGACAGCGTGTAGGCCGGCGGCGGTCCGCCGGTGCCGAGCAGGCGCACGACCAGGAAGCGGTCGTCGCCGTCGGCGGCCGTCTCGCCGCGATCGACGCCGGCGAGCACGATCGCGCCGTCGGCCTGCACCGCGGCGGCCGCGATCTGCAGGTCGGTGTCGGCGTCGACGAGACGCACGCCGCCGCTGCCGAAGCCGGCGTCGGCCTGCCCGGCCGCGCTCAGGCGCAGCGCGAACGCCATCGCACCGGTGGCGAAACTGAGCGCATCGCCGGCGACGATCAGGCTGCCGTCGCCGGCGATCGCCAGCGCGGCCGGACGCAGTTGCACGGCGGCCTGGCTCGCCGCGCTCAGCACGAAGACGCCGCCGCTGCCGAACGAGGGATCGATCGAGCCATCGGCGAGCAGCCGCACGATCACGGCATCGCCGCCCTCCGCTCCGGCCACCACGATCCGTCCGTCGGCCTGCAGCGCGACGGCACCGATCTGCGCCATCGCCGCGAGCTCGACGCGGCCATCGCCGCCGAATGCGGCATCGGCACTGCCGTCGGCGGCGAAGCGCTGCACGAACGCGCCGCTGCCGTCGCCGTCGAGATGGCCGCCGAGCAGCAGCCTGCCGTCGGGCTGCAGCGCGACTGCGCGCGCCGAGTTGGTATCGGGCGCGCCGAGTACGAAGCCCTCGTCGCCGAACAGCGGCGCCGGCATGCCGAGCGAGTCGAGCCGCAGCGCCGCGGCATCGATGCCGCCGCTGCCGTCGGAGGCGTAGCCGCCGGCCGCGAAGCCGCCGTTGCCGGCCGCGAACGCGAGTGCGACGTCGCCGCCGGGTCGCGTGCTGGCGAACCAGCCGTCGCCGCGATTGCCGAATCCGGCATCGATCAGGCCGTCGGCACCCAGGCGCAGCGCGACCGAGCGTGTGCCGGTCTCGGCCAGGAAACTGGTGCCGGCCGCGACCAGCCGGCCGTCGGCCTGGATCGCGAGGCCGCAGACCTCTTCGTCGCTGCCCGGCGCGAGCCCGGCGATCACGCGGCCGCTGCCGCCGAACGCCGGATCCGGACTGCCGTCGGGATTCAGGCGCAGCACGCCCAGATCGCCGTTGATCGCGTTCTGCGCGACGCTGCCGGCGACGACGATGCGGCCGGACGCGTCGATCGCCACGGCCGCGGCAGCCGCCCCGTTGCCGGTCATCGCATCGCGGACGATGCCGCTGCCGCCGAACGCCGGATCGAGGTCGCCGGGCGCGGCACCGGCCGTGCCGGCGGCCAGCGCGAGGACGGCGGCGACGGCGAACGCAAACCGGCACCGGCCGGTCGGTTGGGATCGAATCATCGTGAACACTCCTGGGCTGCGGATGCCGGTGCCAAACCCGCTGCCGCGCCGAACCGAACGCGGTGCTGCCGCGGTCGCGGTCGCGTTTCGTGTTCGTGTTCGGTTCGGCGCCGCGGCGGGTTTCGAGCCGGGTCCGCTTTCGCGCCCCGCCATGAGCACGCTCAGCCTCGATGTCCGACTCGCACCGCCGCGCGCACGCCGGCCTTCGCCGCCCGGTACGCGTGCTATAAGCGCCGGCATGGACGCCGTCCCGGCCGACACGACCCAGGAGCTGCTGTACCGGATCCGCGCCGGCGACGCCGCTGCACGCGAGCGGCTGCTCGCGCGCTATCTGCCGATCCTCACGCGCTGGGCGCACGGCCGCCTGCCGGGCCACTCGCGCGACCTGACCGACACCGACGATCTGGTCCAGGCCACGCTGCTGCGCGCGCTGACGCGCCTGGATGCGTTCGAGTACGCCGGCAGCGGCTGCTTCCTCGGCTATCTGCGTCATCTGCTGCTCAACGTGATGCGCAACGAGATCCGGCGCTCGAGCGGTCACGGCACCCGGGTCGAACTGGCCGATGCGCTGAGCGACGAGTCGTCGCGTTCGCCGCTGGAGGCGGCGGTCGGCGTGGAACGGCTGCGCCGCTACGAGCGCGCGCTGGCGACGCTGCCGCAGCGCAGCCAGGCGCTGCTGGTCATGCGGATCGAGTTCGGCCTCGACTATGCCGACATCGCCGACGAGACCGCGCTGAGCCCCGATGCAGTGCGGATGGCGATCCGCCGCGCCGTGGCCGAACTGTCGAAGGCGATGAGCGATGACGCCGCGTGACGCCGACATCGATCGCCTGATCGAGCGCATCCTCGACGCCGAGCCGTGCGAGTGGACGCCGGCCGATGCGGCCGATCCGCGCCTGGAGGCGCTGCGGACGCTGTCGGACATCGCACAGGCGTTCCGCACGCTCGGCGCGCAGGTGCCCGCGCCGCGCATGGTCGCGTTCCGCTGGGGACCGCTCGAGGTACTCGAGAAGGTCGCCGACGGCGCCAGTGCCGAGGTGTTCCGCGCGCACGATCCGCAGCTCGGTCGCGACGTCGCGCTGAAGCTGCTGTCGCCGGCGGCCGCGCGGACGCAGCGCGCCGGCGCGTTCCTCGACGAGGCGCGCCGGCTGGCCCGGATCCGCGACGACCACGTCGTCGCCGTGCTCGGCGCGGCGATCCACGACGGCCGCGCCGGCCTGTGGTGCGAATGGATCGACGGCTGCACGCTGGCCGAGCGCGTCGCACGCGACGGTCCGCTCGCGCCCGGCGAGACGGTCCTGGTCGGCATCGGCCTGTGCCGCGCGCTCGCCGCAGTGCACCGCGCCGGTCTGCTGCACGGCGACGTCAAGCCGCACAACGTGCTGCGCGAGCGTGGCGGCCGCCTGGTGCTGGCCGATCTCGGTGCCGGCGGCGAACCGGATGCGGTCAATGCCGCCCTGCGCACGCAGGCCAGCCCGGCCTGGCTGGCGCCGGAGGTCCTGCACGGCGAGGCGCGCAGGCCGGCGCACGATCTCTACGCGCTCGGCGGCGTGCTGCAGTTCCTGCTGAGCGGCCAGGTCCCCGATCCGGCACGGCCAGGCGCCGCGTTCGACCGCGCTGGGGTGCCGCCGGGGCTGCGAGCGGTGATCGCGCACGCGCGCGACGCCGATCCGGCTGCGCGCTATGCGAGCGCCGACGAGATGGCCGGCGCGCTGGCCGCATGTCTGCACGATAGCGCGACGGCGCCGCCGCGACGGTCGCGGCGCGGCCCGCTCGCGATCACCGCGCTGCTCGCGCTCGGCGCCCTGCTCGTCGGCGCGATCGCGCTGCTGCGCGCGCCGGCGGCGCCCGTGGTGACGCTGGATCTGCTGCGCCACGAAGGCGGCGGATCGCGCGTGATCGCCGACGGCACGCCGGTCGCACTGCACGACCGGCTGTCGTTCGTGCTGACCAGCGAGCGGCCGGTCTGGGTCTACGCATTCAACACCGACGATCGCGGCACGCTGCACCGCCTGTTCCCGCTGCCCACGCTCGACACGGCCAATCCGCTGCCGGCGGGACGGCGCGTCGAACTGCCCGGCCGCAGCGGCGGCCGCCCCCTGCTGATCGCGATCTCGTCCCCTGCGGCGGCCGAGGAGTTTCTGGTCGTCGCCGGCGCGGCACCGGTCGCCGCGCTCGAGATGACGGCGCTGCCCACGGCCGCGACCGACGCCGACATCCGGCTGCGCGGCAGCGGCGTGCTGGTGCCCGACGGACGGCCCGCGTCGTCGGCGCCGCTCGACGCGCTGGTCCGGCAGCTCGACGCCGACGGCCAGCCGCTGCGGCTGTGGCGCTACCGGCTGCCGCAGCGCGCCGAGTGAGTGCGATATGCTCGGCGCGGGCCTGCGGCAGCGGAGCGCCAAGCATGCGAATCGATCGCCACGTCCGGGCACGGCCGGTGTGCGCCGTCCTGATCGCCGCGGCGCTGGCCACCGCCATCGCCGCACCGTCTTCGCGCGCGCAGGCAGACCATTCCGCCTTCGATGCCGCACCGATCCGCGCGCGGCTCGCCGCCGGTGACGAAGACGGCGCGCAGGCCGCTGCCGAGCATGCGTTGACGACCGCTCCGGCATCGGCACGCGCCGCACTCGAGGTCCTGCTGGCCGAAACGCACTGGCATCGCCAGCAAACCGATGCCACGCATGCCGCGGCGACGCGTGCGCTCGCCGCGCTCGACGCCGGCGCGCCGGACGACGCCGGGATTCGCGCCCAGGCGCTGCGCTGGCGCGGCCTGGCTGCCGCCGAGCGGCGTCACAGCACCGAGGCGCTGGCCGATCTGGGCGAGGCCGCGCGTCTCAGCCGCGCTCACGACGGCGCCGAGAGTGCCGCCTACGCGTCGATCCTCGGCGATCTGGCGTTCGCGCAGCGCATGGCGGGCGACTACGGCGATGCGATGACGACGCTCGAGACCGCGCTGGCGATCCAGCGCCGACAGGCGGCCGAGGAGCCGCAGCCGCTCGCGCTGAGCCTGCTGCGGCTCGGCCAGGCGCAGCGCATCAGCGGCGACGTCGCGCGCGCCGAGGCGAGCTATCGCGAGGCGCTCGGCCTGGCGGCGCGCGTGCGCGATCCGCGCGGGCGGCTGCGCGCCGATCTGCTCTACGCGCTCGCGAACCTGGAGCGCCATCGCGAGCGCATCGACGAGGCGATCGCCTGGTATGCGCAGGCGGTGCCCGCGTTCGAGCGCGCCTACGGTGCCGATTCGCTCAAGCTCGCGCGTGTGCTCAACAACTACGGCAATGCCGAGAGCGTGCGCTACGGACGCCGCGACGCGGCGGTCGCGCTGTACCGGCGCGCGCTGGCGATCGCGCAGCGCAATCCGGCCGCCAACCCGGGGGACTTTCTGCCGCTGTCGAACATCGCGATGGTCGACACCTGGCGCGGCCGCCACCGCGAGGCCGAGGCCGGCTTCCGCGCCATGCTCGGACGCCTGCAGGCGATGCCGCCGGCCAGCGAGGCCACGCCGCTGTTCGTGCAGCACGGACTGGCGGCCGCCCTGTGGGGACAGGGCCGTCACGGCGAGGCGTTCGCCGCGGCCGAAGCGTCCGAGCACACGCGCCAGGCCGGTCTGCGCGAGGTCGCCGCCGGACTGTCCGACCAGCAGATGCTGGCGTTCCAGGAACAGGAGTACGCGACGCTCGATCTGGCCGTCGCGATCGCGATCGCCAGCGGCGACCGGGCACTGCTCGAACGCGCCTGGTCGCTCGCGATCACGGCGCGCGGCCAGGTCACCGCGATCCAGTCCGCGCGGCTCGGCCAGGCGCGGACCCGCGTCGACTCCGACCCGGCGATCGCGCCGCTGTGGCAGGAATGGCTTGCCGCCAGCAGCGCACTCGAAGGCGCACGGCTGGCCGCGACGGCGAGCGGCCCGGCGCAGGCGCGCCTGGAGCGTGCCGAGCGGAGGCTCGTGCAGGCGCTGCCGCGCGGCATGACGATCGCCGACGTGCAGCCGGATCTGCGCGCGGTACGCGCCGCGCTGCCGCCGGATGCGGCCCTGGTCTGGCTGGTGCCGATCGCGCATCGGCGCGCCGAGGACTTCGCCAGCCGCGAGATGCACGATCGCGACCGCGAATGGCATGCGCTGGTGCTCGAGGCAGGCGGCACGCCGATCCGCATGCTGCGGCTGGGCCCGATGCGGCCGATGGCCGCCGACGTCGCGGCCTGGCAGGCCCGGCTCGCGCTGCCCGAGGGCGATCCGGCCGCGCTGCGCGGCGACGGCGAGCGCGTCGCGGCACGGCTGTGGCGGCCGATCGCGCAGGCGACCTCGGCGCGGCGCCTGTTCGTGATCGCCGACGCGCCGCTGCAGCGGCTGGCCTGGTCCGCCCTGCCCGACGGCGACGGCACGCTGCTCGAGCGCGACCGCTGGGTCCATGTACTCCATCACGAGGGCGACCTGCTGACGCAGCGGCCCGATGGCGATCCGCCACGCTACCGCGTGCTCGCGCTGGCCGATCCGCGGCTGGGCCCCGGCGCGCCGGTGCCGGCCACGCCCGGACCGCGCGCGGATTGCCGCTGGCCGGCCCTGCCGGGCGCGCGGCGCGAGGTGGCCCGCCTGCAGGCGCTGGCCGCCGATGCCGGCGCGCCGATGCTGACCCTGTTCGGCGATGCCGCCAGCGAGGCGGCGTTCCGCCGTGCCGCGCCGCAGGCGGGCATCGTGCATCTGGCGACCCACGGTGCCGACGCGTCTTCGGCACAGGCCTGCGCGGCCGGCGGGCAGCGCGGCGTCGCCTTCGTCGCCGACACCGTCGCGGGCGCGTCGCCGTCGGCACTGATCCTGTCGGCGCCGGCGGCCGACGCGACGGCCGACGACGGCGTGCTCGGCAGCCTGGAGATCGCGGCGCTCGATCTGCGCAGCGTACGCTGGGCGGTGCTGGCCGCGTGCACGACCGGCGCCGGCGCGACGCGTCACTACGAGGGACTCGACGGACTGGCACGCGCATTCCGGATCGCCGGCGCCGGCACCGTCATCGTCAGCCTGTGGCCGGTCGACGACGACGCGACCGCGGCCTGGAGCGAAGCACTGTATCGCGCGCGTCTGGCCGACGGCGCCGACACCCCCGAGGCGATGCGCGCGGCACAGCGGCATGTCATCGCGACACGCCGGGCCGCCGGGCAGAGCGTGCATCCGTTCTACTGGGCCGGGTTCGTCGCGCTCGGCGACTGGCGCTGACGCCGCGCCCCGACGCGTTCAGGACGCCGGCGGCGCGGCGGGCCCGCACAGGTCGAACCCCAGCTCGACGCCGGCCGCGGCGAGCATCGCCGCGACCCGGCCGTTGGCATAGGACTCGTCGACCGGCCGCGTCAGCGCGAGGATCGCCTCCGCCTCCGCGCTCCAGGCGCATGCGAATGCACCGGGATCCGGATGCGCCGCGACGATCTGCGGCAGCCGGCGCTCGAGCGCATCGAGCGCGGCGACGAGATCGGCGGCGGGCGCGGGCGTGTTCATGCAGCCGATCATGCGCGCGTCTGCTTGACCGGCGGCCGAACCGATGCGGCTTGCGCCTCGCGACGCAAACCGGCGCGATGACGGGCAGCAGCTGCGAACCGTCCGGATCAGCTCCGCGGCGCGGCGATGAAGCGCAGGCCGACGCCGGGTTCGGTCGCGATGTAGCGTGGTGCGGTCGCGTCGTCGCCCAGCTTCTGCCGCAGTTTGCCGACCAGGATGCGCAGGTAGTGGGTATCGTCCTGGTGGTCCGGGCCCCACAGCTCACGCAGCAGCTGCGGCTGCGTGACGACGCGGCCGGGATGCTGCAGCAGCAGCGCCAGCAGCGCGAACTCCCGGCGGCTCAGCACGACCGTCGCCCCGTGCAGCCTGACCTCGCGGCGGCCCAGATCGACGTGCAGCCGGCCGTCGTCGAACAGCGGCATCGCCGTCTCGCTGGCGGCGATGCGCGCGCGCAGCAGGCTGCGGATCCGCGCCATCAGCTCCTGCACGCCGAACGGCTTGGTCACGTAGTCGTTGGCGCCGCCGTCGAGCGCGGCGACCTTCTCCGCCTCGGCATCGCGTACGGTCAGCATGATCACCGGCACCTGTGACCACTGCCGCAGTTCGCGCAGCACGCCATGGCCGTCGAGGTCCGGCAGGCCGATGTCGAGCACGACCAGATCGGCGCCGTGCGCGGCCAGCTCGGCCAGGCCGGCGCGGCCGTTCGCGGCCAGCGCGACCGCATAGCCCTGCGCGCGCAGGCTGATGTCGAGGAAGCGCCGGATCTGCGGCTCGTCGTCGATCACCAGGATGCGTGCCGGCGGTGCGGAACTGGACGGTGGCGCGGTATCGCTCAAGCCGGTGCCTGCGGCGCGGGTGTCAGCAGCGGCAGGGTAATCCGGATCAGCGTGCCGCGGCCATCCGGTCCCGGCAGCGCCTGCACGCTGCCGCCGTGCGCACCGACCATGCCGCGGCAGATCGCCAGGCCGAGCCCGGTGCCGGGTCCGCCGCGGTCGCCGCGCTCGACGCTGTAGAACATGTCGAAGATGCGGTCGCGCTCGTCCTCCGGGATGCCGGGACCGCGGTCGCGGACGTCGATGCGCAGCGCGCCGTCGGCCAGCCGCGCGTCGATCTGCACCGCCTGGTCCGGCGGCGAGAACCGGGCGGCGTTCTCGAGCACGTTGAACACGGCCTGCTCGACCAGCGCCGGATGCACCCAGACCGGCGGCACGTCCGGTGCCACCGTGGTCTGCACGCGCACCTGCGGCTGGTAGCGCTGCAGGCGGCCGACCGCCGAGCCGAGCAGCTCGTCGACGCCGATCCAGTCGCGGTTGAGCTGCAGCCCGCTGTGGCCGAGCCGCGTCATGTCGAGCAGGTTCTGGATGTAGCGGTCGAGCCGCTCGCCCTCGTGCTGGATCGTCTCGAGCAGGCTGCGCCGGTCCTCGGCGCCGATCGCGTCCCAGTACGAGGACAGGCTGCTGGCCGATCCGATCATCGCGGCCAGCGGCGAGCGCAGATCGTGCGATACCGACGACAGCAGCGCCGAGCGCAGGCGCTCGGACTCGCCGCTGACGCGCGCGTCCTCCAGTTCGGCGACCAGGCGCGTGCGCAGCACGGCCTGCGCGACGTCCTCGGCCATCGCCTCGGCCAGCCGCCGCTGTTCCGGCAGCAGGCGCGGCGCGTTCGCGTCCAGGCGCAGGCCGAGCACGCCGAGCGCGCCGCGGTCGCCGCGCAGCGGCAGGAACGCGTATGCCGCACCGGCCAGCGTATCGGTGTCGCGGCCGGTCGCCTGGCCGTGCTGCAGCGCCCAGTCGGCGGCGGCGCGGTCGATCTCCGACAGCGCCGCCGCCGGCGGCTCCTCGTGATCGCCCACGCGCAGCCAGACCTCGGCCGTCAGCGCGCGCGTCAGCGCCTTGCGGCCGGCCGCCAGCACCTGCCCCAGATCGGCGGCGCCGGCCAGTTCGCGACCCAGCGCCTGCAGCGCGGTGGCCTGCGCATTGGCCGCGCGCAGCGCCACTACCTGCATGCGCAGGCGCGAGGCCAGGCGTCCGGCGACCAGCGCCGCGACCAGGAACAGCAGCACCGTCACCACGCCCTGTCGCGCGCCGATGTTCAGCGTGAAGCGCGGTTCGATGAAGAAGAAGTTGTAGGCGAGGAAGCCGAGTGCCGCGGCGACCACGGCGGCGCTCATGCGCGTGCGTGCCGCCACCAGCACGACGGCGACGATGAACACCATCGACAGGTCTTCCAGGCCCAGCCAGCGCTCGGCCAGCCAGGCCACGCCGGCCGCCAGCAGCGAGGCCAGCGCGGCGAAGCCGAGGTCGCCCGGCGACCACCAGCGGTGCGGCTCGACCGCGGCGCGCCGGGCCCGCGCCCGCGCCTCGGGCGTGCTGATGATGACCAGCTCGTAGTGCGCGCCGCGCTGCAGGATCTGCTGCGTCAGCGTGCGGTTGAACATGCGCGCGACCGGGCGCTCGCGCGTGCGCCCCAGCACCACGGTCGAGGCGCCGTGCTGCGCGGCGTGGTCGAGCAAGGCATCGGCGATGCGCGCGCCGCGCAGCACCTCGGTGTCGGCGCCGAGTCTGCGCGCCAGCGCGAACGCCTGGTCGATCTCGCGCTGGCGCGTCGCGTCGGGCGCATCGGCCGTCTGCACCGTCACCACGCTCCACGGCGCATCGCGACGCTCGGCGATGCGCCGTCCCACGCGCACCAGATACTCGGACTGGCCGAGGCCGTCGATCGCGACCAGCACGCGTCGCCGCAGCCGCAGGCCCGGCAGGCCGCGCGCGGCCTGGTCCTCGCGCAGATCGCTGTCGACGCGGTCGGCCGCGGTCTGCATCGCGAGCTCGCGCAGCGCGATCAGGTTCGACGGCGAGAAGAAAGCCTGCAGCGCCTGCGCCGCCTGTTCGGGCAGATAGACCTTGCCCTGGTGCAGGCGCTCGATCAGCTCGCGCGGCGGCAGGTCCACCAGCACGATGTCGCGCAGGCGGTCGAACACCAGATCGGGCACGGTCTCGGCGACGCGCACGCCGGTGATGCGGTGGACGACGTCGTTGAGGCTTTCCAGGTGCTGGATGTTGATCGTCGTGTGGACGTCGATGCCGGCGTCGAGCAGCTCGATCACGTCCTGCCAGCGGCGCTCGTGGCGGCTGCCCGGCGCGTTGCGATGCGCCAGCTCGTCGACCAGCGCGATCTGCGGCCGGCGCGCCAGCAGCGCGTCCAGATCCATCTCGTCGAGCCAGCGGCCCTGATGCGCGACGCGCCGGCGCGGCAGGATCTCCAGCCCCTCGGTCAGGGCCGCGGTCTCGCCGCGTCCGTGCGTCTCGACGATGCCGACGACGACGTCGCGCCCCTGCCGGCGCAGCTCTCGCGCACGCGAGAGCATCGTATAGGTCTTGCCGACGCCGGGCGCGGCGCCGAGGAAGATCGTCAGCCGGCCACCGCGCTCGCGTTGCAGGTGGTCGATCAGGGCGTCGGCCTGGCGCTCGCGCGGGACGGTCATGGCGCTATTGTGCGCTCGGGGCCGCCCGGTGCGCCTGCGCGTCGAGTGCCAGATTCAGCGCCAGCACGTTGATGCGCGGCGCGCCCAGCAGGCCCCATTGCGGCGCCTCGATCTGCGCGTCGACCAGGCGCTCGACCTCGCCGGCCGGCAGTCCGCGCGCGCGCGCGACGCGTGCGATCTGGATCCGCGCGGCGGCCGGCGACAGGTGCGGATCGATGCCGCTGCCCGAGGCGGTGAGCAGATCACCAGGCACGTCGGCGGGCGTCACGCCTTCGCGCGCGGCGGCAGCCGTGCGCGCCGCGTCGATGCGCGTGCGCAGGTCGGGGTTGGTCCGCGCCTGGTTGCTGCCGGTCAGCGCCATCGCGTCGTAGTTCGCGGCCGAGGGGCGCGGCCGGAAGTAGCGATCATCGGCGAACGGCTGCGCGACCAGGGCCGAGCCGACCACCCGGCCGTCGCGCTCGACCAGGCTGCCGGCCGCCTGCGCCGGGAACAGCAGGCGGCCGGCGGTGGTCGCGAGCAGCGCGTACGACAGGCCGAAGCCGAGCAGCGTGACCAGCGCCAGCGCCGCGGAGGCGCGCCAGGGATTCGCGGTTGCAGCGGAGGTACTCATGGGCATCCTCAGACGCCGCCGACGGCGGCCAGCAGCAGATCGATCAGCTTGATCGCGGCGAACGGCAGCAGCACGCCGCCGGCGCCGTAGACCAGCATGTTCCGGCGCAGCAGCGCGGTGGCGCCGGCCGGGCGGAAGCGCACGCCGCGCAGCGCCAGCGGGATCAGCAGCGGAATGATGATCGCGTTGAAGATCAGCGCCGCGAGCACCGCGTGGGTCGGACTCGACAGCCGCATCACGTCCAGCGCCTGCATCGACGGAATCGCCGCGGCGAACAGGGCCGGCAGGATCGCGAAGTACTTGGAGACGTCGTTGGCGAGCGAGAACGTGGTCAACGCACCGCGCGTGATCAGCTGCTGCTTGCCGATCTCGACCACGTCCAGCAGCTTGGCCGGGTCCGAATCGAGGTCGACCATGTTGCCGGCCTCCTTGGCGGCCTGCGTACCGGAATTCATCGCCAGGCCGAGGTCGGCCTGCGCCAGCGCCGGCGCGTCGTTGGTGCCGTCGCCGACCATCGCGACGAGGCGGCCTTCGGCCTGTTCGCGGCGGATCCGCGCCAGCTTGTCCTCCGGCCGGGCCTCGGCGACGTAGTCGTCGACGCCGGCCTCGGCGGCGATCGCGGCGGCGGTCAGCGGGTTGTCGCCGGTGATCATGACGGTGCGGATGCCCATCGCGCGCATCTGCGCGAACTTCTGCTTGATGCCGTGCTTGACGACGTCGGACAGCTCGACCACGCCGAGCACGTGGCTGCCGTCGCTGACGACCAGCGGCGTCGCGCCGCTGCGCGCGACCTGCTCGACCCGCGCGGCGAGTTCGACCGGCACGGCGCCGCCGAGCGCCTGCACGTGGCGCACGATCGCGTCGGCCGCGCCCTTGCGGATCCGGCGCGCCGTCGCGGCCGTCTCCTCGCCGAGATCGACGCCGGACATGCGCGTCTGCGCGCTGAACGCGACGAACCGTGCCTGCCGCGGTTCGACCGGCTGCGCGCCCTGCTCGCGCGCCAGACGCACGATCGACTTGCCCTCCGGCGTCGGGTCGGCCAGCGAGGCCAGCATCGCCGCATCGCGCAACTGCTCGCGATCGATGCCGGCCAGCGGATGGAACCGCGTCGCCTGGCGGTCGCCGTGGGTGATCGTGCCGGTCTTGTCGAGCAGCAGCACGTCGACGTCGCCGGCCACCTCCACCGCCTTGCCGGACTTGGCCAGCACGTTGGCGGCCAGTGCGCGGTTCATGCCGGCGATGCCGATCGCCGGCAGCAGACCGCCGATCGTGGTCGGGATCAGACAGACCAGCAGCGCGATCAGCAGCAGCGGATCGAGCCTGGCGCCGACGAAGCCGGCGATCAACGGCAGCGTCGCGACGACGATCACGAACGTCAGCGTCATCGTCAGCAGCAGCAGGCCGAGCGCGATCTCGTTCGGTGTCTTCTGCCGGTTGGCGCCCTCGACCAGCGCGATCATGCGGTCGAGAAAGCTGTGGCCGGGCTCGGCGGTGATCCGCACCACGATCTCGTCGGACAGCACCTGGGTGCCGCCGATCACGCCGCTGCGGTCGGTGCCGGCTTCGCGCAGCACCGGTGCCGATTCGCCGGTGACCGCGGACTCGTTGATCGTGGCCAGGCCGCGCACGATCTCGCCGTCGGCCGGGATCTGCTCGCCGGCCGAGACGACGACGTGATCGCCGGGCTTCAGATCGGCCGCCGGCACGCGGCGTTCGGCGCCGCCGTGCGCCGGCTCGACGCGACGCGCGACCAGATCCTTGCGCGCGCGGCGCAGCGACGCGGCCTGGCCGCGGCCGCGCGCCTCGGCGACGGCTTCGGCGAAGTTCGCGAACAAGACGGTCACGAGCAGCAGCGCGGTCACGGCCCAGCCGATGCCGGGCGCCGCCGCGCCGGCCAGCGTCAGGCCGGCGGTCAGCAGCGTGCCGAGCCAGACCACGGCCATGACCGGATTCCTGAACGCGTGCTGCGGGGCCAGCTTGACGAACGCGCCGACGACGGCGGCGCGAAGGCCGGCGCGATCGAGCAGGGCCGGCGCGCGGCCGGCGTGGCGCGGGGAAACGACGGTAGCGGTCATGTCGAGGGTCTCAGAGCGCGAGCAGGGCCAGGTGGTCGGCGATCGGGCCGAGCACCAGCACCGGCATGAACTGCAGCAGGGTCAGGATCAGCACGACGGCGATCAGCGTCAGCGCGAAGGTCGGGGTTTCGACGCGCAGCGTGCCGGGGCCTTCCGGTGCGGCGCGCTTGCGCGCGAGCGAGGCGGCGATCGCCAGCGGGACGATCAGCGCCGGATAGCGGCCGAGCAGCAGCACCACCGTCGTGCTGAGGTTCCACCACGGCGTCGCGTCGCCGAGGCCTTCGAAGCCCGAACCGTTGTTCGCGTATGCCGAGGCGTACTCGTAGAACACCTGGCTGATGCCGTGGAACCCGGGATTGGAGGTGCCGGCGAGCGACGGCAGCGCCAGCGTGATCGCGGTGAAGACCAGCAGCACCAGCGGCTGCAGCAGCACCAGCACGGCCAGCAGCCTGACCTCGTGCGCTTCGATCTTGCGGCCGAACAGTTCCGGCGTGCGGCCGGTCATCAGGCCGGCGACGAACACGCCGAGCAGCAGATAGACCAGGAATTGCTGCAGGCCGCAGCCGATGCCGCCCCAGATCGCGTTGATCAGCATGTCGGCGATCGCGACCAGTCCGGTCAGCGGCACGAGCGAGTCGTGCATCGCGTCGACCGAGCCGTTCGAGGTCTGCGTCGTCACGGCCGCCCACAGCGCGGATGGCACGTCGCCGAAGCGCACTTCCTTGCCTTCCATCAGCGCGACGTCGCCGGACGTACCGGACCCGCTCTCCGCCCACAGGGCCGCGCCGGTCGAGGCCAGCGACATCGTCAGCATCGTGCCGAAGACCAGGGCCGTCAGCCTGCGGCGGCCGGTGAACGCGCCGACCATGAACGTGATCGCGACCGGGATCAGGACGATCGCGAGCATCTCCAGCAGGTTCGACAGCGGCGTCGGATTCTCGAGCGGCACCGCGCTGTTGGGACCGTACCAGCCGCCGCCGTTGGTCCCGAGCTGCTTGACCGCGACCATCGCCGCGACCGGACCGACCGGTATCTTCTGCGCGGGCATCCCGGCCGACGCGTCGATCGGCGTCGCGACCGGACCGCCCTGCAGCGTCGACGGCACGCCCTGCCAGGTCAGCGCCGACGACCACAGCAGGCACAGCGGCAGCAGCACGCGCACGGTCGGCCGGATCACGTCGGCCCAGTAGTTGCCGACGTCGGCCTCGCCGCCGGGTGCTGCGGCATCGCGCGCCACGCGTCCGCCGAACAGGCCGCGCAGCGTCGCGACGACCAGCGCCAGGCCCATCATCGGCGTCACCATCTGCAGGCCGACGATCGCGGTCATCTGCGCCAGATGCGACAGCTGCGCCTGGCCCGCGTAGTGCTGCTGGTTGGTATTGGTCAGGAACGAGACCGTCGTGTGCAGCGCGAGATCCCAGCGCATGTTCGGCGCGTCGTTGGGATTGAGCGGCAGCCAGGCCTGCGTCATCAGGACGATCCAGGCCAGCGCGCCGACGAGGAGATTGCTGGCCAGGAAGGCGGCCGCATAGGCCTTCCAGCCCATGCCCTGCGCCGGATCGACGCCGAGCAGACGGTAGATCGGACGCTCGATCGCACCGAACAGCCGGTCGCCGCGCATCGGCGCGGCCCGCATCACCGCAGCCAGGTAATGCCCGAGCGGCCAGCCCAGTGCGATCGCGAGCGCGAAGACGAGCAGGCACTCAGTCATGGCGGCGGCCCGTCGCGGTGCGCACGCGCCACGTGATCAGCAGGAACATCAGGCCGGCACCGGCGAGCACGCCCGCCGCGCCCAGCAGCAGATACAGACATTCGATCATCGCGGCGTACTCAGAATGCGGCCTGCAGCGCCGCTTCGACGCGCGAGCCGGCCAGATCCGGAAACAGCGTCTCGGCGGCGCCGTCGGTGGCGTGCGCGGTCAGGCGCAGTTCGAACGGTGCCTTGAATGCCCAGACCGCGCCGAGCTGCGCATGCGCGTAGCCGTCGCCGTCGGCTCCGTCGAGCCGGTAGTAGCCGGCCGCGGCCTCGAGACGGACCCGATCGCCGAGCGGCCACTTCGCGCCGAGCTGCGCATAGACGCCGGCGTCGCCGCTCGCGAGCGCATCGTTCGAATAGCCGAGCTGCAGCCAGACGTGCTGCCTCCAGGTCAGCACGCCGATGGCCTCGGTCCAGTCGAGGTCGACCTGCGCGGACGGATAGCGGTAGTGCGTCAGATTGAGGTCGAGCGCCCAGTCGGCGGACGGCGCGCCGCTCCAGCCGAGCACGAGGTCCAGCTCGCTGCTCGCTCCGGTCTCCGGCGCGAACTCGACCGTCGAGCCCCAGACTGCGCCGTACCAGCCGCCGTCGCCGGCCGCCTTGAAGCCGGCTTGCGCGGCCACGTCACCGCGGGTTTGCGTGATGCCGCGCCAGACGTAGTCGCTGGTCAGCGCGGCCGAGCCGCTGACGCCGCCTGCATCGGCGACCGAAGCAGCCGCCAGCAGCACGGCGGCCGCGACCGGTGGGACGACGCGCGCAGGCGTCGGGGCATGTGGAAACGAACGGGAGGACATCGCGGTGATCCTGGCGGAAGGAGCTCCGCCGACCGCGAAAGTCTGGGCGTGGCGCGCGTAAAGCCGCCATGCGCGAGGGCGCCGCGGCCGTCAATTCCGCGTAAAAAGACCGCCCCTGATGCCGTCCCGTCCCGCCAGCGAGCACACGATCGCGGCCGGTGGCGGGTTCCGCGCTAGCGCAGCGCGGCCACCGCGACCGATGCGGCGACGCAGCCGAGCACGATCCACAGCGACGAAACCCGCGCGAATGCGAGCAGCGCGAAACCGGCCACCGCGATGACGACGTCGACCGGCGCGTGTACGCCTTCGGTCCAGACCGGATCGTAGAAGGCCGCGGCGAGCAGGCCGACGACCGCGGCGTTGACGCCGGCCATCGCGCCGGCGGCCAGGCGATGCTGCGCGAGTCGCGCCCAGACCGGCAGCACTGCGAGCAGCAGCAGGAAGCCCGGCGCGAACACCGCGATCAGGGCGATCGCGGCGCCGACGCCGGGCGGCGCACCGATCGGGATCGCGGCGCCGAGATACGCCGCGAGCGAGAACATCGGACCGGGCACGGCCTGGGCGGCGCCGTAGCCGGCGAGGAAGCTGTCGGCTCCGATCCAGCCGGTGTCGACCACGCCGTGCTGCAGCAACGGCAGCACGACGTGGCCGCCGCCGAAGACCAGCGCACCGGCCCGATAGAACGCACTCGCGATGCCCGCGGCGGTCGGCACCTCGGACGCCGGCACCGCCCACGCGACGCCGAGGCCGGCCACGTACAGCGCGAGACACACCGCGGCGCCACGGGCACCGTGACGCAGCGGAACGGGCGCGGCGGCCGTCGCGCGCAGATGCCGGCACCACCACAGGCCGAGCCCGCCGCCGAGCGCGATCGCGACCAGTTGCGCCGAAGCGCTGCCGGCCGCGATCACCAGTACCGCGGCGCCGGCGGCGATCAGGATGCGCGGGACGTCCGGCGTCAGCTGCCGCACCATGCCGAGCAGGCCATGCGCGACGACGACGACCGCGACCAGCTTCAGGCCGTGCAGCGCCGCGGCGCCGATACCGCCGCCGAGCCGCGGCGCCAACGCTGCGAAACCGACCATCAGCAGGGCCGACGGCAGCGTGAAACCCACGAACGCGGCCAGCGCGCCGCGGCCGCCGGCGCGCCACAGCCCGATCGCGAAGCCGAGCTGGCTGCTGGCAGGTCCCGGCAGGAACTGGCACACGGCCAGCAGCTGCGCGAACTGCGCTTCGTCGAGCCAGCGGCGACGCTGCACGAATGCCTCGCGCATGTAGCCGACGTGCGCGATCGGGCCGCCGAACGAGGTCAGTCCGAGCTTCAGACACGCGCCGAACACCTCGGCGGCGCTGCCCGGTGCATGCATCGTGTCGGCATCGCTGGGATTCATCGGTATCGACGGCCGATCGGGTCTGGAGTCCGGAGTCTTCCCGCAGCGATCGGCGGGCTGCCGACGAACCGGTGACGACGTCCCGCCATCGATCGCATAGCGCCGGACCGGCGCCACGCCAATCTACCCGACCCGGACCTGCATCGGAATGACAGACGCACTGCGCGCGGCGGATGCGCTGTGCGGCGCCGTCAAGCCGTGACGCTATCGCGCATCGAGCCGCCGGATCAGCGCCTGCGCGTCGGCCGGTGCGCGCACCTTGGCATCGTTGTCGAAGTAGCAGTACACGTCGCGGCGTGCCCGGCGCGGCGCGGTCTCGGCGATGCGCTGCGCATCGTCCGGTTCGCGGCCCTGCGCCCAGGCGCGGATGCGTTCGGCCCAGCGGTCCAGTGCCGCGTCCCCGTAGCCGCTCGTATAGAGCTCGGCGTCGCCGTGCAGGCGCAGGTAGACGAAGCCGGCCGTGACGTCCTCCAGGTACGGCCAGCGCCCGGCCGTATCGGCCACGACCAGGGCGACGCGATGCCGGCGCAGCAGCGCGATGAAGTCCGGATCGCGGAAACTCTCGTGGCGCACCTCGAGCGCGTGCCGCAGCGGCCGCACGCGGTCGATCGACAGCGCGCTGCGGCCGCGCATGCGCGATACCTCGCGCCGGCGCGCCAATGCCAGCGCCTGGCCGGTGTCGCGCGGCAGCAGGCGCAGGAACGCATCGAGCTGCGCCGGGTCGTAGCGCAGCGACGGCGGCAGCTGCCAGAGCAGCGGGCCGAGCTTGGCGCGCAGACGCAGCACGCCCGATGCAAGGAAGTTGGCCAGGGCCCGCTCGGTGTCGCGCAGGCGCAGGATGTGCGTGATGTAGCGCGGCGCCTTGACCGAGAACACGAAGCGCGCCGGCGTGTCGTCGTGCCAGGCCGCATAGCGCTCCGGCGTCTGCAGCGAATAGAACGATCCGTTGATCTCGATGCTGTCGAGCAGGCCGGCCGCATAGGCCAGTTCGCTGCGCTGCGGCAGATCCTTCGGATAGAAGCGGCCGCGCCACGGCGCATAGCGCCAGCCGGAGATGCCGATGCGGATGCTCATCGGCGCAGCTTGGCAGCCGGCCGGTTAATCGCAGCCTGCCGCGCCGCTGCACGGCCGTTCGGCGCCGGCGACACGGGCGCACGATACCGGTCGCGGCGAACGGCGAGCCCGCCGCGGCTCGTCGGCGCGGGACGCCGTTCGCACTGCGCCGGCCGCGACCCGTCCGGTCGCCGCTGCCGACCGACGACGACGACACCGATGATGGCCGCGCCGGCGCCGTCGCGCCGGTGCCGCGGCAGCGCCGCGGCCGACACGGGAGCCCTGCCACCATGGTCCGAGTCAAGCGCATCGTCCGTTACCTGCTCGTCGCGGCGATCGTCGGCGTCGCCGCGCTCGCGGTCGCGATCCGCTACGACGCGCCGTGTCCGGCCCCCGCGCCCGACGCCGAAGGGCTCGATGCGATGCGCGCGGTGATCCATGCCTGCTACGGCACGAGCGAGGTGCTGCGGCTGGCGCGGATCCGCAAGCCGGTGCCGGCCGAGGACGAGGTACTGGTGCGCGTGCGCGCGGCGGCACTGAACCCGCTGGACGTGCACGAGATGACCGGCAAGCCGTACGTGATGCGGCTGTCGGCCGGCTTCGGCCGGCCCGAGGAGATGCGTGCCGGCGTCGATTTCGCCGGTACCGTCGAGGCGGTCGGCAGCCGCGTCACGCGCTGGTCGGTCGGCCAGGACGTGTTCGGCGCGCGCAGCGGCGCACTGGGCGACTACGTCCTCGTGCGCGAGCAGCGTCTGATCGCGGCCAAGCCGCCGCAGCTGAGCTTCGAGGAAGCCGCCGCCCTGCCGGTGGCCGCGACGACCGCGCTGCAGGGGCTGCGCGATGCCGGCGGCCTGCGCACCGGCCACCAGGTGCTGATCAACGGCGCATCGGGCGGCGTCGGCAGCTATGCGGTGCAGATCGCCAAGGCGCTCGGCGCCGAGGTGACCGGCGTGTGCAGCACGCGCAACGTCGAACTGGTGCGCATGCTCGGCGCCGACCACGTGATCGACTACACGCAGGACGATTTCACCGCGCGGCCCGAACGCTACGATCTGATCCTCGACAACGTCGGCAACCATTCCCTGCGCGATACGCGGCGCGTGCTGAAACCGGGCGGCACCCTGGTGCTGATCGGCGGTCCCAAGCGCGATCCGTGGCTGGGCCCGCTCGGCCGGTCGCTGCTGGCCGTGCTGAGCGCACCGTTCGTCGAGGCGAACGTGACGACGATGCTGGCCGATCTCAATCCGGACGATCTGCAGACGCTGGCCGCGATGGCGAACGCCGGTACGCTCAAACCCGTGATCGACCGCCGCTACCGGCTCGACGAGGTCGCTGCCGCGATCGACTACGTCGCGCAGGGCCACGCGCGCGGCAAGGTCGTGGTGACGTTGGACTGATCGCGCACGGGATCCGTCCGCCAGTGGCCGCGGTGCGCGCGATCGACGACGCTGCCGGCATGAGCCGTCCGCGCCGACCGCGTGCCGGTGAGCGCGGCGCTGTACCGGCGCAGACCCGCACGCTGGCGTGCGCCGTGGCCGCGGCTGACGATCCTGCCGTGGACCGAAGGCAGCGGCCGGGCGCGACCGACCGCACCGGCCCGCCTCAGTCGAACGGCTCCACGAACAGGTAATCGCTCTGGTACAGCACCTGGACCGCGCCGGCGTCGGTCGCGTCGGCCTCGTCGTACAGATAGGCGCCGATCGCCAGATCGGCGCGGCTGTCGTCGTTGAAGTCGCCGGCCGCCAGCGCCGAGCCGAACTGTTCGTTCGCACGCGGCCCGGCGATCCGCAGCGGTCTCTTCGGCAGGATCGGCCGGATCGTCGCAGGATCGAGCGAGCTGGCGCCGAGCCGCGGCATGACCAGCCAGACCGCACCAGCCGCGTCGACGCCGTCGACGTCGGTGAACGGCGCACCGATCGCAAGGCTGCGCGCGAGACAGCTGATGAACACGCAATCGTAGGCCAGATGCGCGTCCAGCAGCACCTGGCCGAAGCGCGCATCGGACGAATCGATGCCGGGCAGGACCGGCGGCGTCATGCGCTGGTTGCGGGCCGCGTCGAGCCCGGTGGAAGAGCCGTAGATCACGTGGACGGCACCGCCGCCGTCGGTCGTCGGCGCACCGATCACCAGATCGTCGGCCATGACGATCAGGGTGTCGAAATCGCCGGCCGTCAGCGCGCTGCCGAAGCCGCCGCTGCTCGCACAATCGCCGTCGATGCCGAGCGCGCCTGGCCGCCAGATCCGCGTCGCGCTGGTGACGACGCCGGCCGCCGACCCGGCCAGCACGACCACGCCGCCGCCGCGGTCGGTCCCGTTCGGGCAGGTCGCATTCGGCACGCCGACGGCGAGCTCGTCGTAGCCGTCGGCGTCGAAATCGCCGGCCGCGACGGCCCAGCCGTAACGGTCGCCCTCGCGCGGCGCGAACGTCAGGCCGTCGTTGCTGCGATCGAACAGCCGCGCGCCCGGTGCCGCGAGTCCGCCCGCCGTGCCGTAGACGACCATCACCGCGCCGGCGCCATCCTGGCCGGCGACGACCTGGCCACGCAGGCCGATCGCGAGATCGTCGTAGCCGTCGTCGTCGAAGTCGCCGCTGGCCAGCGCGTTGCCGAGGTGCGCCTGCGCGACCGGGCTGCCGGGGAACGTGCCGCCGGCACGGATCGTCGCCTGGACCGACCAGACGCCGTTGACCGCACGGTCGAGCACGTAGACCGTGCCGGCGCCGGCGGCGCCGCCGACGTTGACGAACGGATGCCCCACCGCGATCTCGTCGCGGCCGTCGCCGTCGAAGTCGCCGCGCGCAAGCACGCCGGACTGGAACGGCGTCGTGACCGTCGAGGTCAGGAACGGAATCAGCGGATTCGTCGTCGACAGATCCCACGCGACGCCGAGCGCGATGCGCAGACGCGTGCTGCCGCTCTCGGCGATCGCGAGGTCGTCCACGCCGTCGTCGTCGAAATCGCCGCCGACGATGCCGCGACCGAACCCGCCGTCGGCCGGATCCGCATACGGATTGCGCAGCAGCAGGTTGCGGAACGGCCCGACCTGATCGGCCGCCGCGACCGGTCCGGCCAGCATCGCCACGGCCAGCCACGGCCAGCCGCGCCGCAGCCAGGCGGCCGGCATGATCCTCGCAATCGACATCGCACACTCCTATGGACAGGGGATGCCGTGTCCACGGGAAACGCCGCGTGCAGGGGCCACGATGGGCGGCCCGGCGCGATCAGGCCGGCTGGCCGCCCCAGTGCACGCGCCACATGTAGGCATCCAGCGTCTCGGGCCGCGCCGTGTAACGCTCGATCCACGTCGGCAGCTGAGCGCCGATCAGGCGGCCCCAGGCGTGCGCGTCGGATTCGTCGAGATAGTACAGCCCGCTATCGGGCCAGGCCGCCCGCAGGCCGAGGTCGATGAAGGACTGCATCGTGCGCAGACTGACGTCACGCTGCTCGCGCCAGATGTCGACCTCGAACTCGGTCTGCGCGGCGACGTGGTCGCGCACGCGCGCCTGCTGCGCGAGAAATGCCGCGATCATCGCCTCGTCGGCGTACTGGTACCACGACACCGTCGCATCGTCCCGATCGCTGACGCGATCCGGCGCCGTGATCGACGGCCGGAACTGGCCGGGCTGATGCGGAATCGCGGACGCCTTCGGATTGATCTGGAATCGGAATTCCAGCGTCTCGTCCGGCAGCACGCAGTCGTACTTCGACGGCTTGCCGCGCCTGCGCCGGAAGGAGGCCGGCAGTCCGGCCGCGGCGAGACCGGCATCGAAAGCGGGATAGAACAGATCGGACGTGATCATCGAGCCTCTCCAGGCGGACGCTGCGCAGCATATCGGACCGCGGCGTCGAGCCGGCAGATACGCGTCGATCGACGAAGAGCCTGCATCGACCGAGACGTCGGCCGATACGCGATCGCGACAATCCGAGAGGACATGCGCGCGCCGAGCGCCGTCGCGCCAGCGCGCATCAGCGACGCAGCGTTCACGCGCTTCGCGCTTCGCGTATCGCGTGCGCAATCGCGCGCGCGTCAACTTGTGTGTCATACCGTGTCTGATACGCGCAAGCGTGATGGAGCCGTCACATCACGCCATACGCCGTCACTAGGATGCGCTCGGCCGTCGCCATGCCGCGACGGCGCCCGTCGCATCGGCCGTCCCGAGGTATCACCGCGTGAAGTTTGCGGTCACGACCAGCAAGCTGTTCTACGAAAGCATCGACGAGATCGAGCGTCTGTCCACCCTGGGCTTCCACTTCCGGCCGGCGTTACCGCATGCGCCCGATGACGACATGCCGGTGCCGATGCGTATCGGCGGACGTCCGACGATCCAGCTGACGGCAATGGCGGCCCTGATCGCGCTGGCCCGCGACCACGGCGGCCGCATCACGCTCGATGCCCACGAGCAGGAAATCATGCTGTTGAACGGCGGTTGATCGGCCGCCGAGCGAGGCCGGCGCCGCCCTGTCACCGACGTGCCGTCGCGGCGGCATGATCAGCCGCGACGGCGCCGCTGCGCACGGCGCCTGCTCAGTCGAAGCCGTCGGCGAAGATCGTCTCGCCGCCGCAGCTCAGCGGATAGCGGCCCGGCGTGCCGACGTCGCCGGAACCGGCCGCGACCGAGCCGAACGCATCACCGACCGCCGACAGCTGCCAGGCGGCGACGTCGTTGGCGCCGATCGCGCTGCACGGCGGCTGGCCGCTCGCGTTCTGCGTGCGGATCGTGCCGGGATAGGTCTCGTCGCCGTAGTAGAGCCGGTCGACCAGCGCACCGCTCGCGTCGTAGAGATGGATCTGGTCGTTGCGGCCGAGATTGTTGCCGCCGGCGACGCCGAGCTCGCCGAGGATCGCGGTCTCGGGCCCGAGTCCCCAGGCGCTGCGGAAGGCTTCGGCCGCGCTGTCGGTCACGATCACCGAGGCGCCCGGCGCGACCGTGCCGAGGGCGCCGATTCCGAACGCGCCCGGCACCGCATTGCTGTCGTCGATGCTCCAGCCGGTCAGGTCGATCGGCGTGTCGCCGAGGTTCGTGAACTCGATGAACTCGCCGCTGGCGCCGGCATACATCCACTCGGTGATGCGCAGGCCGGCGCTGCCACCGACGACGTATTCGATGTAGTTGGCATCGCGCTCGGTCAGCTCGGGCAGATAGCTGACCGAGGCATAGCTGTTCGACGCGGTCGCCGCGACGTACCAGGCGACGCGCTGCCCGGCGATGCCCGCGACCGGCAGCGCGACGCCGTAGACGCCGTCGCCAGCCGCACCGTCACCCGAAGCGCCGTCATCGCGCATCGCGACGCGGGCGTAGGTGCCGGTCGGGCTCGGCCGGTAGAACAGCTCGACGGCGGACACCGGCGCGGCGCCGGCCGCGACGGTCGCGGTCACGTACACGGTCTGACCCGGTGACGGCAGCACGGCCGAGGCCTGCGCGGCGCTGATCGTCGGACCGGCGGCAGTGAGCTCGGCATTCGCGCCGAGCGTCGCGGCGCGCTGCGTGACGAACGGCTGCAGTCCGACCAGATTGCCGCCGGCCGGACCGGAATACGGCAGCGTCACGTTGCTGGTGAAATTGTTCTGGAACAGCGTGTACGAGTAGAGCTTCTTCGGATCGGCCTGCACGGCCGCGTCGATCAGCGCGCGGTGCGCGGCGAACACCGGGCCGAGCGTGTCCCAGTCGATGTCGCGCAGCACCGTGCGGTAATGGCTCATGTAGCGCTGACGCAGTTCCGGCACCAACAGCAGACGGCTCAGCACCGGCTTGTTGCCGGCGTTGAAGTTGTAGGTCGGCGACCAGTTCGCGGTGAACGACTCGTTCGCGTCGCGCTGCAGCAGGTGCATGCGGCCGTCGACCGGATCGCGGTAGGTCATGAAGTCGCAGCCCTTGTTGACGTAGCTGTCGTCGTCGGTCAGCGCGTTCTCGAGCACGACCGACCAGATCGACGGGTCGACCGCGAACACGGCGTCGATCGCCGGCCAGTTCGACAGCGAGCCGTTCGACAGCGCATCGGCGACCGCGATCAGCGGCGCGTACGGATCGGCCAGGCCGCCGTCGTCGTCGATCTCGTAGGCGCCGTAGCCGGACGCGTTCGGGCCGTTGTAGGCCAGACCCGGTCCGTTCGGATTGTTCGAGCAGGCGATCCGCAGACCGTCGTCGTCGGCGAAGTAGTCGCGCAGCATGCGCTTGTTCGGCTGCTGCACGTTGATGTAGACGCCCCAGTTCTGACCGTTCAACGAGACGGTGACGTGGTTGGCGCGCGGATTGGGAATGAACTGCGCGACGTAGTTGTTGTAGACGACCTCGCGCGTGAAGGTCGGGTCGTGGAAGCCGTTGTTGAGATTGAGCGTCTGGTAGCCGAGCAGTGCCTGGTCCGGATCGACCTGGTCGAGCTTGAGCTTCAGCGAGAACTTCTCCGAGCCGGCCGGCAGCGCCGTGTACGAGGTATTGCCGCGGATGCGTACGCCGACGTTCGGATAGGTGACGCCCTCGACCTCGAGATCGGCCAGGATGTAGGTGCCGGTGTCGTAGTTGGCACGCAGCAGGCTCAGCCAGTTCGCATCGTGGAACGTCAGCGCCAGATGGCGCAGCACCGTGGTGTCGTAGAGGTCCTGCGCGCGTGCGCCGCCGGCCAGCGCGAGCCAGCCGAGCAGTGCCAGCAGGACGGCGCGCAACCCGCTCCCGGGCGTCGCGCTCGCGACCGCCGCACGCGTGAACCGGATCGAGGTCTGCATCGCGCTGCTCCTGCCGAAGGGGGATGCCTGAACCTAGCAGGCGATCTTGCAGAACCGGTGCAGAACGGCGGCACCGGCGATGCGCGCTCAGCTCAGCCAGGCCTGCAGATTGTCGATCGCCTGCTCGCGCGCGAACGGCCGGTCGCCGGACGGCGCGTAGACCGTGCCCTGGTAGTCGAGGATCAGATCGCCGAGCTCGCCTTCGACGTCGTCGGTCTCCTCGATCACGATCTCGAGCGTCTCCAGCGCCTCGTCGACGTCGGCGGCCGGGATCGGCAGCTGCAGCAGCGCGACCCAGCCGGTACTGCCGGCGGCCTGCGCCTCGCCGCGGGCCTGCGCCTCGATCGCGGCCAGGCGTGCCGCATAGCGCGCCTGGGCCGGCCCCTGCGCGGTGAACACCGCGACCGAATCGCCCGGTTGCTGCAGGTCCTTGCCGTTCGCGTCTTCGTGGCTCGATACGACGACGAAGCTCATGGCGAACGCTCCCGTTGGAAAGAGGCCGTCAGCCTAACCGGATCGCGGCCGCTTGCCGAGCGCCGCGTAGCGCGACCGGCCGCCCGCTCGCTACGACCGTCTGGCGCCTGGCCTACAATGCCGCCCCCTCGAAGACCGACCGCACCGATGCCGTACGCGCCCATCGCTCCGATCGCCGCCGGCCGGCCGCGCACGCGCGCACCGCGCCGCACGCGCCGCGGCAGGTGCGGTCCGGCATGAGCGCCGCCGACGTCGACGCGATCGTGCTCGGCGCCGGCGCGGCCGGCCTGATGTGCGCGATCGCGGCCGGCCGCCGCGGCCGTCGCGTGCTGGTGCTCGATCACGCCAACAAGCCCGGCAAGAAGATCCTGATGTCGGGCGGCGGACGCTGCAACTTCACCAACACCGGCACCTCGCCGGCGCAGTACCTCGGCGCCAATCCGCATTTCTGCAAGTCCGCGCTGGCGCGCTACACGCCGCAGGACTTCATCGACCTGGTCGACCGCCACGGCATCGCCTGGCACGAGAAGGAGCTCGGCCAGCTGTTCTGCGACGACTCGTCCAAGCAAATCGTGCGCATGCTGCTCGACGAATGCGCGGCGGCCGGCGCGCGCGTGCAGGTCGCCTGCCCGATCGAGCGCGTGCAGCGTCAGGGCGACCACTTCCGCGTGGACACGGCGCAGGGACCGTATCGCGCGCCGGCCCTGGTCGTCGCGACCGGCGGCCTGTCGATCCCGAGCATGGGCGCATCGGGTTTCGGCTATGCGCTGGCGCGGCAGTTCGGCCATGCCGTACGCGAGACGCGTGCCGGCCTGGTGCCGCTGACGCTGAGCGGCACGCACCAGACACGCCTGGCCGATCTGGCCGGCGTCGCGCTGCCGGTCGAGGCGCGCTGCAACGGCGCGGCGTTCCGCAACCAGTTGCTGATCACGCACCGCGGCGTCAGCGGGCCGGCGATCCTGCAGATCTCCTCGTACTGGCAGCCCGGCGACGAGCTGCGGCTCGATCTGCTGCCCGATCGCGACGCCGCCCGCTGGCTGCTCGAGGCGCGCCGCGAGCGGCCGGCGGCCGAACTCAGGACCGTGCTGGCCGAGGTCATGCCGCGCCGGTTCGCGCAGCGCCTGTGCGAGGTCTGGCTGCCGAACAAGCCGATGCGGCAGTACGGCGACGCGCAGCTGCGCGAGACCGCCGACCTGCTGAGCGCCTGGCCGCTGATCGCCAGCGGCACCGAGGGCTACCGCACCGCCGAGGTCACGCTCGGCGGCGTCGACACCGATCAGCTGTCGTCGAGCACGATGCAGTCGCGCCGCGTCGACGGCCTCTACTTCATCGGCGAGGTCGTCGACGTCACCGGCTGGCTCGGCGGCTACAATTTCCAGTGGGCCTGGGCATCGGGCCACGCCGCCGGCGAAGCGATCGCGGCGCGCGGGACCTGAGCCGGCCAGGCTCCGGCTGCGAACCTGGACACTGGAGACGATCGTGGATCGACCCAACCGGCTTGGCGCCCTGCTCGGCCTCGGCGTGCTGGCCTTTGCAACAGCGACGGCGGCCGAGGACGGTGCCCGGGACTACCCCTCCAACTACGACATCCGTTTCGAGGTCGCCGGTGACCGGCAGGACGTGCGCGGTACGGCGGTGCTGACCGCGACGAGGCCTCACGCGCTGGCCAGCAGCGAGTGGACCGCCGTGCTGCGGCTGGCGCCGATCGACTGCGACACCTACCGGCTCGAACTCGAAGCCGTTCGCGGCCGTACTGAAGACCGACAGCAGGACCTACGGCAGCGGCTGGTCGTGGCCGGCGTCGGACGCTACGGCGCGCCGCTGACGCTGACCGTCGAACGCGCCGGCCTCGCCGTCGACGGCGCGTTCGCGGTTCGCCGGCCGGATCGTCCGGAGAGCGAGTGCCGATGAGCCTGCGCCTTCGACCACTCGGCCGGGCCATCGACGACTGTCGATCGCGCGGCAGCGCCGGACCTGTCCGGCCGCCGCGAATCGACGGGGTCCCGTATCGCGGCGCGCCCGACACCGGCGCCGCTGCGATCGGCGCCGGGGGCGAACCGGCCGGCGTGGTCGAACGCCGGCGCGGCACGAGCGGCTACTCCTCCTCGAAATCGTCGCAGAACAGCGCCTCGGCGATCAGCCGGTAGGCCAGCAGGCGCTGCTCGCCGGTCTGGCTGTTGCGCACCGCACTGCCGACCAGCACGCCACCGCCGTCGGCGAACGCGCGCACCACCGTGTCGATGCTCGGCGTCGCACCACCGACATGGCTGGTGTGGTCGATCGTCACGCGCCCGTTCTGGCCGAAGCAGCGATCGCGCGACAGAGCCGGGGTCAGGCGCAGCAGCGCGTCGTCGGCACTGCCGGTCGAGGTGCCGACCTCGAGGAATGGCGCGCCGGCGCCGGCATGGGCGTGGGCCTGCCGGCCGGCGTAGCCGTCCACCGCGACCATGATCGGCTCCGGCGCCGAGACCGTATAGCTGCGCGGCGCGCGCACCAGCGTGGCCACCGCATAGCTGCCGTCGCCGATCGGCGTGAACAGGCCCGGCGACAGCAGCACGTCGTCGAAGAACACCTGGTCGACGCGCGCGGCCGGCACCACGAGCGTGATGCGCTGATCGGTCGCCAGTCCGAACAGCGGCGTCGGCACCACCGCGTGCTGGCGCGACGACCATTGCCGCGTCGAGGGCAGCAGCAGCATGTTCGGGTCGCCGTAGCAGTCCGGCAGACCGTGCACCGCGCAGCTCGGCGCGAGCTTCGCCGCGGCCGCCGGACGGCTCGTCGTCACCACCGCGGGCGCGCTGCGCAGCACGTCGTAGGTCGCGCCGGCATCGAGCGTCGCGACCGCGACGCCGTCGAGCCAGACGCGCGTATCGCCCTCGTGCGCCAGCACGCGCAGGTGCTCGCCGCCCGGCAGCAGCGGACTCGGCGTGAAGACGAAGCGCGTGCCCCAGGTCTCGACCGGCTGCTGTTGTTCGATGGCCAGATCGCAGAACTCCAGGCCGTCCGGTACCTGCGCACAGGTGTGCCCGCCGAGCACCGCGACCGGCTTGTCGGCGACGATGTGGGTGCCGCTCAGATCCTGATCGCCGCTGCCGTTGGCCCACAGATAATAGGTCTGGCCGCGCTGCAGCGTGACCGCATACGGCACGCCGGCGGCATGGCCGGCGACGGCGACCGCCGGCGTGATCCAGACCGTGGTCGCATTCTGCACGGCGGTGACGACCAGCTGGCTGCCGGGGCCGAGGCCGTCGCCCCAGGCCATCAGCCGGTACTCGCGGCCGAGCCGGTCGGTCGGCGTCGCGACGAAGCTGTCGAGCGAGAAGCGGCGGCCGTTGATCGCGACGATGCTGACCGGCGCCTGCGCGAGGACGTGCACGCCGAGCGGCAGCGGCAGGTCGACGTCGGCCGGATTCTGCAATGCGATCGGCAGCGTGATCTCGGTGGTGGCGTCGGCCACGGTCGCGAACGGGATCGCGATGCCGAGCGCGGCGTTGCTGATCGTGCCGGTGGTCGCCAGGCCGCTGCTAATCAGCAGCTTGACGAACTGCTGTTCGGGCTCGGTATCGGCCGTCCGCGGGAAACCGATCCAGAAGTCGGTGCCGGTGTCGGTGATCGCGTCGGGCTGGCCGGTGACCTCGCGCGCGGCGATCAGCGCACGGCCCTGCCCGTCCAGTTCGAGCGAGGCCAGCGCGGCGTTCGCGCCGAGCGTGCCGTCGGCATCCTCGATGCGCCGGCCGTCGCTGCCGACGGCGCCGTCCGGCGTTCCGTCCGGCAGCACGCCGGCGAGCAGCGCGACCGTCATCGGCGGATCGGCCAGGGTCGCCTCGCCCAGCGCCAGCAGCCGCCCGTCCGGACGCAGCACCAGATCGCGCGCACGGTCGGCGTCGTCGGCGCCGAGATCGAATGCGAACGTGCGGATGCCGTTGCCGTTGAACGAGGCGTCGAGCCCGCCCGCGGTGTCGAACTGGAGCAGACCGAGCTCGAGGTCGAGCGCATTGCCGCTCGACAGCAGGAACTGGCCGAGCACGGCGATGCGCCGGTCCGGCCGCACGACGAGCGCCTCGTAGTGCTGGCTCTCGATGCCCGGCAGCGGCAGCGGCGCCGGCACCAGGCCGGTCCCACCGCCGAAACCCGCGTCCGGCACGCCGTCGGCGCTCAGGCGCGCGACGAACGGGCTTTCGGGCCGGTCGTGGGCCGTGCAGTTGCCGACCACGGAGATCTGGCCGTCCGGGCCGATCGCGGCATCGGTGATGCGGCAGACCTCGTCGTCGGCGATCAGCGCACGCAGCGTACGGCAGCCGTCGCCGTCGAAGCTCGTGTCGAAGCCGCCCGCGACCGCCAGACGGCAGACGATCGCCGGATAGGCCCCGGTCTCGCCGGGGACGGCACGCAGACCGCCGAAGACGATCGGCTTGCCGTCGGCCTGCAGCACCGCGCCGTCGAGCGCCAATGCCTCGGTCTGCGCGATCAGGCCGGTGGGCAGGGTCGTGCGACGGCGGCCGTCGCCGCCGGGCCCGAAGCCGGCGTCGGGCTGGCCGGCCGCATCCATGCGCGCGATGAACAAGGCGGCCGGATCGTCCGGCGCCTCGCCGAACAGCCATAGACGGCCCTGCGGACTGCGCGCGAATGCGCGCATCTGGACCTGATCGGATTCGACGAAGCCGAACGAACGGCGGCCGGCCTCGCCGAACGCGGCATCGAGGCCGCCGTCGGCGGCGAGAACGGATGCCGATGCGCAGCAGCAGGCGCTCAGCACGAGGGAAGACAGACGCATGGGGCGGGCTCCGTAGGGGTTCCCTCCCACATACGGCGCCCGATCCGGCCAGGGATCATGACCGGATCGCGGCCGGTGCCCGAGACCGGACCGCCGGTGCGGCGGCGCCGGGCGTCACGGCGGCGGCGCGCGCGGCGCGCGGTCGAACCGCTCCGCGCGCGGCGCTCGGCGCGCGCTTCAGTCGAAGCCGTCGGCGAACAGGCCGTCGCGGTCGAACGTCAGCACGGCGCCGTGCAGCGCGTAGTCGGCGTCCATGCCGTTCAGCAGCACATGGCTGCCATCGGCCGATACCGAGTTGGCGACCAGCTCCCAGCCGTCGCCGCCGAACGCATAGCCGCCGGCCGCGATGCGCTCGATCAGGCACTCGGCGCCGCCGCCGCGCGTCCAGCGGAACGGCTTGTTGACCAGGACGATGCCGAACTGCGTCTCGACCTGCTCGGTATAGGTGCCGACGATCACCGAGCCGTCGGCGCTGATCGCCATCGCGTAGTACGGTGCCGTCGCGCCGGCCGGCAGGCCCGAGGTGTCGAGATAGACCGCGCCCTCGGCCGCGGTCCAGTACCAGGCGCGGCCCCGGTCGGCATGCGGCACCGGCTCGCCGCCGTAGCCGCCGCCGATCAGCACCGAGCAGTCGGCATTGCAGGCGACGACCTGGCCGAGCGGATGGCCGCCGGCGTCCTCGAGCAGCTCGAGCGTGCCGTCGACCCAGCGCGTGCCGTAGCGGTAGCGTGTCGGCCAGCCCCATTCGTCGGTGCCGAGCACCGAGACGTGGCCGGCCACGATGCGGCCGTCGTCCGAGGCGGCCCAGGCCTCGCCGCCGTCCATGCCCTCGGGCACCGGCAGCATCCGCTGCCCGCGGTCGGCATCCCACTGCCACGGCTGGAACGACTGGTCCGGATCGCCGCCGTAGCCGACGACCTGGCTGCCGTCGCGGCTGAGACCCATCGCGAGCGAGCTGATCTGGTTCATGCCGGACAGGATCGTCCAGCCGAAGATGCCCTCGTAGACGCGCGGATTGGAGACCAGCATCTCGCCGTCCTCGCGCATGTAGTTGGCGACGATCGTCGTGCCGTCCGGATTGGCCAGCGGCGTGATGTTGACCAGGCCGAACGTCGGACCGCCGCCGAGATCCTCGGCGGCCGCGGCGTCGGGCAGCCAGCGCAGCGTGTTGCCGGACACCATGTCGGCGCCGTAGACGGTGCCGTCGGCGGTGATCCGCGACGGCTGCGGCGCGCCGAAGCCCGCATACGGCAGCTCGCGCAGACGCATCGGCGCCTCGGCGGCGGCCGGTCCGGCCGCGCCGAGGGCGAGCAGGCACAGCGCGGCGGCGACGGCGGGTCGTACGGACCTGGACTCGGGGTTCGGCGATCGGAACATGGCGAAGAGTGTCCTCGGGCGAGGCCGGCCCGGCGGGCCGGCGAGGCCGTGACGATCGCGTGACGGCCGCGGCCGGCGCATTCGCATCGCGCTCCAAACGCAGCCGAAAACCATGCCTGTCACGCCGATGTCGTGCGTTCGAACGCCTGGGGCATCGATCCGGGACGGTCCCGGTGCCGCAACCGCCCCTCGATCCGCCGCACCGGCGACCAATCGCGGACCTGCGGGGCGCCGTTCTGCCAACAGGTGCGATGTTCGCTCTTGGCAGCATGTTGTCGCCCATTTCGACGAAGAAAGCGGCTACCTCGCATCGACATGGTGCACCCGGCTATCGCTCGCCGACGGGCACGGTGCCGGTTTTTCGTCCACGAATCGTCCACGGCGCGTACCAGACGCTCCGAAACCGCATCGGCCTGCCTACACTCCGGGCCGTTCGTCGCGTTGCGCGCTGGTCGCGGATCGTCGGCGAACCGTTATCGAATCGCCGGCGAATGCGGCGGGCCGCCCGGGCCGCCATAGTCCGCCGGCTCCGACGTCACGGCCGGTCGCCGCCGGCCTCCACGATCCGCTCGCCGATGAACCCGACGACTTCCCTGACCTCGCCGCCGCGCTCCCCTGGCGCCGCGACGCCCGCACGACCGCAGGCCGCGGTCCGGCGTGCCAGCGCCGATCCGCCGATCGGCTGACGGCGTTTCCCGGCCGCGGCTGTGCCCCGGCCTCCACGCCACGCGCGGCCAGGCGTTGCCGCGGCGGCCGGCTGCGCGCGGAGCGCATACGACTTTTCTGCAACCCGAAGGACCTGACATGACCCCAAGCCCCCTGACCTCCACCGGACGCCGGCTCGCCCTGGCGGCCTCCGCCCTGCTCGCCGTGATCGCCGGTCCGGCGCTCGCGAACAAGGCCGGCTACATCGAAGCGCGGCGCGGCGACGCGCCGGCGATGGCGACGATCGCCGGCAGCCCGCTGACCGTGCTGGTCGGCGCCGAGCACTCGTTCCAGATCGTCAACGACCAGGTGCCCGGCTCCGGCCAGATCTTCCCGTCGCAGACCAGCGGACTGGCCGACATGGGCTGGATGGTCCGCGCCGGCGGCACGCTGTACACACCCGACTACAGCGGCCATCCGGCCGGCACGGCGACCTCGAGCCTCGGCGCCGTCACGCCGTACACCGCCGGTGCGATCAGCGGCCCGGCCGGCACCGGCACGGAGGCCGATCCGTTCGTCGTGACGGTCGATGCCGCGCTCGGCGGCTCGGGCCTGACCAGCCGCCAGGAAGTGCGCTACGTCAACGGCAAGAACTTCTTCACGAAGCGCTTCACGCTGACCAATACCGGTGCGGCGCCGCAGACCGTGCAGATCTATCTCGGCGGCGACATCTATCTGGCCGCCAGCGACAGTGGCGTTCCGTATCGCGAAGCCGCCTCGAGCAGCCCGGGCGGCAGCGACTGCGGCTCGCCGGCCAGCTACTTCATCCTCTACATCCCGCAGACGCCGGCCGACCGCTACACCGGCAACGGCTACAGCAACGTCTGGTCGCAGATCGGCAACGGCGACCTCGACGGCGCGATCGCCAGCACCGGCTGCATCGACAACGGCGCCGCGCTGCAGTGGAACCGCACGCTCGCGGCAGGCGCCAGCGTGACGATCCTGGCCGCGACCTCGTTCGGTGAGATTCCGTCGATCGCGCAGTTCGACATCACCAGCGTCACGCCGGTCAGCGGCGCGCAGGGCGCGACCGTGCCGGTCACGATCCGCGGCATCGGCTTCGCCGACGGCATGACGGTCTCGTTCGGCAGCGGCATCACCGTGGCCGACCTCGACGTCGTCGACGCCGGCACTGCGACCGCGACGCTGACGATCGCCGCCGATGCGACGGTCGGCCCGCGCGACGTCACCGGCGTCAACGCCGGCGGCACGCTGACCGCGACGCTGCGCAACGGTTTCCAGGTGACCGGCAGCGGCGGCCCGCCGACCGATCCGTTCACGCTGACGCGGGTCACCCCGCCGGCCGCCCTGGTCGGCGCGACGCTGCAGGTCACGCTGCAGGGCACCGGCTTCGCGAACGGCATGGCGGTCTCGTTCGGCGACGGCATCACGGTGTCGAACCTCACCGCGACCGGCGCGACGACTGCGACCGCGACGCTGGCGATCGCCGCGGACGCCGCGGTCGGCCCGCGCACGGTGACCGGCACCAATGCCGCGGGCGATCAGAACGCGAGCCTGCCGAACGGCTTCACGGTGCTGGCCGGCAGCGGCGAGCCGCCGGCCGCGCAGGCGGTGCCGTCGCTGGGCCTGTCGGGCCTGCTGATGCTGATGCTGGGCCTGGCGGCTGCGGCCTGGACGATCTTCCGGCGCTGAGGGGTTGCGGCGTGACGCCGATGAGGGCGCTGCGCTGGGCTCGAATGAAAAAGGGAGCGGCATGGCCGCTCCCTTTTTCGTTGGGGGGATGCCGCGTGGGGTCGTCTTTCTTGTGCTGGCTGCGGGGTTGTTTGGCTTTCGACTGTTGCTCGGGGTGGCTCTGGCATCGGAGCGATCTGAAGCGATTGTGCTTCGATGCCGATGCCGGTCTTGGTTCGCCCTTCTCGATCTGGCGATCTCTAAAAGCTCAAGCCGAAAGATCCAGAGCAAGAGCTTCCGCTCGCTGCGCGAGCGGGTGACTTTTCTCTTGGGAAAAGTCACCAAAACCGCCTGCGCTGACGCGAGCCGACGCGGCTACGCCGCGCCGGTCCCCTGCGCTTCTCGGTCGCCCAGGCACGCTGCCCCAACTCGGCAAGAGCGGGAGCCATAGCCACAGCCACAGCAAGAGCCACGGCTACAGCCAGGGCGGTGACGTGAGCGGGGTGGTGAAGGGACTGTTTTCAGCGACTTGCGGCGATTCTTCAGCGAAGCTTCCGGTACTTCATTCGGCGCAGGGCTCTACTGCGGGCTCCTTGTCCCTGCTCCGGAGTTCCGATGCGCCTGTACTTCACCGCCCTCTTCACCGCCTTGCTGTCGACCGCCACGGTCGCGGCCGACTACACCGTGCCCGAGCGCGCCGACGATGGCTGGGCCGTCGCCGATGCACGTGCGGCGGGCTGGGATCTCGCGCCGTTCGCGACCGCCGAACGCAACATCGCCGACGGCACCTGGAAGGGCGTCACCAGTCTGGTGGTCGTCCATCGCGGCGCCCTGGTCTACGAGCGCTACTTCAACGACGGCGCGCGCGACCGCCTCAACGACACGCGCTCGCTGACCAAGAGCCTGACCGCGCTGCTGGTCGGCGCTGCGATCGACCGCGGCCTGATCCCCGATGCGCAGGCGCGCGTGGCGACCTACTTCGCCGACCGCCGGCCGTTCGAACATCCGGACCGGCGCAAGGACGCGATCACCGTGGAGGACCTGCTGACGATGAGCTCGCTGCTCGAATGCAACGACGAGAACCAGTTCTCGAGCGGCCACGAGGAGCGCATGTACGTCGGCGAGGACTGGATCGGCTTCGCGCTGGGCCTGCCGATCAAGGGCTTCGCGCCGTGGGAGACCAAGCCGGCCGACAGTCCGCACGGGCGCGCGTTCTCGTACTGCACGGCCGGCTCGTTCCTGCTCGGCGCGCTGGTCGAGCGCGCGACGCGCCAGCCGCTGCCGGCATTCTCGCGCGAGGCGATCGAAAAGCCGCTCGGCATCGACGCGGTGCAGTGGAACTTCGCGCCCGACGGGACCGCGATGGGCGGCGGCGGCACCCGCCTGCGCAGCCGCGACCTGGCCAAGCTCGGCGAGATGCTGCGCGACGACGGCCAATGGCACGGCAAACCGGTGATCTCCAAGGCCTGGGCGCGCGCGATGCTGACCGTGCGTGCGCAGGCCCGCGACGACGCCGACTACGGTTACCAGATCTGGCGCTTCCGCTTTCCGTACCGCGGCCAGGAACAGCCGGCCTGGGCGATGTCCGGCAACGGCGGCAACTACGTGTTCATCGTGCCGGAGCTCGACCTGGTCGCGGTGATCACCAGCAGCGCGTACAACCAGCGCTTCGCGCATCCGCAGTCGCAGGGCATCTTCCGCGACGTCGTGCTGGCCGCGCTGCCGGCGCCCAAGCGCTGACGCACGCGCAGCGCTTTGCGGACCGGCGGCGGACTCGCCGCCGGTTCCGATGCGGCGCGGCGGCGGCGCCTCCGACCGCTACGCGAGCCCGATCGGCTCGGCGCGGATCGGCCCGCCGCGATCGATCCGCAAGCCGGCCGCCGCGCCGTGCGGCGGTCCGCTCACGGTGCGCGCGCCGGCAGCGCCGACAACAGATCCGGTGGCAGCCAGTCCGCCGCCAGCACGCGCGTGCGCTCGGCCGCGACGTGGCGCCCGACCGCATCGATCGCGGCCGCGAAGCGCGCTTCGGCCGCCAGCGGCCGCAGCAGCGGCGAGTTCTGCAGATAGGCCCGGTCGCTGAAACCCGACGCGATCGCGGCCTCCAGCGCGTCGAGCGCGGCGGCATGATCGCCGGCGGCGAGCTGCAGCACGACGATCTCCAGCTGCGTCTCGGGCCAGCGATCACCGTCGGCGATCTCGGCCCGGATCGACGCGAGGCGGCCCTCGCGCCAGGCCGGATCGATGCGGCCGGCATGGACCTGCGCGAGCAGGGCCGGCCAGCCGGAGTGCGGACGCAGTTCGGCGGCGCGCGTGAATGCAGCGGCGGCCCGCTCGGACTCGCCGCGCAGCAGCGCGAGCTCGCCGGCCAGCACGTACAGATCCGGATGCAGCGGGCGGCGCAGCGCCTCGTCGACGGCGGCCTGCGCCTCGGCATAGCGCCCCTGCAGGAACAGGCTGCGCGGATAGGCGACGTTCGCGAACACATTGTCCGGATACAGCCGGAACGCACGCGCATAGCGTGCCTCGGCGACCGCGGTGAAGCCGAGCAGCTCGAGATTGCGCGCGATCTGGATCTCGAGAAAGCGCAGCCGGGACGCCTCGCTGCTGGCCGTCAGATTGGCCTGCAGCGCATCGGCGAGCCGGCCCTTGACCGCGAGCAGATTCGCGGCCGATGCCAGGCTCGCGACGCGGCCGTGCGGATCGAGTGCATAGGCCTGCTGGTAGCCGGCCAGGGCGGCATCGATGCGGCCGCGGCAGTCCTCGGCGTAGGCCAGGGCGTTCACGGCTGCCGCATCGCGCGCATCACGCGCGATCGCCGCGCGCGCCAGCGCCTCGGCACGGCCGTCCGGGTCGGGCGCGCCGTTGTAAAGACAGACGCGCGCGCTCAGCGCGAGGCTGAGGCCGACCTGCGCATCGGCACGGTCGGGCGCGCGCGCGAGCACGTCCTCGTACAGCGCGATCGCGCGCTCGTTGTTGTCGTGCTGGCCGATGTCGGCGTAGTGATGCGCGCGCGCCAGTGCGTCGTCGGACGGCGGCGACAGGCGCTCGCGCATGGCGAACCATGCGGCCGCCGCAACGGCGCTCAGGACGAGCGCTGCGGCGGCGGCGAACCGCCACGCACGGCGCTGCCGCGGCTTCGCCGGCGGCGGCGGCAGCGGCGCCGCGTCGGCCACCGGCAGCGGTTCGGCCGCGCGGCACATCTGGTAGCCGACACCGCGCACCGAGCGCAGATAGCGCGGCTGGCGGCCGTCGTCGCCGAGCGCCTGGCGCAGCAGCTTGACGCGCTGCGTGACGGTCTCCTCGCCGACCACGGCCGGCGCCCAGACGCCTTCGATCAGTGCGTCGAAGCTGACGACGCGATCGCCCTGCCCGAGCAGGAACGCCAGCAGCCGGAAGCTCAGTCCGGCGACGTCGAGCGGTACGCCGTCGCGCTCGACGCGCTGGCGGTCGAGGTCGACGACCAGATCGTCGAGCCGATAGCGCCGCGCAGCGGCTGAAGGATGCGTCATCGAGCGGACAGTCGGTTCCGGAAAGCGCAGCGCAGGCCGGATGCGGCGCCGCGCCGGCGATTGTAAGCGCAGGCGCGCGGCCGCGCCGCGTATGCAGCTCGGAAGCTCGGCGTGTCGCAGTGGCGGCACCACATCGAGATCGGGCAGGAGGCACGCCCCCTGCCCGATCGATCGCTACTTCGCCGGTGCGAGCAGCACGCCCCACATGAAGTCGAACTGCACCGAACCCTCGAGCACCGCCGCGATCGGCTGACCGGTCGGGTTGTACGGCAGCATCGCGGTCGCCGCCGCGGCCGGCTTGCCGTCCTTGCCGAACGAGGCATAGGCGTGGCACGCGATGCACGAGGACGCGGCGACCGTGCCGTTGCCGACGATGCGCTCGATCACCGAGTTGCCGAGCACGTACGGCGTGCCGTCCGGTGCGGCGTAGTCGACCTGGGTCGACTTCAGGCAGTAGTGCCGCCAGACCGGCGAGAGCCCGGCCTGCGCCATCAGGCTGGTCAGTGCCGGCGTCTTCGCGCAGGCGCCGTACTGCGTATTGATCGTGCGGCGATTCGGCGGCACCGCCGCGTCCTGCGCGCCGAACGTGTCGAAGCAGCCGATGTCGTCGCAGCGGCCCGGATTGAGCTCGTGCTCGAACGTGCCCCAGACCCAGTTGGCGTTCTGCCGGCTGCTGACGTGCAGCGAGACCACCGCGTACTCGACGCCGCCGGACGATGCCGTGTAGTACAGGGAGCGGACTCGCTCGACACTGCCGAGCGACGGGATCCAGCGCAGCAGTGTCGCCACCGGCACCCAGTCGCCCTTGACCGACAGCGACTCGGCCGGCATGACGACCTTGAAGCCGCGCGCGTATGCATCGGCGAGGCCTGCCTGCGTGTTGAGCCGGTTGGCGACGATGTAGTCGAACTGCGGCCGGTTGCGCCGGGTCTCCTCGGCGACGCACGCGACCGGCGTGCCGCCGGTCGGGAATCCGCCGACCGCGGCATTGCCGGGCGGCACGCAGGCGACGTCGACGGCAGCGCCGCCGTGTACGGTCTTCTCGGCTCGCAGCACGCTGGCTTGCAGCTTCTTCGGTGCGCCCGGCTCGGGCCAGCGCGGCGTCGACGCGAACGTGTCGGCATCCGACGCCCAGGTCTCGAACGCCACCGGCGAGGCCTTGCCCTTCTCGGCCGGCGCCGCGAACTGCGTGAACAGCTGCCAGACGAAGGCATCGGAATTCTCCGTCCTGCCGTCGACAGCACCGGCCCGCGCCGGCACCGCGACGACGACCGCCTGCGCCGCCACGGCGGATGCGCAGACCAGCAGGCCGATCGTCGTGAACGTCCTCGTGTATCGATGCATCGCACACCTCCTCTGTGATGGGACCTGGCGGTCCCGCTTCGCCATCCGCCGAACGCAGCTGCGCCCGACGCCTCCTCGCGATCGCCGCATGCACTGCGCCGGCCGCGTCGGTCCGATGTCCAGAGCGGGACCTGTCCTGTCCGGCCCTGCGATCGACGCCGCCGACGGCGGCGCGACCGGTTTCGCCTGGCGATGCCGCCGCGCGTCGCGGCGCGCTCAGCGCTGCTGCATCGCCTTGAACTGCGTCCGCGTCGACTCCGGCACGACGTCGACCTCGCGCGCACGTTCGAACGCGGCGCGCTGACCGGCCGTGAGCTGGCAGTTGCGCGACAGCGTCGCGGCGCCATCGGCATTGCGCGCGGTCACGTCCTGCACGTGGACGACGACCGCCAGCGTATCGCCGAGCGGCTCGAGCGCGAGGCAGACCCGGTCGATCGTCTTCTCGTTGCGATGAGCGGCGCCGTCGACCATGACCGCCAGGTGCGTGCGGTCGAGCCAGACCGCCGAGCGCACGCCTTCGACGCCGCGCGCCGCGGCGCGCGCCGACTCGCGATCGATCGGCCGCCGCGCGTCGGGCACGCGCGCGCTGCGCATCACGTCGGTCGCGATCGCATCGATGTGCTGCGCGGCGATGTCGGGCCGGCCGGCCACGGCGGCGAGCTGTGCCGCGGTGCGATGGCCGACCAGCGCCAGCGGATCGAGCGGCTGGCCGGCCTGCTGCGGACGCGGTTCGACGGTGGACGCAGCAGGCGGCGCCGGATCGGCACCGCCGCGCGTCGCGGCACCGGCGTCGATCGACGCGACGCGCCCCTGCGCGGGACCGGTGATGCTGCGCGCCAGCGCGACGACGATCGCGACGCCGGCGGTCAGCACCAGCAGCGCGCGCAGCAGCGCCCACAGCGGGGCTGATCGCGACGCGCGCGGCCGCGACCGCGGCCTCGGCACATAGTCGGTTTCGGCGGCGAGCCGGAGCCGCGGCGGCTCGGCCGGCACGATCGCGTCGGTCAGGCCGAGCATCGCGCGTACCGCGACGCCGTCGATCAGTTCGATGCGGCCGCTCCGCCGCGCGGCCTCGATCGCGGCGGCCGTGAACTCGCCGCTGGTCACCAGGACCGCGTCGTCGGCGCCTTCGGTCAGTACGATGCCGAGCAGCTCGTGCACGTCGTTGTGCGGCACCTGATAGGCATTCCAGCGCTTGCACTGGACCAGTCGGCAGCTCGTGTCGCGGTACAGCCGAAGATCGATGCCGCCGTCGTAGCGGCGGCCGGTCGCGGCCGCGCCGACATGCTCGACACGGTAGCCCGCGCCGCGGTAGTACGCGGCGAGCAGGGCCTCGAACCGGGTCGGATCGACCTGGGCCAGGTCGTCGTCCCAGTGCTTGCGATTGCGCCGATACCCCATGCGATCGACCGTGATGGATGTCCGTCGCGCTGTCGACGTCCTGGCGAGCCAAGCAACAATGGGGCCAGCCGGTCCGGACGGCCGGCGACCGCATCTGCGCGCACGGACGCGCGCGCGCCGGGCGGCCCGGGCTCGGTGCCTGTCACAAGCTGACACCACCGGACAGGTCCGATCGAATACGCCGGCGTATCGAGATCGCCGGAAGCACCCGCCGCGGACCGCGGCCTGCGCTGGCGGCCGCTTCAGCGCTCGGGCAGCGTCGGAACCGCCAGGCTGCGCGCGGCGTCGCCGCTGGCGCCGGTGCGCAGCGTCGGCGCCAGATGGCCGACGTCGCCGACCGCGATCACCTTGTAGCGTCCGTCGGCCTCGACGCGGATCCGCGTGATGCTGGCGTGGCCGACCGACATCTCGAGCCAGGCCATGCTGTCGACACCGAGCGCGCGCGTGACCAGATAGCGGATCACGTTGCCGTGGCAGACCAGCAGCCGCCGGCGGTCGCCGCCGTCGGCGGGCTTGAAGTAGCGCGCGAACACCCGGTCGAGCTGCGCCTTGCAGGCCGCCAGCGCTTCGGGCGTATCCTCGGCGGTGACCTCGGTCCGACGCGTCGGCGGCGTGCACTCGCGCAGGTCCTCCACGACCGTGAAGCGTGCGTCCGGCATCTCCAGCCCGATCGATGCGGCGGTGTCGCGCGCCCGCTGCATCGGACTGACCAGCACGGTGTCGAACGGCGTCTCGCCGTGCAAGCGCGCACCGGCCAGCCGCGCCTGCGCGACGCCGATCGGCGACAGACCCGGTCCGCGCGATGCATCGGCCTTGGGATCGGCCTCGTAGTGACCGTGCCGGACCAGCACGATCTCGGCCAGCGCCGGCGGCTCGGCACGGGCGGGACCGGACGGTCCGAAGGCGAATGCGAGCAGCAGGACGAACGTCGGGATCAGGCGCATCGTGCGAGTATCGCGCAGCCGCGCAACCGTTGCAGCCACGCCGCTCAGAACACCGACAGGCCGGTCATCCGCGTGAAGCGGTGCAAGGCGTAGGCGCCGAGCAGCGAGTTGCCCCTGTCGTCGAGCGCCGGCGACCAGACGCACAGGCTCATGACGCCCGGCACCACCGCGACGATGCCGCCGCCGACGCCGCTCTTGGCCGGCAAGCCGACGTAGAACGCGAACTCGCCGGCGGCATCGTAGGTGCCGCAGGTCAGCATGACCGCATTGATCCGCGTCGCGAACTCGGCGCTGGTGACCGGATCGTCCGACGACGGGCAGCGGCCGCGGTCGGCGAGGAACAGCACGCTGCGCGCCAGGTCGACGCAGTCCATGCGCAGCGCGCAGTGGAACGAATACAGCGCCAGCACGCGATCGACGTCGTTGACGAGATTGCCGAAGCTGCGGATGAAGTGCGCCAGCGCGCGGTTGCGATGGCTGTCGCGGCGCGTCCGGTCGTCCACCGCACTGTCGCGGCCGATGTCCGGATTGCCGCCGCGCGCACGCATGAAGTCGAGCACGACCTGCTCGGGATCGCGCAGGTGCGAGACCAGCACGTCGGCGACGACCAGCGCGCCGGCATTGATGAACGGGTTGCGCGGAATGCCGTTCTCGTACTCGAGCTGGATCAGCGAATTGAACGGATTGCCGGACGGCTCGCGGCCGACCCGTTCCCACAATGCGTCGCCGACCGCGTCGAGTGCCAGCGTCAACGTGTGCACCTTCGACACGCTCTGGATCGAGAACGGCTCGCGCGCCGAGCCGACCGTGTGCAGCTCGCCGTCGAGCGTGACCACGGCCATGCCGAAGCGCTCGGCCGGCACCGCGGCCAGCGCCGGATCGTCGTCGGCGACGCGGCCGCCGCAGCCGAAGCGTTCACGGACTTCGCCGTGGATCATGGCGAGCACCTGCGGCAGATCGAGGCTGTCCGGGTCGGGAACGTATCGCCGCTGGCGGGTCATGGGCGCTCGCTGGGTTTCGGGGCGCGCGCAGTGTGCCGGCCGGTCGATAAACGAGCGCTAAGCCGGTCGGCGCCGCGCGCGCACGGCCAGCACGCCGTCGAGCGCCGGCTGCGCGCGGAAGCCGGCCCGCTCGAGCCGGCGGACGACCTCGCGCGGCAGGTCACGGCCGCTGGTCAGCCGATTGGGCATGCCGGTGTAGTGGAACAGACGGCCGCCCGGCCGCAGCACGCGCGCCAGCTGATCGTAGAACGTCTGCGCGTAGAGTTCGCCGGCGATGCCGAAGCGCGGCGGGTCGTGCAGGATCGCGTCGACCGACGCGTCGCCGATCGAACCGATCGCCGCTGCGACGTCGCCGTGACGCAGCTGCAGCCGGCCGGCATGCTCGGGCGCGTCCGGATCGGGCGACCACGGATCGAGCGTACGCAGCCAGAGCACGTCGGCGTTCTTCTCGAACGAGACGATCCCGGCCGCGCCCGCTTCGAGGCAGGCCGCGGCGAAATAGCCGAGCCCGCCGCAGGTGTCGAGGATGCGCTTGCCGCGCGGTTCGATCAGCGCGACCTTGCGCCGCGCGTCCTCGAACGGCGAGACCTGCGCGGTCGGCAGCATCTTGATGCCGTCGATCTCGAACGTCGGCGCACCCCAGTCGGTCGGCACCAGCTTGATCAGCGATCCGGCATAGCGCGATGCCGGCACGAAGTCCGCGCCGTCCCAGACGTAGATCGTGCGCGGCTTCAGCGCATCCGGGTACGGGTATTCGATCTCGCGCCACGCCCAGTGCGCCGACGCGATGCGCGCCGGCTGCTGCGAGCGGCCCAGATCGAACGAGCCCTCGCAGAGCGCCGCGCCGGCGTCGCGCGCGGCATGCAGCGCGTCGGCGAGCGGGCGCGTCAGCAGAGGTCCGGCGTAATGCGGCACGAGTCGAACTCCGGCGGCAGGGCCGCGGCATCGCGGCGGCCGGGGCGTGGAACGGAGCGGCATCGTAACCCGAGCCGGTGCGTGCGGCGCAGCGATCGCTGTGTCGAATACCCGCGCCGATCAGGCGCGTTCGTACGCACGCAGCCGTTCGATCAGCGCGAGCGCATCGGCGGCGGCATGGCCGAGCGCGGTATTGTCGAAGATGCACCAGCGCGTGCGGGTGCGCGTCGAGGCGCGCATCAGCCGCTGCGCGAGCCGGTCGAGCGCGGCCGGCCGATACGCGTCGTAATAGATCCTGGGCGAGCCGTGCAGGCGCAGATACTCGACGCCGCGATCGGCCGCCGGCAGCGCCGCGCGCGGCACGCGTGCCGGATCGGCGCCGACGCGCGCGATGCGATGGCGGCGCAGCAGCGCCGTCGCCGAGGCATCGAACCACGATGCATGGCGCGGCTCGCAGGCGACCGGCCCGGCGTGCCGCGCACGCAGCGTCCGCAGGAACCGGTCGGCGACCGCGGCATCGAAGCGCAGACTCGGCGGCAGTTGCAGCAGCAGCGCGCCGAGGCGCGCGCCAAGCTCGGCGACCGCATCGAGGAACGGCGCCAGCGCCTCGTCGGCCTCCGCGCGCAGGCGATGCTCGTGACTGATCAGGCGCGGCATCTTGACCGCGAAGCGGAAGTGCGCCGGCACCGACTCGGCCCAGCGCCGATAGGTCAGCGCGCGATGCGGCCGATAGAATGAGGAATTGATCTCGACCGCGTCGAAGACCTGGGCATAGCGCGCCAGATGCGTGCCCGACGCCGGAAAGTGCCGAGCCTGCGCGGCCGGAATCGACCAGCCGGCGCAGCCGATGCGAAGCTCCGGCCGTCGGGCCGGCGATGGCGACGACATGTCGATTCTCGCGGCGACGCCGCAGCGGCGTCGGAGCGGTGATCCTACGCGGCGCTGCCGAAACCGCCGGCAACGGCGTCGCAGTCGCGATCGCACGCCTGCGCCGCCTCGGCGAGCAGCGCCTCGTAGACCGCGGTGCGCCGGTGCACGATCACGAGCCGCCAGCCCGACACGTAGACCAGCAGCAGTGCCCAGATCAGCAGCGCCTGCAGCAGATTCACGTCGGCCAGCCGTGCCCAATCGCCCCACCGCCAGTCGCGGAACTGAAGATACAGCACGCCGATCACCGGCAGGATGCCGAGGCGCTCGAGGCCGCCGCTGAACAGACTCAATCCCTGCTGCATCAACTGACGCCGCGCACGCAGATAGCGCAGGCGCGCCTCGAGCTGCGCAACCGGAAAGCGCCGCAGCGCCGCGACCAGGCGACGGTGATGAACGAAGTCCGCGTCGAGCTCGTGCGCGAAACTGCGCGTCGGATGGCGGAACAGGGACCAGTTTCGCCGCAGCCACAACCAAGCGGTGACCGACAGCGCCGCCAGCTCGATCACAATACAGGAGAATACGATCACTGCGCCGGAGCGCCCCGGCACGATCAGGCCCGCTGCGATCGCCAGACCGATCGCGGCAAGCCCGATCAGAAACGATCCACGCTCCCAGCGACCGGCCTTCTCGCCCGCCGAAACCGGCAGCGCCCGGATCATCGCCTCGATCCGTCCGAAACCAAGCCGCTCCTTATCCGCACCCGTACGCCCCTGCTGCGCGTCCATTGCCACCCCCGATCCTCAACGTCCCTCGCCGTCACGATACCCAAGCCGACGCCGATTGCCAGCCCGACGACGCGGTGAAGAAAGTTCTTCGCCCCTCCGCAGCAATCGACCGTGATCGATCCCGTTCCCCTCTTCCGCTGTCGCTGTCGCTCTCACTCTCACTCTCGCTGTCGCTTCGCTCTGGCTTTCGCTCTTGCCATTGCCTTTCGCTCCTGGCTGTTGGTGCGCCTAAAGCGAGCCGAGCATCGCAGGTCGCTCAGGCCGAAGAGCTGCCCCGTGTCTGAGCGCCAGCGAGTTGGGGCAGCGTGCCTGGGCGACCGAGAAGCGCAGGGGACCGATGCGGCGCAGCCGCATCG
>QFPO01000027.1 GCA_003241385.1 Rhodanobacter denitrificans
GTCGCCCAGGCACGCTGCCCCAACTCGCTGCGCTCAGACACGGGGCAGCTCTTCGGCCTGGACGACCTGCGATGCTCGGCTCGCTTTAGGCGCACCAACGGCGAAGAGCGAAACCACAGCCAGCGAGCCCGCACGCAGCGAGCGCCCACGGCGATCGCCCCCACCTCAAACCGGCGGCCTGACCACCGCCGCCGGATTGGCCTTGAGCAGATCGCGAATCTCGGTCAGCAGAACGACATCCGCCGGCGGCGCTGCCGGCGCGGCCTCTTCCTTGCGGCTGAGACGGTTGATCGCCTTGATGACCAGGAAGATCGCGAACGCGATGATGATGAACTGGATCAGCGTATTGAAGAACGCGCCGTACTGGACCGCGACCTCGCCCTTGCCGTCGGCACCGGCCTGGACCAGGACCAGTTTGTACGACGAGAAGTCGATGCCGCCGATCAGATAGCCGATCGGCGGCATGATGACCTGATCGACGAGGGACGAGACGATCTTGCCGAACGCGCCGCCGATGACGACGCCGACGGCGAGGTCGATCACGTTGCCGCGCATCGCGAATGTCTTGAATTCACTGAAGAAGCTCATGGCATCCCTCTCGATCGTTGAACGGGGCCGCGTGCGGCGGCGGCGCTACTCTAACGCCGTCACGGTGATACGGACACCTGTACGCCGTTGCGGCGTCGTGCCGCCGCCCAGGGCCGATCGCGTGATTGTGTAGCCTCGGCCCGATCGGCTACCGTGCCGGCCGATGTCGATCCGTCGCCGCCACGGTCTGCCCGCTCGCCTGCGCGTGCTCGCGCTGGTCTGGCTCGCCCTGTGCGTGGCCGCGCAGCCGCTGCTGGCGCGGCTGGCCGACATCCATCACGCCGTGCACGACGTGGCCGCCAGCCAGGTCGGTCACGGCCACGATCACGCCGCGTTCGATGCGCCGCTGCCGGCCGTCGCCGACGAGCCGGACCTGCCCTCGATCCTGCACGACGTGCTGCATCTGGCCCATTGCTGCGGTCAGGCCAGCGTGCCGAGCGCCGCCGTGATCGACCTGCCGGCGTCGATGCCGGCCGCCGCCGCACCGTCGCGCGCGCCCGATCCGCTGCGCCGCGACGCCGGCCGTGGCGTCCCGTACCGACCTCCGATCCTCGTCTAGAGCCGCCTGCCGGCCTGCGCCGGCGTTCACGCGTTTCTCTTCACGACGGAGTGTTCCCATGTCTGTGCGAATCGCGGCCTTGGCCGCGTGTATGGCGGCCGCGTGCGCGGTCGCGTCTCCTCCTGTCCGCGGCGTCGAGCGGCTCGGCCTCGACGATGCGATCGCGCGCGTCGACGCGCTGCATCCGGATCTGCGGCTGTTCGGCGCGCTGCAGGCGCAGCGCGAGGCCGAGCGCGATCAGGCCGCGCTGGCGCCGGCGCTGACCGCCGGCGCGACGCTCGAGAATGCGCTCGGCAGCGGTCGCAGCCGCGGCCTGTCCGGTGCCGAGCTCACGCTGACGCTGGCCGCAGTGTTCGAGCGCGGCGGCAAGCTCGATGCGCGCCGCGTGCTCGCGCAGAGCCGCATCGATGCGCTCGCGGTCGAGCGCGAAGGCCGCCGCCTCGACCTGCTCGCCGAGGTCGCGCGACGCTATCTGGCCGCGGTCGGTGCGCAGGGCGAGGCCGCGATCGCGCGGACCGACATCGCGCAGCGCACGCAGGCGCTGGCCGCCGCCGAGCGGCGCCTGCGCGCCGGTGCCTCGCCGGAGGCGGTCGTGCTGGCCGCGCGCGCGGCGCTCGCGCAGGCCGAGCTCGGCGCTGCGCGCGCCGAGCAGCACGGCCTGGCCGCACGCCAGGCACTGGCCGCGCTGTGGGGCGAGCGCGGGCCGAGCTTCGAGCTGGCGCCCGCCGATCCGCTGGCGCTGCCGGCGATCGCCGGGTTCGACCGGCTCGCCGAGCTGATCGAGCGCACGCCCGAGATCGCGCGCTTCGCCGACGAGCGGCGCATCGGCGAGGCGCGGCTGCGCCTGGCGCGCACCGAGGAGCGGCCCGATGCGAGCTGGCAGATCGGCGTGCGGCGCCTGCAGGCCGACGGCGACGTGGCCCTGGTCGGCGGCGTGTCGATTCCGCTCGGTGCCGCGCGTCGCGCCGCGCCCGGTATTCGCGCGGCCGAGGCCGAGCTCGGCGCGCTCGAGATCGAGCGCGAGGCGCGCGCACTGTCGCTGTACGCGACGCTGGCCGATGCGCACGGCCGCTACCGGATCGCGCAGCTGGAGGTCGAGCGGCTGCAGCGCGACGTGGTGCCGCTGCTGGTCCGCGGCGTTGCCGCGGCCGAGCGCGCCTATGCCGGCGGCGCCGCGAGCTACCTCGAGCTGGCGCAGATCCAGTCCGAGCACACGCGCGCGCTGATGCAGCGCCTGCAGGCCGCGCTCGCGGCCCAGCAGGCCTTGATCGAGATCCAGCGCCTGACCGGGCAATCCGCGCTCGCCGCGCCCACCGCTTCCGGAGCCACGCCATGAAATCGCTTCTTTCGATGCTGATCTGGACCGCCGTGCTGCTGTTGGCCGGCTGCGGCCGCGCCGGCGGACCGGCCGACGAACACGGCCACGCGCACGGCGAAGCCGGGCACGACGACCACGGCGAAGGCGCCGAGGGCACGCACGGCGGCCGCGTGCTCGAGGCACAGGACTACGCGGTCGAGCTGGCGATCGCCGAGGACGGCGCGCCGCCGCGCCTGCGCGCCTGGCTGTATCGCGACGGCAAGCCGCTGCCGCCGGCCGCCGGCCGCGTCGAGGTCACGCTGACCCGGCTCGGCGGCGCCGTCGAGCGCCATGTGCTGAGCGCGCAGGCCGACGGCAGCCTCGGCGGCAGCGACGTCGTCGCCGAGCCGCACTCGTTCGACGTCCTCGTCGAGGCCACGATCGAGAACGCGCCGTTGCGCTTCGCGTACGCGAGCTACGAAGGCCGCACGCGGATCGAGCCGGCGATCGCCGAGGAGGCCGGCATCCGCGTCGCCGCGGTCGGACCCGGTGTCATCGCCGACGAGCACGAGATGCAGGGTCTGCTGACACCGGTCGAGGGCCGCACCGCGACTGTCATGGCGCGCTTTCCCGGTCCGATCCGCCGTCTCGACGCCCAGGTCGGCGATCGCGTCCGCGCCGGCCAGCGGCTGGCGACGATCGAGAGCAACCTCAGCCTGACCGACTACGCGGTGACGACGCCGATTGCCGGCACCGTGCTGTCGCGCGAGGCGACCGTCGGCGGCGTCGCCAGCGAGGGTATGGCGCTGTTCGAGATCGCGGACCTGTCGACGATCTGGGTCGACCTGCACGTGTTCGGCGCCGACGCGCAGCATCTGCGCCCCGGCGTGCCGGTCACGGTCACGCGCATGAGCGACGGCGTCGCCGCGCATACCGTGCTCGACCGGATCCTGCCCGGCACCGCGACCGCGAGCCAGAGCACGGTTGCACGGGCGAGCCTCGACAACGCCGACGGCCTGTGGCGGCCCGGCTCGGCCGTGCGTGCGCGCATCACCGTCGAGCAGCAGCCGGCCGACCGCGTCGTGCCGCTGTCGGCGCTGCAGACCTTCCGCGACTGGGACGTGGTCTTCGTGCGCGTCGGCGATACCTACGAGGTGCGCCCGGTCGAGCTCGGCAAGCGCGACGACCGTCAGGTCGAGATCCGCGGTGGCGTCGCGGCCGGCGACGTCGTCGTCGTCGAGCAGAGCTATCTGATCAAGGCCGACATCGAGAAATCGGGGGCCGCCCATGAGCACTGAGGCCCCACCATCCGGCGGCATGCTCGAACGCATCATCGGCTTCGCGGTCGCGCATCGCTGGCTGATGCTGGCGCTGACGACGGCACTGGTCGCGCTCGGCGTCTGGAGCTTCTCGCGGTTGCCGATCGACGCCACGCCGGACATCACCAACGTGCAGGTGCAGATCAACACCGAGGCGCCCGGCTACTCGCCACTGGAGGCCGAACAGCGCGTGACCTATCCGATCGAGACCGCGATGGCCGGCTTGCCGGGCCTGGACTACTCGCGCTCGCTGTCGCGCTACGGACTCTCGCAGGTGACCGTCGTGTTCAAGGACGGCACCGATCTGTACTTCGCGCGGCAGCAGGTCGGCGAGCGCCTGCGCCAGGCCGCTTCGCAGCTGCCGGAGGGACTCGATCCGCAGCTCGGCCCGATCGCGACCGGCCTCGGCGAGATCTTCATGTACACGGTCGAGGCCGCGCCCGACGCGCGCAAGCCCGACGGCACGCCGTGGACCGCGACCGATCTGCGCACGCTGCAGGACTGGGTGATCCGCCCGCAGCTGCGCAACACGCCCGGCGTCACCGAGGTCAACACGATCGGCGGCTTCGCGCGGCAGATCCACATCACGCCCGAGCCGTCCAAGCTGGTCGCGCTCGGCTTCACGCTGCACGATGTCGTGAGCGCGATCGCCGCCAACAACCAGAACGTCGGCGCCGGCTACATCGAACGCAACGGCCAGCAGTTCCTGGTGCGGCTGCCCGGCCAGATCGCCGATCTCGACGCGATCGGCGACATCGTGCTGGACCGGCGCGAAGGCGTACCGATCCGTGTGCGCGACGTCGCCACGGTCGGCGAGGGGCCGGAGCTGCGCACCGGCGCGGCGACGCAGAACGGCGGCGAGGTCGTGCTCGGCACGGTGTTCATGCTGGTTGGCGCGAACAGCCGCGAGGTTGCGCAGGCGGCCGCAGCGCGGCTCGAGCAGGCCAGCGCGGGTCTCCCGGCCGGCGTCGACGCACATCCGGTCTACGACCGCACCGGCCTGGTCGACCGCACGATCCGCACGGTGTCGAAGAACCTGATCGAAGGCGCGCTGCTGGTGATCGTCGTGCTGTTCGCGCTGCTCGGCAATTTCCGCGCGGCGCTGATCACCGCGGCGGTGATTCCGCTGGCGATGCTGTTCACGGTCTCGGGCATGGTGCGCGGCGGCGTCTCGGGCAATCTGATGAGCCTGGGCGCGCTCGACTTCGGCCTGATCGTCGACGGCGCGGTCATCATCATCGAGAACTGCCTGCGCCGCTTCGGCGAGATGCAGCAGCGGCTCGGCCGCGTGATGACGGCCTCCGAGCGCCACGCGCTGACCGCGCAGGCCACCGCCGAGGTGATCCGGCCGAGCCTGTTCGGTCTGGGCATCATCACCGCGGTGTATCTGCCGATCTTTGCGCTCACCGGCATCGAGGGCAAGATGTTCCATCCGATGGCGATCACCGTCGTGCTCGCGCTGAGCGGCGCGATGGTGCTGGCGCTGACCTTCGTGCCGGCGGCGATCGCGCTGATGCTCGGCGGCCGCGTCGAGGAGCACGAGAACCGGCTGATGCGCGCGGCGCGGCGCGCCTACGCACCGCTGCTGACCGGCTCGCTGCGGCGCGGCGGCTGGGTGATCGCGGCGGCGGCCGTGCTGGTCGTCGCCTGCGGCTGGCTGGCGACGCGGCTCGGTGCCGAGTTCATTCCGAACCTCGACGAGGGCGACATCGCGCTGCACGCGATGCGCATCCCCGGCACCAGCCTCGAACAGGCGGTGACGATGCAGGCGACGCTCGAGCGGCACATCACGCGCTTTCCCGAGGTCGAGCGCGTATTCGGCAAGCTCGGCACCGCCGAAGTCGCGACCGACCCGATGCCGCCGTCGGTCACCGACACCTTCGTGATGCTCAAGCCGCGCGAGCAGTGGCCCGATCCGCGCAAGCCGCGCGACCGCCTGGTCGCCGAGATCGAGGCCGAGGTGCAGCGTCTGCTCGGCAACAACTACGAGTTCACGCAGCCGATCCAGATGCGCATGAACGAGCTGATCTCCGGCGTGCGCGCCGACGTCGCGGTCAAGGTCTACGGGGACGATCTGGACACCTTGCTCGAGATCGGGCGGCGTATCGAGCGCGTCGCGCAAGCCGTGCCCGGCGCGGCCGACGTCAAGACCGAGCAGGCCAGCGGCCTGCCGATGCTGGTCATCACGCCCGATCGCGCCTCGCTGATCCGCTACGGCCTCAATCCGGGCGACGTGCAGCACACCGTCGCGACCGCGGTCGGCGGCGAGGTCGCCGGCCAGCTGTTCGAGGGCGATCGCCGCTTCGACATCGTCGTGCGCCTGCCCGAGCGTCTGCGTCAGGACCCGGCCGCGCTGGCCGATCTGCCGATCCCGCTCGGCGGCAGCGACGGCGGCGACGAGTCGAGCCGCGCCGGCGGCTTCGCGGTCGGCACGCCGCGCACGGTGCCGCTGCGCGAGGTCGCACGGATTGAGACGCGCGACGGGCCGAACCAGATCAACCGCGAGAACGGCAAGCGCCGCGTCGTCGTCACCGCCAACGTGCGCGGCCGCGACCTCGGCCGCTTCGTCGCCGATCTGCAGCAGGCGGTCGCCGCGCAGGTGAGTGTGCCGACCGGTTACTGGATCGACTACGGCGGCACGTTCGAGCAGCTGATCTCGGCCGGACAGCGCCTGGCCGTCGTCGTGCCGCTGACCTTGCTGATCATCTTCTCGCTGCTGTTCATGGCGTTCGGCTCGCTGCGCGATGCGGCGATCGTGTTCAGCGGCGTGCCGCTGGCGCTGACCGGCGGCGTCGTCGCGCTCGCGCTGCGCGGCATTCCGCTGTCGATCTCGGCCGGCGTCGGCTTCATCGCGCTGTCCGGCGTCGCCGTGCTGAACGGTCTGGTGATGATCGCGTTCATCAACAAGCTGCGCGTGCAGGGGCAGGCCCTGGACGCCGCGGTGTTCGACGGCGCGCTCGGCCGGCTGCGGCCGGTGCTGATGACGGCGCTGGTCGCCTCGCTCGGCTTCGTGCCGATGGCCGTCAACGTCGGCGCCGGCTCGGAGGTGCAGCGCCCGTTGGCGACCGTCGTGATCGGCGGCATCGTGTCCTCGACGCTGCTGACCCTGCTCGTGCTGCCGGCGCTGTACCGGCTGCTGCATCGGCGCGACGCGCCGACGCCGCTGCCGGCCTGAGGCGGTGCGCGCGGCCGCGTCTCGTCAGCGCCGATGCGGTCTCAGACGATGCGGCCCTCGAATGCCGCGACGCCGTCCAGCGCGGCCGCGAAGACGTCGCCGCGCTGCAAGGCGGCGACGCCGGCCGGCGTGCCGGTGTAGATCAGATCGCCGGCGCGCAGTTCGTACAGTCGCGACAGCTCGTGGATGACCTCAGCGACGCTGAACACCATGTCGCCGATGTCGCCGTTCTGGCGCAGGACGCCGCCGACGTGCAGCGTCAGTGCGCCGCGCGCCGGATGGCCGATCGCGGCCGCACGATGCAGCGCCGAGACCGGTGCGGAATGGTCGAAGCCCTTGGCGACGTCCCAGGGCAGGCCGCCGGCCTTGGCGCGCGCCTGCAGATCGCGCCGCGTCAGGTCCAGGCCGACGCCGTAGCCGAACACGCAGCCGAGCGCGTCGGCGACCGCGATGTCGCGCCCGCCGCCGCCGAGCGCGATGACCATCTCGACCTCGTGGTGCAGATCCTCGGTCGCCTGCGGATACGGCACGTCGGCGCCGTCGGTCACGATCGCATCGGCCGGCTTCATGAAGAACACCGGCTGCGAGCGGTCCGCGGTCGCGCCCATCTCGCGCGCGTGGTCGGCGTAGTTGCGGCCGATGCAGTAGATCCGGTGCACCGGAAAGCGCTCGGCTTCGCCGGCGATCGGCACGGTGGCGATCGGCGGTGCAGGAATGGCGTAGGTCATGGTGGGGTCTCGCGGGAAAGCGGCGATTGTGCGGCGCGCGCCGCCGGCGCGGAAGCGCCGTTCGCCGCGTCGCCGCCGCTCAGCGCGCGACGCGCAGCGTCGAACACGCGGCTCGCCGGTCCGTCACGGCCGCCGATGCCGGCCAGTGCGCTGCGCAGCGCGACGTCGGCCTCGTCGCGGCGACCGCGCGCGGCGGCGAGCAGGCCGCGCAGCGCGTCGAGGCGGTAGGCCCACAGCCCGTCGCCGGCGCCGGCCTCGAGTGCTTCGGCTTTCAACGTCGTCGCGATCGCCTCGGCCTCGTCGAGTCGACCGGTCTCGACGGCGGCCGCCGCGGTCCAGAATCCGGCGAGCTGGGCCTGGGGATTGTCGGGCGACAACCGCTCGGCCAGGCGCTGCTGCGCCGGCGCCAGGCGCGCATAGGCGCCGGCCGCATCGCCGCTCTCGTACAGCGCCTGTCCCCAGTTGGCCAGCGTCGCGTCGCTGACGTTGTGACCCTCGCCGAGCTTGGCGCGGAAGCCCTCGTGCACGCGCTGCGCGTAGTCGAGCGCGGCCGGCCAGTCCTGGCGGCGCATCGCGATGTCGAACAGATCGCTCAGCACCATCAGATTGCGCGTGTGTTCGGGTCCGAGCAGGGCGACGATCGTCTTCTGCGCGTCGAGCAGCTGGGTCTGCGCGGTCTCGTAGTCGCCCTCGAGCGTCCAGGTGCGCGCGACCGCCGCGCGCGCGAACGCGATCGTCAGTCCGTTCTCGTCGCCGCGTCCGCGCATCTCGGCGATCAGCGCCTCGCCTTCGCGGCGCGCCTCGTCGAGCTGGCCGGTCTGGGTCAGGGCGCCGATCAGGTCCATGCGCAGCGAGTCGCGGACGATCCGGTTGCGCGGCTCGAGCTCGGCCAGTTCCGGGATCGCCTTGCGGTACTCGGGCAGCGCCTTGGCGTAGTCGCCGCGGTTCATGTGGTAGATGCCCCAGGCGTAGGCCTGCAGATAGGCCGCGTACGGTTCGGTCGAGCCTTCCAGCAGGCGGTCGAAGGTCTCGAGCTCGTGCAGGCATTCGTCGAACTTGGCGGTGCGCGTCAGCAGCCGAATCAGCACGCCGCGTGCCTTCAGTGCGTCGAGACTGGAAGGGCCTTCCTCGCGTTCGTACAGCGCCAGCGCGCGGCGTGCCTCGTCCTCGGCGTCGGGCAGGCGCTCGATCGTGTTGAACAAGGCGCTGAGGCTGCTGCGGATCGAGGCCTCGACCAGCGGCTGCCCGGCGAAGCGGCCGGCGATGCGGTCGCGCGCGCCGACCAGCACGTCCTGCAGCGTCGCGCCCTGGCCCTTGGCGACGACCAGCGGATTGGCGCGGCTGATCAGGTCCTCGTTGAGGAAGCGGTTGATCGCGACCGCCGAGGCCAGCTCGCGCTCGGCCTGGTCGCGCGCCTGCACGGCGGTGCGGTACAGCGCCAGCGCGCTGACGACGCCGGCGATCAGCACCGCGACCAGCGCGACCAGATACGGACGCCGCGCACGGCTGCGCGCCAGCGACTCGCGTTCGCGCGCGGCCTGTGCCTCGGCTTCGCGCGCGCGGCGGACCGCGGCGTGCCGGGCCGGCAGTGCGCGCAGGCGTGCGGCCAGTTCCGCGGCGCTGCCGAGGCGCTGTGCCGGATCGCCGTGCGTGGCCTGCGCGATGTCCTCGCGCAGCAGCGGATCTTCGACGTCCTGCTCCCAGCCGGAGGCCATCGGCTTGGCGATCTGGCCGGCGATCAGTTGGTAGAGCATCACGCCGAGCGCGTAGACGTCGCTGCGCACGGTCGGGGCATATCCGGCGAACACCTCCGGTGCCAGGTAAAGCGGCGTGCCGGACGAGGAGTCGGCGGCCAGGTGCTGGGTCGCCGAGAGGCCGAAGCGCGTGATGCCGAGCTCCTCGATGCGGTCCGGATCGAGCATGCGGCCGCTGCCGAAGTCGGTCAGGCGCACGCGGCGCCGGTCGCCGTCGGTCTCGACCAGGACGTTGGCGGGCTTGAGGTCCTTGTGCAGCACGCCGACCGCATGCGCGGCGGCGACCGCATCGGCGACGTCGAGGAACAGCGCGAGCCGCTCGGCCGTCGGCAGCGTGGCCAGCGCGTGCTCGGCCCAGGCCTGCAGGCTCTCGCCGCCGTAGCCGCATTCGAGGAAGAACGGCGCGCTCTCGAAGTTCCAGTCGATCAGGTCGACGAACGGACGCGGCCCTTCCAGGCTCTCCTGCAGCACCCGCGCCAGCGTCGCCTCGCGCTTGAGCGCCTTGAGCCGGTCGTCGCCGGCCGCGAACTTGTAGACGCGCCGCTCGTGCGTCTTGGCATGCTCGGCCAGCCAGACCTCGCTGTCGTGATGGCCGCCGAGCTGGCGGCGCAGGATGAAGTTTTCGCGCCCCGGCACCGGCTGGCCGGCGCGCAGCGCGAGCGGGTTGGGCAGGGTGCGGCCGATCGCGACGCGCTCGATCAGGCCGCTCAGGCGGTAGCCGATTCGCGACTGCGTCGTCAGCAGCTCGGCGTTGGCCTCGCCGAGCGCGCGGCGCAGCTTGGCGATCGCGTTCGGCAGCACCTTCTCGACGGTGACGCGGCCGGCCCAGACCTCGGCGAACAGTTCTTCCTTGGTGACGACCTCGCCGACGTGGCGCAGCAGGCAGGCCAGTACCTCCAGTGCGCGCCGCTCGACCTCCACGCGCAGGCCGGCCACGCGCAGTTCGTAGGTGGCCTCGTCGAATTCGGCGCTGCCGAACCGGTAGCGGTAGCAGGTCTGCTCGCGCAGGGATGGGCTGTCTTTCATCGTTCCTCTACCTCGTGTCCTGGTGGCGCGCGACGCCGCCCTGTATCCGCCGCGCGGCCCACTTTCTCAATCCGATCATCGATGTGTCATCGCAGCGGCATGTCGGACCGATGCCGTTACCGCTTCGTTACCGCGCCGGTGCCGATCCGTGCCGACTTGGACTCGTACGCCGCCCAGACTGCCGCCGCCCGCCTCGCCGCCGCGGCCGGCGCCGGCCGTGCCGGTCCGACTCGCTCGCCTGCGGCGTCCCGCCCGTTCGCACGACATGGAGTAGCCCTGATGTCCCGTATCCGTCCCACCGCCCTGGTCCTGGCCTGCACGCTCGCGCTCGGCGCCTCCGCCCAGGCCGCGCCCGACTGGCGCGTCGTCGCCGCCGACACCGATTCGGGCCTGTCGATCCCGCCGCTGCTGCCGTCGGCCGTCAGTTTCGATCTGGAGTGGGCCTCGCTGGCCAGCGGCGGCAACGGTGCACTCGGCTTCGCGCGCAACGCCGGCAGCGCCGGCCCGTTCTCGCTGTGGGCCGAGCGCAACGGCACGCTGATGCCGATCGCCGAGAACATGGCCACCGGCGCGACCGGCCCCGGCCGCAGCGGCGGCGAAGCCGGCCACGTGTTCCGCACGCTGTTCCAGAAGCAGGATTCGAGCGGGCAGGCGCATCGCGTGTTCGGCGCGCGCGCCGGCGAGCCGACCCAGCCGGCCGATGCGGCGACCTACGGCGTGTGGCTGTGGAACGGCTCGGCCAACGCCGAGATCGCGCGGCTCAATGCCGAAGGCGCACTCGGCCCGGGCCTCGGCGCCGGCGTCGTGTTCACGAATCTGGGGTCGGCGACCAGCACCGGCTATCCGCGCGCCCGCGCGTTGCCGGGCCAGCGGGTGCTGATCGACGCGACCGTGACCGGCTCGCTGCACGCGGTGATCCTGCATCAGGGAGGGGTCGGCAATCGCGCCTGCTTGCTGGAGGGATCGAGCGAACCCGCCTATGCGCCCGGCATCGGCTCGGCGGTGTTCTACGAAAGCGGCAGCTACACGATCGACATGCCCGTGGTCGGTAGCCGTGGCGAAGTTTACGTCGCCGCCGCGTTTCGCGAGAGCGGGACCAACGGTCGCGGGATTTTCTCGCTGTGCCGCGGCGCGCCGCAAGTGCAGGCGCGCGCGGCGGTGACCGGCAGCCTCGGGCCGGGGATGAACGATGCCGCCTACACGTTCAGCGAGTTCGGCGCGATCCGCCCGGCGCATCGCGACGCATTCTACTTCTGGGCACGCGTGAGCTCGCCGAGCGGCGCGACCCACGGCGGCTTCCTGCACGCCGACGGCCAGAACGCGCCGGTCTATCTGGTCAACGTCGAGGGCAGCCTCGGTCCCGGCTACAGCGGTTACGTATTCAACGCCGGCGGCGCGCCGACCGAGCTTGCCGCCGCCGGCCGCTACGGCCTGCTGCGCACGACGATCAAGCCGATCGCCGGTTCCAGTTCGATCGCCGGCGTCTGGCGCCTGGTACCGGGCCTGCCGCCGGAGCCGCTTGCGATCGTCGGCGACACCGGCAGTTACGCCGCGGCGCCGGGCCGGCCGTGGCGCGAGTTCTACCGTACCCAGGTGCTCGACAGCGGCGAAGTGCTGATCTTCGGCGAGGTCGGCAATCCGAGCGAACGCGGCATCTGGCGGCTGCGCCCCGGTGCGGCGCCGGTGCGCGAACTCGGCCCCGGCGACCTGGTCAAGGTGCCGACCGCGAGCGGCCTGGCCGAACGCGCGGTGACCTCGGTCACGACGTCGGGCCTGATCGATCAGAACTATCTCGGCGAGGACGGCTGGGCCAGCAGCAACGGCGACGTACTGGTGCGCGTCAACGTGCAGGGCATCGGCACGCTGGCCCAGCTGTATCTGCGCGGATCGGCCGGCGTACCCGAGTCGCTGCTGGCCGAAGGCTTCGACTAAGGCCGCTCCGGGTGGTGGGTGCGGCGCGCGGACAGCGGAGGTCCGCGCGCCGCGGCGGCCGCGCGTTCAGCGCGCCGGCGCCATGCGCAGCCAGCGCACCGCCAGCGGCGGAATCAGCAGCAGGCTGACCAGGGTCGAGGACACCAGGCCGCCGAGCAGCACGATCGCCATCGGGCCTTCGATCTCGTGGCCGGCCTCGCGGCTCTGCAGCGCGACCGGCAGCAGCGCCAGCGCGGTCAGCAGCGCGGTCAGCAGCACCGGCGTCAGCCGCTCGGTCGCGCCGCGCAGGGCGGTCTCGAGCGTCCACGGCGCACCCTCGGCGTGGACCAGATGGTCGTAGTGCGAGATCAGCAGGATCGTATTGCGCGCGGCCATGCCGAACAGCGCGACGAAGCCGACCATCGCGCCGAGATTCAGCGTGCCGCCGCTCAGCCAGAGCGCGGCGACGCCGCCGATCAGCGTGCTCGGCAGCGCGGCCAGCGTCAGCGCGACGTGGCGCGCACGGCCGAACGCGAGCGCCAGCAGCAGTACCACCACGACCGCGGCGAAGCCCGAATGCACGATCAGCTCGCGCGCCGCCGCGCGCTGCGCCTCGGCGCTGCCGCCGTAGCGCAGGTAGACGCCCGCAGGCAGCGCGACCTGCGCGGCGATCGCCTCGCGCGCACGCGCCGCGAAGCCGACGTGGTCGCCGCCCTCGGGCCGCGCGACGACGACCTGGCGGCGCAATCCGTCTTCATGGTCGAGCACGCTGCGCGCGCTGACCAGATCGATCGACGCGAGCTCGCCGAGCGTGATGGTCGCGCCGTCGCGTCCGCGCAGCGGCAGGCGCCGCAATGCATCCGGACCGCCGTCGCCGCCGGCGATGCGCACGACCACCGGCAGGCTGCGGTCGGGCAGCGTCATCTCGGCCGCGACGGTGCCGTGGAATGCGGCCTGGATCGTGCGCAGCACTTCGCCGGCGCGCAGCCCGTGCAGGGCCAGGGCTTCGGCGTCGAGCTGCACGCGCAGCTGCGGCTCGCGCGGCGGCACGACCAGGCGCACACCGGCGGCGTCGGGCAGATCGCCGAGGACCTCGGCGATCGCCGCGGCGACGCGGTCGTTCTCGTCCAGATCGCTGCCGAACACGCCGACCGAGAACGGCGCGCTCTCGCCGGTCAGCGTCTCGCCGATGCGCTCGGCCAGCACCGAGTAGACCTCGGCCTGCTGGTTCGGATAGCGCTCGAACACCGCACGGATGTCGGCCTCGATCGCCTCGAGCGGGCGCTTCGCGGTCGGCTCGATGCGGATCTCGAACTCGCTCTCGTTCGGCGTATCGGTGTCCTGGCCGTTCTCGGCACGGCCGATCTGCTGGGCGACGCTGCGCACACCGTCGATCGCGAGCAGGCGCTCGGACACCTCGCGGCCGACGCGTGCGGTCTCGGCGATCGCGACGCCGGGCCGCAGGCTGCTGTGCGCGATCAGATAGGTCTCGCGGAAGTCCGGCAACAACCGCGCGCCGAACAGCGGCAGCAGCGCGACGCCGGCCACGCCGGTCGCGATCAGCAGCACGGCCGGCAGCACCGGGCGCGCCGCGGCGCGGGCGACGATGCCGCGCTGCAGCGCCTTGCAGCGGCCGAGGAAACGCGCCTCCGGCGCCGGCGCGTGGTCGCGCATGAACAGCATGCACAGCGCCGGCGTGACCGCCAGCGCGACGATCAGCGACAGCCCGACCGCGAGCAGGAACGCGATCGACAGCGGACCGAAGAACGCGCCCTGCAGGCCGCTCATCGACAGGATCGGCACGAACGCGACCGCGACCGCGGCCGTCGCGTAGAACACCGGCCGGCGCACCTCGAGCGAGGCCGCCGCGAACAGCGCGTCGACGTCGGCGCCGGCCGCCGCCTCGCGGCGCCGGCGCAGGATGTTCTCCACGTCGATCACCGCGTCGTCGACGACGACGCCGAGCGCGACGACCAGGCCGCCGAGCGTCATCGTATTGAGGCTGAAACCCCAGGCCGACAGCAGCCAGACCGCGGCGAGCAGCGCCAGCGGAATCGCGCTGAAGGAGATCAGCGCACCGCGCCAGTCGCGCAGCATCACCAGCAGCAGCGCGACGACCAGCGCGGCGCCGATGACCAGCGAGCGGCGCATCTTCTCGATCGCGTGCTCGACGAAGCTGGCCGGCCGCAGCAGCGCCGGATGGTAGGTGACGCCCTGCGCGGCCAGTGCCGGCGCCAGCGCGTCGAGCCGGGCCTCGAGTGCGCGCGTGGCCTCCAGCGTGTTCGCGCCGAACTGCGAGGAGGTCTCGACGAGGATGCCCGGCTTGCCGGCGATCGTCGCGTCGCCGAACAGCGGCTGCGCGCCGTCGACGACGCTCGCCACGTCGCCGAGCCGACGCGGCACGCCGTCGGCGACGTCGACGACGGCCGCGGCCAGCGCGTCGGCGTCGGACGCGGTCGGCTCGACCTGGATCACCAGCCGCTGCACCGCGGTCTCGACGTAGCCGGCGCCGGCCGGCGCGGTCGCCGCGGCGATCGCCTCGAGGACCGCATCGAGCCCGAGCCCGGTCGCGGCCAGGCGCAACGGGTCGACCTCGACGCGGCGCTCGCGCGCCTGGCCGCCGAACAGCTGCACGTGGGCCACGCCCGGCACCGCCAGGATCTGCGGCTTGACCGACCACTGCACGAGGTCGCGCAGCGCCAGCGGATCGAGCGTGTCGCTGGTGTAGCCGAAGTGCAGCAGGTACTCCATCGACGAGGACAGCGGCGAGAGCTGCGGCGCCTGCACGCCCTCGGGCAGCAGGCCGCCGGCTTCGGCCAGCCGCTCGATCACGGCCTGGCGCTGCCGGTGCGGGTCGCTGCCGCGATGGAAGATCACGCGGATCGCGGCGAGGCCCTGCGCCGAGCTCGAGCGGATCGTCGCGACGTTCTCGGTGCCGGCCAGCAGCGACTCGACCGGCCGCGTCACCTGCGCCTCCACCTGCGGCGCCGACAGACCCGGCGCCTCGATCTGCACGAGCACGAACGGCGGCGCGAAATCCGGAAACACGTCGAAGCGCGCACGCGCCAGCGCGAACGCGCCGGCCAGCGTGACCAGCAGCGCGAGCGCCGCGACGATGCGCGGATGGGCCAGTGAGGCGCGGACGAGGGCGGCGAGCATGCGTCAGTCGTCGTCGTCGGTCACCGGGCCGCCCTGCATCGACCAGAGCAGGCCCAGGCCGTGCACGACGACGCGGTCGTCGCCGTCGACGCCGCGCACCAGATAGGCCGCGCCGGCCGGCATCAGCGGTTCGACCGCGCGGCGCCGGTAGCGCCGTTCGCTCGCGTCGGGCGCGGCGGCATCCTCGCAGTAGACGTGGGCGCCGTGTTCGTCGTACAGCAGCGCCGCCTGTGGCAGCAGGAATCCGGCGAGCGGCTCGCCGTCGAGCGTGACGGCCAGCGGCACGCCGGCACCGAGTCCGTCGAGCGCGAGCTCCAGCAGCAGCGCCGGCAGCGCGGAGTCGCCGCCGCGCAGCGCACCGAGCACCCGCGCCGCGTGTTCGACGCCGTCGACGCGCACCTGCGCGCGCTCGGGCACGTCGGCCAGTCGCTGCCGGCCCGGCAGGTCGGTGCGGACCAGCACGCTGCGGCCGTCGCGCAGGCGCGCCAGCAGCGCCTGCCGCGCGGCTTCGTCGAGGCCGGCCAGCGGCGTCCACTGCGCGCTGAGCGCGGCCTGTCCGGCCGCGAGCGCCGCCTGCGCGGCTGCGAGTTCCGCATCGGCCGCCTCGACGCGGCGCAGCGCGGCGGCTGCGCCGTCGGCATGCAGGCCGCGCAACCGGTCGCGTTCGAGCCGCGCCGCGCGCTCGGCCGCGCGCTGGCCGTCGGCCGCCGCGAATGCGGCGATCGACTGCGCCGAGTCGAGCACGCGTCCATAGGCGGCGATCCGCCGCGGAGGCGCGGCCGCGACCGGCGCCGCGACGCGCAGGCCGATCGCCTCGACCTGGGCCGGCGTCAGCACCAGGGCGTCGCCGCCGTCGTCGTCGTTATCCGCATCCGGCGTCGCGGCCAGACAGGTCGCCGCCGCGAGCAGCCAGGCCGCGATCGTCGTGCGTGCCGCGTGTGCAGTTCTCATCGGGAGGCTCCGGCGGGCAGGGCGAGGGTGGTTTCGGGACCTGATAGAGGTGCGTGCAGCGCGTCCTCGAGCGCGAGGCGCGCGGCCTGCCAGGCGCCGTGCCGGTCGAGCACGGCCAGTGTGGCCTCGGCCGCTTCGATCTCGGCCGCGAGCGCTTCGCTGCGATCGATCGCGCCGAGCGTGAGCGCGCGTTCGGCGCGGCGCTGCCGCTCGGCCGCCGCAGCGGCGCGCCGCTCGGCCGCGGCCGATGCGTCGGCGGTCAGCGCTTCGGCGGCGCGCGCCGCGTCGATGCGCGCATGGATCTCGGCCTGCAGCGCGATCAGACGCGCGCCGGCGACCTCGCGCGCGCCGGTCGCCTCGGCGATCTCGCCGCGGTTGCGGTCGAACAGCGGCAGCTGCAGGCCGAGCGCGAGCGGCAGCTTGACGATGCCGTGATCCCATTCGTAGCCCGGCGACAGCACCCACTGCGGATACTGGCGTGCGATCGCGCGCTGCAGCCGCCGCTCGGCTGCGTCGTACGCGGCGATCAGCGCGGCCAGATCGGCGCGCGCCAGCAGCGCCTGCTCGCGCCGCGCCGCGAACAGGTCCGGCGCGAGCGGCGGCGGCCGTCCCCAGTCGGGCCAGTCGACCGATAGCCCGCCGGCCGCTGCGGCCGGCAGGCCGAGCGCTTCGGCGAAAGCGGCCTGCGCCGCGGCCAGCGCGATCACCGCATCGGCGTGCGCGGCGGCTGCGTGCAGTGCCGCCTCGCGTGCCGGCAGCGCATCGGCGGCGGCGTCCTCGCCGGCGGCGACGCGCCGGTCCATCTGCTCGGCACGCTGCTGCTGCAGACCGGCCAGCCGCTCCAGCTGCGACGCGCGACGGCGGCCGGCCTCGAGCGTCGACACCGCCGTCGCGACGCGCTGGCGCAGCTGCCAGATCTGCGCGAGCAGACCGGCCTGCGCGGCCTGCACCTCGGCCTCGGCGATCGCGCGGTCGAGGCGGCGCCGCTCCGGTGAGGGCAGGACCCAATCGAGGCCGAGGCCGTACAGCCACGGCTGCTGCTCGCGGCGCGCGTACTCGGTCTGCAACGAGAGGCCGGGATCGGACGCCAGGCCGGCCACCGCGCGGCGGCCGAGCGCGGCGGCGTATTCGGCGCGCGCGACGCCGAGCGACGGATCGGTGGCGATGGCCAGCGCGAGTACCGATCCGCGGTCCCAGCGCGGCGGCGGCCAGTCGGCCGCGAGTGCCGGAAACAGGGCTGCGATACGTTCGCGCACCGCAGCATCGTCCGGCGCGCGCGCCTCGAATGCGGCCAGCGTTTCGGCCGGCGGCAACGGTGCCGGCGCGTAATGCGCGCAGCCGCCCGCCAGCGCGGCAAGGAATGCCGCCGCGGCTGTCTCCGGACGCGATGCGCGGATGCTGCGAAGCAGCAAAGAGCACGCCCGCAATCGACCGATGCGAACCGCGAGGTTCACGCGATCTCCCTCCCCGTTGGTCGAGGAGATCATGGTCTCCCCGATCCGATCGTCGGATGCACGGCGACTGCCGTGCTCGGGAAGTTTTCCCTGTGCGCTGCGGAAAGTCCATGCCCGATCGCGCGACCGCCGTCGAGATCCGCGTTCGGCCTCTTCGCCGCCGGGCGTGCCGACCCCAGGCGGGGGGATCGCTGCCTCGGCGCGTTGCGGCGCGCGTCGCTCGCTCGGATCGTGTTGCGCGCGGGCGCGGCTGCTCTCGAAAGGGACGGCCCCGATCAGGCGCCGGTGCGGCGACGCGCTCGGGCCCGGTCCACCGCGGTTCGATCGAATCGACCGCGCCCGCTGCGAGCCGATCCGTCCCGGCATCGACTGCCGGCCACCGCTATGCCGACCCCGATTGCGCGCGTGCCCCGCGTGACCGACGCGCCGCCATGCGCGCTCAGCCGCGGCCGCGCAGGCGTTCCCACCACGAGGGCTTGCGATTGGTCGCGGCGACGCCGCGGCTCAGGAAGTAAGGCGTGTAGTGCGCGTCGGACTCCATGATGTGGATCGTCAGCCACTTCTTGAGGAAATGCAGCAGCTCGAACGTGATCGGCTTGCGTTCGACGATGACGCGATGGCGCAGCCTCATGACCTCCTCGACCAGCTTGTCGTGACTGTCCTTGTGGTTCTCGTAGTCCGGATAGTCGAACAGGCGCATCAGGCTCTCCTCGACCGCGAAGTGGATGCGCGTGTAGTCGATCAGCTTCTCGAGGATCTGCGGCGCCTCCTGCGCGCCGTGGTGCGCCAGCGTCGCGGCGTTGAGCTCGTTGAGCAGATCGACCAGCACGCGGTGCTGGTTGTCGATCTCCTCGATGCCGACACTGAGCTCCGGGCTCCAGCGGATCAGCTCGTTGGTCTGCGCGAGCGCGTGCATGGGCGGTCTCCTGCGATGCGGAAGCGCAGCGTAGGAAACGCCTTCCCGACGCCATTTGACCGGCGTCAAGCGCCGGCGCCGCGTGCTTGCGGCGCGGCGCCGCACCCTGAAGGTCAGGCCGGGCGCAGCGCCCTGCGCCGGACCAGCTTGAGCCCGGACCAGACCGCGTCCACCGCGCAGACCTTGACGTCGACCAGGCCCAGCGGCAGCGCCAGCGCACGGATCGTGTCCTCGGTGACGTCGGTCGGCACGCGAGCACTGCGCTTGGGCCAGGACACCCAGATCACGCCGGCCGGCGGCAGGCGCGGATCGAGCGCGGCGAGCGCCCGCGCGAGCCCGGCGGCCGTGGTCGCGAATACGTGGGCCAGGTCGAACGCCGCGCGCGGGCCGACCAGATCGGGCGTACCGGGCGCCATGCCGGTCAATGCACGGTAGTCGTCCGCCGGCAGTCCGCGAAGATGAACGCGCAGCGTCGGCGTCAGGCCCAGCTTCCGCCACGGCGGCTTGCCGGAGTAGCCGGCGGCGGTATCTGACATGCGTCACCTCGGCGGCCTGAAAGCCGTGCCTTGCGGCACCTCTGCCGCGTCGACAGTCTATGGCAGACTCGCCGACTGAATGGGGCGTGTGGAAGGGGACATGAGCAATACCAGCGATCTTCTGAACCAGCTGCGCATCGATCGCACCACGCCGGAGCCGGCGTCGAAGGCGCCGTGGATCGTCGCGGCGGTGCTCGTGCTGCTGGTCGCCGCTGGCGCCGGCGCGTGGTGGCTGTTCGGGCGTGCGCAGCCGGTCGCGGTCGAGGCCGCCGTCGCGGTCGCGCCGGTCGCCAGCGGCGAAGGCGCCACCGCCGTGCTGCAGGCCACCGGCTACGTGACCGCGCGCCGTCAGGCGACCGTGTCGGCGCAGATCACCGGTACGCTGACCGAGGTGCTGATCGAGGAAGGCGAGCGCGTCGAGGCCGGCCAGGTGCTGGCGCGGCTCGAGGACACCGCACAGCAGGCCGGACTCGCCCAGGCCAAGGCGCAACTGGCGCAGGCGCGCGCGCAGCTCGGCCAGTACCGGGCCGAGCTCGCCCAGGCGCAGCGCGATCTGAAGCGCCAGACCGAACTGGTCGGCCGCAAGCTGGTCTCGCAGCAGGCCGAGGAGACCGCGCGCACGCGCACCGAGACGCTGCAGGCGCAGCTGCTCGCGCAGCAGCGCTACGCCGAGCTCGCCGAGGCCCAGCTGCGCAGCGCGCAGGTGCAGCTGGACTACACGATCGTGCGTGCGCCGTTCGGCGGCATCGTGATCGCCAAGGCGGCCCAGGTCGGCGAGATCGTCTCGCCGCTGTCGGCCGGCGGCGGCTTCACGCGGACCGGCATCGGCACGATCGTCGACATGGATTCGCTCGAGATCGAGGTCGACGTCAACGAGTCCTACATCAACCGCGTCGTCGCCGGCGCGCCGGCGCAGGCGGTGCTGGACGCGTATCAGGACTGGACGATTCCGGCCCACGTGATCGCGATCATCCCGACCGCCGACCGCGGCAAGGCCACCGTCAAGGTGCGCGTGGGCCTGCGCGAGAAGGATCCGCGCATCCTGCCGGACATGGGCGCGCGCGTGTCGTTCCTCGAGGACGCCAAGCCGGCCGCCGCGGCCGAGCCGCCGAAGGGCGTGCTGGTGCCGGCCTCGGCGATCGTGCAGCGTGACGGCCGCAGCCAGGTCTTCGTGATCGACGGCGATCGCGTGCGTGCGCAGCCGGTGACGCCGGGTCAGAACTATGCGGACCTGCGTCTGGTCGAGGGCCTGCCGGTCGGCACGCGCGTGGTCCGCGCACCGCCACCGACGCTGGCTGAGGGCGCGCGCGTCGACACGGCGGTGCGACAGTAGGACAGGGCGAACCACGGAGTCTTCGCGACGAAGGCGTTCCAACGCGACACTATCCTCGGCCCGCAGCGGCCGGTTTCGAGACGAGGTACGAGCGATGAGCACACTGGTCGAAATCCGCGACGTCAGCAAGGTCTACGAGCGCGGCAAGCAGAAGGTCGAAGTGCTGCACCACATCGACCTCGACATCGCCGCCGGCGACTTCCTCGCGCTGATGGGCCCGTCCGGCTCCGGCAAGACGACCCTGCTGAACCTGATCGGCGGACTCGACTCGCCGAGCGGCGGCAGCATCTCGGTTGGCGGCCAGCGCATCGACAGGCTCGGCGGCGGCGCGCTCGCCAAGTGGCGCGCCGGCCACGTCGGCTTCATCTTCCAGTTCTACAACCTGCTGCCGATGCTGACCGCGCAGAAGAATGTCGAGGTGCCGCTGCTGCTGACCAAGCTGTCGGCCGCCGAGCGCCGCCGCAACGCGTCGATCGCGCTGCAGCTGGTCGGCTTGGCCGACCGCGCCGGCCACAAGCCGAACGAACTGTCCGGCGGCCAGCAGCAGCGCGTCGCGATCGCACGCGCGATCGTGTCCGACCCGACGCTGCTGGTCTGCGACGAGCCGACCGGCGACCTCGACCGCCAGTCCGCCGAGGACGTGCTCGGCCTGCTGCAGACGCTCAACCGCGAACACGGCAAGACGATCATCATGGTCACGCACGATCCGAAGGCCGCCGAGTACGCCTCGCATACGCTGCATCTGGACAAGGGCACCCTGGTCGGGACCGGCGTCGCGGCCTGAGCGCCGCGGCCGCCGCGTATCCGCGCGGCCGCGTCTCATCCGTCACGCCTGCCCGGTCCCTCGTAGAGGACTTCTCGCCATGAAATACCTGCATCTGATCTGGGCGGCGCTGTTCCGCCGCAAGACACGCACGATGCTGACGCTGCTGTCGGTGCTCGCGGCGTTCCTGCTGTTCGGCCTGCTCGACGGCGTGCGCGTCGCGTTCAACGCCGGCGGCGAGGCGGCCGGCGTCGACCGCATGATCGTCTCCTCGCGCTTCTCGATCATCCAGGGCCTGCCGCAGAGCCTGATCCCGCGCATCCAGGCCACGCCCGGCGTCAAGAACGTGACCTGGGCCAACTGGTTCGGCGGCTACTACAGCGATCCGAAGAACCAGGGCTTCAACATCGCGATCGGCCCGAACTTCTTCGAGGTCTATTCCGACTACGTGGTCGCGCCCGAGCAGCGCCAGGCGTTCGAGTCCACGCGCACCGGCGCGCTGGTCGGGCGCACGCTGGCCAACCGCTTCGGCTGGAAGGTCGGCGACAAGGTGCCGGTCACCGGCGCGATCTATCCGAACAAGGCGACCGGCGACACCAGCTGGACCTTCGACGTCGTCGGCATCTACGAGGCGCGCGACCCCAAGCAGCGCGGCATCGAGCAACAGCTGCTGTTCCGCTGGGACTACTTCGACGAGGCCAATGCCTACAACGCGCACGAGGTCGGCTGGATCACGATCCAGGTGACCGACCCGAACCAGTCCAGCGAGATCGCGCGCGCGGTCGACGCGATCTCGGCCAACTCCGATCACGAGACCAAAACGCAGACCGAGCAGGCGTTCAACCTGTCGTTCGCCAAGCAGCTCGGCGACATCGGCCTGATCGTCAGCGCGATCATGGGCGCGGTGTTCTTCACGCTGCTGCTGCTGACCGGCAACACGATGGCGCAGGCCGTGCGCGAGCGCATTCCGGAGCTGGCGACGCTGAAGACGATCGGCTTTTCCGATCGCACCGTGCTCGGCCTGGTCTTCGGCGAGGCCGTGCTGCTGATCGTGCTCGGCGGCGTGCTCGGCCTCGGCATCGCCGCCGCGTTGATGCCGATCGCCAGCGCGGCCAGCGGCGGTGCGGTGCAGCTGCCCGCGGTCGGCGCGACGACCTGGGCGATCGGACTGGCCGTGATGGTGCTGATCGGCGTGCTGGTCGGTGCCTTGCCGGCGCTGCGCGCGATGCGGCTCAAGATCGTCGATGCGCTGGCCGGCCGCTGAGGAGAAGACGCCATGAAATCATTCTTGCGGGGACTCGCCACGCTTGCGCTGATGCTGCTGTCGCTGCTCGCGTGGATCATGCTGCCGGGCTGGCTGCTCGGCGCTCTGTTCGTCGTGCTGCTGCTGTGGATGGCCTTCACGCGCGGCGGCCGCCAGGCCGCCGCGGTGACCTGGATCGGCGTCTCGACGCTGGCGCAGCGGCTCGGCGCCTCGTCGGTGATCGTCGTCGGCATCGCCGGCGTCGTCGGCGTGCTGGTCGCGCTGCTCGCGATGGGCGATGGTCTGCAGAAGACGCTGCGCAGCACCGGCGACACCGAGACCGTCATCGTGCTGCGCGGCGGCGCGACCGCCGAGCTCAGCTCGGGCCTGTCGCGCGAGGACGCCACCCTGCTCGCGCAGATGCCGGGCATCCTGCGTGACGCCGAAGGCAAGCCGATCGTCTCGCCGGAACTGGTCGTCGTCGCCAATCTGCCGAAGAAGTCGACCGGCACCGACGCCAACGTCGAGGTGCGCGGTGTCGGCCCGCAGGCCTGGGCGCTGCGCCCCAACGTCAAGATCGTCGAGGGCCGTGCGTTCACGCCGGGCCTGCGCGAGATGGTCGTCGGCCGCGGCGCGCGCGCGCAGTTCGAGGGCCTGGAGCCCGGTGCGACGATCAATCTCAACAACCAGCAATGGAGCGTCGTCGGCGTGTTCGAATCCGGCGACGCGCACGAGTCCGAGCTGCTCGGCGACGTCGACACGGTGTCCTCGGCCTACCGCCGCAGCGGTTACCAGTCGGCGACGGTGCGGCTGACCGCGCCCGAGGCGTTCGATACGTTCAAGGCCGCACTCGCAGCCGATCCGCGCCTCAAGGTCGACGCCAAGACCACGCTCGACTACTACACCGCGCAGTCCGAGCAGCTGACCAGGACGATCCGCATCGTCGGCATCGCGATCGCCGCGATCATGGCGATCGGCGCGATGTTCGGTGCGCTCAACACGATGTACGCCGCGGTCGCCACGCGCGCCCGCGAGATCGCCACGCTGCGCGCGATCGGCTTCCGCTCGCCGCCGGTGCTGATCTCGGTGATGCTCGAGACGATGCTGCTGGCCCTGCTCGGCGGCCTGCTCGGCGCCGGTATCGCCTGGGCAATCTTCGACAACTACACGGTCTCCACGCTCGGCGCGAACTTCAGCCAGGTCGTGTTCCGCTTCAACGTCTCGCCGGCGCTGCTGTGGACCGGCGTCAAATGGGCGCTGGCGATCGGTTTCATCGGCGGCCTGCTGCCGGCTTTGCGCGCTGCGCGCCTGCCGGTGACGACGGCGCTGCGCGAGTCGTGACCAAGGGCGTGAGGGTGCCCGGTGGCACCCTCACGCCGCCCAGGAGCGGCCGCGCTCGCCTGGTAAGCACGCCGGGCCTTCATGGAGCGTATGCGAATCCTGTCATACGCAGACTGGCTGGCCGTAATCGATGGCCGCGATGAAGATACTGTCGTGTCGGTGCCGGCATCGCAGTCTCTCGCTCTCATTGTCAGCCCTGTTGCGAGACGCTGAGCACACGAGCGTGAGGAGCGGTGCGCCTGCGGCTGCGTGCGGGCGTTAAAAAGCCGCATCCGGTCATCGAAG
>QFPO01000038.1 GCA_003241385.1 Rhodanobacter denitrificans
GGGGTCACAACCGTAAACGGAAATTATTGTACGGCAGGAATTAAAAAATAGAGGCACTCAAATAAATGCCCTAGAAATGATTTTTGCATATAAATGTATAACTTCAACTCTAAAAACGATTTCTCGTTGAGATATGAAGCACTTTTTTAACCAATCTAAAAAACTATTACAGAATATTCAATTTTATTGTGCCGTACAATAATTTCCGTTTTGTAAGTTAAATTCTTAGAGCAAGTGGAAGAACTTTTTTCACCCAAGTGTAGTCCCCTGTTAAATTGATATGCTCCCAACCTAGTGGGGATAAGTTTGAAATAAGTTCTTCATTGAAATTTTCATCTGTTTGTCTTAAATAATTGACAGCTTTTTCGATATAGACTGTATTCCATAAAATAATAGCACTTGCAACTAGATTGAGTCCGCTTGCTTTGTATAGTTGATTTTGATATGTTTTATCTCTTATTTCTCCAAGTCTATTAAAATGAATTGCTCTTGTAAGTGCATGTTTTGCTTCCCCTTTATTGAGTCCTGTGTGGACTCGTCTTCTTAAATTTGGATCTCGTATCCACTCTAATGTAAAAATAGTTCGTTCAATCTTACCAATCTCACGAATAGCAGTTGCTAAAGAGTTTTGTCTTGGATAACTTCCTAGTTTTTTGATTATTAAAGAGGATGGAACAACCCCTTTTTTGATTGAAAACATCAATCGCAATATCTCTTCCCAATTATTCTCAATTAATTGTGTATTAACAGTACCACCAATAATGCTTGATAAATTTTCATAGATTACATCTTTTGAAAGTGGATATAGTTTTTTATCTTTTAAATCTCTAATTCGTGGAGCAAATTTAAACCCTTGAAAGTTCATCATTGCAAAGACATGATCTGTGAACCCAGCTGTATCTGTGTAATGTTCAGTTATATTCAAATCTGCCTCATGATGAAGCAATCCATCAAGCACATAAGTGGAATCTCTTACATTTGAAGTGATGAGTTGCATTGAAAACGGAGCATACTTGTCACTTGTGTGAGAATAGTAAATCATCCCTGGGTCATTTCCATATTTTGGATTGATATTTGCACTTAATTGATTTATTCCACCTGTTTTAAATCTTTGTCCATCAGATGAAGAGCTACTTCCATCTCCCCAATATTTTGTGATGGGTTGCTCATGGATGGCATTTGTCAATTGAGCTTGTGCATCTTTATATGTTTCTTGTCTAATATGCCACCCTTGAATAGAAGCCAACTTTGAGTATGTGGTATCAGGTGTTGCCTCAGCCATTTTAGAAAGCCCTAAATTGATTGCATCTGCTAAAATAACACTCAATAGCAGTTGCTTATTTTCTGCTATGTTTCTTGTTTTTAAATGTGTAAAACTATCACTAAAAGAGATCCATTCATCAACCTCTTGCAAGAGTGCAGTGACTTTGATTTTAGGCAACATTGCATATACTTTTTGAATGAAATTACGTGCTTCTTCAGGAACTGAAGCAGTTAATGGAGATATTTTTAACCCCTTTTCGTTGATAATAGCATCGATAAGTCTATTCTCTTTTGCTTCTTGATTAACTTGTGTAAGAAGGGTTGTTAGAGTATCTGTTTTTTGTGCAATCCATTCTTTAAAATCATAACTTGTCACTCCTAGCAAAATCTCATTTGATAGACACTCTTTATAAGTTTTAGGATCAATCAAATATTCCTCAAAATCTTTATACTGTTTTGAGCCACTTACCCACAAATCACCAGAACGAAGTGCATTTTTCAATTCACTTGCAACAGCAAATTCATAAAAAATCTTATCAATTTGCCCATCATTTTTAAACACTACACTGTTCCATCTTGATTTGATAAAATCAGTTGGTGCATTAGAAGGCATTTTTCTTTGGTTATTTTTATGAAGAGTTTGTAAAATTTTAATAGCTTCTAAAATATTTTGGGTATTTGGGGAAGCTTTTAAATCGATTGTTTCATAAAAATGATAGATATATTTTTTAAACCAACCATTATAGAGACTTAATCTATACAGAAAATCAAAGTTCTCAGATTTTGATAAACTTTTTGTTTCAACCAAACTTTTTTCAAACTCTTCCCATGATATAAACTCTTCAATTGCTTCATAGGGGTTTTGATTAGTTTGTTTTGCTTTAATAAGAGCTTGTCCTATTTTATAATAAAGCCCTAATTTCTCATTGATAGTTTTGCTCGAATCTTGAAATTCATTCTTATGGCTATTTTTTGCTTTATTGAAAATTATACTAAGAATTTTATCATTAAGCTCAATAATATCATCGATGATTGAGCCTTTAATATCCACAACAATAGCAATAATTGTGGCATTCTTCCTTTTTGTTTCAAATCGTGCTATATCAAACGAAGATAAGTTCTTACCCTCTTTAGCAAGTTTGATAAGCCTATTTGAGTGGATAGAAAACTCTATATTTTTTGGTAGATCAAGTTCTTTTATAAACCGTAATCTTTGAATATGTTCAAGTATAAACTTTGGATTTGCCACAAAATTTCTCATCTGCAACCACCCTAAATAACTGATGTTTGTATTTGGTTTTGAAGTAAATAGTTTTTGCAATTTATCAAGTTGCATTTTTGAGCATTGCTCCAGAAGTGTCTCGTACACCCATTTTGTAGCAATGGTAATTGCCTCAGAGCATAGCCTTTCAATAACAGAAATGTTTGGAACTATTATCATCTCATGACGAAGTAACTCAATTAATTTGTTTGCTACTATTGCACCATTATCTGTCGCTTTTGCTGTCGGTAACAATAACTCTACATAGGATGCATGCATTTTTGCATTTAAACTTCTATAGCCATAGAGATTTTGAATTTCAGCTAATTGTTCTCTTCTTGTCGTCTCCCTTTTAAAATATAACTGCATATCAATTTCAGTTTGAATAGAGAGTTGTTTTTTTACAAATTCCATCATATTGTCTTCAATTACAGTATCAACATCATACGATATTCCAGGATATCGTATACAACAAAGCATGAGGGCAAAGCCTAATCTATTATGTATTTCTCTTTTTTGATGAATGATAAAAAGATCATTCTCACTTAATGTATAATATCGCTCAAACTCAATTTTAGATGTTGGAAAACTAAGAAGTGATACTTTTTGAGATGGTGTAAGAACACTTTTTCTTGGCATTATTAACTATTGAGATAATTATAAATTGTCTTTTTTGAGATTCCTAAAATATTGGAAATATCACTCAAAGAGGTATTTTTATCTTGATGCAAAGTTTTTAATAATGTTAATTGCTTATCTGTTAATTTTTTTGGTCTTCCACCAACTCTCCCTCTGGCTCGTGCAGCTTTTAGACCTGCATTGGTTCTCTCTTTAATAACATCTTTTTCAAATTCTGCCAAAGAAGCAAAAATATGAAATATCAATTTTCCTGTAGGTGTAGTGGTATCAATATTTTCATGGAGTGACTTTAATCCAATCTCTTTTTGATTGAGTTCATTAACGATAAGAAGTAAATCTTTTAATGATCTTCCAAGACGATCAAGTTTCCAAATAACTAAAACATCTCCAGCTCTTAAATAATCAATAGCATTTTGAAGTTGTTCTCGTTTGAGTTTTGTGCCAGTAATTTTTTCTTGAAATATCTTTTTGCATCCAGCTTGATTCAAAGCATCAATTTGCAAATCAAGATTTTGATCTAATGTTGAAACTCTTGCATAACCAATTTGCATTTTTACTCCAATTGCATAAAAAATAATGTAAAAACTCAAAAAATATTGAATCTTTTTATCCTTTGATAATTATATGAGTTTTTATACTAATTTTTGATTAATTTGAATGAAAAATTGAGAGGATTAAATTGAGTGTAAAAAACGAGGGTTTTTTACATTTAGAATTTTCGATGATTTCGAGCTTAAATGACTCCTACCGTACAATAATTTCCGTTTACGGTTGTGACCCC
>QFPO01000039.1 GCA_003241385.1 Rhodanobacter denitrificans
GTGCCGGATGCCGCAACACCACTTCGCTGCGCTCGGATGTTGCACCCTCCGTCCCGACCCTGCGAACAGCAGGGAGCGGGTCCAGGGCGGGAGCAGACCGGGGAGGTAGAATGAGGAACGACGAAGCAGAGGTGATCCCATGAGCGTGACGATTCCGAGTGCGATCCCGGCCGAGTCCCTGCGCGCCTGGTACGACGACGAGCCCCGCGTGAGCGATGTGGCCCTCTACGACATGACCGCCCAGGGCGCGACCACCCTGGCTTCCGTCCTGATCGAGCGGCAGCTCGCCACCACCGACGAGCGCGAGCGCGAGTATTGGGCCGCGCGGGTGCGCCTGGTGAACCAGCAGCGCACGGCGCTGGACCCCGGCGACCGGCTCGGGCTGATCGCCCAGCAGCAGGCGTGGCTCGATGAGATCGACGCCCTGACCGGCCAGGCGACCCGCCGGATCGCGTGACCGATCCCGTCGCCTCCGACGAGGCGCGGCTGCGGCAGGTGTTCGACGCCGCCGTGCGGCAGGCGATCTTCCCTCCGACCCCAACCGGCGACCGGCTCCTGGTACTGCTCGGCGGTCAGCCCGCCGCCGGCAAGACGAGGGCGCAGGCGGCGATCCTCGCCGAGCACCCCGAGCTGGTGTCCATCACCGGGGACGACCTGCGCGCCTACCACCCCGGCTATCGGGATCTGGCGGTGAACGACCCGTTGGCGATGCCGGCCGCGACCGCGCCGACCTCCAGCGGGCTCATCCGCCTCGCCCTGGATCACGCGATCCAGTACGGCTACCCGGTACTGCTGGAAGGCACCTTCCGCGACCCCGCGATGGTCAGCGCCACGGCCACGAGGTTTGCGGAGGCCGGCTACAGGGTCGAGGTCGTCGCCGTCGCCACTCCCGCCCCGGTGTCGAGGCTGGCGGCCGAGGAGCGGTTCCTGCGCGCCCGGCGCGGGGAGGTCGGCCGCTGGACCCCGCCCGAAGCCCACGAGACGGCCCTGACCGGCTCACCCGAGGTCGTCGCCGCGCTGGAGGCCCTGCCCAGCGTCGCCCGCATCCAGGTCTACGCCCGCGACCGCCGCCTCTACGATAACCACCGCATCCAGGCCGGCGCGTGGGAGCACGAGCCCAACGCGGCCGAAGTGCTGCGCGGCGAGCAGACCCGGCAGCTCACCCCGACTGAGGCGGTCGGCTGGCTCGCTGGCTACGGCGCGGTGTTCGGCGTCGCCCACGCCCGGCGCGGCTACCTCAGCCCGAGAACCGCGCCCGCGTACCGGCAGCTGCAAGAGGACGCCGCCCGCATGATCGAGCTGGCGAAAAACGCGCCGACCGCCGACGTGCGGGTGCTGGAGGAACAGCAGACCCACCGCCGGACCGCCCTGAAGGTCGCGGTGCCCGAGCCGCCGGGGATCGTCGGACGGATCGGGCAGACCCTTCGGCGCTCACTCCCGCCCTACCGTCCCGCCCCGTCGCGTGACGCGCCCGGTCACGAGCCGCCGAGCGTCGGACGCTGAGCGAACGCGGAATCTAGCGCGGGAAAGAGTATCGGTCACCGATCTTGGTGAGGGCCGCACCGTCCGAGAGGGCTTCGATGCGGCGAACCAGCACGTCACGCATGTCTTGACTTGTTCGGGCAAATCCGAGCAGACGAGTGACGAGGGTGCAGATCTCGTCCTCGCTCGCACTGACGCCATCACGGACGATCTGCTTGATAGCCGCGTCCAGCTCTTCCGGCGCCACGTACTCAAGCCGACGTTCGGCAGTAGCGAGTTCTGCGCGATTTCGGACGGTGGCGGAACGCGACTCATCAAGGTACAGGAAGTCGCCGTCCACAATGAAGCGGTCAGCCTTGTGTCCGAACTGAGCCATGCGCCTCAGGTGGTTCCGACTCCGATCCCCCGCGCGCCCCATCCCCCAGGCATCCTTGAATCGGTTGACGAGCTGATCGAAGTGCATCGGCGTCTCGACCGTCAAGACTTCGACGGTGCGATCTAGCAGGGGTTGGTATTGCACTTCGTGGAGATCGAGGTAGCCGTTGCTACGCACGATGTCCTTCACAACATAGGACTGAGCAACCGACGCAGGGGTCTCCGCCATGACTTCAACTGGAGCAGGATCTTCTTGGAACGTGGAGGGTTCCGTTGCTGATGGGACCATGCTGAGGTGGCCCGTCGATTGCTTCGCGGCGTCGGCATCAATGGCTGATTCGATGGCCAGGCGAATCTTCTCGATCTCACGTTTGCGGGAAGCATCACGGAACCAGTCGGTGCTCCAGACGCGGTGGAATCGCCAGCCCAGACTTTCCAGCACTTCTTGGCGTAGCCGATCACGATCCCGAGCCCAGAGGGAGCTGTGGTAGGCAGCGCCGTCGCACTCGATCGCCAGGATGTATTTGCCGGGCAGCTCGGGGTGACGCACAGCAAGGTCGATGAAGTAACCAGCCTCTCCGACCTGTGGCTCGACGTTGTAGCCGAGCGCTTCGACGGCCGAACGCACCTGATCTTCGAAGGGAGAGTCGGTGGCTCGGCCGGTCTCACCAAAGGTCTCCAGCTCGCCGGTCTCGGCATAGGCGAGGAATCGCTTGAGAACGGTCAGGCCCTTGCTTGCTCCTGCCACCAGTTGCAGATCGCCGCCGCGGAAATTGCTGAATACGTCGATGCGCTCCTTGGCTCGGGTGATTAGGACGTTGAGTCGCTTCTCACCCCCGTCCCGATTGATCGGGCCGAACTCCTGAGCGACGCGCCCACCCTCCCAGCGTCCGTAACCGACGCTGATGAAGATCACGTCACGCTCGTCGCCCTGGACGCTTTCGAGGTTCTTGATGAAGAACGAATCGAGCTTGCCTCCAGCGAAGAAGCTCTCGACATCGGGGTTGAGGCGACGCTGCCGCTCGACGGCGAACTCAATGGCCTCCCGCTGCTTCAGGCTCAGCGCCACGACGCCGAGGGACTTGGGAGTGGCGGCCTGGAGGTTGTCACGGGCGTGGGCGATGACCGCTGCCGCCACGATTTCTGCTTCCTGCGGATTGGTTTGGGTACGACCGCGCTCGTAGAGGGCTGTCGGGTCGTGGTGGAAATGCAGGCCCGTCGTCTTGTCCGAGCCGTGTTGCGTGGAGGGGAACAGGATCAGGCTGCGGTTGTAGAACTCCTGATTCGACACCGAGATAAGTGTCGGGTCCTTGCTTCTGTAGTGCCATTGGAGCGAGGCTTCGCGTGCGCCGGCGAGCTGGAACATGCTGAGCACACTCTCGATGTCGGCGGTCTCGCTGTCCTCGTCGTCCGACTCGACCATCTTGTTGAAGAAGTTGGTCGGCGGCATTTGCTTGGTGTCGCCCACGACGACGACCTGGCGGCCGCGGACGATCGCGCCTAGGGCATCGGCTACCCGGACCTGAGATGCCTCATCAAACACCACGAGGTCAAAGTGAACTGCACCACGAGGCAGGAACTGCGCGATGGACAGCGGGCTCATCATGAACACCGGCTTGATGAGCTGCAGGGCCGGCCCCGCCTGCTCGAGCAGTTTCCTGATCGGGAGGTGCCGCTTCTTCTTGGCCATCTCGCGGGCGATGATCCGCATCTCCCCGACGCCGGTCTGGGCGGGCATCTGTTCCCGCAGGGCGGCAGCCAGTTCGCGCCGAGCATGTTCTTGCCAAGTCCTCTTGTCTAGCGTGCGGAACTCTTCGGCGATGCGGTCATGGGTGTCGGAGTCGAGATCCGCGAGCAGACCCCAGTTCGACTCGAACGTCTGAGTCGTCAGCGCACGGTAGTAGGCACGACGGAAGACATCGACCGCGCTGTAGGGCTTGGGTTCCCAATCCCAAAGCATGTCGGCATAGCGCGTCAGTCCGAGACCCCGCAGGGCGTTGGACGCCTTAG
>QFPO01000028.1 GCA_003241385.1 Rhodanobacter denitrificans
GGAGATGGTGATGCCGGGCGACAACATCAAAATGGTGGTGACGCTGATCGCGCCGATCGCGATGGACGAAGGCCTGCGCTTCGCGATCCGCGAGGGCGGTCGTACCGTCGGCGCCGGCGTCGTCGCCAAGATCTTCGAGTAAAACGCTTGCGGCATCGCACGCGATGCCGTTAGAATAGCCGGCTCGGACGCTCCTGGCGTCCGGGTCGATGAGGCGCCCAAGTGCGGGGCGCCGACTACAGCGAAAAGAGGTGCAGGACGTGCCTCGTGTTCGCCAGACTAAGGATGGGCGTCGTCAAGTCGGGCTCCGTCGTTCGTTGACGGGGCCGGTGGCGCGTACTATACTTTTCTGTCTGGCAGGCCGGGAAACCGGCCTGCCTGATTTTTCTCGGGAGCGACCTCGAGTCGCGTTCCGGCTCTTTTCAACAGGAATACGGCAATGGCGGACCAGAAGATTCGCATCCGACTCAAGGCCTTCGATCATCGTCTGATCGATCGTTCGGCCAGCGAGATCGTCGAGACGGCAAAGCGCACCGGCGCGCAAGTGCGCGGCCCGATACCGCTGCCGACCAAGATTGAGCGTTACACCATTCTGGTTTCGCCGCATGCGGACAAGGATGCGCGTGACCAGTACGAGACCCGCGTGCACAAGCGCGTGCTGGATATCGTTGACCCCAACGACAAGACCGTGGACGCATTGATGAAGCTCGACCTGGCGGCCGGTGTGGACGTCCAGATCAAGCTGCACTGAGCACGGCGATAGGACACGACGATGAGTATCGGATTGGTAGGCCGCAAGTGCGGCATGAGCCGAGTCTTTACCGAAGACGGCCGTTCGGTGCCGGTGACGCTGATCGAAGCGACGCCGAACCGGGTGACCCAGGTCAAGACGATCGAAACCGACGGCTACAACGCCGTCCAGGTCACCGCGGGCAGCAAGCGCGCGGCGCTGATCAACAAGCCGCTGGCCGGGCACTACGCCAAGGCCAAGGTCGAGGCGGGCCGCGGACTCTGGGAGTTCCGCGTCGAGGCTGACGACCTAGCGAAGTTCGACGTCGGCGGCGAGATCAAGGCTGAGGAAGTGTTCCAGGTCGGCCAGAAGGTCGACGTTGCCGGCGTCAGCAAGGGCAAGGGCTTCCAGGGCACGATCAAGCGCCATCATTTCACGATGGGCGACGCCACCCACGGTAACTCGCTGTCGCATCGCTCGCCGGGCTCGATCGGCCAGCGCCAGACGCCGGGCCGCGTGTTCCCCGGCAAGAAGATGTCCGGACACATGGGTAACGTGCGCCGTTCGTCGATCAACCTCGAAGTCGTCAAGATCGACAGCGAGCGTCACGTGATCGCGATCAAGGGTGCGGTTCCCGGCGCGCCCGGCGGCCACGTCATCATTCGTCCTGCCGTCAAGGCAAAGTGAGGAGGACGCCATGGAACTGAATGTCATCGGCGCCAAGCCTCTCGCGGTTTCCGAGGCGGTGTTCGGCAAGGAATTCCGCGAGGATCTGGTCCACCAGGTCGTCGTCGCCTACCGCAACGCCGGCCGTGCCGGAAGCAAGGCCCAGCTGTCGCGTTCGGACGTGTCCGGCACGACCAAGAAGTTCAAGAAGCAGAAGGGCGGCGGCGCCCGTCACGGCGACTACCGCGCACCGATCTTCGTCGGCGGCGGCGTCACCTTCGCGGCACGTCCGCGCAGCTTCGCGCAGAAGGTCAACCGCAAGATGTTTCGCGGTGCCGTCGCGTCGATCCTGTCCGAGCTGGTCCGCCAGGACCGCCTCAAGGTGGTCGAGTCGTTCGGCATCGAGCAGCCCAAGACGCGCGATCTGGTCGCCAAGCTGGCCAGCTTCGAGGCGACGGGCCGCACGGTCCTGGTCGCCGAGAACGCGCCCGAGGCGCTGTATCTGGCGGCACGCAACATCCCCTACGTCCACGTCGTCGACGTGGCGGGACTGGATCCGGTCAGCCTGGTCGGCGCCAAGCAGGTGCTGCTGACCGTTGACTCGGTGAAGAAGATCGAGGAGTGGCTGGCATGAACGAGCGTTTGCTCGGCGTTCTGCGCGCGCCGCTGGTCTCCGAAAAGACCGCGCGGCTGCAGGAAGCCAATCAGTATGTTTTCGAGATCGCCCAGGCGGCGACCAAGGCCGACGTCAAAGCGGCCGTCGAACAGCTGTTCGACGTCCAGGTCGAGGCGGTCAACGTCGTCACCATCAAGGGCAAGACCAAGGCGTTCCGGTCGCGGCTGGGTACGCGCGGCAACCGGCGCAAAGCATACGTCCGTCTGCGCGAAGGCCAGACGATCGACGTGATGGCCAAGGCCTGAGGGCGGAATAATCCATGGCACTGATCACACTCAAGCCTACCTCGGCTGGCCGTCGCGCAGCCGTTCGCGTGGTGACCCCGGGTCTCCACAAGGGTGCGCCGTACGCGCCGCTGACCGAGTCGCAGTCCAAGACCGGCGGCCGCAACCACTACGGTCGCATCACGACGCGTCACAAGGGCGGCGGTTCCAAGCAGAACTACCGCATCATCGACTTCAAGCGCGACAAGGAAGGCATCGCCTGCCGCGTCGAGCGGATCGAGTACGACCCGAACCGCACCGCGCACATCGCGCTGCTGTGCTACGTCGACGGTGAGCGCCGCTACATCATCGCGCCGAAGGGCGTGCAGGTCGGCGACCAGCTGATGGCCGGCCGCGACGCGCCGATCAAGGCCGGCAACACGCTGCCGCTGCGCAACATCCCGGTCGGTACGACGGTGCACTGCATCGAGATGAAGCCCGGCAAGGGTGCGCAGATCGCGCGCAGTGCCGGCGCCTCGGCGCAGCTGGTCGCACGCGAGCAGGGCCACGCCACGCTGCGCCTGCGTTCGGGCGAAATGCGCAAGGTGCCGGCCGAGTGCCGCGCCACGATCGGCGAAGTCGGCAACTCCGAGCACAACCTCGAGAAGCTGGGCAAGGCCGGCGCGAAGCGCTGGCGCGGCATCAAGCCGACCGTTCGCGGTGCGGCGATGAACCCGGTCGACCATCCGCACGGTGGTGGTGAGGGTCGCGCAGGACAGGGCAACCCGCATCCGGTCTCCCCGTGGGGTACGCCGGCCAAGGGCTACAAGACACGCAAGAACAAGCGCACGCAGCAGTTCATCGTGCGCGATCGCCGGGGTTGATAGGTACACGCCATGCCACGTTCACTGAAGAAAGGCCCGTTCGTCGACCACCACCTGCTCAAGAAGGTGGAGGCCGCCGCTGCCGCCAATAACAAGCGCCCGATCAAGACCTGGTCGCGCCGTTCGATGATCGTGCCGGACATGGTCGGCCTGACCCTGGCGGTGCACAACGGTCGTCTCCATGTTCCGGTCCTCGTGAACGAGAACATGGTCGGACACAAGCTCGGCGAGTTTGCCGTCACGCGCACCTTCAAGGGGCACGGTGGCGACAAGAAAGCCGACGGCAAGAAGTAAGGAGAAGCACCGTGGAAGCGAAGGCTGTTCTGCGCACCGCGCGCATCTCCCCGCAGAAGGTCCGGCTCGTCGCCGACCAGGTGCGTGGCCTGCCGGTGGATCGCGCTCTGACTCTGCTGAAGTTCAGCGACAAGAAGGCCGCTCACCTGGTCTACAAGGTCCTGTTCTCGGCGACTTCCAACGCCGAGAACAATCTCGGCGCCGACGTCGACGAGCTCAAGGTCTCGCGCATCTTCGTCGACGAGGGTCCGATCCTCAAGCGGATGCACGCCCGGGCCAAGGGTCGCGGTACCCAAATTTTCAAGCGCACCAGCCACATCACTGTGGTTGTGGGCGAATAAGGTTCGAAGGACGGCAACGATGGGTCATAAAGTACATCCCACCGGTATCCGCCTTGGCATCGCCAAGGACTGGAATTCGAAGTGGTTCGCCAACAAGCGCGAGTACGCCGAGTACCTCGCCGCCGATCTCAAGGTGCGCGAGCTGCTGCGCAAGAAGCTGGCCCAGGCCGGCGTCTCGCGCATCCAGATCGAGCGTCCGGCCAAGAATGCGCGCGTGACGATCCACACGGCTCGTCCGGGTGTCGTCATCGGCAAGAAGGGCGAGGACATCGAGAAGCTGCGCAAGGAAGTCTCCACGCTGATGGGCGTTCCGGCGCACATCAACGTGACCGAGGTGCGCAAGCCCGAGCTCGACGCGCAGCTGGTCGCCGAGTCGATCGCCCAGCAGCTCGAGCGCCGCATCATGTTCCGCCGCGCGATGAAGCGCAGCGTGCAGAACGCGATGCGCCTCGGTGCGCTCGGCATCAAGGTCAACGTCGCCGGCCGCCTCAACGGCGCCGAGATCGCGCGTTCGGAGTGGTACCGCGAAGGTCGCGTGCCGCTGCACACGCTGCGTGCCGACATCGACTACGGCTTCGCCGAGGCGAAGACCACCTACGGCATCATCGGCGTGAAGGTGTGGGTCTACAAGGGCGAGATCTTCGACCTCGCCGCGGCGACCCAGGAAGCCAAGGCCGAGGCCAGTGAAGAGCGCGCGCCGCGCCGGTCGGCCAAGCCCGCCGCCGCTGCAGGAGCCTGATCATGCTGCAACCGAAACGTACCAAGTATCGCAAGGTCCACAAGGGCCGCAACAACGGTCTGACCTACGTCGCGACCAAGGTCAGCTTCGGCGAGTTTGGCCTCAAGGCCATCACGCACGGCCAGCTGACCGCGCGCCAGATCGAGGCCGCCCGTCGTTGCATCACCCGCTACGTCAAGCGCGGCGGCAAGCTGTGGATCCGCGTGTTCCCGGACAAGCCGATCACCAAGAAGCCGATCGAAGTGCGTATGGGTAACGGCAAGGGCAACGTCGAGTACTGGGTCGCGCCGATCCAGCCCGGCCGCATGCTGTACGAGATCGAGGGCATCGGCGAGGCGGAAGCCCGCGAGGCCTTCCGCCTGGCCGCCGCGAAGCTGTCGGTCCAGACCCAATTCGTTACCCGAACGGTGCTGTGATGGAACTCAACGAACTCCGCAAGAAGTCTGTGCAGGAACTGGGCGAGCATCTCGTCGAACTGCGCCGCGAACAGTTCAATCTGCGCATGCAGAAGGGTTCCGGTCAGCTGACCCAGACGCACCAGATTGGGCGCGTCCGTCGTGAAATCGCGCAGGTCAAGACCCTGCTCGGCGCTCAGAAGTAAGGACCGGCCGCAATGAGTGATAACCAGAAAGCGCTGCGCACCCTCGAAGGTCGGGTCGTCAGCAACAAGATGCAGAAGACCGTGACCGTCCTGCTCGAGCGCCAGGTGCAGCACGCGCTGTACGGCAAGATCGTGCGCCGGTCCACCAAGGTCCACGCTCATGATGAGAGCGGCGAGTGCCGCGAGGGCGACGTCGTGCGCATCAGCGAATGCCGCCCGCTGTCGAAGACCAAGAACTGGCGTGTCGTCGAAGTCGTCACGCGCGCTGCGCAGTAAGCGCTGATCAGCTGAAGGAGCAAACAACATGATCCAGATGCAGACCACGCTGGATGCAGCGGACAACAGCGGCGCTCGCGAGCTGTTTTGCATCAAGGTGCTGGGCGGCAGCAAGCGCCGTTACGCCAGCATCGGCGACATCATCAAGGTTTCCGTGCGTGAAGCGATTCCGCGCGGCAAGGTCAAGAAGGGCGAGGTTTACGACGCCGTGGTCGTGCGTACCCGCAAGGGCGTGCGCCGGGCCGACGGATCGCTGATCCGCTTCGACGGTAACGCCGCCGTTCTGCTCAACAACAAGCTGGAGCCGATCGGCACTCGTATCTTCGGACCGGTCACGCGTGAGCTGCGCAGTGAGCGGTTCATGAAGATCGTCTCGCTCGCTCCTGAAGTGCTGTAACAGGATCATTGCCATGAACCGCATTCGCAAAGGTGATCAAGTCATCGTGATCACCGGCAAGAACAAGGGTCAGCGAGGCGAGGTGCTCCGCGTGGCGGGGGATCGCGTCTTCGTGCAGAACATCAATCTGATCAAGCGCCACACCAAGCCGAACCCGCAGGCCAACCAGCCGGGCGGCATCGTCGAGCGCGAGGCTTCGATCGACATCTCCAACGTTCAACTGTTCAACCCCGCCACCGGCAAGGGCTCGCGCGTCGGCTTCAAGAGCCTCGAAGACGGCCGCAAGGTTCGGGTGTTCCGCCCGAGCGGCGAAGTGGTCGACATCTAAGGCAGCCTGTCATGACACGCCTCGAAAAAATGTACAAGGAACAGGTCGTTCCCAAGCTGATCGAACGATTCGGCTACAAGAACGTCATGCAGGTTCCGCGTCTGACCAAGGTCACGCTCAACATGGGCGTCGGCGAAGCGGTCGGCAACAAGAAGGTCCTCGAGAACGCCGTCGCGGACATGGCCAAGATCGCCGGTCAGAAGCCGGTCGTGACCTTGTCCAAGAAGTCCATCGCGTCGTTCAAGATCCGCGACAACTGGCCGATCGGCTGCAAGGTGACGCTGCGCCGTGCGCAGATGTTCGAGTTCATCGACCGCCTGATCAGCATCTCGCTGCCGCGCGTGCGCGACTTCCGCGGCATCTCGGGCCGTTCGTTCGACGGCCGCGGCAACTACAACATGGGCGTCAAGGAACAGATCATCTTCCCGGAGATCGATTTCGACCAGATCGACGCGCTGCGCGGTATGGACATCGCGGTCACCACGACCGCCGCCACGGACGAGGAAGCCAAGGCTCTGCTGGAAGCCTTCGGTTTTCCTTTCCGCAACTGATTGAGACACGAGAAGAATCATGGCCAAGAAGTCGATGGTTAACCGCGAGATCAAGCGCGAGAAGCTGACCAAGCGTCACGCGACCAAGCGCGCCGAGCTCAAGGCGATCGTGGCGAGCACGACCGCCTCGTACGACGAGAAGATCGCCGCGGCGACCAAGCTGCAGAAGCTGCCGCGCGATTCGAGCGCCTCGCGCCAGCGTACGCGCTGCGTCCTGTCGGGTCGTCCGCGCGCCGTCTATCGCAAGTTCGGCCTGGCCCGCAACAAGCTTCGTGAAGCCACCATGCGCGGCGATGTGCCGGGACTGCGCAAGGCCAGTTGGTAACCCATCCCGGATATCGGTGCTGCAAGTACAGGATTCATAGATTATGAGCATGACTGATCCCATCGCCGACATGTTCACGCGCATCCGCAACGCGCAGGCCACGGGCAAGCGTTCCGTGGTGATGCCGTCCTCGCGCGTGAAGCAGGCGATCGCCAATGTGTTGAAGGCAGAGGGCTACCTGACCGACGTTCAGGTGGTCTCGCCCGAAGGCAAGCCGGTCCTCGAGATCGCGCTGAAGTATTACGAAGGCAAGCCGGTCATCGAGCGCATCGAACGCGTCAGCCGCTCGGGCCTGCGCGTCTACCGCGGCAAGAGCGACCTGCCGAAGGTGCTCGGCGGCCTCGGCATCACGATCGTGTCGACCTCGTCGGGCATCATGACCGACGCCGAAGCCCGCAAGAAGGGTCTCGGCGGCGAAGTGATCGGCCTCGTCGCCTGATCTGGGAGAAGCAGATATGTCACGTGTTGCCAAGAAGCCGATTTCGCTTCCCAAGGGCGTCGAGTGCAAGGTCGAGTCCGGAACGATCACGGTCAAGGGTCCGAAGGGCACCCTGACGTTCGCGGTTCCCGCGGGCGTCGACGCGACCGTCGAAGCCGGCGTGGTGCAGTTCTCCGCGCGCGAGCAGGACGACATCAAGCTGGCCGGTACCGCGCGTGCGCTGGTCAACAGCATGGTCATCGGCGTCAGTGAAGGCTTCCAGCGCAAGCTGGAGCTGGTCGGCGTCGGCTACCGCGCGGCGCTGCAGGGCAAGGACCTCAACCTGTCGCTGGGCTTTTCGCACCCGATCCTGTTCAAGGCTCCGGAAGGCGTCACCATCGAGGTGCCGTCGCAGACCGAGATCCTGATCAAGGGCGCCGACAAGCAGAGCGTCGGCCAGGTCGCGGCCAAGATTCGCGCGTTCCGTCCGCCGGAGCCCTACAAGGGCAAGGGCGTCCGCTATTCCGGCGAACAGATCACCCTGAAGGAAGCCAAGAAGGCCTGATGGGCGCTTCAGCTTCCGAGAGAGACCAACGATGAAGAAGAACATTTCCAGGTTGCGCCGCGCCAAGTCGACCCGCTTGCACATCCGCAAGCTCGACGTGGCCCGCCTGAGCGTCCACCGCACCGGCCAGCATCTGTACGCGCAGATCGTGACCGCCGACGGCGCCAAGGTCATCGCCGCGGCCTCGACCGTGCAGAAGTCGATCGCCGACGGTCTGACCGGCACCAAGAACAAGACGGCCGCCGCGGCCGTCGGCAAGGCGGTCGCCGAGCGCGCGCTGCAGGCCGGCGTCGACACGGTTGCTTTCGACCGTTCCGGCTTCAAGTATCACGGCCGTATCGCGGCGCTCGCCGACGCGGCACGCGAAGCCGGTCTGAAGTTCTGATCCTTCGCCCGCGAGGGCGGCTTCCCGGCGCGGCGAGATCCGCGTCGGGCTCACAACAACTCCAAGCGGCTCGTCCGCAAGCAGAAGTCCACACCGCATCGCGGGTGGCAGGGCAAAGGTGAATCATGTCAACCAATGATCGTGACAGCGGCGATGGTTTTCTCGAAAAGCTGATCGCCGTCAACCGCGTCGCCAAGACCGTCAAGGGCGGCCGTCAGATGAGCTTCACCGCGCTGACCGTCGTCGGCGACGGCGACGGCCGCGTCGGCTTCGGCTACGGCAAGGCACGCGAGGTGCCGGTGGCCATCCAGAAGGCGATGGAGCGTGCCCGCAAGGGTATGATCCGCGTCGAGCTCAACAACGGCACGCTGTTCCACGCAGTCAAGGCCAACCACGGTGCGGCGCGCGTCTACATGCAGCCTGCGTCGGAAGGCACCGGCGTGATCGCCGGCGGTGCGATGCGTGCGGTGCTCGAGGTCGTCGGCGTGAAGAACGTCCTGGCCAAGGCCGTCGGCTCGCGCAATCCGATCAACCTGGTCCGCGCGACGATCAACGGCCTGCAGGCGATGGTGTCGCCGAAGCGGATCGCGGCCAAGCGCGGCAAGTCCGTCGAAGAGGTGCTCGGCAATGAGTGACAACGCAAAGAAGATTCGCGTGCGCCTGGTCAAGAGCGTCAACAGCTGCCAGGAGCGCCACCGGATCAGCGTCCGGGCGCTGGGCCTGCGCAAGCTCAATGACGTGCGCGAACTCAAGGATTCGCCGTCGGTGCGCGGACTGATCAACCAGGTGTCCTACCTGGTCAAGGTCGAAGAGGGCGCGTAAGCGCCGGCCAGGATCACGAGGAACATCACATGCATCTCAATACTCTCAAGCCCGCCGCAGGCGCCCGCAAGTCGCGCGTCCGCGTCGGCCGCGGCATCGGTTCGGGCCTCGGCAAGACCGCCGGCCGCGGTCACAAGGGTCAGTACGCTCGCGCCGGCAAGGGCAAGGTCAAGCCGGGCTTCGAAGGCGGCCAGATGCCGCTGCAGCGTCGTCTGCCGAAGATCGGCTTCCGCTCGCAGAAGGCCCACGAGGTCAGCGAAGTGCTGCTGTACAAGCTCGACGCGCTGAAGGTCGACGTGGTCGACTTCGCTGCGCTGCGCGACGCCGGACTGGTCGAGAAGCGCGCCGAGCGCGCGAAGATCGTCAAGAAGGGCGAGATCACCCGTGCAGTCAAGCTCAAGGGCGTGGCCGTCACGGCGGGCGCCAAGGCTGCGATCGAGGCTGCCGGCGGCAGCGTGGAGTAAAACGTGGCCGCTTCGCAATCCGGTGCACTGGCTTCGCTCGGCAAGCTGACCGAGCTGAAGCAGCGCCTGCTGTTCGTGCTCGGCGCGATGATCGTGTTCCGCTTCGGGTCGTTCATTCCGGTTCCCGGCGTGAACCCCGAGGCGATGACGCGGCTCGTCGACCAGGCCGGCGGCCTGCTGGACATGTTCAACATGTTCTCGGGCGGCGCCCTGGAGCGCTTCTCGCTGTTCGCGCTCGGCGTGATTCCGTACATCTCCGCGTCGATCGTCGTGCAGATGATGGCGGCGGTCGTGCCGTCGCTGCAGCAGCTGCGCAAGGAGGGCGAATCCGGTCGGCGCAAGCTGACCACGTACACGCGCATCGGCACGGTCGGCCTGGCGCTGTTCCAGTCGTTCGGCGTCGCCTCGATGCTGCAGCAGCAGGCGGGCGTGGTCTACACGCCGGGGCCGGGTTTCGTGTTCACGACGGTCGTCGGTCTGACCGCCGGTACGCTATTCCTGATGTGGCTGGGCGAGCAGATCACCGAGCGCGGCGTCGGCAACGGCATCTCGCTGCTGATCTTCGCCGGCATCGTCGCCGGCCTGCCGGCGGCGGTCGTGCATACGCTCGGCATGGCGCAGAGCGGCGAGCTGAACTACCTGAAGGTGCTGGCGGTGCTGGCGGTGGTGCTGGTGGTGACGGCGTTCGTCGTCTTCGTCGAGCGCGGCCAGCGTCGCATCACGGTCAACTACGCGCGTCGCCAGGGCGGTGCCGGCCGGGCCTACCAGAACCAGACCTCGCACCTGCCGCTCAAGGTCAACATGGCGGGCGTGATCCCGGCGATCTTCGCCTCGTCGCTGATCCTGTTCCCGGCGACGGCGGCGGCGTGGTTCAGCAGCTCGGGCGACATCCGCTGGCTGCAGACGCTGACCTCGGCGCTGGGTCCGGGCGAGCCGCTGCACATGCTGGTCATGGCGGTCCTGATCATCGTCTTCGCGTTCTTCTACACCGCGCTGGTGTTCAACTCGCAGGAGACGGCCGACAACCTGAAGCGTTCCGGCGCGCTGATTCCGGGCATCCGTCCCGGCAAGGCGACCGCCGACTACGTGGACGGCGTGCTGACCCGCCTGACCGGCGCCGGTGCACTGTATCTGGTCGCGGTCTGCCTCATCCCGGACATCATGCGCAACGCCTGGCACGTGCCGTTCTACTTCGGTGGAACCTCGCTGCTGATCGTCGTGGTCGTGGTCATGGATTTCATCGCCCAGATCCAGGCACATCTGGTGTCGCACCAGTACGACAGCCTGCTCAAGAAGGCGAACCTGCGCGGGCGTTGAGCCGGCCAGGCGGGGCTGCTCCGGCATGCCCTTCCAGAAACGAGTTTGTTACGTTAGAATAGCCAGTTCGCCGCGCCGAGTGCGCGGCGCATTTTTCGGAGAGAGTTCCAATGGCGCGCATAGCGGGTGTCAATCTGCCGGTCCAAAAACATGTCGGGATCGCGCTGCAGAGCATCTATGGTATTGGCCGTACCCGGTCCAAGAAGGTCTGCGTCGACGCAGGCGTCGATCCGACCGCCAAGATCAAGGATCTGGTCGAGTCCGAGATCGAGAAACTGCGCCACGAAGTGGCCCGCTACACGGTTGAAGGCGATCTGCGCCGCGAAGTCGGCATGTCGATCAAGCGCCTGATCGACCTGGGTTGCTACCGCGGCCTGCGCCACCGTCGCGGTCTGCCGCTGCGCGGTCAGCGCACCCGCACCAATGCGCGTACCCGCAAGGGTCCGCGTCGCCCGATCAAGAAGTAATCGAGTCCGGATCAGCCAATGAATAAGCCGGTTGCCAAGCCGAAGAAGAAGATCAAGCGCGTCGTGACGGATGCCGTCGCGCACGTGCAGGCTTCGTTCAACAACACCGTCATCACGATCACCGACCGCCAGGGCAATGCGCTCTCCTGGGCCACCGCCGGCGGCGCGGGCTTCCGTGGATCGCGCAAGTCGACCCCGTTCGCCGCGCAGGTCGCGGCCGAGAAGGCCGGCCGCGCTGCGGCGGAGTACGGCGTGAAGACCGTCGAAGTCCGCATCAAGGGCCCCGGCCCGGGCCGCGAGTCCACCGTGCGTTCTCTGAACAACATCGGTTTCAAGGTCACCAACATCGTCGACGTGACGCCGATCCCGCACAACGGTTGCCGTCCGCCGAAGAAGCGGCGCGTCTGACCTGCGGTCGTCCCTGATCACGAGAATCAAGAACCGGCCATCCTTGGCCGGACTTTTCGGAAAGAGAATCTAAAATGGCTCGATATATCGGACCGACCTGCAAGCTCGCTCGCCGCGAGGGCGCTGACCTCAGCCTCAAGAGCCCGGCTCGCGCGATCGACTCCAAGTGCAAGCTCGAGCAGAAGCCCGGCCAGCACGGACCTGTCGCCAAGCGCGGCCGTCTGTCGGACTACGGCGTCCAGCTGCGCGAGAAGCAGAAGGTCAAGCGCATCTACGGTCTGCTGGAGCGTCAGTTCCGCAGTTACTACCACAAGGCGTCGAACCAGAAGGGCAATACCGGCGAGAACCTGCTGCGTATGCTCGAGTCGCGCCTGGACAACGTGATCTTCCGCATGGGTTTCGCGGTCACGCGCGCCCAGGCCCGCCAGCTGGTGTCGCACGCGGCCGTGCTGGTCAACGGCAAGAAGGTCAATCTGCCTTCCTACCAGGTCAAGAGCGGTGACGAAGTGACCCTGACCGAGCGCGCCCGCGGGCAGCTGCGCGTGCAGGAAGCGCTGACCGTCGCCCAGGAAATGGACCTCGTTCCCGGCTGGATCGAAGTGGACGCCAAGAAGGCCAGCGGCGTTTTCAAGTCGCTGCCGGAGCGTTCCGATCTGCCCTCGGATATCAACGAGAGTCTGATCATCGAGCTTTATTCTAAGTAATTCGGAGCCCCTGTTCATGGCAGGAACATCCACAAACGTGCTGCGTCCGCGTGGCATCAACGTCGAGCGTATTGGCGCCAACCGCGCCAAGGTCGTCGTCGAGCCGATGGAGCGTGGCTTCGGCCATACGCTCGGTAACGCGCTGCGTCGCGTTCTGTTGTCCTCGATTCCCGGCAGCGCGATCGTCGAGGCCGAGATCGACGGCGTACTCCACGAGTACACCACGCTCGAGGGCATGCAGGAGGACGTCATCGAGGTGCTGTTGAACCTCAAGGACGTCGGCATCCGCATGCACGGCAACGACGAGACCACGCTGACGCTGTCCAAGAAGGGCCGCGGTGTCGTCACGGCGGGCGACATCACGGTCGACCATTCGGTCGAGATCGTCAATCCCGATCACGTGATCTGCCATCTGACCAAGGACATCGCGCTCAACATGCGCCTGAAGGTCGCGCGCGGCACCGGCTACCAGCCGGCCACCGCCCGCCGCCTGCCGGACGAAGAAGCGCGCCCGATCGGTCGTCTGCAGATCGACGCCTCGTTCTGCCCGGTCCGCCGCGTCGCCTACCAGGTCGACAGCGCGCGTCTGGAGCAGCGTACCGACCTCGACAAGCTCGTGCTCGACGTCGAGACCAACGGTGCGATCGACGCCGAGGAAGCGGTCCGCAAGGCCGCCGAGATCCTGCAGGATCAGATCTCGGTGTTCGGCGACTTCACGCGTCGCGAGAGCGACAGCGCGAAGACCGACAAGGGCGGCGTCGATCCGGTGCTGCTGCGTCCGATCGACGATCTGGAGCTGACCGTGCGCTCGGCCAACTGCCTCAAGGCCGAGAGCATCTACTACATCGGTGACCTCGTTCAGCGCACCGAAGTGGAGCTGCTCAAGACGCCGAACCTCGGCAAGAAGTCGCTCACCGAGATCAAGGACGTGCTCGGTCAGCGCGGCCTGTCGCTCGGCATGAAGCTCGACAACTGGCCGCCGTCGGGCCTCGTGCACGGCATGCAGCTGGGTTGATCGGTTTTGACGCGGCCGTGAGTGACGCTTGTCGCTCACGGCCGTTGATTGGTTTGTAAGGTTTGTTTTTGCGGATTTGTTCGTGCGATCGTCCTTGATCGCCGCTGCGGCCGGTTGGTCGCGAGGGGGCGCCTGAGCGTCTTCGTCGGAGTCCAGAAGCGGCCATCCATGGCCGCACTTTTGAATAACAGCCCGATCTTAATAAGGCTGACTCAGCGGGTAACCGCGGGAAACCGGACGCAGGCGCCGGCTTTCTCATAACAATCGAGACCAGAGGATTTCTCCATGCGCCACCAGAAAGCCGGCCGCAAGTTCAGCCGCACCAGCAGCCATCGCGAAGCGATGTTTCGCAACATGGCCGCCTCGCTGTTCAAGCACGAACTGATCCGTACCACGCTGCCCAAGGCCAAGGAACTGCGCCGCGTCGCCGAGCCGCTGATCACGCTGGCCAAGGTCGACGGCGTCGCCAACCGCCGCCTGGCGTTCGCGCGTCTGCGCGACAAGCAGGCCGTCGGCAAGCTGTTCGTCGAGCTCGGCCCGCGCTTCCGCGAGCGCAAGGGCGGCTACCTGCGCATTCTGAAGTGCGGCTTCCGCGCCGGCGACAATGCGCCGCTCGCCTACGTCGAGCTGCTCGATCGCCCGCGCCAGACCCAGGACGGCGACGCCGCCGAGTAAGCGGGTCCGCGCGTCACGGTGACAGATCCAGGCCCCGGTTGGTGACCCCGACCGGGGCCTTTCCTTTTTCGACGCCGCCTCGACACGGCCGGGAACGCGGCCGCCCGGCGGCGGTCTGCACAGATTCAGTCTTGGGAGGAGATCGACGATGAACCTCAATCCGTTCCGCTGGCCGTTCCGCGCGCAGTTCGCGTTCGGCGCGTTCGCGTGCATCGCGCTGCTGGCCTACGCCTACTACGAGCAGTTCGTGATGGGCGAGGACCCTTGCCCAATGTGCATCTTCCAGCGCCTGGCCTTCATCGCGATGGCGCTGCTGTTCATCGCCGGCGCCGTGCACGGTCCGGCCGGCCGCGGGCGGCGCGTCTACGCGGTGGCGGTCGCGATCGCCGCACTGGTCGGCGTCGGCATTGCCGCGCGCCATCTGTGGATCCAGATGAATCCGCCCGATCCGCTGCTGGCCGGCTGCGGTCCGGGCCTGGCCTACATGCTCGACGCGTTCCCGCTGCACGATGCGATCCGCAAGGCATTCACCGGCTCGGGCGACTGCGGCGACGTGCGCTGGCGCTTCCTCGGCATCACGATGCCGGGCTGGACGCTGATCTGGTACGTGCTGCTCGGCGCCGGCGCACTGTACGCCGGCTGGCGGCGTCCGCAGCCGGCGCGCTGAATCGGCCGTACCGGCCGGCGGCCTTCGCAGGGGCGCCGGCTGTGGCATGATGGTGCGGCGCAAAAAACCGCAGAGCAGCCGCCATGATCCCAGAACGCTCGATTTCGCCCGTCCGTGAGGCCGCCGATTGGTCCCCCGCATCGTGGCGCGCGCGCCCGGCGGTGCAGCAGCCGGTCTATCCGGATCCGGCTGCGCTCGACGAGGCGCTGGGCCGGCTCGCCCAGCTGCCGCCGCTGGTGACCTCGTGGGAGATCCTCGCGCTGCGCCAGCTGCTGGCCGAGGCCGCCGAGGGCCGCCGTTTCTTGCTGCAGGGCGGCGACTGCGCCGAGACCTTCGACGACTGCACCTCGCCGCTGATCTCCAACCGGCTCAAGGTGATGCTGCAGATGAGCCTGGTGCTCGTGCACGGACTGCAGCTGCCGGTCGTGCGCGTCGGGCGCTTCGCCGGCCAGTACGCCAAGCCCCGCTCGGCCGATACCGAGACGCGCGACGGCGTGACGCTGCCGAGCTATCGCGGCGACCTCGTCAACGGACCGGCGTTCGACGCGCAGACGCGCGTGCCCGATCCACGCCGCCTGATCCGCGGTCACGCGCATTCGGCGATGACGATGAACTTCGTGCGCGCGCTGATCGACGGCGGCTTCGCCGATCTGCACCACCCGGAATACTGGGACCTGGCCTGGGTCGAGCATTCGCCGCTGCAGCAGGACTACCGGCGCATGGTCGAGTCGATCGGCGACTCGCTGCGTTTCATGGAGACGCTGGCCGGCCGTCCGGTTAGCGACTTCCAGCGCGTGGACTTCTTCACCTCGCACGAGGCGCTGCTGCTGCATTACGAGGAGGCGCTGACGCGCCAGGTGCCGCGGCAGTGGGGCTGGTTCAACCTGTCGACGCACTACCCGTGGATCGGCATGCGCACCGCGGCGATCGACGGCGCGCACACCGAGTACTTCCGCGGCATCCGCAATCCGATCGCGGTCAAGGTCGGGCCGTCGGTGACGCCGGACCAGCTGCTGCGGCTGATCGACGTGCTCGACCCGGCCAACGAGTCCGGCCGCCTGACGCTGATCCACCGCATGGGCGTGGACCGGATCGAGACCGCGCTGCCGCCGCTGTTGGCCGCGGTCCGTGCGGCCGGCCGCAAGGTGCTGTGGTGCTGCGATCCGATGCACGGCAATACCGAGTCCCTGGTCAACGGCTACAAGACGCGCCGCTTCGAGAACATCCGCGGCGAGCTCGACAAGGCCTTCGACATCCACGCCGCGGCCGGCACGCGGCTCGGCGGCGTGCATCTGGAGCTGACCGGCGAGAACGTCACCGAATGCCTCGGCGGCGCACGCTCGCTGGCCGAGGCCGACCTCGCGCGGGCGTACAAGTCCACGGTCGATCCGCGGCTCAACTACGAGCAGGCGCTCGAGATGGCGATGCTGATCGTGCACAAGCGCGGTGCGGTCCGCGCCAACGCGGCGCTCTGACCGGCGCGTGGCGCCGCATACGGCGCCGCAGCGCGTCGCGCCGGCTGGCGCGAGGCGGCGGAGGTTTCTGCCGCGCGCATGACCTTTGTCGCTAGGCGCGACTGCCGAGCCGTCTATCATGGCGTGTCGGCCAGTGGGGGAATCGCCTGATGAGACAAGTCGTATCGGCGCGGATCGGCGCGTGGCGCCTGACCGTGTCTTCGCTGCTGCTGAGCCTGCTCGCGGCCCACGCCGGTGCGCAGGTCGGCACCTCTCCGGTCGCCGGCATCGCCGATCGCACGCCGCGCACCGTCGCGCTGACGCACGCGCGCCTGGTCGTCAAGCCCGGCAGCGTCGTCGAGGACGGCACGCTGCTGATCCGCGACGGCATGATCGTCGCCGTCGGCAGCAAGGTCGCGATACCGGCCGACGCCGCCGTCACCGACCTCGGCGGCCGCAGCGTGTTCGCCGGCTTCATCGATGCCGGCAGCGACTACGGCCAGCCCGCGCCCGCGCCGCCCGCGCGCGGCGAAGGCATGGGCCGCACGCCGGCCGCATCCGAAGCCAGCGCCGGTGCCGGCCATTGGAATCGCCGCGTGACGCCCGAGCGGCGCGTCGCCGAGACGCTCAAGCCCGATGCCGCGCGCGCCGGTGCGCTGCGCGGCAACGGCTTCACGAGCGTGCTGTCGACGCCGAAGCAGGGCGTGTTCCGCGGCCAGGCCGCCCTGGTCAGCGCCGCCGACGGCGGCCGCCTCAACGAGCTGCTGATCGCGCCACAGGCGGCATTGCAGGTCGCGTTCGAGCAGGCCCGCGGCTCGGACGACTACCCGACCTCGCTGATGGGCGCGATCGCGCTGATCCGTCAGACCTTCCTCGACGCGCAATGGCAGCAGCAGCGCCTGAGCTGGCAGGACAAGCATCGCCAGGCCGAGCGCATCGAGGCCAACGACGCGCTCGACGCGCTGACGCCGGCGCTGGCCGGCCGCCAGCCGGTGATCTTCGCGACCGACGACGAGCTCGACTATCAGCGCGCACTGGCGATCGCCAAGGAGTTCTCGCTGCGTCCGATCCTGGCCGGCAACGGCCACGAGTACCGCATGGCCGCCGAGTTGAAGAGCGCCGCGGTGCCGGTGATCGTGCCGCTGAAGACGGTCGAGGCGCCGGCCATCGAGGATCCGGACCTCGCGCTCGACGTCTCGCTCGGCGAGCTCGAGCACTGGGCCTGGGCGCCGTTCAACGCGCGCGTGCTGGCTGAGGCCGGCGTCGATTTCGCGCTGACCGCCGGTGCGCTCAAGAAGCCCGATGAGTTCTGGCCGGCACTGCGCAAGGCGGTCGAGAAAGGCCTGGACGAGTCGACCGCGCTCGCCGCGCTGACCAGCCGGCCGGCCGCGATGCTCGGCGTCGACGATCGCGTCGGCACGCTCGAGCGCGGCAAGCGCGCCGACTTCATCGTCGCCGACGCCGATCTGTTCCGCTCCGACAAGGCACGCATCCACGAGACCTGGATCGGCGGACGGCGCTACGAGATCGGTCCCGGTCCGACCGACGTGCGCGGCAGCTGGATGCTGACCTGGCACGGCATCACCGGTCCCGCGCAGGTCGAGATCACCGGCGAAGTGGCCGAGCCGGCGGTCACCGCCGGCAGTGTGTCGGTACCGGCGACGATCAACCAGCGCCAGCTGCTGCTGTATCCTCCGGGCAGCCTGTTCGGCCGCAGCGAGGAGCGCCTCGCACTCGTCGCGAGCGTCGACGGCGACCGCCTGCAGGGCCGCGTGCCGCTGCCGGGCGGTACCGAGGCGGTGGTCAGCGGCCAGCGCACGCGGCCGGCGCCGCCGGTCGCCGCCAAGCCCGCGTCGCGTCCGCCGCTGCCGGCCTCGCCGCTGCGCTACCCGGCCGGCGAGTTCGGCCGCAGCGGCCTGCCGGCGCAGCCCGCGGCCGTGGTCGTGCGCAATGCGACGATCTGGACGCAGGGGCCGCAGGGCCGCCTCGACGGCGCCGATCTGCTGGTCGAGAACGGCCGCATCGCGGCGATCGGCACCGGCCTGGCCGTGCCGCGCGGCACCGTCGAGATCGACGGACGCGGCAAGCACGTCTCGCCCGGCATCATCGACGCGCACTCGCACATCGCGATCGCGCGCGGCGTCAACGAGGGCTCGCACGCGGTGACCAGCGAGGTGCGCGTCGGCGACGTGCTCGACCCGACCGACATCACGGTCTATCGGCAACTCGGCGGCGGTGTCACCGCCGCGCAGCTGCTGCACGGCTCGGCCAATCCGATCGGCGGCCAGGCGCAGGTGATCAAGCTGCGCTGGGGTGCCGACGCGCAGGGGCTGCGCTTCGACGGCGTCACGCCGACGATCAAGTTCGCGCTCGGCGAGAACGTCAAGCAGTCCAACTGGGGCTCGGAGTTCACGACGCGCTATCCGCAGACGCGCATGGGCGTGCCGGAGATCATGCTCGACCAGTTCCTGGCCGCGCGCGATTATGCGGCGCGCCGCGCCGAGAAGGGCGCCGCACCGGTGCGCCGCGACCTGCGCCTGGAGGCGCTGGCCGAGGTGCTGGCCGGCACGCGCATCGTGCACATCCACAGCTACCGCCAGGACGAGATTCTGGCGTTCGTGCGGATCGCGCAGCGCATGAAGTTCGTGCCGGTGTTCCAGCACATCCTCGAAGGCTACAAGGTCGCCGACGCGCTCGCCGATCTCGGCGCCGGCGCGTCCACCTTCAGCGACTGGTGGGCCTACAAGATGGAGGTGGTCGACGCGATCCCGTACAACGGCGCGCTGATGACCGCGCAGAACGTCGTCGTCTCGTTCAATTCCGACGACGGCGAGATGGCGCGCCGCCTCAATACCGAGGCCGCCAAGGCGGTCAAGTACGGCGGCCTGTCCGAGACCGCCGCGCTCGATCTGGTCACGCGCAATCCGGCGCGCCAGCTGCGCGTGGACGATCGCGTCGGCTCGCTCGAGCGAGGCAAGGACGCCGACTTCGTGATCTGGAGCGACAGCCCGCTGTCGACGCTGGCCTATGCCGAGCAGACCTGGATCGACGGCCGCAAGTACTTCGATCGCGCCGAGGACCGCGCCGAGCAGGCGCGCATCGACGGCGAGCGTGCGCGCCTGATCGCGCAGATCCTGCCCGAGCGCGTCAAGGCGCTGGCCAAGAAGGGTGACAAGCCGGCGAAGAAGGACGGCGCGGCCGCTCCCGAACCGAAGCCTGACGGCCATGCCCACGATCACGACGACGGCTTCGGCCTCGACCGGCTCCGCCCGATCTACCACGACGGCGAGTCGATCCACCTCTGCTCCGGCCTGGAGGCGCACTGATGAAACGGCTACTGGCTTTCTTCGCGCTGGCGGCCGCTCTGTCGCCGGCCGTCGCCGCCGATGCGCCCGCCGCCGCGCCGGTGCTGCTGACCGGCGCGGACCTCTACACGATCAGCCACGGCGTGATTCCGTCCGGCCAGCTGCTGATCCGCGACGGCAAGATCGCCGCGCTCGGCCGCGAGGTCGTCGCGCCTGCCGGCGCCGCGCGGATCGACCTGGCCGGCAAGCGCATCTATCCGGGCCTGATCGCGGCCAACAGCATTCTCGGGCTGACCGAGGTCTCGGCGGTCCGCGCGACCAACGACTACAGCGAGGCCGGCGCGAGCACGCCGGAAGTCCGCGCCGAGGTGGCCGTCAATCCGGACACCGAGTTGTGGCCGGTCGCGCGCGCCAACGGCGTGCTCAGTGCGCTGATCATGCCGCGCGCCGGCAGCGACGGCGTGATCGCCGGACAGGCCGCGCTGATGCAGGCCGACGGCTGGACCTACGAACAGATGACGGTCGCCGCTTCGGTCGGCATGGTCGTGGCCTGGCCGTCGGCGCGCGTGCCGGACTGGCTACCCGAGGATCGCAAGCAGCGCGTGCGCGAAGGCGTGCAGAAGAAGCGCGACGCGCTCGACCGCGCGCTGCGCGACGCGCGTGCGTACCAGGCCGCGCAGCGGGCCGGCGCGGTCAGCGCCGCCGATCTGCGCGACGAGGCGCTGCTGCCGGTGCTCGAAGGGCGCATGCCGCTGCTCGTGCTCGCCAACGACGCCGTGCAGATCCGCGAGGCGCTGGCGTTCGCGGCGCGCGAGAAGCTGCGCATCGTGATCGTCGGCGGCGCCGACGCCTGGCGCCTGGCCGCCGCGATCAAGGCGCAGGACGTGCCGGTGATCCTCGGCTCCTCGCACAATCTGCCGATGCGGCGCTGGGAAGGCTACGACACGGTGTTCGCGGCCGCCGGCCGGCTGGCCGCGGCCGGCGTGACGCTGGCGATCGCCAACGACGGCGATGCGATGGCCGCGATGAACGAACGCAACCTGCCGTACCAGGCCGCGAGCTACGCCGCGCACGGCCTCGGCGCCGAGGCCGCGCTGCGCGCGATCACGCTGGCGCCGGCGCAGATCCTCGGCGTGGCCGACCGGCTCGGCTCGCTCGAGGCCGGCAAGGACGCGACGCTGTTCGTCGCCGACGGCGACATCCTCGACATCCGCGCGGTCGTCGAGCGCGCCTGGGTGGCCGGTCGCGAGGTCGACCTGGCCAACAAGCAGTCGCGGTTGTACCAGCAGTACCAGCGCAAGTACCGCGGCGAGCCTAAGGGCTGATACACGGCCCCGTCCGCGTTCGAGCGGGCGGGGCGCTGTGGCATGCTGTCGGCCCGGGCCGCGCCGCGGCCGACGGACCGACGCGATGCCCCACTCGCTGCGCGCCCTGATCTTCGACGTCGACGGCACGCTGGCCGACACCGAGCGCGACGGCCATCGCGTCGCGTTCAACCGTGCATTCGCCGACGAAGGCCTGGCCTGGCGCTGGGACGAGAACGTCTACGGCCCTCTGCTGCAGGTCGCCGGCGGGCGCGAGCGGCTGCTGCACTACATGGCCGACGCCCTGCCGGCCTGGCCGTTGAATGAGCGCGAGGCGCTCGCCGAACAGCTGCATCGCCGCAAGACCTCCCATTACCTCGAGCTGGTCGAGCAGGGCGCGATCGCCTGGCGGCCCGGTGTGATCCGGCTGCTCGAGGAAGCGCGCGACGCCGGCATCGCGCTGGCGATCGCGACCACGACGACGCGCGCCAACGTGCTCGCCTTGTTCGAGCACGCCGGCCATGCCGAGCTGCTCGATGCGTTCGCGGCAATCGGAACCGCCGAGAACAGCGCGCGCAAGAAGCCCGATCCCGGCATCTATCACCACGTGCTCGAGCGGCTGGCGCTGCCGGCCGAACAGTGCCTGGCGATCGAGGATTCGCACGCCGGCCTGCAGGCCGCACGCGCCGCCGGCATTCCGACCGTGGTGACGTTCAACGACTACACGCGCGGCGAGGATTTCGAGGGGGCGTTGCGTGTGCTGCCGAGTCTGGTCGTGGTCGGCGAGCACGGCGACGAAGCGCCCGATACCGCCGCAGAGCGCTTCGTCGGACTTGCCGATCTGCGGCGGTGGTGGGCCGAGGCGCTGCATTGAGCGGGAATGAGGGGGCGATGAGCAGGCAAAGCGTGACACGCGCGTTTCTTTGGCTTGCGGTGCTGGTCGGTGGGCCGCTGCTCGGCGCGAAACTGTTCGACCTGCTCGTTCTGGCGGGCGCATGGAGCGCCGATCCGCCTGCATCGCTGGCGATGATGCCGTACGGCAAGGCCTGGCCCGTCGACACCGGCGTGTTCTTCATTCCGTTCTCGGCCGCCATGCTGATCGCCGGATTCGGCGCGCTGGCGGCCGGATGGCGTACCCCTTGGCGTTATCGCTGGATGCTGTGCCTGCCGTCGGTCGGCATTCTGCTTCTGCTCGTTCTGACCGTGGTCGCGTTCTGGCCGATGAACGCCGCGCTCTACTACCACGCGATCCACTCGCCCAAGGACATGATCACCGACGCTCAGTCGATCGCGATGGCGCAGCGCTGGATCATGCTGGATTGGATTCGGGTCGCTGGGGCGGCCGCCGCTTTCGTCGCGCCGCTACGCGCGCTGACGATGCCGTGGCCCGGCGAACGTGCGCAGAAAGATCCGCTCTGGGTACGCATTGCGCTCACGCTGTTCCTTGCGGGCGTGGCTGCTTTCGTCGGGTGGTTCGTGTCGAATCTGTGACGACGTTTCGGGCTGAGGGTTGCATGCGGTGGCGTCGCGTGCTCGGCCGAGGTTGGCGGAGAGAGTGGGATTCGAACCCACGGAAGGGGTGAACCTTCGCCGGTTTTCAAGACCGGTGCCTTAAACCGCTCGGCCATCTCTCCGTTATTCAGACGCATCCATTGCCTTGTGGACCGACGAACGCCGGTTTGACTCGGGGCATCGTGCCCCTCGCCCTTCGGGCCATCGGCCTGCGGCCGATGTTCGCTTCGGCGTCCTGCCTACGCGAGCAAGACCGGTGCCTTAAACCGCTCGGCCATCTCTCCGCTGTTTCAGACGCATCCATTGCCTTGTAGACCGGCGAACGCCGGTTTGACTCGGGGCATCGTGCCCCTCGCCCTTCGGGCCATCGGCCTTCGGCCGATGTTCGCT
>QFPO01000012.1 GCA_003241385.1 Rhodanobacter denitrificans
TCGCAGGTCGCCCAGGCCGAAGAGCTGCCCCGTGTCTGAGCGCAGCGAGTTGGGGCAGCGTGCCTGGGCGACCGAGAAGCGCAGGGGACCGATGCGGCGTAGCCGCATCGGCTCGCGTCGGCGCAGGCGGTTTTGGTGACTTTTTCCAAGAAAAAAGTCACCCGCTCGCGCAGCGAGCGGAAGCTCTTGCTCTGATCTTTCCGCTTGAGCTTTCCAGGAATCGAAGGCTCGAAGGTAAGGTCAGGACCGACATCGGCATCGGCATCGAAGCCGAAGTGCTTCAGCTCGCTGAAAGCAAAGCCGGCAAAGAACAACAGTCGAATCCGGGTTAGTCGCTGACGGCAGAAGAACCAAAAAAGGCCCGGCGATGCCGGGCCTTTTTCGCCCCATGTCGCCGCCGTCATGCGGCGGCGATGCGGGCCCGGCTCAAAGATTGAGCAGGGCGTTGAAGCTCGCCGCGGATGCGAGCAAGGCCAGGGTGAACAGGCCGATCATCAGGATGTTGACGACCCATCCGTACCACGGCATCGGCGGACGCGTGGTCGGCAGCGGGCGGCCCGGCTCGACCTCGCGGAATACCACGACGGTGCCGCAGATCATGTCGTGCAGCGCCTGGCGGCGGCCGGTCCAGCCGGCCAGCATGAAGCCGACGTTCAGGATTACGCTGGACAGGATCTTGCCGAAAAAGCGGCCGGTCGCGCGGCCGAAGCCGATCCGCCGCGCATAGTCGTCGGTGACCTTCAGGCCCATCGCGCGCTTGCCGAGCGTGGCCTGGACCGCCGAGCTCTCCTGCAACGCGAAGTACAGCCACGACAGCACGATGCCGATCAGCGCCTGCAGCAGGATCGTGCCGAACGCGGCGTTCACGCTGCCGGCGGCCAGCGAGCCGACGAACGCGACCATCAGCACCATCGTGATGACCCAGTTGACGATGCCGATGATGAAGCCGTCCATCAGATAGGCCGCGGTGCGCCGCCAGAAGCCGCCGTGGATCGTCAGGCCCGCCGGCAGCATGCCCGACTCCGGCAGCGCAGGACCGGCGGCGGACGGCGCGGCATCGGGCGTGGCCGAGAACGCGGCCGGGGCGGCGGCGAGGATCGGCTGCGCGACCGCTGGCGTGATCGGCGGGGCCGGCGCCGCTGCAGCGGCCGGCCGCACCGTCGAGTAGGCGTTCCAGGTCGTCGAGCCGACCGCGGCGATCGAGACGTCGGCCGGCCACAGGCCGCGCTCGACGCGGTCGGCGACGAACGCCAGCGGCATCGGTCCGCGCGGCTGGTTGGCGACCAGCGCGAAGTACGCGCCGCCGTCGGCGGCATGCAGCTCGGCTTCGGCGCCGAGCGCATGGATGCCGCTCTGCAGGCTCTGCAGCTTGGCCAGATCCTCGCTTTCCTTGATCGTGACCGGCGCCCGCGCGAGCAACTGGCCGGTCAGCTTGTCCGGCTCCATGCGGAAGTAGGTCGCCAGCGCCGGCCAGACCGTGGTCGGCTCGTAGCCCGGGAACAGCTCCCCGGTCAGCACCAGTGCGTATTTCTCTGTCATGTCCCCTCTCCCCAAGAGGCGGGCGCGCCCGCCGACGTGTTCCATGATGCGCCGCGCGCGGCCGCCGCGCGTATCTAGTCGCGTTGCAGGATCGCGGTCACGCCCATGCCGCCGGCCGTGCAGATCGAGATCAGGCCGCGGCCCGAGCCCTTCTCGTACAGCAGCTTGGCCAGCGAGGCGACGATGCGCGCGCCGGTGGCTGCGAACGGATGACCGAGCGCCAGGCTCGATCCGTTGACGTTGATCCGGGCCGGATCGATCGCGCCGAGCGGCGCGTCGAGGCCGAGCCGGTTCTTGCAGTAGTCGGCCGACTCCCAGGCGCGCAGCGTGCACAGCACCTGCGCGGCGAAGGCCTCGTGGATCTCGTAGAAATCGAAGTCCTGCAGGGTCAGGCCGGCGGCCGCCAGCATGCGCGGCACCGCGATCGTCGGCGCCATCAGCAGGCCTTCGCCGTGCACGAAGTCGACCGCGGCGACCTGCGCATGCGTCAGATAGGCCTGGATCGGCAGACCGCGCCGGGCGGCCCAGTCCTCGCTGGCCAGCAGCACCGCCGCGGCGCCGTCGGACAGCGCGCTCGAATTGCCGGCCGTCAGCGTGCCGGCCGTGCGGTCGAACGCCGGCTTGAGCGCGGCGAGCTTCTCGAGCGTCGTATCGGGCCGCAGGATGTTGTCGCGGCGCACCGCACGAAACGGCACGACCAGATCATCGAAGAAGCCGCGCTCGTAGGCGGCGGCGGCCTTGCGGTGACTGTCCAGCGCCAGCTGGTCCTGGTCGGCGCGCGCGATACCCCATTCGCGCGCCATCATCTCGCAGTGCTCGCCCATCGACTTGCCGGTCCGCGGCTCGGCGACGCCCGGAAACGAGGGCTTGAGCTCGCCGAACGAGAAGCCCGTCAGCGCGGTCTTGAGCTTGTCCTTGAGCGTTTTGGCGCGGTTGACCGCAAGCAGGCGCTGCTGCAGCGCGCGGCTGTAGACGATCGGCACGTCGCTGGTGGTGTCGCTGCCGCCGGCGATGCCGACCTCGATCTGGCCGGTGGCGATCTTGTTGGCGATCAGGATCGCGTTGTCGAGCGAGGTGCCGCAGGCGCGGGCCGTCGTGATGCCCGGCGTGGTCGGCGCGAGGCCCGACGAGAGCACGGCCTCGCGTGCCAGATTCCAGTCCGATGCGTGCTTGATGACCGATCCGAACGCGACTTCGCCCAGTTCCTGGCCGTGCAGACCGTAGCGCTCGACCAGGCTGCCGAGCGTCTTGACCGACATGCCGAAATTGCCGACGTCCGCATAGGCCGTGTTGTTGCGGCAGAACGGGATCCGAACCCCGCCGATGACGCCCACCCGATTGCTTGCAGTCACGATGATTCCTGTCGCCGTTTGACCCACGTCAGGAGCGGGGGTCAAAGCGTTGATATGATGCGCCGAAACACCTTCATCCAGTGTATGCCCTACGTTTTCGATCTTAACCGACTCGACCAGATCGCGTCGGAAGCCGGGCCGCGGTTCCGTACCGCCGACCCTTACCCGCACGTCGTGCTCGACCGATTCCTGAAGCCCGAGGCGGTGGAGCGGCTGGCCGATGCGTTTCCGGCGGCGGGCGACGACGTCGGCTGGGACCAGTATGCGGCGGCGGGCTTCGAGGTGAAGATGGGCACGGCGCACGAGGAGCGCTTTCCCGAGCCGCTGCGCGCGGCGATCCACCAGTTCAACGCCGGACCGTTCGTGCGTTTCCTCGAGCGGCTCAGCGGCATCGACCATCTGCTGCCCGATCCACATCTGGCCGGCGGCGGCCTGCATCTGACGCGTGCCGGCGGCCTGCTCGGCATCCACGCCGACTTCAACTGGCACGAACGTCTGCAGGCGCACCGTCGGCTCAATCTGCTGATCTATCTCAGTCGCGACTGGCAGCCCGGCTACGGCGGCGAGCTCGAGCTGTGGGACACCGGCGCCAAGGCGCGCGTGCGTTCGATCGAGCCGCTGTTCAACCGGGCCGTGCTGTTCGCGACGCGCTCGGACAGCTTCCACGGTCATCCGTCGCCGTGGTCGGCGCCGCCCGGCGTGGAGCGGCGCTCGATCGCGCTCTACTACTACACCAGCGCCCGTCCCGAAGAGGAACTGCGCGCGCCACACAGCACGCTCTACAAGGGCTATCACGTCGATTGAGGTGGGCCGAGCAGTGGCATCGCGGTGCAGACGCTTGACGCGGTCGCATCGGACGATCGGCCCCGGACCGGGAGCTGCCGAATCTCGAGCCGTGATGCAGCGGAGCCGATGCGGCCGGCTTCGATCAGGTCGTCGATCGTTCCGCCTGCGTGCAGATCGGCGTTCCTGGCGCCAGATCGATCGCCGGGCCGCTCAGCGCACGGCCGGTGGCGATGCCTGCAGCGGCGTGGAGTCGAACATCGCGTCGGCAGCGCTCCACATCTGCCAGTACGCCGGCTGTTCGCGCAGGCATCGATCCAGGTGTGCGGCGTAGCGGCTCATGATCTGGGCGACGTCGGCATCGGCCGGCAGCGTCTCGATGCGCAGACTGCGCATGCCGGTGTCCGGATCGAGTCCGCAGCTGAAGATCACGACCGGCACACCGCTGCGCACGGCCAGTTCGGCCAGGCCGCTCGGCAGCCGCACGGGGCGTCCGAGCACCGAGGCGCGAAACGTCGACCGTTCCGGCCGCGGCGGCAGGTCGAGCATGCCGACGATGCTGCGGCCCTCGGCGAACGCCGCCTCGATCTGCGGCACGCTGCCGCCGAGGAACAGCGGACCGGCCGATCCGATCCGCCGCAGCGCCCAGCCGCGGAAGCGGCCGTACAGCACCGAAAGCCGGCCGACGCCGAGGTCGCCCGGGCCGGGCCGCCGCGCCAGGAAGTGCGCGTCGATGCCGTGCAGGCGCAGCTGGCTCCAGACCCAGTGCCCGGCGCCCCAGTGGAACGTCAGCAGCAGCGCCGGCGTGCCCGCCGCCGGCCACGTGCCGTCGCACACGATGCGGCGGCGCCACCAGGTCCGGTTGCGCAGCAGGGTCAGATACGAGTCGACCGGCTCGACCAGCCGCAGCAGCCGGTGCCGGCGTTTCCAGGCCGTTTCGTCGGCTTCGGGCAGGTAGCGCCTGGCGACCGACCAGGCCGGCGCGACGCTGCTGCGGTGGAGCAGATCGACGCGCGCGCAGCGCTTGAGCAGCGCGAAGCCGAGCGGCCACGGCAGCAGCGCGACCAGGCCCGGCAGCACGAACAGGAACAGGAGATCGGCGGCGGCGCGGCGAACGCGGTTTGACAGCTTCACGGGGAATCGGCGATCCGGCGGACGTCGCGAACGGGCGCCCGCCCGGTCCGACTCGTGCGGGTCGCGGCCGTGCCGCGCCCCCTTCGCAGCAACGGCGGCCGAGGCCGACGGTCTGCGCCGCGATCCGTCCCTGGGATCGCGCCGGCGGCCGCTCGCGGGCGGCCGGCCGGATCGCCGATGGTACACTCCGCGCGCCCGCGCCGGCGGCTGCCGCCGCCTGGGCGCCCACGCCCGAACCCGATGTCCGATACCGCTCCGTTGCACTGTACCGCCGCGCTCGCGATCGAATGCGAGCTCGCCGGCGCGCCGCCGCGTCCGACGCTCGACCGGGCGCAGGCCGAACGCTACGGCGATGCGCTCGCCGCCGATCTGCTGCGCCTGTTCCCCGAGGTCGCCGAGCTCGATCTGGTCTGCGCCGGCGCTCTGTACGACCAGGCCCAGCTGCTGCGTCCGGGCTGGCCGCTGCACGCGGCCCTGGCCGGACTCGACGCGCGCTTCGGCTCGCGCGAGCGGTCCGCGCGCGTCCTGGCGATCGGCGCGCACGAGGGACATTTCCCCGACGCGGCGCTCGATCCGGATCCGCGCCTGTACGGCAGCGCGATGCTGGTCATGCCGTGGCTGCTGCGCGGCGATGCCGAGCGCATCGCGACGACCGGTTCGCTGCTCGAGCGCGAGCTGCTCGACCGCGGCATGGCCGGCGCCGATTTCGCGCTGAACCTGCGCGAGCTGCTCGGCGTGCCGATCCGGCACGTGCGGCATCTGACCGCGTTCGATCTGTGCGCGCTGGCTTGCGCGCAGTACGAGCACGCCGGACTCGGCGCGCTGTGGCAGATCGTCGAGACCGCGCTGTTGGCGCCCGGGCGCGAACAGACGGTCGACCTGGCCGATGGCGGCCGCCTGCACTGGCGCGGCGATCACGTCGAGGCCGAGGATCTGCGCGATCCGCGCCGGCTCGCGCAATGCGCGGCGATCCTCGGCGCGCACGGCCTCGAGCTGCGCGACGCCTGAGCGCGTGGCTCAGCTGCGCCGGTTGCGGCGCCGCGAACTGCCGAGCTTGCGGGTCACGGTATTGCGGCCGATGCCGAGCGCTTCGGCCGCCTGGCTGCGATGGCCGCCGTGCGCGGCGAGCGCGACGTCGAGCAGCACCCGGTCCAGCTCGGCACGCGCGTGCGCATGCAGGTCCTCGGTGCCGGCCTCGAGCATGCGCCGTGCCCAGTCGCGCAGCGGCTCGATCCAGGCCGCGCCGTCGATGCCGGCGTTGCGACGCCAGTCGGCCGGCAGGTCGCCGACGTCGATCTCGCGGCCGCTGGCCAGCACGCCGAGCCGGCGGCACAGGTTCTCGAGCTGACGGACGTTGCCGGGCCATTCGTGCTCGGCGAGCAGGCTCAGCGCGGCCGGCGTGAAATGCTTGCGCTCGGTGCCGGCCTCCGCGGCGACCGCGGCGATGAAGTGCTCGGCCAGCGCGGCGACGTCCTCGCGCCGCTCGCGCAGCGACGGCAGCCGGATCCGCACCACGTCCAGGCGGTGCAGCAGGTCGGCGCGGAACTCGCCGCGCAGCACCTTGGCGTCCAGATCCTGATGCGTGGCGGCGATCACGCGCACGTCCGCATGCAGCAGCTCGCGGCCGCCGACGCGGTAGAACTCGCCGCCGGCCAGCACGCGCAGCAGACGCGTCTGCAGCGCGGCCGGCATGTCGCCGATCTCGTCGAGAAACAGCGTACCGCCCGAAGCCTGCTCGAAGCGGCCGGCGTGGCGGCGCAGCGCGCCGGTGAACGCGCCGGCCTCGTGCCCGAACAGTTCCGACTCGAGCAGCTCGGCCGGAATAGCCGCCGTATTGAGCGCGACAAACGGCTGTCGCGAGCGCGCGCTCTCGCGATGCAGCGCGCGCGCGACCAGCTCCTTGCCGGTGCCGGTCTCGCCGGTGATCAGCACGGTCAGGCCGCTCGCGGCGGCGCGGCCGATCGAGCGGAACAGCTCGCGCATCGCCGGGCTGCGGCCGATCAGTTCGGCTTCCGGCTGAGGCGCGGGCGCGACGGCCGGCGTCGCGATCGCCGGCGACTGCGCGAGCGCTCGGCGTGCGACCGCGACGGCCTCGTCGAGGTCGAACGGCTTGGCGAGATAGTCGAACGCGCCGTGCCGGTAGGCGGCCGCGGTCGACGCGACGTCGGTGAACGCGCTCATCACGATCACCGGAAACGACGGCTGCAGCGGCTGCAGGCGTTCGAGCAGGTGCAGGCCGCTGATGCCCGGCATGCGCACGTCTGTGAACAGCACCGCGGGGCGCTGCTCGGCCAGGGCGTCGATCGCGCTCTCGGCGTCGAGGAACTCGCGCAGCTCGAAGCCGGCGTCGCGCAGCGCCGCGCCGAGCACGCGGCGCACGCCGCGGTCGTCGTCGACGATCCAGATCGTGGCGGGCTCAGTCATCGTCGTTCACCGGCAGCATCAGCGTGAAGGTGGTCGCACCGGGGCGGCCCAGATGGCGCAGATCGCCGCCGTGCTCGCGCGCGATCTCCTGCGCCAGCGCGAGGCCGAGGCCGGTACCGTCGGGGCGCCCCGAGACCAGCGGCTGGAACAGCGTGTCGGCCAGCTCGGCCGGCACGCCGCGGCCGTCGTCGATCAGATCGATCCGCAGTGCCAGATGGCGGCGCCGTTCGGCCAGGCGCACGCCGTGCTCGACGCGCGAGCGCAGCGTCAGCTGCGTCGCGCCGGCCTCGACCGCATTGCGCGCGAGATTCAGCAGCAGCTGATGCAGGCGGTCGCGGTCGCCGTGGATCGGCGGAACGCTGGGGTCGTAGTCGCGCCGGATCTGCGGCGCGCCGGTCTCCGCGCCGATCAGCGCGGCGACGCGTTCGAGCAGTTCGTGCGGATTGATCCGCGCCAGCCGCGGCTTGCCGCCGGCGCGCAGCAGGCGGTCGGCCAGCGCGGCCAGCCGGTCGGCCTCGTCGATGATCAGTTCGGCCAGTTCGGCCTGGTCGGGATCGTCGAGGTAACGCTTGAGCAGCTGCGCCGCGCCGCGCAGCCCGGCCAGCGGATTCTTGACCTCGTGCGCGAAGCCGCGCAGCGAGGCCGAGAGCGCCGGTGCGGCCGCATCGGCCGCGGCCGGCAGACCGTGCCATTCGAACAGCAGCGCATCGCCGAACGGCGTGAACGCCGCATCGCCGATCAGCTCGCCGCCGCTGCCGTCGCCGAGGCGTGCCTGGCGCAGCAGCACGGTGCGGCCTTCGAGCCGCGCCCGCTGCGCGGCCTCGGCGAGGCTGTCGTTGTCCAGATCGAGCGTCGCGCGCTCGGCGCCGGCACGCCGGCGCAGCAGTGCGCCGAAGCGTTCGGCCATGGCCGGATTGAGCCAGAGGACGTCCAGCCCGTCGTCGACGAGGGCCATGCCGCTGACGCAGCCTTCGAGGATGCCGGCGGCATCCTCGGAGACCGAACGCACCGACCTGGCGTATTGAGCGGGCATCGCACCATTCTAGTGCTGATTCCCCATCGTGATGCAACTGCTGCCGAATCGGGCAAGGTGACGCCGTGCAGCGCATGGTCGGGTGCACGCGGATCGCATCGATCGTCACGCCGCTCGCAGCCGCCAGGCATGGATGGTCTGGGGGTCCGGGGGCGATGTGACTCGCTGGGGCGGCGTTCCGCGTGGCGAGACGGCCGCGCGGGGGGCGGCCGCACAGAATCGGCCACATGATCGGATGGCGGCCCAGCCACACTCGCCTTCTGGGCGTGGCCTAAGTCCAGGCGTCGGCTGCTGCAGTGCGCGCTTTGACGCTGCGTGAGAACGGTCCGTTCCCGGTCTCGCCGGCGCCGAAGCGGGCGCGGGTCGCGCGCCGTGTCGGCACGGCCGCGTATCGATCGAGACGAAAGGGGAGGGTGCTTGCGGCACCCGGAGCGGACCGGCCGATGCGACCGGTCCGGAGTCCGCTATCGATGCGATCGACGACCGGCCTGGCCGGCCGTCGATCGCGCAGGACTCACTCGCAGGTCAGGCCGTTGACGTCGGCCAGGCGAATCCACTCGCGCTCACCGCTGCCGGCCGGCACGCCCGAAGGCAGGCCGGGGTTGGACGCGTAGCGGAACACGAACGTGCCGCAGCTCGGGAACTCGAACGTGACCGATCCCCACAGCTTGGTCTGTGCATTGAAGCCGGCGCCGCCGGCGAAGCGACCGCCCTCGACCCAGGCCGCCGGCGAAGTGACCTCGCGTGCGCCCGGCTGGAAGTCGACGTTGCCGTTGATCCAGTACGGCAGGCCCAGATCGTCGAACGTGAACCAGGCCCACTGCAGCACCATGCGCCGCGGGGTGCTGCCCGAGGCCGGCACCTCGAAGATGTCGACGTACATGCCCTCGCCGCCGTGCGCGGGATCGAAGTACGCCGCGGTCTGATAGCCGGTGATCGGCAGGCTGCGGAACGCGTCCGGATAGGTCTGCTGGGTCGGGTTGTACAGGCTGACGTCGGTGACGAAGAAGCGGGTGATGCCGCCGCTGTTGATCAGATTGTCGAAGCGGATCGAGAACGGCAGGTTGAAATCGAAGTAGCCGGCGCCGGTGTACGGATAGTTCTCGAGCACGTAGGTCGTGCTGTTGATGACCGGCGAGTCGACCAGCGTGTCGGCGATGATCGTGTTCGGCTCGGTCGCGACGCGGATGAAGCTCTTCGTCGAGTCGAAGCCGACGTTGTTGACGCTGTTGTTCTGCGCGACCTGGATCGCCGGGAACAGCGGATACGCGTCGCGCCGTCCTTCGTTGCCGCCGAGCCGCTGGACGCGCATCAGCGTCGCCGAATTGAACGTGGTGTCGCTGCTGCAGGCCACGCGCCAGACGCGGATCGAGACGTTCTCGGTCGACGGGTTCTGGTTGACGCGGACCTGATAGAGCGTCACCTGCTTGTCGAACACGATGCCGCTCGGTTCGTCTGCCAGCGGATCGGCCAGACAGCTCGGCGGATACGTGCGCAGCGCATTGGCCTGCGGCAGGCCGGAGTACTGGCTCGCGATCGACTCGTCCTGAGTCGTGGCGGCGGCCGGACGGCGCAGCAGCTCGGCGCGCGCGGCCTGCTCGGCGGCGACGCGCATGGCGCGGCCGTCGGCGTCGGGCGCATCGGCCGCGAACGCGGTGGCCGCGACGAAACTGCCGGCGAGCAGGGTGGAAAGACGCAGCAAGCGGAACATGGACATCTCCTTCAGGGGCGAAGCGCGCTCGGACCTGGGATCGGGCTACCGGCGCGCAGTGAACCGAACAGACGGCGCTCGCATCGATACCGTCGCGCTGGCCGCCTGTCCGGGCCGATGCTAACCTCGCCGCCCGGCCGCGGCGACCCCCTGCGGCTCCGCTCGCAGGGCGGCGTTCATCGAACTCGACGAGCGGCCGCCGCGGGCGGCGCGAGCCCGCTGCGGTCTGCGCCTTCCACGCCCGTTTCCGCTGCCATGACCCTGATCGACATCGGCGCCAATCTCACGCACGAATCGTTCCGTCCCGACTTCGACGCCGTGCTCGCACGTGCGCGCGCCGGCGGTGTCGCGCGCATCGTGGTCACCGGCGCGAGTGCCGCCGGCAGCCGCGCCGCACGCGCGCTGGCGCAGGCGCATCCGGACTTCCTCGACGCGACGGCCGGCGTCCATCCGCATCACGCGATCGACTACGACGACGCGACCGATGCGCTGCTGCGCGAGCTGCTCGGCGACGCGCGCGTCAAGGCCGTCGGCGAGACCGGCCTGGACTATCACCGCAACTACTCGCCGGTGGCCGCGCAGATCGACGCCTTCGATCGTCAGCTGGCGATCGCGGTCGACTGCGGCAAGCCGTTGTTCCTGCACCAGCGCGATGCGCACGGCGATTTCCTCGCCTCGCTCGACCGCGTGCGCGACCGCGTCGGCCGTGCCGTCGTGCACTGCTTCACCGGCGAGCGTGCCGAGCTGGTCGACTATCTCGACCGCGACTGCTACATCGGCATCACCGGTTGGATCTGCGACGAACGGCGCGGCACGCACCTGCGCGAACTGGTCGCGTCGATACCGGCCGACCGCCTGCTGATCGAGACCGACGCGCCGTACCTGCTGCCGCGCGATCTGGTGCCCAAGCCCTCGCACCGGCGCAACGAGCCGATGTACCTCGGCCACGTCTGCGCGGCGGTCGCGGCGGCGCGCGGCGAATCGGCCGAGGCGGTCGCCGAGTTCACGACGCGCAACGCGAAGACGTTCTTCGGCTTGTAACGGCCGCGCCGCGAGACCTCAGCCGGCGGAGCGGCGACCGGCCTTGCGTGAAGACGTCATCGAAGCACGGCTGACCGCGCCATCGGGACCCGGCGGATCAGCGATCGATCGATGCAAGGGCCGACGGGACCGGCGCTGCCGGCCGCCCGGCGTCGCGGCGAATGCCGCTCAGTCCTGATCCTCGAAGCGCAGATGCTTGACGCTGCGGCCGCGCCGCCGCACCAGCTTGAGCGATTCGATGCCGATGCGGATGTGCGCCTCGACGAAGCGCGAGGTGATGTTGCGATCGCTCTGCTCGGTCTTGACGCCCTCGGGAATCATCGGCTGATCGGATACCAGCAGCAGCGCGCCACACGGAATGTGGTTCGCGAAGCCGGCCGCGAAGATGGTCGCGGTCTCCATGTCGATCGCCATGCAGCGCGTGCGCCGCAGATACGACTTGAAGTCCTCGTCGTGCTCCCAGACGCGCCGGTTGGTCGTGTAGACCGTGCCGGTCCAATAGTCGTGGCCGAGGTCGCGGATCGTCGTCGACACCGCGCGCTGCAGCTGGAACGCCGGCAGCGCCGGTACCTCCGGCAGCAGATAGTCGTTGGACGTGCCCTCGCCGCGGATCGCGGCGATCGGCAGCACCAGATCGCCGAGCTGGTTCTTCTTCTTGAGACCGCCGCACTTGCCGAGGAACAGGCAGGCCTTCGGCGATATCGCGCTGAGCAGGTCCATCACGGTCGCCGCGTTGGGGCTGCCCATGCCGAAGTTGATCAGCGTGATGCCGTCGGCGGTCGCGTTCGGCATCGGCCGGTCGCGTCCCTCGACCGGCACGTCGTGCCACTGCGCGAAGACTTCTACGTAGTGGCCGAAATTGGTCAGCAGGATCTGCTCGCCGAACCGCTCCAGCGGCGTGCCGGTGTAGCGGGGAAGCCAGTTGTCGACGATCTCGTTCTTGCTGCGCATCGGGCGAGTATAAGCGCGCTGTTCACGGCCCGGAACGCGCCTGTCGCGGCGGCGTCGCATGCAGCCGGCGCCAGGCGCGTCGCAGCTGCCGCGCCGAGCCGAATCCGCAGCGCTCGGCGATGCGGTCCATGTCCAGTCGCGTCTGGCCGAGCAGCTCCGCGGCCAGCGCGATGCGCAGCGCGTTGACGTAGTCGGGCACGCTCATGCCGGTGTGCTGGTTGAACAGTCGCGACAGCTGTCGCGCACTGGCGCCGATCGCGGCCGCGATGCGGCCCAGCGGCCAGGCCGCGGCCGGATTCGCGGCGATCAGGTCCTGCGCGCGATGGACCGCCGGATGGAGATGGTTGCGCCCGTCGAGCCAGGGCGAGAGCTGCGGATCGCCGCCGCCGCGGCGCAGGTAGATCACGAGCTGTCGCGCGATCGCCGCCACGCAGGCCGGGCCGGTCCATCCCGCGACCAGATGCAGCATCAGGTCGATGCCGGCGGTGACGCCCGCGCTGGTCCAGCAGCCCTGATCCTCGACGTAGAGGCGGTTCTCGACGACGCGCGCAGCCGGTGCCAGCGCGGCCAGCTCGGCGCAGCAGGCGAAATGCGTCGTGCACAGCCGGTCGTCGAGCAGGCCGGCGCGGGCCGCGAGCAGGGCGCCCGAGCAGATCGAGACCAGGGTCCGGTCACGGCCGACCGTCGTGCGCAGCCAGTCGACGATCGCCTGCTCGCCGGTCGCATCGCGGGCCGGCTGCCGATCCGCGTCGGCGAATGCGAGCTCATCGACGCTGCCGGCGATCAGGACGATCGCCTCGGCCGGGACGCGGCGCGGCAGCAGTCCGAGACGGTCCAGGCGCAGTCCGATCGAGCTGGTCAACGCGCGCGTCGCGGCGACGTAGTGCACCTCGAAACGCACTTCGCGCTGTTCGAGGTTGGCCCGGCGCAGCACCTCGAGCGGACCGGCGACGTCGAGCAGCAGACAGCGCGGCGGCAGGACGACCAGGACCGGTACCGTGCGAACGCTCATGCGGCGCGTGCGATGGATCCGGCCAGCGCCTCGGATACGCCGACGATCCGCGCGAAGCGGTCGGCCAGCACCAGCTCGGTCCGGGCAGCGATCGCGTCGGCGTCCCAGCGCCGGCCGTGGCGGTCGGCCATCGCGAACGTCAGTGTCGCCTCGGTCACGAAATCGACCGCATAGCCCAGATCCGAAGCGTGCCGCGCGGTCGTCTCGCAGCATTGCTCGGTGCGGATGCCGGCCACGATCACGCGGCGGATGCCGCGTCCGGTCAGCCAGGTCCCCAGATCGCTGCCGACCAGCGCGCTGTGGCGCGACTTGCGGAAGACCGCATCGGCGTCGATCCGCAGCCCTTCCAGCGTGCGGACGTGGCCGGTTGCCGGCGCGAACGGCCCCTCGCTGTCCACGTGGAAGACCTGCGCGATCGGCAGGCCGGCCGCTTGCGCGCCGTCGATCAGCGCCTGCAGGCGCTCGAGAAAGCGTGGAATCGGCGCTTCGTCCCAGTACGGACGGTGGCGGAACGATTCCTGGACGTCGATGACGATCAGAGCGGTATCGGCGGTATGCATGGCAGGCTCCAGGCGGATCGGGAGCGATCAGTGTCGGCGCGTCCCCGCCACGCCGAAAGGTCCGCTCCGGACCCGTACCGGACCGAAAACGCCATGCGCGCGACGGCTCACGGCCCGCTGCCGCCCAGATAGTCCAGGCTCGCCTGCAGCATCGCGCGGGTGCCGGTCTCGAGTGCGGCCTCGTCGACGAAGAAGCGCGGCGAGTGATTGCTCGGCGCGGCCGCCGGGTCCTGGCCGGGCGGCGTCGCGCCGACGTTGAAGTAGACGCTCGGTGCCGCGGCCGCGATCGCCAGATGCGGAAAATCCTCCGAGGCGGTCCAGCGTTTGGCTTCGAGCACGCGTTCGGCACCGAGCGCGCGTTCCAGGCTGGTGCGCACGCGCCGCGTCAGCGCCGGATCGTTGACGTTGACCGGATTGCTGCCGGGCACGACCGGAATCTGAGCCTCGATCGTCGCGCCGCCGGCCGCGGCGGTGTGCTCGGCCAGCCGGCGCAGGCTGCTCAGCGCCTGCTGGCGCATCGTCTCGTCGAACGCGCGCACGGTGCCGTGCAGTTCGGCGCTGTCGGGCACGATGTTGAAGCGCTGGCCGCCGTTGAAGATGCCGAACGTGACGACCGCCGGTTCGGCATTGATGTCGAGCTGGCGGCTGACGATCGTCTGCGCGGCGCTGACGATCTGCGCGCCGATCACGATCGGGTCGATGCCCTTCCACGGCGTCGCGCCGTGGCTCTGGCGGCCGTGTACGGTGATGCGGAACGTGTCGGAGCTGGCCATCATCGGACCTTCGCGCAGCGCGACCGTGCCGGCGTTGAGCGTGCTGACCACATGCATGCCGAAGATCGCGTCGGGGCGGAAGGTCTCGAACAGGCCCTGCTCGACCATCAGCGGTGCGCCGCCGGCCTCGCCGGGCGGTGCGCCTTCCTCGGCCGGCTGGAAGATCAGCATGACCTCGCCCGACCAGTCCGCGCGCGCGGCAGCCAGCGCGGCGGCGACGCCGAGCGTCATCGCGGTATGCGTGTCGTGGCCGCAGGCGTGCATGACGCCGACCTCGCGACCCAGATACTCGCCGCGGGCGCGCGAGGCGAACGGCAGATCGACTTCCTCGGTGACCGGCAGTGCGTCCATGTCGGCGCGGATCGCGAGTTTGGGACCGGGCCGTCCCGAACGCAGCACGCCGGTCACGCCGGTATGGGCGATGCCGGTGCGCACCTCGTAGCCGAGCCGGCGCAGCTCGTCGGCGACGATCTTCGCGGTGCGGACTTCGCGGTTGCTCAGTTCCGGATGCTGGTGCAGATCGCGCCGCCATGCGGTGATCTGCGGCAGCAGGCGCTGCACCTCGGTCGAGGTGCGGTCGGTCGGCGCTGCCGCCTGCACGCTGCCGATCGCCAGCGAAAGCGCGCCGATCACGAGGCCAAGTCGCATCACGCAGTCTCCCCGATGTCGCCGCCGGACCGGCGTGCCGGCACTTTCGCATCTCGGCCGGCGCCTGCACAGATGCGCCGCGTCCGGATCGGGGCTGGTGCGCGACGGGCGACGAGTGCACGCCGGACCGTCGGGCCTGCCGCGCACGCCGGGCGTTCGGCACGGCGGGCAGCGATCGATGCGCGACGGACGAGCATCGGGACCGGACGGCGCGCCCGCTCAGCGTCGCCGCAGCCGGAACTGCACCGGCACCACGACCTCGACCGGATCGCCCTCGATCTCGGGCGGCGGTGGCGGCACCGGCTGCGCGCGCCGCACGACGTCCAGCGCCTCGGCGTCGAGCAGGTTCGAGCCGCTGCCGCGCTCGAGACGGACCGCGCCGACGCCGCCGCGCCGGTCGACGCTGAAACGCAGATAGGTCACGCCCTCGTGGCGCTGGCGCAGGGCACGCGTCGGATAGCGACGAAAGCCTTCGAGATGACCGAGCAGGCGGCTCTGCCAGGCGAGCTCGGCCGCGGGCCGGCCCTGCGTGCTGCCACGTTGCGGCGCCGTCGCCGCCGATGCCGGAGCGGATGCAGCGGCCGTCGATTCCGGCTTCGACTCCGAATCCGGTCCCGGTTCCGCTTGCGGCGAGGTCGCGGCAGCGTCGGCCTCGGCCGGCGTCGATGTCGCCGGCGCGGTGTCGGCTGCGCGCGGCGCTGCCGCTGCGTCGACGGCGGCGGGCTGCGGCGGCCGCTCGATCGCGCGCGGCGCGTCGGTGCGGGACGGCTGCGCCGGTGCGGGCTGCCGCGGCGGCGCCGATTCGGCCGGAGGCGCCGGTGCGGCGGTCGGCGCGGGAGCGGTCGTCGGGCTCGTCGAAGAGCGCGGCGACGGACTCGGCGCCGGCAGCTCGATCAGGATCGCCGCCGGCGCCGCACCGGCGGCATCGGGCTGCACCGCGCGCGGCCACAGCCAGGCCGCGATCAGGCCGTGCGCGGCCAGCGCTGCCGCCAGCGCCACGCTCCAGCGCCTCGCCGGCCGGAACGCCGCGCTCACGGCGCGGGCGCGGCCTCCAGGCCGACCAGGGCGACGTGCCGGTAGCCGGCATCGCGCAGGCGGTTCATGACGGCCATGACGGCGCCGTAGTCGATCGCGCGGTCGGCGCGCAGGAAGACGCGGCGATCGCGATCGCCGCCGCTGGCCGCATCGAGCGCGGCGGCGAGCTGGTCCGGCGCGACCGGTGTCTGGTCCAGATGCAGCGAGCGGTCCGCCGCCAGGCTCAGGAACAGCGCCTGCGCGTCGCGCGGCACGGCGGTCGCATTCGATTCGGGCAGATCGACGTCGGTGTCGACGGTCGCGAGCGGCGCCGCGATCATGAAGACGATCAGCAGTACCAGCATCACGTCGATGAACGGCGTCACGTTGATCTCGTGCGACTCCTCGAGATCGTCCTCGTCGCCGCGGCCGGTGCGCATGCCCATCGAGCTTCCCCGCGATCAGGCCGCGGCGATCCGGCCCGCGCCGGATCCGTGCGCCGCCGCGCGGCGATCCAGATCGCGCGAGACGATCCGCTGCACCGCGGCCGACAGGTCCGCGGTCTGCGCGCGCACCGCCGCCGCGCTGCGTGCGAAGTGGTTGTAGATCACCACCGCCGGAATCGCCGCGACCAGGCCGAGCGCGGTCGCCAGCAGCGCCTCGGCGATGCCCGGCGCGACGACGGCGAGCTGCGTCGTATGCGAACGCGCGATGCCGATGAAGCTGTTCATGATGCCCCAGACCGTGCCGAACAGGCCGACGAACGGCGCGGTCGCGCCGATCGTCGCGAGCACTCCGGTGCCGCGGCGGAGCAGGCGCGCCTGCGCGGCCTCGAGCCGGTCGAGCTGCGAGGCGATGCGCGCCTTGATGCCGTCGGCCGGCAGGTCGCGCGACAGCGCGAGCTCGCGTTCGGCCGCCTCGACGAAGCGGCCGGCGACGCCGTCGGTCAGCAGGGCGTCGCGCTCGATCGCGGCCAGCGACGCGGCCGCGGCCAGGCGTTCGCCGGCGATGCGCTGACGGCGCGCGACCTCGCGCAGCTCCCAGGCCTTGGCGACGAGGATCGTCCAGGTCGCGAGCGAGGCCAGCGCCAGGCCGATCATGACCGCCTGCACGACCGCGTCGGCGGCGACGAACATGCCCCATGGCGACAGATCGCGCGGCAGTGTCAGGGGGCCGGCGGAGGCGAGCAGCGGATCGGCCATCGTCAGCGCGACTCCGCCTTGCATACGGCGAACGCCGGGCCGGCGCCGCGGCGCGGAAGCGTGGTCGATCGGTCCAGGCTCAGGGCGTCGGTGGTCATCGGGAAAGTGCGCCTCGGACAGGGGTTGGACACGGGCGCTTCTCCTGTACTCGTTCCTGAATTAAAATGAGAACCATTCTCACTCGTATCCGCAATCACGGAGCCCATGATATGACCAGCGCCCCCTTCGTTGCCAACCGGCGCCCGCGCCGCCCCGCGGGCCGCATGCCGGCACGCCTCGCGCTGTGCGTCGCGCTCGCCGCCGTGCTCGGCACGGCCGGCGCGCAGGCGCAGGCCCCGCTGCCGGCCGACGACGGCACGGTCTATCTGTCGCCGCTGGTGACGCAGGCCGACGAGACCGATCCGTACGCCGAGCCGGCCGCCGAGAGCGCGATCAGTGCCGACGCGATCGATCTGTTCGGCGGGCAGAACCTCGACGACGTGCTGCGCTCGACCGCCGGCACATTCACGCGCGACAACCCGCAGAACCCCGGCGTCGCGGTCAACATCCGCGGCCTGGAGGGCTCCGGCCGCGTCAACATGACGATCGACGGCGTCCGCCAGAGCTTCCGCTTCACCGGCCACGAGGCACAGGGCTTCACCTACGTCGATCCGGCGCTGCTGGCCGGCATCGACGTCAGCCGCGGCGCGGTGTCCGGCGTCGGCGGCGCCGGCGCGCTGGCCGGCTCGGTCAACTTCCGCACGCTCGGCGTGGACGACATCCTCGGCGGCGGACGCGACGCCGGCGGCTTCGCGGCGCTGAACTGGGGCGACAACGGCTCGGGCTTCGCGCCGATCGCGGCCGGCGCGGCGCGCTGGGGTGCGGTCTCGCTGGCCGCCGCGGTCAGCCGGCGCTCGCCGGACGACTACGACAACGGCGACGGCGTCGAGGTCCCCGGCACCGCGCAGGACCTGACCTCGGGCCTGATCAAGTTCGAGTATCGGCCGAGCGAGACGCATCGGCTGAGCCTCGGCGGCCTCTACTACGACAACGACTTCCTCGCCAACTCGTACAACCAGAACATCGACTCGCGCCAGTACACGGCCGGCTATGCGTACACGCCCGGTACCGACTGGGTGAACCTGCGCGTCAACGCCTACCGCAGCGACGTCACGATGACCTACGACGACGCGCCGGGCATCCCGACCGGCGGTACCGCGATGGGCCGCGTGATCGAGGACGTCGGCACCGGCTTGGACATCAGCAACACCTCGCGCCTGGGCGCGAACGTGACCACGACCTACGGCGTGGAGTACTTCCACGACGACGTCGACGTCGTCAACAGTGCCGCGGTGCCCGATCGCGGCGTCAACCCGAGCGGCGAGAGTTCGATCGGCGGCGTGTTCGCCGACACGCGCCTGAGCGTCGGCATCACCGACTTCATCGTCGGCCTGCGCTACGACCGCTTCACGGTCAAGGGTCACGGCTCGGTCACGGCCGGCAATCCGCTCGGCATGCCGGAAGGGCCGTACACGGTCGACCGCTCCGACGGCCGCTTCAATCCGAAACTGACGCTCGCGCTCAATCCGGCCGACTGGGTGCAGCCCTACGTCAGCTGGAGCAAGACGTTCCGTCCGCCGACGATCTCCGAGACGATGACCGGCGGCAGCCATCCGGCATCGGGTGGACCGCCGCAGTCGTTCTTCCCGAATCCGTTCCTGAAGCCGGAGACCTCGCGCGGCTGGGAGGCCGGCGCCAACTTCCTCGCCGGCCCGGCGCTGACCGCCGACGACAGCCTGCGCGTCAAACTCGGCTACTTCCACAACCGCGTCGACGACTACATCACCGCGGTGATGGGGCAGGGCGTCTACTTCGGCAACAACCCCGGCACCTCGACCGTCAAGGGCATCGAGCTCGAGGGCGGCTACGACGCCGGCTTCGTGTTCGCCAACCTCAGCTATACGCATACCGACTCGGACCTGCCCTCGCAGGTCAACGGCTTCGGCGCGCAGAGCTACGTGCCCGACGACGTCGTCAGCGCGACGCTCGGCACGCGCCTGCTCGAGCGCCGGCTCACGCTCGGCACGCGCTACTACAAGGTCTCGCGCAGCTTCATCGGCGAGGTCAACGCCTACGACGGCGATCCCTGGGATCCGGGCTACCACCTGGTCGACCTGTTCGCGAACTACGTGTTCCGCAACGGCACCGAGCTGCGCGCGAACGTCTCCAACCTGCTCGACGAGGCCTACACGCCGGTGCTGAGCACGCCGGCCGGCGGCAGCGAGATCGACACCGGCCGCGGCCGCACCGTGTCGCTGACCGCCAAGTTCCGCTTCTGAGCGCGCGTTCGCGGCGGCGTCCGGACCGGCGCCGTCGCGGATGCCGCTGCGATCGGCCCGCTCCGATCGACCCCTGCCGTACCGGCGCCTCCGTGCGGCGGACCTCCCGAAGAGACCGACATGACCATCCGCCATCCGCTCGCATTCGCGCTCGTCCTCGCCGCCGCTCCGGCCGCGGCGGCGGACTTCCCGCTGTCGTTCACGGCCGACGGCACCAGCCGCTGGTACGAGTTCTACACCGACTCGTTCGCGCAGCTCGACAAGGGCTACGGCGGCGATCCGGCGCTCGACGGCTACTTCCGCATCGGTGCCGAAGCCGATCCGTTCGCGCCGACCATGTTCGAGGAAGCGGCCGACGGCGCCGACGTGTTTCCGCACGAGCACGCGTTCACGAACATCGGCACGATCAGCTACGCCGGTTCCGGCGACGGCACGTTTCCGATCACCGCGGTCACGCTCGACGTCTCACCGCACGTCACGGCCGAACACGGCGTGCTCGGTACCGACTACCGCACCACGGTCGGCAGCCCGGTCGGCACGGTCACCGTCAGCGGCGGCATCGTCACCGACGTCCGTCTGGAGGCGGCGATCCGCTTCGAGCTCGACGCCACCTACATCCCGTCGATGGGCTGGCTGCCGTACGACGGCACGCTGTCGATGGCCGGCGACCGCTTCGACCTCTTCGTCGACGACGAATACGCGTTCGCACACGGCAATCTGCGCTACGCCTGGGATCTGACCGGCCGCATCGACGGCGTCGGCGGCGCGGCCGACCGGATCTTCGACTCGGGTTTCGACTGATGGGTGCCGGCGCCCGCCGCTCGCGCGCCCGCGGATCGCCTCGTCGCGCGCGAGACGACGACGGACCGATGCCGAACGGGGTGGCATCGACCGGTCACATCGCTACAATGCGGGCCTACCCGACGATCGACGCGCTGCGTCAGCGAGCATGCCGGCCCCATGGCGTGCTTCGTGACGGCGTGCGCCGAGTCGGTCACCGCACATCGAAAACGGGGGCGAGGTGATCAGGGGCGGCATCGAGGCTCGAGCAGATACCAAGGCGTTGCGGGTGGCTCTGGTCGAAGACGACGCCGAGCTGCGCGACGCGATTCTGGCGCCGGCATTGGCCGAGTCGGGTTTCGACGTCGCCGCGTTCGGCAGCGCGGCCGGCCTGTACCGTTCGCTGCTGCATCGCAGCTTCGACGTCGTGGTGCTCGACGTCGGCCTGCCCGACGAGGACGGCTTCGACGTGGCCCGCTATCTGCGCTCGCTGTCGTCGATCGGCATCGTCATGCTGACCGGCCGTGCGGCCAGTCCCGATCGCGTCCGCGGACTGCGCCACGGCGCCGACGCGTATCTGACCAAGCCGATCGATCTGGACGTGCTGATGGCGACCCTGCACAGCCTGTCGCGCCGGCTCGTGTCCGAGATGGCCGAGCATTCCGCCGAGGGTGCGTGGCGGCTCGGCGACGGCGACTGGAACCTGCTGACGCCCGACGATGCCTGTATCGATCTGACCGCCTCGGAGCGCAGCATCCTGCGCACGCTGTTCGACGCGCGCGGCCAGCCGGTCACGCGCGAGGCGCTGATCGCTGGCCTGACCGGCGACGTCTACGATTTCGATCCGCACCGGCTCGAGATGCTCGTCCACCGCCTGCGCCGCAAGGTCGCCGGCGGTTGCCGCCACCCGCTGCCGCTGCGCGCGGTGCGCGGCAAGGGCTACGTGCTCGCGGTCACGCGCGGCGTCTCGTCGGCGCCTGCGCGCGCCTGAGCGCGCGACGGAATCCTCTCAAGCCGCCGCCGGCGCCGCGCGCGGCAGCCGCATGCGAAAGCGCGCGCCGGCGCCCGGCGCGTTCTCGACGCTGAGCGTGCCGCCGGCATTGCGGACCAGGTTGGCCGCCACGGCCAGACCGAGTCCGGTGCCCTGGCCGCTCGGTTTGGTCGTGAAGAACGGCTCGAAGATCCGCTCGCGCAGATCCTCGGCGACGCCCGGCCCGGTATCGGTGAACACGATGTCGACGTCGGCCCCGCACGGCTGCACGTCGATCTCGAACCGGCCGCCGCCGGGCATCGCGTGGTTCGCATTGGCCGCGACGTTGAGCGCGATCAGTGCGAACTGCCCCGGATCGAAATGCACCGGCAGCGCATCCTCGCCCGCGACCGCGATGCGCGTGCGGATCGACGGATCGAGCAGCTGCCTCAGCATCGGTTCCATCTCGCGGATCGCGCGACCGGCATCGAACACCTCGATCCGGGTCGCGTCGTTGCGGCTGAAGTTCAACAGGTTCTGGGTGATCGACGCGGCGCGCCGCGCGGCCGACTCCATGCCGTCCAGGCTGCGGCGCAGCTCGTCGGGCTCGCGGCTGTTGCGGCTGCGCTGCGCGTAGCCGAGCATCAGGCCGAGCAGGTGGTTGAAATCATGCGCGACGCCGCTGGCGAGGCGGCCGACGGCTTCGACCTTCTGCGCGTGGACCAGCTGCTCGCGGACGCGTGCATGTTCGGCGATCTCGGCCTCGAGCCGCTGGTTGATGCGCACCAGCTCGCTGCCGCGCCGGTTGGCCTCGCTCAGGCTCTCGCGCAGCGCCGCCACCGCGCGGTCGACGACGATCGCGATCAGCAGGAACAGAATCGCGGTGATCGTCGCGCCGATCGCTTCGTCGGCGAGCGACGCGGCGGTGATCTTGCCGGCGCGCACGTCCACCGCGAAGCCGATCGCGAACGCGACGATCATCCAGCCGTACATCCACCACAGCGCGCGCCGCCCGAGCACCAGACCGGCGATCGCGATCCACACGACCTGGATCGGCTGCTCGTAGACCTGGGCGGCCAGACCGCTGGTCGCGTACGACAGCACCATCAGCAGCGCGACCACGCCGAGCACCAGGCCCGCCGCCGTGCGGAACCGGCCGCGCCGGATCATTGCCAGTCCGATCCAGGCCATCGTGCTCAGCGACAGGCTCATCAGCACGCTGGCCGTCTCGCCGGGCCGCCACGGCAGCGCGCTGAGCGCGATCCGGTACAGCCACATCAGCGGCGGCACGCAGCCGATCAGGATCAGCACGATCTGCAGCATCGGCGCATTGCGGCGGTCGACCGGATCGTCGATCGGGGCGGCGGCCAGCCAGCGGCGGATTCGGGACCGGGACGCGGGTGTCGCGAGGGAGTCGCTCATTCGGATCGAGTCATCGGGGCGGCGATGTGTAACCGGCGTTATACACAGGCGCTCCTCGCGCATGCCAGACGCGGCCCGACCGGCCGCGCCGCGCGGCGGTGCGCGTCGACGCGTCGCGAGGGCGCCGGCAGGCACCGTCGCGGCCGTCGGAACGACGCGGTCGCCGCGCCGGCCCGGATCGCCGAGGTGGGGGTCGCGCCGCATTCATCCAGGGCCGGCATGGCGGTCCATCGATCGCATCGGCCGGCGTCCCGCGCTGCCGGTCGACCACGGCCCCGAGCCATCTATCCGGCCGCAGCGGCAGTCTGCGCGGTCTGCGTGCCGCGTCGGCGCCATCGCCGGATCAGCATGGCCTCGGCATCGCCGCGACGAGCGACCTGCCCGATGCCCCCTGCGTCCGCCGGCATCGGCCGATGCCCGCGGCGGACCGGGTCGGAGCGATGTTCGGAGCGGCATCCGCGAGCGCGCGTGCTGGCAGCGAAGGACGATCGCGTTATGCTTGCCGCAAGCCACCACGAGGCGGGGAGCGGATGGATTGTTTCGTCTACAAGAGCGTGCGCAAGACCGATACCTACATCTTCCTGCGTGAGGAAGAGGGCTTCGACGTGCTGCCCGACGCCCTGGCCGAGCAGCTCGGCGAGCTGGCGTTCGTGATCTCGCTGCAGCTCTCGCCGGAGCGCAAGCTCGCGCGCGAGGACGTCAATGCGGTCATGCGCAACCTGCGCGAGCAGGGCTTCCATCTGCAGTTGCCGCTGCCCGACGAGTCCTTCATGATGGGTCCGTCTTGACGTCGGGCGCGCTCGGCGCGCCCGGCAGACCGCCGACGAGGCCGGCATGCCCGATTCCGTACTGACGCTGCTGTCCGGTCTGATCCGCCATCCCGCGACGCTGGTCGTGCTGCTCGCGCTGGACGCGGTCGTCATGACCCTGGTCTGCCGCGCGATCGGCTTCGGCCGCGAGCGCGGCGTCTGGCGCGACCTGGCGCGATCGGGTCTGGTCGCGCTGGTGCTGCTGATCGGATTCGCCGCGGTGCTGACCGCGATCATGGCGGTGCCGGCCTGGTGGCTGCTGCACGCGCCGTCGGCGGCGACCGCACTCGGCTCCTCGCTGGCCCTGCTCGCGGCGCTGTACGTGTTCTGGCGCTCGTGGCCGGCGCTGGCGCTGCCGTTCGAATGGGACGACGCCTACGCGCGCGACGAGGGCCGCTCGTGGCTGTTCGCGGCCCTGCAGCGCAGCGTGGCATTCGCCTGGCATCTGACGCGCGATTTTCGCAACAACCTGTTCCAGGGCCTGCCTGCGGCGGTCGGCGTGCTGCTGATCGTCGGCGGCGCGCTGGTGATCCCGACCGCCGGCGATCGCATCGCCGAGGGCACGCGCCTGATCGCAGCCGCGCTGTATCTGCTCGTCGTGGTGCCGCTGGCCTGTCTCGGCATCGCCGGCGGCTGCATCCGGCTGCTGCTGACGCGGCGCGGCCGGCGCAGCCCGCCGGACCGGACCGAGCCGGTCGCCGAGGCGGCCTCCTCGCCGCTGCTGCCGCCCGGCATGGCGCGCGCCGAGCTCAACGCGATCGTGCTCAATGCCGCGCGCGCCGGCCAGATCGACCTGGCGCTGGCCGCGATCGAGCACGGCGCCCATCCCGATACCGCGCCCGAGGGTCACGACCGCGACCAGCGCAGCGTACTGATGGTCGCCGTGACGCAGCCGGATCTGCGGCTGCTGCGCGCGCTGATCGGCCGCGGCGCCGACGTCAACCGCGCGCAGGCCGGCCTGACGCCGCTGATCGCCGCCACGCGCGACAGCTATCAGGGCCGGCCCGACGCGGTGATGATGCTGCTGGCCAACGGCGCCGATCCGCGGCTGGCCGACGCGGCCGGCAATACGCCGCTGCATCACGCCGGTCTGTGCGTCGAACCGGCCGTCGCCGCCCTGCTGGTCGACGCCGGTGCCGACGTCGACGCGATCAACCACGAAGGCCTGACCACGCTCGGCATCGCCTGTGCGAACGCGAACTGGGCGATCGCCGGCTTCCTGCTCGACCGCGGTGCGCGCAGCGACGTCGCCGGCGCGCAGCCGGCGCTGATCCAGGCTGCCGCGGTCGCCGAGGACGATCCGGCCGGCGTGCGCCTGCTGCTCAAGCGTAAGGCCGCGGTCGACGTGCGCGGCACGCTCGACCGCACCGCGCTGCTGGCCGCGGCGCTGGCCGGGCATGCGGCGATCGTCGAGGCCCTGCTCGCGGCCGGTGCCGATCCGAACCTGGCCGACCAGCACGGCACGACCGCGCTGATGGCCGCCGCCCAGGTCGGCGCGGTGCAGGTCGTCAACGCACTCGGTCGGCGCAAGGTCGATCCGGACCGCGTCGACGTCAACGGCCGCACCGCACTGGTCGTCGCCTGCGCATCGCGCCACGCCAGCGAGGACTGCGTGCGCGCGCTGCTGGCGCAGGGCGCCGATCGCGAGCGCCGCGCCGGCGACGGCCGTCGCGCACTCGACTACGCGGTCGCGGCCGGCCGCTGGCACATCGTCGCGCTGCTCGATCCGGCCTATCCGCTGCCGAGCAGCCTGGTCGGCACCACGCTGCCGATGGAAGCCGCCAGCGCCGAGCATCTGCTCGATGCGCTGCGCTTCGGCCACTGGCCGGTCGTGCAGGAATTCTCCGGCATGGTCCGCGACTGGCCGCAGAGCGTGCTGGCCAGCATCTTCGTCGCGCTGCGCGACGCGGAACACCGCGCGGCGCGCGACTGGCTGCTCAACCGCGATCTGGACGTCGACGCGCGGATGGCCGACGGGCGCAGCCTGTTCGAGGCGCTGCTGGCCGAGCTGCCCGATGCCTACGAGGCGCTGGCCGAACTCGTCGCGCGCGGCGTCGCGGTCGGCGGTGCCGGCGTGCTGGCGCGCGTGCTGGCGGTCACGCCGGCCGACAAGCCGGGGCTGCCGCTGCGCCGGCTGGCGCGCGAGCTGCTGGAGCGCGGCGCCGACGCGGCCGGACGCGCCGCCGGCGAGCGCACCGCGCTGCATCTGGCCGCCGCGCTCGGCGATGCCGACCTCGTCGATGCGCTGCTCGCGCGCGGCGCCGATCCGAACGCCCGCGACGTGGTCGGCCGCACGCCGCTGCACGCGGCGATGAAGCTGGAGGCCGCCGTCGCGGTGCCGCTGCTGCGCAGCCTGATCGCCGCCGGCGCCGATCCGGAGATCGCCTCGGCACACGGCGAAACCGCGCTCGGCCTCGCGCTCGCGCGGCCCGAGCGCGAGCTGGCCTACTGGCTCAACTGGACGCGCTGGCACCTGCCGCGGCGCCGCCTGCGCGGCGAGGACCTGCCGGCCGCGGCCGCGCTCGGCGATCTCGACGCGGTCGAGCGCATGCTGGCGATGGGCGTCCCGCTCGACGGCACCGACGCGCAGGGCGCGACCGCGTTGGTGCGCGCCAGTGGTGCCGGCTATGCCGGTCTGGTCGCCTTGCTGCTCGACGCCGGCGCCGACCGGCTCCATCTGACGCAGTCCGGCGCGCATGCCTTGTCGGCCGCGGTCAGCGCGCGGCGCGAGTCGGTCGTCGCGACCCTGCTCGAACGCGGCGTGCCGGCGGATCTGCCGCTGCCCGGCGGCGGCACGTCGCTGATGGTCGCCGCCGCACTCGGCCTGCCGCGCGTCGCCGAGCTGCTGCTGCAGGCCGGCGCCGACGCCAATGCCGCCGACGACACCGGCATCGTCGCGCTGCACGCGGCGGCGCAGTTCGCTTTCAGCAGCCGCGACACCGCGACCGCGCACGCCCTGTTCGACACGCTGCTGCGCCATCGCGCCCTGCTCGAGCAGCGCGACGAGGCCGGCTACGACGCCTTGCTGCTGCTGCTCGGCGCGCGCGCCGATCCCGGCACGCCGTGCGACGCGCGGCATCTCGCGCTGGTCGCCGGTCTGCTGGTCGAGCGCGGCGCGCCGCTGGATCGGCAGGACCAGCGCGGCGTCAGTCCGCTGCACGCCTGCGCGATGCACGGCCTGCTCGGCTGCGCGCGGCTGCTCAAGACGCGCGGCGCACCACTCGATCTGCCCGACCGCATGGGGCGCTCGCCCGGCGAGGTCGCCGCGCTGCTCGGCTATGCCGATCTGGCCGCCGAGCTCGGCGTCAACCGCCGCGCGATACCGAGCGTGCGCCAGACGCTGCGCCGCCAGGTCATCGAGTAGCGCGCGGCCGGCGATCGCCGCCGCGATCCGGAGCGCGTTCGCCGCGGCGTCGAGCGGGCGATCGGTTCCGGGGCGCGTCGCGCGGTGCGGCCGGCGACCGGCCGCCCGTCGAGGGTGTCGCTTCGATCCGCCACGGGCAGGCATCGTTTACCGACGGCCTGCTAGTGTCGCCCCGTCATCTTTTCACCTTCCAGGTCCCGCGCATGTCCATCGTCCCGTCCCGCTTCGCATCCCGTTCGGCGCTCGCGCTGTTGGCCGGCCTGCTGGCCGCCTGCTCGGGCTCCGACCGCGCCCCCGCACCGGCCGCGCCGGCGGCGCCCGCCGTCAATACGCAGCTCGCCAAGGAAATCGCGATGTACGAGGACCTGCTGAAGTCGCAGAGCTACGAGCTGGCCGCGCCGATCGGCCAGGACATCGTGCAGCGCTTCCCGGACAGTCCGGAGGCGGCCAAGGTCAAGCAGACGCTGGCCGAGGTGCAGGCCAAGGCCGAGGCGACGACGACGCGGCGTCGGCTCGAGCGGCTGTGGTCGTACCAGACCGGCACCTCCGAATCGGGCGGCACGCAGAACACCGCGTCGATCTACAGCAGCGGCGGCGCGGCCGAGGAGCGCATCCGGCTGGTGCTGCGCCGGCACAGCGAATGGGGCCTGAGCGTCTACCTGTTCGGCAGCGGCAAGGGCTTCGTCTGCCGCGACGTCTGCAGGCTGCCGGCGACGTTCGACGGCCAGGCCGCCGCGATCGAGGCCTATCTGCCCGAGACCGGCGAGCCGGCGCTCTTCATCAAGGACGAGAAAGGCTTCATCGCGCGCATGAGCAAGACCGGCGTGATCACGCTGGAGGCCACGCTCAAGGACGGCGGCAAGCGCCGCTTCGAGTTCGAGGTCGGCGGTTACGATGCGGCCAAGTTCCCGGAGCTGGCCAAGAAGAAGTAGGTCGCACGACAGGGCGCGAACGCGCAGGAGAACGATCATGGTCAAGAGCACTGCCGTCGACGTGAGCACCTATCTGGCCGAGTTGCCCGAGGAACGCAGGGCGGTGATCGCGCCGCTGCGCGATCTGATCCTGAAGCACCTGCCGCCGGGCTACGTCGAGACGATGAACTGGGGCATGATCTGTTACGAGGTCCCGCTCGAACGCTACCCCGACACGTCCAACGGACAGCCCCTCGGCTACGCCGCTCTGGCCGCGCAGAAGAACGCCTATTCGCTGTATCTGATGAGTCTGTGCGAGGGTTCCGCACATGAGCAGAGCCTGCGCGATGCGTTCCGCGAAGCCGGCAAGAAGCTCGACTTCGGCAAGTCCTGCGTACGCTTCAAACGGCTGGAGGATCTGCCGCTCGAAGCACTCGCCGCGCTGATCGCGTCGACGCCGCTCGAGACCTTCGTGGCCGAGCACGCGGCGTCCCGCGCCGCGGCCACGCGCGCGAAAAAGGCCTGATGGCGACGGAACATCGCGTCAGCAGCTTTCCGCCGCAGGTCGGTCCGGACTGCCGGCTGCTGCTGCTCGGCAGCGTGCCGAGCGTGCGCTCGCTGGAGCTGCGCCAGTCCTACGGCCATCCGCACAATCTGTTCTGGCGGTTCATGGGCGAGATGTTCGACGCCGGACCGGATCTGCCCTATGCCGAGCGGATCGGCCGCCTGCACGCGCTCGGCATCGGCATCTGGGACGTGCTGCGCGACTGCGAGCGACCCGGCAGCCTCGATGCGTCGATCGTGCGCGCCAGCGAAGTGCCCAACGACATCGCCGGCCTGCTGCGCACCCAGCCGCGCCTGCGCACGATCGCGCTCAACGGCGGCAAGGCGCAGGAGGCGTTCCGTCGCCTGGTCCGGCCGGCGCTGCCGGCCGATCTCGCCGAGCACCTGACCGTGCTCGCCCTGCCGTCGACCAGCCCGGCCAATGCGTCGATGCCGGTCGCGCTCAAGCGCGAGCGCTGGCGCGTGCTGCTCGACCACGTCGATCCCGCCGCGCGCACGGCGGCGGAGTAAGCTGTCGGAGTTTCTTCGCCCCCGAGGAGTCACCCACATGCGATCCCTGATCTTGTCGGCCGCGCTGCTGAGCGTCGCCTGGTGCGGCATTGCCGCGCCGCAGGCCAGCGCGGCCGAGACCGCGACGGCCGGCCCGCAGGCCGGCCAGGCCGCGCCCGATTTCCGTCTGCAGGACCAGAAGAGCCGCTGGCATACGCTCGAGCAGTACCGCGGCCATTGGCTCGTGCTGTACTTCTATCCGAAGGACTTCACGCCGGGCTGCACGGCCCAGGTCTGCGCATTCCGCGACGACATCGCGCAGCTGCGCAAGGCCGGCGCCGACGTGCTCGGCGTCAGCCTCGACGACGTCGCCTCGCACGCCGAGTTCGCCGAGAAGCACCAGGTGCCGTTCCCGCTGCTGGCCGACATCGACAAGTCCGCCGCGCGCAGTTACGGCGTGCTCGCCGATCGCATGGGCATGTCCTACGCGCGGCGCGAGACCTTCCTGATCGATCCGCAAGGCCATGTCGCGCGCCGCTACGTCGACGTCGATCCGGAGCAGAACGTCAAGGACGTGCTGGCCGATCTGGACAGCCTCAAGCGCGGCCAGGCCACGCCGTCGGCCGGCTGAACCGACGCGCCGACAAGTTTCGCGCCGTTCAGGCTCGCCGCCCAAAACTGAACGCCCTTCAGAGGAGGAGCGTCATCATGGCAACACGTGCAGGGTTGGCGGGTGTGGCTGCGGCCGCGCTGATGGTCGGGGCGATGAGTGCTTCGCCGGCGCGTGCCGCCGATCTGGACTGCAAGCTGCGCTTCACGCTGAGCGGCTGGGCCGCCGTGGTCAAGCATGCCGAGGGCACCGGTACGGTGACCTGCGAGAACGGTCAGTCGATGCGCGTCAAGATCGAAGCCAAGGGCGGCGGTCTGACCGTCGGCAAGTACCGGATCGACGACGGCCGCGGCACGTTCTCGGACGTGCGCACGATCAACGACGTGCTCGGCACCTATGCCGAGGGCGAGGCGCAGGCTGGCGTGGTCAAGTCCGGCGCGGCGCAGGTGCTGACCAAGGGTACGGTCTCGCTCGCGCTGGCGGGTACCGGTGAGGGTGTCGGGCTGGGTGTCAGTGTCGGTGCTTTCACGATCAGTCGCATCAAGTAAGTCTCGCGTTTCGGATGTCTGGACGGCGCCCTGCGGGGCGCCGTTCTTTTTTGGTCTTCTGTCGTCGGTGGGTATTTGGATTCGACTCTTGCGTCGGGCCGGTTTTTTTGGCTTCGAGCGACTTGAAGCAGGTGTGCTTCGATGTCGATTCGGTCTTGATCTGAGCCTCTTCGGGGCTTCGATCGTCTAGAAAGTCCAAGCTAAAAGATTCAAGAGCGGAGCTTCCGCTCGCTGCGCGAGCGGGTGACTTTTGTCTTGTCAAAAGTCACCAAAACCGCCTGCGCTGACGCGAGCCGATGCGGCTGCGCCGCATCGGTGCCCTGCGCTTCTCGGTCGCCCAGGCACGCTGCTTTAGGCGCACCGACAGCCAAGAGCAATGGCCACAGCGAGAGCGAAAGCCGCAGCCGCAGCCGCAGCTGCAGCTGGAGCCGGAGCCGGAGCTGGAGCTGGAGCGAGAGCCGCGGGCGGGTTGCGGGTGGATGCCTGCGGAGGGGTGAAAGGCCGGTTGGCTCCGTTCGCCGCCACCGAAGTTTTCAAATGGCCTCGATCGGGGCGCGTAGGATGCCGGCGATCCCGTCATCGCGGGAGGAGGGGCGTTTCGCGCATCGCGGAGCGCAGGTCCATTTGAAAGGGAGTCAAGCCATGTCCTTGGGCAAACGTACGGCGGCCGAGTTTCTCGGCACGTTCTGGTTGGTGTTCGGCGGTTGCGGCAGCGCGGTGCTCGCCGCGGCGTTTCCGCAGCTGGGCATCGGTTTCGCCGGCGTCGCACTGGCGTTCGGCCTCACCGTGGTGACGATGGCCTATGCGGTCGGCCACATCTCGGGCGGGCATTTCAATCCGGCGGTCTCGATCGGCCTGCTCGCCGGCGGGCGCTTTCCGGCGCGTGATTTCATTCCGTACGTGATCGCCCAGGTGCTCGGCGCGATCGCCGCCGGCGGCGTGCTGTACCTGATCGCCAGCGGCAAGAGCGGATTCGACGTGTCGGCTGGCTTCGCGTCGAACGGCTACGGCGCGCTGTCGCCGGGCGGCTATTCGCTGACCGCCGCCCTGGTCGCCGAGATCGTGCTGACGGCGTTCTTCGTGCTGATCATCATGGGCGCGACCGACGGGCGCGCGCCGGCCGGCTTCGCACCGCTGGCGATCGGCCTGGCGCTGACGCTGATCCACCTGATCAGCATTCCGGTGACCAATACCTCGGTCAATCCGGCGCGCAGCACCGGCGTGGCGGTGTTCGCCGGCGGCGCGCATCTGGCCCAGCTCTGGGCGTTCTGGGTCGCACCGCTGATCGGGGGTGCGATCGGCGGTGTCCTGTATCGCGGCCTGTTCGAGCCGGCGCGGCGCTGAGCGTCACGGAACCGGCGGACGCACGGTCCGCCGGTTTCTCACGGACCGTTTCACTCGCGGTCCGAGCCACGATGCGTGCAAGGGCAGGGCAGGCGCGATCGTCGTGTCGCGATCCGACCAGGAACACCCGACCGCTGTGCGCACTCAGGCGCGGTGTTCGCGGGCGAGGTAGTCCTCGCTCTGCATCTCGATCAGGCGCGACTCGGTCCGCGCGAATGCCGCGCGCAGCCGGTTGCCGTCGTAGAGGTCGATGATCGGCGTCGCCGCCGACAGCACCAGCTTGACGCCGCGGTCGTAGAGCTCGTCGACCAGCTCGACGAAGCGCAAGGCCGCATCCTCGGTCTGCGGCGTGAACTGCGGGACGTTGGACACCAGCAGCGTGTGATGGCTGCGCCCCAGCTCGATGTAATCGGCCACGCCGCGCGGCCCCTCGCACAGCGCGGCGAACTCGAACCAGATCACGCCGGCCGCGGCGCGCCGCACCGGCACCGGCCGCTCGTTGAGCGTCATCACGAAATCGACCTGCTCGGCGCCGTGCGCGACGCGGCGGAAGGTCGCCAGCATGCGCCGTTCGGCTTCCGGACCCGGCGGCGTGTGGTAGACCGGCGCCTGCTTGAGCGCGCGCAGCCGCCAGTCGTGCGGCGAGGCCAGTTCGACCGTTTCGCAATGCGCCTGGATCGACGCGATCGCCGGCAGGAAGCGGTCGCGCTGCAGGCCGTCGCGATAGAGCTCGGACGGCGGCGTGTTCGACGTCGTGACCAGCACCACGCCCTCGGCGAACAGCGCCTTGAGCAGGTTGCCGAGGATCATCGCATCGCCGATGTCGCTGACCAGGAACTCGTCCAGGCACAGCAGGCGCGCCTGCGCCGCCGTGCGTCGCGCGACCTCGACCAGCGGATCGGCGCGGCCGGCCAGCACCTTGAGGTCCTGGTGGACCTCCTGCATGAAGCGATGGAAATGGACGCGCCGCTTGGCCGCGATCGGCAGGCTGTCGACGAACAACTCGGTCAGGAACGTCTTGCCGCGGCCGACCCGGCCCCACAGGTACAGGCCGCGCGGCGCTTCACGTGCCCCGCGGCGCCCGGTCAGGCGCTGCCACAGCGGCAGCGGCCGCTCGGCCTCGACCAGGGCGTGCCAGATCCGGTCCAGCGCCGGCAGCGCCGCTTCCTGGGCCGGATCGGACTGCCAGTGGCCCGCCGCCGCGCCGGCGCGGTAACGCACGCTCGGCGGCTGAGGCGTGTCCTGCGCGGCGTCGGTCACGGCGGCGCGTCCGGCGAAACGCAGCGGCCGCTCATGCCGCCGGCGGCAGATGCGACTGCAGCGCGTTCTTGAGCAGGCCGCGCAGGTCCATCAGGCGGCGGTGGAAGAAATGGCCGGTCTCGGGCATGCGGACCAGCTGCGGCGGTTCGGCCAGCGAGTCGATCCAGTCGAACACCGCCGCCGGATCGACGATCTCGTCCTCCTCGCCCTGCACGACCAGCCACGGGCACTCCGGCAGCGTGATCTGCGAGAAGTCCCAGCGTCCGACCGGCGGCGCGACCGTGACCAGCGCCGCCGCATCCAGTCGCTGCGCATTGCGCAGCGCGACGTAGCTGCCGAACGAGAAGCCGGCCAGCCAGACCGCGTCGCCGGGGCGCACCTCGCGCACCCAGCCGACGATCGCGGCCAGATCGTCCGACTCGCCGTTGCCCTCGTCGTAGCTGCCCTCGGACGCGCCGACGCCGCGGAAATTGAAGCGCACGGTCGCCAGGCCCAGTTCGCGCAGCGCGCGTTCGATGATCGTGACGACCTTGTTGTGCATCGTGCCCCCCTGCAGCGGATGCGGGTGGCAGATCACCGCCGTGCCGGCGCGCGCGGTGCCCGGCTCCGGCAGCGCGCAGGCCAGCTCGATCGCGCCGGCGGGACCCGGCAGCAGCAGAACCGTCGCTTCGGCGGGGAAGGCGGTGGGGCGGAAGGGCGGCGAGGCGTTCATCGGGAGCGATAATAAGGGATGCGACGTCCCGATCGGCCATGTGCCGTGTCGACCCGAGCGGCCGGCCGGTGAATCATCTCGCGCACGCCCTGCTGGCCGGCGACGAGCCCGAGCGCATGCTCGGCAGCCTGCTCGGCGATTTCGTGCGCGGCGCGATCGATCCGGCCCTGCCGGCGCTGCGCCGCGAGGGCATCGCGCAGCACCGCGCGATCGACCGCTACACCGATGCGCATCCGCAGGTGGTCGCCGCGCGCGGCCTGTTCGCGCCGCCGTTCCGGCGCTATGCCGGCATCGTGCTCGACGTCTGGTTCGACCATCTGCTGGCGCGCGATTTCGCGCAGTGGTCCGACGAGCCGCTGAGCGATTTCAGCGGCCGCGTGCAGGGCCTGCTGCATGCGCGCGAGGCGATCCTGCCGGACGGACTGCGCCGGTTCTCACGCTATCTGCACGCCCACGATCTGCCGCTGCGCTACCGCGAGCGCGCGATGATCGGTCAGGTGCTGGCCGGCGTCGGCAGCCGTCTGAGCCGGGCCAATCCGCTGGCGGCCGGACTCGAGGCGATCGCGCCGATCGAGCCGCAGCTGGACGCGGCGTTCGCCGCGTTCTTTCCGGATCTGGTCGAGTTCGCGCGCCGGCCCGAACGCTGGCGCGCCTGAGGATTCAGACGGCGGCGGGCGCCGATGCACCGGCCCCGCCGCCGACTCCCCGAAGCTCAACTCTCGTAGGCGGACTCGCCGTGGTAGGTGATGTCCAGGCCTTCGCGCTCTTCTTCCTCGCTGACGCGCAGTCCGAACACCAGCTTGGCGATCAGGAACGAGACCGCCGAGACGATGCCGATCCACACGATCGTGATGCCGACGCTGAGCGCCTGGATGCCGACCTGCGCACCGATCGCGTAGTCCTCGGCGCCGGTCCCGCCGAGCGACGGCGCCGCGAACACGCCGGTCAGGATCGCGCCGACGATGCCGCCGATGCCGTGCACGCCGAACACGTCCAGGCTGTCGTCCGCCCCGAGCAGACGCTTCAGACCGGTCACGCCCCAGACGCAGATCACGCCGGCCGCCAGGCCGATCACGATCGCGCCGAACGGGCCGACCAGGCCGGCCGCCGGCGTGATGCCGACCAGACCGGCGACCGCGCCGGAGGCGCCGCCGAGCACCGAGGGCTTGCCCTTGGTGATCGCCTCGACCAGCGACCAGGCCAGGATCGCCGCGGCCGTCGCGAACAGCGTATTGATGAACGCCAGCGCCGCGCCCGCGGTCGCCTCGAGGTTGGAGCCGGCATTGAAGCCGAACCAGCCGACCCACAGCAGCGACGCGCCGACCATCGTGAAGGTCACGTTGTGCGGCTTGATCGCCTCGCGGCCGAAGCCGGTGCGCTTGCCGACCAGGTAGGCGCCGACCAGGCCGGCGACGCCGGCGTTGATGTGCACGACGGTGCCGCCGGCGAAGTCCAGCGCGCCCTTCTCGAACAGGTAGCCGCCGGCCGCCCAGACCATGTGCGCCATCGGCAGATAGCCGAACGTGAACCACAGCACCGAGAACAGCAGCGCCGCCGAGAACTTGATGCGCTCGGCGAACGCACCGACGATCAGCGCGCCGGTGATGCCCGCGAACGTCGACTGGAACGCGATGAACACGTATTCGGGCAGCTTGACGTTGTCGGTGAAGGTGTCGGCCAGCGACTGGATCGTGACGCCGGACAGGAACACCTTGTCGAACGTGCCGATGAACGCGCCGCCGCCGGCGAACGCCAGGCTGTAGCCGTACACCGCCCACAGGATCACCAGCAGCGAGAACACGGTCATCACCTGCATCAGCACCGACAGCACGTTCTTGGCGCGGACCATGCCGCCGTAGAACAGCGCCAGGCCCGGCACCGTCATCAGCAGCACGAGCAGGGTCGAGGTCAGCATCCAGGCGACATCGCCCTTGTCGACGACCACCGGTGCGGTCTCCTGGGCGAATGCGAGAGACGGAATGCCGGCCATCAGCACGCCCGAGAGCAGGGCCAGGCCGGTCAGCGGACGGTGCTGCCACCGTGTCGAGAGTCGAATGTTCATGGCTTCCTCACGATGGGAGTTCAAAGGGCGTCCGCGCCGACTTCGCCGGTGCGGATGCGGATGACCTGTTCGATGGCGGCGACGAAGATCTTGCCGTCGCCGGTCTTGCCGGTGGCCGCCGCGGCCTGGATCGCCTCGAGCACGGCGTCGACGCGGTCGTCGGTGACGACGGTTTCGATCTTGATCTTCGGCAGGAAGTCCACGACGTACTCGGCGCCGCGGTAGAGCTCGGTATGGCCTTTCTGCCGGCCGAATCCCTTGACTTCGGTGACGGTGATGCCGGACACGCCCGCTTGCGAGAGCGCTTCGCGGACCTCGTCGAGCTTGAACGGCCGAACGATGGCGGTGATCAGTTTCATGGGGTTCTCCGTGGGCGAGGCGTCGCCTCAGAACGACTTGGTCAGGGTCACGACGCCGGTGGATTTGCCGAGGTTCTTGCCGAAGGCGTTGGTGTAGTAGTCGCGGTCGGCATTGGTGTCGACGTAGGCGGCCGAGAGCGAATAGCCCTGGCCGAAGTCGTAGCCGACGCCGACCTTCCAGTCGGTGTAGTCCGCGCCGCTGGTGCCGTCGATCGTCTGCCGGCCCACGTGCAGATCCAGCGTCCAGACCTCGGCGAACGGCAGGCTGTAGTTGAGCTCGACGTAGTCGCTGTGCTTCGAGTCGGCCCAGCCGAACGTATTGGTCAGCGCGTAGGAGTACTTCAGCGTCAGCTCGGTCCAGCTCAGCGCGGCGTAGACCTCGGTGGTGTTCGGGCTGACGAAACCGGTCGGATAGCGGCCCGGATAGAAGTAGCGCAGCACGCCGACGTCGTAGCCGAAGTCGCTCTCGCCGAAGCTGTTGGAGAAGCCCGCATACGCGTCGAGCTCGACGCTGCTGGAGACCTCGTCGGAGGCATCGGACAGCCAGCTGACGTTGCTGCCCCAGACGCCGGCGTAGAAGCCGCTGGCGTGGTCGTACTGGATGCCGCCCTGCAGGGCCGGCTTGCGATTGGTCTGCGTCGTGCCGCGGAAGATGTAGTCGCTGGTCAGCGCGAACGAGCCGCTGAACGGCGGCGTCGCCTCGTCCTGGGCATGGGCCGATGCGGCCAGACAACACACGATCGGAACGGACACGCACAACGCCGAGAGTCGCTTGTTCATGACGGGCCTCTTGCTGGTGTGGGGATCGGGCTCAACGCCGTTCCGGTTCAGCAAGCGACATGCCACGCATGTTGCGGCGCGTCAGATTCTATTTATCAACGATTTAGCTCGGTTGGCGCGCGATCTTGGCCCGCCGGGCGCACCAGCCTGGTGCGCTGCGCTGCCGGCCTTGCACAAGCGCAGGGCGGCGGCCGCCGTGCCGGCCGCAACGAAAAACGCCGCCCGGAGGCGGCGTTTCGATCGATTCGCTGCGGTGGAAACGGCGGCTTACTTGACCTGCTCGATCATCCACTCGACGGTCGCGCGGACCTGCTCGTCGGTCAGTGCCGGATTGCCGCCGCGCGGCGGCATCATGCCGCTGTTGCCGGTGTAGCCCTCGATCGCGTGCTTGACCAGCGTGTCGACGCCTTCGGCCAGGCGCGGACCCCAGTGCGCCTTGTCGGTCAGCTTCGGCGCGCCGCCGGCGCCGGTGCCGTGGCAGCTCTGGCAGAGGTTGCCGAAGATCACGCTGCCGTCGGTGGTGCCGCCATAGGCGACCTGCGACGCGGCGGCCTTGGCGGCGGCCTCCTGCGCGGCCAGCATCGCGGCGCGACCGGTGTCACCGGCGTAGACGCCGCCGACCGGCGCCAGACGCGTGTCGACGATCTTGGCCTGATCGGTGTTGGTCGGCGACGGGTTGCCGGCGTAGATGTACATGGCCAGCGCGATCAGGCCGATGGCGACCAGGACCAGGAACAGGATCAGCATCGAGAAATGCTTGAGGAAGGCCAGGTCGGTCTTGTTTACGGGATTGCTCACGAATCCACCTCGGTAGCGGGTAGCTAAAGCGGCTGCCGGCAAAGGGTCCGCACGAACGCTCCGGCCGGGGATGACCCGCCCGGATCGTCCAACAGGCCAAAAAGACGCGCAAGTATAGCCAGCCGCCCCAGGCCACGAAAGGGCGCCGAGGTCGCAGGCGCATGGATCAACGCCGCGCGACACGCTATGATCGCCACCCCGCGGCGGCCTCCCCGGCCGCTCCTCGGCGGCAGCTCCCTCCCGCGGACACGCCGACATCAGCAACAACGCGCCCGTAGCTCAGCCGGATAGAGTAGTGGCTTCCGAAGCCATTGGTCGGGGGTTCGAATCCCTCCGGGCGCGCCATTTCGTTCGTCCACATCCCGGTGGGATGTGTTCACAGTTCCACGTGAGCTTGCCCGCAATGAGGTCCGACCGGCGGGCTCGCTAAGGGGTGAGAGCTGTTGGCGCATGCGTCAACGCGTCCTGTCCTGTTTGGACGCGTAAGCTGGCCGAGGGTGGCGGCTTGCTTCAGGAACATGTGTGGGATCGTCTCGCTTCGAGCACCGATCGTCGAGCAGATTGCGGTGAAACTGCTGGGCTATGCCCCGAACGTTCCCGCTCGACAGGACAGCTATGAGACGATCTATGCAGCGATCTGCTCGCATCCATGCGGTTGCGAAGAAGGCGCGGGTAGAGCATTGCCGAAGGACAAGCCGCGGCCCAGTCGAAGTCGAACGGAGTGGCAGTCCGCGGCTTAGCATCGGAAAATCTGTGAATCGTCCATCGGTCAGAAGCGATTGCCGAACGCAAATCCCTGTCATTGGTCAAGAGTACCTTCAACCGCTCCTGCGTGAGCACATCGTTCGAACGCAAGATGCGCTCTGTCTGGTGCAACATTGATGATTGAGAAAACGAGATGCGTTGGATGGGTTCTCACGGTAGATAAAGAACTGCCGCCTCCTAAGTGAGGACCGGGCCAATGTCCAAGGCAAGGAACTGGCTTCTCATACTGAGTTGGCGAAGCTGCTTAACGTGCGATCGCACCAGACACTGGGTTGAATGCCATCGGTCGAGATGATGGACCTGGAGTCGCGCCCAATGTGTCGTTCCGATTTTGGAGATCGCCAACCGTCGAGCACGCGCGTACTGCCCCCGAGGCATAATGTATAGACTGAGAGGAATATAAAGTGTCGAGATCCATGCTTTCTTTTGATCAATCTCGGACGACTGAAGAGCAGTAAAGGGCGAGCGAAAAATAGCGATGAAGAATGGGTTAAGGGAATGTCGGCCAGTTGGGCCTGTAAGCTTCGATGCAGGAAATCTGGTTTTGCACGTACGATTCAGTTCGCCCTTCTATGCATCTTGCTATTTTTGTGCGCTCAAAAGTCTGCTCGTCGGATCGAGTGCAGAAGTCATTGCGACGATCATTACTATAGGGTCCCACGAAGACTTCGCTGCACAGATGGCTGGTCATCTTGCAAGTGGCGTCAGTGAAAGGCTCCAGTTTAGCGTTCGTCAAGGCATTCATGTATTTCAAGGCGAGCTCTCGCTGCGACTCTCGGAGCCGTGCGGAGTCGCCATACGCGCCCCGTTCGCTCGCTGCGACGCTACTGGATACCTCTGGCTCCAAAGCGCTCCGGACCCCGTCGCTCCCATCACCGCGCTCGCGCTCCCGACCACCGCCGAGGCGCTCGCCCTTGACGCCGCCCACGCGCTCGTCGGGCTCGCGCTGCGGTGTGGCGGCTTCGAGGAGGCCGAGCTCACCGGCGACCATCCGCTTTCCTGGAGCACGACGAAGTCTAATGATGCCGCCCAACCGGTGCGCAGCACGCTCCGCGACGCGGTTTGGAGCACAGCGACCTCGGAGGGTGCGGTCGCTCTGTGGGTGAACGGCCTCGCGCCGACGTCGAAGCCGCGCGCACCCGAGGCCGGGTGGTGGGAGCAGTACGACCTGCTCACGTGTAGCCCGCGTGAGGCGCTGAACGAGCTGCATGCCCACCTCTCGGCGCACTTCGACATCCCCTTCGCGTGGGCCGTCGTCGACAAGACAGCCGCCCCCGAGGGCACCTTCGTCGTGTCGCCCGAAGCGCACGCCATCGCGCGCCTCGTGCCCGAAGCCGACCGCGTCGTCGTCGCCGTCGACCTCGAGCAGCCCGCCGCGCTGGTCGCCGAGATGCTCCTGCACCTCTGCGCACACCTCACGCTCGGCCACGTTCGCCCCGGCGACGCGTGGGGCCATTGGGACACGCAGGCCTCGCTCTCGCCGACGCCGCATCGCGAGTGGGACCGTGAAGCGCGCGCCTTCGTCGACGCCCACTTCGCGTGCCCCGTGCGCCGCGTCTCGTCGCTCGAGGAGTGCAATCCGCGCGAGAAGGCGTGGCTGGTGCTGCTCGACCATATCGGGCGCATGGTCGGCCAGCGGCGAACGTTGCATGTCGCGACGGAGCGCTACCAGGCTGCCGCCTACCAGCGTCAAGCTGCGCAGCGCCTCGTTGCGCAGCTCGAGGACTACGGCGGCGCGATGCTCTGCGACGGCGTCGGCCTCGGGAAAACCTACGTCGCCACCACCGTCGCTGTTCACTACGCGAACCAGTGGCGGGACCAGCTCGCCGACACGAAGCGCTCGGCGACCGACGATCCGTTCCGCATCACGGTGCTCTCGCCCAACTCGGTGGTCAGCACTTGGCAGCGCGAGGCCATCGCGCCGCTCGCCGCATACGGCGTCCCGCTCGCCACCATCCGCGTCATCTCGCACTCGAAGCTCTCGCGCATCGTGCCGTCGAGCGACATCCTCACGCGAGGTCGTGGGGGCATGAGCGATATGGAGCACCTGCTCCTGTCGGACCTGGTTATCGTCGACGAGGCGCACAACTTCCGCTCCGTTGGCGCGCGTCGCACGACGGTACTGCGCGACCTTTTGCGGCTACAGCCACGCAAGGACCTGCGCCGCAAGGTGCTACTGCTCACCGCCACGCCCGTCAACAACAGCCTCGAGGATTTGCGTCAGCAGGCGGCGCTGATGTTCGGCAAACCGCTTTTCTTTAACGATAACCTCACGCCAGACAAGTACCGCATTCGTGTCTTCAAGGACGTGGAAGAGCGCGTTGGAAAGGCCGCCAAGGGCAAGGGCACGGCCGATGTCGCAGCTTTGCTCATTCATGGCGATGGCTCGGCCAAGTTCGCCTACGCGCCCGACTTTCGCGACGATGTTCAGTTCGGCGTGCAGGTGCCGCGCGTGGGAGACTACCTCAAGGAGCAGGAGAAGCGGCTCACCGCGCAGCAGGCTACGGTGCGCGCCGCCATCCAGAGCGGCCAGCCTCCGGCCGAAGCTCCGGCGCGCATCGCAGGCGAGCTACTCGACCGCATCGTGGTTCAGCGCTCGCGCGCGCTCTGCAAGCAGATTGAGCGCGAGCAGGGCTCGAACGCGCGCCTCCTGTTCCGGCCCGACGCGGCCACGCCCGAGAAGCTCGTCTACGAGGACGTCTACGACGACACCCGCGACGTGCTCGCGCGCTTCCTCCCGCTCTTCGAGACCGAGGGCGAGGCCACCGACAAGGATGCCCCGCCGCTCTCGCTCAAGGTCTACATGTGGGCCGACGTTCGCGACGGCATCCGCGACGCGGGCGAGGTCTCGTCAGTCGTCGGCTTGCAGCGCGTGCTGGTGCTCAAGCGCCTTGAGTCATCGCCGGTCGCGTTCCTCATCACCCTGCTCCGGTTGCTGGCGCTGCACGCGCATCGGCTCAAGCAGCTCGGCGAGCTGTGCCGCGAGGTCGGCGACAAGAAGCGAGAGAAGGCGCTCGCCGCCGAGCTGGCGGACCTCGTCGACGCGGTGAAGCCCGTCGACCGTGACCGCATCGATGCGCTGCTCACGGCGGGTACGAAGTCGAAGATGCGCGCGCCCGACCTCCTCGAGCGCTGGAGCAAGGCGCACATGAGCGCGAAGGCCGCCGCTGACACCGACGATCCGCTCCCGCCGCAGCTCGACCTGTTCGGCGAGGACGAGAAAACGACGGAGCGCAAGGAGCAGCTCGACCGCCTCTGGGGACTGCGCGAGCACCTCACGCGCGACCTGGGCACGCTGCTACGCGTCGTTCCCGGTCTCGCCGACATCATCTTCGGTCGCTTCGCGCAAAGCGACTGGCCACAGCGCTTCATCAACGGCGGCCAGGAAGTCGACTGGCCGAAGTCGGCAGCGTGGGCGATGCGCATCGTCACTGACGCCAAGCTGCAGCGCCTCGTGGCGCGGCTGCTGCGCGCACGCAGGGACGGCCAGAAGGCCATCGTCTTCTCGCAGTTCACCGACACGCTCGCGTACCTCGACTCGGTGTTGCGCGCGGCGCCCGTGCTCGAACGCAACGAGTGGAAGACAGTGCTGCGCGACCTGTCCACGGGCGCGGGGCACATCGTGTCGAAGGAAGAAGTGCTGGACCTCATCGGGCGCATCGCCGTGGTGAGCGGCGAGACCGAAGAGCGCGATGCGGTTATCCACGCCTTCGCGCCATTCTATCGGCTTGGTCCTTCGCGTCCGCGTCTCGCTGGCGCGTCGCCGCTCGAGCAGCAGCAGCTCGACGCGCTGTGGATCAACGGCTGGACGCAGGCGCTCAAGCGGCCCACCGACGTCCTCTTCGCCACCGACGTGCTCGCCGAGGGTGTGAACCTCCAGGACGCCGCGCTGCTCATCAACTTCGATGTCCACTGGAACCCGGTGCGCATGATCCAGCGCGCGGGCCGCATTGACCGCCGCCTGAACCCCGCCATCGAAGAGGCGACGAGCTTCCCCGACCTCGAGGCGCTCGCGCGTGACCTCGGCGTTCAGCCGCCGCGTTACTGGTGGCACGCGCACGCCGGCGCCGCGCCCATCACCGTGAACCTGCTCCTGCCCGACGAGCTCGAGAAGGAGCTGCAGCTCCGCGAGCGCATCGCCAACAAGACGCTCGCCATCGACTTCACACTCGGCCTCGAACAGGGCACCGGCGCCGAAGCCGACTGGATGGCCGAGTACCGCTACCAGGGCATCTCGGCACTCAACGCCTGGCAGGGCGACCGCGCCATCGAGCAGATCGCGGGCTACCAGCAGCGCCTTCGCCGCCTGATGAGCGAGCGCGGGATCGACGCCGAGTGGCTCGCCGCGTGGAACGGCTGGCTCCGTGAGGTCGGCGGGCGCCACGATGACCGCATCCTCGCGTGGGCGCAGCTTGGCCGTAAGGGCGGCGAGACCACCGTCTACACGCGGCAGCTTCAACCGCGCCTCGTCGACGGGGTTCCGCACTGGCTGTGGACGACGGCGAAGCCCGCCGACTCGCTGCTCAACTTCTGGCTCGCGCTCGACAGCAAGACCTTCCCGGCGGCGACCCGCACCGGCCTTGCCTTCTCCGAAGACGCCTCGCGGCCCATCGCGGCCGAGGACCTGCTCGCGGTCTCGCGCCGCCTCGTCGACGAAGACACCGCGCTCGAAGAGCTGGGCGACATGCGCCGCCCACTGCTTCAAGGAGCCTCGGCCATCTCGGCGGGCTTCTTCGAGGCAGAGCCCGACCGACGCGCCATCGCCGTCAGTGGATTTCGACTCCTTCAGCTTCGTCGCATCGACGAGGCTGCGCCCGTGACATCGAGTGAAGCCGCATGCTGAGCAAAGAAGACTTCGTCCGCCGCATCCTCGACGGGGCTGCCCCGACGTCCAAGAAGGCGTCGAAGGCCGCGTCGTCGCCCGCCACCTTCAGCGCAGACGACGTCTTCGGCAGCGACGACACCACGCCGGCCTCGATCCCGCCGCCCGCCGACACGCGCTTCGCGCAGCTCCTGCTCGAAGAGGTCTTCGGTCACGGCGAGGCGCAGGACCGCGACGAGATCGTCCTCGGCGACCAGCGCACCAGCCGCCTCGTCCCGAACAAGGGCCGATACTGGCCGAAGACCAACGAGCGCCCATTCCACATCGTGCTCTTCGAGCTGGACAAGAAGGGTCGCGAGCTGCTTCGCGACTCGTTCTTCAACAAGAACGACCTTCTCGAAGACGCGCTCCACCGCATCATCCAAGACGTCCTCGAAGGCTTCGAGAAGAAGCGCGCTGCGTCGGCTCGCCAAGGCGCGCAAACCGAGACCCTGTGCGTGGTGTCGCTCGTCGATGACCGCAACTCCACCGCGGGGCGCCAGCTCGTGTGCTTCGGCACCAAGAGCACCGAGACCAAGGCGCTCGAGGTGTTTACGCTGCGCGAGGAGGTGCGCGACTGGGATCGCCCGCTCGCGGAAGAGCACCTCGACCAGCTCTTCGAGCGTCACTTCAAGAAGCTCGCGGGCGGCGTCAAGTGGCAGGAAGCCTTCATCTCCGGCCCGGAGCGCAAGAAGATCCAGGCGCTCCTCGCGGAATGCAAGAAGCCCCGGCTGTTCGACACGCAGCAAGAGCTGCTTAAGACGCTCCGCGCTGTGCTCGACGAAGTCGCTGGCTCGTTCGGCATCTGGAAGAAGGGCGCGAACCAGGACCGCAGAGTCGAGATGGACGAACTGCCGGCCAATCATGGCATCGGTGTCGATCCCAGCGAACCGCAGAAGCCGGGCTTCAAGAACCCTCTGCAGGGTGTTCGCATCTACGACCGCGACCGCCGTTTGCTTGGGTTCATCGTGTACGTCGCGGCGAGCAAGGTCGACGTCAAGCCGCTGCAGGACGCTCTCAAGACTTACAACCACTTCCACAACGTTCTCGTCATCTACCCGGACAGCAACGAGCCTGGACTCGAACTCTGGCAGGGCGATACGATCCTGCGTGGTCGCTTGACAGAGGGCACCCGCCGCAGCGTGTTCGATGGCGAGGGAGGCGTCGTGCAGCTCCTCTCGCGCTTCTTCGTCGTCAGCAAGAGCGCCATCGAGAAGCCGAAGCAGCTCGCCACCGAGCTGGCGTGGCGCGCCCAGCATCTGAAGGCGCTGGCCGTCGAGGAGCTGGAGAAGGAGATCAACGCCAAGGCCAACAATGGCCCGCTCAAGAAGCTGTTCGACACCTTCAACACGGCGCTCGCCACGCTCACCGTCGAGAAGTTCGCCGACGCCTACGCGCAGACGATCACCTACGGCATGTTGGCCGCGCGCTGGATCTCGAGCGACGACGAGAACAAGCCGCTCTTCACGCGCAAGAACTTGAAGGACCTGCTCCCCGAGACGAGCGCGTTCTTGAAGGACCTGTTCGACAAGCTGGTCAATAACTCCAACTTCGACAAGAACCTGACTTGGCTTCTCGACGATATCACCAGCTTGCTCGCGCGCACCTCGGTCAAAGAGGTATTCCAGGACGAGAAGCGCGACCCGTCGATCCACTTCTACGAGGACTTCCTCGACGCCTACGACCCGCAGGTGCGTAAGGACCAGGGCGTCTACTACACGCCCGACGAAGTGGTCTCGTACATCGTGCGGACCGCGCACGCGTCGCTGCAGAGCGACTTCGACCTTCCGCTGGGCCTCGCGGACACGACGACGTGGGCCGCCTTCGCCAAGGCGAAGAAGCTCTCGGTGCCCGATGGCGTGGACCCGAAGGCGCCCTTCGTCCAGGTGCTCGACCCGGCGCTCGGCACGGGCACGTTCCTCCTGCGCGTCATCGAGGTGATCCACGAGACGATGCAGGCCGAGTTCAAGAAGCAGGGACTCGGCGACGAGGCAGCGAAGAAGGCGTGGGTCAGCTACGTCCGCAAGGACCTCTTGCCGCGCATCAACGGCTTCGAGCTGATGATGGCTCCGTACATCGTGAGCCACCTGCGGCTCGGTCTCGCGCTGCAGGAGACCGGCTTCACGTTCACCAAGAACGACCGCCTCCGAGTGTTCCTCACCAACTCCCTCGAGCCGCACACTGGCCAGCAGATGGAGATGCTCGGCGCGCATGTGGCCGAGGAATCACTGCAAGCTGAGGAGACCAAGATTCGGACCCCTTTGACCGTCGTGATCGGCAATCCGCCGTATCAGCGTGCGCCCGCCCACCGAGGAACGTTTGCCGAATCGCTGGTGACCGAGTTCAAGGATGCAGTGCGTGACGAGAGAAACATCCAGCCGCTCTCCGACGACTACATCATGTTCCTGGCGCTCGGAACGCACGTTCTCCGGCGAACGAACTGCGGCGTCCTTGGGATGGTCACGAACGGAACGTACCTGACGGGACGACTGCATCGTGGGCTTCGGAAGCAGTTCCTCGACTGGTTTGACCTCGTCGCCGTCGCGGACCTCCACGGCAGCTTGAAGGTCGGCTTGCGAGAGGAGCTTCAAGCCCAGGTTGCTGAGGGTCGCGACGAGAACGTCTTCGCCATCCAGCAGGGGGTCGCGATTATCCACGCGGCGAGGCTGGCAGTCTCGGGCGCGCCGCACTCCGCGATGCACGTCGACCTGATCGGAACTCGGGCTCGCAAGCTGATGTGGCTCGCGGAGCGTGCGCCGATTAGCCCGCTCCGCAACCACACGCCGATCTCGCCCGCCCCGCCGATGTATCTACTGTCGAGCGCCGCGGCCCCGCCCGATGAGTACGAGGGCTTCCTTGCGCTGACCGACATCTTCGCCTTCCACTCCGTGTCCGGCAAACCGGGCAAAGATGAGCTGTTGGTGTCCTTCTCCAAGGAAGAAGTGATTCCGAAGCTCAAGCGGCGCGTTCGCGAACTTGAAGATGGCTCCGTCGAAAAGCCCACGGAGGCCGAGCAGAACCTGGCGAAGCGCCCCAGAAACCGGCCCTTCGATGCGAAGCTCGTTCAAGAGTACGCGTACCGTCCAGGCGACCTTCGGTGGACGTACTACGACCCGGACATCTGGACGCGCGCGGTCTCGAAGCTCGCTGCGCAGATCGATGGCTCGCCCGTCTTGTTGACCACGAAGATTGTCAAGGATGGGGCTTTCGCGCACGTCTGGGTGACGCGCCATCTTGCTGACGTCATCTTCTTGTCGGCGACGAGTTCGGTGAACTGCTACTCGTTTCCGTCGGGCATCGCGGCTCGCGGCAAGCTCGCCGCCTCGAAGATGAAGGTGTCGCTCTTCGCCGGCGTAAAGAATGGAGCCACGCCGACTCCGAGTGAAGCCTTCGACTACGTGTACGCCGTGCTGCACTCGCCCAAGTACCGTGCTCGGTACGCGAACGCTCTTCGCTCGGACTTTCCGCGCATCCCCGTGCCCCGCGTTACGGACAGCGGCCTCTTCAGCGAACTTGCTGCGCTGGGAGCCGAACTCCGGGAGGTCCACTTGGGCAAGCGCAAACCGAGCGCTCCCGACAAGAATACCGGTAAGTTTTTAGGTGGGAGCCGAAAGGTCGCCCGCGTCGCGGAGTCTGGCCGCGCGATGGCGGACGTCGTGGATGGGTTCGGCACTGTGCGCATCAGCAATGATTCGGGGTTTGAGCGGGTACCGACTTCCGCTTGGGCATTCATGGTGGGTGGTTACCAGTTGCTCTACAAGTGGTTGGCGGATCGCAAGGGACTGGATCTGAGCGACGACGACCTCGCGCACTATCAAAGCCTTGTTGGCATCGCGACGCGGACCGTCGAACTGGCGAACGAGATCGATGCCACCGTTGGCCGCTTTGGAGGCTGGCCGTCGGCATTCCGCGCCGCCGCTCCGGTCCAGCGTGCCCTCGTGAGCATGGCGGGCGAGGACGACGATGAGTAACGCCCGCTTCTGGTACGTTCCCCTGAAGGACATCGCGCCCGCTGAGCAGCAAGCCCTGCTCGCCGCCAAAGAGGACGTGCGCGCAAGCGACCTGCCCGCGTCGTTCAACGTTCCCTCGAAGCTTCATCAGGAAGGCATCCGCGCGGGCCACGTGCTTGCGCTGCATGACGGCGACACCGTCACGGCGCTGGCTCGCGTGCTGGCGCTCGACAGCGCGGGCTCGCTGCACTGGCGCCGCCTGCCGATGCTGGAGGCGCCGGAGCTGTCGGCGACGCCGGAGCTGCGCGAGGTGAAGGGCGACGAGGCCGCGAAGTTCAAGCTCGGCATCGACGCCGTCCTGCGCGACGTGCCCGCGACCAGCGCAGCGACGATGACGCCGGCGACCACCACGCCCGCCTCTGGGGTGCGCTACTGGAAGGTCGCCCCAGGTCGAAACGGCATCGCGTGGCCCGAGTGGCGGCATCGCGGCATCGCGGCCATCGGCTGGCCCGACCTCGGCGACATCTCCGCGCTCTCCGAGGCTGACTTCCAGGCGCTCTCGAAGGCCAAGTACAACAAGAGCAAGCGCAGCGAGGGGCCGTACCAGGTGTGGCTGTTTCGCACGATTCAGCCCGGCGATCGCGTCATCGCCAACGACGGGAGGACGTCGATCCTCGGCGTCGGCACCGTCACCGAGGGCTACAGGTATCGGCCCGGCGAGCACACCGTCGAGGGCGAGGACTTCCCGCACCAGATTAAGGTGAAGTGGGACGACACCACCGCGCGCGACATCGAGGACCAGGCAGACTGGACGCGCACGCTGCGCGAGCTGCCGCAGGAAAAATTCGAGACGCTCGTCGGCGGTAGCGGAGCCGTCCCGTTCTCGGTCACCGACCCGAGCAACATCATCCTCTACGGTCCGCCCGGCACCGGGAAGACGTACAACGTGCGAAGGCGCGCCCTCGAGCTGCTCGGCGACGCGACCGCCACCGACGCACCGAACGACCACGTGCAGGCCGAGTGGGAACGGCTGCGCCAGGCGGGGCAGATCGTCTTCTGCACGTTCCACCAGGCCTTCGCCTACGAGGAGTTCGTCGAAGGCCTGCGCGCCATCACCGACGAGGAAGGCGACGTCCACTACCGGGTCGAGCCCGGCATCTTCAAGCGGATCGCCGCCACCGCGGCGCAGCAGCGCAAGGACGCCTGCGTCCTCGTCATCGACGAGATCAACCGCGCCAACATCGCGCGCGTTTTCGGCGAGCTGATTACGCTGCTCGAACCCGACAAGCGGCTCGGCAATCCGAACGAGCTGCGCGTGCAGCTCCCGTCGTCGAAGGAGTGGTTCGGCGTGCCTCCGAACCTGCACGTCGTCGGCACGATGAACACCGCCGACCGCTCCATCGCGCTGATGGACGTGGCGCTGCGCCGCCGGTTCACCTTCGAGGAGATGATGCCCGACGCCGACGCGCTGAGCGATGCGCTCGCGGAGGCGAACGTCGACGAAGCGTTGCGCACGCTTGTCGTCGCGGTGTTCACGAAGCTCAACGAGCGCCTGCGCTACCTCTACGACCGCGAGCACCAGATCGGGCACGCCTACTTCTTCGGCGTGCGCTCGTTCGATGGTCTGCGTGCCGTCTTCGCCGACCGCATCCTCCCGCTGCTTCAGGAGTACTTCTACGGCCAGTGGGACAAGGTCGCACTCGCACTCGGCTACCCGATCAAGGCCGATGGTACGCCGAAGGAGGTGCGCGGCACCGAGCACGGCAGCGGCACCTTCCTCACCACGCAGAGGCTCGACGAGAAGGCCGTGCTCGGCTTCGACCACGACGAGTACGTCGACCAGGTCGCGTGGGACGTGCATCCGGCCTTCCGCCCGCGCGGCAAGGCTGCCGATGCATGGCTGAAGGAGGCCTTCGACGAGCTGGTGGGAGCCAAGGGGACCTGATGCTGCGCGTGACCGTACTCGAGCGTGGCCGCATCGTGCGGTCTGACTCCGACGCCGACAGCGTCGAGCTCGGGACGCCTTCGCGCCGCGTGCTGCCCCAGCGCCTCTACGACCGGCTCTATCGAAGCGAGGGCGCGCGCGAAGACCGAGGGGAGGCGGCGGTGTTTCGCTGGCGGCGCAACCACTGCCTCGTCGGGCCTTGGGTCGGTGTGATGCAGATCCCCGGCCTGCAGCTTGAGATCTTGCCGAAGACCAATGAGAGCGCTGCCCAAGACAGCGACCAGGAGGTTCGGGACATCCGCAGCAATCTGATGGAGATGCTGCTGCGCGGTGGCCTCGGAGCGGTGCGGGCGCGGGGCGTCGCCGACCTCGCGCTCAAGCGCGGCAACTTCCACGACCAGCTCGTCGACGCCTTCCTCGAGCGCACGCTGTTCGAGCTGCGACGTGGGCTCGATCGCGGCTACGCCACCGAAGAGGACAACCTGGCGACGCTGCGAGGCAAGCTCGTGTTCTCGCGGCACGTGGCGCTGAACGCCGCGCAGAAGGCCCGCTTCTACTGCCGCCACGACGTGCTCACCGAGGCCACGCAGATCTCGGTGCGCCTCAAGCAGGCGTGCCGCGTGCTCGCTGCCCGTGCGCTGCCCGTGACGGTGCTGGTGAAGTGCCAGCAGGTGCTCGCGCTGCTCGACCACGTGCCCGACCTGCCGTTTCGCCACCGCGAGCCTGACCCGGTGTTCACGCGCCAGAACGAGCGCTTCGTCGACATCTTTGGCTTCGCCTGCATGCTGCTCGAAGGCCAGGCGCCCGACGCGCGCAGCGGCGAGGTCGAGACCTTCTCGCTGCTCTTCGACATGGAGCAGGTGTTCGAGCGCTACATCGCCGCGTTTCTCGCCTCCGAGGTCATGCACCGCTTCACCGACGCGAGCATGTTCCCGCAGGCGAAGGGGCAGCGTCACAACCTCTACGTCGACGGGCAGGAGAAGGTGCTGCGCATGGCGCCCGACCTCGTGTTCGTTCACGAGACGGCGGGCGCGAAAAAGACGCTGATCATCGACACCAAGTGGAAGCGCCTCTCCGAAGAGGAAGGTGGTCGCCCGAGCCGGCCGGATCTCTACCAGCTCTACGCCTACCTCCATCGTTACGACTGCCAGCGTGCGCACCTGCTCTATCCGAAGGCGGCGGGCATCCAGACGCGCGACCTCAATGCACGAGGGCGCAACGACTCGGACGCGGGCACGGTGGGCGTGCGCTTCGTCGACCTGAACCGGAAGCTCTGGACGCGCGAAGGCAAGACGGCGCTGGCCGACGAGCTCGCGGTCATCGTCCGTGAAGGTCTCGGCCTCGCAGCGACGGCGCACGTGGAGGCCACGGCATGACCCGCGCTTCCTTCGACGCCCTCGTCACGCGCCTCGCCGAGTCGCCCACGACGTTCAGCGAGCGCGAGCTGCTCGAGCCCACGCACTGGAGCCTCGGCGAAGACGCACGCTTGCGCGAAGATCTGCGCTTCCGCGAGACGCCGTGGGGCCGCTGGATGCTCGCCGAGGACCTCGTCGCGAACGATGCCGTCTATCGCTGGCTGCACGTGGAGAAGCGCGGCTCGGTCGTGCTCGACGCCGCGCTGAAGCGTGCTGGCGAGGTGTTCGGGCGCCGCTGTGTGTTCTGCGCCGACGACCCGCGCTTCGTCTTACGCCATGACGAGGTTCACCTCTCCGCGAGCGAGCTGTCGCGCCAGCCCGTGGTTGAGGACAAGGTTGGCGACCTTGAAAAGTACCGAACGCATCTCCCACTCCACAGCCTGAAGGCAGCGGCCGCCTCGGAGCCCGCCGGCGAGTGGGGGAAGCGCGCGCAGGACCAGGTCATCGAGACGCTCGGCTGGGTGCGCGTGACGTTGCCCGGCCGTGCCCTCAACGACCGCATGTTCATCGCCGCCATCGAGGGCCACAGCATGGACGATGGCAAGAGTGGCCTCGTCGACGGCGGCTACGCAGTCTTCGAGCTGTGGCCGTCGGGCACCAAGCAGAACCTGAGCGTGTTGGTGCGCGGCGCCTTCTCCGACCCGGAGACGGGTAGCTACGCCGTGAAGAAGTATGTGGCCGATCAGCGTGATGCCGAGGGACGCCACAACAAGGTATCGCTCGTCTCGCTGAATCCGAACAAGGAACGCTACCCGAACATCGAGCTTCAGCCCGAGGACGACGACATCGCCGTCGTGGCCAAGGTGGTGCAGGCGCTCTCGACCGACGACTACGAGCGGCGCCCGAAGCCGAAGCGCCGCGTTGGTCGGCGAAACCTCACGGGCGACGAGCAGGCCGCGAGGCTTGGCCGTCGCGTGGCGTCGTTCTTCGACGGCACGGCGCCCGAGGCCGACGACGAGGACTCGAACACGACGACGAGCACGGGCTGGCAGACGCGGCTCGTGTGCCTCGAAGTCGCCGCCGGTGGTCTGCAGCTCGAGGTCGGCCCGCTCGATGGGTTGCCGATTTTCGTGAAGAAGCTCCGCGTCGTGGGCACGGAGTGGGATGGCTTCGTGCTGGCAGCCAACGCGAAGACGCGCCGGACGCGCGCGCCGGTGCGCCCCGGTACGGGCCCGTGGCGCTGGGAGGCCGTGGGTTTCGAGGAAGAGCAAGACCTCGGCCTCGACAAGCTCGCCCTCGACGCGCTCGACGTGACGGGACCGATCGTGTTCCGCGTCGACGCCGACGGCGTCGGCCAGCGCATCAAGAGCACGATGCTTGCCCTTGGGCAGGCCTACCGGCTGCTGCTCCCGCCGAACGTCGGAGCCGACCTCGGCACCGAGCTCGATGGTGGCTGGCGCATCTGGTCACTCGACCTCGCGGCGCAGCTCTCGCCCACGACGCGGCAGACGCTGACCGCCCTCGGACTCGACATCGGCGAGGCCTGGCCGCGTATCGAATGGGCGCTGGCTCCGGCCGCCGTGTGGCGTACCAACGCGCGTGGCGAGAGCTACCCGGTCTTCGAAGCGGGCACCGAGCTGCTCGTGAACGTGGGCGGCGTCTCGGTCGAAGAAGGCGACGAGGCCGTGCTCTTCCTCCACGGTCCCGCCGGCACGGAACGGTTGTCGCTGTCGTCGAGCGGCCTCGTCTCGCTCGGCGCACCTGCAGCGGGGCGCTGGGCGTGCGCGCTGATGCACGCGCAGACCAGCGTGCAGCCCGCGTCGCTGCTCTTCGAGGTCGCCGAGGACGCGCTCGAAGTCGTCGGCGTGTCGTCCTCTGCGGTCGCCCACAGCGAGTTGGCTTCGCTCGAAGCGGCGGCGCCGCCCGGCTGGCCCGTCACGCTGCGCTGGCGCGTCTTCGCCGCCTGCGAGGAGCTGCTGGCGACCCTGTACGGAAACGAAGACGGCACGGTTCCGGTCGACAGCGTCGCGTCGATCATCGAAGCCCGCGCCGCGCGCGCCCGCCTCGCGGACCTCGTCGTCGACTTCGGCGAGCTGGGACGCCGCGTGCTTCCCCACGACGGCCGTGCGTCGTTGAAGCAGGTGCGCGAGCAACTCACGGACCTCTGGCAGAAGCGCTCGGGGCTCGTTCAGAGCCGCAAGGGCGCATGGCTTCAGCTCAGGAAGCCGTGGTTCGAGCCCGTCACGGAACTCTTCGGCTACGGCCTCGAGGAGGCAACGCTGCTCGCCGATGTCGAGGCACCTCACGACCTCACGGCGTGGGGCCTCACGGTCGACGAGCGCATGATGGGCAGCATCACGCGCTCGCCCTCGCGCGTCCTCGTGCTCACCACGGACCTCGACGCCGTGCTGCGCGACCACCGCACCTGGATCGACAGCGCGTGCTCGGCGGCGAAGGTGCGCGACGCGATCATCACCGATGGCGCCCGCTGGACGACGCACCGCAAGGGCAGCCAGCAGCTCAAGCAGCAGGTGTGGAGCCTCGATCACGCCATCGGCCTCGGCAGCATCGACGAGATGCTCGGCGACCTTGCGGAGGGTCTGTGATGGTGCCCTCTAACTACGCTGCCATCGGCGACGAGAACCGAACGCGCTACGGCACCGACATCGGTCGCATCGGCCCGATGCTGCTCGCCGACCGCTACGACGACCGCACGCACTTCATCTTCGAGCTGCTCCAGAACGCTGAGGACGCGCTCGGTCGACGCAGCGACGCGGTCGGACCTCGGAGCGTCACCTTCACGCTGTCGCCCGGGCGGCTGAAGCTCTCGCACTTCGGGAAACCGTTCGACGAGGCTGACGTGCGAGGGGTCTGCGGCATCGCGCAGAGCACGAAGGACCAGCACTCCATCGGCCGCTTCGGCATCGGTTTCAAATCGGTCTATACGTTCACGGATCGTCCCGAGATTCACTCGGGTGACGAGGACTTCGCCGTCGAGAACTACGTCCAGCCCAAGGCGATGACATCGTCGGCCCGTGCCGCAGGCGAGACCCAGATCATCCTGCCCCTCAAGTCGAGCGACAGCAGCGCAGAGCAGGAGATCGCGAATGGCTTCCAGCACCTCGGTCCCGGCGCGCTGCTGTTCCTTCGACACACCGACGAGATCAACTGGAGCATCGAGGGCGGCGCCTCCGGCGTTTACATGCGGAGCGCGCCGGAAGATCTCGCTGCGAACGTCCACCGCATCAAGGTCATCGGCCAGGAGACCGGCAAGCCCGAGGTCGACCAGAACTGGCTGGTGTTCCATCGCGAGGTGTCTTCGAGCGCTGGGGAGAAGGTCGGTCGCGTGGAGATCGCCTTCTCGCTCACGCACACCAAGGACGAGCCTGCGCGATGGGCGGTGCAGCCGCTCGCGGCGTCGCATCTCGTGGTCTTCTTCCCCACGGTCGTCGCGACGAACCTTGGCTTCCTCGTGCAAGGCCCGTATCGCACGACGCCCAGCCGCGACAACGTTCCGCGCAACGACCCGTGGAACCAGCAGCTCGTGCAGGAGACGGCCGACTTGCTGGTGGAGGCGGTCCGCTGGCTTCGCGACAACAGGATGCTCGACGCCTCGGCGCTGCGCTGCCTTCCGACGGACCGAGCCAAGTTCCCCGAGGGCGCGATGTTCACGCCGCTCTTCGAGGCGGTGCGCGAAGCCTTCTTGGAAGAAGCGCTGCTCCCTGATTTCGAGGGCGGTCACGTCACCGCAGCACAGGCAAGGCTAGCGCGCACGCAGGAGCTGCGAGAGCTGTTCAACGCCGGGCAGCTTGAGGAGTTGTTCGACGCCGAAGGCTGCGCGTGGCTCACGAGCGACATCACGCAGGACCGAGCGCCCGAGCTTCGAAGGTACCTGCTGCAGGAACTCGAGGTCCCAGAGATCACGCCCGACAGGATCATCGCGAAGCTGGACAAGGCATTCCTCAAGAAGCAGTCGGACGAGTGGCTGACGCGCCTCTATGCCTTCTTGAGTGGGCAGAAGGCGATCTCGGGCCTCTACAGTTCGCTGCCCTTGGTTCGCCTCGGCGATGGAACGCACGTGGTCGCCCGCGAGAACGGGAAGGCGAACGCCTTCCTTCCCAGCGACATAGAGACCAGTTTTCCGACCGTCCGTCGCGTCGTCTGCGGGTCTCCCGAGGCGCGCGGTTTCCTCGTCTCGCTCGGGCTCACGGCGCCTGACCCGGTCGACGACGTCGTCTGGAACGTGTTGCCTAGGTACCGCGCGATCGAAGTCGACGGCGATGACAAGGCGTACGCCGCCGACATCGAGCGGATCCGCGTCGCCTTCAACACGGACTCGAAAGCGCAGCGAGACAAGCTGCTCGCGGCACTGCGCGAGACGCCGTTCGTGATGGTGATCGATACCGGTAACGGGAAGGACTACGTGTCCAAGCCGGGCGAGGTCTACATCGCAACGGACCGGCTGAAGGCGCTGTTCGCGGGCGTCCCTGGCGTGTTTGTCGTCGACGACAGCTACGAGTGCCTGCGCGGCGAAGCGGTCCGTGAGCTGCTCGAGGCTTGCGGAGCGCTCAGGTACCCACGCCCGGTGCAGACCTCGAACGCGCTCACGTGGGAGGAGCGCCGGGAGCTCCGGAGTCGAACCGGCCACGAGGAAACCTCGGGCCAGAACGACGTCGTTATCGATTGGGAGCTGCTGGGCTTCGAAGCGCTGCTCGATCTGCTGCCGTCGCTCTCGCAGGAGCAACGCGCCGAGCGCGCGCGTTTGCTGTGGGAAGCCCTGGGCGATCTCGAAGAGCGGCGTGGGCGTGGCGTGTTCGATGGCTCCTACACGTGGACGCACTACGGCCAGCGCAAAGCGCCTCCGTTTCCGGCCGCCTTCCTCCGTCGTCTCGCCAAGACGGCGTGGGTGCCCGACGCCAGCGGCGATCTCGTGCGTCCCGCGCTCGTGACCTTCGAGAGCCTCGGCTGGAAGGCCAACCCGTTCCTGCTCAGCAAGATCGCGTTCAAGCCGCCGATCATCGACCAGCTCGCGAAGGAAGCCGGGATTGAGCCCGCGGCGCTCGACCTGCTGCGAAAGCTCGGCATCACCAGCGTCGCAGACCTGGCCCGCATCGGCATCGCCAACAAGCCTGCGGCTTCGCCGCCTGATGAAGCGGCAACCGATGACGATGATGCAGCAGACGACGGCGCGGAGACGGAGGCTGCGGAGGCCGACGAGGAAGCCCGCGATGATGCGGGCGAGGCCGAGGATGTCGGCGAGGCTGACGACGCCCTGAACGCCGACGAGGCGACTCCCTCGGAGGACAACGACGCGCCCGACCTGAGCCTGGCCGGCGCTGATGAGCCGACGACGAACGACACCAAAGGCGAAAGCGCCGCCGCGGAACCGACCGAGCCGCGCGCCAACGGCGCTCGTGGACCTCGCTCAACCAGCGGCGAGCACCGCCCCGAAGGAGCAGCAAGCCCGGGCCAACGCAACATCACCGGCCAAGCGGGGCTCGACGAGCAGGCGAAGCGCCTCGGGCGTCGCGTGGCGTCGTTCTTCGACGGCGAGGCCCCCGACGCAGACGGCGACGAAGCGGCTGCAGATTCCAGCGTCGCGTGGCAGACGAAGCTGGTCTGCCTCGACGTCGCTGCGGGTGGTCTCCAGCTCGAGATCGGTCCGCTCGATGGTTTGCCGCCCTTCGTGAAGAAGCTCCGCGTCGTCGGCACCGAGTGGGACGCCTTCATGCTTGCGACGAACGCGAAGCTGCGCCCGACGCGCGTGTCGGTACTGCCTGGAACCGGTCCGTGGCGGTGGGAGGCCGTGGGCTTCGAGGACGAGCAAGATCTCGGCCTCGACCAGCTCGCCGTCAACGCGCTCGACGTCATGACGTCGCGCGTGTTCCGCGTCGACGCAGACGGCGTGGGCCAGTCCGTCGTGAGCACCACCCTCTCTCTCGGGCAGTCCTATCGGCTGCTGCTCCCGCCGAAGGTTGGAGACGACCTCGGCACCGAGCTGGGCGACGGCTGGCGAATCTGGTCCCTAGACCTCGCGGCGCAGCTCTCGCCGGCGACGAGCGCCGCGCTGAAGGCCCTCGGCGTTGACATCGGCGAAGCATCGCCGCGCCTTGAGTGGGCCCTGGCCCCTGCTTCAGCGTGGCGCACCAACGCTCGCGGCGACATCTATCCGGTGTTCGACGAGGGGACGGAGCTGCTCGTGAACGTGAACAGCGTCGCCCTCGAAGACGGCGACGAGGCCATGCTGTTCCTCCACGGCCCCGCACGCACGGAACGCCTGCCTCTCTCTGCAAGCGGGCTGGTCTCTCTCGGCAAACCCACGGCGGGGCGGTGGGCCTGCGCGCTGCTGCATTCACGGACCAACGTGCAGACCGCAACGCTGGTCTTCGAGGTCGCTCAGAGCGTGACCGAGTACGTCAGCGCAGCGTGGACGACGGGCGTGCCGCACGGGCTGGCGTCGCTCGAAGCGACGGCCCCGCCTGGATGGTCCATCGCCGTGCGCTGGGGTGGTCTCGCCGCGCACCAGGAGACGATCGCGACGGTCTACGGTAACGACGACCGGACTGTGTCCTTCGAGGACGTCCATCCGCTTCTCGAGGCCCGTGCCGCACGAGCATCCGTCGCAGATCTCGTGGTCGACTTCCGCGAGCTGGGTCGCCGCTTGATTCCACTCGATGGCCGCGCCTCGCTGGAAGAGGTCCGCGCGCAGCTCATCGCGCTCTGGCAACAGCGCTCCGAGCGCGTGCAGAGCCTCAAGGGCATGTGGTTGCAGCTCATGCCCATGTGGTTCGAGCCGACGACGACGCGCCTCGGGTATGGCGTCGATTCGCTCGCCATACTCGACGGCGCAGATGTGCCGCACGACCTCGCCGCGTGGCTGCTCACCATCGACGAGCGGACGAACGGAAGCATCACGCGGTCGCCGTCGCGTCTCCTCGTGCTCACGACCGACGTCGACAGCGTGCTGCGCGACCTGCGCGAGTGGATCGACAACGCCTGCACGGCCGCGAGGGTGCGCGACGCGATCGTCACCGACGGCACCCGCTGGGCGACGCACCGCAAGGGCGACCGCCAACTCCGGCGGCGCGAGTGGTCGTTCGACCACACGATCAATCTCGGCAGCGTGGACGACATGCTGAACGACCTCACGGAGGGTTTGTGATGACGCTCTCGCATGTCACCCGCGAAGACGCAGTCAAGCGGCTCACCCAGAGCCACGGCAGCGCCCCGGACTCCATCGAAGCGCTCTGCGACCTCGTGCGCGCCGAGGTTCACGCCCGAAAGCACGCCCCGCGCGCGGCCACGCTCTCGCGTGTCGCGCGACTGCTCGCGCCCGCCATCGCCCTCGATGAGGAGCGCCTCGACGGGGCCTGCGACGCGCTCGAGCGCGAGGGCGACGTGATGCTCAACCCGGGCGGCATCCTCTACGCAACGCCCACGCGCGTGGTCGCCATCGAGAAGAGCGCGCGCGTCTTCAGCAGCCTGCCGACGCGGGCGCTTGCAAAGGCGCTCGGTCGCCAGGTCTCCGCGAAGGGCGCATCGCGCACCATCGCCTCGGTCGATGGGCTCAGCGAAGCCGTCGCCAGGGTGAGCGGCGTGATGGTCCCGCCCGAAGCGTGGGCCGGCCTCGACCGCGCGCCGAACGCCGACGCAGCCTTCCTGGAGAAGCTCGACCAGCGACTCGAGTGGCAGCCGCTCGGCGCGGGCTCGCTCGAGAAGGACGGGGCGCTCGAATGGCGCGCCTGGCAGGTCACGCCGGAAGGGGCGCGCTGGCGGCGCAGCAGCGAGGCCCAACTCTGGTGGGCGCGCACGCGCTTCGGTGGCCACCATCGCGCATGGACGGCGAGCGCATCTCCGGCGACGAGCCCGTTCGTCACGCTGAGCCCCGACGATGCGGACCGCGCACGCTTCGCGCTCTCGCGAACGGTCAAGGCGGCCTCGGTCCTGCGTGTCGAGCGCTCCGGCAAGAGAGTGACCCTTGAGGTTCCCGGTTGGTTGCCGCGCCCCGAGTACCGCTGGCTCTCGCTGCATGCGGTGGTCGTCGCGGAGAGCAAGGGCATGCGTTGGGAAATCTCGACGGACAGCGAAGACCAGATCACGAAGCTCCTGTCTGAGCGTCTCGGTCTCACCGTGGAAACCACATGACGCGACGCCAACTCACCATCAAACCGAGCTGCATGCGGGAGATCGCGACGTTCCCTTCGGACCGCGCCGCGCTGCTCTGGGACAAGATCGACGCGCTCGTCTCCGACCCACTCCCCGACGGGAAGGTGAAGAAGAAGCTCAAGGGCGCCGACGGCGTCTACCGCATGCGCGTGACGGACCACCGCGTGTTCTATCGCTTCGGTGAAGACTGGATCAGCCTGCTCGGCATCCGTCGGCGCGCCGAAGACACCTACAACGGCGTGCCCGACGAGACCGCTGACGCCCCGGCCCCCGACGACGGCGACGACAACCTCGATGCGCTCATCGCAGCCGCGCAGCCGAAGGTCTTCCAGTTCAAGACGACAGCGCCGGAGACGACGCTGCCCGAGCCCATCACGCAGGACCTGCTGCGCGAGCTCGGCGTGCCCGTCTCGGCGGTGCCGACGCTGTTGCGCTGCAAGACGGAAGAAGCGTTGCTCGAAGCCCCAGTGCCTCCCGACGTTCTCGGTCGCGTCGTCGACCGCCTGTTCCCGCCGACCATCGAGCGGCTCGACCAGCAGCCCGATCTCGTCGTGCAGTCGACGAAGGACCTGGTGCGATACAAGGTAGGCGACCTCCTCGGCTTCCTGCTGCGGCTCGACGAGGACCAGCTCAAGCTGACCCAGTGGGCGATGAAGGGCCCCACGATGGTGCGCGGCGGTGCAGGCACGGGCAAGAGCACCGTCGCGCTGTACCGCGTGAAGGCGCTCCTCGAACGGCCCGGTGCGACTGGCGCCGAGCGCGTGCTGTTCACGACCTACACGCGCTCGCTGCTCACCGTGACGCAGCAGCTCCTCGAACAGCTTCTATCGCCCGAGCAGATGAAGCGCGTCGACGTCGCGACGTGCGATCAAGTCGCGTGGCGTGTCGTCGGTAAGGCTCGCAAGGTCGGCCAGCTCGAATCCGACAACGACGCGCTCAAGCGGCTGGCCAAGCTCCGGGCAACGCACGCGCCCGGAGGCTCCGCGTTCGAAGCGAAGCTGCGTGCGCGGGCGCTGGAGCGCCTAACGGACGCGTGGCTGCTCGAAGAGTTCGAGTGGATCATCGAGGGACGCGGGCTGACGAACCTTGCCGAGTACCAGGCGGCAGCGCGCCCCGGGCGCGGGCTGCCACTGAACGAGCGCGCGCGGGCGGCGGTCTGGGAGCTGTACGAGGCGTTCAGCAAGGGCGCGGGTGAGCGGTACCCGGCGCTGCGCCGCGAGGCGCTGAAGCTCCTCGCCGAGGACGCGCAGGCGGTCCGCTATGACTACGTCGTCGTCGATGAGGCGCAGGACCTGAGCCCCGTGTCACTCGCGCTGATGGCCGAGGTCTGCAAGACCGCCGAAGGCCTGTTCTTCGCCGCCGACAACAAGCAGTCGCTCTACTCGCGCAACTACACGTGGAGCTCGGCGCACCCGCGCCTCCAGTTCCGAGGGCGCACAGCGCTGCTCTCGCGCAACTACCGCTCTACGCGCGAGATCGACCGGGCAGCATTCTCGGTACTCGTGGCCGGTGAGGACGAGGAGCTGGTGGCCTCGAATAGTGTCCACGAAGGGCCGCTCCCGGTGCTGGTGCGTGACATCGCTGCCGACAAGCAGGCCGAGTGGATCGCTCGCTTCGTCCGGCAGATGGCGCGTCACCTTCACCTGAAGGCGAGCGCCGCCGCCGTGCTCGTACCCGTCGCTACCGCAGGCGAAACGCTGGCCACCGAGCTTCAGGCGCAGGGCGTCCCGGCCCGGTTCTTCCCTGGCCGCGATCTCGACCTCAAGGCCGACGTCGTGCGAGTGCTGACGCTGCACGCGGCCAAGGGCCTGGAGTTCCCCATCGTCATCGTCGCGGGCCTCGACAGCGGCAACTGGCCCGTGCCCGAGGACTTCGAAGAGCCCGACCTGTTCGCCGAGCGCGCACGCCACGAGCGGCGTGTTCTCTACGTTGGGCTCACCCGCGCGATGCGCGGCTTGATGCTGATGTCTCCCCAAGGATGTCGGCATCCCGCCGTCGTCGATCTCGACCTCAACCACTGGCACGTGGAGAGCGCCCTATGAGCAATGTGAACCTCCACAACTACGCCGATGAAGGTCGTCTCGTCGACGCGGACATCGTCAGCTTCCTCCGCAAGAAACTCGACAAGGGCGACAAGCTCGACTTCACGAACATCGTCGAGGTGGCCGACGCGGTGCTCGACGCGCTCTTCGACGGCTGGTCGCCGGAGCAAGTGGCTGAGGTCATCGCTGAGCTGAGCCCCGCCGCCGACAAGGCGCTCGCGGCGTGGTCGGATCGCGCGGGCGGCAAGGTCACGAAGGCCGAGAAGACCACCCGCAAGGCCACCGTGCGCAAACCCGCGCAATCGACGCGCCCGCCCTCGGTCCTCGAGCGCGACCCGACGGGCGACGAGCGCTTCACGCCGACGCGCCTCGTGCGCCGCCTTCGGGAGGCCCTGCAGGGCTACATCGAGAGCGCTTACCCGCTGAACGATCCGACGCTGGTCCGCTCACGTCGTCGCCTGCTCGAAGAGGAGGCGGGCGGCCACCTGCTCGCGCAGGAACCCTACATCGAGACCACCACGCGCTACGCGACGTCGAAGGCGACCTACGGGGACATCGGGTTCACGCCGGAGATCGCCGGCTTCTTCTCGAAGCTCGCCAAGACGGCCTCGGCGCAGAGCACGCCGGAGGACGAGCGCACGGTCCTCTTTCCGTCGATCTACATGCATCAGGAGCGCGCCTTCCGCGAGTTTCTCGTCGAGCGGAAGGACATCGTCGTCGCCACGGGCACGGGCTCCGGCAAGACCGAGTGCTTCCTCGTGCCGATGCTGGGCTCGCTCTACGACGAAGCGGTGCGCTCGCCCAAGACGTTCGCGCAGCCCGGTGTGCGCGCTCTCATCCTGTACCCGATGAACGCGTTGGTGAACGACCAGCTCTCGCGCTTGCGCCTGCTGCTTGGCGATCCTGCCGTCGCCGACGCCTTCAAGGGGCTGGGGAAGGAGCGCCGCTTCCCGCGCTTCGGCATGTACACCGGACGCACTGTGTACCCTGGGCCGCGCAGCAAGGACCGTGACAGAGAGCGGGTCGCGCCGTTGCTCGAGTACTACCTCGGGCTCGCGCCGGAGATCGAAGAGCGCCTTCGCCGCCTCGGTCGCTATCCAGCCAAGGATCTCGCGGCGTTCTACGCGAAACACGAGGCCCGTCAGAAGACGGACAAGAACGGCAAGCCCAGGAACGACTACAACTGGGAACGGCGTCTTCACACGGGCCCGAACGATCGCGAGCTGCTGACCCGGCAGGAGATGGTCCACGGCGCAGGGAGCCGCCCGGGGCACGCGCCCGACGTCCTCGTCACCAACTACTCGATGCTCGAGTACATGCTGATGCGCCCGTTCGAGCGACCCGTCTTCGCCGAGACGAAACGGTGGCTCGATCAGGACGGCACGCAGCTCCTGCTCGTGCTCGACGAGGCGCACATGTACCGGGGCGCCAAGGGCGCGGAGGTCGCGTTCCTCATCCGCCGCTTGCGCGCGCGTCTCGGCATCCACGATCGCCCCGACAAGCTGCGCGTGATCGCCACTTCCGCCTCGCTCGGCGAGGGCGCGGCGGCGGTCGATGCGGTCAAGCGCTTCGCCGCAGACATCACCGGCAAGCGCCCCGAGAGCTTCGAGGCCATCACGGGCACGCGCGAGGTTCCGACGCCTGCCAGCCCCGCCCCGAAGGAGGTGGCCGACACGCTGGCCTCGCTCGACCTCGACGGCATCAACGAGGCGCTCGACGGGCCCGCCCTTCGCGAAAAGCTCGCGCCGCTACTCCCGGCGAACATCGCACCTGACGCCAGCGAGAACGAAGTGCTCGCAGCGCTGCACGCAGCATTGAAGAACAAGCCGTGGGTCAACCAGTTGGTGAAGGAAGCTGCTGGCCACGCGGTCGCGGTGAGCGAGCTCGCCCCGCGCGTGTTCCCGGGCCACCCGGAGGCGCGCCGTGCGCTGGAAGCGCTGCTCACGGTGTCCACCCTCGCGCGCAACAAAGCCGACGAGCCAGGACTCGTGCCGACGCGCGTGCATGGTCTCTTCCGTGGCCTGCACGGGCTCTATGCCTGCGTGAACCCGCAGTGCGGTGGACGCCAGAGCGAGCCGGGCGAGCAGGCGATCTTGGGCAAGCTGTTCACCACACCAAGCGCGGTGTGTGACGCATGCGGCTGCCGCGTCTTCGAGATCGCGTCGTGCCGCGACTGCGGCAGCCCGTACCTGCTCGCCTACTCGCAGGAGGAGTCGCTCGACCGGCTCTCGTTCCTCTGGGGCGAGACCGAGGGCGCGCTGTTCCGCCTGCAGCTTCTGCCGAGCGTGCCGCGCTACACCGACCGCACCGAAATCGTGCGGCTCCACCTGCGCACCGGCTACCTCGACACCGGCAATCGCTTCCCCGATGATGAGGTCCGCAACCTGGCGCTCTGGCTCAATGGCGATGGCAAGCGCGAGGCCTCGTTCGACCGCTGCGCCATGTGCCAGCCCTCGGCGAACGCGAAGAGCCGCATCCACGACTTTAGGACGCGCGGCGAGCAACCCTTCACGGCGCTCATCGAGGCGCAGTTCGCCGAGCAGCCGCCGCAGAAGAAGGCCCCCCGCCTGCCGAACCACGGGCGTAAGGTGCTGGTCTTCAGCGACGGCCGGCAGAAAGCCGCGCGCTTGGCGCCCGCGCTCGAGCACAGCCACGCACGCGATCTGTTCCGGCAGGTCGTCGCGCTCGCAGCCCACGAGCTTCGCGAGCAGGCGGGCATGTCAGCGATGCAGTACCTGTACCCGGCAGTCGTGCACCTGTGCGCGCAGCGCGGCTACGACCTGTTTCCTGCTGCCGACGAGGTCGAGTTCCACAACCACCTGGGGCAGGTGAAGGGCAAGACGCTGCAGCAGACGATCGCGATGGCGAACCGAGGCTGGCTTCGCGCCACGCGCTCCTTCGCGCAAGCGATCTTCAGCGAGCTGACCGACCGCTACTACTCACTGCAGGCGCTCGCCCTCGCCACCATCGAGGAGGACCCGGACACCGCCGACATCGTCTTCGATGATTTTCCGAGCGTCGGCCTCGACGCCGATGCCCAGAGAGTGCTGTTCCGCGCCTGGCTGCGACAGCACTTGGAGCGTCGCTCGTTCCGCCCCGACGGCGCGGAGACGCGCGAGCTCGGCGAAGGCTGGGCCCACCCGCAGGGCATCAATGCGGCGCGCATCGAGCACGTGCTGCCCAACCGCTTTGACCAGTACCTGGCCCACGTCCTCGGTGGCGACACGGCCAGGGTCGACGAAGTGAACAAGTGGTTCCAGCACGTCGTGCGCGACAAGGGCCTCTTGCACTTCGAGAGCGACCTCTACTACCTCCAACTTCAAGGCCTGAGCCTGCACCTACGGCTCGACGCCAACTGGCTGCGCTGCCAGGACTGCGCGCGCATCCACCCCGAGGCACTGGCCAATGCGTGCCCCGCGTGCCTGGGCGCCGTCGTCGAGGTCGATCCCGACTACCTCGACGCGCGCACCGGCTTCTACCGGCAGCAAGTGCGGCGCGCCTTCGATGAGCGCGCGCTCGAACCGTTCGGCCTTTCGGCGGCCGAGCACTCAGCGCAGCTCACCGGCCAGCCCGACGAGAGCGCCTTCAACAAGGTTGAGGAGTACGAGCTGCGCTTCCAAGACGTGCCGCTCGACAACCTCCCGCCGATCGACGTGCTGAGCTGCACGACGACGATGGAGGTCGGCATCGACATCGGCGCGTTGTCCGGCGTCGCGCTGCGCAACGTGCCTCCTCACGTCGCGAACTACCAGCAGCGGGCAGGTCGGGCGGGCCGCCGTGGGCGCTCGATCGCGTCGGTCATCACCTACGCGCACGGCACCTCTCACGACGCTCACTTCTTCAACCACCCCGAGCAGATCATCTCGGGCGACGTGCGAGCGCCGGTCGTCTACGTCGAGAACCAGCAGGTGCTCACGCGGCACATTCACGCCTATCTCGTGCAGCGCTTCTTCCACGAGCGCGTGCCGCCGGACCCGACCAGCTACGACCTCTTCGGCTCGCTCGGCTCCGTCGAGCAGTTCCTGTCCGAGGCGCACCCGTGCTCGTTGCTCAAGCTCGAGGCGTGGCTCGACGAAAACGCCGACGTCCTGCAGCGTGAGCTCGCCGGCTGGGTGCCTGCGTTCAGCTTCGGCCTCAACGAGCCCGTCGCCGAGGTCCAGGACACGATTCGCAAGGCCATCGGCAACACCAAACGGCGCATTCGGGACGTGCTCCCGGTCGCGGAGTACGCGTCCCGTGAGACGCTCGCGGATCTCGAGCGCGAGTCGCTGGAGCGTCGTCTGGAGGAGCCGCTGCTCGAGACGCTCATCGGTCAGGCGGTCTTCCCCCGCTATGCGTTCCCGACCGACGTGGTGGCGTTCTGGGTCTCTAAGCCCCGGCAGCAAGGCGACGCTCCCAACAAGCGGACCTTCGACTACGAACCGCAGCGCGACCTTCAGCTCGCGCTCTCGGAGTACGCTCCTGGCCGAAGCCTCACCATCGACAAGTGGCGCTTCGAGTCGGCTGCGCTCTACTCGCCCTATGAGCCGAGCGCGGCGCACACGATCCAGCGGCAGCGCCCGTACACGTCGTGCAGCGACTGCTCGTGGGCGACGATGGACGGCGCGATGGCCCAGGCGACCCTGTGTCCCGTCTGCGGAAGCGACCAGCTCACGCGCACCGCATTCATCACGCCCGCTGGCTTCGCGCCCGACCTCAACGCCAAGCGTGAGGTCGATCGTGGCCAGGCCATCAGCTATGCGGGCATGACCGACCGCGCGCGGCTCGAACCGCAGGACCCGCCTTCGGCGTGGACGGAGGAGGCGGGCTGCGACGGCCGCCTGCTCCGGTGGACCGGCCCGCGCTTCCTCGTGATGGTGAACAAGGGCGTCGGCCAGCGCGGCTTCCGCGTGTGCCCCGACTGCGGCCGCTCGGAGCCGGAGTACGGCCCTGGCTTCACCACGACGAAGCTCATGAAGAAGGGCGCGCCGACCTCGCACGACCACCCGTTGGAGCGGGGGAAGGTCTGCGCGGGCGTCGCCGACGGCCCGTTCTATCTCGGGCACGAGTTCCCCACCGATGCACTGCTCCTGCGCTTGCGCGTGACCGCGCCGGTGCAGCTCGGCGCGGCGACCACGACGGGGCTCATCACGCGCGCCTCGCGCATGGCGCTGTCGTCGCTGGTCGAAGCCCTCGGCCTCGCAGCGTCGCGCACGCTGCAGATCGACGAGGGCGAGCTGTCCGGCTGGTGGACGCCCGTGATGGGTGGACGCCCCGACGAGGCGCAGCTTTACCTGTACGACCTCTTGCCCGGTGGCGCGGGCTACGCGCGGGCTGTCGGCAACGATCTGCCCGAGGTACTTGATGCTGCCGAGGCACTCCTCGGCGGGTGTGACTGTCGGTCGTCGTGCTACCGGTGCATCCGCCACTACGGCAACAACTGGATTCACGCCTCGCTCGACCGCCACCTCGCGCTCGCGCTCCTTCGCCACCTGCGCACGGGCGAGCTTCCGAGCCTGACCGACCCGGGCAAGGACCGCGCGCTCGTGGCGCTGCGCCAGCTCCTCGCGCTGCGAGGCATCGCGTGTGAGGAGAACGTGAACCTCGGCGGCACGCGCGTCCCGCTCATCATCCAACTCTCCAACTCGCGGGTATGCGTGGATGTTCATCATCCGCTGATCGATCCGCTTGCGCACGACTCTCCGGTCATCGCAGCGGCGCGCTCGCAGTTCCTCGAGGCCGTGTCGCTGGATGCGTTCGACCTTATTCACGATCTGCCTGCCGCCGTGGCGCGCCTGAAGCTGCCGAACGAGGCGTTGGGATGAGACACTAGCAGGCTGTTGAGAATCATTATCTACTCCCTGCGCGATAGCCAGCATCGATCGATTGCTCGTGGCGGCGGTCAGTTTTTCATCGGATTCTCAGGTCGGCGACGGATTTCACCATGCCCCGATTCCGGCGATCCGGATCAGGTCGTAAGCGACGAAGTTCCACGCCGCTCGGGGCTCCAACCTTCGCCAACCCGGCCATCGGCAGCTTGCGCAGGTTACCGATCGCCTTGACCCAGCCGAATGCCTGTTCGACGCGCTCTAGCGATTGCTGGCTCACCGCATAGCCCTTGCTGCGTGCCGTACACCCGTCGATCACGCTGCGCCGACCATTCGTGGTGTGACGTGCGATGGGCACGGATACCGTGCCGCCGGTAGCCTCCATGAACGCGCGCACGTCATAACCCTTGTCCGCACAGCGTTGCGCCCGATGAGAGGTGGCGAATGACCAGACCCAACGCGCCGTCGCGCTCGGCCGTGCCCTTGGTGCGACGCACATCCGCGCCGGACCAGGCGATTGCGGTTCTCCATCAGCGCATTGGCCAGATAACTCAGCCGCTTCCTTCCCTCCCATGCCCTTGCGCATCAATCGGGCGTCCGGATCGGTCCTCGAGGTGTGCCTGGCGTTGCTGCGCTCCTCACCCGGGAAGTTGCCGCCATCCCGTCGTCCATGTCCTTGTGCCAAGAGCTCCCGTGGGAGGCCTACGCCTCCAGCAGCGTGCCGTCCACCGAAAAGTGCTCGTCGCTCGTCATTTCACGAGCCGCGGCAGCAGCACCGTGTTCTCGAAGAGCCGCTGCGCGATCTCAGCGTCGAGCAGCCGCACTCGGTTGAGCGAGAATGTCGATTAGCCCCACACCGGATCGTCGATGTTCAAACCCACGAACCTGCGGGATAGGAGGTTGTGCTGCATTTGCTCTATCAGCAGACGCTCGCTGCGTACGCTGTAGACAGCCTGCAGCAACCAAGCGCGCAGCGGTCGTTCCGGCGGGATCGATTCGCAACCGCTGCACACAGTGCGAACCAGCAGTGCGTCCATATTCTTGATCGCATCGACCTGCACTGAACCAATCAGAGTTCCGTAGACACTCATTCGTCGTTCTGCGCATCGCGCTCAGAGCTGACCTACGGAGGCAGCGCTCGCGCGAGTCGGCTCGGCGGCATAGGGCCCTGATCACGCAGGACGATGTCGTTGGGCGCGCCCGGATTGAGGGAGAGCATGGCCGGTCGGTGACCGCCTTCGATGGCCTCGCGGCGCGCGCCGCTGATGCCGAGCGCATCGAGCGCAGCGCTCATGGAAAGCAGGCCACGTCGCTGGATGCTGGGCCAGGTGCCGGCGCCGGCCACGTGGTAGACGCAGGGATACCGGTCGATCAGTTGGGCTGGAAGCATCGTTCACCCTCCTTGGTGCCTCGCTGGATCGTCGAAGTCCGCTAGAGCTGCGCTCAGCCGAAGCGGGAACTCCTAGCCGTCGAACGACGCGCGGCGTTCCAGCGCGCTCGCGTCCCCGGTTGTGAGACTGGCGGCCATCGGTCACCTGATCCACTGCAGCCATGCTCCGTACCGTCGACGATACCTCCTTCCCCTAGGCGACGGGCAGGCCGTCATTCGGCCGGTACGTCCGGTCTGGCGTATAGCGCCCCGCCGGCCCGGCCCTCCATGGCTGCGGCCGGTGTGTGCTCGGGGCTGCTTGCAATCAGGCTCACTCGAACCCGTTCGCGAAGATCTCGTCGATCAGCACCGAATGGTGCGCGAGGATGAAGACGTCGGTCTTGCCGTTGCCGTCGGTCGGGTCGATGTCGGTCGCGTTGGACTCGAACACCATCGACAGGCCGGAGCCGTTGACGGCCATCGTGTAGCCGGAGGGCTGGTTGCCGGGCGCGCTGCCGGTGCCGGTGCTGATCAGCTCCGGCGCGCCGGCACCGGGCACGAACAGGAACACCTGCGAGTACGAGAACGCGCCGTTCGGCAGCGGGCAGGCCATGATGATCGAGCCGATGCTCGAGATCGCCGAGACGTTGCAGCTGTCGTAGTTGCTCGCGGCGACCAGTGGCGGGCGCGGGATCGCGATCGTGGTCTGGGTCTGCCGGTCGCGCAGGTAGATGCCGCTGTTGCTGTTGATGTTGGCGCCGTCGGCGTAGCCGAGTCCGCCGTAGCCGGGTGCCTGGAAGCTGACGAAGCGGCCGCTCGGCGAGATCGCGTAGCGGTTCGGGAACGCGGTGGAGCCCGGGCCGTTGGCGCCGACGCGGCTGATCAGCTCGGTGGTGTTGGTCTGCAGGTCGCGCACGTAGATCTGCACGGTGCCGGCGCCGGGCAGCATCTCGGTATTGCAGTACATCGCGATGTAGCGGCCGTCGTCGGACAGCGCGTGCGGCCGCAGCTCGCAGTGGCCGCCGGAGGGACTGCCGTCGGCCTTGGCCGAGGCCAGCTTGATCTGGCCGGTGACCATGTCCTTGACGAAGATCTCGCGTCCGTTGCCGGTCGGCAGACCGAAGTTGGTCGCGGCGGTCTCGACGGCGATGTAGCGGCCGTCGGCCGAGATCGACACGGTGTCGTCGTTGGTGCCGCCGTCGGCGGGCTGGCCGGCGGCGTTGGTGCTGGCCGCTTCCAGGCCGCCGGTCAGGCGGTCCTTGCGCGCGACCTGCCAGCTCGGACCGATGTTGGCGATGCCAAAGGTCAGGAATGCCACGTAGCGGCCGTCGCCGGAGACGGCCGGCGCCTCGCCGCGGAAGACCGTGCCGTCGGGCATGCTCGAGACGATGTCGATCACGCCGGTCATGAGGTCGACCGCGACGGCGCGGTTGCCGTTGTACGGGTTGCCGCCCCAGTTGCTGGCGTCGCTCGAGAACACGACCGTGCGGCCGTTCGAGGACAGGCTGACGTTCTTGGATTCGCCGTTGGGTTCGATGCCGGCGGCCGGCGTGATGCGTCCGTAGAGGAAGCCGGCATGGGCGGCGCCGGACAGCAGCGAGAGGCCTGAGACGACCAGGGCGGAAACGAGCGGGCGGCGCAACGCGATGAGGTCCATGAACGGCTCCGGGGGCAGGGGTCTGAATCCCTTTACGCAGTTCCACGGTCGGATCCCCAACGTGCCGGAGCCCCGGTCGGCACGATCGCGGCGTCTTCCTGGCCGATGTTCCGCGCCGGGCGGCGCCGGATCGGCCGGCGCGCGCAGCCTTCGGCGCGCGGCCGGCGGCTCACGGATGCTCAGTTCCGTTGATTGGCGCCGGTCGGGGCGCGGCGCGGGGCGCCGGCCCGCCGCGTCCCTTGCAGGCCGGGCGCCGGCCGTGCGCCTGCGGCGGTGAGGGCGCCATCGCGATCCCGAAGCGCACGCCGAAACGCGCATGGCCACCGGTCCGCAGCATCGCGTGCCCTCGGATAGCGATCGGCAGGACCTCAGTCGGGCGGCGACGATGGTGACCGCGCCGGGCCGTTGCGTCCGGCCGCGTACGCAGTGCCTGCAGGAAGACGGTGCCTAGCGCCCGAACAGCCGCCGTGCATTGCCGACGCGGATCCTGGCCTTCTCCTCGAGGGTCAGCGGCAGCCGGTCGAGCGCGCCGACGGTCTTGGCGAGGCTGATCTGCGGGTAGTCCGAGCCGAGCAGCACCTGGTCGATGCCGACGTTGCGCAGCGTCCAGACGAACTCGTCCTCGAGCGGCGAATCGGCGACGACGATCACCGTCGCGGAGACGTCGAAGTAGAGGTTCTTCATCGCGAAGCCGTCGGCGGTCCGCGCCAGCGCGAGGATGTTCCAGAACCGGAAGTTCAGGCCGCCGATGTGGGCCAGGATGAACTTCGCCTCCGGCACGGCGACGACCAGGTTGAACAGCTTCTCGCTGTCGCCGGGCAGGATATTCGCGTTGTCGAACAGCACCGTGAGCCCGAGCGCACCGGCCTTGCGCACGAGGGCCTCGACGCGCGGATCGGCGAGGTCGAAGCGCTGCGTATGCGCATGCAGCTTCAGCACCTTGACCCCGGCCGCGGCGACGCGCGTGAGCTCGTCGATCGCCGCGGTGCCGTCGTACGGATGGACGGTCGCGATCGGCAGCAGTGTTTCGTGCTTGCCCGCGAGCGCGATCACGCCGTCGTTGCCGGCGCGGATCGCGTCGGGCTGGCCCTGCCGGGCCTGGTTCGGGCCGCCGAACCACATCGCACCGATGCCGGCCAGTTCGATGCCGGCGGCCTTGGCGTCCGCCTCGTAGGCGCGCAGCGAGGTTTCGCCGTCGCGCAGGTGTACGTGCACGTCGAATACCGGCGCGGCCGCGGCCATGCCGGTCAGCAGCAGTGTCAGCAGGGCACAGGCAGGGCGCATCGCGGTTCTCCTCGAGGTCTTCGATTCCGGCCGCCGTGGCGGCCCTGATGGCGGCAGCGTCCGAAGCGTCACGGCCGGAGGCCGGCAGATGCACTGTGCGCCGGACGCGGCGTGCCGACACGGCTTCAGAGCTGCGCGATCCACTGCCGGAGGATGCCCAGCACGGCCGCCTCGTGCGCGGCCAGCGCCTCGCCGGAGGCCAGCGTCAGCACGCAGCGGTCGCTGGCGGCCCAGGTCAGCAGGCCGTCCCGGTCGTCGATCCGGAAGCTGCGCGCGCCGCTCCGGCCCCTGGCGCCGGTATGCAGCACCAGCTGGATGTTCTTCGGCGGGTGCAGCTTGAACGTTGCGAAGTGCTCGTCGAGCTTGAAGCTCGGCGCGTTCCATTTGATCTCTTCGCCGATGCGCGGGTCCAGGCCGAGGATCAGCTCGCGTAGGCGCTCGATGCCGGCGCGGTGCGGATGATCGGTCTGCGCGAGGAACTGCGGGACGGTCGCCGCCGCAGCGCCGGCGGAGGTCGGTTTGCGCGTGGCCATCGTCGCGGTGTCTCCTGGATCCTCGTTGGACGGACGAAAACCTACTGTGCGGCGTGAGCGCCCGGCATCGAACCGCGGCCGATCGCGCCGGGGCGCAATGCCATGGCGAGCGGCGGCGATCGCACCTCGACGCGTCTGGGCCGGTGATCGCGGATGCACGTCACGCAGATGCCGAGTGTGCACGATCAGGCGTACGCCAGTGTCGCCGCCGTCAGCGCGACATAGCGGCCGGTCTTGGCGATCGCGACCAGGGCCACGAACACGCCGAGGCGTTCGCGCATCACGCCGGCGACCAGGGTCAGCGGATCGCCGACGATCGGCAGCCAGCTCAGCAGCAGCGACCAGCGGCCGTAGCGCCGGTACCAGCGCGCCGCGCGGGCCAGCGCCGGCGGCTTGACCGGAAACCACGGCCGGTCGCTGTAGCGGTCGATGCCGCGCCCCAGATACCAGTTGACGAGCGAGCCGAGCACATTGCCGGCACTGGCGACCGCCACCAGCAGCCACGGCACGTAGCCGGCCCGCAGCAGGCCGACCAGGACGGCTTCGGACTGTGCGGGCAGCAGCGTGGCCGCGACGAACGCGGCGATGAACAGTCCCGCATAGGCCATCGCGCGATTCTAAGGGAGGCGCATCGGGCGACTGCGATGATGCGCCTGGCACCGGCGCCGTGCCGGCCCGATCGCGGCCGTATCGCACGGATTCGCAGGCGGACATCGGCGATCAGGGGCCACGGGCGAGCCCGTCGAGTGCAGGCGGTCCTGGCTCCGCCGCATGGAGCGCCGCTGTGTGAGCGGGTTGCGGCGCGGGCAGACTCGCCCCACTCGACGCGATCGAAACCGGCCGGTATAGTCCGCCGCGTCATTGGGGAGTAGCCGCCTCCGCACAGGAGGAGCCGACGTCAACAGACTTGGGTCGTCACGACCATGGCGTCGGCAGCATCCGCCGGGCGAGACCTTTGACCTTGCACTCTGCAGCCGGGGCCGGCGATGGAGGGCAGGGTCATCGGTGTTCGATCGCCAGCCCCAGGATATCCCCGAGTGGAAGCCCTCATCGCATCGTTCGGCATGGTCGCCATCGCCGAAATCGGCGACAAGACCCAGCTGCTGTCGTTCGTCCTGGCCGCCCGGTTCCGCGGCCAGCACTGGCGCATCATCGCCGGCATCTTCATCGCCACGATCGTCAATCATCTGTGCGCGGCCGCCGTCGGCGACTGGGTCGCCGGGCACGTCAGTCCGGACGTCATGCGCTGGATCCTCGGCCTGGCGTTTCTCGGCTTCGCGGCGTGGGCGCTGATCCCCGACACGCTCGACGAGAACGCCAGGCCGCCGCGCTACGGCGCGTTCGCGACCACGCTGGTGCTGTTCTTCCTGGCCGAGATGGGCGACAAGACCCAGCTCGCGACGGTCGCGCTCGGTGCCAAGTACACCAGCCTGGCGATGGTCGCGGTCGGCACCACGCTCGGCATGATGGCGGCCAACGTGCCGGCGGTGCTGATCGGCGAGAAGCTCGCGCAGCGCTTCCCGATCGCCAAGATGCGCTTCGTCGCCGCGGCGCTGTTCGCGCTGTTCGGCCTGCTGATCCTGCTGAAGGTCGACTTCAGTCTCGGTCTGCTCGGGTCCTGACGCGGTCGCGCGAGTACGCCGCAGCCCGCGATCCGCGTCGCCGAGCGGCCCGCGCAACGATGATAGGATTCGGCCGATCGCCCGCGCCAACGACATGCCGCTCATCATGGATCCGTCGCCCACCCGGGGTCAGCATCTGCTGGTCGTCGACGACGATGTGGACATACTCGATCTGGTCCGCCGCTATTTCGGCGCGCAGGGCTTTCGGGTGACCGCCGTCGCCGACGGTTCGACGATGCGCGCGACGATTGCACAGGGGCCGGTCGATCTGGTGCTGCTCGATCTCGGCCTGCCCGGCGAGGACGGTCTGGACCTGACGCGTTATCTGCGCACGCACTGGGGCGGGCCGGTCATCATCGTCACCGGACGCGGCGAGTCGGTCGACCGCGTGGTCGGTCTGGAACTCGGCGCCGACGACTACGTCACCAAGCCGTTCGATCTGCGCGAGCTGCTCGCGCGCATCCGCAGCGTGCTGCGGCGCAGTCGCGCGGCCGGTACGGCCGCGCCCGCCGATGCGGCAGCGCCGGCGCCGGACGAGGGCACCGTGCGCTTCGCCGGTTTCCGTCTCGATCCGGCCGCACGCGAGCTGCGCACCGACGACGGCGAGCCGGTCGCGCTGACCGCGGGCGAGTACGCGCTGCTGCAGGTCTTTCTCGACCGCCCCAACACGGTGCTCTCGCGCGACCATCTGATCTCGCGTCTGCATGGCCGCGACGCCGGGCCGTTCGACCGCGCGGTCGACGTGCAGATCGGCCGGCTGCGCCGCAAGCTCGAGGCCGATCCGGCGCGGCCGTCGTTGATCAAGTCGGTGCGCGGCGCCGGCTATCTGTTCGCGGCCAAGCCGCAGCGCGGATGAGCGGGCCGGCCGAGCAGGAAGCCTTGTTCCGCGCGCTGTTCGAGACCGCGCCGGATGCGATGATCGTGGTCGACCGCGACGGCACGATCGTGCTGGCCAATGCGCAGGCCGACCGCCTGTTCGGCTATCCGGAGCGCGGCCTCTACGGCATCGCAATGGAATGTCTGCTGCCCGAGCGTCTGCGCGGCGGTCACAGCGCGCATCGCGAGCGCTTCATGGCCAATCCGCGCGTGCGGCCGATGGGCGCGGGTTTCGAGCTGGTCGGCATGCGCCGCGACGGCACCGAGTTTCCGGTCGAGATCGGACTCAGTCCGGTGCACGGCGGCGCCACGCCGCTGTACGCCGCCTCGATCCGCGACATCTCCGAGACGCAGCGCGCGCGTCAGGCGCTGGTGCGCGCGCGCTACGACGCGGTGATCGGCGAGATCGGACGCCTGGCGCTGGAATCGCACGACTACGAGACCCTGCTCGGCCGCCTGCCGCATCGCGTCACCGAGGCGCTCGGCGTCGACGCGGTCGCGGTGCTGATCGCCGGCACCCAGCGCTACGACCTGAACGTGCGCGCGCACGCCCACGTGCCGCCGGACCTGCTCGACCGGCTGCCGGACCTGCTCGGCATCATGGCCTGGAGCGCGCGGCTGGCGACGCCCGATCGCGCGGCGCTGACGCTGACCGAGTTCGACGCGCGCGACGAGGGCGGCCTGCGCGCGGCGGCGGCCGCGCACGGCTACGTCGACGCGGCCCTGCTGCCGCTGTTCGACCGCTACGAGCCGACCGGCGCGCTGCTCGCGTTCGCGGCCGATGCGCGTGCGTTCGACCGCGACAAGCTCAACTTCCTGCAGTCGATCGGCCATCTGCTGAGCGCCGCGCTGCAGCGCAACCGCAGCGAGGAGCAGCTCGCGCATGCGCAGCGGCTCGACGCGATCGGCCAGCTGACCGGCGGCGTCGCGCACGACTTCAACAATCTGCTGACGGTGATCTCCGGCAATCTGCAGCTGCTGGAGGACGACACGCTCGGCCTCGAACGCGGACCGATCATCCAGAGCGCGCTGCGCGCGGTCGGCAACGGCGCCGCCCTGACGCGCAAGCTGCTGGCGTTCGCGCGGCGCCAGCATCTGTCGCCGCGGCCGATCGCGCCGCGCGCGTGGCTGGCGGATCTGTCGGCCCTGCTGACGCGCACGCTCGGCGAAGCGGTGCGCATCCGCATCGAGTGCGCCTCGCCGCTACCGGAGGTCTTCGCCGATCCGGGCGAGCTCGACGCGGCCCTGGTCAATCTGGCGCTCAACGCGCGCGATGCGATGCCGCGCGGTGGCGAGCTGACGATCGCGGCCGGCGCCTACGAAGGCGGCGATACGCCGGCGGTCGAGCTCGCGCCGGGCCGTTACGTCGAGATCAGCGTCACCGATACCGGCATCGGCATGGCGCCGGACGTGCTGGCGCGCGCACTGGAGCCTTTCTACACGACCAAGTCCGCCGGCAAGGGCAGTGGCCTGGGCCTCAGCATGGTCTACGGCTTCGTCAAGCAGTCCGGCGGCACGATGGCGGTCGACAGCAAGCTCGGCTACGGCACGCGCGTCTCTTTGTATCTGCCGGCCGCGGCGCAGAGCCGCGAGGCCGCGCCGCCGCGGGCCCAGGCGGCCGTCGCGCGCGGCGGCGAGACCGTGCTGGTAGTCGAGGACGAGCCGGACGTGCGCGACGTCGCGATCGCGTTCCTGCATTCGCTCGGCTATGCGAGCCGCGTCGCCGCCAGTGCCGAGGAGGCGCTGGACCGGCTGCGCGCCGAGCCGGTCGATCTGCTGTTCTCGGACGTGATCCTCGGCAGCGGCATGACCGGCGTCGATCTCGCGCGCGAGGCACGCCGGCTGTATCCGGGTCTGCCGGTGCTGCTGGTATCGGGCTACGAGCAGGCTCTGCTCGACGATGCCAAGGACGGCGATCTCAAGCTGCTGCGCAAGCCGTACGGTCGCGACGAGTTCGCCGTGGCGATCCGCCAGGTACTCGACGCGTCCTGAGCGCTTCGCGCGGAAAGTGTCGGCTGCGTCCCGATCTGACGCAGCCGCGTCGAACCGCATGGACGGACCGTGCGCGCCGGCGGCCGCCGCCGGTCGCGCGGGCGATCGACTCCACTGCGATGTGTCGTCGGTCGCGCGAACGAATTGGTGGCGGACGGCGCGTCAGTGCACCGCCTCGGAACCGTGGCGCAGGCCGTTGGCGTCGAGGATGCGGATCTCGCGGCGCTGTACCTCGATGTGGCCGAGCGCATCCAGGTGCGACAGGGCGCGGCTGACGGTCTCGTGCTTGAGCGCGAGGTAGCTCGCCATGTCGGCGCGGCTCATGCGCAGGATGAAATGGCGGCCGCTGAAACCGAGCCGTGCGTGGCGGTCGGCGAGGTCGAGCAGGAAGGCCGCGACGCGGCGCTCGGCGCCGAGCGTGCCGAGCGCGAGCATCCAGAGGCGGTCGCGGCGCACTTCTTCAGCCAGCGCCGAGGTCAGCCGCGCCTGCAGCGCCGGGATGCGCAGACAGGCCGTCAGCATCGGCGGATACGGCAGTTCCCAGACCTCGCCGTCCTCGAGCGCGACGACGTCGCAGGCGAAGTGCGTCAGGCCGATCGACTCGACGCCGATCAGGTCGCCGCGCATGCGAAAGCCGGTCACCTGCTCGCGGCCGTCCTCGGCCAGCTCGCAGGTCTTGAAGCAGCCGGTGTTGACGAGGAACAGCGCCGCGAACGGCTGACCGGCGCGATACAGATACTGGCCCTGGGCGATCTTGCGGCGGATCGCCGGCACGTGTGCCTGCAGTTCGGCCAGGCCGATCTCGTCGTGGCGTTCGAATGCGACCGCGGGCGAACGGACGGGGCCGCGCGAGACGGTCGTGGCGGAGGCGAAGGCGGCTGCGGTGGTCATCATCGTCATTCCGGGTGGGCGCTGCTGCGCGAACGGTGCCCAGACTAGGCGGCGCCGCGCACACGGCGACGACTGCTCCGCAACGGTCGGTAACGGAATGTAACCGGCGTGTAACCGGCGTGTAACCGATCCCGCCTCGCGCGAACTTGATCCCGCTCAAGTCGAGCGCGCGCCGCGCCCCGATACTGGCCGCCCTCGTAACGTCCACGCCCCGAGGTCCGGGGCCTTATGCAGCGCACCTCTCCGTTCATCGATCCCGCCTCGGTCGAGGCCTGGGACAACTGGTTCCGCTGGCGCGAGCGCGGCCGTCTGCGCGATCTCGACGTCGAAGCGACCTGGCGCCGCGTCGTCGACGCGCTGACCGCATCGCCGCGCGCGTCGACGCCGGCGGCGGCCGAGCTGTTCGAGGCCTGCGCGTCGTGGCGGCTGCTGCTCGACGAGCGCATCCTCGCCGGCGCCGGCACGCCCGAGGCGTGCTGGCCCGACGACGGCCTGGTCGCGCTGATCAACGTGCCGGTCTTCGTGCGCGGCCGGTTCGGCGCCGACGCCGCGATCGACCGTGCCTCGCTGGCGCAGACCGCGCGGCTCGCGGTGACCGCGCTCGACGCGGCGGCCGATACGGCGGTGCCGGGCGGTGCACGTTCGCGCAGCCTGCGCATCGGCCTGACCGGCATGGCCGATGCGCTGGCCCTGCTCGGCCTCGGATACGGATCCGAGGCGGGCCGCCGGCAGGCGGCCGAGGTCGCCCGCGTGCTCGCGCAGGCTGGTCTCGAAGCCGGTGTCAGGCTCGCCTGCGACCGCGGTGCCGACGGCGGCGATCCCGCGCTGCCGCTCGAACGTGCGCGCCTGCGCGGCTGGCCGGCCGAACTCGTGCGCGACCTGGCGCGCTACGGCGTGCGCTACGCCGCACTGACCGCGATCACTGCGCAGCCGCATCTGGCCCTGCTCGCGAACAACGTCAGCGACGGGCTCGACCCGCTGCCGGACGAGCATCCGCCGCGTCGCGGCGCTGCGGTCGCTCATGTAACGGTCTCCGGCGGCTACGCGCTCAACCTGCGTCGCGCGCTCGCTGCGCCACCGCCGGCCGCGTTCGCGACGCGTGCCGAGCTGCCGCCGGACGCACCGCTGGCGATGCGCGCCGCGGTGCAGCCGTGGATCGACGCGACGATCGCCGATCCGCTGGCGCCGCCCACTCCGGCCGGCGCCGCGGAATCCGAGCCGATGCGCGTGCGGCCGGCGCGTCGGCCTCTCATCGAATCGACCTGACGCGGCGGTTGCGGCCGCCCGACCTCAGGACTCGCCTTTGACGCGCCGGCGCCAGGCGTGCAGCAGCGGCTCGGTGTAGCCGTTGGGCTGCGCGCAGCCTTCGAAGATCAGCGCGCGCGCGGCCTGGAACGCGGCCGATCCGGCGACGTCGTTCGCCATCGGCCGATAGGCTGGATCGCCGGTGTTCTGGCGATCGACCACGCCGGCCATGCGCTGCAGCGTCGCATCGACCTGGGCCGCATCGACCACGCCGTGGCGCAGCCAGTTGGCGATGTGCTGGCTGGAGATGCGCAGCGTCGCACGGTCTTCCATCAGGCCGACGTCGTGGATGTCCGGCACCTTCGAGCAGCCGACGCCCTGATCGATCCAGCGCACGACGTAGCCGAGGATGCCCTGGCAGTTGTTGTCGAGCTCCTGCTGGATCTCGGTCGCCGACCAGCGCGGCTCGGCGACGACCGGAATCGTCAGCAGGCCGGCGAGCAGCGCCTGCCCGTCGACGCCGGACAGTGCACGCTCGGCCTCGGCCTGGATCACGGCGACGTCGACGCGGTGGTAGTGCAGCGCATGCAGCGTCGCGGCGGTCGGCGACGGCACCCAGGCGGTGCTCGCGCCGGTGCGCGGATGGGCGATCTTCTCGGCCAGCATCGCCGCCATGCGGTCCGGCATCGCCCACATGCCTTTGCCGATCTGCGCGCGGCCGCGCAGGCCGCAGGCGAGGCCGACGACGACGTTGTTGCGCTCGTAGGCGTCGATCCACGCGGTGGACTTCATCTCGCCCTTGCGCACGACCGGGCCGGCTTCCATCGCGGTGTGGATCTCGTCGCCGGTGCGGTCGAGGAAGCCGGTGTTGATGAAGACGACGCGGGCCGAGGCCGCGGCGATGCACGCGGCGAGGTTGACCGAGGTGCGCCGCTCCTCGTCCATGATGCCCATCTTCAGCGTCGCGCGCGGCAGGCCGAGCAAGTCCTCCACGCGCGCGAACAGCGTGTCGGCGAATGCGACCTCGTCGGGCCCGTGCATCTTCGGCTTGACGATGTAGATGCTGCCGTGGCGCGCGTTGGCGCGGCGCGCGCGGTCGTGCAGCGCGGCCAGGCTCGTGACCAGCGCGTCGAGCATGCCTTCGGGCACCTCGCGGCCGTCGCCGTCGAGCACGGCCGGCGTCGTCATCAGATGGCCGACGTTGCGGACCAGCAGCAGTGCGCGGCCGCGCAGCACCAGCGGCTGCCCGTCCGGCGCGGTGTACTGTCGATCCTCGGCCAGGCGCCGCTCGAAGCGGCGGCCGCCCTTGCTCACGGTCTCGGCCAGATCGCCGCGCATCAGGCCGAGCCAGGTGCGGTAGACGTTGACCTTGTCCGGCGCGTCGACCGCAGCGACCGAATCCTCGCAGTCGACGATGCTGGTCAACGCAGCCTCGACGAGGACGTCGGCGACGCCGGCACGGTCCGCGCGCCCGATCGGATGCGTGCGGTCGATCGCGATCTCGACGTGCAGGCCGTGATGGCACAGCACGATCGCGTCCGGCGCGGCCGCCTCGCCGCGATGGCCGGCGAACTGCGCCGGATCGCGCAGGCCGGTGCGGCCGCCGTCGAGCGCGACGACGAGCCGGCCGTCCTCGACACGATAGGCCGTCGCGTCGGCATGCGAGCCGGCCGCGAGCGGAAAGCTCTCGTCGAGGAACGCGCGCGCATAGGCGATGACCGCGGCGCCGCGCTCGGCGTCGTAGCCGGTCGCGCCGGCCGGCGGCGCGCTGCCGAGCGCGTCGGTGCCGTACAGCGCGTCGTAGAGCGAGCCCCAGCGCGCATTAGCCGCGTTGAGCGCATAGCGCGCATTGCTGGCCGGCACGACCAGCTGCGGTCCGGCCAGCGTGGCGATCTCCGGATCGACGTCGGCGGTCGTGATCGTCGTGGGCGGCGGCGCCGGCCGCAGATAGCCGATCCGCTCGAGCAGGGCGCGGTAGCCCGCCGCATCGGCGATCGGTCCCGGATGCGCGCGATGCCAGGCGTCGAGCTCGGCCTGCAGGCGGTCGCGTTCGGCCAGCAGGCCGCGGTTGACCGATGCGAGTTCGTGGATCAGCGCGTCGGCACCGGCCCAGAACGCCTCGGCGCTCAGGCCGGTGCCCGGCAGCGCCTCGCGCTCGATGAAGGCATGCAGTTCCCGCGCGACCTGCAGGCGGCCGGCTGCGACTCGTTCGATCATCTGCGTACTACCTCGTGGACTCGATGGGGATCCGGTGGCGGCGACCGCCGGAGCGCCGGGGGTCGGACCTCGGCAGTCTGACACAGCCGATTTTCGGCGAAGCGCCGGCCGCCGTGAACCGATCCGGGCAACGCGGCGTCGGTCGGATTGCCGCACCGTGCCGCGATGTCGCTGCCGCGTCACGGGCGGTCGGGCACAGGGTCGCTCACTCGGCGGCGCGCACGGCATCGTGGCGGGATCGGGGTTCGCCCTCGACGGTTCTGCCGTCACGCAGGGCAGGGCGCCGCCGTGATCGCGCGACGCGCACCTGCGCCGAACCCGCTCGGCCCGGCGCACCGCGCAGCGGTCAGTCCGCCGTCGGGCCCGCCTCGCCCCGGCTGCCCACGACGCGGTATCGCACGCCCGTTGCGATCGCTGCGGGCCTGCGACGTCCGGATCGCAGCGTCTGCTCAGCGCGGCAGCTGCTGGCGGACCCAGGCGACGATCGCCTGCGCCGGCATCGCGCCGGCCTGCCGCGCGAGCTCGCGGCCGTGCAGGAACACGGCCAGCGTCGGAATGCTGCGGATGCCGAAGCGCGTGCCGAGCGCGGGCTCGGCCTCGGTGTCGACCTTGGCCAGACGGACCTGCGGTTCGAGCACGGACGCGGCCTGCGCGTATGCCGGCGCCATCGTCCGGCACGGGCCGCACCACGGCGCCCAGAAATCGACGACCAGCGGCAGGTCGCTGCGTGCGGCATGCGCGTCGAAATGCGCGGCGTCCAGCGCGAACGGCGCACCGGCGAACAGCGGCCGGCGGCAGCGTCCGCAGACCGGTCCGTCACCGAGACGCGCCGGCGGCACGCGGTTCAGCGCATGGCAGTGCGGACAGGCGATCTGCAGCGGCGCGGAAGGATCGGGTCGGTTCATCGCGGCGGACTCCGAAGCGGGCGACGGCGCCAAGCGTAGTACAGCAGCGGGATCACCAGCAGCGTCAGCGCGGTCGAGACGACGATGCCGGACACCAGCGCGATCGCCAGCCCGTTGAAGATCGGGTCGTCGAGGATGAACAGGGCGCCGGCCAGCGCCGCCAGCGCGGTCAGGCCGATCGGCCGCGCGCGCACCGTGCAGGCCTCGATCACCGCCTGCTCCGGCGATGCGCCGGCGGCGATGCGCCGTTCGGCGAAATCGACCAGCAGGATCGAGTTGCGCACGATGATGCCGGCCAGCGCGATCATGCCGATCATCGAGGTAGCCGTGAACGGCGCGCCGAGCAGCGCATGTCCGGGCATCACGCCGACGATCGTCAGCGGGATCGGCGCCAGGATGATCAGCGGCATCGCGTAGCGGCGGAACTGGGCGACGACCAGCAGATAGATCAGCGCGATGCCGGCCGCGTAGGCCAGGCCCATGTCGCGGAAGGTCTCGTAGGTGATCTGCCATTCACCGTCCCATTTGACGGCGAAGTCGGCGGTCGCGCGCGGCGCACTGACGTAGTAGGTGTCGAGGCGCTGCCCGGCCAGCGGCGCGTCGGCGAGCCGGCGATCGACCGCGAACAGGCCGTACAGCGGACTGTCGAGCGGGCCGGCCTCGTCGGCGGTCACGTAGACCACGGGCGCCAGATCCTTGTGCAGGATCGCCGCATCCCACGGCTGCGTCTGGATGCGGACCAGTTCCGACAGCGCGACGCTGCGGCCGCCGCTGCCGCGTACTTCGGCATTGCGCAGGCGTTCGAGCGTGGCCGGATCGGTCGCCGGAAGGCGCAGCCGCAGCGGCCGCGCATAGCGGGTCGTGTCGTCGACGACCGGTCCGAGATCGAGGCCGCCGATCGCCGCGGCGATCGCGTCGGTCACCGCGGCCTCGGATACGCCGAGCCGCGCGGCGCGTTCGCGATCGACGATCAGCACCTCGCGCGCCGCTTCGGCCTCGACGCTGCTGTCGACGTCGACCAGGCCCGGCGTCGCCGCGATGCGATCGCGCAGCGCCCGTCCGATCTCGCGCTGCCGCGCGTAGTCCGGTCCGTAGATCTCGGCGACGATCGGTGCCATGACCGGCGGTCCCGGCGGCACCTCGACGACGGCCAGCGCCGCGCCGTGCCGCTCGGCGATCGCGGCGAGGCCCGGCCGCAGCGCGCGCGCGATCGCATGGCTGGGCCGACTGCGGTCGGCGCGCAGGTTGACCTGCAGGTCGCCGACGTGGGGACCGGCGCGCAGGTCGTACTGGCGCACCAGTCCGTTGAACGTGATCGGCGCCGACGTGCCGGCATAGGCCTGGTAGCTCGCGACGTCCGGCTCGCGGTCGAGCGCGTCGGCCAGCTCGCCCAGTACGGCGTCGGTGTCCTCGAGCGTACGCCCCTCGGGCAGGTTCACGACCAGCTGCAGCTCGGGCTTGTCGTCGAACGGCAGCATCTTCAGCACGACGTGTTCGGTCAGCGGCAGGGCGGCCGCCAGCACGACCAGGACGCCGATCGCCGCGAACAGGGCGCCGCGCCGGCGCCGGCCGCGCGCGGCGTCGAGGAACGGACGCAGCAGGCGCGCGAATGCGCCGTCGGCGGCCGGTGCCGCGGCGTGTGCGGTATCGGCGCGCAGCAGCACGCGCGCCAGCCACGGCGTCACCAGCAGCGCGACCGCCAGCGACAGCAGCATGCCGACCGAGGCATTGATCGGGATCGGTCGCATGTACGGGCCCATCAGGCCGGTCACGAATGCCATCGGCAGCAGCGCGGCGATCACGGTCAGCGTGGCCAGGATCGTCGGTCCACCGACTTCGTCGACCGCCTGCGGAATCGCCTCGGCCAGCGTGCGGCCGCCGTGCAGATGGCGATGGATGTTCTCGACGACGACGATCGCATCGTCGACCAGGATGCCGACCGAGAAGATCAGCGCGAACAGCGAGACGCGATTCAGCGTGAAGCCCATCGCCCACGAGGCGAACAGCGTCAGCGCCAGCGTCAGCCCCACGGCCAGGCCGACCACGAGCGCTTCGCGCCGGCCGAGCGCGAGCCAGGCCAGCAGCACGACCGCGATCGTCGCGAACGACAGCTTGCCGATCAGCAGGCGCGCCTTGGCGTCGGCGCTGCGGCCGTAGTCGCGCGTCACCGCGACCTCGACGCCGGCCGGGATCAGCTCGCCGCGCAGCGCGCCGATGCGCGCGGCGATCGCCGCGGTGATGTCGGCCGCATTGGCGCCGGGCTGCTTGGTCACGGCGATCGTCAGCGCCGGTGCGCGGCCGTCACGGGGTCCGTCGCGGCCCGGCGGCGCGCCGTGCCAGACGTAGCGCGTCGGCAGGTCCGCGCCCTGTTCGACGTCGGCGACGTCGGCGATCCGCAGCGGACGGCCGCCGGCCAGGCCGAGCACCAGATCGGCGACGTTCTCGGGGCCGGCCAGGAAGCGGCCCGCGGTGACCGGCACCGCGCCGTCCGGGCCGACGCGCGTGCCGGCCTCGCGGACCGCGCCGGCCGTGCGCAGCGCCTGCACGACGTCGTCGAGCACGAGGCCGTGACGGGCCAGGCGGCCGGGATCGAGCGTGACGCGCAGCGCCTCGTCGGGCGCGCCAAGCGTGTAGACGTCGGCCGTGCCCGGGATCCGCTTGAGCTCGGTTTCGAGCGTGTGCGCGACGCGCGCCAGATCGGTCGCGTCGCGCCCGGCGTCGTCGGTCCACAGCGTCAGCGCCAGCACCGGCACGTCGTCGATGCCGCGCGCGGCGACGATCGGCGTGCCGGCGCCGGGCGTCTGCCAGTCGCGGTGGCTGTAGAGCCGGTCGTAGAGCCGGATCAGCGCGCTCGGACGGTCGACACCGACCTCGAACTCGGCCGTCACCAGCGCCGCGCCGGGGCGGCTGGTCGAGTAGACGTGGCGGATGCCGTCGATGCCGGCCAGCGCCTGTTCGAGCGGAGCGGCGAGGCGCTGCTCGACCTGCTGCGCGCTCGCGCCGGGGAACGCGACGGTGATGTTCGCCATCGTCACGTCGACCTGCGGTTCCTCCTCGCGCGGCGTCACCAGCAGCGCGACGGCGCCGAGCAGCAGGCCGGCCAGTGCCAGCATCGGCGTCAGCGGGCTGCGCTGCGCCGCATGCGCGAGGCGGCCGATCGGTCCGAGTCGGGCCGGCTCAGTCATCGCGGCGGACCTCGGCGGTGGACGTTTGCGCGGCGCGCACGTGCGCGGCGGCGAGCGGATCGCGTGCGACGTGCTCGCCGCCGCGCAGGCCGGACAGCACCTGCACGAACGCACCGTCACGGCGGCCGAGGCGCAGCTGGCGCAGATGCGGTCCGTTCGCGTCGACGACGTAGACCGCGGTCAGTTCGCCGCGGCGGACCAGGGCCGACACCGGCAGCCGCGGCAGCGCCGGCCCGGTCAGTGCCGGGAACGACGCCTTGACGGTCGCGCCCGGCAGCGGCGGCCGTTCCAGCGGCGGCAGCGCTGCGCGCACCAGCACGCTCAGCGAGCCGGCCTCGGCGCTCGGCGCGACGGTGACGCCGGCGACGTCGAGCACGCGGCCGTCGGCCAGCGCGATGCGCGCCTGCGGTGCGGCGCGAATCGCCTCGGCGACCGAGACCGGCACCGGCACTTCGGCACGCAGTGCGCCGGGTGCATGCACGGTCAGCAGCGGCGTGCCGGGGCCGACGCGCTCGCCGGGCTCGATCGCCCGCGCGCGCACGACGCCGCCGAACGGCGCGCGCACCACCGTGTAGCCGGCCTGCTGCTCGGCCGTGGCCAGGCGCGCATGGGCGGCGCGCACGGCGGCCTGCGCGCTGGCCTGACCCGCCTCGGCCTCCTCGAGCAGGGCGGCCGATACGTAACCCTGCGCGGCCAGTGCCGCGAGCCGCCGGTGGCGCGGCTCGGCTTCGCGAAGCAGCGCCTCGGCCGCCGCGAGATCGGCCCGCGCGGCGCGCACGGCGGCGTCCTGCTCGGTCGCGGTCAGGCGCAGCAGCACCTCGCCGGCCTCGACGGTCGCGCCGATGTCCACGCGCACCTCGGTCACGCGGCCCTCGGTCTGGGCGGTCAGTTCGGCCTCGTGCACGGCCTGGATCACGCCTTCCCACTGGGCGGCCGCACCGGCTGCGACCTCGACCGTGTCGGTCGCCAGCGGCGGCAGCGCGACGGCTCCGGTCGGTACCGGCGGCGCGCTGCAGGCCGCGAGCGCCAGGCTGAGCAGCGCCGGCAGGCCGGCGCGTACGGCAGTGTTCACCGGAAGGCCGCTCCGCTCGGCACGCCGAGCCGGCGCAGCACGAAGGCGGCCGGGCACACGCCGGTCATGCTGGCCTGGATCAGGTTCAAGCCGACGAACGCGGCCAGCAGCAGCCACCACGGCGACAGCCACCAGGCCAGGACCAGGCTGATCAGCACCAGCGTGCCGGCCAATGCGAGGACGGCGCGATCGAGGTTCATGGAAATCTCCTTGCGATGAGGTCGACCGGCCGATTGCCGGCGTCTCATATATTAGTATCATCTAATATTAGATTCAACTAATATCTGAGCCGTGACCGCAGCGCCTGCGCTAGGCTGTCGCGCCCTCTTTCGCCTCTGGATCTCGCCCGCCGATGCCCCGCAGCACGCCCCCACCCCGGATCGACGTCGAGACGATGCGCATCCACGCCGACGAGGCGGCACGTCTGCTCAAGGCCTTGGCCAACCCGCGGCGGCTGATGATCCTGTGCCTGCTCGTGGAGGGCGAGCAGTCGGTCGGCCAGATCCAGGCGCGCGTCGATCTGGGCCAGTCGGCGCTGTCGCAGCATCTGGCCCTGCTGCGCGAGGAAGGTCTGGTCGTCGCGCGGCGCGACGCGCAGAACGTGTTCTATTCGCTCGAATCGGGGCCGGCCAAGATCCTGCTGGCGAGCCTGCACGGTATCTATTGCGGGCCTTAGCGCCGCTCAGAACGCTCCGAACGCCTCGGCCAGCGTCTGCACCTGGCCGCAGCGGCTCGCATCGTAGCCGGGCAGGCGATCGAGCTCGGCGCGGAATTCGGCACTGCGCAGCACCTCGACCAGGCCGGCCAGCGGCGCGCGCGACAGCAGATCGCCGTCGCATAGAAAGAAGTAGTGCTCGGACAGGATCGGGATGAAGTCCAGCCCGTAGCGCCGTGCCGGCGGTTCCAGGCCGAAGCCGGCATCGGCCAGGCCGCTGGCGACGTAGGCCGCGACGGCGGCATGGGTCAGTTCCTCGACGTCGCAGCCGTGGATACGGGCGATGTCGAGGCCTTCGCGTGCGAGCAGGCGTTCGAGCAGCAGGCGCGTGCCCGAGCCGGGCTGGCGATGGATGAAACGCAGGTCCGGGCGCAGCAGATCAGCCAGGCTGCCGACGCGCTTGGGATTGCCGGGCGCGAGCACGATGCCCTGCCGGCGTACCGCCAGATGGACGACGCGATCGCGCTGCGGATCGAGGCGGTCGCGGTAGTGGTCGAGCAGCTCGCGCTGCATCGGGCCGATCGGCAGATGCAGGCCGGCCAGATCGCAGGCGCCCGCGCGCAGCGCGGCCAGCGCGTCGTCGGGACTGCGGTATTTGAGATCGAGCGGCGTGCCGGCCTCGGCCAGGAAGCGGCGCAGCGCCTCGACGCCGAAACCGTGCGAGGCATGCATGCGCAACGGCGCGGCCGGATCGGCCAGCGTGCGTTCGAGCTCGATGCCGATCTCGGCGGCGAGGCTCTCGAGCATCGGCGAGAGCCGGTCGGCGATGCGCCGGTCGGCCCAGACCAGCCGCTCGCCGAAACCGGTCAGGCGCGCGCCGCGGCCGCGCGTGGGCACCAGCAGCGGCGCGCCGAGCTGGGCCGTGGCCTGTTGCAGCAGACCCCAGGCATAGCGGTACGACAGGCCGCAGGCCCGGCATGCGGCCGCCAGCGAGCCGTGCTCGTGTACCGCGCCGAGCAGCGCGATCAGATGGCCGGGCAGGGGCTGGCCGCCGCGGATGCGCAGCGTCCAGTCCGGACGGATGTCGATCTCGAACACGAAGAAGACTCCGGTGTGGCCAAATAGGCTATCAATAGCCTAATACTAGACGATCCTGCGATTGAAAAGCAGCGCCGATGCGGTACTCTGGCGAGACCCGATAAGCTGCCTACAACATATATTCGGGCCATCGCCAGCCGCTGGGAGGATTCATGGCCAGCCACGTCCACTACCGCGGCGCCTGTGCGCGTCGCGACGTTCCCGCCGCCGTTCGCCGGAGGGCCGCATGAGCCTGGCCGTCGCCGACACGGAGGCCACCGCGTCGCTGCCCGCAGCCGACCAGGCCCGGATACTGGCCGCGGTCGAGCGCCTGCGTGACCTGCCCGGCGCCCTGCTGCCGATCCTGCACGCGATCCAGGATGCGCTTGGCCACGTGCCGGCCGCGGCGGTGCCGGTCATCGCGCAGGGCTTGAATCTCAGCCGCGCCGAGGTGCACGGCGTGATCAGCTTCTATCACCACTTCCGGTCCGAGCCGCCGGGCCGCCACGTGCTGCAGCTGTGCCGCGCCGAGGCCTGTCAGGCGATGGGCGCGCGCGAGCTCGAGCGTCGTCTGCGCGAGCGACTGCGCATCGATTTCCACGAGACCACGGCCGACGGCGCGGTGACGCTCGAGCCGGTCTACTGCCTCGGCAACTGTGCCTGCGCGCCGTCGGCGATGCTCGACGGCGAGATCCGCGGCCGGCTCGGCGCCGAGGCGCTCGATCAGTGGCTCGACGGCTGCGGGGTGGCGCGATGAACGCAGTGCCGACGCCGGTACGCGTCTACGTGCCGCTCGACACCAGCGCGCGCGCGGTCGGCGCCGACGCGGTCGCGCGCGCGATCGCCGCCGAGGCCGAGCGGCGCGGCCTGCCGCTGACGCTGGTCCGCAACGGGTCGCGCGGGATGTTCTGGCTCGAGCCGCTGGTCGAGGTCGATACGCCGGCTGGCCGGATCGGTTACGGACCGGTCGGCGTCGCCGACGTGCCGGGGCTGTTCGAGGCGGGCTGGCTCGCCGGCGGCGCCCATCGGCTGCGCATCGGCGCGGTCGCCGAGCTGGCGTACTTCCGCAACCAGGAGCGGCTGTGCTTCTCGCGGATCGGCACGATCGATCCGCTCGATCTCGAGGACTATCGCGCGCACGGCGGCTGGGCCGGCCTGGAACGCGCCCTCGCGATGGATGGCGCGGCGATCGTGCAGGCCGTGCTCGACTCGGGCCTGCGCGGCCGCGGCGGCGCGGCGTTTCCGGCCGGCATCAAGTGGAAGACCGTGCTCGGCGCCGAGGCCGGTCAGAAGTACATCGTCTGCAACGCCGACGAAGGCGACTCGGGCACGTTCTCCGACCGCATGATCTTCGAGGGCGATCCGTATCGCCTGATCGAGGGCATGGCGATCGCCGGCCTCGCGGTCGGTGCGACCCAGGGCTACGTCTATCTGCGCAGCGAGTACCCGCTCGCGTTCGCGCTGTTCCGCGAGGCGATCGACCGCGCGCGGGCGGCCGGCTGGATCGGCGAGGACGTGGCCGGCAGCGGTCGCAGGTTCGAGCTCGACGTGCGCATGGGCGCCGGCGCCTACGTCTGCGGCGAGGAGACCTCGCTGCTCGAGAGCCTCGAGGGCAAGCGCGGCCAGGTCCGCTTCAAGCCTCCGCTGCCGGCGCTCAAGGGCCTGTTCGGCCGGCCGACCGTCATCAACAACGTCATCACGCTGGCCTCGGTGCCGGACATCCTCGCGCACGGCGCCGAGTGGTACCGCGACTACGGCGTCGGCCGCTCGCGCGGCACGCTGCCGCTGCAGCTCGGCGGCAACATCCGCTACGGCGGCCTGATCGAGAAGGCGTTCGGCCTGACCCTGCGCGAGCTGCTCTACGACTACGGCGGCGGCTCGGCCAGCGGCCGACCGATCCGCGCGGTGCAGGTCGGCGGTCCGCTCGGCGCGTATCTGCCCGAATCGCAGTTCGACACCGCGATCGACTACGAGGCGTTCGCGGCGATCGGCGCGATGCTCGGCCACGGCGGCATCGTCGTCTTCGACGACACCGTCGACATGGCCGAGCAGGCGCGCTTCGCGATGGAGTTCTGCGCGATCGAGTCCTGCGGCAAGTGCACGCCGTGCCGGATCGGTTCGACGCGCGGCGTCGAAGTGGTCGCGAAGATCCAGGCCGCGCGCGAGGTCGAGCGCAACACCGCGCTGTTGCGCAGCCTCTGCGACACGATGCTCAACGGTTCGCTGTGCGCGCTCGGCGGTCTGACGCCGTATCCGGTGCTGAGCGCGCTCAACCATTTCCCCGAGGATTTCCGGCCGCGCGATCACGCGCAGGTCGCCTGAACGGCGCGCCGGCCGGTTTCGGCCGGCCGGCGCGCGCAGCAGCGAGGTTCACGCCATGCGTTCCATAGCCGAAGCCGATTACGGCACCCCCGCCATCCAGCTGCTGTCGAGCCTGAAGCCGGTCCGGCTCGAGATCGACGGCGTCGCCGTCAGCGTGCCGCCGGGCACCTCGGTGATGCGCGCCGCCGCGCAGAACGGCATCGCGATCCCGAAGCTGTGCGCGACCGATACGCTCGAGGCCTTCGGCTCGTGCCGGCTGTGCCTGGTCGAGATCGAAGGCATGCGCGGCTATCCGGCCTCGTGCACGACGCCGGTCGCCGAGGGCATGAAGGTGGCGACGCAGACGCCGAAGCTCGGCGAGATCCGCCGCGGCGTGATGGAGCTGTACATCTCCGACCATCCGCTGGACTGCCTGACCTGTCCGGCCAACGGCCACTGCGAGCTGCAGGACATGGCCGGCGTGGTCGGCCTGCGCGAGGTCCGCTACGGCTACGACGGCGCCAACCACGTCCAGCCTTACGTGGCCGCGGACGGCGCGAGCGCCGGCCACGGCGCCGCGACGGCGCTGGTCGCCAATCCGCTGTTCGTCGCCAAGGACGAGAGCAATCCGTACTTCACGTTCGACCCGTCCAAGTGCATCGTCTGTTCGCGCTGCGTGCGCGCCTGCGAGGAGCAGCAGGGCACGTTCGCGCTGACGATCCAGGGCCGCGGCTTCGATTCGAAGGTCAGCCCGAGCCAGGACGATCCGTTCCTCGCGTCCGAATGCGTGTCCTGCGGCGCCTGCGTGCAGGCCTGCCCGACCGCGACGCTGTCGGAGAAATCGCTGATCGCGCTCGGCCAGGCCGAGCACAGCACGGTCACGACCTGCGCCTACTGCGGCGTGGGCTGCTCGTTCCGTGCCGAGATGAAGGGCGAGGAAGTCGTGCGCATGGTGCCGGACGTCGACGGCAAGGCCAATCACGGCCACTCCTGCGTCAAGGGCCGCTTCGCGTTCGGCTATGCGACGCATCCGGACCGCATCACGACGCCGATGATCCGCGAGAAGATCACCGATCCGTGGCGCGTGGTGTCGTGGGAAGAGGCGATCGCACACACCGCGCGCGAGTTCCGCCGCATCCAGGCCGCCTACGGCCGCGACGCGGTCGGCGGCATCACCTCCTCGCGCTGCACGAACGAGGAGACCTATCTCGTGCAGAAGCTGGTGCGCGCCGGCTTCGGCAACAACAACGTCGACACCTGCGCGCGCGTATGCCATTCGCCGACCGGCTACGGGCTCAAGCAGACGCTCGGCGAGTCGGCCGGCACGCAGGACTTCGACTCGGTCATGGACGCCGACGTGATCATGGTGATCGGCGCCAATCCGACCGATGGCCATCCGGTGTTCGGCTCGCAGATGAAGCGGCGGCTGCGCCAGGGCGCGCGGCTGATCGTCGTCGACCCGCGCCGCATCGACCTGGTGCGCACGCCGCACATCAAGGCCGACTACCACCTCAAGCTCAAGCCCGGCACCAACGTCGCACTGCTGACCGCGCTGGCGCACGTGATCGTCACCGAGGGCCTGGTCGACGAGGCCTTCGTCGCGCTGCGCTGCGAGACCGACGCATTCGACAAGTGGCGCCGGTTCGTCGCCGATCCGCGTCATTCGCCCGAGGTCAGCGAGGCCGACACCGGCGTGCCGGCCGCGCTCGTGCGCGGCGCCGCGCGGCTCTACGCGACCGGCGGCAACGCGGCGATCTACTACGGCCTGGGCGTCACCGAGCACTCGCAGGGCTCGACCTCGGTCATGTCGATCGCGAACCTGGCGATGGCGACCGGCAACGTCGGCCGCCGCGGCGTCGGCGTCAATCCGCTGCGCGGCCAGAACAATGTGCAGGGCTCGTGCGACATGGGCTCGTTCCCGCATGAGCTGCCGGGCTATCGCCACGTCTCGGACGGCTCGACGCGCGCCCTGTTCGAATCGGCCTGGGGCGTGACGCTGCATCACGAGCCGGGTCTGCGCATCCCGAACATGTTCGAGGCCGCGCTCGACGGCGAGTTCAAGGGCCTCTACATCGAGGGCGAGGACATCGCGCAGAGCGATCCGAACACGCAGCACGTGACCGCCGCGCTGACCGCGATGGAATGCATCGTCGTGCAGGACCTGTTCCTCAACGAGACCGCGAAGTTCGCGCACGTCTTCCTGCCCGGCTCCTCGTTCCTCGAGAAGGACGGCACCTTCACCAATGCCGAGCGGCGCATCTCGCGCGTGCGGCGCGTCATGAAGCCCAAGGCCGGCTATGCCGACTGGGAGATCACGCAGCTGCTCGCCGTCGCGCTCGGCTACCCGATGGACTACCGCCATCCGTCCGAGATCATGGACGAGATCGCGCGGCTGACGCCGACGTTCCACGGCGTCAGCTACGCCAAGCTCGACCGCGAAGGCAGCGTGCAGTGGCCGTGCAACGAGACCGCGCCGGACGGCACGCCGACGATGCACATCGACCAGTTCGTGCGCGGCAAGGGCAAGTTCATGCTGACCGAATACGTGCCGACGGCCGAGAAGGTCAACGCGAAGTTCCCGCTGATCCTGACCACCGGCCGCATCCTGAGCCAGTACAACGTCGGCGCGCAGACGCGCCGCACGGCCAACAACACCTGGCATGCCGAGGACCGGCTCGAGCTGCATCCGCACGACGCCGAGCAGCGCGGCATCGCCGAGGGCGACTGGGTCGGCATCGAGAGCCGCGCCGGTGAGACCGTGCTGCGCGCGACGATCAGCGACCGCATGCAGCCCGGCGTCGTCTACACGACGTTCCATTTCCCGTTCTCGGGCGCCAACGTCATCACGACCGAGAATTCGGACTGGGCGACCAACTGTCCCGAGTACAAGGTCACCGCGGTCGAGGTCACGCGCGTCAGCCAGCCCTCGGAATGGCAGCAGCGCTACCGCGCCTTCAGCGAGCAGCAGCAGACGCTGCTGCGCGAGCGGCGCAAGGAAACCGCGCCGGCACGCTGAGGTACCGGCACGCCGCGCCGGGCCGACTCGTCGCGTCGCGGCCGGATCGAATCCGGCTCGCGCTCGAGCGCGGGCGATGCGCAGATCGGCACCGCCCGCGCGCGTCGCTCAGCGCCGCTCAGCGCGTCTCGCTGACCGCATAGCGCGCGACCTGCCGCAGGCGCGGCGCGTCGGCCGGCCAGACCTGCCGCGGCGCCGCCTGCGCGGCCGCGACGCGATCGCGCGCCTGCGCGCTGCCGTCGCGCCGCCACAGGCAGCCGGCCGCGACCGCCTCGGCATGCAGGCGCTGCGGGTCGTCGTCCGCGGTGCCGGCGCGCGCGAGCACGGCGAGCGCTTCCTCGGCGAGCGCGCAGTCGCTGGCACCGAGCGCGAGCTCCACCTCGGCGCGCTCGGTCAGCGTTCGGGCCAGATGCGAGGGTTTCGGCGATGCGTGCGTGCGCAGCAGGCCGAGCGCCTCGTCGACGCGCGCCTTCGCATCGTCCAGCCGGCCCTGCTCGCGCGCGGCACCGGCGCTGCCGGTCAGACTGAATGCGACGTCGGTGGGGTCGCCGCCGGCGCGGCGGATCGCCAGCGCCTCGCCCCAGAGCCGTTCGGCTTCGGCCCAGTGGCCGAGCGCGTACTCGGTCGTCGCCAGATTGTTGAGCGTCGCGCCGAGCTTGCGCGAGCCGGGCGGCTCGGTCGCCTGCACGCCGGCCAGCGATTCCTTCATCGCCGCATTCGCCCCGGCGTAGTCGTGCGCGCGCAGCAGACTGAAGGCCAGGTTGTTGAGGCGGATCTGCACGTAGCCGTGGGCGTCGCCGTAGAGCCGGCGCGTGATCGCCAGTGCCTCGCGGCGCAGCGCGACCGCCTCGCCGGCCTCGCTCGCGGTGGTGTAGGTGTTGGCCAGCGCGTCGAGCGCGTCGGCCAGGCGGGCCGGATTCTCGTCCGGCGCCGCGCGCAGCGCCGCGACCACCGGCGTCAGCACCGCGCGCGCGTCGGCGACGCGGTCCTGCTCGTCGTAGGCCCAGCTCAGCGTGATCGCCGCGCTCGCGGTCTGGCTGTCGCCGGGCCCGCGCGTCGCTCCGAACAGCGCCACGCCTCGCGCCATGTCGTCGATCGCGCCGGCCGCGTCGCCGAGCGCGAGCCGGTTGATGCCGCGCGATACCAGCAGGTCGGCCGCCAGCTCGCCGTCGGCTGCCGCGGGCGGCAGCAGCGCGGCCGCCTCGTCCAGATGCCGTCCGGCCAGCGCCAGATCGTCGCCGCCGCCGCGGCTGCGGCCCATCAGCACCAGCGCGCGTACACGCTTGAGCGTGTCGTCGGGCAGGGCCTCGCGCTGCACGGCCAGCGCGCGCTCGAACAGCGGATACGCGTGGCCGAGATCGCCGATGCCCAGATACGCCTCGCCCATCGCGATCAGCAGGCCGTAGCGCATCGATGCGTCGTCGAGGCGATGCCGGTCGATGCGCTCGACGCCGCGCTGCAGCAACTCTTCGGCGGTGACTTTGCGGCCGCGCGTCAGCGCCGGATCGGCGCTGCGGAAGATGTCGAGCAGGAACTGGATCGTCTGCTCGGCCTTGCCGCTCTCGCTGCGCGCCAGATCACGCTGCGCGCGTGCCTCGGCGGCCTGCCAGAGCGCCGCGGTCAGACCGGCCGTCAGTGCGAGCACGGCGGCGGCGGCCAGGCCCACGGCCAGCGCGTGGCGGCGCACGAAACGACCGGCGCGGTAGCGCCAGCTGCCGCGCCGCGCGCTGACCGGCCGGCCGGCGAGATGGTGCTCCAGGTCCGCCGCGAGCTCGGCCACCGACGCGTAGCGATGCGCCGGATCCTTGCGCAGCGCCTTGAGCACGATCGCATCGAGATCGCCGCGCAGCGCGCGGTGCAGGCGCGGCGAGGCCGGCGCGCCGGAGGCGCCGTCGGCCTGCAGCACGGCCTGGCTCGGTCGCGTCGGTTCCTGGTCGAGGATCGCCCGCTCGTACGCAGCCGGCGTGCTGCGCTCGAGGCGGTACGGCCGCCGGCCGGTCAGCAGCTCGTACAGCAGCAGGCCGAGTGCGTGCACGTCGACCGCCGTGGTCACCGGCTCGCCGCGCACCTGCTCGGGCGCCGCATATTCCGGCGTGAACACGCGCGCGGCGCTGACGCCGGCGTCGGCGCTGTCGATGAGCTTGGCGATGCCGAAATCGAGCAGCTTGACCTCGCCGGCCGGTGTGACCAGCAGGTTCGACGGTTTGAGGTCGCGATGCACGATCAGCCGCGCATGCGCGTGCGCGACCGCGGCGCAGACGATCAGGAACAGGCGCAGCCGCGCCGCCACGCCGAGACCGGCCCGCTCGCAGTACCTGCGCAGGTCGACGCCGTCGACGTACTCGAGCGCCAGCCACGGCCGGTCCTCGCCGTCGACGCCGCCGTCGATCAGCCGCGCGATGTTCGGATGGGTCAGGCCGGCCAGGATCTGCCGCTCGGCGCGGAAGCGCGCGCGCCCGTCGGCGGCGTCCCAGCCGCTGCGGATCAGCTTGATCGCGACTTGCTGCGCGAATTGCCCGTCGGCGCGCTCGGCCAGCCAGACCGTGCCCATGCCGCCGCGCCCGATTTCGCGCAGCAGCCGGAACGGGCCGACACGGCGTCCGGCCAGGTCGGCCTGCGCCGAACGGCCGGCCAGATCGTCGAGCAGGTCCGGCGCCTGCGCGGCCAGATCGGTACCGAGCGCGCGGCCGCGGTCGGCCGCGAGCAGCGCCAGCACGTCGGCGTGCAACGCGTCCTCGCCGGGCGCCAGCGCCTGCAGGCGCTCGTGCCACTGCGCCGGCGGCGTATCGGCCAGTTCGTCGAACAACGCGCGCACACGCCGCCAGTTCTGCGCATCCACGATGTCTTTCCCCCTTCGTGCCGGTTCGCCGGCTCGCGGCCGCTGCCTCAGCCGCTGCCGAGTCGCTGTTGCAGGAACGCCTTGGCCGCCCGCGTGTCGCGCTTGATCGTCGGCTCGGACACCTCGAGCAGGGCCGCGATGTCCTTGACCTCCAGGCCGGCGAAGAAGCGCAGCTCGACGACCTTGACCAGCCGCTCGTCGAGCGCCGCCAGCGCATCGAGCGCGGCGTCGATCGCGAGCAGCTGCTCGGCCTGCGCATCGACCGGCAGCGGCTGGCCCTCCAGCGCGTCGAGATCGACGTGCTCGGCGCCGCCGCCGCGCCGTTCGGCCAGGCGCGCACGCGCATAGTCGATCGCGACCTGGCGCATCGCGCGCGCCGCCGTCGCGAAGAAGTGCGAGCGGTTCGCGTAGTCCATGCCGCCGCCGTCGAACAGCTTCAGATAGGCCTCGTTGACGAGCGCACGGGTGTCGAGCGTGTGGCCGGCGCGCTGCCGCCGCAATTGCGCGCGCGCGATGCGCAGCATGTCCTCGTAGACCAGGGAGAGCAGCCGGTCGCGGCCTTCGGCGTCGTGCGCCTGGGCCAGAGCGGACGTGATCGCGGGCGATAGCTCGACCATCGCCCGATGGTAGCGATTCGCCGCCGCGCTGTCCGTGCGGCCGCGCCGGCTGCGCGGCCGCAGTCGGGCGGCCGCCGCCCCGCGTTCATGTCGGCCCGGCTCATTCCAGCGCGTCGGCGAAGATCCGGTCGTTGCCGAGCCGCGCGACGGTCAGGTCGTAGTTCTGCGGCGAGGCGCGCAGCGAATGGCCGGCGACGATCAGCCGGCCCGCCTGCGAGGCGATGCGCGCGCCGTAGTCGAACTCGCCCGGCAGCACGAAATCGAGATAGCTGCGGCCGTTCGTGCCGAACGTCGGATCGGGCGTGCCGTCGCGGCGCAGCCGCAGCACCGCCATGTCGAGCGCGAAGGCCTCCGTGGCGCGGCGCGTGCCGATCAGCGCGATCCGGCCGTCGGACTGCACGAGAAGGTCATCGACGACCAGCGAGTGGCCGTCCTCGATCAGCACGCGACCGTTGCTGCCGAAGCCGGTGTCGAGCGTCAGCAGGGCGGCCGGCAGAACCTTGTACGCGAACAGGCGGTAGCGCACGCTCGAGTCGGCGATCTGCGTATTACCGATCACCAGGATCGAACCGTCGCGCTGCACGCGCACGCCGGTGGCGGCCTCGTCGCGGTTGAACGGCGCGCCGCCGTCGATCGCCAGGCCGGCGTAGCCGGCGCCGGCCTGGAAGGTCGGGTCCGGTGTGCCGTCGGTCGTCAGCACGGCGATCAGCGCCGAGGTGCCGTTCTCCGCATCGGGCGAGCCGAACTCGCCGACCGCGACGTACTTGCCCAGCGGCGTGTGGTCGATCGCATTGAAGCGTGTGACCGGCGTGGGGCCGAGCTGATAGACGCGCTTGCCCTGGGTACCGAAGCCGGTGTCCGCGGTGCCGTCCGTGCGCAGGCGCGCGATCGCGCCGAGGCTGAAGCCGCCGGACAGGCGCGCGGTGCCGGCGAGCACGATCCGTCCGTTCGGATCGACCAGGATGTCGTTGGCGACGTCGGCGCTTTCGCCGTTCTGCGTATCGAACGGGATCGTCACGCAGGCGCTGCCGATCGCGCTGAACGGCAGCGGCTGGCCCTGCGGCGTGTACCGGCACAGGTGGAAGTCGGTATTGGTGCCGCTCACCGCGCGGGAACCGGCGACCAGCAGGTTGCCGGCGCCGTCGAAGCGCGCGCGGCGCGCGGTGAGGTCCGCGGCCGACGAGTAGACCGTACCGCCGACGCCGAACGACTCGTCGCGGATGCCCGCGGCGGTCAGGCGCGTGATCGCATGGCGCGAGCCGGCGGCGGTCTGTGCGGTGCCGACCAGATAGATCGACCCGTCCGGCGCGACCAGCACGCCGGCCGACTGGTCGGCGTTGCCGCCGCCCTGGTCGTGGACGATGACGTTGCGGCCGGTGCCGAAGAGGCCGAAGTCCGGGTCGAGCAGGCCGTCCTGGGCGTGGACGGTGCCGGCAGCGAGAATCAGCGCGAGTGCGGAGGTAGCGAGGCGGCGGTGCATGGGTCGATCTCCTGGATGGGGCGCACGCCCCGATGTCCGGACATACGCAGTGCGCACCGCCCAGGGATCATCGGCCGGTCGACCGCGGCATACGCGCGCACCGGCCGCGTCCGCCTTAGCAGGCCGGAGCGAATCCGGTAGAGTCGCTACGGACACGCCGCGGCGTGCCGCCTGCCGCCGTCCGGCGCCGCCGAGAAGCCGTTCCGCCATGTCGTCCGCGTCCACCCATCCCGCAGCCTCATCCGGCACCGCCCCGGCGCCGCCCGCCGAGGCCGGCGCGGTGCGGCGCACGATCGTGCGCCTGCGCGAGGGCTCCGCGCGGCGCGAGGAGGACTGGATCGCGGCCGAGATCCCGGTGGCGCTGCACTACAACGGCCAGCCGCACGTCGTGATGATGGCGACGCCGGCCGATCTGGAGGATTTCGCGCTCGGCTTCTCGCTGAGCGAGGCGGTGATCGCCGATCCGTCCGAGCTGCAGGCCGTCACGGTCGAGCCGCTGCTCGAAGGCATCGAGGTGGCGATGACGGTGCCGGCCGCACGCGCCGAGGCGGTCGCCGCGCGGCAGCGCAATCTGACCGGCCGCAGCAGCTGCGGCCTGTGCGGCACACAGGCGCTGGAAGACGTCGTGCGGCATCCGCCGCCGGTCGGCGCCGGGCCCGCCGTCGACACGGCGGCCGTGCAGCGCGCCCTGGCCGCGCTCGCGGCCGCGCAGCCGGTCAATGCGCTGACCGGCGCGACCCATGCCGCCGCCTGGTCCGATCCGGCCGGCGTGCTGCAGCTGGTGCGCGAGGACGTCGGCCGCCACAACGCGCTCGACAAGCTGATCGGCGCGATGGCGCGCGCGCGCCTCGACGCCGGCTCGGGCTTTCTCGTCGTCACCAGCCGCGCCAGCTACGAGATGGTGCAGAAGGCCGCCACCGTCGGCATCACGCTGATGGTCGCGATCTCGGCGCCGACCGCACTGGCGATCCATCTGGCCGACTCGGCCGGTCTGACCCTGGTCGGCTTCGCCCGGCGCGACGGCCAGGCCGTCTACACTCATCCGCACCGCATCACCGTTTCGGAGCCTTGACCGATGGACGTCGAACGACTCGTACAGATGGCCAACGACATCGCCGCCTACTTCGCATCCGATCCGGATCGCGAGGCCGGCATCGAGGGCATGCTCGGCCACATCCAGCGCTTCTGGGAGCCGCGCATGCGGCGCCAGATCCTCGCGCACTGGCAGACCGGCGGCGCCGGGCTGTCCGCGCTGGCCGGCGACGCCGTCGCGCGGCTGGCCCAGGCCGAGGTGCGCAGCGCCTGACCGCGCGGCACGCTCGCCGATGAACGTGGGTTCGGCGGCGCTGAACGAAATTCAAACGAACGCTTGAAAGTTTCAGGCCGAACGGGCCTGATACGCCTCGGGAGACCCAGGGCAACCTTCAGGTATCGAGTTTCGACAATGACAATATCCCCACGCACCCTCATCCTGCCGGCCGTGGCCGCGCTGCCGCTCGCCGTCGCGTTCGGTCTCGGCGCCGGTGATGCCCATGCCAGCGCGTTCCAGCTCAAGGAAAACAGCGTCAAGGCGATGGGCCGCGCGTTCGCCGGCGCCGGCGCCGCTCCGGACGACTATGCGGTCGTCGTCAACAATCCGGCCGCGATGCTCGACCTGCCCGGCCGCGGTTTCCAGTTCGACGTGACCGCGATCCAGGTCAGCGCGAAGTTCTCCGGCAGCGGTACCGACGCGCTCGGCCGGCCGATCAGCGGCGGCAACGGCGGCGACGGCGGCGGTACCAAGCCGGTGCCGGCGATCTACTACGTCGCGCCGATCAACGACCGCTTCAGCCTGGGCGCGGCACTGACGGTACCGTTCGGTTTCGTCACCGACTACAACAACGGCTGGGTCGGCCGCTATCAGGCCTACAAGTCCGATCTGCAGGTGCCGGCGCTGACGTTCTCGGGCGCGTTCCGCATCAACGACGCGTTCTCGATCGGCCTCAGCGCGATCGCGCAGCGCGCCAAGGCGGACCTGTCCAATGCGATCGATCTCGGCGCGGTACTGGCCGGGCCGACCCAGGGCGCGATCCTGCCGCAGGGCGCCGACGGCCGCATCCGCATGACCGGTCACGACTGGGCCTACGGCTGGCAGGCCGGCCTGCTCTGGAAGCCGACCGATTCGGACCGGATCGGCCTGAACTACCACTCCAAGATCAAGCACGAGCTGTCCGGCAACGCGACGTTCCAGGTGCCGGCGGCGGTGGCGCCGCTGCTCGACCCGGCGTTCACCAATACGCGCGGCCACGCCACGCTGAACACGCCGGCGTTCACCGAGCTGAGCTGGTGGCATACCGTCAACGACCGGCTCAGCCTCGGCGCCAGCGTCGCCTATACCGAGTGGTCGAGCTTCCAGGCACTGACGATCGACTTCGACAACCCGGCGCAGCCGCCGGCGTCCGAGCCGTTCGGCTGGCGCGACACCTGGTTCGGCTCGATCGGCGGCGACTACAAGCTCAACGAGGTCTGGACGCTGCGCGCCGGTTTTGCGGTCGACGGCACGCCGACGCACGCCGACACGCGCACGCCGCGCGTGCCGGATGCGACGCGGCGCTGGGTCAGCGTCGGCATCGGCTACAAGCCGAGCGAGACGCTCGAGATCAACGCCGGCTACACGCATCTGTTCGTCAACGATGCGCACGTGGACACCGTCAACGCGACCGGCAACCGCCTGACCGGCTCGTTCGACAACTACTCGAACCTGCTCGGCGTCTCGGGCATCGTGCGGTTCTGAGCAGGGCCGTCCGCGGCGCGGACGATCGCTGAGACGAAACGGCCATCCGCATCGGCGGGTGGCCGTTCTGCCGTCAGGGCGGTACTTCGGAGCCGTGCGCGCGAGCGCGGCTCATCGGCAGCGGTCGGTCGGCGTGCATCGCCGGTCACCGGATGGCCCGATGGTCGGGCCGCGTGCTCAGCCGCCGCGCCGCTGCTCTTCGAGCGTCAGCGCGACCTTGTCGCGCAGATAGACCGGTAGCGCGAGTTCCGCGGCGACGCCGTGGCCGGCGCGTGCCAGCGGCGCGGCCAGACGCGCGACCGCGCCGGCCTGCGGATAGCGCCGGCCGTCCGCGAACAGCGGATCGGCCGGCAGGTGCGCACGCAGTGCCTCCGGAAACGCCGTCCAGCCGGTGCCGACCACGGCCCAGCCTGCGGCCGCCGGCAGACGCAGCGCGGTCGCCGCGCCGACGCTTTCGGCATCGAGTGCCTCGAGGCCGCCGTCGGCGGTCGGCCGGAATGTGCCGGCGTAGACCTCGCCCATGCGTGCGTCGATGACCGCCAGCGTCGCGTCCTGGCCGACGTCGGGTGCCTGCAGGGCCAATGCCGCCAGCGACGAGATCGTGACGACCGGCCGGTCGAGCGCGAGCGCGATGCCCTGCGCGGCCGCGATCGCGAGCCGCACGCCGGTGAACGCGCCGGGACCGCGACCGACCGCGATCGCGTCGAGCTGGCGCCGCGAGATGCCGGCCTCGGCCAGCACCGCCTCGCACATCGGCAGCAGCAGCTCGGCATGACGGCGCGGCGCGAGCTCGCAGCGCTCGACGATGCCGGCATCGGTCAGCACGGCGGCCGAGCAGGCTTCGGTGGCGGTTTCGATCGCGAGGAGATTCACGGCGGCGGTGCGGTCGGGGTGCGGCAGGGTAGCACGCAGGCCCGCGGCGGCCGCCGCGGGCCTGCGTGCGATGGCGCGATGCCGGTGCCTGTGGCGGAGACCGGAGCTTCGTCGGCGAACGGGCGTTTCATCGGAACGAGGACACTGCGATCACGCGCCGGGCGCGACCGGATCGCGCCGCGGTGCGTGCTGCCCGAATCGCGTGAAGCCGTCGGACACGACGCGTCGTCCGAACGCGTCGGACTCTCGACGTACTCCATGCGCGACAAGCGCATCGTCGTCGCGGCGACGTCGCCGCGGCTGTGCGCAGCCGCAACGTCGGGATAGCATGGCGCGGCCGGCCGCGCCTGACGAGCCGATGCGTGCACGAGGGGAGGCTCGCGATGCCGCTGGACCTGTGGATTCCGCGCGAAGTGTTGTGGACGTTCGCGGCGATCGTCGCCGTGCTGGTCGTCGCGAGCGTGATCGTCGCGCTGATGCGGCGCGCTGCGGGCGCCGGCCGGCACGTCGAGCTGGCCGCGCGCGTCAAGGCCTGGTGGGTCATGGTCGCGGTGTTCGCGATCGCGATCGCGTTCCGCCGCGGTGTCGCGATCGGCTTCTTCGCGATCCTGTCGTTCCTCGCGCTCAAGGAATACCTGTCGCTGATTCCGACGCGTCGCGCCGACCGGCGCGTGCTGTTCTGGGCGTATCTGGCCGTTCCGCTGCAATACCTGTGGGTCTACCAGGCCTGGTATCACATGTTCCTGGTGTTCATTCCGGTCTGGGCGTTCCTGTTCGTCGCGATGCGCATGGTGCTGTCGGGCGAGACGCGCGACTTCCTGCGCGCGGCCGGTACGATCCACTGGGGCCTGATGACGATGGTGTTCGGTCTCAGTCACCTGGCCTATCTGCTGGTCCTGCCCGATGCCGGTCCGGTGCGGCCCGGCGCGCCGACGCACGGCGCCGGCCTGTTGCTGTTCGTCGTGCTGCTGACGCAGTTCAACGACGTGCTGCAGTACGTGTGGGGGCGCCTGCTCGGCCGGCACAAGGTGATCCCGAGCGTCAGTCCGAACAAGACCGTCGAGGGTCTGCTCGGCGGCGCGCTGACGACGAAGGCGATCGCATTCTTCCTGGCACCGGTGCTGACGCCGCTGACGCCGCCGCATGCCGTCGCGGCGGGACTGATGATCGGATTCGGCGGTTTCATCGGCGACGTGACGATCTCCGCGCTCAAGCGCGATCTCGGCGTCAAGGACAGCGGCACGCTGATCCCCGGCCACGGCGGCCTGCTCGACCGCATCGACAGCCTGCTGTTCACGGCGCCGCTGTTCTTCCACTTCATGAAGTACTTCTACTACTGATGGGCTTGGTGCTGCGGGCGTTGTTCTACGGCGTGATCGTGCGCGTCGTCGTGCTGTTCGTGCTCGGCCTCAACGTGCGCCATCGCGAGCGCCTGCCCGGCGGCGGTCCGGCGATCCTCGCGGCCAACCACAACAGCCATCTCGACGCGATGGCGCTGATCAGCCTGCTGCCGCTGCGTCTGCTGCCGCGCGTGCGTCCGGTCGCCGCGGCCGACTATTTCCTGCGCAACCGGCTGCTGGCGTGGTTCGCGCTGAACGTGGTCGGCATCGTGCCGCTGAACCGGGTGCGCCGCGATCCGGACGAGGACCTGCTGGCGCCGGTCGTCGACGCGCTCGATCGCGGCCAGATCCTGGTGTTCTTTCCGGAAGGCTCGCGCGGCGAGCCGGAGCAGGTCGCCGAGTACAAGACCGGCCTGGCGCGCATCGCCGAGCGCCGGCCCGAGGTGCCGATCGTGCCGGTGTTCACGCATGGGCTCGGCAAGTCGCTGCCGAAGGGCGAATGGCTGATCGTGCCGTTCTTCGTCGACGTGTTCGTCGGCGAACCGCTGCGCTACGCGGGCGACCGCGCGCAGTTCATGGAGCGCTACCGTGCGAGCATGCAGGCACTGGCCGGCGAGGAGGAGAGGTCGAGATGGGAATGAAATGCGAGGGATCGACCGGCTTGCGCCCGCCGCATACGCGAGACGATGCCGCTGCGTCCGTCGGCACCGTCGCCGAGCCGGGCGTGCAGTCGATCGAATCGGCAGCGCAGGCAGCCGCGACGAAGGCCGCGCATTCGCGCCACGGCAGACGGCCCGGATCGGCTGCGACCTCGCGCGTGACCGGGTTCGCTGCAGCGCTGCTGCTGCTCGTCTGCGCGCTCGCGGCGCCGGGCGTGCAGGCCGAGTCGGATCTGATGCTGGCCGACGGGCGCCGCGTCACGGTGATCGATCTGGTCGAGGTCGAGCCGGAGGCCGGGGAGCGCACGCTGATCCTCGAGTACCGGACCGAGCTGGACCTCGGCGATCGCGCCGCGCTCGCGGCCGAGATCGATGCGGTCTGGCAATCGCTGCGCGCCACGGTCGAGGCGGCCGGCGTGTCGAGCGCCGCGATCAAGGCGATGGCGCCGCCGACCGGTTTTCTGCGCAAGCGTTCGCGCGCGTCGCAGACCACCGTGTTCCGGCGCGGGGCCGACGGCGAATGGCTGCGCCGATGAGTTCCGGTGCGCGCTCGGCAGATCCGCGCGACCGGGGCCTCATGGTTCGATCAGGATCGGCGTGCCGTCGGCGACGCGCGCATGGAGGACGTCCATCGCCTCGCCGGTGACCGCGACGCAGCCTCAGGCGCGGCTCGGGCAATCGCCTCGCGCGTCATGCGGCGCGCGCTCAGGCCGATCCGGCGACGGGTCCAAGCTCGGGCTGCGCCGGCGCCGGACCGAGCCGCTTCACGAAGGTGGCGCGAACGCGCTCGGATTTCATGAAGTAGGCGATCCAGATGGCGGCCGTGAGCGCCTGCCGGACGAGGCCGGCGATGTCCTTGGTCTCGAGCGTGACCGCCGGCAGCAGGACCATCAGTCCGGAATCGATCGCGGTGTAGAAGACGCTGGCGATCAGCATGCGGATGTACCAGTACGGCGCGCTGGTGCGTCGCTGATAGAACAGCACGCAGACCAGTCCCCAGAACACCATCAGGCCGAGTATGCCGATCACCTCGAACAGCAGCGCCGGTGCCCACAGCGGATGGTAGGTGTCGGTTCCATAGGTCGTCAGAGCGGCCCAGGTGACCGGAGTCAGCGCCGAGGAGATGTTGTAGAGGCCGAACATCATCACGAACGGTGTCACCGTCACGCCCAAAGTCGCCAGCGCGAGCCAGCCACGTAGACCGCTCGGCGCCGACGGCGAGGCGGGCAGGCCGATCGGCGGAGGATCGCCGTGCCAGGCGCGCACCGCAAGCCAGATCCACAAGCCCAGCGCCATCACGCCGACCATCAGTACCAGCCAGTTGATGCGGTCGGCCAGGCCGCCGGCCGCAGCGCGGCCCGGGTCGGTCCAGTGGAGCTGATAGAACGTGTTGTCGCGCGCTTTGGCGATGGCATTGGCATAGCGCACGGCGTCCTCGGCAGCCACCGCGTCGCCGAGTGACCGATAGCGGTCGGTGATCGAGAATCGCTTCGGGCCGGATGAGATCGTGCGCTCGAAGACGAAGGCCGGATCCTCGACCACGACTCGTTCGGCCTTGATCGGCCATTCCTCGGGCAGCTTCACTTCGGTGACGACGGTCAGATCGGTCGGATGCGCCAGAGCGATCGGTGCCGTGCGAGCCGCGGAAGCCGGTACGCGCAGGACTTCGAGCGTATCGGGCGCAGAAAACGTCGCGTTGAATCGATGATCCTCTTCGGACCAGACGGCGAGGTTCGCGATTGAGTAGTGCTCGGTGACCGTGATGCGGTTGGTAGGCTCGTCGTCCTGGACCTGCATCGGCGCCGATACGCGGATATCCGGATAGGTGCCGGCGTAGAAGTTGAGATAGGACTTCTGCAGCGCTTCGCCGTTGGACGATGCGATCGATTGGCGCAGTATGTCGGCCCGCTCGCCCGAAGCCGTCGTGGTGACCGTCAGTGCGACCGGCTGCTCGAAGCCGGATTTCGCGTCGTAGCTCAGTCGCACCTCGCGCAGCGGCACCGGCTGGTCGTCCCGCGACATCGGCGTCAACGTCCGCGTCTGCGGATCGACGATCAGTGCGACGCCGAAGTCGGCTTGCGTCAGATGCGCCAGATCGGCCATCTGCGGCTGGCGGGTCGGGTCCAGCCAGTACTGCGCGTCGCCGATGCGCGCCCGCACCAGCACATGATCGAAGACGCCCGGCGAAGGCTGGCGATCGGCGGCGCCGCGTCGCAGTTCGGTGTTGACGAAGGCGGCCCGCGCTTCGATCCCGAGCCGATCCAGCAGCGTCAACAGCAGCAGCGTCTTGTCCTTGCAGTCGCCGAACCTGCGCTCGAGCACGGTGTCCGGAGCGGCGGGTGCATGCGAACCGGCACCCATTGCCATGCCGAGATAGCGGATGTCGCGCTGGACGAAACGCAGAGCCGACAGCAGGCGCCCTTCCTCGCCGGGCTCGGCCTGACGAATCCGGTCCGCTTCCGCCTGCAGCGTCGTACTCGGCGAATCGGGAACGCGGTACAGCGGCCAGGCCCATCTGGCGACCGCGTTCCAGTCGTGGAATGCACTCCACTGGATGGCTGGTCGCGGGTCGTACCAGCCTGGCTCGTCGGCTTCGGTGATCAGCGCCGGCACGTCGTCCTGCTGCCAGCTGTGGAAGCGCAGCCCCCGCTGGGCGCGAGTGCTCGCTTCCAGCGAGGTTTCGTGAGGCTGCAGCTCGACCGCGGCGTTCTCGGGTACGGCGATGCCGACGTGCACGCGTGCGACCGGCACGTCGAACCGGAGCCCCAGGCGGCCGAACGGCTTGCCGGAGAAGACCGGATTCAGGCCGCGGACGCTGTAGGCGTAGTCGACGATGTCGCCGACGCGCACGTCGTCGAGCAGGATCGCCGCCGTTGTGCTGCCGTCGTAGATGCGGCGCTCCAGTTCGGTCTCGCGCTGAAGCAGCCGTATCGTCGCGCCGCCGAGCTTGGGGATGACCTGTTGATCGCGGATCACGTCGATCCAGTGCAGCTGGAGCGTCTGGTAGGACGGATCGAACGCGATGCTGATGTTGGCGATCGACTGCACGCCCTCGGTCGTGATGGCCTGGCTGGCGATGCGGTGGAAGCGCAAGCGGTCATGCGGATCGGCCATCTCCTGTGAGTCGCTCAGCAGGTAATAAACACCGCCGCTCACCTGCTCGCGCAGCGAATCGTTCGGCGTGCCTCGCTCGACGCGCGTCACCCATTCGGGTGCGGGTCCGATGCGGTACTCCGGCGGGGTCGCCGCGGTTCCGGCCTGCGCGATGCAGGCCAGCGTGATTCCTCCCAGCACCTGCGTCGCCCTGTGTAAGCAGCGACGCGCCAGTGCGCGCACGCCACGCGCCGAGCCTGCCTCGATCACGAATCTCGTCCCCTGATGCCCATCCCTCGTGGACGGATTGCGCGATGTTCCCTGATTGGCGGCGTCGAGGCCAGCCTGAGGCCGCGCACGATCGGGTCCGAAGTCCAGGGCCGCATCGGCGCTGCGGCCCGTCGGCGGCGGTTGCGGCATCAGCGGCTCCCCGCTGCCTGCCACGCAGCCTTATTCTGCGACGCTTCGCATTCGGACGAGGTGGCGATGTGAGCATCGACCTGGCATGGCCCGACACGCGGGCGCTGGAGCTGTTCGGGATCGCGCTGCCGATCCTGCAGGCACCGATGGCCGGTGCCGGCGGCGTCGCGCTCGCCGCAGCGGTCGCCGAGGGTGGCGGTCTCGGCGCGATCCCGTGCGCGGCGCTCGCGCGCGACGAGGCCGAAGCCGAAGTCGCAGCGTTCCGCGCCCGCACGCGCGCGCCGCTCAATCTCAACTTCTTCTGCCATGCGCCGCCGGCGATCGACCCGCAGCGCTGGCAGGCCTGGCTGGCGCGTCTGGCGCCGTACTACGCCGAGCAGCACGTCGCCGCGCCGCAGGCGCTGCCGGTCGCGACGCGCCAGCCGTTCGACGCGGCCGCCTGCGCGTTCGTCGAGGCCGTGCGGCCGCAGGTCGTCAGCTTCCATTTCGGCCTGCCGCCGGCCGATCTGCTGGCGCGTGTCAGGGCGACCGGCGCGATCGTGATCGGCTCGGCGACGACCGTGCGCGAGGCGCGCTGGCTGGCCGCGCACGGCGTCGATGCGGTCATCGCGCAGGGCGCCGAGGCGGGCGGCCATCGCGGCATGTTCCTGACCGACGACGTGGCGACGCAGGTCGGCCTGTTCGCACTGCTGCCGCAGGTGGTCGATGCCGTCGAGGTGCCGGTGATCGCTGCCGGCGGGATCGCCGACGGGCGCGGCATCGCCGCTGCGTTCGCGCTCGGCGCCAGCGCGGTGCAGATCGGCACGGCCTACCTGTTCTGCCCGGAGGCGACGGTTCCGGCCGCGCACCGCACGGCCCTGCGCGGCGGCGGCGATGCCGATACCGCGCTGACCAACCTGTTCAGCGGCCGGCCGGCGCGCGGCATCGTCAACCGGCTGATGCGCGAGCAGGGTCCGGTCGATCCGGGCGCGCCGCCGTTTCCGCTCGCCGGCGCGGCGCTGGCACCGCTGCGGCCGCAGGATGCGAGCGGCGATTTCGGCTCGCTGTGGTCGGGTCAGGCGCGCGCCTTGGCGGTGGAGCTGCCGGCCGCGGCGCTGACGCGGCGGCTCGCCGAGCAGGCCGCGGCCTGGCTGGCCCGGCCGGTTGGGCCACCCCGGCGGGCATGAGCCTTGTGCGCACCGCTATTGACTTCATGTATGGAGTGAAATGATTTTCATGCTATAAGTGAAGTCCATTCGAGAGGTGGCCATGGTGCCAATCCGATCCGTTGAGCCGGCAGCGCCGGACACCGACATCCGTCTCATGGCGGGTGCGGCGTTACGTGCGTTCTTCCGCATCGCCGAGGCCTGGGGGCTGAAATCCGCCGAGCAGCGCATCCTGCTCGGCAGTCCGCCCGAGTCGACGTTCTTCAAATGGAAGCGCGAACGCGACGGCAGCCTGCCGCGCGACACGTTCGAGCGCATCAGCTACGTGCTCGGCATCTACAAGGCGCTGCAGCTGCTGTTTCCCGATCCGGTCCGGGCCGACGCCTGGATCCGCAAGCCCAATACGGCCGAGCCGTTCGGCGGCGGCAGCGCACTGGCGCGCATGCTGTCGGGCCAGGTCGCCGATCTCTACGTCGTGCGCGAGTATCTGGACGGCCAGCGGGGCGGGTGGGGCTGATGAGCGGCGAGGTGCCGGTCGCACACGTGGCCTGGACGCCGGCGCATCGCATCGTGTCGAGCCGGTTTCCGCCGGTCGGCCTGTGGGACCGCATCGCCGACCCGGCCGACTTCGAGGCGCTGGCCGCGCTCGAGGGCCTGACCAATCCGCGCCTGCGCGAATCGCTCGGCCAACTATCGTTGGTGCCGCCGCAACGCCGTATCGCCGGCCCCGGCACCACACCGGTGATGGCGGCCTTCACGCATCTGGATCCGGCCGGCAGCCGGTTCTCGGACGGCCGCTACGGCGTGTTCTATGCGGCGCGCGCGATCGAGACCGCGATCGAGGAGACGCGCTACCACCGCGAGCGCTTCCTCGCGAGCACGCAGGAGGCTCCGATCGAGCTGACACTGCGCTGCTATGCGATGGACATCCGCTCCGATCTGCACGATCTGCGCGGCGGCTTCCGCGAAGCACACGATCCGGACGACTACACCGCCAGCCGCGCGCTCGGCCGCGCGCTGCGCGAGGCCGGTTCCAACGGCGTCGTCTACGACAGCGTGCGCCACGCCGGCGGCGAATGCGTCGGCGTGTTCTGGCCCGACCAGGTCGGGCCGTGCCGGCAGACCCATCACCTGGGCTACTGGTGGGACGGCCGGCGGATCTCGCACGTCGTGCGCAAGACGCTGGTCGGCTGACCGGATCGCGATACGGGCTTTCGGATCTGCGCCTCGATCCGGACGCGCCGGCGCCGGCGGGCGGTTCGATCGGGCGACGCTCGCGGCACGCGCGATCCATCCGCGTCCAGGATCGTCCTGGAGGACTGGAGGCGATGCTTCGTCCAGACGCATCGCGATACCGCAGCTCCTGCCAAGCCGCAGCGACGCCGCGGTGCGGCTCAGCGCTCGCTGCGCGGGCGCGGCCCGATGTCGTCGAAGTACGGCGTCAGCGCCTCGACGAAGGCATTGCGCAGCACGCCGAGCACGGCCTGCCAGGTACCGGTCTGCGCGTCGCCGATCGAGCCGCTGATCGGAATGCGCGTCGCGAACTGGTCGGCCGGATGGTTCTTGAAGACGCTGACCACGCCCTGCGCCAGCGCTTCCCAGGCGATCCGCAGCGGGTTCTTGCCCTTGCCGACGTCATCGCGCCAGCTGAAGATCTTCAGGTCGTGGAACAGCGGCTTGGCATAGCCGTCGAGACGGCCGTCGACCGCCTCCAGCTCGAGCACGATCTCGCCGCTGCCCGACTCGATGTCGAGATTCGCATAGGCCTGGGCCAGATCGTTGAGCTGGGTCAGGTCGATGCCGAGCACGCGCAGTGCCATGTCGAACTCGTCCATGCGGCCGAACGGATCGAAGCGCGCGTCGAGCTCCATCGACGCATCGCCGAACATCCGGCCGCGTGCGGTCAGGCCGGCGACGCGCTCGCCGGCCTCGTCGCGCACATTGGTCAGATTGTCGATCCGCGCCTCCACGCCGGTCGCGCGCAGATCGACCGGCGGATCGGACACGAAGTTGTGGAAGACCACGGTCCCGCCGTGGACGCGGATCTCGTCGATGCTGATCGGCACCAGGGCGTCGAGACGTTCGCGCCAGTCGACGCCGGCACCGGTCAGACTGTCGGCCTCGTCGCCGCCGTCGACGAAATGCACGGTCGGCTGCTGGAAGTCGACCTCGGCCACGACCGCGCCGTGCAGCAGCGCGCGCCAGCTGATCAGCACGTCGACGCCGGGTGCGTCGAGCAGCGGCACCGGCACGCCGTCCTTCTGGATGCGCAGACCCTCCAGCCGATACGCGCCGCGCCACAGGCTGAGATCGAAATCGGCGATGCGCCCGTGATAGGCGCCCATCGTCGCGAGCTGGTCGTTGATGACGTTCTTGAGGACCGGCGGCAGCGCCAGCCGCACGCCGACCAGGATCAGCACGATGACGATCAGCGCGATCGCGCCCTTGCCGAGCCGTCTCATGGCCGCACCCGGACCGGCTGCGCGATCGCCGAGGCGCGATCGCCGGCACATCCGCGCGCGGGCGCGGACCTTGCGGGGCTGTCGGAAGAAACGGATGCGGACATGGCGATCTCCGGCGCGGACCGGCACTCAGCGTGGCGCGGCGCGGATGGCTCCAGCGTGAACTGATCCGGCTCAGGTCAGCACCGAGGTCGCCTCGAACGGCAGCAGCCGCGCGCCGCCGGCGGTCAGCATCGCCTCGATGCGCGGCAACAGGTCCTCTTCGGCGTCGACGACGACCAGGACGCGGCCGCTCTCGATCTCGGCCTCGAAATGGCGGCGGATCGGATTGGGTACGGTCGAGCCGACCAGGGCCGAACTCCAGGTGCCGACGGCCGCGCCGGCCAGCGTCAGCAGCGCGACGCCGGCGACGGTGATGCCGATCGGCGGCACGCTGATCGCGGCGATGCCGGCCAGCAGCCCGACCGCGCCGCCGCCGGCCGCACCGCGCATCGCCGCCGGCATCAGATCGCTCTCGACGTTGATGCGGTCATCGGGAATCTGACGCAGCTCGATGTCGGATCGGGCAATCAGCGAGACGTCCTCGTCGGCCGCCCCGCAGGCCCGCGCCGTCGCCACGGCGGTCTCGGCGGCCGCCACGTCGTTCACCGAAAACACACGTCGCTGTCTCATTGCGCTCTCCTCGCTGGACTGAAGTCGACGTTCTGCTCGCGGACGGCTGAACCTGCGTCGAGCGGCCGTTCGATTAGGCAAGAAGCCAGGGCGATCGGGCATTGGCGGGGCAGGGCCGCGCACGTAGGCTGTCGTACATCGGGCCAACCGTTGGAGCGCGGTCCCGCCCGCCGCCCGGGGCGGTGCCCGGCCCGTCCGCCTGCTGACACCGCGTTGTCAGCAGGCCCTCCTTATCGTCGTGCCCATCGCGTCGCCTGCGACGGCCTGCCGCCGTGGGCGTACCGGCGCCCGACACGGCGATGACCTTCCATCCGGATCGAGGAAACCCCGCATGCGCAACATCGTCCATCTGTTCGTCTTCGATGGCTTCGCCGACTGGGGAACCGCCCTGGCGCTGTGCGAGGTCCGCCGTCCCGGCGATTACCGGGTCCGTACCGTGGGGCTGCGCCGCGCGCCGGTGCAGTCGATGGGCGGACTGTCCGTCGTGCCCGATCTGACGCTCGAGGAGGTCGACAGCCGCCACGGCGCGCTGATGATCCTGCCGGGCGGCGCCGCCTGGGAGCGCGGCGAGAACGCCGAGGTCACCGACCGTCTGTCGCGCTGGCATGCCCAGGGCATGGCGATCGGTGCGCTGTGCAGCGGCGTGCTGGCCCTGGCACGCGCCGGTCTGCTCGAGCGCCGCCGCCATACGGCCAATCATCCGGGCCACATCGACACCTTCGTGCCCGGCTATGCCGGCGCCGCGCATTACGATGCCGACGCCCTGGCGGTCGGCGAGGGCGGCATCCTGACCGCGAGCGCGGTCGGCGGCGTCGAGTTCGCGCGCGAGGTGATCCGTCTGCTCGACCTCTACGACGGCCGCGACACCGAAGCCTGGTATCGGCTGTTCAAGTACGGCGACCCGCCGTCCTGGCTGGTCGCCGAGACCGCGCCGGTCGCGGCCGTGGAGCGCTAGGTGCGGTTCTGCGCCGTCAGCCTCGTGCGCGCCGCGGCCGGGTGCCGGCCGCGGTAGCCGCCGATGCGCGCCGCGGCGTTCGCGTTCGACCGGTCCTGGCCCGAAGCGACGGGCCGGTCGATCGCGCCGCGATCGGATGCCTGGCGCATCCCGCGGTGGCCGGCGATCATCGCGCCATGCGCCGCGCCGATCGACTGTTCCTCATCATCCACGCCCTGCGTGGCCGCCGCACCGCGCTGCCGGCGCGGCGTCTGGCCGAGACGCTGGAGGTCTCGCTGCGCACGGTCTACCGCGACGTCGCCGACCTGCAGAGCTCCGGCGTGCCGATCGAGGGTGAGGCCGGCATCGGCTACGTCCTGCGCAAGGGGGCCGACATTCCGCCGCTGATGTTCACGGCCGAGGAGATCGAGGCCCTGGTGGTCGGCACGCGCTTCGTGCGCGCGTTCGCCGGCGGCCAGCTCAACGCCGGCGCGCAGGCGGCGCTGCTGAAGATCGAGGCGGTGCTGCCGCCGGAGCTGCGCGAGCGCGCCAAGCGCTCGCGCATTTACGCGCCGATGGACTGGAACGAGGCGCGCAGCGGCCTGATCGACCGCCTGCACCAGGCCATCGCGGCGCAGCAGGTGCTGCGCCTGGACTACCGCGACGAGGCCGGACGCAGCAGCCTGCGCGAGGTCGAGCCGCTGTGCCTGGCCTGCTGGGGCGGCGTGTGGACGCTCGGCACCTGGTGCCGGCTGCGCGAGAGCTTCCGCAATTTCCGGCCCGACCGCATCGCGGCGTTCGCGCCGACCGGCGAGGTCTTCGTCGAGGCGCCCGAGCGGGGCATCGAGGCCTATCTGCGCGCCTCCGGCGCCGATCCGTCCGGGTTCGGCGGCTGAGGCGGCATCGCGCCGCGCTGCTCGCTACGCGCCGCGCCCGATCGTCGCCGGGGCGTGGGATCGATGGGTGGTAGCGACAGCAGGGTCTCGTACGGGCGCATGACGCAGCGGCGATCGCTGCGAGGCGCCGCTCAGATCACGCGCAGCGTGATCGCCTTGAGCACCGCGCGCGTGCGGTCGCGCGTGCCGAGCTTGTCGAGGATGTCCGAGACGTAGTTCTTGACCGTGCCCTCGGCCAGGAACAGCGAGCGCGCGATCTCCTTGTTCGAGTAGCCGCCGGCGAGCAGACGCAGGATCGACACCTCGCGCTCGGTGAAATGCGTCTTCGGCGCGGCCTGCTCGCGATAGGCGTAGCGTGCGCGTACCGGGTCGGTCGCGACCGGCTGCAGCAGCGACTCGCCGCGCGCGACCGCGCCGATCGCCTCGATCAGATCCTCCGGTGCCGCGTCCTTGAGCAGGAAGCCCTGTGCGCCGGCATCGACCGCCTCGAGCAGCAGCTCGCCGTCATCGAACGTCGTCAGCAGGATCACCGGCGTGCGGTCGCCGCGCGCACGCAATGCGCGCACGGCGTCCGGACCGCCGAGCCCCGGCATGCGGATGTCCGACAGCACGACGTCGACCGGCGTCTCGACCAGCGCTTCGAGCAGGCCGGCACCGTCGGCGGCCTCGACGACGACGGTCACGCCGCCGACGCCTTCGAGCAGCGACTTGAGCCCGGCGCGGACCAGGGCCTGGTCGTCGGCGAGGGCGATGCGCAGCGGAGCGGACGGACCGGACATGGCGACCTCAGCTCAGCGGCACGCGGGCGCTGACCGTGAAGCCGCGCTCGCTCGCGATGATGAGCGTGCCGCCGATCGCGGCCAGCCGCTCGCGCATGCCGGCCAGGCCGTGGCCGGCCGTCAGCGTCCGCGCACCGCGGCCGTCGTCGCGTACTTCGAGCACCAGCGCACGGCCCTCGCGGGTCAGGCTCAGCCACAGGTTGGCCGCACCGGAATGGCGGGCCGCATTGGTCAGCGCTTCCTGCGCGACGCGCAGCAGGGTCTGCGCTTGGGCGATGTCGTCGACGCGCGCGTCCTCGGCCAGGTCCAGATGGACGACCGGTCGTGGAATCGGTGCGGCGAGCTGGGCGATCGCCTGGCGCAGATCCAGGCCGTCGGCCTGGCGCAGCTGGCCGACCACGCCGCGGATGTCGCCGAGCAGGCTGTCGGCGAGGCCGGCCGCCGTCGCGACCGCCGGTGCGGCGCCCGGTTCGCGCGCGAGCAGCGCCAGCTGCAGCTTCAGCGCGGTCAGCGTGTGGCCGGCGACGTCGTGCAGCTCGCGCGCCAGGCGCAGCCGCTCGCGGTCGCGCGCGCTCTCCTCGAGCAGCGAATGGGTCGCCAGCAGGTGCGCGTTGACCTGGGCCAGCTCGGCACGCGCCGACTCGGCGCGCCCGGCGTAGATCGTCATTGCGGCCGCGAAGACCTGGAAGCCGGCGTGGATCATCGTCAACAGCACCGGCGTGGCGCTGTGCCAGATCCGGCTGATGATCAGGAACAGCGCGAGGTTGATCGCGATCATCAGCACCACGAAGCCGCGCCGCGGCAGCAGCGGCGGCAGCTGCGCGACCGCGATCACCAGCAGCACCGGCGCCAGGCCCTCGCGCGCGATCGTGCAGGTCGCCAGACCCAGCAGCACCTGCACGAACACCAGCACCCGTCGCCAGCGCAGCGGTGCGCGTTCGTCGTCGATCAGCATGCCGGCGATCAGGCACAGGCCGAAGCCGCCGAGCAGACCGACGATCAGCGGCATCAGCGCCGGCGGCGCATTGCGCGCGATGCCGAGGAAGATTGCGGCCCAGGTCAGCAGGCCGGCCAGCGACAGCGGCTCGATCAGACGGCGCAGGACGGGACGGGAGGCGGCGAAGAGCATCGGACGACCGGCGGTGGGGAGGCGCCAGCATCGCGGCTCGCCGCCGCGCGCTCAAGCGGTCCGCTGCCGAAGGTGACTTCCGGCAGGTCGCGAAGGTGACGCCCGGCATCTGCCGACACGGCGGCCGCATGGCCAGACTGGCCTCGTCGCAAACGACCCCTCACCGCCCGGAGCCATCGCCATGATCACCCGCACCGTTCTCGCCGCCCTGTTGTTCGTTGCCGCCGGCACCGTCGCCGCCGCCGATCTGACCGTCGAGGTCGCCGACATCCGCGTCCAGGCCGGACAGCTCAAGCTCGCGGTCGTCGGTTCGGCCGAGGGCTGGGACGGCAAGGCCAAGCCGGTCGCCGGCGAAGCGACGACGCCGACCGGCGCGACCGCGACGTTCCGCTTCAAGGACCTGCCGCCGGGCACCTATGCGGTCCAGGTCATGCACGACGAGAACGGCAACGGCAAGCTCGACACCAATTTCGTCGGCATGCCTATCGAGGGCTACGGCTTCAGCAACAACCCGCGCGTGATGCGCAAGCCGACCTGGGACGAGGCCAGGTTCGAGCTCGGCGCCGACGGCACGACCGTCGCCGTCCAGCTGCGTTGAGCCCTGCCGACCGACCCTGCGAGCCGACGCCATGAACCGCCGCCGTTTTCTGCGCGATCTCCTCTCCGGCGCCGCCGCGCTGGCCTGCACGCCGGCGCTGTTGCGCGCCGCCACCGGCCACGACGTCGCCACCGGCTTCGCCGCGGGCCTGCAGCGCCACCCGTGGATGGTCGGCTGGAAGAGCATGGATGCCGAGTCGCTCGGACCGACCGCCGCGACCTTGCGCGGGCGCTGGCCGAAAGGGCTGAGCGGCACGCTGTACCGCAACGGGCCGGCCCGCTTCGAGCGTGACGGCTTCCGCTATGCGCACTGGTTCGACGGCGACGGCATGGTGCACGCCTGGCACCTCGACGAGCGCGGCGTCAGCCACCGCGCGCGCATGGTCGCCACGCCCAAATACACGCGCGAGCAGGCCGCCGGACGCTTCCTGTATCCGGCCGCCGGCACGACGATTCCCGACGCGCGCGCGATCCGCAACAACGACGACGCCAACGTCGCCAATACCTCGGTGGCGGTGATCGGCGGGCGCCTGCTCGCGCTCTGGGAAGCCGGTTCGGCGTTCGAGCTCGAACCCGATTCGCTGGTCACGCGCGGCCCGGTCACCTGGCGCGAGGACCTGGCGCTGGCGCCGTTCTCGGCCCATCCGCTGCGCGATCGCGACGGCAGCTGGTGGAACTTCGGCTCGATCTCGCTGATCGGCGGCGCCGGCCTGCTGATCTGGCATCTGGGCGCCGACGGCCGCCTGCTCGGCGCGACGCAGCTGGCGACCGAGCAGCACGGCTATCTGCACAGCTTCGCGATGACCGATCGCCATCTGATTTTCATGCTGATGCCGTTCCGCTTCAGCGAGTCGGGCGCGTTCTTCGAGCGCATGCGTTTCGCGCCGGATCTGCCGTGCCGCGTCGCCGTGGTGCCGAAGTCGTCACCGGACACCGTGCGCTGGTTCGACGTCGACTTCGCGGCGGTCTATCACTTCGGCGACGCGTTCGAGCGCGGCGGCGAGATCCACGTGCGCGCCGTGCGCCATACCGATCCGGCCGGCGCGAGTTCGCCGATGGGCGCGACGATGCGCGGCGAGCGCGAGCCGGCGCCGACCTCGGGCCAGCTGCGCACGCTCCGGCTCGACCTTCGCAGCGGCCGTGCGCGCTGGCAGACGCATGCCGACCACGTCATGGAATTTCCGCTGTTCGACCCGCGCACGCCCGGCGACCGCCCGGCGCGCCTCTACGCACCGACCGCGGTCACGCCGGACGTCCCGTACTTCAACGCGGTCATGAGCTTCGATCCCGAGCGCGACCGCCGCCAGGTGCACCGCTACGGCGACCGCGTGCTCGCCGAGGAACACGTCTTCGTGCCGCGTCCGGGCAGCCGCAAGCCCGGCCAGGGCTGGCTGATCGGGACCTTGCTCGACGCCGACCGCGGTCGCTCCGGCCTGGCCGTGCTCGATGCCGAGCACGTCGACGACGGTCCGCTGGCCGAGGCCTGGCTGCCGTACACGTTTCCGCTCGGGTTCCACGGGACGTTCTCGGGTTGACCGCGCTCGGCGTCCGCGGCTCCGCGCTAGCGAGCGAATCGGCGCCGAGATCCTCCACGAACGAGGTGTCCGGCGCGACCTCGTTTTCCTCCACAGCCGGCCGTTCGACGACGGTCTTCCCGAAGCGTTCGATCGCACGCAGGAGGGACGCGCCGCCTCGTGCGACGGCGCGTCCGGTGCTCAGGCCGCGACGGTCGTGCGTCGGCGCATGTCGTGTGCGGCCTCGACCAGGGCGGTCAGCGCCGCACGGGTCTCCGGCCAGCCGCGTGTCTTCAGACCGCAGTCCGGGTTGATCCAGATCTGCTCCGGCGCGAGCACCGCGACGGCCTTGTCGAGCAGCGCGAGCATTTCCGCCTTGTCCGGCACGCGCGGCGAGTGGATGTCGTAGACGCCCGGGCCGATCTCGTTGGGGTAGCGGAACTTCACGAACGCATCGAGCAGCTCCATGCGCGAGCGCGAGGTTTCGATCGAGATGACGTCGGCGTCCATCGCCGCGACCGCCTCGATGATGTCGTTGAATTCCGAGTAGCACATGTGCGTGTGCACCTGCGTCTCGTCGCGCACGCCGCCGGCGCTGATGCGGAACGCTTCCACCGCCCAGTCGAGATAGGCCTTCCAGTCCGAACGCCGCAGCGGCAGGCCTTCGCGCAGCGCCGGCTCGTCGATCTGGATGATGCCGATGCCGGCCGCCTCCAGATCGGCCACCTCGTCGCGCAGCGCCAGCGCGATCTGCCGGCAGGTGCGCGAGCGCGGCTGGTCGTCGCGCACGAACGACCATTGCAGGATCGTCACCGGACCGGTCAGCATGCCCTTCATCGGCCGCCGCGTCAGCGACTGCGCGTACGTCGACCAGCGCACCGTCATCGGGGCGGGGCGCGCGACGTCGCCCCAGATGATCGGCGGCTTGACACAGCGGCTGCCGTAGCTCTGCACCCAGCCGTTGCGCGTGAACGCGAAGCCGTCCAGGCGTTCGCCGAAGTACTCGACCATGTCGTTGCGCTCGAACTCGCCGTGCACGAGCACGTCCAGGCCGATCTCCTCCTGGACACGCACGCACCGCGCGGTCTGCGCCTCCAGGAAGGCTTCGTAGTCGGCGTCGGACAGCTTGCCGGACTTGTGGGCGGCGCGGGCCTCGCGGACCTCGAGCGTCTGCGGGAACGAGCCGATCGTGGTGGTCGGAAACAGCGGCAGGTCCAGGCGCGCGCGCTGCCGTTCACGGCGCCTGGCATACGGCGAGGTCCGCGCGGCGTCGCCGGGCTGCAGCGCGGCCAGCCGGGCGGCGACCGCGTCACGGTGCACCTGGCCCGAGGCCTGGCGCGACGCGATGCGCGCGCGCGCGTCGGCCAGGCCTTGCGCGGCGGTCGGCTCGCCACCGAGCGCGTCGGCCAGCAGGCGCAGCTCGCCGATCTTCTGCCTGGCGAACGACAGCCAGGACGCCAGATCCGGTGGCAGGTTCCGTTCGTGCTCGAGATCGACCGGCACGTGCAGCAGCGAGCACGACGGCGCCAGCTGCAGCCGCGCCGCGCCGATCCGCTCGTGCGCGCGGCGCGCCAGCGCCAGCGCGTCGTCGGGGCGGGTGCGCCAGACATTGCGCCCGTCGACCAGTCCGATCGACAGCGTGCGGTCCTCGGGCAGCGCGTTCAGTACGTCGTCGAGCTGATCGGGTCCGCGCACCAGGTCCACGTGCAGCCCGTCGACCGGCAGCGCGGCCGCCAGCGCGAGATTGTCGCCGAGCGCACCGAAATAGGTGGCCAGCAGCAGCTTCGGACGATCGATGCGGGCCAGCGCCGCATACGCATCGCGATACGCGGTGCGGGCCTCGGCGTCCAGATCGAGCACCAGGCACGGCTCGTCGATCTGCAGCCACTCGGCGCCGGCCGCGTCGAGCTTCTGCAGCAGCTCGGCATAGACCGCCACCAGCCGCGGCAGCAGCGCCAGTCGGTCGCTGCCGTCGACGGACTTGGACAGCAGCAGGAAGCTCACCGGCCCGAGCAGCACCGGACGCGCGTCGAAGCCGGCGGCCCGGGCCTGCAGGAACTCGGCCACCGGCTTGTCGCCGCGCAGGCGGAACGACTGGTTGGCGTGCAGCTCCGGCACCAGATAGTGGTAGTTGGTGTCGAACCACTTGGTCATCTCCAGCGCATGCAGGTCGTGGCCGTCGCGCTGATGGCCGCGTGCCAGCGCGAAGTAGCCGGCCAGCGGATCGGCGTCGGCCAGCGTGCGATAGCGCTGCGGAACGGCATCGAACAGGAAGGCGGTGTCGAGCACGTGGTCGTACAGGCTGAAGTCGTTGCACGGCACGAGCTCGGCGCCGGCGTCGCGCTGCAGCTGCCAGTGCCGATGGCGCAGGCGGGCCGCTTCCTCCTGCAGGTGCGCGGCGCTGGAATCGCCGCGCCAATAGGCCTCCAGGGCCCGCTTCAGTTCACGCTTCGCCCCGATCCGGGGGAAGCCTAGGTTGGTTACACGCGTCATGGTGGATGTCCTCGATTCGTGATGAATGAGGAACGAAGGAACTGCCCGGTCTGCCTGCCGGCAGCCGTCGTCAGCGACCTTCGCCCCCTCGGGCGAACCGGCTGCTGCGGACATGCACGGACGTGCGCGCCTTCGACGAAGGCACGCGCCCGCGCGCCGCCCGCGGGCGCCAGGTCAGACGGGGATCGCTCCCCGGCCGAGGCAGGTCTTCGGGCTCGTGGACGCGGGAGGCCGAGGCCTCCCTCCTACTGCTCGCCGCTTCCCGGTCGATCGGACCAGTGCGATTGGCGAGGGTCGTTTCCACACACCGCTGCGGGGCAGCGCCGGAATTGGCCTGATGGCCGCACCTGGCTTCCCTATTAAACTCATCTTTCCATCTTGATGAAAAGATGAGTGCCTTCGGCGCCGGCAAGGTACGCGCCGGCTCATGCCTCGTCAAGCCGTCGAGTACCGTGGACCGGGCCGATCGGTCTTCGGTGCCGAAGGACCGGTTCCCGATGCAGCCGGGCCGGTGATGGATGGCCTTCGCGTCCCGCGACGTGATCGACGCCACGTCCGGCCGTCGATGGGTCCGTCATCGCCGCGCTGCCTTCGCGCGCGCGTCGTGCACGCGGCCGACGCGCCGGATCCTTCGGCCATGGTCGGTCGGCCGCCGCGAACCGCAGCGCGCGCGGCGCAGGCGTGCAGATCGATCGGCGAAGATCGTGATCGCGCGTTTCGATGCGATGATCGCGGTTTCGAACCCCCGATCCGGACCCGCGATGCCACGCTCGATCCTGCGCCTTTCGATGTTGTCCCTGCTTCTGTCCATCTGCGTCGCCGCGCCGGCCCGGGCCAACGAGACCGACGATGCATTCCGCGCGATCACCGCGCGCGAGTGGACCTGGCGCAATGCCGAGTACGCCGGCGGCGACGACGAGGACGGCGAGGGCGCGCCGTCGCGGCGGCTGCCGTCGATCGATCCGGCCACGTACCAAGCGCGGCTCAAGGTGTGGGACGGCGTGCTCGCCGAACTCGACGCGCTCGACGTGGACGCGCTGTCGGAGGAGGAGCGCATCAACTACGCGGTCTACCGGCCGCAGGTCGAGAACCTCGCCGCGTCGGTGCGTTTCCGCGACTACGAGATGCCGTTCAACAGCGATTCCTCGTTCTGGTCGGATCTCGGCTTCATGACGCGCCGGCCGATGCGCAACGCAGCCGACTACCGCGCCTACCTGGCGCAGCTCGACGACGTGCCGCGTTACTTCGACGACCAGATCGCCAACATGCGCCGCGGCCTCAAGCGCGGCTTCAGCGTGCCGCGCGCGGTGCTCGACGGCCGCGAGGTGTCGATCGCGGCGGTCGCCGACCTGTCCGATCCGGCCGAGGCCTCGTTCTACGAGCCGTTCAAGACGCTGCCGGCCTCGATCGCGCCGGAGGAACAGGCCGCGCTCCGGCGCGAGGCCGCCCAGACGATCGGCAAGCGTGTGATTCCGGCCTTCGCGAAGCTGCTGAAGTTCTTCCGCTCCGAGTACGTGCCGAAGGCGCGCACGACGCTCGCGGCCGAGGCGATGCCGGACGGCAAGGCCTGGTACCGCCAGCAGATCCGCGAGTACACGACGCTCGATCTGGACCCCGAGGCGATCCATGCGATCGGCCTGGCCGAGGTCGCGCAGATCGAGGAGGCGATGCGCCGGACGATGCACGAGGCGAAGTTCGAAGGCAGTTTCGCCGAGTTCCTCGCGTTCCTGCGCAGCGATCCGCAGTTCTACGCCAAGACGCCGGAGGAGCTGCTGATGCGCGCGGCGTGGATCTCCAAGCGCGTCGACGGTCAGCTCGGGCGCTTCTTCGGGCTGCTGCCGCGCGGGCGCTTCACGATCGTGCCGGTGCCGGCCGACATCGCGCCGTTCTGGACCGCCGGCCGCGGCGGTGCGTCGACGTACTGGGTCAACACCTACGACCTGCCGTCGCGGCCGCTGTACAACCTGCCGGCGCTGACGCTGCACGAGTCCGCGCCGGGCCATTCGCTGCAGGGCGCGCTCGCCAACGAGCAGACCGGCCTGCCGGCGTTCCGGCGCAAGACCTACATCTCGGCCTACGGCGAGGGCTGGGCGCTCTATACCGAGAAGCTCGGCCAGGAGATGGGCATCTACGAGACGCCGTACGAGGAGTTCGGCCGGCTGACCTATGCGATGTGGCGCGCCGCGCGCCTGGTCATCGACACCGGCATCCACCACAAGGGCTGGACGCGCGACCAGGCGCTGGCCTATCTGCGCGACCGCACCGCGCTCAGCGAGCACGAGGTCACGACCGAGGTGGACCGCTACATTTCCTGGCCGGCGCAGGCGCTCAGCTACAAGCTCGGCGAGCTCAGCATCGTCCAGCTGCGCGCCGAGGCCGAGCGCGAACTCGGCGAGCATTTCGACATCCGCGCGTTCCACGACGCGGTGCTCGCACTCGGCTCGGTGCCGCTGCCGGTGCTCGAGCGGCAGGTGCGCCGCTTCATCGCCGAGGCGCGCGACAAGGCCGCCGAGGCGAGCGGCTGAGGCGGCTGGTGCGCGCCGCGGCCGGACGCCGGCTCGCGCGGACTGGTTGCAGCGCGGGATCGCACGCCGGCGCGTCCGGCTGCCAGCGGTGAACGGATGCGGATTCGCGCCGCCCGATCAAGTCGGGTCGCGCAAGACACGGTAGGGCGCCGTCGCGCCGGGCGCCCTGTCTGCCGCGACCGGACTCAATTGCGGCCGGACAGCGGTCCCATATAGAGGCGGTAGTACGCCAGCTCGGCGATCGAGTCGCGTACGTCGCTGAGCGCGGTGTGCGCGGCCTCCTTGACGAAGCCGCGTCCGATCTCGGGCGACCAGCGCCGGACCAGCTCCTTGATCGTCGAGACGTCGAGATTGCGGTAGTGGAAGAACCGCTCGAGCCGCGGCATCAGCCGGTGCAGGAAGCGGCGGTCCTGGCAGATCGAATTGCCGCACATCGGCGACTTGCCGGCCGGCACCCACTGCGCGAGGAACGCCACCGTGCGCGCCTCGGCGGTCGCGATGTCGATGTCCGACTCGATGACGCGCTGCCAGAGTCCGGACTTGGCGTGCTGGTTGCGGTTCCACTCGTCCATCGCCTCGAGCCGCTCGACAGGGTGGCGCAGCGCGTAGGCGGGTCCCTCGGCGAGCACGTTCAGATGCTTGTCGGTGACGATCGTGGCGATCTCGAGGATCGAGTCGCGGTCGGTGTCGAGCCCGGTCATTTCCAGGTCGATCCAGACCAGATTGTCCTCGTGCGCCTGCGTCACCGTCATCGCGTCTCGTCCTTCGGAACGGGGTTCTATTCTGCCTGCAGCGGCGGGGTGCGCAAAGGAATGGTTCTTTTTTCCTGTCGGCGGGGTCGCCCGGCTTCGTCCCCCTGCTCCGTAATGGCGGTGGCCTTCGCGCGATCCGAGGTGTTGCAGCTTCGATGTTGGTCTTGGCGTTGCCCTTTCGGGCCGTTGATCGCCAAGAAGCTCGGGCGGAAAGATCAAGATCAAGAGCTTCCGCTCGCTGCGCGAGCGGGTGACTTTTTTCTTGGAAAAAGTCACCAAAACCGCCTGCGCTGACACGAGCCGACGCGGCTGCGCCGCGCCGGTCCCCTGCGCTTCTCGGCCGCCCAGGCACGCTGCCCCAACTCGCTACGCTCAGACACGGGGCAGCTCTTCGGCCTGGGCGACCTGCGATGCTCGGCTCGCTTTAGGCGCACCAACAGCCAAGAGCAAGAGCAAAGGCGACAGCGAGAGCAAAAGCCACAGCGAGAGCAAAAGCCACAGCGACAGCCACAGCCACAGCCACAGCCACAGCCACAGCCACAGCCACAGCCACAGCCACAGCCACAGCCGGAGCCGGAGCCGGAGCCGGAGCCGGAGCCGGAGCCGGAGCGAAAGCTGGAGCGTTCGACGTGAACGAGATCGGCCGCGGTCGATTACCGCAGAGGGGTGGGTGAAGACCCGAAAAGGAATGCGGGCCGCACCTTCCGTGGCGCGGACCGCTCGGGGGACCCGTGACGAAAGAGCACCCGCGCCGTCCGTGGCACGGGCACCCGGGAAAGCAGCTCAGCGGGGCTCGAAATCGCCGAGGAAAATCCGGTCCGCGCCGTATTCGTAGGCGCCGATGTCGGGGCGGGCGGCGGCGGTATTGGCCTGGTTCGGGTCGCTCCAGGCGCGGACGAAGCCGGGGCCGCGCTGGTCGGTGCTCAGGCCGCCCGGATTGGAGCCGGCGTCGATCGCCGCGCTGGTCCGCGCCAGCGCGTGCATCGGGATGAAGCCGAGTCCGCCGCCGTACGTCGCCAGCGGTCGCAACTGCGCGTCGGTCGCGAACCGGTTGGCGACCGACTCGCCGTTGATCGCGCCGGCCTCGGGCAGCGTGTGGAACAGTGAGTAGCGCGCGTGCACGGTGCTCGGGTTCTGCGGCGAGGTCGAGGCGTGCGACAGGTCGGTCGCCGGCGTCGCGCTGGTGCCGTTGGTGTTGTGGTTGAACAGCGTGCTCTCGATCGTGACCGTCGTCGCGGTGTTGGATACCCACAGGGCGCCGCCGGCGCCGGCCGGATCGGAGTAGGTCGGGCCGTTCTTGTTGTAGGCGAACGTGCTGTTGCGGATCACCGTGTTGCCGCCGGTCACCGACAGCGCGCTGGCGCGTCCGGACTGGTGGCGCGAGCGGTTGTCCGAGAACGTCGTGTTCTCGATGATCGCGCCGGGGTCGCCGGGATTGTTCGACACGGTCAGTTCGAGGCCACCGCCGTGCGGCTGTCCGGTCGAGTTGGCGAAGAACGTGCTGTTGGCGATGCGCAGGCTGGTCACGGTGTTGATCGCCGCGCCGCCGCCGGTGTGGTCGGCCCAGTTGTCCTGGATCAGCGTGTCGCTGATCACCACGTGGACGCGCGGCGAGCTCAGGCGCATGCCGCCGCCGAACGCGGCGCGATTGCCGGCGATGAAGCTGCGCGCGATCGTCGCCGTGCCGGCGGTGAAGTAGATGCCGCCGCCGTAGCCGGATATCTCCGAGGCACGGTTGTCGGAGACGACGACGCCGTCGAGGCCGAGATCGGCTTCGGTCATCCAGATTGCGCCGCCGTGGTTAGTCGCGACGTTCGCGTTCAGTGTCACCGCGACGAGATTGAGGTTGTCGTCGTTGGCCCAGATCGCGCCGCCGTCGTCGGCGCGGCCGCGCTTGAGCGTCAGGCCGCTCAGCGTGACGTTGCGCGGATTGCCGCTGAGGCGCTGCACGCGGAACAGACGCGTGGCGCCGTTGCCGTCGATCGCGAGCACGCCGGCGCCGGGGCCCTGCACGTGCACGCTGCTGCCGATGCGGATCTCGCTGCCGAGCACGATCGAGCCGGTGAGACCGGCCTGGAACTGGATCAGATGCGGCTCGCCGGCGCTGGCGTTGGCCTGGGCGATCGCCTCGCGCAGGCTGCCCGGGCCGCCGTCGGCGAGACTGGACACCGTGAACGTCGCGGCACCGGCCGCCGGCGCGGCGGCGAGCAGGGCGGTCAACAGGACGGATCGGGCAGGTATCATGCGGGCACTCCGTTACAAGTAGCGTTGTGGACGTCGAATCCGTTCCGTCCGGGACTGGTCCGGGCGAGGGCGGTCCGGTACAAGGACGGAGCGTGTCGGGGCGGTCCGGCCGGACTGCGACGATCCGGGACTTCTCGCTGTCCCTGTCGTCGCGCTCGACAACCAGGACGCAGTCGCGCGAAATTTCCTATCAGTGTCCGAAGCTCTTCGTACTCATGACCGATCTCGCCGATGATTCACCCGCCACCCGCCGCGACGTCACCGTGCTGCTGCACGCGTGGAGCGACGGCGACGCCGCCGCGGCGGACCGCCTGACCGAGCTGGTCTACGCGCAGGTCCGCGCGATGGCCGGCAAGCATCTGCGCCAGGTCGATGCCGGCGTTACGCTGCAGGCGACCGAACTGGCCCACGAAATGTTCATGCGCCTGCTCGAGGCCGACGTCAGCTGGCGTGACCGGCGTCATTTCTACGGCGTCGTCAGCGCGGCGCTGCGCAACATCCTGATCGACACCGCGCGTGCGCGCGGCAGCGAGAAGCGCGGCGGCCGGCAGATCCACGTCACGCTGTCGGCCGCCGACGGCGTCGCCGACGAGCGCAGCGAGGCGCTGGTGCTCGACGACGCCTTGCAGGCGCTCAAGGCGGTCGACGCGCGCAAGCACGAGATCATCGAGTTCCACTATCTGCTCGGGCTCAAGCGCGAGGAGATCGCCGAGGTCACCGGCCTGTCGGTGCCGACCGTCGACCGCGACCTGCGCTTCGCGCGTGCCTGGCTCAAGGAGCGCATGCAGGCATGAGCGGCGAGGAGCGCTGGCAGCGCCTGCAGGCGCTGTTCGACGCACTGATCGAGATCGATCCAGCCGAGCGCGAGGCCTGGCTCGCCGCCCACGAGTCCGATCCGGCATTGCGGCGCGAGGCGCTGGCGCTGGCCGCGGCCGATGCGGGCGCCGACGAGAGCATCACCGACCGGCTGCGCGAAGCGGCCGGCGAGCTCGGCGAGCAGCCGGTCAGCGGCACGCGACTGGGGCCGTACCGCCTGCTGCGCGAGATCGGCAGCGGCGGCATGGGCACGGTGTTTCTGGCCGAGCGCGTCGACGCCGAATTCGACCGCCGGGTCGCGATCAAGCTGATCCGCGGCATCGCGACCACCGATGCACGGCAGCGCCTGCGCCGCGAGCGGCAGATCCTGGCCGACCTCAACCATCCGAACATCGCCCGTCTGCTCGACGGCGGCACCAGCGAGGCCGGCCAGCCGTACCTGGTGATCGAGTACATCGAAGGCGCCAGCATCACGCGCTACTGCCAGAGCGCGAACCTGCCGCGCCGGCAGCGTCTGCGCCTGTTCCAGCAGGTGTGCCGCGCGGTCCACTACGCGCATCAGCGCCTGGTGATCCACCGCGATCTCAAGCCCGCCAACGTGCTGGTCCGCGACGACGGCACGCCGGTGCTGCTCGATTTCGGCATCGCCAAGCTGCTCGACGCGCAGCATTCGGGCCAGCAGACCCAGACCGGCCTGCCGTGGTTCACGCCGGCCTATGCGAGCCCCGAGCAGCGCGCCGGCCGCCCGGTCAGCACGGCCACCGACGTCTATGGACTCGGCGCGCTGCTGTACGAGCTGCTGATCGACGAGGCGCCGTCGCCGCAGGCCGACGGCAGCCTGCCGGCGCCGAGCGCCGCGGTCGGCGCCGGTCAGGCCCGCATCGACCGCGATCTGGACATCGTCGTCGGCAAGGCGACCCATCCGGAGCCGGACCGCCGCTACGGCTCGGCCGAGGCGCTCGCCAACGATCTGGAGCGCTATCTGCGCGGCCAGCCGATCCAGGCCGCGCCGGACAGCCTGCGCTACCGGCTCGGCAAGTTCACGCGGCGTCATCGCTGGGGCGTCGGCGCGACCGCGGTCGCGCTGGTCCTGGCCCTGGTGTTCACGTGGCGGCTGGCGGTCGAACGCGACCGCGCGCTGCGTGCCGAGGCGCAGGCGCGCAGCGAATCGGCGACAGCCGAGCAGGTCATCGAGTATCTGGTGTCGCTGTTCGAGGAAGCCGCGCCCGAGCACGGCGGCGCCGGCCCGGTCACGCCGCGCGAACTGGTCGACCGCGGCCGCACCGAGCTCGACAAGCGCCTGGCCGACCGTCCGCAGCAGCGCATCCGCCTGCTCGGCGCGCTCGGCGACATCTACGAGCGCCTCGGCCTGACCGACCAGGCGATCGGCACGCTCGAGGCGGCCGTCGCGCTGCAGCGCCAGACTGCGCCGGAGGATCGCCGCATGGCGCTGCTGCTGCACGAGCTCGCGCGCAGCTACGGTCTGGCGCAGCGCTTCGATCTGGCCGCCGAGCGCGTCGACGAGGCCGGCCGTCTGCTCGAGCGGATCGGCACCGAGCCGGTACTGATGGCCGAGCTGCTCGGTTCGCGCGCGTTCTTCCTGACCCAGCTCGGTCGCAACGAGGAGGCCGTGACCGCCGGGCGCAGCGCGCTGGCGTTGGCCGAGCTGGCGAGCGGTCCGGACAGCGAGGACGCGGCGGTCGCCGCCTCGATGCTGTCCGACGCGCTGACCGGCGGCGGCCGGCTCGACGAGGCGCGCGCGGCCGCCGAACGTTCGGTCGCGATCCTGCGCCGTCTCAAGAAGCCCGACGACGACGTCCTGGTCAGTGCGATCGGCCATCTCAGCAAGATCGTCTACGACCAGGGCGACATCGCCGCCAACGAGGCCTTGCTGCGCGAGATGCTGGCCGCGCGCGTCGACCGCTATCCGCCCGACAGCGCGCGGATCACGACGGTGCGCAACGAGCTCGGCCGCTCGCTGTACCGGCAGGGCCGTCTGCGCGAGGCGGCCGCCGAATTCTCGGCGATCGTCACGGCGATGCGCGGCCAGAAGGAGGCCGCCGGCTACCTCATCGCGCTGAACAACCTGGCCAGCCTGCTCGAGACGATGGGCGACTACGCGACCGCCGAGCCGATGTTCCGCGAGGTGTTCGAGCTGGCCGAAGGCGACGGCCGCACGGTCGGGCCGCGCCTGCAGGTGTTCCGGCAGAACCTCGGCCGCAGCCTGCTGCTGGCCGGCCGGCTCGACGAGGCCTGGCCGCTGCTGGCGCCGGCGATTCCCGGCGACGACCAGGACGCCGTGCTGCGCTCCGAGCGCATGCGCCAGCAGTTCCATCTCGGCGAATGGATGCGCCGGCGCGGCCGCTACGCCGAGGCGCTGGACTACCTCGCGCAGGCCGAGAAGGCGGTCGCGCTGCTGCCGCCGGAACAGCAGTACCGCAGTGCGGTCGTGATGCGCTCGCGCGGGCTGACGCTGCAGGCGCTCGGCCGTCGCGCCGAGGCCGAAGCCGATCTGCGCCGCGCCGAGTCGGTGCTGCGCGCCGAGTTCGGCGACGACAGCCCGCAGGTGATCGAGGTGCGCGTGGACCTGGCCGGCCTGCTCGTCGAGACGCAGCGGCCCGACGAGGCGCGTCCGCTGCTCGACGCGGTCGCGCCGTCGCTCAACGAACGCTTCGTCGACCGTGCGCCGGCGCGCGTGCGCTATCACGCGCTGCGCCGCGCGCTGCAGAGCGACGCGGCGACCGTGCCGGCGACGTCGGGCTAGGCCGCGCCGGCCGCGTGCGGCGCGCCGCGCGCCGTTGCGGCACACTGCGGACACATGTCGCTCCTGATCGCCCTGCTCGACTTCGCCGGCTCCGTGGCCCTGCTGCTGTGGGGCACGCACATGGTGCAGACTGGCGTGCAGCGCGCGTACGGGCCGCGCCTGCGTGCGCTGCTCGGCGATGCGTTGCGCCGCCGCGATCGCGCATTCCTGGCCGGTGCCTGCGTGACCGCACTGTTGCAGAGCAGTACCGCGACCGGCCTGATGACGACCGGCCTGGCCAACCGCGGCGTCGTCGCGCTGGTACCGGCGCTCGCGGTCATGCTCGGCGCGAACGTCGGCAGCACGCTGATCGTGCAGGTGTTCTCGTTCGACGTCGCCGCGCTGGCGCCGGCCTCGATCCTGATCGGCGTGATCGCGTTCCGGCGCGGCGCCGGTTCGCGCGCGCACGATCTGGGCCGCGTGTTCATCGGTCTGGGGCTGATGCTGATGGCGCTGCACCAGCTGCTCGGCCTGATGGCACGCTACGAGGACGCGCCGGTGCTGCGGGCCGCGCTCGGCACGCTGTCGTCGTGGCCATTGGTCGACGTCGCGCTGGCCGCGCTGGTGACCTGGGCCGTGCACTCGAGCGTGGCGGTCGTGCTGCTGGTGATGTCACTCGCTGCTCAGGGCGCGGTCGCGCCGGAGGCGGCGCTCGCGTTCGTGCTCGGCGCCAACATCGGCACCGCGATCAATCCGGTCATCGAAGGCGCGGCCGGCGCCGATCCGGCCGGCCGGCGCGTGCCGGTCGGCAATCTGCTGCCGCGCATCGCCGGCGCGCTGCTGGTGCTGCCGGCGCTGCCGCTGCTCGCGCACGGCGTCGCGCCGTGGCAGGCCGATCCGGCGCGTGCGGTCGCCGACTTCCACACCGTCTTCAATCTGGCGCTCGCGGCGCTGCTGCTGCCGGTGCTGGTCCCGTACGCCGGCTTGCTGCGGCGTCTGCTGCCAGACCGCCCGGCCGCCGACGATCCGGGCCGGCCGCTGTATCTGGATCCGGCCGCGCGTCAGGTGCCGGTGGTCGCGCTCGGCAATGCCGCGCGCGAGGCGCTGCGCATGGCCGACGTGCTCGAGCGCATGCTGATCGCGGTCCGTCCGGTGCTGACGCGCGAGGGTCGCCATGACGCCGACGCGATCGAGCGCCAGGACGACGTGCTCGATCGCCTCAACGCCGCGATCAAGACCTATCTGGTCGGCCTGGACGCCGACGAACTCGGCGCCGCCGACCATCGCCGGCTCAACGAGATCCTGCGTTTCACCACACATCTGGAGCAGGCCGGCGACGTGGTCGACCGCAGTCTGCGCGGCCACGTGGCCAAACGGCTGCGCGAAGGCACCGCGTTCTCGAACGAAGGCCGCGACGAGCTGCTGACGCTGTTCGACCGGCTGATTCCGAACCTGCGCATGGCCGCCGCGCTGTTCACGACCGAGGACGCACGCGGCGCCGACGCGCTGCGTGCCGAGCGTGCCGCATTGGAGCGCGCCGAGAGCGAGGCCTCCGACAGCCATTTCGAACGGCTGCGCAGCGGCCGCGCCGATACGCTGCAGAGCAGCGCGCTGCATCTGGACGTGCTGCGCGATCTGGCGCAGATCAGTACGCTGATCGCCGAGGCGCCCGCGCCGCCCGACCGCGAGGCCGCATCCGATCCCGCGCCGCCCGCGCCCGCATCGACCGACCGACCGCCGTCCCGATGAGCCCGACCTTCCTCTGGCACGACTACGAGACGACCGGCGCCGACTCGCGCCGCGACCGGCCGGCGCAGTTCGCGGCGATCCGCACGACGCCGGACCTGGAACCGGTCGGCGAGCCGATCGACCTGCTGTGCCGGCCCGCGCCCGACGTGCTGCCGCATCCGCAGGCCGTGATGATCACGGCGCTGACGCCGCAGCGCCTCGCGCGCGAGGGCCTGGCCGAGGTCGACTTCGCCGCGCAGGTGCACGAGGCGATGAGCGTGCCGGGTACCTGCGCGGTCGGCTACAACTCGATCCGTTTCGACGACGAGTTCACGCGCCAGCTGCTGTACCGCAACTTCTACGATCCGTACGAGCGCGAGTGGCGCGACGGCAACTCGCGCTGGGATCTGATCGACCTGATGCGGATCTGCTACGCGCTGCGCCCCGAAGGTCTGGTCTGGCCGACGCGCGAGGACGGCAGTGCGAGCTTCCGCCTGGAGGACCTGGCGGCCGCCAACCGCATCGCGCAGACCCGCGCGCACGAGGCGCTGTCGGATGTGGAGGCGCTGATCGGACTGGCGCGGCTGGTGCGCGTGCGGCAGCCGCGTCTGTTCGAATACCAGTTCGCGCTGCGCCGCAAGCAGCGCGTCTTCGAGCTGCTCGACGTCGCGCGCATGGAGCCGCTGCTGCACGTGTCCTCGCGCTACCCGGCCAGCCGCGGCTGCCTCGCGCCGATCGCGCCGGTCGCGATGCATCCGCAGCTGCCCAACGCCGTGCTCGTGGTCGACCTGGATGCCGATCCGGCCGAGCTGATCGCGCTCGACGCCGAGGCGATCGCCGATCGCGTGTTCACGCCGCGTGCCGATCTGCCCGAAGGCGTGGAGCGCATCGGACTCAAGGCGATCCATGCCAACCGCTCGCCGGCGCTGGCGCCGCTGTCGACCGCGCGCGGCATCGACCTGGCGCGCATCGGCCTCGATCTGGATCGCGCGCAGCGTCACCTGGAGCAGCTGCGCGCCGCCGACGGCCTGGCCGCGAAGGTGCGCCAGGTGTTCGCGCTGGCACGCGATGCGCAGACCGCGCAGGATCCGGAGCTGGCGCTCTACGGCGGCTTCCTGCCCGAAGCGGACCGCGCCTTGCTGCGCGAGGTACGGCGGACACCGGCGGCCGAACTCGCGCGCTATGCCGCGGCATTTCGCGATCCGCGCTATGCCGAGCTGCTGTTCCGCTACCGCGCGCGCAACTGGCCCGAGACGCTCGGTGCCGAGGAGACCGCGCGCTGGCACGCATTCCGCCGCGAGCGGCTGCTGCGACCGACGCCGCTGACCGGCCTGACGCTGGAGGACTACCGGGCCACGATTGCGACGCTGCGCGCCGATCCGCACTACGCCGATCGCCAGGCCCTGCTCGACGCACTGGAGGCCTGGGGGCTGGCGGTCGAAGCCGAGCTGGCCGAATGATCGCGCTGCGCGCGATGCGGCATGTCGAGCGTGCGCATGCCTGGGCGCGAGACGCGGCAGCCCAGGAACGCGTACGGCCGACGCGTCTGCGATCGCATACGGCGGCGATGTTCGCGATCGGCCTGGCCGCGGCGGTCGGTGCGGCGTCGACCGCGACGACGCAACCGGACGCGAGCGCGACGGGGCGCGCCGAGATGCGCAGCATCGAGCTGATCTGCGGCGGCGGTTTCAGCGGTGCGTCCGGCGGCCGCCGCATCGACAGTGCGGGCCGGCTCTGGCAGGTCCGCCAGCCGCTCGGCGCGCCGCGTGTCGAACAGCCGCTCGGCGACGATATCGAGGCCTCCAGGCGCTGGCATGCGCTGCTCGATGCCGCGCATTTCGAGCGGCTGAGCCACCACCAGCCCGGCAATCTTAGCTGCACGCTGTCGCGCGGCGGGCCGGAAGGCACGCACCGGATCACCTGGAGCGGCAGCGCCGCACCGGCCACGTTGCCGGCCGAAGTGATCCGCGTCGTCGACGCGCTGCGTGCCTGGGCGCCGCCGCCGGACGGCGACACTGCGCTCGACGCCGTGCCGCGTTCGAGCGAGGCGGCGCCAACGTCGAACCGGCCCGAACGCTGACGCCGTCAGCGGCCGCGCCGTTTACGTGCGACCGCGCGTTCAGCGCGGACCGAACAGCGACTTCAGCAGCGCGCTGCCGGTCGCGACCGGGTTCTCGCGGATCTGCGCTTCCTGTTCGGCGATCGTGTGGAACAGGCCGTCGAGCGCCTTGTCGGTCACGTAGCGATCGATGTCGAGCGATTCCTTGCTCGCGCCGAGCGCGGCGAGCTTGCCGCCGCCTTTGTCGGTCAGCTGCTTGTAGGCCTTGGTGACGCCGGCCGAATCGGTCGCCTGCTCGACCAGCGGCAACATCTTCGCGCGCAGGGCCTCGCCGCTGGTCCGGCGGAAGTAGGCGGTCGCCGCGTCCTTGGATCCGCCGACGATGCCGATCGCGTCCTGCACCGACATCGCGCGGATCGCCTCGCCGAAGATGTCGGCCGCGGCCGGCACGGCCTGTTCGGCGGCGCGGTTCATCGCGGTTTCGAGCTGGTCCACGTACTTGCCCTGGCCGAGCTTGCGCGCGGTCTTGGCGACCGGCTCGAGCGACTTGGGCACCGCGATGCGCACGGCCTTGTCGGCGAGGAATCCGTCGGGCTTGCCGAGCTGGGCGATCGCGGCCTCGACGCTGCGCGAGAGCGTCTCCTTGACGCCGGCGGCGGCCTGCGGCGCATCGGCGGCGATCGCGGAAGCACCCATCGCGAACAGCGTGAGCAGTGCGAGGACAAGCATCGGGCGTAACAGCGAGCGATTCATCGGCGGCTCCGTGTCTGCGCGAGATGAGCCGATTCTACGTGCCGCGCACACGGTCGTTTGCAAACAAAAGGTTCTTCACCGATCCGCGGCAATCCCCCCGCAACGGAGCCCGCCCACGTCAACGCTCCGACTTCGTTCTCGCCTTAGCTTCGCCTGCCGTGGCTTCCGCTCTCGTTATGTCTTCGCTGTAGCTGTAGCTGTAGCTGTAGCTGTAGCTGTGGCTGTGGCTGTGGCTGTGGCTTTCGCTCTCGCCGTGGCTCTCGCTCTTGGCCGTTGGTGCGCCTAAAGCGAGCCGAGCATCGCAGGTCGCCCAGGCCGAAGAGCTGCCCCGTGTCTGAGCGCAGCGAGTTGGGGCAGCGTGCCTGGGCGACGTCACCCGCTCGCCCAGCGAGCGGAAGCTTTTGCTCTGAATCTTTTCGCTTGGATTTTCAGCGGATCAACCGGCAAAAGACGAACAAGGTCAAGACCGGCATCGGCATCGAAGCTCAAGTGCCTCAGATTGCTCGAAAGCAAAAGCCGGCACGGTCACCAGTCGAAGACCCGACTGTTCCCACATACAGAAGAAAACCAAAAAAGCGACGAGCCGGCGCTGACGCGCCGACCCGCAGCTCCCCCCTGAACAGCGCGGCAGCCGGCATCCTGCAGCCACCGCGCCCAGTCGGCGCGCGCACGGCGCGGCCGTCGAGCCCGTGGGGGCTCGTGCGGCGGCCCGATACGGGCGGGACCGCCGCTCGTGCCGGCGGCATCCTGCCGCCGCGCGACGCGGTCAGAACCGATAGCCGAACGCGACGCCGTAGACGATCGGATCGATGTTGACGGTGCCGACCTTGGCGCCGTCGACCTTGACGTCGGTGTCGATGTCCATCCAGCGCGCATCGAGCGTGACCGACCAGCGGCCCTTCAGCGCGAAATCGACGCCGATATGGGCGGCCAGGCCCCAGGAATCGTCGAGATCGAGGTTGGTGCCGGCCAGCGGACCGGTTTCCTTGGTCGAGAAGAAGCGCGTGTAGTTCAGGCCCAGGCCGACGAACGGACTGACCTTGGCGTCGGGCAGGAAATGCCACTGCAGCGACACGGTCGGCGGCAGATGCTTGGTTTCGCCGGCCTTGGTGCCGTTGAGGCTGATGTCGTGCTTGAACGGCAGCGCGGCCAGCACCTCGAGGCCGAGATTCTGCGAGAAGTAGTACTCCAGCGAGAACGTCGGCTTCCAGTCGCTGTCGACGTCGGCCTTCAGCGTGCCGCCGGCCAGCCGCCCGTTGTTGGACTTCGGATCGACGACGTGCGCGCCGAACTTGAACTGCCAGTCGCCGGCTTCGGCCGCCTTGAGGGCGGGGGCGCCGAGTGCGAGTGCCGCGAAGACGGCGAGGGACAACGCATGCTTCATGACGGGGCTCCGTAGTTTTATCGGTGTGCCGCCATGATCCGTTCCGGCCCGGCAGCCGACTTGATCGAGGTCAACTGCGGGAAAGGGTGCGGCACCGTGTCACGCTGAAGCGCCATGCTCGGGCCGCTTTTTTTGCGGCACTCGGCGTTTGCATCGGCGGCGCCTGACTGGTCTGCCGTCGGGCTGCGCGCGTCGAAATCCTGCTGCGATCGCTCCTCGAGCGGTGGCCGGACCGATCGCCGAGTGCCGATCGGCGCGAACCAGATCGTGCGGATTTGATCGGCGAGCGTTCGATCCGGCGTACGCGATCGGTCCGTCCGGTCAGAACAGGCTGCCCTGCGGCGAGTCCGGCCGCGGCGGCCGGAACAGGTCGGTCGCCAGCGGCAGCTCGCGGCCGCGGTCGAGACCGGCCTTGCGGCAGGCGACCGCGAAGCGCTGGCGCAGCAGATCGGCGAACACGCCTTCGCCGCGCATGCGATGCGAGAAGCGCGGATCGTTGTCGCGTCCGCCGCGCATCTGCCGCAGCAGGCTCATGACGTGTTCGGCGCGTTCGGGCACGTGCAGGTCCAGCCAGTCGCGGAACAGGTCCTTGAGCTCCCACGGCAGGCGCAGCACGGTATAGCCGGCGCTGCGCGCGCCGGCGGCGACGGCCTGCTCGAGAATCCGCTCGATCCACATGTCGGTCACGGCCGGAATGATCGGCGCGACCATGACGCCGCACGGCACGCCGGCGGCGGTCAGGTTGGCGATCGTCTCGATGCGCCGGTGCGGCGCGCTCGCGCGCGGCTCGAGCGCGCTGGACAGGCGGTTGTCGAGCGAGGTCACCGACACGAACACCTGGACCAGCCGTTCGCGCGCCATCGGCGCGAGCAGGTCCAGGTCGCGTTCGACCAGCGCGTTCTTGGTGATGATCGTCAGCGGGTGCCGGCACTCGGCCAGCACCTCGATGACCTGACGCGCGACGCGGTAGCGCCGCTCGGCCGGCTGGTACGGATCGGTATTGGAACCGAGGTTGATCGGCGAGCAGACGTAGCCGGGCCTGGCCAGCTCCGCGCGCAGCCGCTCGCCGGCATTGACCTTGGCGAACAGCCGCGTCTCGAAATCCAGGCCCGGCGAGAGATTCAGGTAGGCGTGCGAGGGCCGCGCATAGCAGTAGACGCAGCCGTGCTCGCAGCCGAGGATCGGGTTGATCGACTGCGTGAACGGCACGTCCGGCGACGCGTTGCGCGTGATGATGCTGCGCGCGCGGATCTCGCGGACCTCGGTGGCCGGACGCGGGCGGTCCTTCTCCTCGCGGTACCAGCCGTCGTCCTCGACGGTGCGCGTGACGGTCTCGAAGCGGCCGACCGGATTGGTCGCGGCGCCGCGGCCCTTGATGCGTTCAGGTCGGGCCAGGTCGGCGGGATCGTCGGGGCGTGAACGCGGCATGGCGGCCAGTATGCGCGCGGCCGTCTCAACGCCTGCGAACCGTTGCAAGCCGGTGCCGCGCCCCCATCTCCCCGGCTCCGCGCGAACGCGGACGCGGCCGGCCCCGCCCGGCGCGATCCGTCTACACTGCGCGCCTTTCCTTGGAGCGTGTCATGGCTTTGGTCTGCGACATTCCCGGACGCAATCTCACCGTCGCGCGCGGCGACTTTCCCGACGCGGCGCGCGACATCGACCCGGCCAGCGTCACCGGTCCGCAGAACGCGGTCCTGGCGGCCGGCTGCTTCTGGTGCGTCGAGGCGGTGTTCCGCGAGCTCGACGGCGTGCTCGACGTCGTCAACGGCTACAGCGGCGACAGTGCCGCGACGGCCGACTACAAGACGGTCTGCGCCGGCGACACCAACCACGCCGAGGTCGTCTCGATCGACTACGATCCGCAGAGGATCAGCTACGGCGAGCTGCTCAAGGTGTTCTTCTCGGTCGCGCACGATCCGACCCAGAAGGACCGCCAGGGCAACGACGTCGGCCGCCAGTACCGCTCGGCCGTGTTCTATGCCGACGCGGCGCAGAAGGAGGTCGCCGAGGCCTACATCGCGCAGCTGCAGGCCGCCGGCGTCTTCGCGGCGCCGATCGTCACCGAGGTGGTGCCGCTGGAGGCGTTCCACCGCGCCGAGCAGTACCACCAGAACTATGCGGCCCTGCATCCGGAGCAGCCGTACATCGCGGCCGTGGCGATTCCCAAGGTCGTCAAGGTCCGCAAGCAGTTCGCCGACCGCCTCAAGAAGGAGACCGCGAGATGAGCAAGTCCGCTTCCGGCTACGAGCTCGACCTCGATCCGGCCGAGCGCGACCGCCTGGCCGCGCGTCTGGATCCGGAGGAGCGGCGCATCCTGCTCGACCACGGCACCGAACGGCCGTTCTGCGGCGCGCTGCTCGACAATCACGAGGACGGCATCTACGTGTGCCGGCTGTGCGCGCTGCCGCTGTTCCGCTCGGACGCCAAGTTCGAATCGGGCAGCGGCTGGCCGAGCTTCTTCACGCCGTACGATCCGGCGCACATCCGCGAGCTGCGCGACACCAGCCACGGCATGATCCGCATCGAGACGCGCTGCGCGCGCTGCGATGGCCACCTCGGCCACGTGTTCCCGGACGGCCCGCCGCCGACCGGCAACCGCTACTGCATGAACTCGGTCGCGCTGGACTTCCTGCCGACCGATCCTTGAGCCGGTGAACGGGCGCGGCCTGGCCGCGTCCTCTCCGGGTCCGCGATGTCCACAGCCCGCGCCGTCGGCAGTCGCCGCAGCGATCGTTGCTGCGTCCGCAGCATAAACCTCATGATTTTCATGAAATGTCGGCGATCGGCGACGCAGCGCAGCGATTCGCCTTGCGGGCTCGTGCGCGATTGGGCACAACACCGGTCCTTTCACGATGTCCAGGGGCGTTCGGCGATGCGTACAGGCCTGACCGGCTTTCTAGGTTCCGCGCTGGTACTGGCCGCGCCCGTTCTCGCCGAGACCGCCGCCGCGCCGGCCGAGGACACCGACAAGCTGCCGGCCGTCGTCGTGACCGCCACGCGCACGGCCCGCCAGGCCGAGGACGTGCCGGCCGCGATCGACGCGGTGCCGGTCGACACCGCCGACCGCGCCAGCCTCGGCGTCAACGTTTCCGAAGTGCTCGAGGCGGTGCCCGGCGTGCTCGCGCGCAACCGCCAGAACTATGCGCAGGACGAGCAGATCTCGATCCGCGGCTTCGGTGCGCGCTCGACCTTCGGCGTGCGCGGCGTGCGCCTGTTCGCCGACGGCATTCCGGCTTCGATGCCGGACGGCCAGGGCCAGGTCTCGCATTTCAATCTCGACTCGGCCGATCGCGTCGAGGTGCTGCGTGGGCCGTTCTCGGCGCTGTACGGCAACTCGGCCGGCGGCGTGATCCAGATCTTCACGGCCGACGGCCGTGACGCCGACGAGCTGCGGCTCGGCCTGATCGGCGCCAGCTACGGCATGGGCCGCGCCAGCGTCAATGCGCGCGGCGGCGAGGGCCTGTTCGGCTACAACCTCGATTTCAGCCATTTCCAGACCGACGGCTACCGCGACCACAGCGCCGCGCGGCGCGAGTCGGGCAATGCCAAGCTGAGCTGGGACTTCGGCACCCGCTCGCTGACCGTGATCGCCAACAGCGTCTACATCCCCGATGCCGACGATCCGCTCGGCGTCACGCGCGCGCAGTACGAGGCCGATCCGCGCCGCGTGGCCGCGGTCGCCGAGCAGTTCGACACGCGCAAGAGCGTCGACCAGAAGCAGGTCGGCGCGATCTTCGAGCAGGCGATCGGCGGCGCGCACACGCTGCGCCTGATGGCCTACGGCGGCCGCCGCGAGGTCGAGCAGTATCTGGCGATCCCGGTCGCGACCCAGTCCAATCCGCTGCATGCCGGCGGCGTGATCGACCTCGACGGCGACTATGCCGGAGCCGATGCACGCTGGACCTATGCGCTCGATCCGATCGAGCTGACGGTGGGCCTCAACTACGACGAGCAGGACCAGGAGCGGCGCGGCTACGAGAACTTCGTCGGCCAGACGCTCGGCGTGCGCGGCCGGCTGCGCCGCAACGAGAACAACGTCGTCGACAACTTCGACCAGTACGCGCAGGCCACCTGGCGCTTCGCCGAGCGCTGGTCGCTGATGGCCGGCGTGCGCCACAGCAAGGTGTCGTTCGACATGCGCGACCGCTACGTCGTCGGCACCAACCCGGACGACAGCGGCAGCCGCGAGTATTCGGCCACCTCGCCGGTCGCCGGCCTGATGTTCGAGGCCTCGCCGCAGGCCAGCTACTACGCGAGCTGGGGCAAGGGCTTCGAGACGCCGACGTTCAACGAGCTCGGCTATCGCAACGACGGCGGCTCGGGCCTCAACTTCGGCCTGCTGCCGGCGCGCACGCGCAGCGCCGAGCTCGGCGCCAAATGGCGCCTCGGCAGCGGCGCCGCGCTCGATGTCGCGCTGTTCCGCGCCGACACCGACGACGAGATCGCCGTGGCGACCAACGCCGGCGGCCGCACCAGCTACCGAAACGTCGGCGCCGCGCGTCGCCAGGGCGCCGAGGCCGGCCTGCGCCTGGCGCTGTCGGACGACCTCAGCCTGCGCGTCGCGGCGACGTGGCTGGAAGCGACGTTCCGCAGCGGCTTCCTGACCTGCACCGGCACGCCGTGCACGAACCCGACCACGCCGGTCGCCGCCGGCACGCGGATTCCCGGCGTACCGCGCACCGATCTGCACGTGGGCCTGACCTGGGGCGGCGAGCGCGGCTGGCGCGTCGGCGCGCAGGCCGACTACGTCAGCTCGATCCCGGTCAACGACATCGGCAGCGAGTCGGCGCCGATGTCGGTGATCTACGCGGCCGACGTCGGCTACGGCTTCGAGCTGCCGAACGGGCGCCTGCGCAGCTTCGTGCGCGTCGACAACCTGTTCGATCGCGACACCATCGGCTCGGTCATCGTCAACGACGGCAACGGCCGCTACTACGAGCCCGGTTCCGGCCGCAGCGTCATGCTCGGCCTGCAGTGGGTCTGGGCGCGCTGAGGGCGCCAGCCGGAATTCGATCCCGAAGTCAGTCACGTGGCGCGATTCCTCGCGATCCTCTCCGACACGCAATCCGACCGGCCGAGCGATGCGCTGGTGCTCGCGCATATGCGTCATCTACGCACGCAGGCGGCACTCGGCCATCTGATCCTGTGCGGGCCGTTCACCGACGACGACGGCGCGATGCAGGTGCTCGAGGTTGCCGATGCCGCCGCCGCGCAGCGTCTGGTCGAAGCCGATCCGTTCGTGCGCGAGGGCTACGACCGCCGCTACGTGCTGCACGCGTTCATCGACGCGAACGAAGCCAACGACTGGCTGATCGGTAGCGTATACACCTCGGCCGACCGCCTCGCGAGCGATCCCGAGGCCGCCACCGTGGATTCGTCCGCCGGCTGATGCCCGAACGGTGAGCCAAAAAAATCCCGCAGATCCGGCGTCTCACGACGAGCGGCTGCGGGAGAGTGGTGTCGTCGCCCGGCCAGGGGATGATCTCGGGCGACGGCGGATATCCTCACGCGACGCGGTCTCACCGGTTGAGACGATCGGATCGCGTCCATCGAAAAGGCGGTGTCGATCGCTGCCACCGAGCCGGCGATTGTCTTCTCGCCACGTGGCCGTCCGCCTGACGCGCGTTTCGCCGGAGCGCGGCACGGCGCTCGTGGCGGGGGCGCAACGACCTGCCGCAGTTCCTACTGCGGGCTCAGCCGGACGGCTGCGCCGTTGCGCCCGCGCCGCAGCCGCTGATCTGTAGTGAATAGGGGATGTAAAGCATCAGTTCGGATACCGATACGCGTTGCCACTCGATCCGGCTGCCGAGGCCGTCGATGGCGACCTCGCATTGCGCGCCGAGTGTGCGGCGCACCAGCGAGGTGTCTTCGGCGATCGCCTGGATCAACTCCTGGCGGAATCGCTCGGGACGAGTCAGGCTCAAGGCGGTTTCATTGGCGACGTCGATCTCGGTGCGACCGACCCGTTCGGACTGGGCGATGAACTCGCGGAGCTGACGCGTCATGTCTTCCGCTCGATCCGCAGCACCCTTGATTGCGATGCGTACGAACAGCGAGAGGTGGCTGGTGTCGGGGCGCTTCTCGTCGTTCTCGAGCGGCAGATGAAGATTGCTGCTGTCGACCCGTGTCACGAACGTCTCGCCATGGACGAGCTCGAAAGTCCCGCCGCTGCGTGCCGCCATCTTGCGGATCGTGGCGTAGATTTCGTCTTTGCGCCCCTGCGCATTGCGCGTGTCGTTGACGAGCGTGAAAGGCAGCAGCAGGTAGTCGCCTGGCCGGGTGATCGCGACGGCGGGCGTATCGAGCAGGTCTCGATAGCTCATCCTCGAGCCGGTGACCACGATGGTTTCCAGTCGGTCGCTGCCGTCGGCGAACGCCGGTGACGCCAGCATCGGCACGATTCCCAGCAGCCAGCCCGCCTTCCTCAGCCCGGTCGATGCCATATCGCCGCTCCCCTGTGCGTCAACGGCTGGCAGCGTAGCGCGGATGCGTTGGTCCGACCAGCCGATGGCGGACGTGGTGCGTCTGCGTGACGAAAGGAAAGCCTCATTGCACATGTGCTCACGCGCAGCGATGGCCCGTGGGGGACAATATGAGGGTCGACCTTCTTGACTGCCGTCATTTGAAACACGAACGCCTGCTGCCGCTGATCGTCGCCACGGCGCTGTTCATCGAGAACATGGACTCGACCGCGATCGCGACCTCGCTGCCGGCGATGGCGTCCGATCTGGGTGTCGAGCCGGTCGCGCTGAAGCTGGCGCTGACCAGTTATCTGCTGGCGCTGGCAGTGTTCATTCCGATCAGCAGCTGGGTCGCCGACCGTTTCGGCGCGCGGCCGGTCTTCATGACCGCGATCGGCGTGTTCCTGCTCGGATCGCTCGGCTGCGCGGCCGCGCAGTCGCTCGAGAGCCTGGTCGCGGCGCGCTTTGCGCAGGGCATCGGCGGGGCGATGATGGTGCCGGTCGGACGCCTGGTCCTGCTGCGCAGCGTGCCGAAGGCCGAGCTCGTGCGCGCGCTGAGCTGGCTGACGATCCCGGCCCTGCTCGGACCGATGCTCGGCCCGGTGCTCGGCGGCCTGATCACGACCTACAGCCACTGGCGCTACATCTTCCTGATCAATCTGCCGATCGGCGTGCTCGGCATCGTGCTGGCATGGCGCCACGTGCCGCTGCTGCGCGAGACGGTCGGCCCGCTCGACTGGCGCGGTTTCGCGCTGTCGGGCGCGGGTCTGGCGGCGACGATCTTCGGTCTGGCGACGCTCGGCCGGCACCTGGTGAGCCCCGTGCTGTCGGTCGCCGTCGCGGCGGCGGGCGTCCTGATCCTGGCGCTCTATGCGCTGCATGCGCGGCGGCGCACGTATCCGCTGATCGACCTCACGCTGCTGCGGCTGCCGACGTTTCGCATCGCGGTGCTCGGCGGCGCCCTGTTCCGGATCGGCATCGGCGCGATTCCGTTCCTGCTGCCGCTGATGCTGCAGCTCGGCTTCGGCTTCGATCCGCTGCAGTCGGGCCTGATCACGTTCACGTCGGCGGCCGGCGCGATGTTCATGAAGACGATCGCGACGCGGATCCTGCGCCGCTTCGGCTTCCGTCCGGTCCTGGTCGTCAATGCGGTGCTGGCCTCGCTGCTGCTGTGCAGCTACGGTCTGTTCGGCCCGCAGACGCCGATCGCGCTGATGATCGGCGTGCTGCTGATCGGCGGCTGCCTGCGCTCGCTGCAGTTCACGAGTCTCAACGCGATCACCTATGCCGAGGTCGAGCCGGCGCGGATGGGCCAGGCCAGCGGCCTGGCCGCGATGGTGCAGCAGGTGGCGCTGGCGCTCGGCGTGACGGTCGGCGGCTACGCGCTCAGCGCCGCCGGTGCGCTGACCGGCCAGCCGCTCGGTGCGCTCGACAACTATGCGCTGGCTTTCGTCGCGATCGGCCTGGTGTCGGCCGGCTCGGTCTGGATGATGCGCGGACTGGCGCCGGACGCCGGTGCCGAGATGGCCGGCCGCGCGCGGCCCGGCGAGGAAGTGACCGAGCCCAAGCCCGAGGCGCGGCCCGGCAGCTGAGTCAGACGCGCTCCTTGAGCGCGGTGCGATGGCGGCGGCTGCACGGCAGCACGGTGCCGTCGACCAGGTGCAGGCGCGCGTCGCCGGTGTCGAGCGGCTCGATCGAGGCGATGCGGTCGAGATTGACGATGTAGCTGCGATGCACGCGCGCGAAACGGACCGGATCCAGGCGCGCCTCGATGCCGGCGATCGTACTGCGCAGCGGGTAGTCGTGGCCGCGCACGCGCAGGTTGACGTAGTTGCCGGCGGCCTGCAGCCATTCGATGTCGGCGGCGGCGACCAGGAAGTCGCGACCGAGCTTGCGCACGAGAAAGCGCTCGGGCCGTTCGACCGGCTCCAGCGGCGGCCCGTCATCGGGCGCGGCGAGCAGGCTGGCCTCGCCCTGCAGCCGGCGCAGCAGCAGGCGGTAGATCTCGATCGTGAGCACCATGCCGGCGTAGCTGCGCACGTCCTTGAGGTACTCGTAGCCGAGTCCGACCGCCCAGTCACCGAACGCGTAGGTCTCGCCCATGAACCGGTACGCCAGCGTGCGCAGGCCGACCATGCCGCCGACGTGAACCAGGCAGACCACGAGACTGGCGACCAGATGCAGCGCCAGATAGCGGCGCAGGCCGTTCCACTGCAGCGGTACGCGCCGCGTGAACCAGACCACGCACGGCACGATCGCCAGCCACAGCAGCGCGCTGGATCCCTCCCAGACCGCCGGCTCCCAGTCGGCGGTGTCGAGCCCGACGCGATGCACGTCCATCAGCACGGTCACGCTGTTGCCGACCGCGTTGACGAGGATCGTGCCGACCCAGAAGCCGATCTCGACCAGGCGCTGCCACGGCCGGTAGCGGTCGTAGGCGGTCGGCGCGGGAACGGGCGATGCGGCAGGCGTGGACATGGCGCGCATGGTAGGGCGTGCGATCGGGTTTGCCGACCCCGATCGCCACCGAGGTCGGCCTCGTGCCGCGTCGGTGCGGCCGCGCCGATGGGCCGGCCGCGACGTTTCACGCGCGCAAGGCGCGGCGGGCGGGCGATCCGATCCCTGCGGTCCCGCGATTCGTCCCTGCGGCGTCGCAGCCGGTCACTTTCGGCTGGCCGGCATGCCTCGTCCGGCACAGGCTGCGTCGGTCCCTAGACGACCACAGGAGCCTCGATGGAACGCCGTTACGATCTGGACTGGGTGCGCGTCGCCGCGTTCGGCGTGCTGATCCTCTATCACGTCGGCATGTATTACGTGAGCTGGGACTGGCACGTGAAGAGCCCGCAGGCCGGGCCGGCGCTGGAGCCGCTGATGCTGCTGAGCGCACCGTGGCGGCTCTCGCTGCTGTTTCTGGTGTCCGGCGTGGCGACGGCGTTCCTGCTCGGCAAGGCGCAGGCCGCGCAGGCGGCCGGCGGGCGCTTGCGCTTCTTCGGGCCGCGCTCGTGGCGCCTGCTGCTGCCGCTGGTGTTCGGCATGCTGGTGATCGTGCCGCCGCAGGCCTACTACGAGCTGCTCGATTCGCGCTACCCGGGCGGCTACCACGACGGCTACCTGGCGTTCTGGCTGCGCTATCTGCAGGCCGACTCGAGCTTCTGCGACGACGACGGCTGCCTGAGTCTGCCGACCTGGAACCATCTGTGGTTCGTGGCGTATCTGTGGGTCTACACGATGGCGGTCGGTGTGCTGGCCGTGGCGGCGCCGCGGGCCGTCGAGCGTCTGCGCGCCGGTGCGGCGCGTCTGCTCATCGGCTGGGGACTGCTGGTCTGGCCGATCGTCTACCTGGCGGCGGCGCGGATCGGCCTGATCGGCCGCTTCGGCTCGACGCATGCGCTGGTCGACGACGGGTACAACCACGTGCAGTACCTGGGCGTGTTCGCGCTCGGCTTCCTGATCGCGCGCAGCGGACCGGTCTGGGACGCGATCGAACGCCGCCGCTGGCCGGCGCTCGGGCTCGCGCTCGGCGCCTGGATCTTCATCGCCATCTATTTCGCCGCATACGCCGACGCCACTCCGCCGGACGCGCTGCGCCAGATGCAGCGTACGGTCTGGGCGGTGCAGCAGTGGTGCGCGATCGTCGCGGTGCTCGGCTTCGCGCGGCGGTTCGCCTCGCACGACGGTCCGCTGCTGCGCTATCTGGTGCCGGCGGTGTTCCCGGTCTACATCCTGCATCAGACCCTGATTGTGGTGCTGGCCTACGAACTGCGGCCGCTGGCGCTGCCGCCGCTGCTCGAAGGGCCGCTGCTGGTGGCGCTGACGCTGGCCGGCTGCTTCGGCGGCTACGAGCTGATCCGCCGGATCGGCTGGCTGCGGCCGCTGTTCGGTCTCAAGGCGCGGACGCGCGCGGACCAGCCGGAGGCCGTTCCCGCGCCGTGACGGACGATCGTTGCGCCGGCTGTGCTTTCATGTAACATGCAGAGTTATATGAAAAGCGACAGCCGGCTCTCCTCGGTGCTGCACGTGCTGCTGCACATGATCCACAGCGACCGGCCGCTGACGTCCGAGGCGCTGGCCGGTTATCTGTGCACGCATCCGGTCGTCGTGCGGCGCACCCTGGCCGGCCTGCGCCGGCTCGGCTACGTCGACTCGGCCAAGGGGCACGGCGGCGGCTGGGTCGTGCGCTGCGATCCGGCCGAGGTCACCTTGCGCGACATCTACGCCGCGGTCGGCGCACCGCCGCTGCTGGCGATCGGGCATCGCACGCCCGATCCGGTCTGTCTGGTCGAACAGGCCGTCAACGCCGCGCTCGACGATGCGTTCCAGGCCGCCGAGGCAGTCGTGATCGGACGTCTCGGCAGCGTCACGCTGGCCGCCCTGGCGGCCGATTTCGGGCGGCGCCTGGCCGCTCATCCGAGAGGGGCCACGTTCCATGCTCACTGAAGCGATCGAAAGCGTCGAGGTCGCCGTGATCGGCGGCAGCTATGCGGGTCTGTCGGCGGCCTTGCAGCTGGCACGCGCGCGCCGGCGCGTCGCCGTGGTCGACGCGGGCCTGCGGCGCAACCGGTTCGCGGCGCAGGCACACGGCTTCATTGGCCAGGACGGCCGTGCGCCCGGCGACATCGTCGCGGCCGGCCGTGCCGACCTGCTGGCCTATCCGACCGTGCGCTGGCACGCCGATACGGCCGTCGCGGCGCAGGCCGACGAGGACGGCTTTCGCATCGAACTCGCCGCCGGTGCCGCGATCCGGGCGCGCCGGCTCGTGCTCGCGGTCGGCGTCGAAGACCGTCTGCCGCCGCTGGACGGCCTCGCCGAGCGCTGGGGCCGCAGCGTCTTCCATTGCCCGTACTGCCACGGCTACGAACTCGACAACGGCCGCATCGGCGTGCTGGCGTCGAGCGAGCTCTCGCAGCATCAGGCGATGCTGCTGCCGGACTGGGGCCGCGTGACGCTGTTCACCGACGGCCGCTACGCGCCCGATACCGCGCAGCGGGACGCGCTCTCCGCGCGCGGCGTCACGATCGAGCCCGCGGCCGTCAGCGCGATCGTCGACACCGCCACCGTCGTACTGGCCGACGGCCGGCGCATCGAACTGGACGGTCTGTTCGCGCTGAGCCGCACCGCGGTCAACGGCACGCTGGCCGACCAGCTCGGCTGCGCGACCGAGCCCGGTCCGCTCGGCACGTATCTGCACACCGACGAGACCCGCGCCACGACGGTGCCCGGCGTCTTCGCCTGCGGCGACGCGGCGCGCATGGCCGGCAGCATCGCGTTCGCAGTCGCCGACGGCATGCAGGCCGGCGTCGCCGCACATCGCTCGCTAATCGCCGCCTGACCTTCCGGGCTTTTCACCCCTCAGCCGACATCGACCGCAGCCGACCCATCCGCGTCGAACGTCCCACCCCTCGCTCCAGCTTCCGCTCCGCCTTCCGCTCTTGCCGTCGCCGTCGCCGTCGCCTTCGCTCTTGCCTTGGCTTTCGCTCTTGCCTTGGCTTTCGCTCTTGACTGTTGGTGCGCCTAAAGCGAGCCGAGCATCGCAGGTCGCCCAGGCCGAAGAGCTGCCCCGTGTCTGAGCGCCAGCGAGTTGGGGCAGCGTGCCTGGGC
>QFPO01000058.1 GCA_003241385.1 Rhodanobacter denitrificans
GCCAAGCACCAGGTCCGTCTGCCCGCTCCACCGCGACAGAACCGCCGCAAACCCCGCCATCAGCACCATGAACAGGGTCGCCCCCTGTCCCCGCGCCAGATCGCCCAGCGCTGCGGTCAGCGACGCCGGCAGCGCTACCGGCACCGTCCCGCCGCGAAAGCTCGCCACCGGCGGTCGCGGTCGGTCGGTCGGCAGATCCAGCGCCGCCGGAGCCCCCGACAGCCGCTCGCGCCAATAGCCAAGCTGCCGCTCCAGCGTCTCGCCGTCCAGCCAGCGCCGCTGCCAAAGCGCATAGTCGGCATATTGCACGCGCGGCTCCGGCAGGCTCGATGCCTCGCCGCGGCTGAACGCCTCGTACAACGCCGCCACCTCGCGGGTCAGCACCGACAGGGACCAGCCGTCCGACACAATGTGGTGCATCGAGGCAAGAAGCACATGCTCCTCGGCACCCAGCCGCAACAGTCGAGCCCGAAACACCGGCCCACGCGCCAGGTCGAACGGCGCCTCCGCCTCCGCCTGCGCCAGACGCGCCGCCTCCGCCTCGCGCGCCTCAGGCGCCAAATCCGACAAATCCGTCACCGGCAGGTCAAAGCCACAGGCCGGGTCGATCACCTGAACCCCAGCCCCGTCCAGGGTCACAAACCGCGTCCGCAAACTCTCGTGACGACGAACCAACTCCGAAAGCGAAGCCGCCAGCGAACCCACGTCCAGAACACCGCAAAGCCGCAGCGGAGTTGCCCATCTGCAGCTGGTCCAGAAACCACAGCCGCTCTTGTCCAAAGGACAGCGGGATACGCTCGGGGCGCACTTGCGGCTCAAGCGGCGGGCGGCTGCGCTGCTGCGCCTGGCCAACCGCCGACGCAAAGCCTTCGAGTGTCGGCGTTTCAAACAGAGCCCGGACCGGTATATCCAGGCCCATACGGTCGAGGACGGCGGCCATCAGTCGCGTTGCGAGCAGCGAGTGCCCGCCGAGTTCGAAGAAGTTGTCGTTGACGCTGACCTGTTCGATCCGGAGCACTTCGGCCCAGATCTCGGCGAGTGTGGCTTCGATATCG
>QFPO01000040.1 GCA_003241385.1 Rhodanobacter denitrificans
GACGATCGCGATCCGCAGCTGCTCGCGGGTGGCCCAGGTCCGGCGGTTGAGGACGTTCTTCTGCAGCAGGGCGAAGAACGATTCCATGGCCGCGTTGTCTCCCTCTTAACCGGCTATTCGGCCCGCGAGCCCAGGCGGCGACACGCCGGAGCACGTCGCGTCCGTCGCGTGTGTGACGCACGGGTGCAACATGTGTCGCATGACGGACAAGGAAGTCCTACGGCTCGAGCAGCGTGACGGCGAGTGGGTGCTCGCCGGTGAGCACGCCGCCCGGTTCGCGCTGGTGGACGAGTACCTCGCGCATCTGCTGGATCGGAACTACTCGCCGGCGACGGTGAGGTCGTACGGGTATGACTTGCTCGCGTTCTGCCGCTGGCTGACCGGGCAGGACCGGCCGCTGGAGGAGGTCACGACCGATGACCTGCTCGGGTTCCTGCGGGCGTGCCGGGAGGCGTCCCTGCCGGGCAGGCCGGGTCCGAACGTCGTCGGGATGGACGGGCGCCGGCTGGACCGGTATGCGGCGACGACGATCAACCGTCGGCTGGCGGCGATCTCAGGGCTGTTCACGTATGCGGGACTGCGCGACCCGGCGAGGCGCAACCCGGTCCCGCGGGGCAGGGAGGCGCGCTGGCGGACGAGCGGGGAGCGGTCAGGGATGCTCGCTCACACCGTCCGACGCCCCGTCGCGCGATCCGCGCTCAGGTTGCGGGAACCACGCCGGCTGCCGGTCGCGCTGTCACCGCAGGACGCGGCGACGCTGGTGGGGAGTCTGCGGACCTGGCGGGATCGGGCGATCGCAGGGCTGATGCTGTGGTGCGGGCTACGGTCGATGGAGGTCCTCGGCCTCCACGTGAAGGACGTCGACATCGGCGGCCGCTGGGTCACTGTCACCGGCAAGGGCGCGAAACAGCGCCGCGTCCCGCTGGACCCGGACGTCGCGTCGGTGATCGACGTCTATCTCCTCGCCGAACGCCCCGAGTCGGACTCCGACGTGTTGTTCCTCGTCGGCAAAGGCCCGAACCGCGGCGGCCCGTTGACGGCGGCGGGGTTGCGGACGGTGTTCCGCTACCACCGGGGCCTGACCGGGGTGACCGGCGGGCACCCGCACGCGCTGCGTCACACGTTCGGGACAGTCCTTGCCGAGGCCGGCGTCGATCTCGCGGTGATGCAGGCCCTCCTCGGTCACGCTCATGTCGATACCACCGCCCGCTACGTCCACCTCGCTCCTGCTCACGTGAAGGCCCAGTTCGATGCGGCACGCGAACGCATCCGCTCTCAGCAGCGGTGAGGCCGGGATCGCGTCGTTGCGAGGCGATGATCTCCGCGACGCGTATTTGCGTCACTTGACGGCGACCGGTCGCGGGAACCCGTCCTATGAGTGGGCTGCACGACGGTTCTTCGAGACCTGGCCGGACCCGCAGGACTGGGCGGCGACGCCGCTTGCGGAGCGGCTGTCGGCGGGGTCGGCAGCGCGTCCGGTGATCACGTTCCTGATGCTGCACGGCGGGTTGCGGCCGGGATACGACTACCTGCTGGCGCGGAAGCTGTCACCGCTCTGGCGGGAGATCCAGACCAGTCCGCTGCGGGCCGAGATCGACGAGTTCCTCGACGAGGCCGAACAGCTCGGGTTCACCGCCCGCACGCGGCTTGCGACAGGCTCCCAGGCGCCGATCCGGCTGCTGATCCAGACGGGAAAGCCGATGCGACAACTCACCGTCGATGACCTTCAGGAGTTCGCCGCGGCCTGCCGGGAACGCGAGCACGCGACGGGGATCTCGCATCGCCACTACTTCTCGGCGATCAGCATGGCGCACATGGTGCTGTTCCATCTCGGCGTCCTCGATTTCCCGCCTCGGACCGGCGGCCCGGTCCCTTACGAGGAGCGGCTCGCCGAGGTCTCCGCCCCGTTGCGGGCGGAGCTGGTCGGCTATCTGGAACGAAAGCGCGCGACCTGCGACCGCAAGACGGTCTCGGCGATGGCGACACGGTTGAAGCACTTCGGGGTGTTCCTCACCGACACCGACCCGACACTCACGTCGGTGAGGGATCTGGATCGGCGACGTCACGTCGAACCGTTCCTCGCGTCGCTGGTCGACGCGGTCAGCGACAAGGACGGGGCGCCGATCAGCATCGGGGACCGCAACCGGAGGGTCGTCGCGGTCGCGACGTTCCTCCGCGACATCACCGAATGGGGCTGGGACGCAGCGCCACCTCGGAAGGTGCTGTTCCGCGACGACATCCCCAAGCTCCCGCAGGTGTTGCCCCGCTACCTCCCCATCGATGCCGACCGGCGACTCGCCGCCGCTTTGACCGAGCATCCCGACAACGAGCTGGCCGCACTGGCGCTGCGGCTGCAACGCGCCTGCGGGCTGCGGATCGGGGAACTGCTCGACCTCGAACTGGACTGCGTCCACGAGCTCGATGGGAACGGGGCATGGCTGAAGGTCCCGCTCGGCAAGCTCGCCACCGAACGCATGGTCCCCCTCGATCCTGAGACTCTCGAGGTGATCGACCGGGTCACCCAGATCCGCTCCCATGGCAGACCACTCCCGCACCCCCGCTACCGGCGACCCGCGCAGTTCCTATTCACCTACCTCGGCCGCAGACTCACCCAGCGAGGCGTCCGCCGCGAGCTCGATCACGCCACCGAGGTCGCCGGGCTCGGGCACGTCACCTCCCACCAGCTGCGACACACCTACGCGACCGCGCTGGTCAACGCCGGCGTCTCCCTGCAAGCACTCATGGCACTCCTCGGCCACCAGTCCGCGGAGATGAGCCTCCGCTACGGGCGCCTGTTCGACCACACCGTCCGCACCGAATACGAACGCGCCCTCGACCTCGCGAAACAGAACACCACCACCGCCGCTGCCGGAGACGCGGGCGGGCGCACCCAGCTGCCACTCACGGCCATCACCGGCGGACGCGACTGGAAAGACGCCCCGCTGCTGAAGTCCCGCATGGCCGGCGGGTTCTGCCTCCGCGCCCCAGCGCAGGGAGCATGCAGCTACGCGAACATCTGCGAACACTGCCCGTCCTACCGATCCGAACCCACCTCGCTGCCGATCCTCGCCGCGCAACGCGTCGACGCCGACGCTCTCGCCCGCGACGCGGAACAACGAGGATGGATCGACGAGGCAGACCGCCACCACAAGCTCATCGCCCGCCTCGACGCACTCATCGCCGACACGGAGACACAAACCGGATGACCAGCACCACGCTGCACCAGATCGAACGAGCCTGCGCCGACCTCGCCCGAAACGGCCACGCCATCACTATCGCCGCGGTCGCCGAGCACGCCGGGATCTCCCGGTCCACGATCTACCGTAACCCCACACTCCGCGCCATCATCGAGCACCACCAGCAAACCACCCCGGACGGCAGCATCACCGCGCTCACCGACGAGCTCGCGACCCTCCGGCAAGCCGTCCAGACCCTCGCCGACACCGTCCGCCACCACGACGCGCAACTCCGCCGACTCACCAGCGGCTGACCGCATTACCCGGCCAAACCCACCACCAAGGCCGATTAGCCGGATAACCCGCTCGAACCGACCCGACCCATGGATCCGACCATGCGGTGGCGACCCAGGGCGCGGAGCATCTTCCGGCTCCGGAATTGAGATCCTCTGTCGGAATGGCATCCGGCGACGTCACCGCGCATCGCGACGGCGTTCTCGAGCGCCTGGACGGCCAGTCGCGACTTCATCCTCGAGTCGATCGAGTACCCCACGATCCGGCCCGAGTAGGCGTCCTTAATCGCGCAGAGGTAGAGCTTGCCCTCCGCCGTTTTGTGCTCCGTGATGTCCGTCAGCCACAGCTCGTTCGGCGCGTCCGCGGCGAACACGTGCCGGGTCTGGCCGTGCTCGTCGACGACGGCGCAGAGGTCGTCGTGGACGGGAGGGCCAGGCTTGCGGTGCTTGCCGCGCTTGGGTTTCCCGAAGACGCTGAACCAGCCGTTCGCGGACGCGATCCGCCACGCGGTCCGGTCCGACATGGGCTCGCCCGCGTCGGCAGCCTCGTCGGCGAGGAGTCGGTGCCCGAACTCGGGGTCGTCGCGGTGCGCGTCGAACAGAGCGTTCGCGCGATACGCCTCCACCACCTCACTCGTGGTGACGGGGTCTGCCAGCCACCGGTAATAGGGCTGGCGAGAGAGCTTGAGCACCCGGCACGTCACCGTCACAGGGATCCCTGCGGCGGCGAGCTCACTCACGAGCGGGTAGAACCTTTTCCCGGCAGGTTCGCTTGCGACAAATACGCCGCCGCACGGCGGAGGACCTCGTTCTCCTGCTCGAGCAGCCGGTTCCGCTTCTTCAGCTCCCGGATCTCCGCGGCCTCGGACCGTGACTGGCCGGGCTTGGCGCCCGAGTCGATGTCGGCGCGACGCAACCACTTCTGCAGCGTCATCGGATGGACACCGAAGTCTTTCGCGATCTGCTCGATCGTCACTCCGGGCTCACGGTTCCTCGCGACGCGCACGACGTCGTCACGGAACTCGGACGGGTAGGGCTTGGGCACAGCAACATCCTTCCAGGCCCGCCCCTCGGGCAAGCCAACTCAGATGTCACCTATCCGTACAGCAGACCC
>QFPO01000059.1 GCA_003241385.1 Rhodanobacter denitrificans
CTCAACCTTACAGCGAACTTCATCGGCACTATCAATTCGTCCTCTCTGCCTGGCGCTGGCAACGACGATAAAGGGCCGCTTTGTGAAGCAAGGGAGGGATGGGAAAGCGGCGACTTCACCTATGCAGTGACGGATCGTGTTCAGATCGTCGCGCCCGGCGATGAGGAGACATACCTGGCCCTAGGGAAGTCTGCCCGATGGCCGAAAAACCCATTCCTGCGGGCGGCCACGAGTTCAGATTCACCCAGCGTGGTGCGCAACGGTTATGTCTTCGACCCAGCCTTCTACCAGGTTCGCTTCAGCTTCCCGACTCCGGACATTGTGATCAACGCGCTGGGTACAAATGACGTTCGAGACCGGCCTGTCTCCACTATTTATGCCGACGTGCTGGATGGTGAAAGCGTCATTCACTCACAAATCCTGGAGCCATACGTGATGCAGCTGCTTCTATACCTGCAGTGAAAATCGCGCCTTTGTGGGCTGTCAGCGACCCCGAGTCAGGCTACGCACTGCCCACTGCTTCAAACGCAGACGGAGACCCGGCAGGTGACTGGTTCGATGCGGTCCACCCGATCGGCTCAACACGTCGCGCTTACTACCAACAAATGGCGCCATTCGTTGTGGCCGCATTCGATTCGCTTATCTAAGAGGACTACACATGGGTACCAAGATCATTTCGCAAAGTCTGGCGCCGTGGAACACCAAGATAGCCCCGCCAGTGGCCAATGGGCTGGTGGGCTGGTTCAACTTTGACACCGATGTTTCGAGGTTCAACTTCAATCGAGCAATTGATGGAGTCAACGCCAGTCTTATTGGCTCCCCGACTTTGGGTAATGGCTTCGGCACATTCACCAGCCTTTCCGCTTACTTGCAGACGGATATTTCCGAGACTGATGAAATGACGATCATCGCTCTGTGCAAATCCAACGGCATTATTCCAGGTGGCGCTTCAGCGGGGGGCGATGCAAGCACCCCGGCGTTTGTGACCAACTACATTGGGCAAGCGGTAACGCCAGGTTACACAGGCAATGCGCT
>QFPO01000002.1 GCA_003241385.1 Rhodanobacter denitrificans
CAGGCACGCTGCCCCAACTCGCTGGCGCTCAGACACGGGGCAGCTCTTCGGCCTGGTCGACCTGCGATGCTCGGCTCGCTTTAGGCGCACCAACAGCCAGGAGCGAAAGCCAAAGCGAAAGCCAAAGCGAAAGCCACAGCCACAGCCACAGCCACAGCCACAGCAAGAGCAGGAGCGGGAGCTGGAGCGCTACGAGAGTCGGAGCGTTCGGCGCGACGTGACGGTCGCGGGGCGATTCGTGCAGCGGGGTGAAGAAGCGATTCGGATGCTCGAGATTGCCACGAGCGTTACGCTCACTGCGCGGCGGCGGGGGCGCTGCGTTGGTCGAGTGCGGTCAGTGCGAGCACGATGCGGTCGAGCTCGCCGCTGGGCCGGCCGGCTTTGCCGTCCTCGGGCGGCAGATACTGATTCAGCAGCAGCGTGAAGGCGAGCCGTTCGCCGGCTGCGGTCGTCAGATAGCCGGCCAGCGCGTATACGCCGCTCATCGCACCGGTCTTGGCGTATACGCGTCCCTGCGCCGGCGTGTCGCGCAGGCGGCCGGTCAGCGAGCCGTCAACGCCGGCCTGCGGCAGCGCCAGCCGGAACGGCGCGCCGCTTTCGCCGTCGCCCCAGTGCACGAGCAGGGCCGTCAGCGCCGAAGCCGTGGTCAGATTGCGCCGCGACAGGCCGGCACCGTCCTCGACGAACGCACGCTGCGGCGCGATGCCGAGGCCGGTCAGATAGCGCCGCAACGCGTTCGCGGCGCGCTGCTCGGTGCCGGTGAAACCGGCCGCGTCGGGATTGGCCGCATGCGCCGCGTCGGCCTCCGCGGCGCCGACCAGCAGGAACAGGTTCTGCATGTAGAGATTCTGCGAGACCTTCAGGCCGCGCCGGACCAGATCGCCGAGCGGCGGCGACTCGACCTGCGCGATTCGCCGCAGCCGGCCCGCATCGGCCGCATCGCGCTCGCCGCGGACCTCGGGCCAATAGACGCTGCGCACGCGGCCGTCGACGGTCACGCCCTGGCGCGTCAGGGCCGCCTGCAGCTGCGCGCCGGCGACCGCGGCCGGATCGGCCAGTGCGAGCCGGTACGGCCGCTCGGCACTGCCGGCGGCGATCGTGCCGAATGCATGCAGCGTGCGCTCGCCCGGCGCGCGCAGCAGGCCGACGTCGCTGCCGTCGCTGCCGGCGCTGCGCGCGACCGTGACCAGCCGGTTGACCAGCTCGGGCGCCGAGCCGGGCGGCTCGAAACGCAGCAGCGCGCGGTCGCCGACTGCGGCGCCCGGCCGCACCTGCACCGTCACCAGATTCTCGTCGACGCTGAGCGCGCTGGCCGGCGCGCCGAACCAGCTCTGCAGGTCGCCGGCCTCCCAGCCGCTGCCGTAGCGCGGCGCGGCGAAGCGCGTCGCGTCGGCGACCAGATCGCCGTGCACGCGCGTGACGCCTTCCTTGCGCAGCGCGATCGCCAGCGTGTCGGCCCAGCTCGCCGCCGGATCGGCGCCGAGCGCGGGATCGCCGTAGCCGACCAGTACCAGATCGCCGTGCAGCTCGCCGTCGCGCGCCGGCGGCGCGGTCGCGAACAGCACGGTGGGGATCCGGTAGTCGGCGCCGAACGTCGCCAGCGCCAGCGCGGCAGTATAGAGCTTCGCGGTCGAGGCCGGCACGCGCAGCCGGTCGGCCTCGTGCGCGTAGACGACGCGGCCGCTGTCGAGCGACTGCACCTGGATGCCCCAGCTGGCCGCGGCGAACCGCGGCTCGGCGAGGATCGCGTCGATCTGCGCACGCGTCGCGGCGAGATCGGCCGCGACCGCGCCGGTGCCGAGCGCGAGCAGGACCGACGCGACTGCAACCCGCAACCGGGCCGCCCGGTGCCGCCCTGCCCGTCCGCGTCCGATCACCCCGACGCCTCGCCGCGTGCGATCCGGCGCGCCTCGCGCAGCGCGCGCAGCTTCTCGGCGATCTTGAGCTCCATGCCGCGGTCGACCGGCTCGTAGAAAACGCGGCCGGCCAATGCATCGGGCAGGCATTGTTGGTCGAGCGCGACGCCGCCTTCGGCGTCGTGATCGTATTGGTAGCCCTTGCCGTAGCCCAGGCCTTTCATCAGCCGCGTCGGCGCATTGCGCAGGTGCATCGGCACCTCGAGCGTGCCGTTGGCGGCGATCTCGGCCTTGGCCGCATTGAAGCCGGCATAGGCGGCGTTGCTCTTGGCCGCGATCGCCAGGTACAGCGCGACCTCGGCCAGCGAGAGATCGCCCTCGGGCGAGCCGAGTCGGTCGTAGGTGTCCCAGGCCGCCAGTGCCAGCGTCCATGCGCGCGGATCGGCCAGGCCGACGTCCTCGATCGCCATGCGCGCGAGCCGCCGCGCCAGGTACGCCGGGTCGACGCCGCCGTCGAGCATGCGCGTGCACCAGTACAGCGCGGCATCCGGATCGGAGGAACGCACCGACTTGTGCAGTGCCGAGATCTGGTCGTAGAACTGCTCGCCGCCCTTGTCGAAGCGGCGCGTGCGGTCGGCCAGCACCTGGGTCAACGTGGTCTCGTCTATGCGGCCGTCCTCGGCGAGCTCGGCGGCGATCTCGAGCAGGGTCAGCGCGCGCCGCACGTCGCCGTCGGCGGCTTGCGCGATCAGCCGCAATGCGCCCTCGTCGACAGCCAGCCCCATCGCGCCGAGGCCGCGTTCGGCGTCGGCTAGCGCGCGGGCCAGCGCGCGCTCGATGTCGGCCACCGAGACCGCCTCGAGCACGTGCACGCGGCAGCGCGACAGCAGCGCGGAGTTGAGCTCGAACGACGGGTTCTCGGTCGTCGCGCCGACGAACACGATCACGCCGCGCTCGATATGCGGCAGGAACGCGTCCTGCTGGGCCTTGTTGAAGCGGTGCACCTCGTCCACGAACAGCACCGTGCGCCGGCCCTGGTGATAACGCGCCTCGGCCTCGGCCAGCGCCGCGCGCACGTCCGGCAGACCCGACAGCACGGCCGAGATTGCGCGGAAATCGGCGTCGGCGTAGCGCGCCAGCAACAGCGCCAGCGTGGTCTTGCCACAGCCGGGCGGCCCCCACAGGATCATCGAGTGGACCTTGCCGGCCTCGATCGCACGGCGCAGCGGCTTGCCTTCGGAGAGCAGCCGGGTCTGGCCGACGATGTCGTCGAGGCTGCGCGGGCGCATGCGCTCGGCGAGCGGCTTGAGTTCGTCGGATTCGGCGATCAGGGTCGGCGGGGTCGAGGACGGTCGGCGCGGCATGGTCCGATGATACCCGCCGCCTGCCGGCAGCGGCCCGCTCGCGCGCACCGGCATGATAGGAACCGCCACGCCGGTGCGTCGTGATCGGCATGAACCGACCGATCCCGATCTTCGCCGCGCGATGCGCGGCCTCGCGCCGCCGGATCAGGCGCGGCCTGCTCGCCGCGCTGTCGATCGCGGCCGCGACGGTCATCGGCACCGCGACCGCGACGCCGGTGCTCGGCGTCGTCAAGCTGCAGGACGAGACCGGTGCGCTGCCGTTCCAGGGCGGCATCGGCCGCGTGCTGACAAACATCCTGACCAACGAGCTCGCGGCGCGGCCGGTGTTCACGGTCGTCGAGCGCCGCCGCCTGGCCGCGATCCTCGAGGAGCAGGACCTCGGCAGCAGCGGCCGGCTGCGCCCCGGCGACGGCCCGCGCATCGGCCAGCTGACCGGCGCGGACTATCTGGTCATGGGCACGGTCACCGCATTCCAGCCCGGCGTCGAGACGCGTGCGGTGCGCGGCGGCTTCGCCGGCATCGGCGGCGCGCGCCGCTCCGAGACCGCGTATCTAGCGATCGACCTGCGCGTGGTCGACACCGAGAGCGGCGAGATCGCCTACGCGCGCACGATCGAGGGCCGCACGACCAGGACCGCATCGTCGGTCGAGGTCGCGCTCGGCGGCGCCGGCTTCGGCTACGAGGCGTTCAAGAGCGAAGCCGACGCGCGCGTCGCGCGTGCCGCGGTGATCGAGATCATCGACTACCTCGAATGCGCGATGGTCCGCCGCGACGCCTGTCTGAACGAGTACGCCGACAAGGATCGCCGCCGCGTCGACGCGACGCGGCGCGCGATCGAGCTCGACGGCGACCCGAAGAGGACAGCCCGATGAACGCACCCCGCCGCCTGCTGCTCGCCGTCCTGGCCGCCTGCGCGAGCGCGCAGGCCGGGACCGTGGTCGAGTACCGCCGCGACGGCGACTGCGCGACCGATTTCGACCGCATCGCGATCGACGGCCTGCGTGCGCGCATCGACATGACGATCGACGGCTCGGCGATGTCGACGATCGCCGACGACGGCGAGCAGCTGACGACGCAGCTGCTGCACGACCTGCGCCGCTACATGACGATGGAATCGGACGACGACGCGGTCGACTTCCAGAGCGACGTCATGCGCGCCAGCCACATCCACGCCGATCGCCAGGCCGAGGCGCTGACCGGCCTGGACGCGGCGGCCGCGGCCGCGGCATTCCGTGCGCAGCAGATCGCCGCCTGTCCGGAGCTGGCCGAGCTCGGCTTCGCCGATCCGGACTATCCCGAGGCGGCCGCGCGCTGCGCCGAATCGATGGCGGCGACCGCGACGGCGCAGCGCGGCCACGGCGACCGGCGCCGCGCGATCGGCACGGCAATCGCGGCCGGCCCGGCACAGCCCGAGCCCGCACAGCCGTCCGCATCGGCCGCAGCGGCGCCGTGGCGCACGACGCACGTCGAGCATGGCGAGGAAATCGAGATCGACGGGCGGCGCTGCCGTATCGAGCGGCTGATGCGCGGCGATCGCGTGCTGCGCGAGGACTGCACCAGCACGATCGCCGACCTGGGCCTGGAGCCGGCGGCGCTGCGCCGTTTGAACCGCATCGCGTCGGTCGGTGCGACGCTCGGCCGCGGCGTCGCCGAGCGGCACCCCGAAGCCGCCGACGAGTCCGGACCGCCACGCATCGTGCTGAGCCGGCGCTGCTTCCGCGACGGCCACCAGACCGGAACCGCGACGCTGGCGATTCGCGCCGGCGTCACGGTGCCGGCCGTCCGCTTCGAGATTCCCGGCGACTACCGGCCGATGACGCTCGGCGAGCCGGACGCCGACGACGACGCGGCGGTCGCCGACGAACCGGACTGACGCAGCGGCCCGCATCGAGTCCGCCAGCGCGGCAGGCAGCGGACGGCCCGGCTGCGGCCGTCCGCCGGGCACGCTCAGCGCCTGGACTGCAGCTCGAGCAGCTTGCGCTCGTAGTCGTCGATGCCGTGACGTCGGCGCAGGTCTTCCAGCTGCCGCTGGAACTCGTACACCGGCCGGACGTCGCCGTCCTCGACCTCGATCCCGAACGGTTCGCGCACGCTGCACCATGGCAGCGGGGTGCTGCTGCTGCGCAGCGTGCAGGTGTTGACCGACGTCACCGTCGCACCGAACGGCGGATCGGCGATCGCATCGTTCAGGCGAACGGCACAGCCGTTGTAGCTCTGGTAATCGATGATCGTGTGGCCGGTGCCGTTGGAGTAGCAGACCTGGCCGATCCAGCCATTGAGCGGGTTGTCAGGGGCGGCCTGCGCCAGCGGCGCCGCGCAGAAGCCGAGCGTCAGCAGCAAGGGCGTGAGTTTCATCGTTCGTTCTCCGTCGTAGGCGCGCCGGGGCGATCCCGGCGCCGATCCGGGACGCTAGCGACGGCGGCCCGCACCGGCGAGGACGAAACCGGGACGAATCGTGCACGAACGGGCGCGAAGCGCGATATTGTCCCGGTTTCGTCCCGCGTCCGGTCTCGACAGCGCGGTCGTGCGCTGCCCAGACTCGGCCGCCGCCCTGCCCCGGAGCCTTTGCGCATGAAACCGTTCACCTGCCTGCTCGCGCTGACGCTGGCCATCGCCGGCCCGGCCGCCGCTCATCAGGACCCGTTCTCGGATCAATGGTGTGTCGGCGGCGAGGTCGTGGAGCTCGAGGCGTTCGAGATCCCCGGTCCGATCCTGAACGCATTCCGGCAAAGCCCGGCCTGCGCATTCGGAACCGTCGACCGGGATTGCGGCGTGTTCGACGACGACTACTACGCGGCACGCAGCTTCTCGACCGCCCATTGCGTAAGAGCCGCGTCGAGCCTGATCCAGGCCGGCAGCGTGATCTCGATCATTCCGGTCGTGACCGGCCCGGCGACTTTCCTGGGGTCGGACCACCACGCCGCCTACCAGGCGAGCAGCGGCCTCAGCGGCGTCTGCCTGGTCTGCAGGAGCCGCTCGAACCTGCCGACCCACCCCGGCGTACCGAACCATCCGCCCCGCTGAGCGCCGCTCACGGCGCCAGTGACTTGACCGCGTCGATCAGGCCGCGCAGCCGCTCGCGCTGCGCGGCGTCGAGCGGACAGTCGGCGACGACGAAATAGGCGGTCCGCAGCACCTCGCGCCAGCGCGGGCGATCGGGCACGCGCTCCATCGTCAGGTAGCGCTCCATCGTGCGCACGCGCAGGCGGCCGTCGTCGATCGTGATCCGCCACACGCCGCTGGCCTCGGCCAGCTCCACGCGCGTCCTGCGCGTGCTCGACTCCCACAGGTCCACGGCCTCGCGCATCAGCGCGACCAGGGCCGCGCGGAATGCCTCGGACACCGGACCGGCCGGCGGCCGCGCCGCCGGTTCGGCCGGCGTCGCCGGCGGCGGCCCCTCGTCGCGCACGTGCGCCTGGACCAGGTCGTCGAGCACATCGCGCGTGTCGGGACGCGGACCGGGCGACGTCGACAGGCCGAGCACGATCAGCTCCTCCTCGAGCGCCAGCGGCAGCAGCCAGACGCCGCCGCCGCCGGCCGCCGGCGGCGGCGCGTCGTCGCTGCGGGCCGACCACTGCGCGACCTGCGCGGCCTGCTCCGCGCCGATCCAGTCGGCCAGCGTGGTCGATTCGCCGGCGGCGGCCTCGGCCGGCCGGCCGAGCAAGGCGCGCGCGGCGCGGTTCGCGAGGTAGACCTGGCCGGCGGTGTCGACCAGCAGCATCGGCTCGCCGGTCCGCTCCAGCGCGAGGCGCAGGCGGCGCCGGTCGGCTCGCAGCCGCTCGGCCGCGGCACGAAACTGCGCGAGCTCGCGCTCCAGCGCGGTGCGCCGCCGTTCGGCATCGACGCGCAGCCGCCAGACGCGCCGCCGGTGCAACGCCCACAACGCCAGCACGAGCAGCGCGGCGCCGGCGAGCAGCAGATCGCGCGTGCGGCGCGCCTGCTCGAGCGCGACCTGCCGGCGCGCGCCGTCGAGCGCGAGCACGGCGATCTCGCGCTCGCGCTCGGCGACGCCGTGGCGGATGCGCAGCCGGTCCAGCGTTTCGCTGCGCTGGCGTTCGTCCAGCGCATGGCGCAGCTCGAACGCCTGCCGCTGCGCCGCGTAGGCGCGCGCCCAGTCGCCGAGCGATTCGTACCAGGTCGCGAGCCGCGCCAGCGCCTGCTGGCGCTCGGGCGTGACCGCTTCGGTCGGCGTCGCGAGCGCCGCGGCGAGCCGATCGGCGCCGGCACGGACGCGGCCGGCCAGCGCATCGGCCTCCGCCGACAGCCGCGCATGGCCGAGCGGCGCCTCGCCGCCGAGCTGGGCGATCAGCGCATCGGCCGCGGCGAGCCGCGCCGTCAGCGCCTCGCGTGCGCCGGCCGCGGCATCGAGCTCGCCCTGGCGCAGCAGCACGCGCAGCTGGTCCGGCGCTGCCTGCGCCTCGGCGAAGATCGCCGCGGCCTCGGCGAACGCACGATCGGCCGCCTCGGCATCGCCGCGCGCCAGCGCGACCAGGCCGAGCGACTCGTGCGCATGTGCCTGCTTGAGGCGCGCGCCGGTCTGCGCATGCAGCGCGACCGCGCGCTGCAGATAGGTTTCGGCCTGATCGAGATCGCCGGCTTCGCGGTAGACGTCGGCGATGTTCTGCAGCGCCGGCGCGAGCTGCGCCGGATCGCCGAGCCGCTCCTTGATCGCCAGGCTGCCGCTCAGGCTGGTCAGCGCGGCCGGATAATCGCCGAGCTTGCGCTGCACGATGCCCAGGTCGTTCAGTGCGGTCGCGCGATCGCCGGGCTCGAGCCGCTCGGCGAGCCGACCGGCGCGGTCGAACGCGGCGAGCGCCGCCGCGTATTCGCCGCGACGGAACGCGAGCATGCCGGCGCGGCGTTCGAGCCGGAAGCGGTCGCGTTCGGCACCGTCGGCCGGCAGCGTCGCGGTGATCCGCGCCAGCCAGGCCTCGACCTCGTCGAAGCGGCCGAGCGTCTGCGCAGCTTCGCTGGCATGGAACATCGCCTCACGCGCCGACGTGCCGTCCGGCGCATCGGCCGCAGCGGTGCAGGCGGCCAGCGCATCGGCCGGCGCAGCCTGGCGCAGATCGCGGCAGCGTTCGAGCGCGCCGTCGGCCGGCGGTGCCTGAGCCAAGGCCTGCGCAGCCGCCCAGACGAGCAGCGCGGCGAGGCCGATGCGGCCGCTCATCGCGCGGCCGGCGTTGCGCTTGGCATGAGCTCCGCCCTCCCCGGCGTGCACGATGCGTCGATGGCGATGCCGGCCCGGGCCGGCGCGAGCGTCGTCGCCGACTTACGGTCGGACCGGAAACACCTCCGGGCCGTCGGCGTCGCCGATCACGTCGACGCCCTTGGGCGGCGTGAAGCGGAACGTGTCGGCCGGCAGCGACGGATTGCGTTTCCAGTCGGTGAACTGCATCTCGGTGACGTTGCCGAGCTGATCCTTGAACGTCATGCGCGACAGCGCGCTGCCGTCGAAGCCGAGCTCGGCGTACTCGAACTCCGGCTCCTCGGCGCGTGCGCTCAGGCGCAGCCAGACCAGGCCGTCGCGCTCGCCGGCCTCGCTGGCGACGAAGTCGCGGTCGATCAGCGACAGGTCGGTCAGCACGGTCAGCGGACTCTGCGCCTCCTCGCTGCTCTGGCTGCGCACGCTGACCTGCTCCAGGTCTGGATCGTAGATCCACACGCGCGTGCCGTCGGCGACGATCAGCTGCTCGAACGGTTCGGTCGTCTGCCAGCGGAACTGGCGCGGCGCCTGCAGCGCGAGCGTGCCGCGCGAGGTGTCGCCGACCGCGGCCTGCGCGGTGCGCACGGTCTGGCTGAAGTCGGCGCTGACCGATTTCAGATCCCTGGAAAAGGCCTCCATGCGCGCGCGCGCCGAGTCGGCGGCGCTCGCCGCCGGTGCCGCGGCGGCCAGCAGGAGGGTCAGGCAGGAGACGGTCGGTCGCACGGCGGAACTCTCTTCGGTGGGCTCGAAGGCGCCGATTGGACGGCGCCGCGGATGAAGCGCGGGCGAATCGGCGCGGGATTTCAGTCCTTCGGCGGCGGCGGCGCCAGCACGGTGCGGTTGCCGTTGTGCTCGGGCGTGCTGACCACGCCGTCGCGCTCCATCTGCTCGATCAGGCGTGCGGCGCGGTTGTAGCCGATGCGCAGGTGGCGCTGCACGCCCGAGATCGACGCGCGCCGCGTCTCGGTGACGATGCGCACCGCGCGGTCGTAGAGCTGCGCCTCCTCGCCGCCTTCGGTCTCCTCGGCGTCCAGCGGCAGACCGATCTCACTGATGACCTTGCCGTCGCCGAGCGTCTGCACTTCCTCGAGCACGCCGTCGATGTAGTCCGGCTCGCCCTGCTGGCGCAGCCAGTCCACGACGCGGTGCACCTCGTGGTCGTCGACGAAGGCGCCGTGCACGCGCTCGGGCGTCGCGGTGCCGGGCGGCAGGAACAGCATATCGCCGTGACCGAGCAGGGTCTCGGCGCCGCTCTGGTCGAGGATCGTGCGCGAGTCGATCTTCGAGGAGACCTGGAACGCGATGCGGGTCGGGATGTTGGCCTTGATCAGGCCGGTGATGACGTCGACCGACGGGCGCTGCGTGGCGAGGATCAGATGCACGCCGGCCGCGCGCGCCTTCTGCGCGAGCCGCGCGATCAGCTCCTCGACCTTCTTGCCGACGATCATCATCATGTCGGCGAACTCGTCGATGATCACGACGATGTACGGCAACGGCTTGAGCGGCTCGGCCACGCGCTGCGGCTGCGAGGCGTCCGGCCGGAACAGCGGATCGAGCAGCGGCTGGCCCTTGGCCTCCTCGTCCTTGACCTTCTTGTTGAAGCCGGCCAGGTTGCGCACGCCGACGGCGGCCATCAGCTTGTAGCGCCGCTCCATCTCGGCCACGCACCAGCGCAGCGCGTTGGCCGCCTCCTTCATGTCGGTGACGACCGGCGCGAGCAGATGCGGGATACGCTCGTAGACCGAGAGCTCGAGCATCTTCGGATCGATCATGATCATCCGGACGTCGGCCGCGGTGGCCTTGTACAACAGACTCAGCACCATCGCATTGAGCGCGACCGACTTGCCCGAACCGGTCGTGCCGGCGACCAGCAGATGCGGCATCTTGGCGATGTCGGCCACGTGCGGGCGGCCGGCGATGTCCTTGCCGAGCGCGAGCGCCAGCGGCGACTTCATCGCGTCGTAGCGGTCCGAGCGCAGGATCTCCGACAGATACACGATCTCGCGGTTGACGTTCGGGATCTCCAGGCCGATCACCGACTTGCCGGGGATCACGTCGACCACGCGCACGCTGACCACCGACAGGCCGCGCGCGATGTCCTTGTCGAGGCTCGAGATCTGGCTGCCCTTGATGCCGGGCGCCGGCTGCAGTTCGAAGCGCGTGACGACCGGACCGGGGAACACGCCGACCACCTGCACCTCGATGCGGAAGTCGCGCAGCTTGAGCTCGACCTGGCGCGACAGCGCCTCGAGCGTCTCGGGCGAATAGCCCTTGACCTGCTGCTTGGGCTCGTCGAGCAGCGACAGCGGCGGCAACTCGCCGTCGGCGGCCGCGCCGGAGAACAGCGGAATCTGGTTCTCGCGCTGCGCGCGCTCGCTCTTCTCGATCGGCGCCATCACCGGCTCGATCTTGATCGGCTCGCGCTTGGCCTGGCGCACGGTCTCGACCTTGCGCGTCTCGGCGCGCTCCACGCGCGCCTCGCGCGCGGCGCTCCAGTCGTCGGCCTTGCGCAGCGTGCCGCCGAGCCAGGCGAAGCCGTTGACGAGGCCGCGGCCGATCGCGTCCATCAGCGCGAACCACGACAGCCCGGTCGCCAGCGTGACCGCGATCAGGAACAGCGCGAGCAGGAACAGGTCCGAGCCGAGCACGCCGAACGCGTGCAGCAGGCCGCCGCCGACGACCTGGCCGAGGATGCCGCCGTGTCCGGCCGGCAGCACGGTCGGTCCGCCGACGTTGAGATGGGTCAGACCGGAGCCGGCGACCAGCACCGCGACGCAGCCGACCAGGCGCAGCATCGGCCCGAACGCGTTGCGCTCGCTGGCCGCGCTGCCGCGCAGCACGGCCGCGCCGATCGCCAGCAGCAGCAGCGGGAACGCATAGGCCAGACGGCCGCAGAAGTAGAACAGCAGATCGGCGAACCAGGCGCCGACCGCACCGCCGAAGTTGGCGATGCGGTCCGGCTGGCCGACGTGCGACCAGCCCGGATCCTGCGGGCTGTAGGTCACCAGGCAGGCGAACAGATAGATCGCCAGCGGCAGGAGCAGCAGGAAACCGGCCTCACGCACCAGGCGTTGCAGCCAGGCATTGGAGACCGGTCGGGTTTGTCTGCTCGATTCGCGCGCCACCGAAACAACTTACCTGAGATTCTCTGGACAATCCATTGTTTTGTCAGGACTTCAAAGCCGGATGCACGATCGCGCCGGCATCGACGTTGATGCCCGCCGCGAGCGCCGGCGACTCGCGCCAGGCCGGTCCCTTGGCGAGACGCTGCACGTACGGCAGGATCGCCGCGGAGATCGCCTGCGAGGAGGTCTGCGGCACCGCGCCGGGCATGTTGGTCACGGCGAAGTGGGTCACGCCGTCGACGACGTAGGTCGGCTCGGCCCAGGTGGTCGGCCGCGAGGTCTCGAAGCAGCCGCCCTGGTCGATCGAGATGTCGGCCAGCACGCTGCCCGGCTGCATCGACTTGACCATCTCGGCGGTGACCACGCGCGGCGCCTTCGCGCTCGGGATCAGCACCGCACCGATCACGAGGTCGGCGTCGCGCACTTCGCGCGCGACGTATTCCTCGTACGGGTACAGCGCGGTGACGTTGCTGCCGAGCGCCATCATCTGCGCGAGGCGGTCGGGCTTCATGTCGAACACGACGACGTTGGCGCCGCCGGCGGCCGCCAGCGCGGCCGAGTTGCTGCCGGCCGCGCCGGCGCCGAGCACGACGACCTTGCCGCGCTCGGTCGAGGGCAGGCCGCCGAGCAGCTTGCCCTTGCCGCCGGCCGGCTGATGCAGCAGATGCGTGCCGATCTGCACGGCGATGCGGCCGGCGATCACCGACATCGGCGCCAGCAGCGGCAGCGAGCCGTCGGCTTCCTGCACCGACTCGAACGCGACGCCGGTCAGGCCGATCTCGAGCAGCCGCGCGGTCAGCGCCGGCTCGGCGGCCAGATGCAGATAGCAGAACAGCAGATGGTCCTTGCGCAGACGCGACAGGTCGCCGGCGATCGGCTCCTTGACCTTGACGATCAGCTCGCCGGCCGCGTACAGCGCATCGGCATCGGCGACGACGTTGACGCCGACGCGCGAGAAGTCGTCGTCGGAGAACCCGCTCTTGCGGCCGGCACCGGCCTCGATGAAGACCTCGTGGCCACGCTTGACCAGGTCGGCACAGGCGGCCGGCACCAGGGCGACACGCCCTTCGAGGGTCTTGGTTTCGGCAGGAATACCGATGCGCATCGTGAATCTCCGCAAAAGTGGGTTGGAATTCGGACCAGCATTCTGAGCGGTGCGTCTTGGCGACGCATCCCGCAGTGCAACCTTGATTCGCCGTCGCCTTCGCCCCATCCTCCCGACTCCCCGCGATCGTCCGCGCGGCCGTCCGACGAGGGACACCGCGAGACCGATTCGAGGGAGCATCCGGAGCCGGTCGGCGAGGGTCGGACCCCGCGCCCGGCATGACGACTCAAGAACGCGAACGAGGCCGGATAAATCGGCCGGGATTATACATGACGACTCCGAAGCACACCCGCCTGCTGATCCTCGGTTCGGGTCCCGCCGGCTACACCGCGGCGATCTACGCGGCACGCGCCAACCTCAAGCCGACCCTGGTCACCGGCATCGCGCAGGGCGGCCAGCTGATGACCACCACCGACGTGGACAACTGGCCCGGCGACGTCGAAGGCCTGCAGGGTCCGGCGCTGATGAAGCGCATGGCCGAGCATGCCGAGCGCTTCGAGACGCAGATGGTGTTCGACCACATCCACAGCGTCGATCTCAAGCAGCGTCCGTTCCGCCTCAAGGGCGATGCCGGCGAGTACAGCTGCGACGCCCTGATCGTCGCGACCGGCGCGACCGCGATGTACCTGGGCCTGGCTTCCGAGGAGAAGTACAAGGGCCAGGGCGTATCGGCCTGCGCGACCTGCGACGGCTTCTTCTTCCGCGATCAGGAAGTCGCGGTGATCGGCGGCGGCAATACCGCGGTCGAGGAAGCGCTGTACCTGGCCAACATCGCGCGCAAGGTCACCCTGGTCCATCGCCGCGACAAGCTGCGTGCCGAGAAGATCATGCAGGACAAGCTGTTCGAGAAGGAACGCGCCGGCAAGATCGAGATCGTCTGGAACCACACCGTCGCCGAAGTGCTCGGCGACGCCACCGGCGTGAACGGCGTCCGGCTCAAGAGCACGCAGGACGGCACGACGCGCGACATCGCCGTGACCGGCATGTTCGTCGCGATCGGCCATACGCCGAACACCGGCATCTTCGAAGGCCAGCTCGAGATGCGCAACGGCTACATCACGATCCGCACCGGCCTGGACGGCGGCGCGACCGCGACCAGCGTGCCGGGCGTGTTCGCGGCCGGCGACGTCGCCGACCAGGTCTATCGCCAGGCCGTCACCTCGGCCGGCTTCGGCTGCATGGCCGCCCTCGACGCCGAGCGCTATCTCGATTCGATCGGCCTGGCCGGCTGAGACCGGGCCGCGCGACGGCGCGACCTGACGCGATGCTGCACGCGCGTTTCCATCCGCGCCTCGACGCGATCGAGGCGGCCGACTGGGACGTGCTGGTGGCCGACGACAATCCGTTCGTCGGCCATGCGTTCCTGTCCGGGTTGGAACGTCACGGCTGCCTGTCGGCCGAGTACGGCTGGCAGCCGCATCATCTGGGCGTGTACGCCGACGACCGTCTGGTCGCGGCCGCACCGCTGTATCTGAAAGGCAACTCGCACGGCGAGTTCGTGTTCGACTGGAGCTGGGCCGCCGCCTACGAGCGCCACGGCCTGGCCTACTACCCCAAGCTGCTGGCCGGCGTGCCGTACTCGCCGGTGACCGGGCCACGCCTGCTCGCCGGCCGCGGCGAGGACGCGGCGGCGCTGCGCCGCGTGCTGGTCGGACTGATCGAGCGCGAGACCGAGCGGCTCGGCCTGTCCTCGGCGCATGCCAACTTCGTCGCCGACGCGGACGCGGCCGCGCTCGCCGACGCCGGCTGGCTCGCACGCGGCGACTGGCAGTTCCACTGGCACAACCGCGGCTGGCGCGACTTCGACGATTTCCTCGGCGCGCTGGCGTCGAAGAAGCGCAAGAACATCCGTCACGAGCGCGCCCAGGTCGCACGCGCCGGCGTGCACTGCACACCGATGCTCGGCGGCGATCTCGACGAGGCGACCTGGGACGCCGTGCATCGGCTCTACCGGCGGACCTTCGACGCGCACGGCAACTACGCGGCGCTGACGCCGGCGTTCTTCCGCCACCTCGGCCGGGCGCTGCCGACGCGCAGCCTGGTCGTGCTGTGCCGGCATGGCTCGGAGTTGATCGCGATGGCGCTGTTCCTGCGCTCGGCCGACACGCTGTACGGCCGCTACTGGGGCGCCGAGACCGAGGTGCCGGGCCTGCATTTCGAGGCCTGCTACTACCAGGGCATCGATTACTGCCTGCGCGAGGGCCTGGCACGCTTCGAGCCCGGCGCGCAGGGCGAGCACAAGGTCGCGCGCGGCTTCCTGCCGGTCGCGACGCGTTCGTTCCATCACGTCGTCGATGGCCGCTTCCGCGCCGCGATCGCCGACGCGCTGCGCGCGGAGGCGCGCGCGCTGGAGGACTATCGGCGCGACGTGCTCGCGCATACGCCGTACACGGCCTGAGCGTATTCGCGACTCAGGGCGGCCGATAGCCGGGCGGCGCGAACTCGAAACATCGGATGCCCGCTGATCGGGGCCGAAACGGTGTGAACACCGCGTCGTGCCGGCCTGCCGAAGCGTCGTCCACCGGCCCGCACGACCGCGCGGCGCGATCGGCGTGCCGATCGGCGTATCGTACGCAGCCCTCACGCCCGTCCCTGCGCGCAAGCACGCGATGTCGCCGATCCCCTGGCTGCCCGAGCACGAAGCCGATGCGTTTCCGCCGGTCGGACGCGCGTTGCGCGATCCGGACGGCCTGCTCGCGGCCGGCGGCGATCTGTCGGTCGAGCGCCTGCTCGCGGCGTATGCGCGCGGCATCTTTCCGTGGTTCTCGGCCGGCGAGCCGATCCTGTGGTGGTCGCCCGATCCGCGCATGGTCTTCGACACCGGCGCGATGCACGTGCCGCGCCGGCTGCGGCGCTGGCTGCGCGGCTGCGGCTGGACGATCGGCGCCGACGGCGCGTTCGCCGAGGTCATGCAGGCCTGTGCGGCGCCGCGCGCCGGCCAGGGCGGCACCTGGATCGTGCCGGCGATGCACGCGGCGTACGCGCGGCTGCATGCGCACGGTCATGCGCATTCGATCGAGGTCCGCGACGGCGAGGCCCTGGTCGGCGGGCTCTACGGCGTCGCGGTCGGGCGCATGTTCTTCGGCGAGTCGATGTTCAGCCGTGCCAGCGGCGGTTCCAAGGTCGCCCTGCTCGCCCTGGCCCAGGTGCTGCGCGGCTGGGGCTGGCCGCTGCTCGACGCCCAGGTCCGCTCGGCGCATCTGGCCACGCTCGGCGCGCGCACGATGCCGCGCGACCGGTTCGTCGCGGCGGTCCGCGAACTGGCCGCCCTGCCCGGCCGGCCCGGGCCGTGGACGGCGACCTTTCCGCGGCTGACCGGCGCCGATCTGGTCGCCGACTGAACGCCGCCGCGCGCCTCCGGCGCAGCCCGGCGTTTCGCTCGGAGCCCGTTCGTGGCAGAATCCCGCGCCTTTCCGCCTGCACACCCAAGGCTGCCTGCCCCCGAATGTCCAAAGACGACGTCATCGAAATGGAGGGTACGGTCCTCGAGACCCTGCCCAATACCATGTTCCGCGTGAAGCTCGAGAACGGCCACGTGGTCACCGCCCATATTTCCGGGCGCATGCGCAAGAACTACATCCGCATCCTGACCGGCGACAAGGTCAAGTGCGAGATGACGCCCTACGACCTGACCAAGGGTCGCATCACCTACCGCATGAAGTAAGCGGCCCCGGCCCGGCGCCGCGCGCCGTTCGGCCCCGTGCCCGCACCGGCTGCTCCGGTGCCCGTGCCGGATCGATCCGGCATCCGCTCCACCGCCCTTCCCAGGCCTCGCCGGCGTCCGCGCCGCGCGATCGAACGCGGCCGCGCGCGGCTCAGGCGGCCGCCAGAAAGCGGCTCGGCGCCGCGCCGAGCGTGCGCCGGAACATCGTCGCGAACGCCGAGGCGCTGTCGTAGCCGAGATCGAACGCGATCGTCGTGATCGGCACGCCGGCGGCCAGCCGCGGCAGCGCCGCCAGCAGACAGGCCTGCCGGCACCAGGCCGCAAAGCCGAATCCGGTCTCGGCACGGAAGCGCCGCGTGAACGAGCGCCGGCTCATCGCCAGTTCCTCGCACCAGTCGTCGATCGTCTGGTGCGGCGAGGGCTGCTCCAGATAGCGCCGGCAGCGCGCCGCCAGCCGCGGATCGCCCGGGAACGGCACGTTCAGCGGCAGCTCCGGCGCGCGCGCGATCTCGAGCAGCAGCAGCGAATAGATCAGATGCTCGCGCGAGGCCGGATCGGGCGACGGCGTCAGCTCGGCCGCCTCGCGCAGCAGGCTTGCGGCCAGCGCCGAGACGCCGACCACGCGGCAGGCCTGCGGCAGGCTCGCGGCGGCCGACGGCGCCACGTACAGGCTCAGCAGATCGACCGGTGCCAGCATCGTCACCTCGTGGGCGACCTCGGCCGGGATCCAGACCGCGCGTTCGGGCGGCACGACCCAGTTGCCGAGGTCGGTGTCGACCAGCGCGACGCCCTCGGCCGCGTACAGGAACTGGGCCCGCCAGTGGCGATGGCGGGCGACGTGGTGGCCGCCGCCGTAACGGGCGCCGACCGCGACGAACGGCCCCGGCGTCGCTTCGATCTCGTGCGGCTGAACGTCTCTCACGGATGGCCCGATCGGAAGGGTGATTGGCCTGGACAATGATGCGTTGGGGGCGCCCCGGGAGTCTACTGCCGCCTGGCCCTCGTCAGGCCCGCGCACTCCGCCGGCACTCCCTCCCTACCGGCGGATGCGGGCAGGGCGGCTCCGCCGACCCGTTCGGCCGGAGCCGTCCTGTCTGGTTTTTCGCCCTCCCCGATCGCGCCCGATGTCCGCCTCCGCCAACGATCTTCCGCTGCCCGCACCGGCTGCCCCGACCCCAGCCGCCACTGCGTTTCCGGTCCTGGCCACGCTGAGCGTATGCCACCTGCTCAACGACCTGATCCAGTCGCTGCTGCCGGCGCTGTATCCGCTGCTCAAGGACGCGTTCGCGCTCGACTTCGGTCAGATCGGCCTGATCACATTGACGTTCCAGTTCACCGCCTCGCTGCTGCAGCCGGTCATCGGCCTCTACACCGACCGTCATCCCAAGCCGTACTCGCTCGCGATCGGCATGTGCTCGACCCTGCTCGGCCTGCTGCTCTTGTCGCAGGCGACGAGCTTCGCGGTGCTGCTGGTCGCCGCTGCGCTGATCGGCACCGGCTCGTCGGTGTTCCACCCGGAATCCTCGCGCATCGCGCGGATGGCCTCGGGCGGCCGCCACGGCCTGGCGCAGTCGCTGTTCCAGGTCGGCGGCAACGTCGGCTCGGCGATCGGACCGCTGCTGGCCGCGTGGATCGTCATGCCGCGCGGCCAGGGCAGCGTGGCCTGGTTCGCGCTGGCCGCGCTCGCCGCGATCATCCTGCTGTCGCGGATCGGCGGCTGGTACGCCTCCCGGCTCGCGATCGCTCCGGCGCGCCGCGGCGCCGCTGCGGCCGGCGCGACGCGACTGCCGTCGCGCCGCGTGGCCGGCGCCCTGCTGGTGCTGGGCCTGCTGATCTTCTCGAAATACTTCTATCTGGCCAGCCTGACCAGCTACTACACGTTCTATCTGATGCACCGCTTCGGCATCGACGCGCAGGGCGCACAGCTGCGCCTGTTCGTGTTCCTCGGTGCGGTCGCGGTCGGCACGATCGCCGGCGGCCCGATCGGCGACCGGATCGGACGCCGCTACGTGATCTGGGGCTCGATCCTCGGCGTGCTGCCGTTCACGCTGCTGCTGCCGCACGCCGACCTGCTGTGGACGACGCTGCTGACGATTCCGATCGGACTGATCCTGGCCTCGGCGTTCGCGGCGATCCTGGTCTACGCGCAGGATCTGGTGCCGGGCCGTCCCGGCACGATCGCCGGCCTGTTCTTCGGTTTCGCGTTCGGCATGGGCGGCCTCGGTGCCGCCGTGCTCGGCCAGCTCGCCGACCATGCCGGCATCGACACGGTCTATGCGCTGTGCGCATGGCTGCCGGCGATCGGCCTGCTCGCCTGGTTCCTGCCGGCGTTGTCGCCGGGACACGAGCCGGCGCCGGCGCGGCGCTGAGACGCCAGGGCCGAGCGAGACTTCACGGAACGCATCTTTCCGGCATGTCTCACGCGGCCGCGCGCGCTCGCGCGACGGTTATCGGTAGAGACGAGCCTGCGCCGCCCCGCTCCCCGACCACCGATAGCGCGAACCCGCCTCGATCGCAGCAGCCTCGCAGGTACGCCTCGATGCCGCGCGATCGTCGTGCCTATTCCTTGCCGGCCGCCCCGCGCCGCGATGCCGCCAGCACGCCGGCCAGCACCAGCACGGTGCCGGCGATCTGCCACGGCCCCATCGGTTCGCCGAGCAGCCACAGGCTCAGCACGATCGTCGAGACCGGACCGAGCATGCCGATCTGGGCGGTCAGACCCGGGCCGATCCGCGCGATCGCCAGCATGACCGCGGCGACCGGAAACACCGTACAGAGCGTGCCGTTGAGCAGCGACAGGCCCCAAACCGCCGGCGCCACCTCGGCCAGCGCACCAATGCCGTCGACCAGCGCGAACTGCGCCAGACACAGCAGGCAGGCGACGATGCTCGCATACGCGGTCAGGCGCAACGCGCCGACGCGGCCGACCAGCTCGCCGCTGCCGACCAGATAGATCGCGTAGCTGAGCGCGCTCGCGAACACCAGCGCGCCGCCGAGCATGACGTCGCGGCCGCCGAGGCGAAGATCGTGGCCGAACGCGAGCAGGACGCCTGTGTAGCTGAGCGCCAGCGCCGCCAGCTGGAGCCGGCCGACGCGGCGCCGATAGACCAGATAGCCGATCGCGAGCACGAGGGTCGGCGTCAGGTACAGGATCAGCCGCTCCAGCGTCGCGCTGATGTAGGCCAGCCCGGCGAAATCGAGAAAGCTCGCGAGGTAGTAGCCGAAGAAGCCGAGCGCGCCGACGCGCCAGGCGTCGCCGCGGCCGATCCGCAGGCGGTCGCCGCGCCGCGCCCACCATGCCATCGCGACGAACAGCGGCAGCGCGACCAGCATGCGCAAGGCGAGCAGCGTGACTGCGTCGACGCCGTGGCGATAGCCGAGCTTGACGATGATCGCCTTGCCCGAGAACGCGATCGCACCGATCGCCGCCAGCAGTACGCCGGCGAGCCGGCGCTCGGCGACGATCGCGGCCACTCAGGTCCCGTCCTGTTTCGATGCGTGCGTCGCCTGCCCCTGCGTGTGCGATGCCGGCGCGGCCGCTTCGGCCAGTGCCGCTTCGAGCAGGGCGCGGATCAGCGCCTGCGTCGGCGCGGCGAGATCGTCGCGATACGCATAGCGGTCCTCGTCCATGTAGCGTGCCTGCGCCAGCTCGAGCTGCACCGCCTCGACGCCGTCCTCGGGACGTCCGTAATGGCGCGTGATGTAGCCGCCCTTGAAGCGGCCGTTGACGACATGGCTGTAGTCGGACTGCCGCTCGAGCACGCCGCGCAGGCGATCCTGCAGCGCCGCACCGCAGCTCGCGCCGTCGGCGGTGCCGAGGTTGAAGTCCGGCAGGCGTCCTTCGAACAGGAACGGCACGATGCTGCGGATCGAATGGCCCTCCCACAGCACGACGCGGCCGTGCGCGGCCTGCAGCCGCGCCAGCTCCTCGGTCAGCGCCTCGTGATACGGGCGCCAGTAGATCCGCACGCGTTCGGCGATCTCACCCGCGTCGGGCGCCTGTCCGTCGAGATAGACCGGCTCGCCGCTGAACTGCACGGCCGGGCACAGGCCGGTCGTGTTGCGGCCCGGATACAGCGAGGTGTCGTCGGGCGGACGGTTCAGATCGACCACGTAGCGCGAATGCTGCGGCACCAGTACCGAAGCACCGAGCTCGCGCGCGAACGCGTACAGACGCGAGACGTGCCAATCGGTATCGGGCGCGCGCCGCGCCGACGGCGTCAGCCTCGCCGCAATCGCGTCGGGGATCGCCGATCCATCGTGCGGCAGGCTGACCAGAAGCGGCCGCGTGCCGCGATGCAGGGTGTAGATCGTCGCGGACATGGATCTCTCGTCTCGATGCGTGCGCCGGCACCGACGGCGGCCGGCCGGATCGCGATGCTAGCAGGCCGGTGCCGCAGCGCCGTGCGCGGGATGCGATGCGACACCGATCGCGTCGTCTCTTCCCGGCCGCGATCGACCCGCGCAGTGATGTCACCGCAAGCTCGAGGCGAAGCCCGCACGGCGCGGCGCCTGCGTCCGACGCGAGAGCGCATCCGCAACGGCAGCGGCCGCGGCGATACCGCCGCGATCGACGCTACGGCGCGCCGCGGCCGCGCGAGACCGGCGGGCGGCGATGGAAGACCAGCGGCTGTGCGCGATCGGCGTCGGCCGGCTGCGCCGGTCCGCAACTCGCGCAGCTGCCGCAGCCGTCGCCGCAGGACCCGCCCTGCGCGCGCTCGCGCCGCAGGCGGCGGCCGAGCGCATGCCAGACCGCGGCACGCCCGGGGCGGTCCAGCCGCACGGCCAGCGCGGCCAGGCCGCGCCGGTGCAGACGCGGCGCGAGCCGGACGAACGCGCGCCACGCCGCCCAGACGACGATGGCCGCGACGACCGCGATCTGCAGCCAGGCGCTCACGACAGCCACCGCGCGATCTGATAGGTCAGCAGCGAGGCCAGATACGCCAGCGCGAACAGATAGCCGGCCATGATCCAGACCTGCCGCCAGGAATTGGTCTCGCGGCGCACCGTCGCCAGCGTCGACAGGCACATCGGCGCGAACACGTACCAGGCCAGCAGCGACAGCGCGGTCGCCAGCGACCATTGCGTCGCGACGATCGCCGAGAGTCCGTCCTCGTTGCCGGACAGCGCGTAGACGGTCGCCAGCGACGCGACCGCGACCTCGCGCGCGGCCAGTCCCGGCACCAGGGCGATGCAGATCTGCCAGTTGAAGCCGAGCGGCGCGAACACGAACTCGAGCAGGCGACCGATGCGGCCGGCCAGGCTGTACTGGATCGCCGGCCCGGTCGCGCCGTCGGGCGGTGCCGGAAAGCTCGACAGGAACCACAGCAGCACGGTCAGCGCGAGGATGATGCCGCCGACGCGCTTGAGGAAGATCATCGCGCGCTCCCACAGGCCGATCGCGACGTCGCGCAGGTGCGGCCAGCGGTACGAGGGCAGTTCCATCATCAGCGCGTGCTCGCTGCGGTCGCGGCGCAGACGCTTGATGACCCAGGCCACCGCCATCGCGCTGACGATGCCGGCCACGTACAGCGCGAACAGCACGATGCCCTGCAGGTTGAACACGCCGGCGACCGTGCGCTGCGGGATGAACGCGGCGATCAGCAGCGTGTAGACCGGCAGCCGCGCCGAGCAGGTCATCAGCGGCGCGATCAGGATCGTGGTCAGGCGGTCGCGCGGATCGGCGATGCTGCGCGTGGCCATGATGCCGGGAATCGCGCAGGCGAAGCTCGACAGCAGCGGAATGAACGAGCGTCCGGTCAGGCCGACGCGCAGCATCAGCCGGTCGAGCAGGAACGCCGCACGCGGCAGATAGCCCGATTCCTCGAGTACCAGGATGAACAGGAACAGGATCAGGATCTGCGGCAGGAATACGAGCACGCCGCCGACGCCGGCGACGATGCCGTCGACCAGCAGGCTGCGCAGCACGCCGTCCGGCAGCAGCGCACCGAGCGCCTCGCCGAGCAGGCCGAAGCCGGCCTCGATGCCGTCCATCAGCGGCGCGGCCCAGGCGAACACGGCCTGGAAGATCACGAACATCAGCACCGCGAGAATCGCCAGGCCGATCACCGGATGCAGCACGACGCGGTCGATCGCCTGATCGGTGGCGGCGCTGTCGCGCGCACTCGTCACCGCGATCGACAGGATCCGGCGCACCTCGGCGTGCAGATCGGCGACCGGATGCGGATGCGGCCGCGGCGCCGACGGCGCCTGCGCGTCGACGCGGTCGATCAGCGCCTGCGCGCCGTGGCGGCGCACCGCGACGGTCGGCACGACCGCGATGCCGAGCTCGCGCGACAGCGCCTCGACGTCGACCGTGATGCCGCGCCGCTCGGCTGCGTCGATCATGTTCAGCGCCAGGATCAGCGGACGGCCGAGCGCCTTGAGCTCGAGCACGAAGCGCAGATGCAAGCGCAGATTGGTCGCGTCGACGACGCAGACGATCAGGTCCGGCACCGGCTCGCCCGGATGCCGGCCCAGGCAGACGTCGCGCGTGATCGCCTCGTCCGGGCTGGCCGCGTCGAGGCTGTAGGTGCCGGGCAGGTCGAGCACGCGGACCAGCCGGCCCGACGGCGCCGTGTAGTGGCCTTCCTTGCGCTCGATCGTGACGCCGGCGTAGTTGGCGACCTTCTGGCGCGCACCGGTCAGCCGGTTGAACAGCGCGGTCTTGCCGGAATTCGGATTGCCGACCAGGGCGATCTGCAGCGTGCTCATGCGCCGGCTCCGTCGGCCGCCGCGACGGTCACGCGCGCGGCCTCGCTGCGGCGCAGGGCGAAGCGCGTCGAGCCGATCTGGACCAGCAGCGGATCGCCGCCGAACGGCGCCAGCGCGACGATGCGGACCGGCTCTCCGGCGACGAAGCCGAGTTCGCGCAGGCGGCGCGCGATCGCATCGTCGGCCACGGCGTCGACGACGCCGGCGACCGTCGCGGGGACATTCTTCTGGAGTTCGGACAGACGCACGGACAGCCTTGATCGATCGCGGCCGGCGGATCCGTGAGGCACGGACGCGCGCAGGCGCAAAGAAGCAGTATAGCCGCAGATGGGGGCGATACCCATTCGCATCCAGCGCCGTGCACGATCGCGCCGCTCGCGATCGCGCCGCGCCGGCGCGGCCGGGCGGCGCCTGCGTCGAATGGCCGCAACGGCGACCGCGCAGCGGCGCGCCGATTGCCAGGAAACGGCCGTCGCAGGCTATACTCCCGCCGATTTTTTCGCGTAGCCAGACGGATCCGAGCCCGACATGACCCGAGCTTTGCTGTTCGCCACGACTCTGCTGTTTGCCCTGCCCTGCCTCGCCGAGACCGGCAAGGGCGATCCTGCCGCCGGCAAGGTCAAGGTCTATACCTGCACCGGCTGCCACGGCGTCACCGGCTGGCGCAACGCGTATCCGAGCTATCACGTGCCGCGCATCGGCGGACAGAACTACGACTATCTCGTCGCCGCGCTGCACGGTTACAAGAGCGGCGACCGCCAGCATCCGACGATGCAGGCGCAGGGCGAGAGCCTGTCCGAGGAGGACATCCGCGACATCGCCGCCTACCTGTCCTCGATCAAGCCGTGAGCCGCCGGAGCCCGACCCGCATGCACCTGATGAAGCCGCTGTTCGCCACGCTCGTCCTGCTGGGCGCCGTCTCGCTGCCTGCGTTCGCCGCCGAGGGCGGCCGCGCCGGCCGCGGCAACGTCGAGGCCGGCAAGGACAAGTCGCTCGCCTGCCAGGCCTGCCACGGCCAGGACGGCGCGGCCGCGATCGATCCGCAGTACCCGCGTCTGGCCGGCCAGTACGCCGACTACCTCGCCCGCGCGCTGCACGAGTACCGCTCCGGCGCACGCAAGAATCCGATCATGGCCGGTTTCGCGACGACGCTGTCGGACCAGGACATCAACGATCTGGCCGCCTACTACGCGAGCCTGCCGGTCACGCTGGTCGATCTGGCCAAGAACCCGAGCGTCGCGCGCGACTGATCGCAGATCGGCGCGCCTTGTGTGCCCGAGGACCCTCCGCTATTCTGCGCGGCCCTCGAAGCGACCACCGCGCGGGGGCGAGTTACGGATGCCGAGTGGAGTGCGCTTCAGGGATGAATTCGGAGCGAAAGTTTTTACGGCGTGCGGAGAGGTGTCCGAGTGGTTGAAGGAGCACGCCTGGAAAGTGTGTAAACGGGTCAAACCGTTTCGCGGGTTCGAATCCCGCCCTCTCCGCCAGTAAGCCGGCACTGCGCCGGCAGCCGAACGGGTCGCCAGGGAGGCGCCCGCCGGTCGATCGGCCCGCGAGGCCGATGATGTCTATGGTGGCTCCGTCGGTTCTCCCGCGACGATAGCCTGCAAATCCCGCCAGGTCCGGAAGGAAGCAACGGTAGCAGGTGATTCGGGTGCCGGGATCCGGCTGGCGGAGCCGCCACCCTTCTTCCGATCGCAGCGACGCTGGCCGCCGAGGCCGGCGCGATCCGCCCTGCTCGTCAATCAGGCCTCGGTCGGCGAGACGACGGTCGATCGCGACGCGTGCTTCTGCGCGGCCGTGGGCTGCCGAGCGCCTCAATCGCATTCGACGGTCGCGCACGACCGCACCGCAGGGGAATCACGCACAGCGCAGACCGACGCCCCCCGATCCGCTGCGAGATCTCAGCGCGCGCAACCATCGATCATGGTACGACGCCCCGTCGCATACGGTCACGCCGTCGACGCCGGACGCGACCTGCCAGGTCATCGAGCGCGGCGGCGAACGCGAACCGGCCCGCGCTCAGGCCATGCGCGTGCCGTTCGGCACCGGCCGCTCGAGCGTCGTGACGACGACGCCGGCCTCGGTCGGAAAGCCGGTCAGCAGGAACTGCGAGAGGAACGGCCCGATCTGCTTCTCGGGAAAATTGACGACGCCGACGATCTGTCGGCCGACCAGATCCTCCGGCCGGTACAGGCCGGTCACCTGCGCGCTGGTCTTGCGCTCGCCGTAGGCGCCGAAGTCGACCCACAGCTTGTAGGCGCTCTTGCGCGCCTCCGGAAACGGCTCGACGCGCAGCACGGTACCGGCGACCAGATGCACCTTCTCGAAATCGCCCCAGCTGATCAGCGGCAGCTCGCCGGCGCTCACATCGCTCACCGTTTCGACTCCTCGGCAGTGCCGGCCTCGCGTTCGAGACCGACCTGGATCCAGCCCAGGTTGATGCCGATGCGCGTGCTGTGCGGATCGGCGAATGCGTATGCCAGAGCGCGGCCGTCGGCATCGTCGAGGATCGACAGCTTCAGCACCGGCGTATTGCCCTCGCGGAACGTCAGCCGCTCGAGCAGCAGCGACCAGCCGCTCGGCGTGCCGTCGCGCCAGACCAGTGCGCTGCGGCCGCCCTCGTTCGACAAGCGTAGCTGGCGGTTCATATGCCAGTCGCGACTGTCGGCGCTGGCGTCCGGTCCCGCACCGTTGACGGCGGCCCAGCCGCCGTACCAGACGACGCGCCGGACCTGCGAGGAGGCATCGGCGCCGCGCGCCTGATCGGCATACAGCCGCAGATCCACGCCCTCGGCGTCGCGCGCGGCGGCGATCGGCAGGAACGCCGCCGCGGCACCGATGCCGGGCGCGATCGTCGCGCAGGCCGCGGCATCGGCCGCGACGCGCCAGTTCGCACCGCCCGCCGTGCCGGTCAGCGTACAGGCGTCGAGCGCGGTCCACTCGGCCGGATCGGGACGCGGCTCGAGCGCCGGCGCCGCGACGCGCGGCCGATGCGGCAGCACGCGCGGCGAACCGTCCGCGCTTGGGACCGTCTGCATCAGCCACAGCGCCGGCGTGCCGCCGTCGGCCTCGACGCGCCAGAGCTGCCAGCCGCCCTTGTACGAGCTGATCGCCAGGCGCAGGCGCGGCGGCGCCAGGGCGCCGGCGGCGGTACCGGCCTGCCAGACCTGCTCGTGATTGTCGTAGAGGCCGTCGGCCGGCGCGGCCGCGGCCGAAGGCGTCGGCGGCGGCGTCGACGGGCGCAGGCTGTGACAGGCCGCGAGCGTCAGCACGGCGGCGATCGGGACGAAGCGCTTCATCGCGAAAGCATAGCAGTCGCGACCGGCGGGACGACGAGGCGACGAACGGCGCCGCGCGTGCGTCCGCACCGACTATGCTCGCGCTCGACCGCCGCCGACCGTCAGGAACGGACGATGCCACCGGAGATCCATCCCGCCGACCCGCGCCTGCGCCGTACGCTGGCGATCGTCATGACGCTGGCGGTGATCGCCGCGGTCGCGGTGACGCTCGGCTTTCGGCACTGGATCGGCGCCACCGCCGATCTGCTGAGCACCGAACGCCTGATCGCCCTGCTGCGCCAGCTGATCGGCGCGCTGATGATGATGAGTGCGGCCTGCGTGCTGATCCTGGCGCTGCACGCGCTGCGCACGGCCGCCGGCATCGACCGCGAACGGCGCTGGCCGCTGGCGCGATCGCGCACGCTGCGCGACGTGCCGGTGCGCCGCGAGGTCGCGGCACGGCGGATCGCGCAGGCGGCGCGCGCCGGTGCGCTGCTGTTGAGCGTGCTGGCCGCGGCGGCGGCCGTGCTGGCCTGGCGCCTGCTCGGTCTGCCGTGGCCGGCCTGAAGACCGCTCAGCTCAATGCGGGCGGCAGCAGGCCGTCGACGAAGGCCGCCGCGTCGAACACGCGCAGATCCTCGATGCCCTCGCCGAGTCCGACGAAACGGATCGGCAGGCCGAACTCGCGCGCCAGCGCGAACACGACGCCACCCTTGGCGGTGCCGTCGAGCTTGGTGACGACCAGGCCGGTCACGCCGATCGCCTCGCGGAACTGGCGCGTCTGATTGACCGCGTTCTGGCCGGTGGTGCCGTCGATGACCAGCAGCACCTCGTGCGGCGCCTCGGCGTCGAGCTTGGCGAGCACGCGGCGGATCTTCGACAGCTCGTCCATCAGGCCCGACTGCGTATGCAGCCGGCCGGCCGTGTCGGCGATCAGCAGGTCGGCACCGCGCGCACGCGCGGTCTGCAGCGCGTCGAAGATCACGCTGGCCGAGTCGGCACCGCTGCCCTGCGCGATCACCGGCACCTGGTTGCGCTCGCCCCAGGTCGTCAGCTGCTCCACCGCCGCTGCGCGGAACGTGTCGCCGGCGGCGAGAATCACGCCGAGCCCCTCGCCGCGGTAGCGCCGCGCGAGCTTGCCGATCGTCGTCGTCTTGCCGACGCCGTTGACGCCGACGACGAGCACCACGTGCGGCTTGTGTCCGGTGCGCACCTCGAGCGGACGCGCGACCGGCGCGACGAGCTCGATCAGCTCCGCGCGCAGCGCCGCCAGCAGCGCCGCGGCATCGGCGAACTCGCGCTTGTCGACGCGACGGCGCAGACGCTCGACCAGGTCGGTCGACGCGGCGACGCCGACATCGGCGGTGATCAGCGCGGTTTCCAGTTCGTCGAGCAATGCGTCGTCGAGCTTGGGATTGCGCACGAACAGCGCGCCGAGGCTGCGCGCGAACGCGCTGCCCGACAGACGGTCGCGCCAGCTGCGGCGGGCCGGTTCGGACGGCGCGGCCGCCTCGTGCGGCTCGGCCGATGCAGCGAGAGGCACCTCGGCGGGCGCGGCCAGCGGCGACGGCGCGACGTGCTCGGCGAGCGCTTCGACCGATGCTTCGGACGTCGCGACGTCGAGCGACCGCTGCTCCGGCGGCGCGACGGCATCGGGCGTCGCGGGCGGCGCGTCGGCGGCCGGCTTCTTCTTCCAGAACTTGAGCATTACAGGGGCGATGGGGCGAAAATGCGGGCGCCCATCCTATCACCGGCCTCTCCATGCACGGTTCCCGACAGGCGCCCGGACGCCTGCGCATCATCGCCGGCCGCCTGCGCGGCTCGAAGCTGTCCGTTCCCGACGCGCCGGGCCTGCGCCCGACGCCCGAGCGCGTGCGCGAGACGCTGTTCAACTGGCTGGCCCCGACGATCGACGGCGCGCAGTGTCTCGACCTGTACGCCGGCACCGGTGCGCTCGGGCTCGAGGCGCTGTCGCGCGGTGCCGCGCACTGCGTATTCGTCGAGCGCGATCCGGCGCTGGCGCGCGCGCTCGCCGACACGCTGGCGCGCCTGAAGGTCGACACCGGCGAGGTCGTGCGCGGCGATGCGCTGACCTGGCTCGCGCAGGCCGAGGGCGCGCGTTTCGATCTGGTCTTCGTCGATCCGCCGTTCGGCGCCGACGCCTGGCAGGCGGCACTGCACGCGCTCGAACACGGCGGCCGCCTCAAGCCCGCCGCCTGGATCCACGTCGAGGCACCAGCGGACCAGAGCCTGACGCCGCCGCCGAACTGGCATCTGCATCGCGAAGGGCGCGCCGGCAGCGTGCAGCACCGGCTCTACCGGCGCGATGCGGCGGCCGCGTCGGCGTGAATCTTCGAACACGCCCCTGGTAAGCTTGGCCGGTTCGTTCCCACAGGCGATCATCCGATGCCGACCTCCGCGCAACGCTCACGGCTCGCGATCTATCCCGGCACCTTCGATCCGATCACCAACGGCCACATCGACCTGGTCCATCGCGCCAGTCCGCTGTTCGAGCGCCTGATCGTCGCGGTCGCCGAAAGTCCGAGCAAGGGACCGGGCTTCAGCCTGGACGCGCGCATCGAGCTGGCGCGCATCGCGCTCGCCGACGTGCCGAACGTCGAGGTACGCGGCTTCTCCTCGCTGCTCGCGCATTTCGTCGAGGAGACCGGCGCCGGCGTGATCCTGCGCGGCCTGCGCGCGGTGTCGGATTTCGAATACGAGTTCCAGCTCGCCAGCATGAACCGCCACCTGATCCCGCAGGTCGAGACGCTGTTCCTGACGCCGGCCGAGAAGTACAGCTTCATCTCCTCCTCGCTGGTGCGCGAGATCGCGCGGCTCGGCGGCGACGTCTCGGGCTTCGTCCACCCGGCCGTGCAGAACGCGCTGCGCCGACGCTGGGCGGCGACGGCCGGCGGCGCCTGAGCCCGCGACGCACCGGCGGCGTCACCGATGCGCCGGCAAGCTGGTAATCTGTCGCGACCGACACTCGATCCCCTCAACGGAATTCTTAACATCATGCGCAAGCTCCTTCTCCCCCTCGCCGTCGCCGTCGCCTCGACGTTCGTCCTGAGCGCCTGCAACAAGGCCGCCGAACAGACGACGCAGGCCGCCGCGCCGGCAGTCGAGACCGTGTCGCTGCCGACCGATCCGGCCGACACCGCCGCCTGGAAGAAGTACCTGGCCAACGTCGTCACCAACAACATGCAGGGCGTGACCACGACGCGTCCGTACATGTACTACATCCCCGGCGGCGAGGACGACAAGGCGCTCGAGGACCGCAGCAACCAGCTCGAGAACGTGCGCGGCGTGGTCGGTCGCGGCGTGCTGCCGGGCAACATGATGGCGTTCGGCGGCCCCGACTCGAAGATCACCGCGGACTTCGTGATCGAGGCGTTCCAGAGCGCGCAGTCCGGCTCGTTCAAGGATGTCGTCGTGCTGGTCATCGGCACGCCCGAGGACACCACGCGCGTCAAGGAAGCCCTGGCCGCGAGCGGCGCCAACGTGCGCACCGCCGAACTGAAGTAAGACCCAGCACACGGCCGGCGGCACCGCGACAGCGGTCGCCCGCCGGCCCGAACCGCCATGTCGCTCAAGATCACCGAAGACTGCATCAACTGCGACGTCTGCGAGCCCGCCTGCCCGAATACGGCGATCTCGATGGGAGCGGAGATCTACGAGATCGCGCTCAGCCGCTGCACCGAGTGCGTAGGCCATTTCGATACGCCGCAATGCGTGGAGGTCTGCCCGGTGGAATGCATCATCGTCGACGAGGCGCATCCGGAGACGCGCGACCAGCTGTTCGCGAAGTACGAAGCGCTGATCGCGAAGAACGCCGCATGAGCGCGGCGACCGGCATCACGCCGCGCCGGCTCGCCGCGCATCTGGTCGGCCTGATCCTGACGGCGGTCTGCGCGCTCGCTCAGGCGGCGCCGGCCGAGCGCCCCGGCAAGGCCGCGATCGCCAGTGCGCATCCGCTGGCGACCGAGGCGGGCCTGGACGTCCTCGCCCAGGGTGGCAACGCATTCGACGCGGCGATCGCGGTCGGCGCCGTGCTGTCGGTGGTCGAGCCGCAGAGCTCGGGCATCGGCGGCGGCGGCTTCTTCCTGCTGCATCGCGCCGGCGACGGCCAGGACCTGTTTCTCGACGCGCGCGAGACCGCGCCGGCCGCAACGCGCACGGAGCTGTGGATCGGCGCCGACGGCAAGCTCGACCGCGACAAGTCCGTCAACGGCCCGCTGTCGGCCGGCATCCCCGGCGAGCCGGCCGCGTACGTCTGGCTCGCCGAGCATCACGGCAAGCTGCCGCTGGCGACCTCGCTGGCGCCGGCGATCCGCATCGCACGCGAGGGCTTCCCGGCCTACGGACGCCTGGTCTCGGCGATCGGCCAGCGCCGCCCGGTGCTCGAGCGCTGGCCGGCCTCGGCCGGTCTGTATCTGGTCGACGGCCAGGTGCCCACCGAGGGGCAGCGCGTGCGCTTTCCCGACCTGGCCGCGACGCTCGAGCGCATCGCCAAAGACGGCGACGCCGGCTTCTACCGCGGCGCGTTCGCCGCCTCGATGGTCGAGGCCGTGCGCGCGGCCGGCGGCAACTGGACCGAGCGCGACCTGGCCGACTACCGCGTCAAGGTGCGCACGCCGCTGACGGTCGACTATCGCGGCTGGCGCATCGTGACCGCGCCGCCGCCGTCGTCGGGCGGCATCGCACTGTCGGAAATGCTCAACATCCTGTCCGGCTACGATCTCTCGCGCCTGGACCGCGTGCGCCGCACGCATCTGACGATCGAGGCGATGCGCCGCGCCTACCGCGACCGCGCCGAGTATCTGGGCGATCCGGACTACGTCACGATGCCGGTCGCCGAGCTGACCAGCCCGCTCTACGCGGCCGGCCTGCGCGCCTCGATCCATCCCGAGAAGGCCACGCCGAGCGCCCTGCTGCCCGGCTACGCGCCGCCGCTCGAGCCGACGCACACCACGCACTACTCGATCCTCGACGCCGACGGCAATCTGGTCGCGGCGACCAAGACCGTCAACCTGACCCTGGGCTCGGGCTTCGTCGTGCCCGGCAGCGGTTTCGTGCTCAACAACGAGATGGACGATTTCGCGCTGCGCCCCGGCGAGCCGAACGCGTTCGGCCTGATCGGCGGCGAAGCGAACGCCCCCAAGCCGGGCCGCCGGCCGCTGTCGTCGATGACGCCGAGCTTCGTGATCGGCGCCGACCGCATCGGCGTGATCGGAACGCCGGGCGGCAGCCGCATCATCACGATGGTGCTCGAAGGCATCCTCGCCTTCGTCGACGGCGAGGCGCCGGCCAAGGTCGCCGCGAACCCGCGCTTCCATCACCAGTACCTGCCCGACGTGGTCTCGGCCGAGCCAAACGCGTTCAGCGCCGAGGAGCGCCGCGCGCTCGAGGCGATGGGCCATACGGTCAACAGCGGCGAGCGCACCTGGGGCCTGATGAACGTGGTCAGCTGGGACCGTAGAAGCGGCGCCGTCGAAGCCGGTTCGGACCCGCGCGGCAGCGCCGGCAGCGGCAGCGCCCAAGTGCGATGAGGATGGCGTGATGAAGCTCTGGTCGATACTCGGCAACTCGCAGCGCCTCGACGGCGGCGCGATGTTCGGCAATGCGCCGCGCGCGGTCTGGCAGCAGTGGATCGCGCCGGACGCCGACAACGGCATTCCACTGGCCTGCCGCTGCCTGCTGGTCGAGGATCTCGACGGCCGCACGGTGCTGTTCGAGACCGGCATCGGCGCGTTCTTCGAGCCCAAGCTGCGCGAGCGCTACGGCGTCGTCGAGGACCGCCACGTCCTGCTCGACTCGCTGGCCGCGGCCGGCTTCGGTCACGAGGACATCGACGTCGTCGTGCTCTCGCATCTGCATTTCGACCATGCCGGCGGCCTGCTCGCGGCCTGGCAGGCCGGGCAGCCGCCGCGGCTGCTGTTTCCGAACGCGACCTTCGTCGTCGGCGCCGCGCACTGGCAGCGCGCGCTCGCACCGCATCCGCGCGATCGCGCCTCATTCATACCGGAGCTGCCGCAGCTGCTGCTCGACAGCGGCCGGCTCGAGCGCGTCGAGGGCGCGCACACGCCGGTCCTCGGCGAGTCGGTGCGCTTCGAGGTCTCGGACGGCCATACGCCCGGCCTGCTGCTCGCCGAGATCGTCGCGCCGGGTGGCGGCGTGGTGTTCTGCGCGGACCTGATCCCGGGCCGGCCCTGGGTGCACCTGCCGATCACCATGGGCTACGATCGTTATCCCGAGCTGCTGATCGACGAGAAGCGCACGTTCCTCGACGACAAGCTGGCCCGCAACGTGCGGCTGTTCTTCACGCACGACAGCGGCTGCGCGCTGGCCGCGCTCGCCCGCGACGCCAAGGGCCGCTACGGCACGCACGACGAACACGAACGGCTCGAGGCCTGGCCGCTGGCCGCCTGAGCTTCCACACTCGCGCGGCGCGTGCCGCGCGCTGCGCCACCCCAAGGAGAAGACCGATGCGCACCGTCACCGTTCTGGCCCTGTCCTTCCTGCTCTGCGGCATCGCGTCCGCGCACGAAGGCGCGCACGACACGCCGGCCGCCGGCGGCGTCGACCACAGCCGCAAGCCGACCGGCGCGACGCCGGTGCAGACCACCGATGCCGGCGCCGTCTACGGCGCACCACTGGCGACGCCGGCGGCCGAGCCGGTCGCGATCGATGCCGCCTACGACGATCTCGCCGCCCAGGTCGGCAAGGACGGCGCCTGGAGCGGCCGCATCACCCAGGTCTGTCAGAAGATGGGCTGCTGGCTGGTACTGACCGGCGAAGGCGACCGTCACGCGCGCGTCTTCATGCACGACCACGCCTACAGCGTGCCCAAGGACGCCAGCGGCCGCGCGATCGTCTACGGCACGCTCAGCGAGAAGCAGCTCGACGCCAAGGAAGTTCAGCACCTCAAGGACGACGGCGCCAAGGCCCCGGCCGAACGCGAGCTGCAGATCGATGCACGCTCGGTCCTGATCCTCAAGAGCGCCTGAGGCGCCGATGCGCCGCCTGCCCGCCGCCGTCGCGCTGGTCCTGATCGCGCTGGCCGCGGCCTGGTGGTGGTGGCGCCCGGCCGGCGGCGACGGCGAGGCGTCCGACGGCGAGCCGACCACCTCCGCGCCGGCGGTCGATCCGGCCCATCCCGATCCGGCCGACGAAGGCCGCACCGTCAGCCTGACCGGCGAGCTGAGCATCAGCGGCGCGCCGCGCGACGATCAGCTCGGCGTCACCGCGCGCGCCGCCCTGCTCCATCGCGACGTCGCGATGTTCCAGTGGCGCGAGCGCTGCGAAGGCGACGATTGCCGCTACGACACCAGCTGGGAGGACGGCGCGATCGACTCGCGCGCGTTCCGCGACGCCGACGCGCACCGCAATCCCACCGGGCAGCCGTTCGCCGATGCGGTGTTCGAGGCCGACGCCGTGCGGATCGGCGCGCTGACCGTCGAGCCCGCCCTGCTGCGCACGCTGCCGACGCAGCCGCTCGCGGTGACGCTCGGCCAGCTGCCGCCGAATCTCGCCGCGAGCTTCAGCGTGCGCGACGGCGCGCTCTACAGCGGCGATCCGGACGCGCCCGCGGTCGGCGACGTGCGCATCCGTTACCGCCAGCTTCAGGCGGGAACGGTCACGCTGACCGGCATTCAACGGGGAACCCATCTGCATCCGATCCCATGATCCGAACCGGCGGAACGGCACGCGCGCATCGAACCCACTATCCGCCTTCGGGCCTCTCCGGTGAAGCCGGGCGCCGCACGCGTCTCGGACCCACTCTCGCCGTCGCCGGCCTGCTCGCCGCGAGCACGCCGATCGCCCACGCCGACGAGGACCGCTTCTCGCTGACGATCTCCGGCTTCCGGCCGACCTCGACGACCGAGTTCGAAGGCAGTTCGTCGGCCGTGCCCGGCGAGACGTTGAACCTCGAGGAGGATTTCGACCTGGCGCGCAAGGCCACGCGCACGCGCATCGAAGGCATGGTGCGCCTGAGCGAGCGGCAGCGGCTGGTGTTCGTCTACTACAACCTCAAGCGCAAGCGCAGCCTCGCCGTCGACGAGGAGTTCACCTGGAACGGCCAGCACTACGACATCGACACGCTGGTCAAGACGCGCTTCGATTTCTCGCTGGCGACGCTTTCCTACGAGTACGCGTTCATCGACACGCCGACATGGCTCGTCGCCGGCGCGATCGGCGCGCACTGGGCCGAGGCCAAGGCCAGCATCACCGCCGAGGACACCTCGCTGATCGACGAGAGGGAGCGCACCAGCGGCGGTTCGCCGGCGCTCGGCCTGCGCGTGCTGGCGACGCCGACGCCGCGCTGGCGGCTGTCCGGCTATGCGCAGGCGTTCAAGGCCCGCGTCGACGGCATCGATGCGCGCTTCACGCGCGCCGGCCTCGCCGCCGAGTACCGGATCTGGGACAACCTCGGCGTCCAGGTCGGCTACGACTGGTTCAAGCTCAGCGCCGACTATGCGCAGACCTACTGGTCCGGCAAGCTCGACATCGCGATCCGCGGTCCGACCGCCGGCGTGACGGTCGCGTTCTGATGCGACCCCTCCACCTCTGCTCACTCGCCTCTCGCGGTCCGCGCTCTGACCTCAACTGCCCGGATTCGAAAAAACTCATCGATATGATCCGTCGCTATGAGGAGGCCGTAGCTCGCTCGGGCCTCTATCGGCGGCTGACGGCCGGAAGTGCCGATCACGGGGTCGACCCGGCCGCCATGACATCGGGCGCCGGTGATGCAGCCGCGATGTGTTACGTGCCTCCACCTTCCGGCTCGATGCCTCCCGCCCGCCCCTGTCCGGATTGTTTCTCGCGACGCGCCGCGCGAGCCTTCTGCTCGGACTCCGAGAAGTGCGTCTCGCATAGTGGATGCGGAGAGCTGGTGAAGGCGGTGGTCAGCGGAAGCGGAATGCCAGGCGTCGAAGGGTTGCCCAGCGGCGGCGTGAGAGCGGCCGCCTCCGGGAAGTTGAACAGCCACCAACTGCCGGTGAAGTACTGATAGTAGAGCGTGAGGTCCAGGCCTAAGGTCGTGCCGCGACCGTAATACCATGGCGTGATCTCGTAGTCGCCGTCGTACTCCTGGGTGGACTGCCGCGGAAAGGTCAACGGCAGCGCAGCTGCGCGCGCCACCGTCGGTCCTCCGGGGAACGTGGCCACCGTGCCGAGCTCGACCTCAGTGCGATCAGTCAAGAAGGCCACGCGCACGAACTCGGCCGGGGCGAGCTGCGTCGGCGCCGGCAAGTGGCCGATCAATTGGTGACCGAAGCAGATCGAGACATCCTCCAGGCCGCTCGCCGCGGCTACTTCCGCACCCGGCGGGTCCGGCACTTCCTCCGGACGCAGCCACTGGTCCTCGTACAAGTACCAGTCGGTGTGGTTCCAGGCCGTGAAATACTGAGGCTCGATCAGGTCGAGCGCCCCAACTGCAATGCCGTCCTGGTCATCGCCCAGTGGCCCTCGGTAGGCAACTTGCAGAAACAGGTCGGTCGCGTTGACCGGGATCGGGTCATCGCCAAAATCGAACTCAAGCAGCGCGCGATCGTTCTCGCAAACACCAACGGCGCCCGTGTTGATGTTGCCGACGTTCGCGCAGGCATTCGGCCCGCCGGGCGGCGCGCCGGGCAGTCCGCCGTTGGCGTCGATGTAGAGCGGTTTGGAGACCGAGATTTCCGGCACGTTTGATCGGATCTGTTCCAGCGGGCAGCCGGACGGCACGAACGGATCTTGGAACGTGAAGTCTGGATTGAGTCGGGCAACATACTCACCCGATAGATCGTTTTGGTAGCAAGGATTCCGGTGATACCGCGCGATCGCGACCAGCATGCCGGTCGCGTGGCCGTTGCCATCGACGCCGCCCTTCATCGTCTGGGGCACCACACGCCCGGTGCCTGACTCAATCAACCTTCCGTTCGCGTCGCCCGTGCTGTTGCGCGCACGGACGCGGATGGCCGTGAAGCCAAACGTCCGATCGCTCCCATCGGCCAAGATCGGGACACCATCCAGTACCGTATGAGGCTTTCCCTGGTCGAGGACACCGAACAGGCCGTCGGGCGGAGCGGAAAGCGTCAGCTGACCACGGAAGAAGAAATTGATCAAGCCAGCGCTGTAGGCGATTGCCCGCGGAATGCCGAGGTTGCCCATCGTCTCCAGCTCCTCCAAGCCGATCGCGTAACGCGGAGGCGAAGGCGTACCAAGAAGCACTCCGTCGTTCAGCGCACTCTCAGTCAAAAGCGGAGGTGCGTCGAACGGAAGCCCATCACTCGCCTGAGGCAGGGTATCGACATAGGTCGGAGTCACGGTATCAGGCACTTCACGAACCCAGTGCGTACAGGTCGCCATCAGGCGCCCCGCGAGGGGGGCACTGATGCGACAGGGTCTGTCAGTACGGGCGTAACCTTCCGCGGGAATTACGGCAGATGGCGGCGCGAGAAAGCCATTGCCCAATATGTGGGGCAACGTCCCAGCGGTAAAGAATCCGCGGTTGGTATAGTCCATCAGACCATGGCGATCGGCGGTGGACACCTCCGGGCCATCGTTCCTGGCGCGAGTCGTGAAGAACCGCAGCGGTGTTGAAAACGAGGGGCTCGGATATTCTCCAGTCACGGCCCGCTTTGTCACGAATTCTTCATCCAGGCCGAAGAAACCCTTGACATAACTATTCTCGAGGTTCACAGCCTGGGCTGCCAACGGCCCCACGACACGGATATTGGTGTAGTACTCATACGCTTGCTGAGGGCTTGAATTGTATGGCGAATGCAAATCTCCACGGACATGCTGTGGCTGGGCACCATCCTGCAGCAGATGAACGACGTCACCCAGCGACCGAAATGTTGTTGCCCATCGATAAAGGCGATTTTCTGCATCCGTCTCGCGTGCCGAGGCGGTGTATGGGAGAGTCGATACGCCCCGCTGGTCTGTCAAGGCTAACCAAAAATTCTGCAACGCATCGGCATAGGTGAAGTGATTGCGTCGTCCCGCGTCCAGCCGCGGGGTCGCGGCAAAGCTGTACTGGAAGCCAAGCGCCCAATCAACAGAAGTCCGCTCGAACAATAGACCGCCAACCAACGACCGATCATTCACCGGGTCGTAGAAGTGATTGAACACGCGCCTGAAATCGCCGTGCGGGTCACCTCGGGGCCGCACCACATCACACTTGCCTTTCTCCTCATAATCATCGGGGAGAATATCATCTTCGCGGATGGCACCCCGGATCAGCCAATTCTGAATAGACCGGCTTCCTGCAACAATGTCTAGTTGGTCTCCCGCTTCGAACCACTCGGCAGCTTGCAGCGCCTCCATCTGACAAGCCTCATATCTGTCCGGAAAGCGCAAATACTGCGTTGATGAGGGATAGACGGGAGGATATGCGTGAGGCTGAGCGCTTGCCACATTGTCGAAGTATGCCGGCTCGTATCCGTCCTGCATCCAATGGGGCGCAAAGGGGTTTATCGGTGGCAATCGACTAAGTCCAAGCGCATGACGCCGACTTCCCGGAGCGTCATCGACCAGCACTGATCGCTGGTACGCCTTGTAGGTTATCAGACCGTGCGTTTCTGTCTCGAATGCTCCTGCGGGCCTTGCTGTCACCCACAGCAGCATGAGAGCACCGAATATCCTAGACAAATTGACCTTCATTTGATGCTTCCTTATCACTCGGCGGTGCGCTCAGTCTGCGAAGCCTCTCTGCTGTTGATTACCTTGAGGGGCTGCCGCTTAAACTGCAGCCCTTGACACTCCTGATCGTTAGGCACGTACTGGTAGGACTCGCACATGTCTCCTGTAGTGACAGGCGCTTCAGCACCCTTGCGCTCGCGAATCTTAGATAAGCCGATTCCAGATGCGCACTCGCGGAAGCTGAGCCGTCTCGCAATGTCGCTCAGCGTCATATCAGGCGGAAGATCACATATCAGATTTCGCACCGACGCCTTTAGCTCTTCCTTGACCTTTTTGGCCTCAGGGGACTGGTCCTCCGCCAAGATGAAGCACCCGAAATCCCTCGCCAAGTAGTTGGCGTTCACGATATAAAGCTCGGCCATCAAAGGATCGGCACCTGGATCCAGACGCTCGAGCGCAACGTCGGGGATGGTGAATGTGAGTCCATTTCTCTCAAGATTGTTTCTGCGAATCACGCCCGGCGGCTCTTCGCCGGCCTTGAGTGCCTTCACATATCGTCGGAGGTCATCCGGCCGGCCATACCCTTCCTTGTAGAAGAGCGGAATGAAACCATAGTTGTAGCGATAGCCTGGCAGCATCCGCTTCAAGAGATTTTCGGTTACGTCGATATCGGCTGAAGCATCCGGCACGCGGTAGTAGCCCTCCGCGTCGGTATGCACGAGCTTCTGGTGCTCGCAACCGCTGAACGACCGGAACGGCGTGAAATACACGAAGTGATAGTTCACGGCGACCGTGACGTCGGCCAAGCCCTCTCCGGTCTGCGCGTCAACGACGCGACCGTGCTTCTCTGCCAACACCTCGTGGTATCGATAAGGCTGTATTATCAGCAGGATAAGATAGAGCAGCCCAAAAGCCGCAATCACTATCAGCGGCCACTGCATCCAACGAATCACGCGCCGGCGCTTCATTTCACATCTCCAGGATGCGCCAGACGCCGTCGGCGCCTCGCGAGAGCCGCAGTGGATAGCCGGTACGGGTCTCCCCATCCTGATCGCGAATCAACAGAAGATCAGCGATGCCGCCTGAAAACTGGCCGTCCACGACTGTCCCGAGCCGCTCCGACACTGCAGGCATCTGCGTACCGAACGTCGTGAACAGCTCAAGATACTCGGTTCGGTTGTCCGGGTGGAAAGCATGCGCTAGTCCGGATAGGTCCTGCGCGGCGAGGCGGTCCCGCAAGTAGCCGTAGACATCGCACAGCATGCTTCGCTGGGCTACCGAGTCCCGGACAAGGATGTACCGATAGGCAACGATGTCGCTTTGGTTGATATCAACCCTGGCCCGGTACAGACCTGGGCGTGGGAACGTGTAGGCGTTGGGGGCGCCATCCAGCGTCGCCCCTCGGTACTCCGTCAGTCCATCGCCGTTGAAATCCAGCCCGATGTTGGAGACCGTCACGCCGCTCGGCAGATGGTCCAGATCTACGCGGAAGACGGCCTGGAACGGACCGAAACCCACTTGTCCGACCAAGTCCACGGCTTCGATCGCAAGCGGGGCAGGATCCGCACTGCCTTGTATCGTCACGCTCGCAGTCGCCGTGCTCCCGGTCAACGTCGTCGCAATGACCTCGAGCACGTTCGTGCCTGCCTCAATCGGAACAGCCACCGCCAGGAACTGCCCGTTGGCCGTGGCGGCCACCACGCCGTTCACGGTGATGCCGGTATTGATCGGCCCCTGGAACGTGCCGGCGACGTCGACGGAACGCCCGTTGACGGTGCTGGCGGCGGTCGGTGAGGCCACGGTGACGCTCAGGGGACCGCTGCCACTGATCGACCGCTCCAGGCCCAGCGAGGGCACGCCGCCACTCAGCTGTGCGACGGGGACGAATCCCGTTTGCGGCGGATAGTCGGCATCCGGATCGAAGCCGCACAGCTCCGTCCCCGAGGGTAGCGGCACGGCGCCTCCGGGTGAGCTGACGGATTGGGTTACCGGCTCGGACCAGGCAGTCGCATAGTTGTAGTCGCCGGGGAAGTAGGCCCTGATCGTGCGAGTGCCCGCTGTGGGCGAACCGAGCGAACACCCGCCGCCGGAGAGCTCGGTGAACTGATTGCCGTACGAGCAGTTGTTCGTGCCATCGGTGATCTGCACGTATCCAATCGGCAGCAGCGACGTACTCCAGTTCCCTGAAACGGGGGTGATCGTGAAGAACACGAACGACCCCTGCCCGGCCTGTGCCGTTTCGGGAACCATGTTGCCGATCTGAATAACCGCCTTGTTGAAGGCGACGCGATGCTGGAAGGTTGCCGAAGTCACTTCGCCATAGACGCTGTCGCCTGCGTACGTCGCCGACAGCACGATGCTGTTGGGCGATGTCTGCGGGGCGATCAGGCTACACTCCGACTGCGGCAGCGTGAACGTGCAGCTGACGAGATTCGTCAGATCGGTGACCGTCACGTTACCGCTCGGCGTCGGATCGGTCGGCGCCGGCTGGGTCAGTGTGACCGACGCCGTGTAGGAGCTGCCGGAAAGCGCCACCGGCGGGTCGACGTTCGAGATGACGATCGCTGGCACTGGCAGCACCGTGAAGTCGCCGGGGCTCTCCGCTGTCGAGCCGGACACCTGAACTGTCACGGCCCCGGTCGTCGCGCCCGTCGGGACCGTGACGACGATCTCCTCGTCCGTGCTGCTGGTCACCACGGCCGGAACGCCGTTGAAAGACACCTCCGGCACGATCGCCGGATCCTGCTTGAGATCGGTGCCGATGATCCGAACGGTAGCGCCCACCGGACCACGGTCGGGGTCCAGACTCGTGATGATCGGATCGACCGTCCCGATCACTGCGAATGGAGGACTGGTCACCGGCGCCAGTGTGTCGCCCGATGTCGCCGTCAAGACCAGGCGCGCTGCCGATTGCCGGGTGTCGATCACCAGCCCGCGTGCGAGACAGTAACTGCCGCCCGCCGGAATCGTGCAACCCGCGGAAGCGGACAGATTGCCGGCCGTTCCTGACGCCAACGCGATGCTGACCACGGTGGGCGCAGTGACGTTCGTCGGTCCTTCGGCGTGGTGCGCCTGTACGACGACCTCGAACGGCACGTCGACGTGCACGTCCCCGAATGCGGCCTGATGCTGCCGCCTCGCCACGCCAAGCTGATCCGCCGTCACGGTGTTGACGACCAGGATCTGGCCTGGACCGCTGAGCAGCGCGGATCCCAGAACAGCCTGGCTTTGAGTGTCGACCCCCTGCAAGGCGCCCATCGCATCGAGCGCGTAGAGCCGCTCTCCGCCGACGCTGGTGGCCAGCGCGTTGATACTGTCGCCCCCAAGCGTAACCATCGCCGACACGGATGGATCATGCAGGTCTACTACGGAAAGCACGTCGGAGCCCATCGGCAGGTAGGCTTCCGATTCCCCGGGTCCCATCACAAACCCCTCCGGATAGCTCGGCAGCTCAAGATCCCAATGATGACTCCCGGTGACGGGATCGATCGCGTACAGCTTGCCAGGCGAGGCGTAGCGCAGCGCATACAGCGGATCACCCGCAACGCCCACTATCGGGCTCACCGGAAATGATCCGTAGTCGACGAAGAAGGTATTGCTGACGGAGCCGGTAACGACGTCGAATTGCTGGAGCTGCGAATACTCCTCGAAGTAGAAGCGCGCGCCGGTGGAATCCGCAGCGAAGCGACCGAAGCTCGTCACGCCGACCATCGCACGGCTGTCGATGAGCGCGCCGGTCGCCATGTCGATACGGGCGAGATGGAAGTTGTCGGCGCCACCACTGCGGTAATAGACCACGTAGAGGCGGTTTGCAGCAGCGTCGCGCATGGCGGCGTAGATATTCCCGTAGCCCACACCGATGCCCGGATCGATTGACGCGGTCGTCGTGTTCGTGGCGAGGTCGATGACGGTCACTCGATCCGTACACACCGCGTAGAGGAAGCTGCTGGAGGTGTCGAGAAACAGACGTACCGGAGCCGGGTCCGTGTCGATTGTGGCCAGCACGGTATGGGTCGCCGTATCGAGAACAGAGACGGTGTCGTCCAGCGAATTGATGACGTAGACCCGCGAGCCGGCCGGATTGGAAATCATCCCTCCCGTGAGACCGCCGGTCTCGATCGCTGCGATGGGCTCGTAGGAATCGGTGTCGACCACGATCACGCCGCCGCTATGAAATGCGCCGTTCGAGGCGACGTAGAGCAGCTCGCTGCTCGTCGACACTGGCGCGGATGTGACGACGAAGTTGACCTGTGATGCGGTCGAGAAGCTGTAGGCGCCGAGGGTGATCGGACCGGTGGTGGCGCCGTTAGGGACGGTTGCCACCAGCTGTGTCGCGGAGGCCGACACGACGGTAGCAGCAACGCCATTGAAGCTGACCTGGTTCGCCGCCGGCGTCTCGCCGAAGTTGATGCCGCGGATCGTCACGTTGCTCCCGACCGCACCCCCAGGCGTCAGGCCGAGAATTCGAGGCGCCGCACGAAAAGTGCCGCTGCTGATCGCGGTCTGGCCGTTGACGGTTACGCTAATCGGACCGCTGGTCGCCTCGTATGGAACATAGACATTGAGGCGCGTGGACGTGCCGCTTCCGATTGACGCCTCCGCACCGTTGAAGGTGACGATGACGTCTTCCGTACTCGTGCCGAAGCCTGTGCCGTTGATCCTGACGAGTGTGTCAGGCTCTCCACGTGTCGGCGTAAACGAGGTGATGGTCACTGCAGATGCTGGACTGGACCATGCTCCTGCCCAGAAAACGAGCGCTGCGAGCAGTAGGGCCGCCCATCGCTGCAACCTGCAAGCGACGGCTCTCGATGCGGCTAACGGAGGACTTCGTCTTAGAAAAGTCCCAGGTGCCGATCTCGCCCCTTCCCCACCCACCGCAGTGCAAACGGTGCGACGCGCGCTGTAGCTCATCCCTTGCTCCCTGTTCCGCTCCCTCGACACGACGCGTCCGCGGATGCGCCGATCAATCTGCTTATCACAGGTCAGCAGTAAACCACATAATGGCGCCGACGTTGACTTGGCAAGTCGTGGCTTTTGTCCAGCCCGCCACTTGGGCAGAAAAGACTAGGGTGATTGACGAGGCAGTCCAGAATCGAGGCGCCTTCGCCACGACGAATGCAATCCGATCAACGGGTTCCGGTGCCTCGACGAGCAGCAGGCGCCGAGGTCGATGACCAAGCCCGAACCGCGGTACCATCGCCGGCCTTGCGTCCGCTCGCTTTCCGGGACCCCGATGATGAAGACTCTCAAGGTCGCGCTGCTGCAGGAATCCAACCGCGGCAGCCGCGACGCCAACCTCGCCGCGATCGAAACCGGCCTGCGCGAAGCCGCCGCGGCCGGTGCCGAACTGGTGCTGCTGCAGGAGCTGCACAACGGCCCCTACTTCTGCCAGCACGAGAACGTCGAGGAGTTCGACCGTGCCGAGGCGATCCCGGGCTACAGCACCGAGAAGCTCGGCGCGCTGGCCGCGGAGCTCAAGCTGGTGCTGGTGTCCTCGCTGTTCGAACGCCGCGCCGGCGGGCTGTATCACAACACCGCCGTCGTGTTCGACCGCTCGGCGACGATCGCCGGCAAGTACCGCAAGATGCACATCCCGGACGATCCGGCCTACTACGAGAAGTTCTACTTCACGCCGGGCGACCTCGGCTTCAATCCGATCGAGACCTCGGTCGGCCGCCTCGGCGTGCTGGTCTGCTGGGACCAGTGGTATCCGGAGGCCGCGCGCATGATGGCGCTGGCCGGGGCCGAACTGCTGCTGTATCCGACCGCGATCGGTTGGGATCCGTCCGACGAGCCGGCCGAGAAGGCGCGTCAGCGCGATGCCTGGATCACGATCCAGCGCGCGCATGCGGTCGCCAACGGCGTTCCGGTGCTGGCCTGCAACCGCTACGGCTTCGAGGCCGCGCCGGACGGCGGCCGCGGCATCCAGTTCTGGGGATCGAGCTTCGTGGCCGGACCGCAGGGCGAGTTCCTCGCGCAGGCGCCCGAGGACCGTCGCGAGCTGATGATCGTCGAGGTCGACCTGGCGCGCAGCGAGTCGGTGCGGCGGATCTGGCCGTTCCTGCGCGACCGCCGGATCGACGCCTACGCCGATCTGCTCAAGCGCTACCGCGACTGACGGCCCCGCATCGTGTCGATTCCGCCCGAAGCGGCCGCCGCGCCGGCCACCCTGCCCGAACCGAACACCCCGCCCGATGCAGCCGACGCATTGGCCGGCCAGCCGATTGCGCGGGTCAGCCGCGACGGCGTCGAGTACGTGATCCTCGGCACCGCCCACGTCTCGCGTGCCAGCGTCGAGGCGGTGCACGCGATCGTCCGCGAGGAGACCTTCGACGCGATCGCCGTTGAGCTGTGCGAGCCGCGCTTCCGCTCGATCAAGGATCCCGATGCGCTACGCAACCTGGACCTGTTCCAGGTGATCCGCCAGCGCAAGGTCGGCCTGGTCGCGGCCAATCTGGCGCTCGGCGCGTTCCAGCGCCGCATCGCCGAGCAGTTCGGCATCGAGCCGGGCGCCGAGATGAAGGCGGCGATCGACGAGGCCGAGTCGCGCGGCCTGCCGCTGTGGCTGATCGACCGCGAGGTCGGCATCACGCTGCGCCGCGCGATCCGCAGCGTCGGTTTCGTCGAGCGCATGGGGCTGATGGCCGGCCTCGCCGGCAGCCTGCTCTCGCGCGAGGAGGTCGAGGAAAGCGAGATCGAGAAGCTCAAGCAGGGCGACATGCTAGGCAGCATGTTCGGCGAGTTCGCGAAGGAATCGCCGCCGCTGTACGAGGCCCTGATCGCCGAGCGTGACCGCTACATGAGCGCGCACCTGCGCGAGGAAGCCGAGCGCACCGCCGAGCCGGTCACGCGCGTCCTGGTCGTCATCGGCGCCGGCCACATGGCCGGCATCGAGCGCGAGCTGGTCGAGCAGACCGAGCCGCCCGGTCCGCTGCAGCAGCGCCTGGCCGAGTCGCCGCCGCCCTCGCCGTGGCCGAAGGTCATCGGCTTCGCGGTGTTCGCCGCGATCGCCGCGGCGATCGCGCTGCTGTTCGCGCGCGGCGCCGATTTCGGCACCGATGCGCTGGTGGTCTGGGTGCTCAGCACCGGCATCGGCGCCGCGCTCGGCGCGCTGGCCGGCGGCGGCCATCCGCTCAGTGCATTGGCCGCGTTCGTCGTCGCGCCGCTCAAGCCGTTCCGCCCGGGCGTGCCGTCCGGCGCCGCCAGCGCCGCGGTCGAGGTCTGGTTTCACCGTCCGCGCGTGGCCGATTTCGACCAGCTGCGCGACGACGTCACGCACTGGACCGGCTGGTGGAAGAACCGCGTCTCGCGCACGCTGCTGGTCTTCATGTTCACGAACATCGGCATGATGTTCGGCACCTGGGTGGCCGGTCTTCGGATCTTCGGGAAGCTGATCTAGTGAACTTCGTCCGCAAGCTGTTCAAACCACGCTGGCAGTCGTCCGACGCGGCCGTGCGCCTGACCGCCGTGAACGGCGAGGCGGCGCCCGAGCTCATCGCGGCGCTGCCGCAGATCGCGCGCAGCGACGCCAGCCCCGGCGTGCGGCTGGCCGCGCTCAAGCGGCTGGCCGATCCGGGCCTCGCCCAGGCGCTGGCCCAGGACGATCCCGATGCCGGCAATCGCGAAGCGGCGCGTGCCCTGTGGTTCGACCTGCTGGCCGGTCGTCACGCCCAGTCGCCGCCGCTGATCGAGCGGCTGCGGCTGGCCGCCGCACAGGATGCACCGCGGCTGATCGAGCATCTGGCCGAGCACGCCGCCGAGACCGAACTGCGTGCCGCCGCACTGATGCGCGTGACGCGTCCGGCCCTGCTGGTCGAACGCGCGACCGCCGAATCCGATGCCGGTCTGCGCCTCGCCGTCGTCGAGCGCATCGACGACGAAGTCCTGCTCGAGCGCATCGCCGAGCGCAGCCGCAAACGCGACAAGCAGGTCTACCGCCGCGCCCGCGACAAGATCGAAGCCGGGCGCCTCGCCCGCGGCGACGACACCGCGATCGCCGAGGAGGCGCGCCGGATCTGCGAGCAGCTCGAACGGCACCTGCGCGAGGGCGACCGGCCCGCCGACGACGAGGCCGCGCTGCAGGCGCGCTGGAATGCGATCGCCGACCGCGCGCCGGCGTCGTTCCGGACCCGCTTCCAGGCCGCCGGCGATCTGCTGGCGCTGCGCCGCGACCCCGAACAGATGGCCGCGCTGCGCCAGCGCAGTGCCGAGATCGAGGCGATCGGCGCGGAGATCGCGTCGATCGAGCACGCGCTCGCCGAACGCGATGCGGTCGAGCAGCGCGACGCGATCAGCCAGCGCATCGACGCGCTGGCCGAGCGCTGGAGCACCGTCGACGATGCCGGCGGCAGCCTGCGTGAAGGACACGAACACCGGCTGTCGGCAATCGTCGCCCGGCTCGGCGAGCTGGCCAATGCACCCGCTCCGCTGCCGGCACCGCCCGCGCCGGTCGCGACGCCCGCGGCGGCGGTGAAGCGCCGCGACGACCCGGCCGAGATCGAACGCCGCCGGGCCGAGCGCGAACGCCGGCACGCCGCGCTCGGCGATGCGCTGAGCGCGCTCGAGGCGGCCCTCGACGCCGGCCGCAGCGGACCGGCCCATCAGGCGCATGCGCGCCTCGCCGCGGCACGCCAGGCACTGCACGAAGCGCCGAGCGACGAGGTCGCACGGCGTCTGGCCGATGCCGAGGGCCGCTACGCGCAGATCGCGCGCTGGCAGCGCTGGAGTGACGATCAGCGCCGCGAGGCCCTGTGCGGCGAGATCGAGGCGCTGGCCGCGAGCGGCCTGCATCCGGACGCCGTCGCCACGCGCGTGCGCGAGGCACAGGCCGAATGGGCGCGGCTCGACGCGCACGATGGCGGGCGCGGCGGCGGCCTGGTGCGCCGTTTCCACGCCGCCTGCCGCGAAGCGCTCAAGCCGACGCGCGCCTATTTCGAGAAGCGCGACGCGCTGCGCCAGACCCAGGCACAGGCGATCGGCGCGCTGCTCGATGGCCTGGACGATCCGGACGCGCCGGCGCCGGACGTCCGCGCGCTCGCCGCGCGCCGTCGCGAGATCGCCGACGCCCTGCGCGGGCTCGACCGCGTCGATCCGCGCGAGCGCAAGGCGCTGGCCGAGCGGCTGCGCACGGGACTGGCGACGCTCGAGGCGCGCATCGCCGAACACGACGCTGCCGTCGAGGCCGCCAAGCAGCGCCTGATCGGCGCCGCCGAGGCGCTGTCCGGCGAGGCCGACCTGCGCAGCGCGATCGCCGGCGCCAAGGATCTGCAGCGCCGCTGGCAGGCGGCCGGCAACGGCCGGCGCGCGCGCGATCAGAAACAGTGGACGGCATTCCGCAGCGCGATCGATGCGGTGTTCGCACGCGCCGACGGCGTACGCGCCGAGAGAGACGCACAGGCTCAGGCGACGCGCGAGAGCGCCGCCGCGCTATGCGCGGAGCTCGAATCGCTCGCGTCCGCCGATCGTGCCGATCGTGCTGCACAGACCCGGATCGAACAGGCCTGGCAGGCGCTCGGCCTGCGCGACGACGATCTGCAGCGGCGATTCCGCGCCGCGCAGGACGCGCTGCGCGCGGCCGCCGAGCGCCGTGCGCGTATCGAGCGCCGGGCCGGCTTCGATGCCTGGCTGGCCTTGTACGCGACCTGTCGTGCGACCGAGCGCGGCGACGGACCCGGGCAGGCACGGCAGTCGGACGCGCCCGCAGCGCTCGCCGCAGCCGGACTGCAGCGGCGCATCGAGCAGGCACTCGCCGGTGACACCGCGGCCGCCGCCGACGACAGCGCGGCACGCGACTGCCTGGTCGAACTGGAGGCGCTGGCCGCGATCGACTCGCCCGAGGAAGACCGTCAGCGCCGTCTGGATCTGCAGGTCGGCCGGCTCTCCTCACGCCTGCGCGGCGGCGACACGATCGGCGTCCACGATCAGCTGGTCGGCCTGCTCGAACGCTGGTCCGCACTCGGCCCGGTATCGGACGAGGCCCTGGAGCGGCGTTTCGAGCGCGGTGTCAGGCGCGCGATCGAGTCACTGCCTTAGAGCGGGCCGCCGCACGGCGGCCGCGCGCGGATGCGCGCCGCCGTTTCCTCGCCGCGCCGGCGATGCGGCACGAACGCGCCAGCCAAGCCGCATGGCTGCCGAGCGCCCAGGAGGACACGCTCTTCACGCATCTGCGGACATCGACCTGCGGTCGATCCGGTTCGCATCGCATGCGCTCGCTTCCGCTCCGGCTGCGGCTTTCAGCTGTGACGTGGGTGCCCTGAAGCGGGTCGATCATCGCAGGTCGTCCAGGCCGAAGCGCTGCCCCGTGTCCGAACGAAGCGAGTGGGGGCAGCGTGTCCGGACGCCGGACGGTCGACCGGCGCTCAGCCGGCCTGTCTGGCCTGCCAGGCCTTGAGCACCTCGGCCTCGCGTTCGCGCGTGAGGCCGGCGCCGAGCTTGGCCTGCCGTTCGGCCGGCTGCTGCTGGAACCAGGCCAGCGTGTCGGCCGCGGTCGTCGCGAGAGGACGGAACGTCAGGCCCTGGTCGAGTGCGCGCTTGATGCTGCGCCGCGCGAAGCCGGCGGTCTCGCCGCTGCCGGGCAGCCACACCGGCACGTCTCGCCACGGCGCGACCTGCTGCGCGGCGAGGAAGTCGGCCGGGATCCAGTGCAGGCGCGCGCCGGCGGTGTTGGTCGCGCGAATGCCGTAGAGCATCGCGTCGGTGCGCATCGTGTAGTCCGGTCCGGTCGCGTTGTAGACGCCGGTGGCCTTGGCCTCGACCAGGCGGATCATCCACTCGGCCAGGTCGCGCGCGTCGATGAACTGCACCGGATCACTGCCGTCGCCCGGCGCGACGACGTCGCCGCCGGCCGCCAGCCGTACCGGCCAGTACGTGAAGCGGTCGCTCTCGTCGCCCGGACCGACGATCAGGCCCGGTCGCACGATCGTCGTGCCGGCGCCGAACCACTTGCGCGCCTCGGCCTCGCAGGCCGCCTTGAGCGGTCCGTACAGGCTCATGTCGGCGCGCAGCGAGGTCTGCGTCTCCTTCATGACGTCCTTGCCGGTGTAGGCGGCCAGCGGCGCAGACTCGTCGGCGTCGACGGCGGTGCTCGCCGCGTAGACCGAGATCGTCGAAACGAACACGTACTGGCCGACCTTGCCCTTGAGCAGCTTGCCGACGTCGCGCACCCAGAACGGAATGCTGGTCGGGTTGTCGATGCACACGTCCCATTCGCGCCCCTTGAGCGCGTCGAGCGCGCCTTCGTTGCGGTCGCCGGTCAGCTGCTCGACCTCGGCAGGCCATTCGCGCGTGCGGCGGCCGCGGTTGAACAAGGTGACCTTGTGGCCGCGCGCGAGTGCGTAGCGGACCTGATGCGGACCGACGAAACCGGTGCCGCCGAGGATCAGGATGCGCAGCGGCCGCGCCGCGGCCGGCGGCGGCGTCGGCGCGGCGGCGCCGAGCACGTTGGCCGACAGCGCAGCCGCGCCGGCCAGCGCGCCAAGACGGAACAGATCGCGACGAGTGATCGACATGGCGGGCATCTCCGGCAGGTGTTCGGCATGGAAGGCCGCATTGGAGCCTGCGCCGAAACGCCGCAGCAGGGCCGAAGGTCACGGCCATGACCTCTGGCGGAGCGGCGGGCCGCGAACGCGCACGGAACGCTCCCGGCAGCACCGCCCGACCCGTACCTCGCCTCGCCCAGGTTCGCTCGCCGGCCGGATCAGTCGCGCCGGACGCCGCAACTGATCCGGTGTTTTTTCGAACAACTGGCTCTGTTGCTCCGAGGCGGTGGCGCCGACAATGCGGCAGCCCGCCCGACCGGATGCCTGCCCGTCCCGCCCGCCATGAAGCGCTACGAAGCCCTCGCCGACGCCATCGCCGAATCGATCCGCAGCGGCGTGCTGCGTCCGGGTGACCGGATGCCGTCGGTGCGGCAGGCCAGCGTGGCGCGCCAGGTCAGCCCGTCGACGGTGTTCCAGGCCTACTACCTGCTGGAGGCACGCGGCCTGATCCGCGCGCGTGACCGCTCCGGCTACTACGTGACGGCCGGCTCGCAGGCGCTGCTGCCCGAGGCCGAACAGGCCGATCTGCCCGAGCCCGAATCGGCGCCGGTCGCGATCAGCGAGCGCGTGTTCGAGGTGCTCGAATCGACTGCCGAGCGTGACGTCGTGCCGTTCGGCTCGGCGTTTCCGAGCCCGCAACTGTTCCCGCTGCAGCGGCTCGCCCGCGTGATGGCGGCGACCGTGCCGCGGCTCGATCCGTGGAGCAGCGTCGACGATCTCGGCCAGGGCAATGCGCGGCTGCGCCGGCAGATCGCGCTGCGCTACCTGACCGACGGCCTGCACGTGCGCACCGAGGACATCGTCGTCACCAACGGCGCGCTCGAGGCGCTGAACCTGTGTCTGGCCGCGGTGACGCGGCCCGGCGATGCGGTCGTCGTCGAGTCGCCGACGTTCTACGCGGCGCTGCAGGCGCTCGAGCGCAACGGCCTGCGCGCGATCGAGGTGCCGACGCATCCGCGTGAAGGCATCGACCTCGCCGCGCTGGCGCAGGTGTTCGAACGCCACCGGCCCAAGGCCTGCTGGCTGATGACCAATTTCCAGAATCCGCTCGGCAGCCTGATGCCCGACGCGAAGAAGCGCGATCTGGTCGCGCTGGCGACGCGGCACCAGGTGCCGCTGATCGAGGACGACGTCTACGGCGAGCTGTACTTCGGCGCACGCCGGCCGGTGCCGGCCAAGGCCTACGACGGCGAGGGCTGGGTCATGCATTGCGCCTCGTTCTCCAAGTGCCTGGCGCCGGGCTACCGGATCGGCTGGACCGCGCCGGGCCGCTTCACGCGCGCGGTCACGCGGCTCAAGCTCAGCAGCAGTCTCGGCGCGTCGATCCCGGCGCAGGCGACGCTGGCGGCGTATCTGGAGAAAGGCGGCTACGACAAGCATCTGCGTCAGCTGCGGCATGCGCTGTCGGTGCAGCAGAACGCGCTGCTGCAGTCGGTCGCGCGACACTTCCCGGACGAGACGCGTACGACGCGGCCGGACGGCGGCTATTTCCTCTGGGTCGAGCTGCCGCCGCACGTGCGCACGCTGGACCTGCACCGCTACGCGCTCTCGCACGGCGTCAGCATCGCGCCCGGGCCGATCTTCTCGGCGCGCGGCGGATTCGACCACTGCCTGCGCCTGAACTACGGCCATGCCTGGGACGAACGCAGCGAGCATGCGCTGGCGACGCTCGGCCGGCTCGTGCGCGCATTCAGCGCGTCGGCCTGAGCCTTGATTCCTCGATCGATCGAAACCCTTCCCGTGAACGAAGACCCACGAACCCTACCCCGACCCGCGACCGGCGCGCGCCTCGCGCGCTTCGCCTGTGCCGCGCTGCTGGCCTTCGGCGCCGTGCAGGCGCAGACCGCCGACGAGGACCTGCGCGAGCGCCTCGCCGCCTGCGCGGCCTGCCACGGCGAACGCGGCGACGGCGTCGCCGGCTCGACCTACTACCCGCATCTGGCCGGCAAGCCGGCCGGCTATCTCGTCGAGCAGCTGCAGGCGTTCCGCGACGGCCGCCGCCACTACTGGCAGATGGTCTGGCTGACGCAGTACATGGACGATGCCTACATCGCCGAGATCGCCGCCTACTACGCCGCGCAGCCACCGCATACGCAGGCCGCCGACATCGGTGCGCCGGCGCTGCCGGCGGCCGTGCGCGAACGTGCCGAGCAGCTGGTCCGTCACGGCGATCCGCAGACCGGCCTGCCGGCCTGTGCCGCCTGTCACGGCGCGATGCTGACCGGTCTGGAACCGGCCGTGCCGGCCCTGGTCGGCCTGCCGCAGGACTACATCGTGTCGCAGATCGGCAGCTGGCGCGACGGCACGCGCCGCTCGAAGGCGCCCGACTGCATGGCGAAGATCGCCGCCAAGCTGACACCGGCCGACATCCGCCTCGTCGCGCAGTACCTCTCGCATCAGTCGCCCGGCGCGCACGACCGGCCGGCCGCCGCCGGCAGCCTGCTGCCGCCGCTCGCCTGCGGCGATCTCCCGTATGCGCAGGTGACGCCATGATCCGCCGCATCGTCTTGTGGAGCGCCCTGATCGCGCTGCCGCTGCTGCTGCTCGGCGCGGCGATCGGCGGCGTCCTGCTGCTGCGCCAGGGCGGACTCGCGTCGTATCGCGTGCCGTCGGGCGCCGCCGTGGCGACGGCGGCCGGTGACGCAAGCGAAGGCGCGTATCTGGCGCGCATCGGCAACTGCCTGACCTGCCACACCGTGCGCGGCGGCCGCGCATTCGCCGGCGGGCGTCCCTTCCGCACCGACTACGGCACGCTCTACAGCACCAACCTCACGCCCGATCCGGAGACCGGCCTCGGCGACTGGTCGGCCGAGGAATTCCGTCATGCGATGCGCCACGGTGTCAGCCGCCACGGCGTGCTCTATCCGGCGTTTCCATATGCGAACTTCGCGCACCTGACCGATGCCGACCTCGACGCGCTGTTCGCGTACCTGCGCACGCTCGAGCCGGTCGAGGCGACGCCGCCGCCGAACGATCTGGCATGGCCGGCGAGCTGGCGCGGCGCCCTGGTCGGCTGGCGCATGCTGCACTACCGGCCGGCGCCGCTGCCGGCACCGGCCGACGCTGCGCCGGACTGGCTGCGCGGCCGTTACCTCGTCGACGGTCTCGGCCACTGCACGATGTGCCACGGCACGCGCGGCAAGCAGGGCTCGCTGCCGGCCGAAGGCTATCTGGCCGGCGGCCGCATTCCGGGCCAGGGCTGGTACGCGCCGCCGCTCGATGCGCGCCAGCTCGCGCGCTACGACGTCGACGAGCTCGCCGAGTATCTGTCGACCGGCAACGGCGAGCACGGCGCCGCATACGGCTCGATGGCCGAGGTCGTCTACACGAGCCTGCGCCATCTGCGTCGCGACGACGCGCGCGCGATGGCGACCTATCTGAAGAGCGTGCCGGCGCACGGCGGCGACGAGAAGCCCGACACCGGACGCTTCCTCTACGCCGCCGCGCAGCCGGCCGCCAATCCGCACAACGGCGCGCACCTGTATCAGGACCATTGCGCGAGCTGCCATGGCGACGGCGGCGAAGGTCGCGGCCGCGACTACCCGCCGCTGCGCGGCGCGGTCTCGGTCACCGCGCCCGATCCGGTCAACGCGGTACGGCTGGTGCTGTACGGCGGCATGCCGCCGACGACGTCCGGCAATCCGCGGCCGCATTCGATGCCGCCGTTCGCCGGACGCCTCGGCAATGCCGAGATCGCCGCGATCGTCACCCACATCCGCCGCAACTGGGGCGAGCAGGACCGGCCGGTCAGCGCCGCCGACGTCGCCACCTACTACGGCATCCGCGGAGACTGACGATGCAGCCGGCGATGAATCCGACGATCGAGATCGGCCTGTCGTTCATTCTGTTCCTGCCGTGGTTCGCGATCATCGGCGCGCTGTACTGGCTGTTTCCGCGCCAGCCGCGCCACCTCAAGCGCCGGCTGTTCGATCTGGCCGTGCTGCTCGGCTCGGTCGTGCTCAGCATCGCCGGCATGCGCTGGGGCTATGTCAACGCCGATCCGGGCAGCGGCGCGATCTGGAAGCAGGTGCTGGCGACGCTGGTCGCCTACGGCATCTTCCTGGCGGTGCTGACGGTGGCGGTGCCGGTACGACACCATTGGCTCGGTCTCGCCCATCGGACGAAGCACGACGCAGACTGATATGGCCGTCGAGCCACGGCGCTTGTCGTGAAGGGTCGTCAACGAGCTCTCTCGACGGATTGCGCTGCGACGCTGTGGCCTCGTACGCCATGCTCAGCTGCCCGGGGGCATGCGACGGTAACCATGCGGTAAACGTCCTGTGCAGCCAGGGACGTCTCGGGCAAGAAATTGGCGGACGAAAAGACCTGCGGCGCACCGGCCACCGGGAGGAGTGGAGTGTGAGTCCAGCAAAGAATGAGTGCGCTCCGATCGGAGCGCACTCATGCATCGGCCGGTAGTGTAAGGGCCGAACTATCTTACGGACACGAGCCACCCTGTAAGGGGTCATAGCTGACCGGCTGTGTCGTCGTCAGCGGAAACTCCGCCTCATCGGATAGACCGTCGCAATCACTATCGGTACTGGTCCAATCCAGACCGTACAAACGCTCCATGCCGTCGATCAAGGTATCGCCATCCTGATCGCTGTTCGGGAAGACATACCCCAGAAAGCCATCGTCCGCAGCCCACGGCACCGAGGTGTAGGTCGAGAAGGCCGACAGACCGAGTTGATTCTGGACCAGCAAGGCGTTGGTCGCCAGCGTGGTACTGCGACGGCGGTAAAGCTTTTGCGGCGCCGTCGGGTCGCTGCCATCACACACGTAGCTCGGGGGGCAGCTCGACATGACGTACCCCTCGATGCCGTCGAACTCCCGAAGCTGAGTTCCGGTTTCAGTCGCACACAGATCCGGAAGGGACGTCAAAGTTCCAACCTCGGTCATCGACACCGAGTAGGTGTGCTCGCGGTTATCGCATGCGCTCTTGTAACTCATACGGTACAACGGCTTGAGCTGCACGCCGGCCCAAGGACTCTTGTCGGACGTAAAGACCCAGAAGGCCGACATCGGACGGGACGGTGCGTTCGGCTTGTAAGTCGGGAAATTGGCGTACCCATTGACTGTCGAGTAGCCTTCACCCGTAGCCGGCTCCGTATAGGGATAGCGTGTATTGAGGTACGTCGGCGGGTCGAAGTCGCAGGCCACGGTAGGAGCGCAGTACACGTCGTTCGGGAAGGCATTGCTCAGATAAAGCCCTGCGAGCGCCCCGACGGCGACTTGAGGGCGAGTCGTGTACAGACGATCGCCACTGATGGAAAGCGCGAACATCGGTGTCAGGCGGCTCTCGATCGGGCCGCCTCCTACATGCCCAAGAACTTCCATAACGGCGTAGCGGGCTCCAGGCCTGCCCCATCCTAGATAGTTGTCATAAGACCCTCCCGATCCGATCGCCGTGCTCTTCAAGACATCGTAGACGGCCGATCGCGTGATCAAGGGATTGGTCGACCGCAGCAGCGCAATAACACCAGTCACCATCGGAGCCGACATCGACGTTCCGGTGCAGTAAGCGTAACCGTCGCTCGCCGTCCCGTAGTTGGAGTCGTTACATATGTTGGTCAGAGCGGGATAATACGAGGCACCGGCTGGAACGGTGGAAATAATGTCACGCGCCGGCGCCACGAAATCGAGCTCCGACCCGGTCGTATTGTAATTGGCTCCGCATTCGTTGCCGGCGGGCGTTATCGCGGGACAGCCTGCGTAGGTTCCCGTACCATAATCCCAGGCCTGAATCGGCCAAGCTTGCTCATCCCACCAGTCCCTGTTGACGTCGATGCCACCGACCGCAATCGCCCTGGAGTCGCGCGCGGGGAAATTGACCCGTGCCCGATTGTTCCCGGCAGCCGCCACAAACGGGACATCGAGTTCCAGAGCCAAGGCCAATGCCTTGCACATCGGCTCGCTGGGCGACGCCGAACAATTAACAGCAGGCGATATGAAGCCGCTGAAGTTGACGACCTGCGCCCCCCAGTAAGCCTGCCACGACAGAGCGGAGGGAACGTCAATTGCGGAGGGCTGAACCTGCCCCATGAGCACGCTGCAGTTCCAGCAAATGCCCGCTACGCCGATTCCGTTGTTGGCATTCGCCGCCACGATGCCTGTGGTGTGCGTGCCGTGGGCGTTCGTAGGGAAGTTGTTACCGATCATCCTGCGGGTCGTCGAACCATAGCGGAAGTCCCAGCTATGGTTGTAGGACACCACCCGCTGCAGATCCGGATGATCGACCTTGTACAGACGCCCCGTTCCGGTCGGCGGCGCGGGATCCGAGGCAACTGCGATGCCGGAATCGATCATGCCTACGTGGGCCCATCCGGTATTGAAATCCCAGGCCCGCTGCAAGGTGAGGACCCCGTCCTCGCCTATCCACTGGAAATCCGTATTGTTGGATACCCCAGGACTGGGATCGACGAAGATCGAGTCGTTCGGAACGGTAAAGGAAAACCCGCCGGTTTCATCTTCCGCAACGTAGGAGAACCGGCGATCGTTCTTCAATCGCTCGACAATCAAGGCGGCGTCTACATCAGGCCCGTAGCGAAGAATCGCATAAGCCTGCAGCTCCTTTAGCATCGACGCATAATCCTCTCTAAGACCACTCTCGTCGATATCGAGCCCGGCGAATAGGAGGCCTCCCCTGACGGGTCTCCCAAGATACTCGTACAGCTCTGGGTTCTGCTTTTGATCGGGAATGGCCGACAGCAAGGCTTCGGCATTGAGGGAAGATCCTTCTGAATTATCGGCAACCGCGACGATGATCTGGTTTCGATCTTCCTGATCCCTTCCTTGTGCCCAAGATTGATTGAATAGAGCAGCTCCCAATAGCACAGCGAGCCAGGAAGACAGGCGCAAGAATCGATGCATCTCAAATCCCCTTCATCCAATGGTTGATGTAACAGCACCCCCTGGAGGAGCATCCGCTCACGGTTCTTTTCTTCCTGAGAAAGCACACGTTGGCCATGGCGGTGGCCTGACACCCCCTGATAGACATTCATGCGAATCGCATCAAACGACCACCCAGGCGCATGTCTCACGAAGCCTCACCCCTGGGGCTTTCGAGGAGTACGCAACCATGGACCGAGTGCGGAGCCCCCTGAACGGCGTCCGCAACTATGACCTTACGCCATTCAGGCAGAGGTGAGAAGTCTCACCGCCAAACGTTTTTGCAGGAGCTAGCGAGAAGAGAGCTCTTACTCACCCTTTGCGCCGAGCGGCCAGGAAGTCGCGCGGCAAATACTCACTCCCACGCCGCCCTGTCCGATGAGCGCCACACAAGGCCCTCGTAGATTGCGGTCTGATCAGAGATCTTTTCGGAGCTACTGCGCTTGAGACCATGGCCCTCGTCAACATGACGCGTATCAGACGCAGTTTCCGATCACGCGCGCGATGGCTGCTGGTTGTCTCTTCAAGCAGACGTCCCTAGAGTGGCCCGCATGCATCCGCTCGCCGACCGCATCACCGATCTCTACGAACGCCACGCCGATGCCTACGCGAGCGACCGGCAAGCCTGCGCCGTGGTCGAGACCGCGTGGCTCGACCGCTTCGCGGCGCTGCTGCCGCCCGGCGGCACCGTGCTCGATCTGGGCTGCGGCATCGGCGAGCCGATCGCGGCCAACCTGATCGGGCGTGGCTTTCGCGTCGACGGCGTCGATGCGTCGCCGTCGCTGATCGCGCACTGCCGCGTCCGCTTTCCGGACCAGCACTGGCAGGTCGCCGACATGCGCGGGCTCGATCTCGGTCGGACCTACGCCGGCATTCTGGCCTGGGACAGCTTCTTCCATCTCGACCACGACGACCAGCGCGGCATGTTCGCGGTGTTCGGCCGCCATGCCGCGGCAGGCACGGCGCTGATGTTCACGAGCGGTCCGGCACACGGCGAGGCGATCGGCGAGTATCGCGGCGAGCCGCTCTACCATGCCAGCCTGGCGCCGGAGGCGTATCGCGCGCTGCTGGCCGAACACGGATTCGAGGTCTGCGCGCATCGCACGGAAGACCCGGACTGCGGGGGCCATACGGTCTGGCTCGCGCGTATGCGGCCCTGACGAAACGGCCGGCTCAGATGGACGGCCGGCTCAACCGGCCGGCCAGAAACAGTGCGGCCATGACATCCATCTGCCCGTTGCGTCTCTTGCCTCTTCCGGAGGTGCGCTGCCAAAGCTCGACGCGATCCTGCGCCAGGGCCGGGTTTCCAAGCACCGCTTCCGCAGCCTCGAGGGCATAACGCGCGTTGATCGAGCGCGTCGGCATGCGAGCAGCCGGAATTCCGGCCAAGTCCCCATGCTCGGCGAGCCCGCGAAAGGCGTTGCGCGGACAGCTTTTGTCTCGAGCGGCCGGTCGCTCAGGATAGGCGGCCGCGGCCTCGAGTCGCCAGGCCGAATCGGGTGACTCGCCCGAGAGCGCCCGGGCGCACGCGCTCAGGGCGATGAGTCCATAGATCGATTGGGCGGACATGCGCAGATCCCTCGCACAGTGGGATCCGCATCATAGGTGTCGCGAACCGGCGGATGAAGGATTCGCGACTTCGTCGTGGAAGACGATCGGTAGTCCTGGCCGATTCGCCGTCGGCGATCCGGCCAGGAGTCCGGGAAGCGATTACGGATCGAGGCCGTCCGCGAAGATGGAATCGCGCGGCGCGCGCACCGCCACGCTCAGATGCAGGGGCGGTGAGAGATCGCCGGTCTCGGTCAGCATCACCGCACCGAAGCCGGGCGGGTTCGGCGCCGTCAGCGGCCGCCCGCGCGGATCGACGCTGACGGTGATCTGCAGCGCCTGGCTCGCGCCGGGCGCCAGCGAAAAGCCGGCCGGCGTCACCGTCGCGCTGATGTCGGCTGCGCTGTCGAAACTCACGCTCCATTCCGACGCGGTCGCGAGCGTGCTGCGGACGGTACGCGTGAACGTGCACGACGGCGCACAGGCGCTATTGCGCATCGACGGCAGATTCAGCGCCTTGATGTCGAGCGTGCCACCGCTCGGGTTGGCCGCGAGGAAGTTGGCATAGGTCTCGTCCATCACGAGCCCGGCCCGCTCGGCGCGCGCGACGTCGATGCGGCCGTTGCCGACGCCGTCGCCGTCCCACCAGGCGCCGTTCGGCCGGATCGCCGTCATCTGCAGCGCGGATTTGACCTCCATCGGCGTCCAGGTCGGATGGATCACGCGCAGCAGCGCCGCCGCACCGGCGACGTGCGGGGATGCCATCGAGGTGCCCGACATATAGTCGTAACTGCCGTCCTCGGTGCGCATCGCCGCGTAGATCAGCGTGCCCGGCGCGGCGACGTCGGGTTTGGTCAGATCGGCCAGCGGTGTCGGCGTCGGGCCGCGCAGGCTGCCGGGACTGAGCATGTCGGTCAGGTCAGTCTCGATTTCCAGACTGCCGGTGACGGCACCGGCCGCGGCGGTGCGCAGGCGTGCGATCAGCCGGTCGGCCTGGACCACGTCGGCCAGGGCGTACGCCGGCGCCGTGGTCGGCGCTCCGGTCGTGGTCATGCTGAGTGCGCCGTACTGGTTGTTGACGATCAGCACCGCGGTCGCGCCGGCGTTGACCGCGTTGGTGATCTTCTCGGCGAAACCGCAGGGTTCGGTCGCCGGCGTATTGGCACCGCGACGGACCACCGCGACCGCGCCGTCGAAGTAGCCGGCCGCGAAGCCGCCGGTGTTCGTGCAGCCGGCGAGATTGCGCGGATCGATGCGCAACGGCCGGTCGGTAAACGCCGGCCCGGCCGGTGTCGAGCTGCCCTTCAGCACCGGAAGCGCCTGCATGCCGTCGATCGCGTCGGGCGCTTTCACCGAGAAGCGACCGCCGAGCGGCCGTTCGGTCGCATAGGTATTGGCGACCGACATCACCCACGGACCGCGGTGATTGACCCGGCCGACCGGGTCGGTAATCGTCGCACTCGTGTTGCCGGCGGCAGCCGCGACGAATATTCCCGCATTGACCGCATCGAGAAACCGCCGATCGCCGTCGCTGGCACTCCACGGCGAAGTGCCGCCGCTGATCGAGAAATTCAGGACGCGCACGCCGGTCCCCACCGCCGCAATCGCATTGTTGATCGCCGCCGCCGAGTCGGCGTTCGCGCAGCGTCCGTCGGGTTCGTTGCAGACCTTGTAGCTGTTGATGCCGGCGCACGGCGCGATGCCCGACATCTGCGTGAACGGCGCCGGCAAGGTCGGTGCCGGCGTCGTCGACGCGGCGATCAGCGTATTGCCGGCCGCGGTACCGGCGACATGCACGCCGTGACTGCTCGAGATCGGGTCAGCCTCGGGATCGGCACCATCGCAGGCACCGCCCGGGCCGGTCGCCGTCGCGCAGCTGACTGCGATCAGTTTCGGATTGGCGGCCGAGAAGCCGCAGCTGGCATCGTCGGCGAACGAGGGATGCTGCGAATTGGCGCCCGAATCGAGCACGGCGATCCGGATGCCGGCGCCGCGGTTGGCGATCCCGCCCGGCGCCGGAAGATTCCAGACCGCCTCCGCACCGATCAGCGGCGGCGTGCGATACGTCGACATCTCGTCCGGCTCGCGCGTCGTGACCGAGCGGACACCCGGCACCCGGGCGACCTCGGCGGCTTCGGCATCGCTGAGCTCGGCCGCGATGCCGCTGTGCGTGTAGAAGTACCGATGCGAGACCTGCAGATCGCGACCAAGCGCCGAGCCGATCGCCGCGGTGTGCATCGCCGTCGTGTTTTCGAGGTATCCGACATAGGCGAGCACCTCGGCGGACTGTGCGTCGAACATCTGTGCGCCGCTCGCACGCGGTGTCGTCGCCGACAGCGAGCCGACGCCGCCGTCGTACTGCAGAGCGCCTTGCTCTTCGAACTCGATCAGATAGGTCTTGCGGTCCGACACTTCGTCGGGCGCCGGCTGCGCGAGCGCCGGGGAGGTGATCAGTGTGCCGAGATGGAGCGCCATCAGGGCGGCGAGGGGCTTGCAACGAATCGACTGGCGCATGGGATCTCCCGTTCGGATGGAACGCAACCGGCATACGCCGCGCGCGTCCGCCGTTGGAGCGGATGCGAACGAAACCCAAGCCGAGTTACGCGAAGGAACGGGAGTCAGAACGTGGCCGCGGCCGACGCCCCGACTGGACGAAAGCGCGCCCTGCGACCAGGGAACTGAGCGCGCGCGACGATACGGCCGGCGTGGAAGCCGGCGAACGAGGATCGAGCGGATCGGCGCGGCCGAATGCGGCGAAAAGTGCGCGGCGCTGCCGGCAAGGCACGCGAATGCGCAGACGCCAAAGGTCCGCACGGAGAGCGCGGGCCCGCTAAGGGGCCCGCGCCGCGAAGCGGCTTACTCGAAGCCGCTCTCGAAGATCTCGTCGGCCTGTGCGCCCGGCACCGGCACGGCGACGTCGTAGAACGCCGGCGAGCCGGACTGGGCGACGTCCAGCCGGCTCTGCCCCGGCGTCGGCGGCGCATCGACGGTGACCGAGAACAGATACAGCGAGCCCCAGTCGAGCGACGCGCCGGCCGGCGCCGTCCAGGTCAGGCGCCCGCCGGCCGAACTGAACGTCCAGTCGTTGCCGACCTCCAGATCGCCGTCGCTGAAACGCTGCGTGCCGACGACCGCGCCGGCCTCCAGCGGCACGCTGAACGAGCTGAAGCCGCGGTTGCTGAGCACGCGCAGGTTCGGCTCGCTGCCTTCGGTGACCGCGCGCGCGAAGTCGAGGTTGTGGACCGCGTAGTGGTAGGTCCACTGGCCGTTGCCGAGATCGACGACGCGCACCGCGACCTTCGCATGCCCTTCGGCGACCGCGAGTTCGGTGTTGGCGACCGTAGTGCCGCTCGGCGCGCCCTCGACCCAGCGGTCGGTGACCGAGCCGAGCCGGTAGTTGCCCTGGCCGGCGAACGACCAGTTGCCGCCGGAGTAGGTCGGCGTGCCGGTGACCGAGGCCATCGAGTTGTAGATGTTGATGTCCTGGCGCGCCAGATACCACGAGTCGAACAGATAGGTCGCGCCGGGATTGCGCGTCGGACTGATCTGCGACTCGTTGACGACCAGGCGGCGGACGTAGTCGTCGTCGTCGGGCCAGCTGTTGGTATTGCTGCCGACGCAGTTCGGATCGAACAGCGATCCGCAGCGGCCCCACTGGTTGGTCGCCGGAATGATCTCGGACCGGAACGACAGGTCGCTGTTGTCGTCGTTGTTGAACGTGCTGTAGGTGTCCGAGCAGCCGCGGCCGAGGATCTGGCCGCTGATGTTCTCGCCCGGTGCGCAGTCCCAGTTGGTCGTCAGCCAGGCGTGCTTGACGCCGGAGCGGCCGATCTGCTCGATGCCGCCGTCGGCATTGATGCGGTACATGTTCCAGATCAGGAACGGGTGCTGATCGTTGTTGTACGGCGCGAAGTTGCCGCTGAACTTGCTGTACCACGGAATCCGCGCGGTCCACAGCGCGCTGCTGATGCCGAGCGCGCCCTGCCCCGGGATCGTCGTCACGGCGCTGCCGTTGTTGAGGTTGTTGCGCAGCGTCGAGTCCGGCGCGAACACGACGCGGCCGTTGCCCTCGTGGCCGCTGGTACCGGACTGGCGCATGCGCGTGACCGAGATGTGCTGCATGAACAGGTCGGCCTCGTAGACCGTGCCGGGCGGCTGCCCGTCGACCTGCTCGCCGTGCCAGTGGCCGTTGCCCTGCGGATCGAGATCGCCGCCGGTGCCCTGGCTGCGCACCTCGGTCAGCAGCTCCACGTCGGCGACCGGATGGCCGACCAGCTCGAGCCGGCCGACACGCTCGGCGAGCGCGCGCGACGCGCGCACGTCGGCCGTATAGACGGCCAGCACCTGATTGCTGCGGACCATCTCGTACATCATGTGGTCGATCGTGAACCAGGCGGTGCCGTCGCGATCGGCCAGATCCAGCCGCATCGCGTCGACCGGATTGGGCTGCAGGCGGAAATCGGTCAGATCCAGCGTCGAGCCGTCCGGCAGCTCGAAGCGGAGGCCGCCACGCGCCTGGATCGCGCCGCCGAGGAAGCCGGCGAACGAGCCACGCTCGGCGCGGAACGCGATGCTGCCGTCGCGGCGCAGATCGAACGCGGTCATCGCCTGTGCCTGGCGCACCTGCAGACCGTCGGTCAGACGCGCCGCGCCGGCCGGCAACGCGTGTTCGCTGGCGGTCACGGCGATGCCCAGATCGCCGAGCAGATCGGGATTGAAGTGCAGACCCACCGTGCCGCCCCAGGCGGTCCACTGTGGCGGAGCCGGGTTCTCGGTCGATGCGGCGAATGCCGCGCCTGCCGTGCAGGCGGCGATCGTCAGGGCCAGCAGACGTACGGGCGTTTTCATGGGCACTCCTTGTTGCGGATCGGGAGGAGGATGGGCAGCGAAGAAGCCGCGCGCGGCACGCACGCTCGACGGCGCAGATGCGGCGGCGACCGGCGCGACGTCGGTCGCGGTCTCGGACGCGCTACATAACAGGTTTTGCGTCTGAATGCCGCAGCCGCTGGCCCGATCCCGCTGAACTGTCCGCTGCCGCTCCACGAGGGCATGCGTCCCGATCCGCAATCCTCCGCGCCCCTTCAGCGCGAATGGACCAGGCCGAGCGGGACGGCTGCAGCGTCGGCATGGCGCGGGCGGCGCAGGCCCGGCGAGGCCGCGAACGGCGCGCCCGGCACGGTACCCGCCGGCAGCGTCTCGCTGCCGGCACGCCGCTTGGCGTCACGGCGCAGTGCCGGCTCGAGCACGAGCTGCCCGAACACCTGCACGAAGACCTGGGCCGACCAGGGCGCCAGCGGATCGGGACCGCCGGCGCGCATCGCCTCGGGCACCTGCCCCAGGATCTGCCGGATCTGCTCGAGCGCCAGCGACAGCACCTGCGCCTCTCCGCGCACGTCCTCGAGCACCGTGCGGCGCAGGTACGCGCGCATGTCCGGCTCGGCTTCCAGTCCGTCCTGATAGCCATGTGCCAGCTGTGCGGCGGCGGCGGCCAGCGGCGCGCGCAGATCGACCGAGGACAGCGCGGCCTCGCCGAGACGGCGTACGATCCAGCGATCGACCGCTTCGCGCAGCAGCAGCTTGCTGCCGAAGTGATGGCCGATCAGCGCCAGCGACACGCTGGCGCGTTGAGCGATCCGCCGCAGCGAGGCTTGCGCATAACCCTTGCTCGCAAACAGCTGCAGTGCCGCCTGACGGATGCGCGCCTTGCCGGTCAGATCCAGGGAAGGCGGTGCGTCCGGCAGTTGCGGCGCGACGGAGGAGATCGGCATGGGGCACCTCGTATCGATCGTGGGCGAGCGCTCTCACCCCGGTCCTAACGCGGCAGGCCCGGCCTCCCCTACCTTCCGCCGGTTCGCCGAAAGCGACGACCGCCCGGCTCGTACGAAGCGTCTCGGCAGACGAGAAGCCTGGATCGCGGCATCGATTTCGTTCAGTTCCGCCAGGCCCTCCGACCACGGAACATGGTCGCCGTCGGACCGCATTTCCTGGGCAAGAGGAAAATCCGGACGGGCTGTCGCATGCCCCCCGAGGCCTGCTTCGCGTCCTTCGCCGTCCGACCACGGTCGCCCTCCCCCTAGTCGGGTCGCCGTGAAAGGCCCCCTGAGGAAGCAGGGGGCCTTTGCTTTTTTGCGCGTCGTATCGCTGCCGCTACGCGAGCCGTCTTGGTTCTTGTCCGCCTGCGGGATCATTCGGCTTCGACCCCTGCTCCGCGCCGGCTTATGGCACTCGAGCGCCCTCGAGCGTTTGACCTTCGATGTCCGTGCGAACCGCCATTCCTGGCGGCCGCCCTCCAGGCCGGCGCCGGCGCGACGCCAAGCATGTCTCCCGGCCATTTTTTGCGCCGCACCGGTGCCCTGCGCCCTCGGCTCGCTTCAGGCACGTCCACGGCAAGGGCTGAAAGCCAAGGCAAGCGCAAAAGCGAGAGCGGACGGCGCGGACGAGACCAGTCATAGGCCGATGGCTGCGGGGGGCGAAGAACCTCTTCTTTTGGTGCCATCGACGTTTACACTGAACGACAGCGCCGTGTCGTTCAGTTGCCTGATGGTTCGGAGTGTGATGTATCAGTTGTTTGCAGAGCCACCAGTGCCGTCGCTAGCGGGTCAGGCGGTTCCTGTGCAAGCTAGTCGCCACCGGGATCGTTGCCCGCGGATGTCCAGTCGGCACCGCGTGCGGCGGGGGCCGGTCCACTGACGTCCGACGATTCCGCACGAGCGCGCGATGAAGGGCATAGCGGGTCTGATCGCCTTGCTGCTCCTCTGGACCGCCCCGCCGGCCCGGGCGGATGCGGCCGCCGGCGTGGACTATCGCATCGAGCGCGGCCCGCTCGGCGACGCGCTCAACGCCTGGGCCACGCAGAGCGGCGTACAGCTGCTCTACCCGCCACAGATCGTGTCGCGACGGACCAGCGAAGGCCTGTCCGGCCGCCTCGCGCCGCAGCAGGCACTCGCGCGCCTGCTGCAGGCGACCGGTATCGAGGCCGCGCCGGTCGGCAGCGGGACCTTCGTGCTGCGCCGTGCAGCCCCGGCCCGGGTCGCGGTGGCGGCGGTGCCGGCACCGCTGCCGGTCGAGCACGCGCACGCGCAGCTGCCGCAGGTCGACGTGCACGGCAACGCGCTCGGCCGCATCGTCACCGCGACCTCGACGCCGACCACGACGATCACGCGCGAACAGATCCAGGCCAGCGGCTATCTGACGCTGTTCGACCTGCTGCGTTCGCAGCCGGGCGTGCAGGCCACGCGCCAGCCCGAAGCGATGAGCGGCGACAGCGCGGGCCTGTTCCGCGCCGGCAGTTCCGGCGCCGCCTCGGTCGCGCTGCGGCGGCTCGGCGCGCACGCCACGCTGCTGCTGCTCGACGGTCGTCGCATGGCCGACTACGGCCTCGCCGGCGACGCCGACGGCAGCATCGCCGACGTCGGCTCGATTCCGCTGGCGATGGTCGAGCGCATCGACATCATCCGCGACGGCGCCGGTACCCGCTACGGTGCCGCCGCGATGGCCGGCGTCATCGACATCACGCTGCGCAAGCGACTGGACGGCGGCGAAATCACCACGCTGCAAGGCCTGTCGAGCCGCGGCGACGCCGGCCACCGCCAGCTGTCGGGCGCGCTCGGCGAGCATTTCGCGAACGGCACCGACTTGCTGCTGATGATCGATGCGATCGACGCCGATCCGGTGCTCGGCGACCGGCGTGACTGGTACACGCTCGACCGCAGCGACGAGGGCCTGCGCGATGCGCGCAGCGTGTTTTCGTTTCCGGGCAACTTCGCGGACGCCATCGGCGTCGAGAACCTGCGCGCCCGGGCCGGCTGCGCAGCGCAGGATCTCGGCGAGGACGGCAGCTGCCTGGCCGATACGGCGAAGGTGACGACGCTGCGCACCGGCAAGAACTCGCGCTCGCTGCTCGGCCACGTGCGCACGCCGCTGTCCGGCCCCTGGGACGCGTACGCGGATCTGCGGCTGGCGCGCGTCGATCAGCGCCAGCAGTCGGCGCCATCGGCCGGCATCATCATCAATCCGGCCCTCGCCGGCCTGCCCGGCGGCGACGTCCTCTATTACGGTTTCTGGGACGTCGGACCGATCCGCCAGCGCACGCGTTCGGAAGTCGCGCGCGCGCAGTTCGGACTCGAACGCAAGGGACATGCCTGGACGCTCGACAACCTCGTCGGCATCGAGGACAGCCGCGTCGAGGAACGGATCACCGGCCTGGTCAACCGCGAGCGATTCGCCGAGCTCGCCAACGAGAACCGCTACCGCTTCAATCTGCCGGTCGTCGATCCGCAGCTCGCACTGGCGCTGGCGCCGCCGCTCGACAATCGCGCGCGGACGCGCGTGCTCGATCTCGCCAGCACGGTCAGCGGCCACGTCGGCGGCTGGTCGCCCGGCGAGATCAGCGTCGATGCCGGCACGCAGTGGCGCCGCGAAACGCTGCATCAGGCGCCGGACGCATCGCTGAGTTCGGACGAACTGCTGATCGGACGGCTCGACGGTCGCTACGACTCGGCCCGCTCGGTCGGCTCGGGTTACGCGCGCTTCGGCGTGCCGCTGCCGGGCGCGTTGCAGGCGGACCTCGGCTGGCGCATCGAGCGCGACAGCCGTTTCGGCTCGCGCGCCTCGCCGGCGCTCGGCCTGATCTGGACGCCGCTGCCGAGCGTGCTGCTGCGTGCCGGTGCGACGCGTGGCTGGCGCACGCCGGCGCTGCTCGAGCAGCGCCCGCCGTTCGTCGAGCAGGGCAGCTACGCCTATGTCGCGGTACCCGAGGCGATGCTGCCGTGCGCGCTGCCGGCCGGCAGCGACACGCAGACGCGCTGCCTGCTCGAACAGCGCAGCGGCTACAACCGCAGTCTGCGTCCGGAGACCTCGCGCGGCGTCAACGCCGGCGTGATCTGGGAGCCGGCCGAGCGCTTCAGCATCGGCCTGGACGCCTATCAGCTGCGCCGCAGCGACGAGATCGGCGACATACCGCTGAGCTACGCCCTGCAGCATCCCGATGCATTCCCCGATGCGCTGATCCGCGACGACGCCGGTCGGCTCGAGGCGGTCAATCTGTTTCGCGTGAACCTCGGGCAGACCATGACGCGCGGTATCGATCTGGACCTGCGCTGGACCTCGGTGCCGACGCGCTACGGTACGTTCGGCTTCGACGTCGCCGCCAACTGGCTCGACGAACTGAGCTTCCGTCCGACGCCCGACGCGCCCGAGTACGAGCGCGCCGGTTACGCCGGCCAGCCGCGCCTGACCGCGATCGGCGCGCTGCGCTGGAGCCGCGACGTCTGGTCCTCGACGCTGCTGCTGCGTCACACCGGCCACTACCGTTACCGCCAGTACGACGCGGACGCGCTGGGCTGCCCGGACTATCGCGCCGCCGTGCACAAGTGCTCGACGCCCGGCTTCACGCTGGTCAACGCGAGCCTCGCCTACACCGGATGGCGCGACTGGCGCATCTCGCTCGGCGTCGCCAACCTGTTCGACCACACGCCCGAGAACTACGAGGAGGCCAGCGGCGGCTACGACCCGCGGTTCGACGACCCGATCGGCCGTTATTTCTGGCTGGGCGCGACGCGCCGGTTCTGACTCGCGGTTCTACCGGCGAGCGTCGGGTAGGGGGATCGGCGCGCGCCGCGTTATGAGGGGCGGTGGCGATCGGCCACAACGCCCTGGAGTGCCGTGCTAGTCGCCAGTCCCACGCTGCCCTCCGCCGCGGACGAGCCATATGATGCGCGCATGACCCGAGCTCCCACCGAGGCTGCCGGCACTGCCGCACGCGAGGCGTTCGACCGTTTCGTCGCGGAGCGGCGCGTACCGCTGCAGCGCTTCCTGGTCAATCTCGGCGTCGCCACCGAGGACGCCAGGGACCTCGTGCAGGAGGGCTTCCTGCGCCTGCTGCGCTACCGCGACCGCACCGATCCGGCCGAATGGACGCCGCTGGCATACCGGATCGTGCTGAACCTGCATCGCGACCGGCAGCGCCAGGCCGCGCAGCGAGAAGCCACCGTGCCGCTGGCGCTGGCCGAAGCCCTGTCCCACGAACCCACGCCCGAACACCACGTCGCCGATCACCAGCAGCTCATGCTCGCCCGACAAGCCATCCTCGAACTGCCGCCGCGCTGCCGGGAGGTCTATCTGCTCAACCGCGTCGACGCGCTGAGCTATCCGGCGATCGCGGCGCGCTGCGGTATATCGGTCAAGGCCGTCGAGAAGCACATCTCGCGTGCGCTGCGCGAACTGCGCGGCAAGGTCGACCGCCTGCTCGCGACACGAGACCCGTCATGAATGCTTCCGCCCACGATTCCGCCGTCCTGCGACGGGCCGCCGACTGGCAGGCCCGGCTGAAGGCACCGGACTGCAGCGCCGTCGATCGCGACGCGTTCGAGCGCTGGTGCGCGGCCGATCCGGCGCACATCGAGGTCTGGCTCGAGGTCGCCGCGCTCGACGAGGCCGCCGCCGGTCTCGGCGAGATGCCGGCGATCGCCGCCGCCATCCGGCCGGCGCGGCGCGGTGCCGTCCATGCGCGCCATCGCCGGCGCTGGCGCAGCGGCGTCTCGATCGCCGCCGCAGCGGTGCTGATGCTGGCGGTCGGCCTGATCGGCTGGCTGCATCCGTTCGGCGGCTTCGCCGCCGCCGAGTTCGCGACCGCGGTCGGCGAACAGCGCGCGCTGACGCTCGTCGACGGCACGCAGGTGCACCTCGATACCGACACCGCGCTGGAGTTCCGGGTCGACGATGCGCAACGCGTGCTCGAAGTCCGGCGCGGTCGTGTCGATCTGATCGTCGCCGCCGACGAACGCCCGTTCGAGGTACTCGCCGGGCGCGGCCGTCTGCGCGACATCGGCACGCGGTTCCAGGTCGAGCGTCGTGATCCGAGGATCACGGTCGCCGTGCTCGAGGGCGCGGTCGGCGTCCGCCTGACCGACGAGGCGGCCGCCGAAACCGCCCTCACGCCGGGCCAGCGCATCGGCTACGGCGAGCGCGGGCCGCTGACCCCGGTCGAGTCGTTCGATCTCGGGCAGGCCGAGGCCTGGACGCGCGGCGAGCTGATCTTCAGCGACCGCCGGCTCGACGAAGTCCTGACCGAGATCAACCGCTACGCGACGACGCCGTTGCGGCTCTCCGACCCTGCGCTCGGCGCGGTCCGCATCAGCGGCGTGTTCCGCCCGTCCGACACCGACTCGCTGCTGGCCGCACTCGATGCCGGCTGGTCGCTGCGCGCACGGCGCACCGCCGACGGCGCGATCGAACTGACGCGCTGAACGCGGCCTCTCCGCTCCCGTTGTTCAGTCGCTCGCCGGTGAGGGGCGCATACCACGGCGATCGATCGCGACCAGCAGCACGGCACCGAGCGCGATACCGATCAGTCCGTACAGCGCATCGACCGGATCGGGCGTGTTGAGGACCGGGATCGCCCTCTCGACGACGAGATTGCAGGCCGCCAGCGCGAGCCCGAACAGTCCGATCAGGCGCATCGGCACACCGAACGCCAGCCACAGGTAGCCGACGCCGGCATAGAGCATGTAGCTGATCGAGAGATTGGACACGTGGCTGTAGAAGTCCGGCACGCGATCGAGGATCGGCTGCCACCGGAATGCCGCGAGCCTGCGCCCGGCGAACAGCGCACCGGCCAGCGCGAGCGCGGCCAGATGCAGCAGCGAGGCCCAAAGTCGCGGGATGCGCTTGAGCGCGAATGAGGGTTTCGTCGTCACGTCCGGCTCGATCGGGGTGGAGCAGCGAGGATAGTGAGGACGGCGTGATCGCGGGATCGAACGATGTGGGCGACTTGTGCAGTGGTCGGGCTCACGACTGGGCCGGTCGCCTGCGGGGCGAGCCGGCCGCTTCTCTTGCGCGCCTGGCGCGCCGTGGCCTCGGCGCGGACGATCGCTCCATGTGGCGGTCGCCTCAGGCACCTCATGATCGTTCGCGAGCGCATGCGATTCGCGCGCTCGGAGGGCGAGCGGAAACGGCGGAGCGGCTCATCGAACATCCCTCCCCCGCCCGTTTCTGCGTAGCCGCCGCTCCGCATGACAGTAAGCGCTGTGGATGCGGTGATAGCACGCGTCGGCGTAACCGGCCTCCGCGTAACAGACCAGCCGGTACTCGCGTGCGGCGTCGAGCCACTCGCCCAGACGCCTGTGATCCTCGCGCGTGCGGCACTGCTCGAGCAGGCCGGCCAGCGACGCGCCGAACGCCTGCATCGACCGGCGTCGCAGGCGCGCGATGTCGCCGTCGCCGACATAGCGCGACTCGTGGGCGGCCAGTTCGGCGGCGTCGAGCGTCTCGACGAAATCGTCGAGCAGGGCCGGATTGAACACCACGCGCGGCGATCTCATCGGCGATCTCCGGCCGGCAGATGCGGCGACGAAACAAGCTTCCGTTCGGGCGCGCCTCGCGGCGCGGGCGATCGATCCTCCCGACGGCGATGATCGGACTGCGCGACGACCGCCCCGGCATGCCGCGCCGGCGGCGGCACGGTGATCGTGATCATCGGAAACAGGATCGGCAATCCCGTCGCAACACCGAAGAATACGGTCTCCCTCATCACGATCACCTCTCCTTGCATGCCTGAGCGATCGGCCGATCCGACGCGGATCGAAGCCGCGACGCCAGTTTGCGCGGGTTCGCCTCAGCGTCAACCGACCCGGTGCACGAAGCGGCGATTTCCTACACGCATCGTCGTCGCGATCCTGCACCGGCCGTACGCTGCGCCACGCACCGACCAGCTCGACCGAGCCCCTCGCGCCGACGAACTCCCTCGCCCGACGCGCACAACGGCACAGGAGAGCCCTCCGACTCCGCAGCCTTCGCGGGAATCGGGACCCCCTTCGCCGGAACGGTCCTCGGATCGACCGTCGTCACGACGCCTCAGCGCCCGCCGGCCATCTCGATCGTGCCGAGCCAGCGGTGCTGCTGGTCGTAGAGCTCGACCGTGTCGCCGGCCGCGCGCGCGTAGACGAAGGTCAGCGCGCCGGCCTGCGTGCTGCCGCCGGGCAGTTGCAGGCTCGGCGTGAAGCCGAGCAGCACCGAATCGTTGTCGGTCGCATCGGGCGGAAAGCCGGCCGCGACGAAGAAGCGGTCGACGTCGGCCACCGCGCCGAACATGTCCTTCGGCAACGCCAGCGGCCGGCCGCGATAGCTCACCGCATAGTAGACATGGCGGCCGCGCGCGAAGTCCCTGCTCTGCACGTAATACACCTGCCACTGGTGCACGCGGTTCTCGAACAGCAACTGGCGCCGGTCCGCCGCCTGCGCCTCGATCGCGACCATCGACAGCAGCAGCGCGAGCGCGAGGCACGGCACGAACGTCCGATACGGATCACACCATCGCCGCCGAATCGTCATGCCACGCGCTCCTTGCCTTCGAGGCACGACACGCCGCCGCGCGGCAGCGCCGTCATGGAAAGCGCACGCCTTCGGTGCGGCCGTGCCCGGTCTCGACGTCGTAGGCACGCTGACGTGCCTTGTAGTCCTCGACCACGGCCTCGCCGGCCGCGTTGACCTCGGCCTCCAGCGTCCTGCAATCCGCAGCCTGGTCGATCGCACCGACCCGGCGCTCGACGGCCTCGGCGGCTTCGATCGCGAGCGCTTCGTGACGGCGTTCATGGCGGTCCAGCGCGGCGACGTACGCCTCCCAGCGCTGCACGAGCTCCGGCGCTGCATCGGGTGGCGCCTGCCAGCGCGGCAGATGAATCGTCGTCGTCAGATGCGTGCGGAACGAGGCGCGCCGGCAGCCGTCGCGCTGCTCACGGTACGAATAGCGCCATTCGAGCTTCCAGCGCGTGTATGCGTCATAGCGGCCGCCGTCCTCGCCGCGCGGCCGCAGGGCTTCGATCTGCGCGCGCAGCGCCTCGGCGCTGTCGCCGACGACGTCGTAGTAGGTGCGCTCGGCCGTATGGCGCACCTCGGCCGGCGCGGACGGCGCAGCGGTTGCGACCGCCAGTCCGGCCAGCCAGCGCGCGACGCGGCCCCGGCCGGTCGACCGGTGAGCGATGCCTCCGGCCGGCCGTCGCGGATGAGAACGAGATCCGATCGGCTGCATCGGCACAGCATAGTCGCTCGGGCCCGACCGCGCGCAGCCGCGCCAGGCCGCGAGACGATCGGCATTTTCGTGCGCAGGCGGCCGCGGCGGCGCGCCGGGGTGCCACGGCCGGCGGCATAATCCGCTCCGCAGCCAGGCCATTGGACCCCGCGATGCCCCAGCCCCTCGCCGTACCGACCACCCGCGAACAGCTGTGGGCGCTGCTCGCCGAAGCCGCCGAGATCGAGCACCACCTGATGTGCTGCTATCTCTATGCGGCTTTCAGTCTGAAGGAGCGCGTCGAGGAAGACCTCTCCGACGACGAGCTCGCCGCGATCCGGCGCTGGCGCGGCGAGATCCTCGCGGTCGCGATCGAGGAGATGGGCCACCTCGCTACGGTCTGCAACATCCTGTCCGCGCTCGGCGCACCGGCGCATCTGGCGCACCAGAATTTCCCGGTCGAGCCCGGCTACCACCCGGCCGGCGTCGTCGTGAAGCTGACGCCGTTCAACTGGGAGACGCTGGCGCACTTCATCTATCTGGAGCGCCCCGGCAGCGCCGACATCGCCGACGGCGCCGGCTTCGAGCCGCCGCAGACTTACGCGCGCGGCTCGTCGATGGACCGCGTGATGACGATCACGACCGACTACGGCACGGTCGGCGAACTCTATGCGTCGATCGACGCCGGCCTGGCCCGGCTCGCCGCGACGATCGGTGAGGATCGCCTGTTCATCGGTCAGCCGGCGCATCAGCTCAGCGCCGAGACCTGCGGCCTGCCGGATCTGAAGGTCGTGCGCTGCCTCAAGACCGCGCACATCGCGATCGATGCGATCGTGCGCCAGGGCGAAGGCGCCGAAGCCGGCGAGACGCGCTCGCACTACCAGCGCTTCCTGGCGATCCAGCGTGAGTACGCCGCGCTGCGCGAGGCGCGGCCCGCGTTCCGGCCTGCACGCATGAGCGCGCACAACCCGGTCATGCGGCGGCCGCCGACGCCCGGCGGCAAGCTGTGGATCACACTGGAGCCGGCGGCCTGCCTGCTCGATCTCGGCAATGCGCTGTACAACCATTGCCTGCGCTGCCTGTCGCTGGCCTATGCCGGCGCCGACGTCCCGACCCAGCGCGCGCTGGTCCGCACCAGCGTGGACCTGATGCGCCTGCTGACGCCGATCGCGACGCGGCTGGGCAGCCTGCCGGCCAGCCCCGAGCTGCCCGAAGCGACCGCCGGCCTCAGCTTCGCGACGCTGCGCTCGGCCGCCGCACTGGTCGCCGACGTCGAGAGCGTCGCGATCGTCGTGGAGCGTCTTGACGAACTCGCACGGCGCGCCGATCTGCTGGCCACGCACTATCCCGGTGAGGCCGACCTGCTGCACGAGGCTGCGCGCGGCCTCGACCATCTCGCACGGCGGCTGGCGCCGCATGCGGTGGCCGCGCCGGCGCCGGCCGTCGTCGCAGCAGCGCCGAACCCGCCGCCGGCATCGACGCCCGCTTCGACGGCGATCGCCGCGACCGCACCCGGCAGCGGCGACGCGCCGCCGGTTCCGATTCCGCTCGACGAGGGCCGCGAGCGGATCCCGGGCGCCGGCATCGATCTGATCTATTCCGGCAAGCGCTGCATCCACGCGCGCCACTGCGTGCTCGGCCTGCCGCGCGTGTTCAAGGCCAATGTCGAAGGCCCGTGGATCGCGCCCGACGCGGCGACGACGGAGGCTCTGGTCACGGTCGCCCAGATGTGTCCGTCCGGTGCGATCCAGTACCGGCGCCACGACGGCGGTGCCGAGGAAGCGCCGCCGCCGGTCAACCTGGTCCAGCTGCGCGAGAACGGCCCGCTCGGCATCCGTGCGCAGCTGCTGATCGATGGTCGGCCGGTCGGCATGCGCGCCGTGCTGTGCCGCTGCGGCGCGTCTAAGAACAAGCCCTATTGCGACGGCAGCCACAACGCGATCGGCTTCAAGGCCACCGGCGAACCCGACACGATCCCGTCCGATCCGCTGCCGGCGCGCGGCGGTCCGCTCAGTGTCGAGCCGGAGCTCAACGGCCCGCTCGTCGTCAGCGGCAATCTCGAACTGTGCTGCGGCACCGGCCGCACGATCAACCGCGTGACCGCGACGCGACTGTGCCGCTGCGGCGGCTCGGCCAACAAGCCGTACTGCGACGGCACGCACCGGCGCATCGGCTTTCGCAGCGAGGCCTGAGGCAGATCCACCACGATCGCGTGTCACGAGCGCGGGCATGCCCGCGCGCGCATCGCGTCGGGCGATCGACGTTCGCGATCACGCCGCGCTGTGCTCGCGACCGATGGACGACGACCGGGGCGATCGGCGCCTACGCCTGAGGCCGTGGCGACGCGATGCATCCGTCGCCTGATGTCGACTCAGTGCAGAAGAAGCCTCCGCGACGAAGCGCAGATCGATACGCGTGGTCGAAGCCCGCGTGAGACGGCGCCCCAGCGTCACCGGCCGCATCCATGCGCGACACGATCGGGATGCCACGTACACGGCCGCCCGCCGATACGCGACCTGGATCTGCCTCCTACTCGCGCGCGACGAACGGCAGACCGTTGTGCGCATGCGTCGCGGCGACTGCGGCCTGCCCGACCGCGACCGCGATCTGGTTGAGGCCGCTGACGACGTCGCCGATCGCGTAGAGCCCCGGCAGCCGTGTCTGCTGGTGGCCGTCGACCAGGACCTGGCCGGTCGCGTCGAGCGCCGCGCCGGCCGCCGCCGCGATGCCGGCGATCGTGTCGCAGCCGAGGTACGGATACACGGTGTCGAATTCGACCGGCTCGCCTTCGGGCGGCGTGTAGACGCAGCGCTGCCCGTCGAAGTGCAGCCGGCCGCCGACCGGCAGCCAGCGCACGCCGGCCTCGCGCGATGCGCGGCCGGCATCTGCGCCGTCGCCCTCGTCGGTCGGCAGCACCGAGACCGAACGCGAGTACGTGCGCAGAAAGCGCGCATGGCTGCCGACGACGTCGCTGGCACCGAGCACACCGATGCGAAGATCGGTCGCCTCGTAGGCGTCGCAGACCGCGCACAGGCGCATCGCACGACAGGCGATCGCTTCGGCGACCCAGGGCTCGTCCGGCAGACGGTCGACGATGCCGGTCGCGAGAATGACCCGGCGCGATCGCCAGCGGCGCTCGCCGGCCGACAGTTCGAACGATTCGCCGTCGTGCGCGATGCGGTCGACGCGCGCCTGCTCGATCGGCACCTCGACCGAAGCCGCCTGCTCCTGCATGCGCAGCAGCAGCGCCGGCCCGGACACGCCGTGCGGAAAGCCCGGACAGTTGTTGCTTTCGGGGATCCAGCGTACGCGGCTCTGGCCGGCATCGAGCACGAGGCAGGAGCGATGGAAGCGGCGCAGATAGGTCGCCGCGGTCAGGCCCGCCGGGCCTGCGCCGACGACGATGACGTCGATCAGGTCCATCGGGAATCACCGGAGAAGAGGAGCGGCACGAGCGCACGATAGGTGTGCCGTGCGGCAAAGGCAATCGGCCGCGAAGCGCAGCGGTATCGGTTGCAGCCCCCGGCGTCACGCCATTGACGGGCCTGTCGCTCGCGTCAGCGATCGACGCGGGCGCCCGCATGTCCGACCGGCATCCCGCGACGCTCGCCGCGCCCGCGCCAGGCATGCAGCAGGGCCGCGGCGGCGTGCAGCGCGGCCAGGCCGATCAGGACCCAGGCGCCGTAGACGTGCAGATACCAGGCCCAGGCGCGGCCGGTCTCGTCGTCGGCCGGCGGCGTGAACAGCTGCGGCACCTCGAACGGACCGAACAGCGTGCGATCGGCGCCCATCCAGATCCAGATCACGTAGCCGCTCGATGGCAGCATCAGCAGCAACGCATACAGTATGCGGTGCGCGCCGCGCGCGATGCGCCAGCGGCCGGCCGCGACGCCGGGCGGCGCATGCGCCGGCACGCCATGCAACCAGCGCCACGCCAGCCGCAGCGCGACCAGCACCAGTACGACGAAGCCGAGCCGGACGTGCGCACCCAGCAAGGCATCGGACAGCACGCGATCGCGGACCGACTCGGACGCATAGCCGAGTGCCAGCTGCACCGGCAGCAGCCCGGCGACCAGCCAGTGCAAGGCGCCGGCGACGCGACCGTAGCGGCCGTGCAGAAACCTCACGGCCGCGACGCAGCGGCCGGCTCGCAGGCGTGGTAGCCCGGTATCTGCGCGCCGAGCACGATGTCGCGCTGCGCCTGCCAGATGCCGACGCTGCGTACCGGCGTGACGATGCCGCGGCCGCCGCGGCCCTGATCGAGTTTGCGGCGCAGCGCCGGCGTCAGACGCGGATCGTCCTCGAACATCACATCGTCGATGTAGTACGTCGCGCAGCCGGGCTCGATCACGTTGAGGTGGATGTGCTGCGGCAGCCCGCTGTCCGGATAGCCGCCCGGCCGGATCGTCTCGAACCGGTAGCGCCCCTCGGCGTCCGTCCGTGCCCAGCCGCGCAGCCGGCCGTGCCGGCGCACCTCGGCCGGTCCGCCGAGGCCCTCTTCCGGATAGATGCCGCGGTGATCGGTCTGGTGCGCATAGACGATCACGCCCGCCCGCGCGTGGCCGTCCGCATCGCGCACGATGCCGCTCAGCTGCAGCGGTTCGCCGGGCTCGTCCGGCGCGGTCAGCCGCGCGACCGTCGGCGGCTCGGCTGGCAGGCCGACCAGCGCGACCGCGCAGTCCTCGCACGGCAGACCGACGATCGGGATTCCGGCGCTGCCGGACGCAGGGGCCACCGACGGCAGCGCCGACAGCAGCAACAAAGAAGAGGACAGCAGGATCGGCAAGCGGACGTGCATGGCGGTACTCCGTGACAGGTGCCGATCCAGAGCGCACGAGGGCGCGCTGCGTTAACCTCGCCCCGGCCGGTTAACGCTGCACGCTCCGCCCCCCTCTCTCGCGGTAGGTCACCCGCTGCGCGCGCATGAGGCAAGCCGTCACCCCGTTCGAGATCGCCCGCCACGTCCGCGACGCCCAGCGCGGTTCGCAGGCCGCGTTCGCGTGGCTGTACCGCGCCTTTGCGCCGCTGGTGCACACGATCCACCTCGGCCGGGTGCCGCATGCACGCGCCGAGGAACTCGCGCAGGACACGTTCGCGATCGCGTTCGCGCAGCTCGGCCAGTTGCGCGAGGCGACCCATTTCGGACCGTGGATCGCCGCGATCGCGCGCCGCCACCGCGGCCGCGGCGGCACCGACGAGGAATCGCTGCGCGACGACCACGACAGCGCGAGTCCGGCCGCCGGCCCCGACGACCGCACCGAGGCCGAGCGCGTTTTGCACGCCATCCGCGGCCTGCCCGAGGCCTATCGCGACACCCTGCTGCTGCGCCTGGTCGAGGGTCTGAGCGGCCCCGAGATCGCCGCGTTGACCGGCCTCACCGCCGCATCGGTGCGCGTGAACCTGCATCGCGGCATGGCCAAGCTGCGCGCGGCACTCGGCCTGACCGCCGCACCTGAGGAGACCGCCGATGTCCACGCCCCGTGATCCGCTGTGGTCGCCGGAGCAGCCCGGCGACCCGGAGCTCGTCCGCCTCGAGCGGCTGCTCGGCCGCTACCGGCATGTGCTGTCCGGGGTGCCGATGCCGGCGGCGCCGCCGCGCCGGCGCTGGATCCGGGCGCTGGCGATCGCGGGCGGCGCCATCGCGGCAGCCGCGCTGACCGTCGCCGTCTGGCTGCCGTGGCGGCTGCACTGGACCGCCGATGCGCCGTGGCCGGTGAGCGCCGACGTGCCCGCGCCGACGCCCGCGCTCGCGGTCGGCGACACGCTGCAGACCGGCGCCGGCCAGCACGCGCGCGTCGCAATCGCGCGGATCGGCGCGCTCGAGGTCTCGCCCCAGACGCGACTCAGTCTGATCGAGACGCGCAGCGGTCATCACCGCATCGCGCTCGAGACCGGCCACGTGCATGCACGCGTCTGGGCGCCGCCCGGCGCGTTCGGCGTGCTCGACGGCGGCGCCGAAGTGATCGACCTCGGCTGCGTGTTCGACCTGTGGAAGCACGCCGACGGCAGCGGCCGCCTCGCGGTCGGCAGCGGCTGGGTCATGCACAGCGAGGGCGGCCGCGAGACCCTGGTGCCGGCCGGTTATGCGCTCGATTTCGGACCCGATCATGTCGGCCTGCCGTTGCGACCGGCCGCACCCTCGGCGTTCGCGGACGCCGTGACCGCGCTCGACCGCATGCTGTACGAGGGTCACCGCGACGCCGACCTCGAGACACGCAGCGCCGACCTCGCCACAGCGGACGACGCATTCACGCTGCTGAGTCTGCTGACGCGCTACCCGGCACTCGCCGACGGCCCGCTGTACCCGCGCCTGGCCGAGACGATCGACGCGCCGCCGCTCGACGCGCGCCACCGCGAAGCCTGGGCCAGCGGCAGCGTCCACGCGATCAACGCCTGGTGGGACCGCATGCCGCGGCCGCCGAAGCAGTGGTGGCGCAACTGGCGGGACGTGGTGTTGTAAGCCTGATCGACGCCGGCCCGGGCGACCGCGGCTGCGCAGACGCGTTCCAATACGTCGGTATGCGTCGACATCGGTGATGTCGACGCATCGTCGCGAGACATCCCAGGACGGAAGTGTCGATGGCCATGAGGACGAGGGCGATTCAAACCGGCGGTCGAACTCCGCCTCGGCGAAATACGCCGACATCTAACGCAGATCTCTTCGATTCGGCGCAGCTCGCGCACCTCGCGCTCCGGCGCCTCGATCCGCGTCTGCTCCATTCTGATCGCACCGGGCCGCTTGCCCTGCTCTGGCTCGGCCCGGCGCACCTGACGCCGTAGCGTCTCGGCGGGCAGCCTTCTTGCCGGCAATCGACTCGATCGCCGCTCGCTGCGATCCATGCTCGCCCCGATGCTCCAGCACCATCCGCGCCACTCGCTCCGTACCTCGGGAAGGCTTCGGGGACTTCCGCATGGCGCTATCCGCTCGAGGAAAGAGCCTCCGAAACACTCGCGCCCCGATCGCACCTGCCGAGACGTCCGCCACTCCGTCGATGCGTGGTCGGCATCGCCCTCCGGGGACGCGGGATGTCGAAGGGGACGCGCGCTCGAGGGCGATGTCCGGATTCACTGCTCTTTTGCGAGTTAGGGAGGTCAACGGGGAGAAGACGGACGATGTCGCTTTGACCTTTCGATCGATGCGTCGTCGTCGACGCCTGCCGGACGACGGCGACTGTGACGGCCGCCGCACTTTTGCGCCGGGTCTTTGCACGAGCCATGCAAACTCATTGCGGTTCCGCTGCTCACGCGTCTTCTATACGGACGCGGCGATCGCCCCACGTCTATCCGTTGCTGCACGTCGTGCGATGAGGAACAACGGGTCGAACGAGGCGCTCCGACTTCATTTCCGCTTTTTTCTGCTTGCCATTTCTGCCTGCTACAGCACCTAGAGGGATGATCGCTATGAACACTGCTTTGTCGCATTGGCGTAAGCGGCTGGCTTCGGCTGCCGCTGCTTGGATCGCAGTGACGATGGCGGTCGCATTCTCGTTGCCGTCGAGCCCCGCTTCTGCAGACGAGCCCGGCGTAGGTGACCCGATCTATGTCGCACACAAGATGCAGGGCTACAGCGGGTCGGCCATGGTCGGTATCTTCGCCACCACGCCGCCCGACATCGGCAATCTCGGCACGCCGGACTACTGGTCCTACTGTGTCGAGCACGACATCTCCGTCGGGACCTTCCGAACGGCGACACTCGAAGCGCCGCCGTCGTTCCTGGGCGGCAACTACTTCACCAGTGCCGCGATCCAGGCCAAGGTGCTCTGGGTGCTGGCGCACAGCTATCCCTACCTGAGTCTGTCCGACTTCGGCACCGCTGCCGGTGTTCCGGGGATCTCGGCGAACGACGCCATCGAGGCGACCCAGTACGCGATCTGGCGTTACACCGATCTGAACTTCGACGCTCCCTGGAACTGGGAGACACCGGATTCGGAGGCGGCCTACTGGTATCTCGTCAACGGCGCGAACGCCAGCAGCGGCATGACCCCTGCCGATCTTCAGAGTACGGCCGCGATCATTGCGCCGGGTGGCACGCACGTCGCAGGCACTCTGGTCGGCCCGTTCACGATCAGCACCAATCAGCCGGTTGCGAGTCTTTCGGTGACGGGTGGCTACACGCTGACCGATGCCGGCGGCACGGCGATCGACACCTCGGCGGTCACCAATGGGCAGGCCGTCTACATCGATCTCACCGGGGTCACCACGGCGGGCTCGGCAACCGTCACGGTTTCCGCGGCGGGCTCGAGCATCACCGGAAACATCATCTCCGTTCCGGCCACTCCAGGCGGTGTCGCCACCCCCGCCAGCCACGCGCAGACCTTGATGATCGTCGCGCCGAGCACCGCCCGTGTCACCGACTCTGCCTCGGTTTCGTGGGGTCCCAACGGCTCGCCGGCATTCGCGTTCTGTCCGGCGGCCGGCGACCCGACCCAGGTCTTCAGCCTCGTCAACGGCGTGAACATCTACGGCTACACGCCGCCGGGCGCGACGCCCGACACGCTCCTGCCGCTGCTTCCGGCCACGGTGTCCGGCAATCTCAACGCCCTCATGCTCGATCCGGTGCGCAACCGCCTGCTGATGATTCAGCGGTCCAGCGGTACCGAGTCCACCCTGTGGGCCTACGACCCCGCCAACGGCGGCTGGTACGTGGCGTTCGGCCCCTTCGTTTCGCCCGACTTCCCGCGCGGCGGATTCAACGCGGACGGCACCGGCTACCTGCTCGGTGGCGGGTCGAACCCGGAGGTATGGGAGGTGGAGTCGTCCTCGACCTTCGGCTACACCGTGACCTCGATCGGTGCGGTGAGCTACGACCATGCGCCGACCGACACCAGCTCCGGGGATATCGCGTTCGACGGCAGCGGCAGGGTCTGGCTGGCGGTCGGGCAGGATCTGTACCACCTCGATCTGAGCGGCAGCTCGCCGTTCCCGGCCGTGCGCCAGACGCGCCCGCTGCTCGGCGGTTCGCCGAGCACGATCGGCTGGGCCGGCATCGCCTTCGCCGAGGACGGTACGCTGATTCTCGCCAACAACGCGCCCGCGCCAAGCGCCTACTACCAGTACGATCCGGCGACCGGCGTCATCGTCCATCTGTCCAATACGACGGCCAATGCGTCCCGCGATCTCGCCTCCTGCGCCTTCCCGGCGCAGTCGGATCCCGCGCTATCGGTCGCCAAGACCCTGACCGCCGTGAACGGCGCTCCGTATACGCCGCCGTCCGCCGTGTCGCCCGGCGACACGCTGACCTACCGCATTGCGATCACCAATTCGGGCGGCGCCGCCGCGACCCTGTTCGCCGGCGACGTGGTCGAGACCGTACCGGCCGATACCACCCACGTGGGTGGCGACAGCTTCACCTGCGCCGCCGCCACCGCCGGATCCTCGTGCGGCAATACCTCCACGTTCAACGTCGCGGCCGGTGCCGGCGTCGACCTGAGCTTCACGGTCCAGGTGGGTGCGACGCCGACCGGCACCTCGATCACCAATGCCGTCGCCATTCCAGGCGAGGTCGACTGCGCGGTCGCGCCGAACGATTGCGAGGAGGAGACACCGGTGCTCGCGCCGGCGAACGTCTCGCTGACCAAGACGCTGAGTGCGGAGAGCGGCACGCTGACCGGCCAGGCCGAAGCGGGCGAGCAGCTGACCTACACGATCACGCTGACCAACAGCGGCGGCCTGCCGGCACTGAACCACGGCGTGACGGACGCGCTGGATCCGAACGTCACGTTCGTTTCCGCCGACAACGGCGGCGCATCCGCCGGCGGCGCGGTCACCTGGGCCGGCCTGACCGTGCCGGCGAACGGCACGCTGACCCTGACCGTGGTCGTGCAGGTGGTCGATCCGATCCCGGCCGGCGTCACGCAGATCGGCAACGTCGCCTACGAGACCGGCACCCCGCCGCCGCCGTGTCCTCCTGCCGGCGGACAGTGCGTCGTCGTGCCGACTGCGCCGAAGATGTCGATCGCGAAGTCGGTCGATACGCCGACGCCGACCGGTGTGCCGAACCAGTACGCGCTGACCTACGTGGTCACCGTGCACAACGAGGGCGGCAGCGTCGGCATCTACGATCTGGCCGACACGCTGACGTTCAACGGCGCCACGGTCGACGCGGTGACGACGCCGGTCTATGCCTCCTCGAGCGGCGAGATGCAGGACGGCGTGCCGGGCGTGTTCGCGCCTCCGGCCGGCGGCGCGATCGTGACCGGCGAGCAGATCGGTGCGCAGGGTTCGGAGACCTGGACCTACACCGTGACCTACACGGTGGACGACGCCGACGCCGCGGCGAATTGCGCGGCGCCGTCCGGCGGTCTGCGCAACCGCGCGCTGCTCGGCGGCTCGTCCACTGGCGCCCCGGCGACCGACACCTGCACCGGCGCGCCGAGCGTCAGCATCGTCAAGACCGCGGCCGCACCGGTACCGACCGGCACGCCGAACCAGTTCACACTGACCTACACGGCCGCGGTGGCCAATACCGGCACGCTGCCGGGCACCTACGATCTGACCGACGCGCTGACGTTCAACGGCGCCATCGTCGAGGCGATCAGCGCGCCGGCGTACGCCTCGTCGACCGACACGCAGGACGGCACGCTCGGTGCGTTCGCCGCGCCGGCCGGCGGCACGATCGTCAGCGGCGAGTCGATCTCGGCCGGCAGCACCGAGACCTGGACCTATACGGTCACCTACACCGTGACCGATGCGGCGATGGCGCAGGATTGCGCCGATCCGTCCCGCGGCCTGCGCAACCGGGCCGAACTCGGCGGCTCGCTGAGCGGCGAATCGACGACCTGTACCGGCGCACCGGCGGTGAACATCGGCAAGAGCGCCAGCGGTCCGGTACCGACCGGCAACCCGAACGAGTACCGCCTGACCTATCGGGTCAGCGTGCAGAACGACGGCAGCCTGCCGGGCACCTACGATCTCGCCGATACGTTCACCTTCGGCGGCGTCACGGCCGTCTCGGTCGACGCCGTGCAGCACAGCGGCCCCGATCCGCTGACGACGACGCTGGGCACGCTGACGGCGACCGGCGGCACGATCGTGACCGGCGAGACGATCGCCGCGGGCGCGAGCGAGCGCTACACCTACACGGTGACGTTCACGATCGACGACGTGAACGCGGTCGGCCTCTGCACTGAAGACGGAGGTCTGAGGAACCAGGCCGAGCTCGGCGGCAGCGCCAGCGGCCAGGTCGGCACCTGCAGCGACGTGCCGGACATCGCGGTGAGCAAGACCGCGACCGGCCCCACACCGACCGGTACGGCGAACCAGTATGCGATCGCCTACACGGTCGCGATCAGCAACATCGGCGCCGCCGGCGGCGGCTACGACCTGTCGGACGCGTTCGCCTTCGCCGGTGCCACGGTGGACGCGGTCAGTGCGGTCACGCACGCCGGTCCCGATCCGCTGGCGACGACGCTGGGCACGCTGACGGCGACCGGCGGCACGATCGTGACCGGCGAGACGATCGCCGCAGGCGCGAGCGAGAGCTACACCTACACGGTGACGTTCACGCTGACCGATCCGGTGCTCGCCGACGACTGCTCGGACCCGGCCGGCGGCCTGCGCAACAGCGCCATGCTCGGCGGCAGCGCCAGCGGCGATGCGGCCACCTGCACCGGCACGCCGCGCGTGACGATCGCCAAGGCGCTGACCGGCGAAAGCGGTAGCGCGACCGGCGTGGCCGAGCCGGGCGAGCAGCTGATCTACGCGATCACGCTGACCAATGCCGGCACGATGCCGGCGCTCGACCAGCGCGTCACCGACCGCCTCGATCCGAATGTCAGCTTCGTGGCCGCGGACAACGGCGGCAACCAGGTCGGCGGCAACGTCGAATGGAGCGGCCTCACCGTACCGGCCGGCGGCAGCCTGACGCTGACCGTGACGGTGCGCGTGGCCGATCCGATCCCGGCCGGCGTCACCGCGATCGGCAACGTCGCCTACGACCCGACGACCGGCCCGCCGACCGATTGCAGCGTCACGCCGCTGCCGCCGAACTGCACGAGCACGCCGACGCCGTCGGTGGTGACGCTCCTCAAGGCGCTGGCCGGCGAGAGCGGCGCGTTGCCGGGCGTGGCCGAACCGGGCGAGCAACTGACCTACACGATCACGCTGACCAATACCGGCGGCAGCGACGCGACCAGCTACGGCGTGACCGACGCGCTCGATCCGAACACCGTGTTCGTGTCGGCCGACAACGGCGGCGTCGCCTCGGGCGGCACGGTCGGCTGGAACGGCCTCACGGTGCCGGCGAATGGTTCGCTGGTGCTGACGGTGATCGTGCAGGTCGCCGATCCGCTCCCGGCCGGCGTCACGCAGGTCGCCAACCTCGCCTACGAGACCGGCACGCCACCGCCGCCGTGTCCGCCGGCGGGCGGGCAATGCGTGGTGGTGCCGACCGCGGGCGCGGTGACGATCGCCAAGTCGGTGCAGGACGCGAGCGGCGACGGCCTGGCCGCCCCGGGCGAGCAGCTGACCTACGCGATCGTGCTGACCAATACCGGCGGCAGCGACGCGACCAGCTACGCCGTCACCGATCCGCTCGACGCCAACACCGTGTTCGTGTCGGCCGACAACGGCGGCACGTTCGCCGCCGGCGTGGTGAGCTGGAGCGGTCTGACGGTGCCGGCTAACGGCACGCTGACCCTGACCGTGGTCGTGCGCGTCGTCGATCCGGTGCCGCCCGGCGTCACGCGGATCGGTAACGTCGCCTACCAGACCGGCACCACGCCGCCGGATTGCGAGGCGACGCCGCAGCCGGCGAACTGCACCTCGATCGAGGTGCCGCCGCCGACCGGTGTGCCGCAGCTGCTGATCACCAAGACGGCGAACACGTCGATCCTGCGGCCCGGCGCGACGGTGGTCTACACGGTCACCGTACGCAACGTCGGCAGCGCCGACGCGATCGGCGCGCTCATCAGCGATCCGATCCCGGCCGGCATCGACACGTTCGCCTGGACCTGCACAGCCTCCGGCGGCGTCGCCTGTCCGAACGCAAGCGGGAGCGGCGCGATCGCCGAGACGGTGGCGACGTTCCCGGTCGGCGCGACGCTGGTGTACACGGTCACGGCGGCTGTCTCGGCGGATCCGCCGGACACGGTCGTCAACACCGCCACGGTCACGCCGCGCGACCTCGCCATCTGTGCGCCGGCCGGAACGCCGCCGCCGTGCGCCGCGACGCTGATCGGCACGGTGACGCCGACGCAGCCTCCGCTGCCGGTACCGGCCGTGCACCGCTGGGCCCAGTTGCTGATCGCCCTCAGCCTGTTCGGCCTGGCCTGGCGCGGCTGGCGCCGGGCCGGGAGGTAGCGCGCAACGGCTGCGCTCGATCTCGCTGCCTGAGAGATCGAGTGGCTGGCACTCCTTCCGCCGCGGTTTGCAATATGCAGCCGCGGCAGTTTCTTCACGCAGCAGCTTCTTGACGTCGAGCGCTCGCATGCTCAACATCGCGTCGCTCTCCCGAGCCGGAGCGGCTTTGCGAGCCGCTCCGGCTTCCGCTCGCTCGAGTCCTACGAGCCTTCGTGGTGCCGGTCATCGCATACGGGGACGGACCGGCGCTTCCGGCAGCCGCAGCTCGTCGCGCGGTCGATCCGGCCTCACGGGAGTGATCTCGACAACGGAGGGTGGCCCGCACGACGGGTGTTCTCGTCCTGTTCTTTGCTCCCCGAGCGGCCAGCGCCGTCACCACACGCCGGCATCTACGGAGCAGCGGCTCAAAGCCCTTCGTGCGCACGGTCCGACGGCGCGGACACGGCGCGCGCAGCGCCCGCGCCGGTGCCTGTGCATGTCGAACGCCGCGTACGCGTCACAAGACGCGCGCAGTGCGTGGGCTGGACGGGCTTTCAGTCCTTGCGCCGGCTCAACCAGAACGCGAACACGCCGGCCGTGATGAACATCATCAGGCTGTACAGCGCAGCCGGAATCGACATCGTCGAGTGACTCAGCACATTGAGGGCGATGTAGATCGCCAGCGTGCCGTTGTGGATGCCGATCTCCATCGCGATCGCCGTCGCCTGCCGGCGCGGCAGCTTCAAGGCGACCGGCACCAGATAGCCGCTGCCCATGCTGACCAGATTGAACGCCAGACAGGCGACGCCGACCGCGGCGAAGAACGACAGCAGCGTCTGCCACTCGCCGGCGACGGCGGCGACGATCAGCAGCGCCAGCACCAGCACCGACAGCAGCCGGATCGGTTTCTCCATGCGCGCGGCGAAGGCTGGCGCACGCGAGCGGATCAGCATGCCGATCGCGACCGGCAGCAGGATGATGACCGCCACCTCCACGATCTTCTGCACCGGCGGCGGCACGTACTGACCAGACCCGAGGAAATACTCGAGCGACAGGTTCAGGATGATCGGCAGCGTCAGCAGGCACAGCACGCTGTTGACCGCGGTCAGCGTGATGTTCAATGCGACGTCACCGCGCGCCAGGTGACTGTAGATGTTGGCGGTCGCGCCGCCCGGCGAGGCGGCCAGCAGCATCAGGCCCACGGCCAGCTCCGGCGGCAGCTTGAACAGCAGCGCCAGCGCGAACGCCGCCCACGGCAGCACACCGATCTGCAAGATCAGCCCGATCAACACTGCCCGCGGATAGCGCGCGACGCGTTTGAAATCCTCGATCGTCAGGCCGAGGCCCAGCCCGAGCATGATCACGCCCAGGGCGAGCGGCAGCAGTACGTTGGTCAACAACGAAGCATTCATCCGGGCCCTCCCCGTTGCGGATGCGATGCGCGAGCGTAACAGTTCCGTCGGTCATGCTTCGATCGGTTTGAGCCGCGGGGCCCTTGCCCAGTGTGGCTCACGGCGATCACCCGCAACACCGTCGATTTCGCCCCGATGGGCGTCACCTCGCGGAACCCTGGCAGACTCGACGGCGATGACCGGAGCCGATTCAGCATCCATCGCATCAGTCGCGGCAAGCCGACCATCCAGCAATGTGTCGCGGCATTCCAATCAGCAATGCCCCCTGCATCGAAAACAGCGTTGCCACATCCGGACTCGAGTAAAAGCCGGCAATGATCGCTACCGAGCACACAGCATCCGTTCCGGTCTACTCCGTTGAAAAACTCACCACGCCTGTCATGAAGTCAAGGCGTCGGCTGCAAAGGCGGGTCAGAGAATCCCGAAGACCAAGCCCAGGCCGACCGCGAACAGCAGGCCGGCCACGATGAGTTGAACGTGCTGCATGGTGAGCTTGGTGAGGTAGCGGTTCCCCAGGAACGCTCCCGCGAACGCGGATAGTACGGCGGCAGCCAGGACCAGATAATCGAGTTCGTGGGCGTGGCTCTTGAGGTCCGCCGAGTACACGCCGATCCGGGAAATGTCGATGAGCACCGCGATGGCGACACCGGTTCCGATGAAAGCCTCCTTGCTTAGTCCTGCTCGAACGAGGAAAGCCGAGCGCAGGGCGCCCTGCATGCCTGCCAAGCCGCCGAAGAAGCCGCTCAACACGCCGCCGACCGGGAGTAACCTGAGTGGCAGTGCGACTCTGCCGAAACGCTCGGAACGCTCGAGCCCCGCAAACGCCATCAGAAGTCCACCGATAGCCAGCTTCACCGGCGTCACCACCGCCAGCTTTCCGAACACCGTGTACGCCGTAATCGGCGGCACGTCTGCCAGCCAGGTCAGCACCAGTGCGCCTCCGAAGGAGGCGACGAATGCCGGGAGGCCAAACCGGATCAGGACGCCCTTGTCTGCCTTCCGCCCCACCAGCGCGAGCTTGAACAGGCCATTGAGGAAATGCACGATGCCCGTAAGCGCCACCGCTTGCTCGATCGGGAAGAACAAGGCGAACGCTGGCAGCAACAAGGTCCCGAGCCCGAACCCGCTGAAGAACGTCAGGCCCGACGCAAGAAACGCAACGATGCAAACGACTACCAGCGTCACGGCGGTCCGATTCTTGAGAGCTGGCCCCGCTGTTTTGAACAGCAAGGCCGGTTTCGACAAGTCGATTCCCTGCGAGGGTCACTGCCTTGGGACGGGCATCGATTGGAAGTAGACGTGATCGGGCGGCTTGCGATCAAGCGCGGAGTGCGGTCGTCGGCCTCTGTAGAACTCGAAGTAGTGACCGATCGATTTTCTGAGCTGCCCGCGCGGCAAGCCATCATGAGACGCTGAGAGCAAGCGATATCGGAGCCGGAGCATCGAGGCCTTCGCCGCAGGGACCGGCCGGCGACCGCGAACCCAGGCAGGCACGTCGATTGTCATGGAAGGACAAAGGACGGCAGCTCGCAGCCACGCCCCTGTCCGACCCGAAATCCAGGGCATCGAGATGCGATTCGGAGCGCCGATCGTCAGCCCATCAGAAGGCTCGTGCGAACGCTTCGGCCATCTGCGCCTGCTCACGGGCGGGAACGCCCAGCGAATCGGCGATCACGTGCCAGCGTGCGACGACTTGCCGCTGTCGCGTGATGATCGTTTCGACGTCGGCAGCCGACACCCGGAAGTACGGCGCGACCGATCGCACGAGATCCAGGTCCAATGCATTGTCGACCTCGCTGATGTTGAGCGTGAGGCCATGTGCGGCGCGCACCGGATTCATGTCGAACGCCGGCGACAGCTTCCAGCCACGCCCCGGCAGCAGCAGAAAGGCATGGTTGCGCAGGTGATCGTCGGTGTTGGACACCAGCACATTGAACACGATACGCGACCACAACTCGCGCAGATCGGCGTCCGGCGTGGCGCCGCCGGTCATCAGCACCTGGGCGATGTCCAGATAGCTGGCGCCCGCATCCGCGTCGTCACCGTCCCGGCGTCCGGTGAGAGTCATCGCCGAGGCGACATGCAGACGACGGCCGGCCGGCGTGCGGTCGAAGCGCCGGACCAGAAAGGTGTGATGCTCGCTGCCGAAGCGGCGCGCCAGGGCATCGGGCACGCGCAGGCCGCACGCGCGGGCCAGGGTCTGCACGACCATTTCCCAGGCGCCGACGTCGATGTCGTCGCGAATGCTGGGAAATTTGGCGATCCACAGGTGGCCGTCCGGATCGACGACGCTGGCCTTGGGGCGCGCCCCGCCGAGCGAACCGCCCGGCGCGATCAGCATGCGCAGCCAGTCGTCGCCTTGTGCTGCGGTGTTGTCCTCGTCGCGCTCCAGGGCCAGGCTCGCCGCCTCCAGCGCGCGCAGCTGGACGAACGGCGGCGCGGCGGCATCGTGCCGGTCGTCGAGGAAAGCGCCCTGGTCGTCGCGACGAAAACGCAATGCGCCGACACGGTAGGTGTCGTGAACGCCCAGTAGATAGTCCGACTCGAACAGACGCATCCCGGGGTCGGCTCTCCCGCTGCGCTGTTCGCGTTCCAGGCGGCGACGCATCAGCATACGTCCCCATCGATCGGGGCTCGCGTCGGCGAACACGCCGAAAGTCTCCTGTCCCTGCGGCGGGTACTGCCGTCCGGTATACGCGCCCAGTCGCGGATCGAGTCGTATACCCGCCAGATCGCGATGTTCCAGAGCAGCCGTATCGAATTCGAACTCGAACAGCTCGCGGGCGCCACCGCGGCGCGCCTCCAACCGCCCCAGCCGCAGCGGTGGGTCCAGGCCCTCCCAATCGGCGTAGACGGCGATGACCGTATCGTTCATGACGGTGGCTTGCGCTTGGCAGGGGGATCGACGATCAGCGCCGCCAGCGCATCGGCGCTCGCAAAGTCGCCTTCGGCGATCCAGTCAGGCGCGTCCTCGCGCCGCGCAACGACGGCGTACGGAGCCGCAACCGAAGTCGCAGACCCGACGCCCGGACGATTGCCCTCTTTGCGCTGGGAACCACGCGCACGCGGCAGACGGGCATCCTGCAACTGGCGCCCCTGTGCGTCTGCTGCGGCCAGAAGTGCAAGATCGGTTTCGATGCCGAGTACCTGCATGACGGCCAGATACGCACCCATCGTCACGCCGGGGTTGCCGCGCTCGAGATTGCGCAGCGTGGCCGGCGTCATGCCGGCCCGCTCGGCGACCTGGCGAGCGGTCAGCTTCCGTCGCAAACGTGCCAGGCGCAGGCGTTCGGCGAACGCCTGAAGCAGACGCTCGGTCGCGGGTAGCAAGGGGGCCGTCTTCTTCGCCATGATGTCGTTATTCTACTCATATCGATACTATAAAAGTAATAATAATGACTCTCTTCGGTTGGCCATTCGGACAGCTGAATCCGTGCATCTCCCTTGCCGTTGACTTGCATCAAGTCACTGCGCTCGCCGACACGCCATCCTGCCTCCCTGGGATCTTCACCCGCCTAGCGCCTCGCTATGCGCGGTGGCTCTTGCCACTCCCCCACTCCCATGGAGTCTCACCATGTCCACTACGATGAAAGCCGCCGTCGTGCGCGCCTTCGGCCAACCGCTGGCGATCGAGGAGGTACCGATTCCGCGCCCCGGCGCCGGCGACATCCTGGTCAAGATCGCCGCGTGCGGCGTGTGTCACACCGATCTGCATGCGGCCGAGGGCGACTGGCCGGTCAAGCCGTCGCCGCCGTTCATTCCGGGGCACGAGGGCGTCGGGCACGTGGTCGCGGTCGGTGCCGGCGTCACGCATGTGCGCGAAGGCGATCGGGTCGGCATTCCGTGGCTGTACTCGGCCTGCGGCACCTGCCCGCACTGCCTCGGCGGCTGGGAGACGCTGTGCGAGAGCCAGCGCAACACCGGCTACTCGGTCAACGGCGGCTTCGCCGAGTACGCGCTGGCCGACGCGGCCTATGTCGGCCATCTGCCGGACGGTCTGGACTTCGTCGCGGCGGCGCCGGTGCTGTGCGCGGGCGTGACGGTCTACAAGGGGCTCAAGGTCACCGACACGAGACCCGGCCAGTGGGTCGTGATCTCCGGCATCGGCGGGCTCGGCCACATGGCGGTGCAGTACGCGCGCGCGATGGGCCTGCAGGTGGCGGCGGTCGACGTGGACGATGCCAAGCTGGCACTGGCGCGCGAGCTGGGCGCGACGGTGACCGTCAATGCCCTGACGACCGATCCGGCGGCCTATCTCAAGCAGACCATCGGCGGCGCGCACGGCGCGCTGGTCACGGCGGTGTCGCCGAAGGCGTTCGAGCAGGCGCTCGGCATGGTCCGGCGCGGCGGTACGGTGTCGCTCAACGGGCTGCCGCCGGGCGACTTTCCGCTGTCGATCTTCGACATGGTGCTGAACGGCATCACCGTGCGCGGATCGATCGTCGGCACGCGGCTGGATCTGGAGGAATCGCTCGCGTTCGCGGCGCGCGGTGCGGTCAAGGCGACGGTCTCGACCGACCGTCTCGAGAACGTCAACGACGTGTTCGAGCGCATGCGCCAGGGCCGCATCGAAGGCCGCGTGGTGCTCGATCTGACGGCCTGACGGTCACGGCCGATCGCGCCGGCTGGCGCGATCGGCCGGATGCTTACTCGGCCGGTGCGGCCGGCGGCGCCTCGCCGTCGACGACGGCGGCATCGCCCTCGCCGGTGTCGGCTTCTTCCTCGAGCGGCTGCAGCGCGACCACGCCGATCAGGTTCTCGCTCTCCGGCAGCCGGATCAGCGTGACGCCCTGCGTGTTGCGGCCGACGCGCGCGATCTCGGCGGCGCGCGTGCGCACCAGGGTGCCGAGGTTCGAGATCAGCATCAGTTCGCTGGTGTCGTCGAGCTGCACCGCGCCGACCAGGGCGCCGTTGCGTTCGGAGCACTGGATCGCGATGACGCCCTGCGTGCCGCGGCCCTTCTTCGGGTATTCGGCGAGTTCGGTGCGCTTGCCGTAGCCGCGTTCGGTCGCGGTCAGGATGTCGCCCTCGCCTTCGGCGACGATCAGGCTGACCACGCGCTCGCCCTCGGCCAGACGCATGCCGCGTACGCCGCCGGCGGTGCGGCCCATCGAGCGGACCGAGCCTTCGTCGAAGCGCACGGCCTTGCCGTTGGACGCGAACAGGAGGATGTCGCGCTCGCCGTCGGTGATCTGCACGTCGACCAGGGCGTCGCCCTCGTCGAGGCCGATCGCGATCTTGCCGCGCTGCAGCTGGTACGCGAACTCGGTCAGCGGCGTCTTCTTGACGGTGCCGTTGGCGGTCGCGAAGAACACGTAGCGGTTCTCGTCGTATTCGCGCACGGCCTGGATCGCCTGCACCTTCTCGTCGGGCGCCAGCGGCAGCAGATTGACGATCGGCTTGCCGCGCGCATTGGGACCGGCGTCGGGCATCTGGTAGACCTTGAGCCAGTAGACGCGGCCGGTGCTGGTGAAGGTCAGCAGCGTGTCGTGCGTATTGGCAATCCACAGCCGCTCGACGAAATCCTCGTCCTTCAGCGCGGACGCCGAGCGGCCCTTGCCGCCGCGGCGCTGCGCGCGATACGTGCTGGCCGGCTGGCGCTTGGCGTAGCCGGCGTGCGACAGCGTGACGACGACGTCCTCGGGCTCGATCAGGTCGAGGATGTCGATGTCGTCCTGGCTGGCCTGGATCACCGTGCGGCGCGCGTCGCCGTACTGCTCGCCGATCGCGACCAGTTCCTCGCGGATCACCGCGAGCAGGCGCGCCGGGTCTTCGAGAATCTCGATCAGGCCGGCGATCGTGCGCAGCAGGTCCTTGTACTCGTCGGTCAGCTTCTCCTGCTCCAGGCCGGTCAGGCGGGCCAGGCGCATCTCGAGGATCTGCTGGGCCTGGACCTCGGACAGCTGGTAGCCGCTCTCGGACAGGCCGACGTTCGGGTCGAGGTTCTCGGGCTTGGACGCATCGGCGCCGGACGCGGCCAGCAGCGCGCGGACCAGGCCGGGCTCCCAGCGCCGCGCGATCATGCGCGCCTTGGCCTCGTCGCCGGACGGCGAGGTCTTGATCAGCTCGATCATCTCGTCGATGTTGGCGAGCGCGACGGTCAGGCCTTCGAGGATGTGGGCGCGATCGCGCGCCTTGCGCAGCTCGAAGATCGTCCTGCGCGTGACCACCTCGCGGCGGTGGCGGATGAACGCGTCGAGGATCTCGCGCAGGCCGAGCGTGCGCGGCTGGCCGTCGACCAGGGCCACCATGTTGATGCCGAAGGTGACCTGCAGCTGCGTCTGCTGATAGAGATTGTTGAGCAGGACGTCGGCCATCGTGTCCTTGCGGACCTCGATGACGATGCGCATGCCGTCCTTGTCGGACTCGTCGCGCAGGCCGTCAGAGGCGATGCCCTCGATCTTCTTGTCCTTGTGCAGCTCGGCGATCGCCTCGATAAGGCGGCGCTTGTTCACCTGGTACGGCAGCTCGGTGACGATGATCGTCTCGCGGCCGTTGTCGTCGGTCTCGATCTCGGCGCGCGCGCGCACCAGGATGCGGCCGCGGCCGGTCCGGTAGGCCTCGACGATGCCGGCCGAGCCGTTGATGATGCCGGCGGTCGGGAAATCCGGACCCGGCACCAGGCGCAGCAGCTCGTCGAAGCCGAGCTCGGGCTCGTCGATGATCGCAACGCAGGCGGCGACGATCTCGGCCAGATTGTGCGGCGGCACGTTGGTCGCCATGCCGACGGCGATGCCGGCCGAACCGTTGACGAGCAGGTTCGGCACGCGCGTCGGCAGGACGGTCGGTTCGAGGTCCTTCTCGTCGTAGTTGGGCTGGAAGTCGACGGTTTCCTTGTCGAGATCGGCCAGCAGTTCGGAGGTCAGCCGGTCGAGGCGGCACTCGGTGTATCGCATCGCCGCGGCGTTGTCGCCGTCGACCGAGCCGAAGTTGCCCTGGCCGTCGACCAGCGGATAGCGCAGCGAGAAGTCCTGCGCCATGCGCACCAGCGCGTCGTAGACCGACTGGTCGCCGTGCGGATGGTATTTACCGATCACGTCACCGACGACGCGGGCGCACTTGATGTACGGCCGGTTCCAGACGTTGTTGAGCTCCTGCATCGCGAACAGCACGCGCCGATGCACGGGCTTGAGGCCGTCACGGACGTCGGGCAGCGCGCGCCCGACGATGACGCTCATGGCGTAGTCGAGATAGCTCTGCCGGACCTCGTCTTCGATATTGACGCGAATGATTTCTTTGGCCGTATCAGCCATCGAGCGGGTCTTCCTGGAGTGTGTTTGCCAAACGCCCCGGACGGGGGTCGGGCGGACTCGCGACGATGCGCGAACCCGACCGCGCATTGTAACACAACGGCCACCCTAGCCGCCCTGAAATCCACGGCGCAGGAACCACTTAGCGCTGCCGGCGGCGGGGCGCGCGACGGTCGCGCCCGGCGCGGCGGCCAGGACCGGCGGCGGCGGTGCAAGCCGGCGCTTTCACACGGCGCAATGCCGAGCATGACGAAACGGCGTGCGAGGTGGCGCCGGCTGCACGTATCGAGGCTGACGTCTGCGCTGTCGCGGCGCCGGCAGCGTGCCTGGGCAGCGGCGCGGGGCACCGCTCGCGTATCGCCGCGAGCCCAGCCGGCGCAGGCCGCATCGACGACGACCCTCGCGCATCCGACCACGACACGCGCTGCGCGGCACCTCAGCACGCGAAACCGGACAGTACTCCGATCGGCTCGAGCAGCAGAGGAAGCCGCATATCTCGCTGCCGAGGCAGTGACCGCCGTGCGCCACCGATACGAAACGGGCGTCGAGTGCGTCGGAAGGCGCGGCCGGCTCGGCGAGCAGGAAGCCCGTCGCCTCGCCGAGGCTGCCTAAGCTCCAACATGGACGCGCCACCGTCTCGGTCCACTCGCATACCGCGATCGGCTACGCACCCGTGGCGAACCCGTCACGCAGTGTCACCTCGGTCCATGCCAAGCCGACGGCGGATCCGTAAACGAAAAAAGCCGGGCCGACGTATCGGCCCGGCTTCTGTCGCAACGCCGCGGCGACCACCGCGGCGCTCGCCCGTCTTACCAGTACAGCTGGCCGCGCAGTTCCAACGCGCTCGGCTTTTCGGTGGTGCCGTTCGGACGGTCGATGTCGGTCTTGACGTAGTTCAGCATGAACTTGAAGTTCTGGCGGAAGTACCAGTTCAGGCCGACCGTGTAGTTGGTCTCCTTGCCGCCATTGACGCCGCCGTCCTTGAGATTCATCTCCTCGGCGCGCAGGCCGAGCTGCCACATGCCCATGTAGCCGCCGTGGCCGGGCTTGTTGGTCGTGAACACGCCGCTCTTGTAGCCCCAGGTCTCGCCGGTGAGGTTCCACAGGCCCGACACGTACCAGCCGTCGGTCGTGTAGTCCGAATGCGCATGGCGGGAGATCGTCGAGTCGTAGTACTCGGCGTTGACCTTGAACGGTCCGCCGACCCAGCCGCCTTCCAGACCGTAGGTGGTGACGTCGTCGGCGTCGCGCAGCGTGCCCGAGTCGATCAGACGCGGCGTCGTGCTCATGTCCATGCCGGGACGTGCGCGTACGCGCGCGGTGTCCTCGTGCGTGTCGTAGGTCACCGCCGAGAGGCCGAAGTGCAGGATGCTGCCGTCGTCGTTGATCGGCGCCAGCGTGAAGCGGCCGCCGAAGCCGTTGCCTTCGCCGCCGCCAGTCGTGATCTCGTCGCCGAACACGCTGCCGGTCAGCGTGTACATGCCGTCGGCCCACATCAGCGAGGTACCCAGGCGCCGACCGATCGCGTACGAGCCGGTGACCATGGCCTTCGGGATGAAATCGTTGTTCTTCGTGCTCGACAGCTCTTCCAGGCTGTTGGGCTGCTTGTACTGGCCGACCGTCCAGGTCAGCGTCTTGCCGAGCTTGAACTTGGCATTGACGTCGAGGAACTTGTCGTTGCGGGTGCTGGCGTCGTAGCCGATCACCCACTCCCAGTTGGTCGCCTTGCCCTTGAGCACGATCTCGGCGCGGCGCAGTTCGCCGTCGTCCTCGAGCGTGGTGAGGTCATCATCGTACTGCGTGTAGTCGGACTGGATCAGGCCTTCCAGCGAGATCTTCTGGCCGAAGATCTCGTCGAGCGTGACGTCGGCCTTGGCATTGAGGGCAAAAGTGGACAGAACGGTGGCGATAGCGGCGGCAAGCAGATGCGGACGCATGAGGGCTTAGGCTCCCGAGGGCGGATGGAATGAAACGGGGGCAGCGCTCATGGGCCCGGAGCTCACGAATCGTTAACGCTGCGACGGCCGGCAGGATGGGATCGGCCGATGACAGGCACATGGACGATCGATGACAAACCGGTTACACGCGCCGGCCGCACCGGCCCGCACGCCGCTGCAATGCAGCACGCACGGTTGCGGTAGCCTTCATCCGTGCCATCTTATGTTGAGCCGCCGCCCGCGGCTGGTACGCCGTGCATCGCGGGCGTGTAAATCCCGCAGCAGTCCGTCCGCGTTCCCCAATTTCCAAAGGAGAGTTCCATGTCGAAGAACTTCGTGAAACCGGCCGCCGTGATCGGCGGCGCCCTGCTCGGCACCCTGTCGCTGACCCAGCTCGCACTCGCCAGCGAGACGTTCAAGGCGCGCGACCTCGGCAACGGCTATCAGGTCGCCTCCGCGGACGATCACAAGGCGAAGGAAGGCAAGTGCGGCGAAGGCAAGTGCGGTTTCGACAAGATCGATACCGACGGCAACGGCTCGATCACCAAGACCGAGTGGGATGCCGCCAAGCCCGACAAGGCCGACCACTTCGCCAAGATCGACAGCGACGGCGACGGCACGGTCAGCAAGGCGGAGTTCGACGCCGCGATGGCCGCCAAGAAGGGCATGGAAGGCAAGTGCGGCGAGGGCAAGTGCGGCGGCAGCGCCAAGAAGGGCTGACGCGCCGATGCGCCACGGCCCTCTCGAAGGTGCCGGACTCGGCCTGCGGCGGGCGCTGACCGGCCCGCTGCAGGACCGTCCCGACGCGGTCGCGGCGATCGACTTCTTCGAGATCGCGCCGGAGAACTGGATCGGCGTCGGCGGCCGCCTCGGCACGACGCTGCGCGGCTTCACCGAGCGTCATCGCATGGTCTGTCACGGCCTGTCGCTGTCGCTCGGCGGGCCGGCGCCGCTGGACCGGCTGCTGCTCGAGCGGATCGGCCGTTTCATGGATCAGCACGGCATCACGGCCTACAGCGAGCATCTGTCGTACTGCGGCGACGACGGCCTGCTCTACGACCTGTTGCCGATTCCGTTCACCGAGGAAGCCGTGCATCACGTCGCCGCGCGGATCCGCATCGCGCAGGACATCCTCGGCCGGCGCATCGCGGTCGAGAACGTCTCGTACTACGCTGCGCCGGGCGCCGCGATGAGCGAGATCGACTTCGTCAATGCGGTGCTGACCGAGGCCGACTGCGATCTGCTGCTCGACGTCAACAACATCCACGTCAACGCGACCAATCACGGCTACGACGCCGAGGCGTTCCTGGCCGCGCTGCCGGGCGAACGGATCGCCTGGATCCACGTGGCCGGTCATCTGGTCGAGCCGGACGCGCTGCTGATCGACACGCATGGCATGCCGGTCGTCGATCCGGTCTGGCGCCTGCTCGAATCGGCCTATGCGCATTTCGGCGTGAGGCCGACCCTGGTCGAACGCGACTTCAATTTTCCGCCGCTCGACGAGCTGATCGGCGAGGTACGGGCGGTACGCGAACGGCAGCAGGCCGCCGCCGGCGCACCGTCGATGCAGGCCGCGCATGGCTGAGGACGCCTACGCCGGCGCGCTCGAAGCGCGCCAGCGCGCATTCTGCGCGCATCTGCGCGATCCGGATCGTCAGGCGCCGCCGCCCGACGTCGCGCCGCGCCGCATGGCGGTCTATCGCGAACTGGTCTTCAACACGGTCGAGGGTCTGCTCGCGGCCAACTTTCCGGTGATCCGCGCCCTGCACGACGCGCCGTCCTGGCAGACGCGCGTACGCGCATTCCTGCGCGAACACGTCAGTCACACCCCTATGTTCACCGAGATCGGTCGCGAATTCGTGCGCTTTCTCGATGCGCGTGCCGAGGCCGGCACCGACGATCCGCCGTATCTGGCCGAGCTGGCGCATTACGAGTGGAGCGAGCTGGCGCTGTTCCTCGACGAGGCGACGCTCGCCGACGCGCCGCCGTACGATGCCGACGGCGATCTCGCCGACGGCGTGCCGATGCTCTCGCCGCTGCTGCGCGTGCTCGCGTACCGGCACGCCGTGCACCGGATCGGCCCCGGCGCGGTGCCGGAGGACACGCCCGAGAAGCCGACCTTGATCGCCCTCACGCGCGACGCGGCCGGCGAGGTGCATTTCGTCGAGATCGACGCGCTGACCGCGCTGCTGATCGAAGCGCTGCGCCAGGACGCCGACGGCAGCGGCCGCGATGCGGTCGCACAGGTGCTGCGTCGCCTCGGCCGCAACGAGCCGGCGTTGCAGGCCTCGGGCCTGGCGATGCTGGCCGAGCTGCGCCGTCACGGCGTGCTGCTCGGTACGCGACGGCGCTAAGGCGCGCGGCGATCGCTCGCGAGCCTCTCTCATCTTCGTATCGCCCCTGTATCGCCCGATTGGCGCGATCCGCTATTCTCGGCGGATGCAGCCTTCTTCTTCTCCCCGGCGCATCGCCGAGCGCTTCCGGGGCTATCTTCCTGTCGTCGTCGACGTCGAGACCGGCGGTTTCGACGCCGAACGCGATGCCCTGCTCGAGATCGCCTGCGTCGTCATCGGCATGGACGCCGACGGTCAGCTCTATCCGCAGCCGACGGTCTCGACGCATGTGGTGCCGTTTCCGGGCGCGAACATCGATCCGCGCGCGCTGGAGATCACCGGCATCGACCCGGACCATCCGTTCCGCAACGCGCTCGAGGAGCGCGCGGCGCTCGATCACATCTTCAATCCGGTGCGCAAGGCGCTGCGCGAGGTCGACTGCCAGCGCGCGATCCTGGTCGGCCACAATGCCGCGTTCGATCTCGGCTTCCTCAATGCCGCGATCCGGCGCACCGGCCACAAGCGCAGCCCGTTCCATCCGTTCAGCTGCTTCGACACGGTGACGCTCGGCGGCCTCGCCTACGGCCAGACCGTGCTCGGCAAGCTGCTGGTCAGCGCCGGCCTGCAGTGGGACGCCAACGAGGCGCACTCGGCCGTCTACGACACCGAGCGCACGGCCGAGCTGTTCTGCCGCGTCGTCAACCGCTGGAAGCAGATGGACGAGGCCTGGACGCTGCAGTACGGCGGCGCTTGATCGGGCCGCCGGCCGGCCGCATCCTCCGGGCATGCCGATCCATCACTACCGCCCCCGCGAAGCCGACACCGGCTGTCCGCAGTGCCGTGCCGGGTTCGACCTGCTGCAACGCCTGGCCGATCCGGCGCTGACGGCCTGCCCGTCCTGCGCCGCGCCGGTCGAACGCGTGATCTCGGCGCCGCAGGTCGTCAGCGGCGGCGCGCATCACCTGCGCGAGTCGAACGTCGCGAAGAACGGCTTCACGCAGTACCGGCGCATCGGCAAGGGCCTCTACGAGAAGACCGCCGGCAAGGGGCCGGACGTGATCAGCGGCGACTGAGCGCCGCCGGCCGGCGCTCTGCCGCGGCATCCCCACGCATCCCGTGAGCGGCCTCGCGCTGCGCCTGGTCGCACCCGGGCTCATGTCCGATCCGCCCGGATCCGTGCGCCCCGAATCGCTGCTTCGTCATACGACCGCTTCACGCAATGCCGCTGCAAGTCGTTGATCATCAAAAGATCGAGCCTGCGACACCGGTGGCCGGAGCGACCGTTGAAACACGACTGACATATTTCCCACATCGTTCTGCAACCTCCCAGGGCTACAAAGCGCGCCATCGCTTCGTCCATTCAGCCCCAAGGAGTCGCCAGCGTGTCCATCTCGATCAAGCTGCGTGCGGTTGCACTCGGTCTCGCCACCGTGTTCGCCGTCGGCACCACCCAGGCCGCGGAAGTCACCGGCGCCGGTGCCTCTTTCGTGTTCCCGCTGATGTCCAAGTGGTCGGCCGACTACAACGCGGCCACCGGCAATCGCATCAACTACCAGTCGATCGGCTCCAGCGGCGGCATCGCGCAGATCAAGGCCGGCACGGTCGATTTCGGCTCGTCCGACGCACCGCTCAAGCCCGCCGACCTCGCCGATGCGGGTCTGGTCCAGTTCCCGTCGGTGATCGGCGGCGTGGTGCCGGTCGTCAACGTCGAGGGCATCGGTCCGGGCCAGCTCAAGCTGACCGGTCCGGTCCTGGCCGACATCTTCCTCGGCAAGATCACCAAGTGGAACGACGAGGCGATCGCCAAGCACAACCCGGATATCAAGCTGCCGTCGGGCACGATCTCGATCGTGCACCGCTCGGACGGTTCGGGCACGACGTTCAACTTCGTCAACTATCTGTCGAAGGTGAGCCCGGCGTTCAAGGAGAAGATCGGCGAGGGCACTTCGGTGCAGTGGCCGTATGGCCTCGGCGGCAAGGGCAACGAAGGTGTCGCGGCCTACGTCAAGCAGGTCAAGAACGCGGTCGGCTACGTCGAGCTCGCCTACGCGCTGCAGAACAAGATGTCGTACGTCTCGCTGCAGAACGAGGCCGGCCACTTCGTGCAGCCGAGCGCCGAGACGTTCGCGGCTGCGGCCGCCAGCGCCGACTGGAAGAACGCCAAGGACTTCAGCCTGGTCATCACCAACGCGCCGGGTGACGAGGCCTGGCCGATCGCGGCGACCAACTTCATCCTGATGCACGCCCAGCCGAAGGACGCCGCCCGCGCCAAGGCCGCGCGCGAGTTCTTCAACTGGGCCTACACCGAAGGCAAGACGCAGGCCTCGGCACTGGACTACGTGCCGCTGCCGGCCACGCTGGTCGAGCAGATCGAAGCCTACTGGGCCGCCAAGATCAAGTAAGCGCTGCACGGTCGCCGGCACGCGCCGGCGATGCTTCAAACCGAGCGGACGGCGCCCTGCCCTCGTGGCCGCGGCGCCTTCCGCTCCCTCTTTTCCGGTCTGCGCCAACGCGCCGACCCTGACGCACGGGTAGACGCATGAGCAGCCTGGCTGCCGATGCGGTTCTGATCGAGGAGCGGCGCGCACGCCGCGACGAACGGCAGGACCGCGGTTTCAGCATCGCGCTCGGATTGACCGCGATCCTCGTCCTGATCGCGCTGGCCGGCGCCGCGCTGTCGATGCTCTGGGGCGGACGCGAGGTGCTGGCGTCCGAAGGCTGGCGCTTCTTCTTCTCGACCGAGTGGAACCCGGTCGAGAACCGCTACGGCGCGCTGGTGCCGATCTACGGCACGCTGGTCACCGCGATCGTCGCGATGGTCATCGCGGTGCCGATCAGCTTCGGCATCGCGCTGTACCTGACCGAGGTCGCGCCGACCTGGCTGCGCGGACCGGTCGGCTCGGCGATCGAGCTGCTGGCCGGCGTGCCGTCGATCATCTACGGCATGTGGGGCCTGTTCGTGCTGGTGCCGGTGATGACCGAGTACGTCACGCCGTGGTTCAACGACCATCTCGGCACGCTGCCGGTGATCGGCGTGCTGTTCCGCGGTCCGCCGCTCGGCATCGGCATGCTGACCGCCGGCTTCGTGCTCGCGATCATGGTGATCCCGTTCATTTCCTCGGTGATGCGCGAGGTGTTCCTGACCGTGCCCACGCGCCTGAAGGAGTCGGCCTATGCGCTGGGCTCCACCAAGTGGGAGGTGGTCTGGGACATCGTGCTGCCGTACACGCGCTCGGCGGTGATCGGCGGCGTCTTCCTCGGCCTGGGCCGCGCGCTCGGCGAGACGATGGCGGTGGCCTTCGTCGTCGGCAACACGGTGCGCTTCTCGCCGTCGCTGCTGGAACCGGGCACGACGATCGCGGCGCTGATCGCCAACGACTTCGCCGAGGCGACCGACAGCTATCGGTCGGCCCTGCTGCTGCTCGGCTTCGTGCTGTTCATCGTGACCTTCATCGTGCTCGCCGCGGCGCGCCTGATGCTGGCCCAGCTGTCGCGCAGGGAGGGTGGCCGATGAACGCCGTCGCCGCCACGTCCCGGCCGGAAAGCCCGGTCGCACGCCGTCTCTACACGCGCCGAGCGCTGGTCAACCGGCTCGCCCTGGTGCTCTCGTGCGCCGCGGCGCTGTTCGGCCTGTTCTTCCTGTTCTGGATTCTCTGGACGACCGTCTCGCGCGGCATGGCCGGCATCAATCTGGCGCTGTTCACGCAGATGACGCCGCCGCCGATGGAGGAAGGCGGCCTGCTCAACGCGTTCTTCGGCAGCGCCGTGATGTGCGTGCTGGCGATCCTGATCGGCACGCCGCTCGGCATCGCCGCCGGCACCTGGCTGGCCGAGTACGCCGGCGCGCGCCGGATCGGCACGGTGATCCGCTTCGTCAACGACATCCTGTTGTCGGCGCCGTCGATCGTGCTCGGCCTGTTCGTCTACACGATCGTCGTCGCGCAGATGGGCGGCAGCTTCTCGGCGCTGGCCGGCGCGATCGCGCTGGCCTTCATCGTGCTGCCGGTGGTCGTGCGCACGACCGACGAGATGCTGCGCCTGGTGCCCTCGCAGATGCGCGAGGCCGCGCTGTCGCTCGGCATCCCGCAGTGGAAGGTGATCGCCCAGGTGCTCTACCGCAGCGCCTCGGCCGGCATCGTCACCGGCATCCTGCTGGCGCTGGCGCGCATCAGCGGCGAGACCGCGCCGCTGCTGTTCACCGCGTTCGGCAACCAGTACTGGAGCACCGACCTGACCCGGCCGATGGCCAGCGTGCCGGTCGTGATGAACCAGTTCGCCGGCAGTCCGTATGAATCCTGGCAGGTTCTGGCCTGGGCCGGCGCCCTGGTGCTGACCGCCTTCGTGCTGCTGCTCAGCCTGCTCGCACGCGCCATTCTCCTCAGGAACAAGATCAGCCATGACTGACGCACCGTTTGCGATTTCCACGCCGACCGTCGGCGGCTCGCCGCGCGCGGCCGAGGCCGGCGCGGCGCCGAAGATGAGCGCGCGCAACCTGGACTTCTTCTACGACGGATTCCACGCGCTCAAGAACGTCAACATCGACATCGCCGAGAAGCGCGTGACCGCGCTGATCGGACCGTCGGGCTGCGGCAAGTCGACGCTGCTGCGCATCTTCAACCGCATCTACGCGCTGTACCCGAAGCTGGTCGCCAAGGGCGAGGTGCTGCTGGACGGCGAGAACATCCTCGATCCGTCCTACGCGCTGAACCGACTGCGCGGCAAGGTCGGCATGGTGTTCCAGAAGCCGGTGCCGTTCCCGATGTCGATCTACGAGAACATCGCCTACGCGATCCGCCACTACGAGAAGCTGTCCAGGGCAGACCTGGACGTGCGCGTCGAGCAGGCGCTCGTGCAGGGCGCGCTGTGGAACGAGGTCAAGGACAAGCTCAAGCAGAGCGCGCTGGGCCTGTCCGGCGGCCAGCAGCAGCGCCTGTGCATCGCACGCGCGGTCGCGCTCCGGCCCGACGTGCTGCTGCTCGACGAGCCGACCTCGGCGCTGGACCCGATCGCGACCGGCAAGATCGAGCAGCTGGTCGCCGAGCTCAAGGAGCACTACACGATCGCGATCGTCACCCACAACATGCAGCAGGCGGCGCGCTGCTCGGACTACACGGCCTTCATGTACCTGGGCGAGCTGATCGAGTTCGGCGCGACCGACAAACTGTTCACGAAGCCGGCCAAGCAGCAGACCGAAGACTACATCACCGGCCGTTTCGGCTGAGGACCCCCGATGAACGCACCCGTTTCCGAGCACATCGTCAAGAGCTACGACGCCGAACTCCAGCGTCTGACCGAGGAGATCCAGCGCATGGGCGACCTGGCGCTGGCCGAACTGGAGGCCTCGATCGACGCCGTCGTCAAGCGCGACAGCGAGGCCGCCGAGATCGTCATCGGCAGCGACGGCGCGATCGACGCGCTGGAGCTCGAGGTCAGCCAGGACGTGGTCCAGCTGCTGGTCGCGCGCGCACCGATGGCGCGCGACCTGCGCGAGGTCATGGCCGCGCTGCGCATCGCCTCGGACATCGAGCGCATCGGCGACTATGCGGCCAACGTCGCCAAGCGCGCGATCTCACTGAACCAGCTCGCGCCGGTCAAGCCGGTGCACGCCCTGCCGCGCCTGGCCGAACTCGCCGGCGAGCTGCTGCGCGACGTGCTCGACGCCTACCGCGACCGCGATGCCGACGCCGCCCTGCTCGCCTGGGCGCGCGACGAGGAACTGGACGAGCTCTACACCAGCCTGTTCCGCGAGCTGCTGACCTACATGATGGAAGACCCGCGCAACATCACCGCGTCGACCCATCTGCTGTTCATGGCCAAGAACATCGAGCGCATCGGCGACCACGCGACCAACATCGCCGAGAACATCTACTACCTCGTGCACGGCAGCCGCATCGGCCAGATCCGCCGCAAGGGCGATGCCACCGCCAGCACCGTGCTGCACGGCCCGGCGGCCGAGTAAGCAGGCGCGCGTTCCGGACTGGCCGCCGGTCGCGGCGGGGACTATGCTGGCCTCCGATCGGCCACGGTACGGAGACGCGCGATGATCCACGCCAGCATCCTCGACACGATCGGTCGCACGCCGGTCGTGCGCATCAACCGCCTCGCACCGCCCGGCGTGTCGATGTACGTCAAGTGCGAGGCCTTCAATCCGGGCGGCTCGGTCAAGGACCGCCTGGCGCTCGCGATCATCCTCGACGCCGAGGCGAAGGGCCTGCTCAAGCCCGGCCAGACCGTCGTCGAGGCGACCTCGGGCAATACCGGCGTCGCGCTGGCGATGGTCTGCGCGGCGCGAGGCTATCCGTTCGTCGCGTTCATGGTCGAGACCTTCTCGATCGAGCGCCGCAAGCTGATGCGCGCCTACGGCGCCAAGGTGATCCTGACGCCGGCCGCCGAGCGCGGCAGCGGCATGGTCCGCCGCGCGGCCGAGTTCGCCGAGAAGCACGGCGCGTTCCTGGCGCGCCAGTTCGAGAACGAGGCCAACCCGGCCTTTCACCGCAACACCACCGGCCCCGAGATCCTGCAGGACTTCGCCGGGCAGCGTCTGGACTGGTTCGTGACCGGCTGGGGCACCGGCGGCACGCTGACCGGCGTCGGCGAGATGCTGCGCGCCGCGCGGCCGGAGGTGCGCATCGCCGCGGCCGAGCCCGGCCCGGCCGCCCTGCTCGCCGGCGCCGAATGGAAGCCGCACCGGATCCAGGGCTGGACGCCCGACTTCGTGCCGGCGGTATTGAACCGCACCGTCGTCGATCGCCTGCTCGCGGTCGACGAGTTCCTCGCGCGCGACACCGCGCGGGCGCTGGCGCGCGACGAAGGCATCTTCTGCGGCGTCTCGGCAGGTGCCACGTTCGCCGCCGCGCTCGAGATCGCGCGCGAAGCACAGGAAGGCGACGTGATCCTGGCGATGCTGCCCGACACCGGCGAGCGCTACCTCAGCACGTACCTGTTCGAGGGCGTCGAGGAAGGCTCGGACGAGGCGTGGCTGGCGTCGTTGTGAGTCCCTTGCGTCCCGACCGCCACTGACCCGAAGACCCGATGCCCGCAGACGAAGACCGAACGCCGCCGCCCTCACCGTACCGAGCGATGCGCGCAGTGGCGCGAGGCCTTCTCCGCACGACGCGCCGCTGGCTGTCCTCACTCCGCGCGAAGACGGGCGGCAGCACGGATTACGCCGAGCGCATCGCGCGCGAGCAGGCGATCTTCGCCGACCAGGCCGTCGTGCACGACCTGCCGCCGATCTTCCATTACTGGTCCAACACCTGGCTGCGGCCGCAGTTCGAAGCGCTGGGCTTCTCCGATCCGGACCGGTTCTTCGTCGAGTACCTCAAGCGCGCGATCGCCGATCATCCTGACCGGCCGGTGCGCTTCGCGAGTCTCGGCGCCGGCAACTGCGATACGGAACTGCGCGTCGCGCGGGCGCTGGTCGACGAGGGCCTGGACCGCTTCACGCTCGAATGCGTCGACATCAATCCGACGATGCTCGAGCGCGGCCGTGCCGCGGCGCGCGAGCAGGGCCTCGAACGGCAGGTGCTTCCGATCGAAGGCGACTTCAATGCCTGGCGCCCGACGGGGCGCTACGAGGCGATCATGGCCAACCAGAGCCTGCATCACGTGCTGGCACTGGAGGATCTGTTCGCTGCGGTCGAGTCGGCGCTGACCGAGCGCGGACGCTTCGTCGTGTCCGACATGATCGGCCGCAACGGCCATATGCGCTGGCCCGAGGCGATGGCGATCGTCCACGAGTACTGGCGCGAGCTGCCACCGACGTACCGCTGGAACGTGCAGCTGCGCCGTCACGAGGAGCTGCTCGAATACTGGGACTGCTCGAAGGAGGGCTTCGAGGGCATCCGTGCGCAGGACATCCTGCCGCTGCTGATCGAGCGCTTCGACTTCGAGACGTTCTACGCGTACGGCAACCTGATCGATCCGTTCATCGACCGCTCGTTCGGACCGCACTTCGACGCGGATTCGCCGGACGACCGCGCGCTGATCGACCGCATCCATCAGCGCGACGTCGCCGAGATCGCGGCCGGCAACATCAAGCCGACGCATCTGATCGCCGTGCTGCGCAGACGTCCGTATGACGGCCCGATGGCGCACCGGCCCGGCATTACGCCGTCGAGTTCGGTGCGCACGGTCGATTAGCGTCACGGCGACGCGGCACGTATCGACCGCGCCTTCACGGAGTCGACGCGCGATGCACGACGGTACCGCCTCGGATCGTCGCGGCCCGCGCGCAGGCGAATCAGGACCTCGGATGCGATACGGGCCCGCGCTCGGCGCGGATTCGACGCGCTGCCGCGTCGCTCGACCGACGCGAAGCTCGATGCGAAATCAGCGGCCCGGCTTACCGATGCTGCGCTGCCTCAGCACCTCGAACAGGGCCACGCCGGTCGCGACCGAGACATTGAGGCTCTCGACCTGGCCGCGCATCGGGATGTGCGCGAGGAAATCGCAGGCCTCGCGCGTCAGACGGCGCATGCCCTCGCCTTCGCTGCCCATGACCAGGGCCACCGGACCGTCGAAGTCGACCGCGTAGAGCGGCGTGGTGCCCTCGCCGGCCAGGCCGGTCAGCCAGACGCCGCCATCCTTGAGCGCCTTGAGCGCGCGCGCCAGATTGGTCGCCGCGACGAACGGCACCCGGTCGGCGGCGCCGGCCGATGCACGGCGCACGGTCGGCGTGATGCCGACGGCCTTGTCCTTGGGCACGATCACCGCGCTGACGCCGGCGGCCTCGGCACTGCGCAGGCAGGCGCCGAGATTGTGCGGATCGGTCACGCCGTCGAGCACCAGGAACAAGGCGTCGCGGCCGGCCTGCTCGATCAGCTGCGGCAGTTCGGCTTCCGAACGGGGCGGCGGCACGGTGTAGCGCGCCGCGATGCCCTGATGACGCGTGCCGCCGGTCATCTTGTCCAGCGCCGCTCGGTCGCGCGCGTGCGGGCGCACGCCGAGCTCGCGTGCGCGCTCGGACAGCTCGCGGATGCGCGGATTCTGCGAGCCGGTCTCGATGTACAGCTCGACGATGTTGCCGGCGTCGTAGTTCAGCGCGGCCTCGACGGAATGGATGCCGCTCAGCAGTTCGGTGCTCATCGTGGGCCTGTATCGGGACGCGAGCCGGCCACAGCCGGCCGGAACGCGCGCATTGTGACCGCTGACGCGCCGCCATGCGAGCGGCACGGCCAATGGCAGACCGTCGCGGTACGACCTCGAGCGCGTCCCGGGTGGAGTTCGGCAACGCGCCGGCGAACGCGTGCTGCCGGTCGCTCGGCGCGGCGGCGCCGCGACCATGCGCGGCCCGAAGCACGCATGACCGGTCTCGGGGCGGGTTACTCGCGGCGGTAGACGATCTCGGTCGCCTTGACCTCCTCGCCCTCGGGCGAGATGTTCCAGGCGGTCAGGATCAGCGTGTCGTCGTCGGGCTGCTCGATCGTGCTGCGCCAGCCCCAGCTCGGCGAGCCGTCGTGGCCGCCGTAGCGGGCCAGCACGTCGACGCGGCCGCCGGCGCCGGCACCGGTCGACCACAGGATCGAGCTGCCGGTGTGGAAGCTGTCGATCCAGGCGATCTCGTGACGGCCGGCGTCCAGATGCCGGCCGATCAGTGCGAGGCCTTCGATCGGCTGGTCGCCGAACGCGCTCTGGTACTCGTGAATCACGAAGCGGCCGCCGAGCGCGGCGCGGATCGTGCCGCGGATCGGCGACTCGTCGACCAGTTCGTCACGCTCGAACCACACGCGCGAGGTGCCATGCCAGCTGCCGACCATGCGCGCCAGCGCATGATGCAGGCCGCCGGGCGCCTGCGAGGCCTTCAATGCGTCATTGCCCATGTCCTGCTCTCCGCGCGTGCTCGTCGGTTGCGTGCCGGATCCGTCAGCCCCTGCCCTTGCGCGACTTGCGGCGCGGCTCGGCCGGCGGCGTGGCCGGTACCGGCTGCTCCTGCGGCGGCACCAGGCGGAAATCGATCTTGCGATCCTCCAGGCTCGCGCGCAACACCTGCACGCGCACCGCATCGCCGAGGCGGAATGCCAGCCCTCGCCGTTCGCCGGTCAGCAGATGGCGGATCGGATCGAAATGGTAGTAGTCGTTCGGCAGCTGGGTGATGTGGACCAGGCCGTTGATCTTGGAGTCGACCAGCTCGACGAACAGGCCGAACGAGGTCACGCCGGAGACGACGCCGTCGAACTCGCTGCCGACGTGCTTCTCCATCCACGCGCAGCGGTAGCGCTCGTCGACGTCGCGCTCGGCTTCGGACGCACGGCGCTCGTTGTGCGAGCAATGCGTGGCCATGACCGCCATGTCGCCGCCGCTGTAGCGGTAGTCGCCGGGCTTGCCGCCGCCGAGCGCGTGGCGGATCGCGCGGTGCACGAGCAGGTCCGGATAACGCCGGATCGGCGAGGTGAAATGCGCATAGGCATCGAGCGCGAGGCCGAAGTGACCGGTGTTCTGCGGCTGGTAGACCGCCATGCTCTGCGAGCGCAGCACGACCGATTCGATCAGGCCGGCATCGGGTCGCTTGCGGATCGCCAGCAGCAGCTTCGAGAAGTCGGCCGGCTCGACCTCGCCGTAGGCCGGCAGGCGCAGCCGGAACTCGCGCAGGAACTCGAGCAGGTCGCCGTACTTCGATTCCGGCGGCGGTTCGTGCACGCGATACGGCGCCGGCACGCGCTTCTTCAGCAGGAAGCGCGCCGCCTCGACGTTGGCGGCGATCATGCACTCCTCGATCAGCATGTGCGCGTCGTTGCGCTCGCGCGCGTCGAGCTGCACGACCTCGCCGGCCGCGTCGAGCCGGAACTCGACCTCGCGGCTGCCGAAGTCGATCGCGCCGCGGCGGCGCCGCGCGTCGGCGAGCACGCCGTAAAGTCGGTGCAGGTGGTCCAGATGTTCGGTCAGCGGTCCGAGCTCGTCGCGCGTGGCGGCGTCGCGCTCGCCGATCGCCTTCCAGACCTGGTCGTAGGTCAGGCGCGCATGCGAGCGCATCACGGCCGGATAGAAGCGCGTGCCGGAGACCTCGCCTTCGTGGTCGATGCGCATGTCGCAGACCATGCACAGGCGGTCGACGTTCGGGTTGAGCGAGCAGATGCCGTTGGACAGGCTCTCCGGCAGCATCGGCACGACGAAGCCCGGGAAGTAGACCGAGGTCGCGCGCTTGTAGGCCTCATCGTCGAGCGCGGTGCCGGGCCGCACGTAATGCGAGACGTCGGCGATCGCGACGATCAGCCGGTAGCCGGTGCGCGTCGGGCGCGCGAAGACCGCGTCGTCGAAGTCCTTGGCGTCGGCGCCGTCGATCGTCACCAGCGGCCAGCTGCGCAGGTCGACGCGATCGGCGATCTCGTCGCTGCCGACGGTCGGCTCGACCCGTGCCGCCTCGTCGAGTGCGGCCTGCGGCCACTCGTGCGGCAGGTCATGGCTGGCGATCGCCATCTCGACGATCAGCGACGGTTCGAGCCGCTCGCCGAGCACCGCGACGATGCGGCCGATCGGGCCGCGGTACGCGGTCGGCGGTTCGGTGATCTCGGCGATCACGATCTGGCCGGCGCGTGCGCCGGAGCGCTCGGCCGGCGGAATCAGGATGTCCTGATGGATGCGGCGATCGTCGGGCGAGACCAGCATCAGGCCGTTTTCCTCGACCAGACGGCCGACCAGGCGCGACGGACGGCGCTCGAGCACCTCGACGATCGCACCCTGGCGGCGGCCGCGCCGGTCGACGCCGATCACGCTGCCGAGCACGCGGTCGCCGTGCAGCACCTGGCGCATCTGCGCCGGCGACAGGTACAGATCCTCACCGCCGGCATCGGCACGCAGGAAGCCGTAGCCTTCGGCGTTGGCGATCACGACGCCCTGGATCAGGTCCAGCTTCTGGGCGACGCCGTAGCCGCCGCGGCGGTTCTGCAGCAGCTGGCCGTCGCGGACCATCGCCGCGAGCCGCTTGGACAGCGCATCCAGATCGGGCGCCTCGTGCAGTTGCAGCGCCTCTGCGATGCGCTCCACGCGCAGCAGTTCGCCGCGGTCGGCCAGCAGCTGCAGGATCGCCTCGCGGCTCGGGATCGGCCGCGCGTAGCGGCTCGCCTCACGGTCGGCCTGCGGATCGACGACGGCGCCCGGATGCGCGGCGCGCGCAGGACGTGGAGCGGAGGAAGGTGCGGAGGGCGGACGGGCCGATCGCGGCGGCGGCTCGGGCATCCAGGGCGGACGGGGCGTGCGGGGGGCGTTCTTCTTGTTGGCCGGGCGCGCGTCACTACGCTCGGAGCCGCCGTTGCGTTTCTTGCGCGCGGCGGGGGTTTTCTTGGGCAATGGACTCTCCTTGAGTGCTCGGGCCAGCCTGAGCCAAGCCCGGATGGATTGCAACCGCGACGTGCGGCGCGCGGTGACCGGCACACGCTAGCAGCGCGTGGCTGACTGCGGACTCACTCCGCGGCTGCCGATCGCGCCGGCAGCCAATGCGCGAAGCTGTCGATTCGGTTCGAGGCGATTGAACGCAATCTTCACACGATCCGTGGTCAGGCCGCCAAAATCGGAGCCACCCTAGCGAACCGAAGGACACCCGCCGATGACGACGCGACGCCAGTTCATGACGCTTTCCGCCGCAGCCGCGGCCGCCGGTCTGCTGCCGGCCGGCCTGCTGTCGAGCGTGGCCGCCCGCGCCCAGACCGCCGCCGCGATGCAGACGCGCAAGATCCCGTCGAGCGGCGAGGCGATCCCGGTCATCGGCATGGGCACCTCGGGCAGCTTCCAGGTCGGCGAGACCGCGGCCGAGCGCGACCCGCTGCGCGAGGTGCTGCGGCGCTTCTTCGCCGGCGGCGGCAGCGTGATCGACACCGCGCCGAGCTACGGTACCGCCGAAGCCGTGATGGGCGACCTGCTCGCCGAGCAGAACCTGACCGGCAAGGCCTGGCTCGCGACCAAGCTGTCCGGCGTCAAGGGCCGCGAGGCGGGCCTGGCGCAGTTCGCCGGTTCGCTGACGCGGCTCAAGACCGATCAGGTCGCCCTGCTCGCCGTGCACAACCTCGGCGACTGGAAGGAACAGTTCGAGGTGATCCGCCAGCTCAAGGCCGAGGGCAAGGTGCGCTACAGCGGCCTGACCCATTATCTCGAAAGCGGCCACGACGCCCTGGTCGAGGTCGTCAAGGCGACGCGGCCGGACTTCCTGCAGATCAACTACTCGGTCAGCACGCGTGGCGCCGAGAAGCGCGTGCTGCCGGTCGCGCAGGAACTCGGCGTCGCGGTGATGATCAATCGCGCGTTCGACGACGGCCAGCTGTTCGCGCGCGTCAAGGACAAGCCACTGCCGGCCTGGGCCGGCGAAGCCGGCATCGGGTCCTGGGCGCAGGCGTTCCTGAAGTTCGCGCTGAGCCATCCGGCGGTCACCGTGGTGATCCCGGCGACCGGCAAGCCGGACCGGCAGAGCGACAACCTCAGGGCCGGCAGCGGTCCGACGCTGACGCAGGCGCAGCGCGAGGACCTGATCAAGCTGATCGGCTGAGCGGCTGACGCGTCATCCGGACGCGATCGCGGCGCTACCGCGCTCCGGTGCATCCGGTGCGCGGTTCGCGCCGGCCGCACCGCAGCCGGTCCTTTACGGACTTGTCCGCAGCGCATGGGTTCGTTACATGCTGACGCGGCTGGCGGCCGTCCGGCCGCCGTGTGTTGCCGTGCTTCGCGCCGCTTGAATCCGCCGTTCCTCCCGTCGTCCGAACAGGCCCGCCATGACCTCGACCGCCTCACCGTTCGCCGCCCGCCTGGCCAGGCTGTTCGACGTCCGGCCCGAGGAGATGCGCGGCGTGCTCGCTGGGCTGCTGCTGTTCTTCCTGCTGTTCGCGAGCTACTTCATGCTGCGCCCGGTTCGCGAGACGATGGGCATCGCCGGCGGCGTCGAGAACCTGCAATGGCTGTTCACGGCGACCTTCGTCAGCTCGCTGCTGGTGCTGCCGCTGTTCGGCTGGCTCGCCGCGCGCGTGCCGCGCCGGCAGATCCTGCCGTGGACGTACGGCTTCTTCACGCTGAACCTGGTCGCGTTCGCGATCGGCTTCCTGCTCGATCCGGACAACGTCTGGGCCGCGCGCGTGTTCTACGTCTGGCTGTCGGTGTTCAACCTGCTGTCGATCTCGCTGGCCTGGAGCGTGCTGGCCGACCTGTTCGCGAGCGCGCAGGCGCGCCGGCTGTTCGCGATGATGGCCGGCGGCGCGAGCTTGGGCGGGCTGACCGGTCCGGTCCTGAGCACGCTGCTGGTCGGCACGATCGGCCATGCCGGCCTGCTGATGCTGTCTTCGGCGCTGCTGGCCGGCGCGATCGGCGCGGCGGCTCAACTGCAGCGCTGGCGCGATGCGCACCCGCTGAAGGACGAGGAGACCGTGGCGCGGCGCCGGCCGCTCGGCGGCAGCCCGTTCGCCGGGGCGACCGCGGTGCTGAAATCGCCGTTCCTGATCGGCATCGCGGTGTTCGTGCTGTTGCTGGCCAGCGTCAACACGTTCCTGTATTTCGAGCAGGCGCACCTGGTCGAGGCGGCCTTCCCCGACCGCGCCGACCAGACGCGCGTGTTCGGCACGCTCGACATCGTCGTCCAGGCGCTGGCGATCCTGACCCAGGTGTTCTTCACCGGCCGTATCGCGCAGCGCCTCGGCGTCGGCATCCTGCTGGTCGCGGTGCCGCTGGTCGTCGCGGTCGGCTTCCTGTGGATGGCCGTGGCACCGGTGTTCGCGGTGTTCGCGGTCGTCATGGTGGTCCGCCGCGCCGGCGAGTATGCCCTGGTACGTCCGGGCCGCGAGATGCTGTTCACCGCGGTCTCGCCGGAGGCCAAGTACAAGGCCAAGAACTTCATCGACACCGTCGTCTATCGCGGCGCCGATGCGCTGAGCGCCTGGGTCAAGGCGCTGATCGACATGATCGCGAGCCATCCGGCGCTGGCCGCGCTGATCGGCGCGGCGATCTCGCTGGTCTGGGGTCTGACCGGCGGCCTGCTGGCGCTGCAGCAGCGGCGGCTGGAGGCCGCGCAGGCGCGCCAGCCCGACAGGCCGCCCGGCGACTGAGGCCAAGCGACCGTCAGCGCGCGAACAGGTCCTGCAGCGCGTAGCGGCCCGGCGCGCGCCCGGCCAGCCACAGCGCGGCACGAACCGCGCCGCGCGCGAAGATGTCGCGGTCGGTGGCGCGGTGGCCGAGCTCGACGCGTTCGCCGGTGCCGAGCAGCACGACGGCGTGCTCGCCGACGATGTCGCCGCCGCGCACGACCGCGAAGCCGATCTCGCCGTCGCGCCGCTCGCCGCTGCGCGAGACCGCGCCGGCGACCGACTCGAACGCGACGCCGCGCCCCTCGGCCGCGGCACGGCCGAGCGCCAGCGCGGTACCGGACGGCGCATCGCGCTTGTGGCGGTGATGCGCCTCGACGATCTCGCAGTCCCAGTCGGCGAGCGCCGCGGCGGCCTCGCGCACGAGGCGCGTCAGCACGGCGATGCCGAGGCTGAAATTGGCGCTCCACAGCACCGGAATCCGCGCGGCGGCCGCGTCGAGCGCGGCCAGCTGAGACGGCGACAGACCGGTCGAACCGCTGACGAAGGCGCAGCCGTGCTTCATGGCCAGATCGAGCGCGGCGTCGAAACCGTCCGGTCCGGCGAACTCGATCAAGGCGGCCGGTGCCACGGCGAGACGATCGGCATAGCGCTCGGCATCGCCGTCGCGCGCGGACGCCTCGACGCCCGGCACGGCGCGTCCGGCCGACGGCGAACCGCCGCGCACCAGGGCGGCCGCGAGCCGCGCGCGCGGCTCGGCACGGATCACGCGCACGAGCGCCTGGCCCATGCGCCCGGTGGCGCCGAACACGGCGACGGCAGTCGAAATAGCGGTATCGGTCATGCGCGGATGGTAGAGCCTGCAGCGCGTGTTGGATATGCACGCCACCGGTGGTGACGGCCACCGGCGCTGGCGATCGCCGCTGCGACTCGGCGCGCGCAGCGCCGGGCGTGACCGCCTGCATCGTCACCCGTACGCATCGCCGCCGATCGCTTTCGCGGCGAATTGCATCGGGCGGATGTCGGAACGACCAGGGAATGCGGCCCGGCCGCGATACGGTCCGGCGAATCGGCTGCGAGCCGGGCGCAACCCTGCTGCGGGCGACCGCGAACGCCGCCGCCCGCACCGATCAGGACGTCACGCGATCCCAGAACTGCTTGACGTTGTCGAGCCAGGAGCTGTTGCGCGGCGAATGCGCCGCCGCGTCGGCGCCTTCGAACGTGGCCTCGAACTGCTCGAGCAGTTCGCGCTGCGTGCGGGTCAGGCGCACCGGCGTCTCGACGACGACGCGGCAGATCAGATCGCCGGTGCGGCCGCTGCGCACGGACTTGACGCCCTTGCCGCGCAGCCGGAACAGCTTGCCGCTCTGCGTCTCGGCCGGCACCGTGATGCTGGCCTCGCCGCCGAGCGTCGGGATCTTCAGCTCCGCGCCGAGCGCAGCCTGCCCGTAGCGGATCGGCACCTCGCAGTGCAGGTCGTCGCCTTCGCGCTGGAACACTGCGTGCTCGCGCACGCGCACCTCGACGTAGAGATCGCCCGGCACCGTGCCCGGCGGGCCGGCTTCGCCCTGCCCGGTCAGGCGGATGCGGTCGCCGTTGTCGACCCCGGCCGGAATGCGCACCGACAGCGTGCGCTCGTCGTGGACGCGGCCCTCGCCGCGGCAGTCGCGGCACGGATTGGCGATCGTCTTGCCGCTGCCGCCGCAGTGCGGACAGGTCTGCTGCACCGAGAAGATGCCGTTCTGCATGCGCACGCGGCCGTGGCCGCGGCAGGTGTTGCAGGTTGTCGTCTTGCCGTCGGCCGAGCCGGACCCGGTGCAGGTCTCGCACTCGATCAGCGTCGGCACCTCGATCGACTTCTCGACGCCGAACACGGCCTCCTCGAGGTCGAGCTCGAGCATGTAGCGCAGATCCGATCCGCGCCGCGGGCCGCCGCGGCCGCCGCCCATGCCGAAGATGTTCGAGAAGATGTCGCCGAAGATGTCGTCGACGTCGCCGCGGAAACCGCCGCCGCCCATGCCGCCCTCGAACGCGGCGTGGCCGTGCTGGTCGTACAGCGCGCGCTTGTGCGGATCGGACAGCACCTCGTAGGCCTCCTTGGCCTCCTTGAAGCGCTCCTGCGCGGCGGGGTCGTCGGGACAGCGGTCCGGATGGCATTTCATCGCCAGCCGGCGGAAGGCTTTCTTGATCTCCTCTTCCGTGGCCGATCGCTCGGCTCCGAGGATTTCGTAGTAGTCGCGTTTGCTCATGATCGGCGCGAGACGTCAGGTCGGGGCGGCGGACACGAAAACGGAGCCGGCGGACCGGCTCCGTTCCTTCTCGTCTTGCGTCTTACTTCTTGTCGTCCTTGACTTCGGTGAACTCGGCGTCGACGACGTCGTCACCGGCCGCCTGACCGGCGCCACCCTGGGCACCGGCGTCGGCGCCCGGCTGCGGACCGGCTGCGGCCGCGGCGTACAGCGCCTGCGCGACTTCCTCGAGGCGGCTGGTGCGCGTCTCGATCTGCGCCTTGTCGTCGCCCTTCATGACCTTCTCGAGCTCCGACAGCGCTTCCTCGATCGGGCCGATCTGGCCGCCGGCGAGCTTGCCGCCGTGTTCCTTCAGCGCGTCGCGCGTGGCATGGACCAGCTGATCGGCCTTGTTGCGCACGCCGACCAGCTCGTGGAACTTGCGGTCCTCTTCCTTGTTGGCCTCGGCGTCGGCGACCATCCGCTGGATCTCGTCGTCCGACAGGCCCGAGCCGGCCTTGATCTCGACGCGCTGCTCCTTGCCGGTCTTCTTGTCCTTGGCCGACACGTGCAGGATGCCGTTGGCGTCGATGTCGAACGTGACCTCGATCTGCGGCATGCCGCGCGGCGCCGAGTCGATGCCGGCCAGATCGAACTTCGCCAGCGACTTGTTGAAGCGCGCCTGCTCGCGTTCGCCCTGCAGCACGTGCACGGTGACCGCGCTCTGGTTGTCCTCAGCGGTCGAGAACGTCTGCGAAGCCTTGGTCGGGATCGTCGTGTTCTTCTCGATCAGCTTGGTGAACACGCCGCCGAGCGTCTCGATGCCGAGCGACAGCGGGGTCACGTCGAGCAGCAGCACGTCCTTGACGGTACCGCCGAGCACGCCGCCCTGGATCGCCGCGCCGACGGCGACGGCCTCGTCCGGGTTGACGTCCTTGCGCGGCTCCTTGCCGAAGAAGTCCTTGACCGCTTCCTGCACCTTGGGCATGCGGGTCTGGCCGCCGACGAGGATCACCTCGCTGACGTCGGACACGCGCAGGCCCGCATCGTTGAGCGCGATGCGGCACGGCTCGATCGTGCGCTTGACGAGGTCCTCGACCAGCGCCTCGAGCTTGGCCCGCGTCAGCTTGATGTTGAGATGCTTCGGACCGGAGGCGTCGGCCGTCACGTACGGCAGGTTGACCTCGGTCTGGTGCGAGGTCGACAGCTCGATCTTGGCACGCTCGGCGGCGTCCTTCAGACGCTGCAGCGCGAGCGGATCGTTCTTGAGGTCGACGCCCTGGTCCTTCTTGAACTCCTCGACGAGATAGTCGATGACGCGCTTGTCGAAGTCCTCGCCGCCGAGGAAGGTGTCGCCGTTGGTCGCGAGCACCTCGAACTGACGCTCGCCGTCGACTTCGGCGATCTCGATGATCGAGACGTCGAACGTGCCGCCGCCGAGGTCGTATACGGCGATCTTGCGGTCGCCGCCCTTCTTGTCGAGACCGTAGGCCAGCGCGGCCGCGGTCGGCTCGTTGATGATGCGCTTGACCTCCAGACCGGCGATGCGGCCGGCGTCCTTGGTCGCCTGGCGCTGGCTGTCGTTGAAGTACGCGGGCACCGTGATGACGGCTTCGGTCACCGGCTCGCCGAGAAAGTCCTCGGCGGTCTTCTTCATCTTCATCAGCACCTTCGCCGAGATCTCCGGCGGCGCCATCTTCTTGCCGTCGGCGGTCTCGATCCAGGCGTCGCCGTTCTCGTGCGCGACGATCTTGTACGGCACGATGCCGATGTCCTTCTGGACCTCGGCGTCGGTGAACTTGCGGCCGATGAGACGCTTGACCGCATAGAACGTGTTCTTCGGATTGGTCACCGCCTGACGCTTGGCGGTCGCGCCGACGACGACTTCGTTGTCCTTGAAGGCCACGACCGACGGCGTGGTGCGGTCGCCCTCGGAATTCTCGATGACGCGCGCCGTCGTGCCTTCCATGACCGCGACACACGAGTTGGTGGTGCCGAGGTCGATACCGATGATCTTGCCCATGATGGTCTACTCTCTCCCGCGAAATGGATTCGGTCGCAACGACCGTGACTGGCGCAGAATCTGGGGGTCTGGCCCCCGCTTTCAAGCGGTTTTCGCATCGAATCGATCGCCGGCGCGCATCGCGCGCTCACGTCGGTCGACGCACTGCCTGCAGCGAATTCCTGAACTCCCCGGTGTATCGGCGCAGCGAAAACCAGCGCCTGGATCGACGGCGGCCGGTCCCTCGCCGACCGCCGTCGCGAATCGCCCGGACTCAGTCGGCGGCCTGGGCCACCGTGACCAGCGCCGGCCGCAGCAGGCGCTCGTTGAGGACGTAGCCCTTCTGGAATACCGCGACCACCGAGCCGGCCGGATGCGCCTGCGTCGGCACCATCTGCATCGCCTGGTGGCGTTCCGGATCGAAGGCCTCGCCGGCCGGATCGATCGCCTTCAGTCCGTTCGCCTCGGCCACGCGCGTGAGCTCGCGCAGCGTCAGCTCGACGCCGCCGCGCAGCGCCGCGAAGTCCTCGCCGGTCGCGGCCAGGCCGCGCTCGAGATTGTCCAGGACCGGCAGCAGATCGGCCAGCAGCTTCTCGTTCGCGAAGCGGCGCGCCTGCTCCAGGTCGCGCTGCAGCCGGCGGCGCTGGTTCTCGATCTCGGCGCGTTCGCGCAGGACCGTCTCGCGCATCTCGGCGAGGTTGCGCTCGGCTTCGGCCAGCTGCGTATTGAGCCGATCGAGATCGGCCGTCACCTCGTCCGGCGGCGCGGCGCCTTCGGGGTTGGGATTTCCGGCTGGATCGGTGCTGTGCATCGTTGCTCTCCACCTGTCAAAAAAACGCCGCCGGCGTCGGGCGCCGGAGGCAAGTATGCGATTGTGGGGCACTTATTGTGCCGGCTGCGCGCGGTTCAAGGTGCCGGAGATGATCTGCGCGGTGGCCTGGACCATCGGAATCACGCGCTCGTAGGCCATCCGCGTCGGCCCGATCACGCCGAGCACGCCAAGGATGCGCCCGTGCACGCCGTACGGCGCGGTGACCAGCGAGAAGCCGTCCAGCGCCGCGAATCCGGACTCCTCGCCGATGAACAGCCGCACGCCGTCGGCGCGCGCGCAGCGCTCGAGCAGCTGCAGCAGGTCGCGTTTGCGCTGGAACGCCTCGAACAGCTCGCGCAGGCGGTCGATGTCGGCCTGGTCCTGGCGGCCCATCAGCCGCGTCTGGCCGGCGACCAGCATGTCGCTGTCGGTACTGGCCTGGAACGCCTGGCTGGCGACCTCGACCGCGGCGCTCAGCAGACGGTTCAGCCGCACGCCCTCCTCGCGCATCTCGCGCAGCAGCCGCGCGCGGATCTCGTCGATGCGCATGCCGGCGAACTGGCCGTTGAGGAAATTGGCGATCTGTTCGAGCTCGCCGGCGCCGTAGGCGCGCTGCGTCGTGACCACGCGGTTCTGCACCTGGCCGTCGGTGAAGACCAGGATCACCAGCAGTCGGCTGGCGTCGAGCATCACGAAATCGATGTGCCGGAACGGGAATTCCTCGCGCTTGGGCACGCTGACCACGCCGACGAAATGCGTCATTTCCGACAGCAGCGAGGTCGCGCTGTTGAGCAGATCCGGCGTCGCCGCGTCGGTCGGCAGCTCGCGGCGCAGCTGCGCCAGCTGATCCTCGTCGGGCGGCTGCATCTCGAGCAGGCTGTCGACGAAGACGCGGTAGCCCTGCGCGGTCGGCACGCGCCCGGCCGAGGTATGCGGCGCGGCGACCAGGCCGACCTCCTCCAGATCGGCCAGCACGTTGCGGATCGTCGCCGGGCTGACGTCGAGCCCCGAGGACTTGGCGAGCGTGCGCGACCCGACCGGCTGGCCGTCGCTGATGTAGTGCGAGATCAGCGTGCGCAACAGCTGGCGGGCCCGGGCGTCGAGCGAGTGAGCGGAAGAACGGTTCATCGGACGTGCGCATGGCCGGTCAGCCGGCGCCGAGCACGCTAGCAAGCGGCCGCGCCGGGTTCAAGCGGGCCGCGGCCCGGCCGGCCCGCGCGGCGCGCTGCGGCCGGCGCGGTCTTCGGCAGGGACACGAACCTCCGATCGCCGCGCCGCGGGCCTCCAGGCGGCCTGCCACGCTCCACACGTGCGCCCCGCCGGGCGCTGCCGGCACGTCTGCCGACATGCTCCGATCGCGGGCCGGCGCACGCGGCCGCCGCGGCCCCGCGCATCGGATCGCGCAGCACGCCGCGTATCACGCAGTGCGACGCCGTCCGTGCAGCATCCTGTTCACGACCGGCGCCGGCAACGATAATCGGCGCCCCGACCGCCCTCGGACCGCACGCCTACGCCATGCTGGAAACCCTCTACGTCAAGGATTTCGCGATCGTCGAGCACGCCGAGATCCACTTCGGCGAGGGCCTGACCGTGGTCACCGGCGAGACCGGTGCCGGCAAGTCGCTGCTGGTCGACGCCTTGCTGCTGCTGGCCGGCAGCCGCGGCGACAGCGGCCTGGTCCGCCACGGCTGCGATCGTGCCGAGCTCTCGGCGCGCTTCGTGATCGACGGCCGCGAGGACCTGCTGGCCTGGCTGCGCGCCGAGGAACTCGACGACGACGGCGCCTGCGAGCTGCGCCGCGTGATCCGCAGCGAGGGCAGCTCGCGCGCCTGGATCAACGGCCGGCCGGTCGCGCTGGCCCAACTCAAGGCACTCGGCGAGCGGCTGATCGAGATCCACGGCCAGCACGAGCATCAGACCCTGCTCGACCGCGCCGCCCAGCTGGACCTGCTCGATGCGTTCGGCGGCCACGACGAGGCGCGCCGGTCCGTGGCCGGCCTGGCCCAGGACTGGCGCCAGAAGCAGGCACGCGTCGCCGCGCTGACCGGCGGTGCCGACCATGCCGAGCGGATCGACTGGCTGAACCACCAGCTGACCGAGCTCGATCGGCACGCGCTCGACGCCGAGGCCTTCGCCGCGCTCGAGGACGACCATCGGCGCCTCGCCAATGCCGGCCAGCTCGTGCAGGGCTGCGCGGGCCTGGCCGAGCGCATCGACGGCGACGGCGAGCTCGCGCTGACGCGCCTGCTGCATCGCGCGCAGGCCGACGCGCAGCGCCTGGCCGAGCTCGACCCGCGCCTGGGCGCCGTCGCCGATCTGCTCGACGCGGCGCGCATCCAGGTCGAGGAGGCCGGCGACACGCTGACGCGCTACCAGGACGCGCTCGACCTCGATCCGGAGCGACTCGCCGAGATCGAGGCGCAGCTGACCAAGCTGCACGAACTCTCGCGCAAGCACCGGCGGCCGATGGCCGAGCTTAAGCCGCTCGCCGACGAACTGCGCACCGAGCTCGACACGCTGCGCGGCGCCGGTGACGAACTCGAACGGCTGCGCGCCGAATCGGACCGGATCGCCGCCGACTACGACCGCGCCGCCGCGGCGCTGACGGATGCGCGCGCGCAGGCCGGCGGCCGGCTCGCGGCGGCCGTCACCGCACTGATGGCCGAGCTCGGCATGGGCGGACGCTTCGAGGTCCAGCTCGAGCCGGACGCCGACGCCACGCCGTCGGCGGTCGGCCGCGAGCGCTGCGAATTCCTGGTCAGCACCAATCCCGGCCAGCCGCCGCGCGCGCTGCGCAAGGTCGCCTCGGGTGGCGAGCTGTCGCGCATCGGCCTGGCGATCGAGGTCGCCGCGCTCGGCGCCGACGCGACCGGCACGATGGTCTTCGACGAGGTCGATTCGGGCGTCGGCGGCGCGGTCGCCGAGATCGTCGGCCAGAAGCTGCGCCGGCTCGCGGCCGGCTGTCAGGTGCTGTGCGTGACGCATCTGCCGCAGGTCGCGGCGCAGGGCCATCACCATCTGCGCGTCGCCAAGTCCAGCGACGCCGATTCCACGCACGTGCAGATCGAGCCGCTCGACGAGGGCGCCCGGCGCGACGAGGTCGCGCGCATGCTCGGCGGCGTGGAGATCACGCGGCAGACGCTGGCGCACGCGCGGCAGATGCTCGACAGCGCGCGCCAGGCCGGCTGAGCGCGCGGACCGGAGCCGGCTCCTGCCGGCCCCGGTCGGGCGCGCGGAACGACGCTTACTTGATCAGGCGCAGCGTCAGCGGGTAGCGGTAGGTCTGGCCGTTGTTGGCGTTGATCGCCGCGACGATCGTCAGCACGATCCACACGCCGAGCAGCGCAAGGCCGAGCGGCAGCGTCAGGAAGATGCCGATGCCGAACGTACCGATCGTGATGATCCACAGCGCGATCCAGACGATCAGCGCGGTCAGGTTGAAGTTGAGCGCCTCGCGCGCCTGGTCGGCCGCGAACGGCAGGCTGTCGCGCTTGACCAGCCAGACCACCAGCGGTCCGAGCACGCAGCCGAAGCCGGCCGTGAAGAACGCGCTGAACGCCGACAGGTGACCGAGCAATGCCCAGGTCCGCTCGTCGTTGCTGAGCGTGCTCGGCGGGGTGGCGGTGGTGTCTTCGATCATCGCAGGTCTCCGGTTCGCGGGAGGTTCCCACGGTGGATATGGGCGACCGGAGCGTCAAGGGCGAGGGGTCATGCCCCACGTACCCGTTCAGCGCGCGGACACCTCGCCGCGCGTCCGGATCAGGCTCATTCGCCGGCGATCGTCATGCGGTCGATCAGGATCGATCCGGTCAGCAGGTGCGAGCGCGGATCGACGTCGGCGCCGATCGCGACGATGCCGGCGAACATCGCGCGCAGGTTCGAGGCGATCGTGATCTCCTCGACCGGGTGCACGATCTGGCCGTTCTCGACCCAGAAGCCGGACGCACCGCGCGAGTAGTCGCCGGTAATCAGCGAGACGCCCTGCCCCATGACCTCGGTGACGAGCAGGCCGGTACCCATGCGCCTGAGCAGCGCCGGCAGATCGTCCGAACCGGGCGTGACGACGAGATTGTGGATGCCGCCGGCATTGCCGGTCGTCGCCATGCCGAGCTTGCGTGCCGAATAGCTGCCGAGGATGTAGCGCGCGAGCACGCCGTCGCGGACCAGGTCGGCGTCGCGCGTCGCGACGCCCTCGGCGTCGAACACGCTCGAGCCGTGGCCGCGCGGCAGGCGCGGCCGCTCGGTCATCTGCACGAACGACGGAAACACCGGCTTGCCGAGATGGTCGACCAGGAAACTCGCGCGCCGATACAGCGCGCCGCCGCTGACCGCGGACAGGAAGTGGCCGATCAGGCCGCGGGCGACCTCGGGCACGAACACGACCGGGCATTCGCGCGTGGACAGGCGGCGCGCGTCGAGCCGTGCGACCGTGCGTTCGGCGGCGCGCCGGCCGATCGACTCGGCATCGGCGAAGTCGCCCGCCGAGCGCACCGCGTCGTACCAGTAGTTCTGCTGCATGCCGGCGTCGTCCTCGGCGATCAGCGCGCACGACAGCAGATGCCGCGTGCTGCGCTCGACACCGCGGAAGCCGGCCGAATTGGCGTTCGCGAGCACCGATTCGCCGACCTGCACGGCGGCGCCTTCGGAATTGCTGATGCGCGGATCGAAGCTGCGGCCGGCGTCCTCGATGCGCAGGCCGAGCTCGATCGCCTCCTCGACGCCGATCGGCCACGGGTGCCACAGGTCCAGATCCGGGAAATCGCGCGCGTACAGCGCCGGATCAGCCAGGCCGTTGCAGGGGTCTTCCTCGGTGTAGCGCGCGATCGCGCAGGCATGCTCGACCGTGCGCGCGATCGACTCGGGGTCGAGGTCGGCCGTGCTGGCCGATCCCTTGCGCTTGCCGAACAGCACCGTCAGCGACACGCCGCGGTCGCGCGTGCGCGTGATCGTCTCGACCTCGCCGAGCCGCACGCCGACGTCCAGGCCGGTGTCGATGCTGGCGGCGACCTCCGCTTCGCTCGCGCCGGCCGCGCGGCAGCGGCGCAGCACGTCGTCGCAGACGTCGGCGAGCCGGGCCAGTTCGTCCAGGCTGGAATCGCGGGTGTTGTGGATGAGTGCTGCGTTCACGTTATGCTTTTCCGATGATCGATCACGATACGACCGACGAATTCGACGGCCCGAGCCGCAGCCAGCTGCGCCGCGAGGCACTGGACGTGCTGAAGCTCGCGACCACGCTGGCCACGCTGTCCGGTGCCCAGCTCGACCGATTGCCGCTGCCCGAGGACGTGCGCGCCGAGGTCGAGCGCACGCGCGGCACGCCCTCGCACGGCGCGCGCAAGCGGCAAACCCAATTCCTGGCCAAGCAGCTGCGCCGGCTCGACGAGGAAGCCCTCGTCGCGATCCGCAAGCTGCTCGACCACGACCGGCAGAGCGCGCACCGGCAGACCGCGGTGCTGCACCAGATCGAGGCCTGGCGCGACCGCCTGCTCGCCGAGGGCGACGCCGCGCTCGATCCGCTGCTCGAGCGGCACCCGGGCGGCGACCGCCAGCAGCTGCGCGCGCTGATCCGCCAGGCGCGGCTCGAAGCCGAGCGCGCCAAGCCGCCGCGCGCGGCGCGCGAGCTGTTCCGGCTGCTGCGCACGCTGATCGAGGTGCCGGCCGACTGAGTCGCGGCGCGCGTCACCGCGCGCCTGCGCGACGGCGCCGGTCATGCCGCAGTGCCGCCGACGGTCATCGCGTCGATCCGCAGCGTCGGCTGGCCGACGCCGACCGGCACGCTCTGGCCGTCCTTGCCGCAGACGCCGACGCCCTCGTCGAGCGCGAGATCGTTGCCGATCATCGACACGCGCGTCAGCACCTCAGGGCCGGCGCCGATCAGCGTCGCGCCCTTGACCGGACGCGTCAGCCTGCCGTCCTCGATCAGATAGGCCTCGCTCGCCGAGAACACGAACTTGCCGTTGGTGATGTCGACCTGGCCGCCGCCGAAGTTGACTGCGTACAGGCCGCGCTTGACCGAACCGATGATCTCTTCCGGCGCCCGCGTGCCGGGCCGCATGTAGGTATTGGTCATGCGCGGCATCGGCAGATGCGCGAACGACTCGCGGCGGCCGTTGCCGGTCGATGCGGCGCCCATCAGCCGCGCGTTGGTCTTGTCCTGCATATAGCCGGTCAGGATGCCGTCCTCGATCAGCGTCGTGCAGCGCGTCGGCGTGCCTTCGTCGTCGATGCTCAGCGAGCCGCGGCGCCCGGCCAGCGTGCCGTCGTCGACGACGGTGACGCCCGGCGCGGCGACGCGCTCGCCGATGCGGCCGGCGAAGGCCGAGGTCTCCTTGCGGTTGAAATCGCCCTCCAGACCGTGGCCGATCGCCTCGTGCAGCAAGACGCCGGGCCAGCCCGGACCGAGCACGACGGTCATCGTGCCGGCCGGCGCGTCGACCGCTTCCAGATTGATCAGCGCCGTGCGCACCGCCTCGCGCGCGAATGCATGCGCGCGGCCGTCGGCGAGCAGCTCGTCGAAGCCGTAGCGGCCGCCGCCGCCGCCGCTGCCCGATTCGCGGCGGCCGCCGTGCTCGGCGATGACCTGGACGTTCATGCGCACCAGCGGCCGCACGTCGGCGGCCAGCGTGCCGTCGGAGGCGGCGATCAGCACGGTGTCGACGCCGGCCGACAGGCTGACGATGACCTGCTGCACGCGCGGATCGAGCGACCGTGCATAGGCGTCGATCTCGCGCAGCACACGCACCTTGGCCTCGCTCGACAGCGTCTCGATCGGGTCGATCGCCGGATACAGCGCCGGTGCCGAGGCGATCGCGAGCGGGCGGCCGGTGCCGGCGGCGCCGGCCTTGGCGATCGCACGCGCTGCGCCGGCCGCCTCGAACAGCGACGGCAGCACGATCTGGTCGGAGTACGAAAATCCGGTCTTTTCGCCGGAGATCGCGCGCACGCCGACGCCCTGCTCGATGCTGTGGCTGCCTTCCTTGACGATGCCGTCCTCGAGCAGCCAGGACTCGGCGCGCGAATGCTGGAAGTACAGATCGGCGGCGTCGATCGACGGCGCCATCAGGCGCGCGAACACCGGTTCGAGGTCAGCGGCGGACAACCCGCCGGGCCGCAGCAAGCGCTGCTCGGCCTGGGCGATCAGAGAGGTCATGGGGGTTTGCGCAGAGGACAGGCCAACGATCATGGGGGCGCCCCGCCCCGCCCGCAAGCCGCGGCGACCGTTCAGCGCGCCGGTTCGGACTCGTCGCGGCCGGCGCGGTCGGCCCGGCTCTCGCGCGAGACCAGGCGGATCTGCGGTTTGTCCCAGGGGCCGGTGACCTCGTAGGTCGCGCGCGCTACTGCATTGATTTGCTTGTTGAAAAGACCCTGGACGACGAGTCCTGCCGCCGCCCCGACCGGTCCGCCGGCGAGCGCGCCGACGACCGGCAGCGTCGCGCCCGCGTGCGGCGTGACGACCAGACGCTGGTCGTAGTTCTTGTTGCGCAGGTCGGTGCGGCCGCTGACGCGGATGTCGGCGGCGGGCCCCTTGATCGACAGGTCGTCGGTCGCGGCCTGGCCGGTGCTCAGGCGGAACGTGCCGCTGATCGCGTTGAAGCTGAAGCCGGAGCGGAAGAAGTCCGAGAAGTCGAGGCTGAGCCGGCGCGGGATCTCGGTCAGCGACAGCAGGCCGAAGATCCGGCCGGCGCCCGGCTCCACGTCGAGGATGCGGCCGCTGCCGACCGTGATCGCGAGCGTGCCGTCGAGCTTGGCCAGCGCGAAGCCGGTCGGCGGTCCGGCCCAGCCGGCCTCGATGCGCGCGGTGGTGCGGCCGCCGTCGATGATGCCGGCATAGCCGAACGCGTCGAGCATGCGGCCGAGGTCGTGCGAGGACAGGTCGATCGACAGCCGCGAGCGGTTCGCGCCGGGCGTGCCGGACCAGTCGCCCTGTGCGTGCATCTCGAGGTTCGGCGACTTCGCATCGAGCTGGTCGATGCGCATGCCGCCGGCGACCGGCCGGCTCTCGAACCGGGTCTGGCCGAGCACCGAGCGGCCGATGCGCAGGTCGCCGATCCAGATGTGCAGCGGCGGCAGCAGGCCGGGTGTCAGATCGCTGCCGGCCGCGGGCGCATCCACATCGTCGTCCTCGGGCGATTCGGGCCAGTGCAGCCGGTCCAGGTGCACGGTCACGCCGGCGCGCATCAGGTCCGCGGTCGGCAGCGTGATGCCGCCCTGCAATGCATCGCCGGTGAAACTGAACTCGGTCGCCGCGGCGCTGCGTGCGATGCGCAGGCCGGCCGCGCCGATCGGGCGCGTGCCGAGCATCAGCGCGTCGACCGCCAGATCGGCGCCACGCAGTTCGAAATCGCCGTCGCCGGCACCGGAGCTGGCACCGACGAAGCTGGCCCAGCCGCCGAGGTCGAGCAGCGGCGCGCGCCCCCCGATCACGAATCCGCGATCGGGCAGCGCGCCGGCGACCTTCGTGCCGAAGTCCAGCCGCATCGCCAGCGGCGCATCCGGCGCCGGCAGGCGGCCGCTGACCGTCATCACGTCGCCGAGCGTCACGCGCAGCTCGCCGCCGGCGTACGGCATCGGCAGCGCGACGTCGAGCGGCAATGCGACGTCGGCTGCCTTGGCCAGCGGCGCCGGCAGATCGATCGCGGTGCCGACCAGATCGCTGTGCGCGCTCAGCCGCGTACGTCCCGGCGCACCATGATCCGAGCCGGCCACACTGGCCGCGATCGTCCACTGCGAGCTGCCGTCCATGTGCGCGAGGACCGATTCGAGCCCCGGCACGTCGGCGAACACGACCTGCGCCGGCAGCCGCGCATCGAGCCGCGCCTGCACGATCTGCCCGGCCTCGGTCACCGCATCGCCGACGGCGACGGTCAGTGTGCCGGCGTGGCCGCGCGTCGTCGCGTGCAGCTTGTCGGCGACGAAGCCGCCACGATCGAACCGGATCGCGCCGGCGACGTCGCTGAAGTCGACGCGCCAGTCCGGCTGCGTGACCGTGGCGCCGGCCAGCGTGGCGGTGCCGTCGAGCGAGAAGCCGTGCGCATCCTTCTTGAGCGGCACCTGTAGCTTGAAATCGAAATCGGCGTTGCCGCCGATCGCGAGACCGGCCAGCGCGTCGCGGAAGCGCGTGCCGATCGGCGTCGCGCGCACGAAGCCGAGCAGGTTGCGTCCGCTGCCGCGGCCGGTCGCCGAGAGTTCGAGCATGGCGTCGCCGAAATCGGCGATCCGCGCCTCGGCGCCGCCGAGCGCGGCACCGAGCGAGTTGCCGGCGCTCGCCGAAGCCTCCATGCCGTCGTTGACGAAGCGTGCGACCGCGCTGATGCCCTCGACGCGCGGCCAGTCGGCCAGGTACTGCAGCTGGGTGTCCTCGATCGTCGCGACCGCCTCGAAACGTCCGCCGTAGCCGTCGAACGGCCATTCGGCCAGATCGCCGCGGATCACCGCGCGGCCGTCGACGACGCGACCGGCCTGCAGCGCGCGGTCGAGCCACTCGACCGCGGGCCGCGGCATCACGTTGACCGGCCAGAAGCGCTTGGCGGCCGCTACATCACCGTGCGCGACCGCCGCGTAGAGATCGAGCCGCGGCCGCGGCCGGCCGCGCGGCAGCTCGACGCCGCCGCGCAGCTCGCCGCCGTAGCCGTCGCCTTCGAAGACGATGCGCTCGGTCTCCACACGCCAGCCGTCGTCGATCGGCCGCAACACGACGTCGCCGCCGAACGTCGAGAACACGAACGGCTCGCGAAACACGCCCGGGTATTCGGCCGTGAAACCCTGCTCCGGCAACGCGATCAGCACGGCCTGCGCGTCGCCGCGCAGTTCGCCGTGCAGCGGGCCCAGACCCGGTGCCTTGGCGGCCGGCGCGATCGCCAGGTCCGAGAACCGCGCGCTCAGCTCGTAGTCCTCGGCGCCGTCGTAACGCAGATAAGCCTGGTCGAGGCGGCCGCGCGGTATGGCATCGCGCAGCCAGGTGCGCAGGCCGGCCGGCAGCTTGCCGATCTGCGCGGCCAGACCGCCCAGCGGCGCCAGCGCGACCGTGTCGGCTGCGGCGCGCCAGCGCAGCGGCGCCGTGCCCAGCGTTTCGACGCTGGCGCGCATCGGCGGATGCTCGATGCCGCCGGCGCCGAACACGACGTCGGCCAGATCGAGCGACCAGGCCTCGCCGCCGCCGCGGCGCCAGCGCAGTGCCAGCGCGAGCCGGTCCAGCATCGCCGCACCGCTACCGGTCGGCATCGGCGCCGTCGTCGCGCCCGGCGTATCGACGGCGAGCCTGAGGCCGCGCAGGTCCAGACGCGTGCGCACGTCGAGCACCCGGCCGTGGTCCCACTCGGCCCAGGCCTGCACGAGGCCGCGGCCGGCATCCAGACGCGTCCCCCCGTAGGCCTGGCCGCGCAGCAGCCGGCCGAGGTCGACGTCGCGGCCGGACAGGTACAGGCGGCCGCGGCCCTCGCCGCGGCGGATCGAGGTGATCAGATCGAGCGCGCTCGCCTCCTCGTCGAGGCTGCGCACCTTGCCGAGCACGTAGAGCTCGGCGCCGCGGTTGACCACGCGCAGCTCGCTGGCGCCGACCTGCAGATGGACGCCGTGCCGCTCGTCGTCGAGCCGCAGCTTGAGGTCGACCAGGACCAGCACGCCGAGTGCGCCGAGCGGATCGCCGCTGGCCGCTGGATCGAGGTCGAAGCCGTGCAGCTGCCAGCGGCCGTCGGCGTCGCGCTCCAGCGAAAGGTCGAGCCCGACCAGGCGGAACTCGTTCCAGGCGCGATTGCGCTGGAACGGCGCGAACACGTTCAGCGCGAGCTCGGCGCGTTGGAGCCGCAGCGGCGTCTGCTCCGGCGCTCGCGCGCCGATCAGCACGTTCTCCAGCACCAGCTGCGGTCCGCCACGGACCCAGCGCGCGGCGATGTGGCCGATCGTGACCGGGCGGTCGATGCGCTCGGCGAGCCAGGCCTCGACGCGGTCCGGATTGCGCACCAGCCACGGCACGACGAGCTGGCCGATGCCGACCAGCACGCCGAGCGCGATCACGATCGTCGCCAGCGTGCCGGCGACGATGCGGCGGACGCGGCGCCAGCGCCTGCGTGCCGGGTCTACCGCGGGTGGTGCGATCGCGCCCATGACCGATCAGAGCAGCACGACATCGTACTGCTCCTGCGAGTAGTGTTCCTCGGCCTGGAAGCGGATCGTCTTGCCGATGAACTCCTCCAGCTCGGCCACCGCCGCGCCCTCCTCGTCGAGGATGCGCCCGACCACCTTCGGCGCGGCCAGCACCAGCAGCTTGGCGGCATCGAACTGGCGCACCGCGCGGGTGATCTCGCGGAAGATCTCGTAGGTGACGGTCTCGGCGGTCTTCAGGCTGCCGCGGCCGGCACAGGCCGGACACGGCTCGCAGAGCTGGCGCTCGAGGCTCTCGGTGGTGCGCTTGCGCGTCATCTCGACCAGGCCGAGCTCGGACATCTCGTAGACCGTCGTCTTGGCGTGGTCGCGCGCCAGCGCCTTCTCGAGCAGACGGATCACCTGGCGCTTGTGTTCCTCGTCGGTCATGTCGATGAAGTCGATGATGATGATGCCGCCGAGATTGCGCAGGCGCAGCTGGCGCGCAGCGGCCTGGGCCGCTTCGAGGTTGGTGCGGAACACCGTCTCCTCGAGGTTGCGGCTGCCGAGGAACGCGCCGGTGTTGACGTCGATCGTCGTCATCGCCTCGGTCTGGTCGACGATCAGATAGCCGCCGGACTTCAGCGGCACCTCCTTGCGCAGCGCCTTCTGGATCTCGTCCTCGACGCCGTACAGATCGAAGATCGGGCGTTCGCCGGGATAGTGCTCGACGCGCTCGGCGAGCTCGGGCATGAACTGCGCGACGAAGCGCTGCGCGCGTTCGAGCGTCTCGCGCGAGTCGATGCGCACCTTCTCGATCGACGGCCGCATCAGGTCGCGCAGCGCGCGCTGCGCGAGCGCGAGGTCTTCGTAGATGCACTCGCCGACGCGCGCGCGCGCGGAATTCTCCTGCACGGCCTTCCAGAGCCGACCCAGATAGGCCACGTCCTCGGCCAGCGATTCGCGCGGCTGGCCCTCGGCATTGGTGCGCACGATGTAGCCGAGCGGACTGTCGCCGACCAGCTCGGCCAGCATGTCCTTGAGCCGGGCGCGCTCCTCCTCGACCTCGATCCGCGCCGAGACGCCGAGCACCTTGCTGTACGGCAGCAGCACCAGATAGCGCGAGGGAATCGACAAGTGCGTGGTCAGGCGCGCGCCCTTGGTGCCGATCGGGTCCTTGACGATCTGCACGACGACCTCCTGGCCTTCGCGCACGAGTTCGCCGATCGGCGGCGGCAGCGGCGGCAGCAGGTCGCCGTTGTCGGCGACGATCGGCAGCGACGGCCGCACGATGTCCGAGGCATGCAGGAACGCGGTGCGCTGCAGGCCGACGTCGACGAAGGCCGCCTGCATGCCCGGCATGACGCGGCTGATGCGGCCCTTGTAGATGTTGCCGACATAACCGCGCCGGCTCGAGCGCTCGACCAGCACCTCCTGCAACATGCCGTTTTCGACCAGGGCCACGCGTGTTTCGCGCGGCGTCACGTTGATGAGGATTTCTTCGGACACAAAAGGGGTTAGAAAAGAATGTTGATCAGGTTTATAGCCCGGGCGCGGCGTGCTTGTCGAATCGGCGCGCCAGCAGCGCTCGGGCGCGTCGGCCGGTGCCGCGGCAGCCGCTCGCCGATTCCGGCAATCGCGACCCAAGCGATTGATTCGGTTGATCGATGCGTCCGTGCCCGAGCCGCGTCGACGGACCCGGCCGTAGCTGAATGCCGCTACAGCCGCGTCAGCGCCTGGGCCAGGTCGTCGATCAGCACGGCCGGATCCTCCAGCCCGATCGACAGCCGCACCAGGCTCAGCGGCAGGCCCCTGGCCGGGCGCAGCGGCGCAGCGGGCGGGAATACCGCGCAGACCGGAAACGCCAGCGACTCGTAACCGCCCCAGGACACCGTCATCAGGAAGCGCGTCAGCCCGTCGCAGAAACGCTCGACCGCGGCGACGTCCTCGGCGTCCAGATCGATCGTGATCAGGCCGCTGGCGCCGTGCAGCTGGCGCTCGGTCAGGCCGAACTGCGGATTGGCCGCGGCCTGCGGCGACCATACGCGGCGGATCCGCGGCTGGCTTTCCAGCCAGGTCAGCACCGTGCGCGTGCTGGCCGCGACGCGCTCCATGCGGATCTGCAGCGTGCGCAGGCCGCGCAGCATCAGCCAGGCGTCGTGCGGCGACAGGATCGCGCCGAGCGTCATGTACGGCCCCTTGAACACACCGCGCAGCAGATCGGCCGGGCCGCACAGCGCGCCGGCGACGACGTCGCTGTGACCGTTCAGATACTTGGTCGCCGAATGCGCGACCAGGTCGATGCCGAGCGCGATCGGTGACTGGTTCAGCGGCGTCGCATGACTGTTGTCGCAGAGCGTGCGGATGCCGCGCTGGCGCGCCAGCGTGGCGACCGCGGCGAGATCCTGCTGCTCGAACGTCATCGAGTTGGGACTTTCGAGCACAATCAGCCGCGTGCGCGCGGTCAGTGCCGACTCGAACGCGGCGACCTCGGTGCCGTCGACGAAGCTCGCCTCGACGCCGAAGCGCGGCAGGAAGTCCTGCAGCAGGCTGCGCGTCCAGCTGTACGGCCGCGCGACGCAGACGACGTGGTCGCCCTGGCCGACGCAGGCGATCACGCCGGCGGCGATCGCGGCCGCGCCGCTGCCGAACACGAGGCAGTCCTCGGCGCCCTCCAGTGCCGCGAGCTTCGCGCGCAGCATCGCGACGGTCGGGTTGTTGCCGCGCGTGTAGACGTGGCCGGCGTACTCGTCGCGGAACCCGGCGCGCATCTTCGCCACCGTCGGGAACGCGAAGATCGAGGACTGCACCAGCGGCGGCGCGACCGCGCCGTGGTAGCGATCGCGATCCTCGCCGAGGTGGTTGAGGATGTAGCTGAGGTCCATGCGCGGATCCGGAAGAGCCGGCGCACCGCGGGCAGCGGCACGGCGGCGGGCGACGGCGCGGCTCAGAGGCCGCCGACGAACTCGCGCGTCGCGGCGGCGATCTGCGGGTCCTGCAGCGCCATGTGCAGCGTGGCCTTGACCAGGCCGAGCTTGTTGCCGCAGTCGAAACGCGTGCCGGCGAACCGATACGCCAGCACCGAGCGTTCGGCGAGCAGGGCCTCGATCGCATCGGTCAGCTGAATCTCGCCGCCGGCGCCGGGCTGCGTGTTCTCGAGCAGCGCGAAGATCCGCGACGGCAGCACGTAGCGGCCGACGATCGCCAGGTTCGACGGCGCGACGTCGGGCTTGGGCTTCTCGACGACCAGATTGATCTTGGCCGCGCGGTCGGACAGCGCGGTCGCGTCGACGATGCCGTACTTGTCGGTCTGGTCGTGCGGCACTTCCTCCACCGCGATGATGCCGGCACCGTTCTCGCGCTGCGAGAGTTCCGACATCTGGCGCAGCGCGCCGGAGCCCTCGTTCCAGATCAGGTCGTCCGGCAGGATCACGCCGAACGGCTCGTCGCCGACGACCGGACGTGCGCACAGCACCGCATGGCCGAGCCCGCGCGCCTCGGGCTGGGTGACGAACACACAGCGCACGTGCGGCGGCAGCGTGCCCTGCACCATCGCCAGCAGCTCGGTCTTGCCGGCCTCGGCGAGCTTGTTCTCGAGCTCGTAGGCCTTGTCGAAGTAGTCGGCGATCGCATGCTTGTAGCGGTTGGTGACGAAGACCAGCGTGTCGGCGCCGGCGTCGACGGCCTCGTCGACCGCGTACTGGATCAGCGGCCGGTCCAGCACCGGCAGCATTTCCTTGGCGACCACCTTGGTCGCGGGCAGGAAGCGGGTGCCGAGGCCGGCGACCGGAAAGACGACCTTGCGCAAACGGGGGGAGCTCACGGCATGTCCTCGAAACAGTTGAAGGGGATCGATGCGGAAACGGAACGATGCGCGGCGTGCCGGGCGCCCGGCCCGGGCGCGGCGCGGTCGGGCCGGGACGAACGGCGTGCCGACGGTCTCAAGGCGCGCGCTCGCCGAGCGCCAGCACCTGCGCGTCGCCGCCGGCGGGCCGCGTCGCGAATTCCGGCAGCAGGCCGTCGAGCAGACGCCGCAGCGCGTCCTCGTCGTAGTCGCGCGCGGCCAGCGCGCCCTGACGCAGCTGGTTCGCCAGCAGCTCCCAGGACATCAGCCGCGACTGGGCGAGGAAGATCTTGGCGTGCGTGGTCTGCTGGTAGTTCTCGAGCGGGTGGAACAGCTCCTCGAACAGCTTCTCGCCGGGGCGCAGGCCGGTGAAGACGATGCCGATGTCGCGGCCGGGCTGCTTGCCGGCCAGCCGGATCATCTGCTCGGCGAGGTAGCGCACCTGCACCGGCTCGCCCATGTCGAGCGCGAAGATTTCGCCGCCGCGACCGAGCACGCAGGCCTGCAGGATCAACTGCGCGGCCTCGGGGATCGTCATGAAGTAGCGCGTGATCTGGGGGTGCGTGACCGTCACCGGACCGCCGGCGCGGATCTGCTCGCGAAACAGCGGCACGACCGAGCCGGCCGAATCGAGCACGTTGCCGAAGCGCACCGTGATGAAGCGCGTGCGCGAATGCGCCGCGAAGTTCTGGCAGAACAGCTCGGCCACGCGCTTGCATGCGCCCATGACGCTGGACGGATTGACCGCCTTGTCGGTCGAGATCAGCACGAAGCTGCCGGCGCCGTGGCGGTCGGCGGCCTCGGCGACGACCTGGGTCGCCAGCACGTTGTTGCGGAACGCCTCGCGGATCTGCCCCTGCAGCAGCGGCACATGCTTGTAGGCCGCGGCGTGGAAGACCACCTCCGGACGCGCCGCCGCGAACGCGCGCTCGCAGGCGATCGCATCGCCGCAATCGCCGATGCGCGCATCGAGCAGCAGGTCCGGATACTCGCGGCGCAGCTCCTGCTCGATGCGGTAGAGGTTGTACTCGGACTGCTCGAGGATCGTCAGCGTCGCCGCGCCGAGCCGCGCGACCTGCCGGCACAGTTCCGAGCCGATCGAGCCGCCGCCGCCGGTGATCAGGACGCGCTTGCCGGAGATGCCGGTGCGGATCGCGGTCCAGTCGAGCTGGACCGGATCGCGACCGAGCAGATCCTCGATCGCGACTTCCTTCAGTTCGTTGAAGCTCGAGCGGCCGGCGACGATGTCCTCGAGCCGCGGCACCGTGCGGAACGGCAGGCCGGTCTCCTCGCACAGGCCGACCACGCGCCGCATCTGCATGTTGGTCGCCGACGGCATCGCGATCAGCAGCATCTGCGCGGCGGTTTCGCGCGCGAGCACCGGCAGATCGGCCAAGTGGCCGAGCACCGGCACGCCGTGGACACGTCCGCCACGCAGCTTGGCGTCGTCGTCGAGCACGCCGACCGGACGGTAGCGGTTCTCATGGAGCAGATCGCGGACCAGGGCCGCGCCGGCGCGACCGGCGCCGAGCACCAGCACGCGCTGCGCCGAGCGGCCGCCGCTGAAATCCAGATGGCTGTCCTTCCAGTACCGGTACAGCAGGCGCGGGCCGCCGAGCAGGATCGACAACACCAGCGGATAGATCACCAGCACCGCGCGCGGGACGCTGTCGAGGCGGTTGTAGAGGAACAGCACCAGTGCCGCGGCCAGCGCACCGAGCACGCTGGCGCGCGCGATGTTCCACAGGTCCGGCAGGCTCGCGAAGCGCCACAACCCCTTGTACAGACCGGTCAGCCAGAACACCGCGCCCTGCGCGGCCAGCACCAGGCCGAGCTCGGGCGTCAGCCAGCCGATCTGCGGCGGCTCGGCCAGCAGCGAATAGCGCACGACGTTGGCGACGACCCAGGCCAGCGCGACCATCGTCAGATCGTGCAGGACCACCGCGAGGCGCGGATGGATCGCCGCCATGGCCGATCGCAGCATCGTCATCGCGCGCTCCGCGTCCGCACGCGGCGCAAACAGTGCCGCCGGCCGGCGCACCACAGCACGAGCCCGCCGGCGTAGACCGCGGCACAGGCGCCCCACACGGCGGGCGGCGCCTCAAACGGACCGATGGCGATGTTCGACATGGCGCCAGACACCCGAGGTGAACGATTGATCCAGCACAGCACCGGCACGACGACGCCGAGATTCCACAGCGCATAGAACGCGACGACCCGCGGATGGCTGCGCCCGCTGCGCACCAGCCACTGGTAGAGGTGCTCGCGGTGCGCACTATACCAACGCCGGCCGCGCAGCATGCGCGACAGCAAGGTAGCCGAGGCGTCGACAACGAAGGCCGAACAGACGATCGCGACGTTGACCGGCGCCAGCGCGGTCTGCCCCAGATGGGCCAGGCCGAGCAGCGCGATCAGCAGGCCGAGCACGCCGCTGCCGACGTCGCCCATGAAGATGCGCGCGCGCGGAAAGTTGAACGGTATGAAGCCGCCGACCGCGGCGGCCATGACGAGCGCCGCGGCGGCCGGCGCCGGCGCACCGTAGCGGCCGAGCAGAACCGCCATCGCGACGAATACGAACAGCGCCTGCAGCGCGAGCAGGCCGTCGATGCCGTCCATGAAGTTGTGCAGGTTGATGCTCCAGACGATCGTGACCACGACCACCAGCACGAGCAGCAGATAGCCGGCCAGCACCGCGCCGTACGGGCTCGCGAGCGCCTGCATCGCCGGGCCCGGATCGGTCGCGAACGCCAGCAGCGTCGGCATGCACACCAGCAGCGCGGCCAGCGCATGCACGGCCAGCCGCGTCGCTGCGCCGAGCGGCCGGTGATCGTCGATCCAGCCGATCGCCGCGACCAGCGCGATCGCCGCGACGACCGGCCAGCGTTCCGGCGCCCACAGCGCGATCGGCACGCCGACGCAGAGCAGGATCGCCGCGACGATCGCGATGCCGCCGCCGCGCGGCGTCGGCACCGTATGCGAGCGGCGCTGGCCGGGCTGGTCGATCAGGCGGCGGCGCAGTGCATAGGCGATGCTGGCGCGGGTCGCCAGCCCCGACAGCGCGAACGCCAGCACGGCGAGCAGCGCCGCGGTCGTCGCCGGTGCGGCCATGCCGATGCCCTACTCGCCGACCACGCCGTGGATCGGGCGCACCGATTCCCAGCTCTTGCAGCTCGGACACTGCCAGTGGTGCGCCTTGGCGCCGAAGCCGCAGCGGTTGCAGCGGTACATCGCCTGGCCCTCGAGCAGCTTGCGCGCCAGCTCGCGCAGCAGCAGCAGGTTCTCGCGCGCCTCGCCGCGCGAGCGGTCCAGGCTGACGTCGATCAGCGCGATCAATGCGCGCACCGACGGGCGCTGGCGCAGGGTCTGGTTCAGATAGTCGATCGCGACGGCCTCGCCGCGCGTGCTCGCGTAGAGCTTGGCCAGCGCGAGCACCGGCGAGACGCCCTTGTAGCGTTCGCTGATGCCGAGCAGGAATGCCTCGGCGCGCTGCATGCGCTGCAGGCGCGCGTAGCAGTCGAGCAGCGGCGCCAGGATCTCCGGCACATAGTCGACGTCCTGCTCGGCGACGCGCTCGAACGCGGCGGCGGCCTCGGCCAGGTTGCCGCGCGCGACCTCGATGTGGCCACGCACGATGCTCGCGCGCACGCAGCGGCCCTCCGCGCCCTCGGCCTGGTCCAGATACGCCAGCGCGGTCGGCCAGTCGGCCTGCGCGCGCGCCTGTTCGGCGAGCTCGCAGTAGAACTGCGCGATGATCGCCGCCTGCGGATCGCCGCCGGCCTTCTCGAGCCGGCGCGCGTGTTCGATCGCCTTGTTCCAGTCGCGCTCGTGCTGGTAGATCGCGATCAGATGCCGCAGCGCCGAGGGCGCCAGCGCGTCCATCGCGACGAGATCGCTGAACAGCGTCTCGGCACGGTCGAGCAGACCGGCGCGCATGTAGTCCTCACCGAGCTCGAGCAGGGCGACGGTCTTCTCCGATTCACTCAGGTTGGGCCGGGCGATCAGATGCTGATGCACGCGGATCGCGCGCTCGACCTCGCCGCGGCGGCGGAACAGGTTGCCGAGCGCCAGATGCGTCTCGACGGTGTCGCGGTTGATCTCGGCGAGCTTGAGGAAGACCTCGATCGCCTTGTCCTGCTGTTCGTTGAGCAGGTAGTTGAGGCCGCGGAAGTAGCTGGTCGACAGCTCGTTGACGCGGGCGCCGGAGCTGCGTTCGCTACCGCGACGCCCCAGCAGCCAGCCCGACAGCGCAGCGACCGGGAGCAGCGCGAACAGCCAGGCGAGTGCGTTCATGCACCACCGGGTACCACGGGTTCGGCGGCGGCGGTCGACGGCGCCGGCACGGCGGCCGCAGCGGCCGCCTTCGCGCGGCGGCGCTCACGACGCCCGCGCGCGAACCAGACCAGGCAGCCGCCGCAGAGCCAGCCGAGCATCAGGGCGGCCAGCAACGCGGCGCCTTTCGGCGCTGAGACGCTGAGGAAATAGAGGTCGACGCTGATCGTCTCGGCGTTGAGCGCGCCGAACACGGCGCCGAACGCGGCGAACAGGATCACCAGCAGTAAGGTCAGGCCGGTACGCATCGCGATCTCAACGCGAACGAACGGCAGGGCGGGCCGCACGGCGGCACGACCGGTCAGTCGTTGGACTGGAGCAGCTGCTTGGCCGACTCATTGACGCGCTCACGCAGTTCCTTGCCCGGCTTGAAGTGCGGCACGTGCTTGCCCGGCAAGGCCACCGCGTCGCCGGTCTTGGGATTGCGCCCCATGCGCGGCGGACGGTAGTGCAGCGAGAAGCTGCCGAAACCGCGGATCTCGATACGATCGCCGTCGGCCAGCGCCTGACTCATCTGTTCGAGCAGGCTCTTGACCGCCAGCTCCACGTCGTTGGCCGCCAAGTGCACCTGGCGCGCAGCCAACGCTTCAATCAACTCCGACTTGGTCATCGACGCGGGATGTTCCGGTTGTGGGCCACCGCTGCCCGCCCGAAGGCGGGCAGCGGGGTCGTTTCATCGCACTCCGTCCGCAGACGGAGGCACCCCTGTGACGCGGGAGATCAGTCGGCCGAGCGGCCGAGCTGTTCCTTGAGCAGCGCACCCAGCTTGGTGGTGCCGCCCGACGCGCTCTGGTACTCCTCGAGCGTCTGCTGCAGCTCTTCCTCGTCCTTGGCGCGGATCGACAGCTGCAGGCTGCGACCCTTGCGGTCCATGCCGGTGTACTTGGCTTCGACCGTATCGCCGACCTTGAGGTACTGCGTCGCGTCCTCGACCCGCTCCTTGGCGATGTCGTTGGCGCGCAGATAGCCTTCGACGCCGTCGCCGAGGTCGATCGTCGCACCGCGCGCATCGACTTCGCGGACCGTGCCGCTGACGATGCTGCCGCGCGGATGAGCCGCCATGAACTGGCCGAACGGATCCTGCTCGAGCTGCTTGACGCCGAGCGAGATGCGCTCGCGCTCCGGATCGACCGCCAGCACCACCGCCTCGATCTCCTCGCCCTTCTTGAAGTTGCGGACCAGGTCTTCGCCGGTGGTCTGCCAGGAGATGTCCGACAGATGGACCAGACCGTCGATGCCGCCTTCCAGACCGACGAAGATGCCGAAGTCGGTGATCGACTTGATCGTGCCGATGACCTTGTCGTTCTTCTTGTGGATCGCGGCGAAGGCTTCCCACGGGTTGGCGCGGGTCTGCTTCATGCCGAGCGAGATGCGGCGACGCTCCTCGTCGACGTCCAGGACCATGACCTCGACCTCGTCGCCGACCTGGACCATCTTGCCCGGGTTGACGTTCTTGTTGGTCCAGTCCATTTCCGAGACGTGCACGAGGCCTTCGACGCCCGGCTCGAGCTCGACGAAGCAGCCGTAGTCGGTGACGTTGCTGACCTTGCCGAACAGGCGGGTGCCGGTCGGGTAGCGACGCGAGATCGCGACCCACGGATCCTCGCCGAGCTGCTTGAGGCCGAGGCTGACGCGATTGCGCTCGCGGTCGAACTTGAGCACGCGCACGTCGAGCTCGTCGCCGACGTTGACCACTTCGGACGGATGGCGCACGCGCTTCCACGCCATGTCGGTGATGTGCAGCAGGCCGTCGATGCCGCCGAGGTCGACGAACGCACCGTAGTCGGTGAGGTTCTTGACGACGCCCTTGACGACCGCGCCTTCCTGCAGGCGGTCCAGCAGCTGCTCGCGCTCGACGCTGAACTCGCTCTCGACCACCGCGCGACGCGAGACCACCACGTTGTTGCGCTTGCGGTCGAGCTTGATGATCTTGAACTCGAGTTCCTTGCCCTCGAGGTAGGACGGATCGCGCACCGGACGCACGTCGACCAGCGAGCCCGGCAGGAACGCGCGGACGTCCTTGATGTCGACGGTGAAGCCGCCCTTGACCTTGCCGGAGATCCGGCCGGTGATCGCGGCATTGGCGGTCTGCGCCTCTTCGAGCTCGTCCCACACCAGCGAGCGCTTGGCCTTCTCGCGCGAGAGCATCGTCTCGCCGAAGCCGTTCTCGATCGAGTCGAGCGCGACCTTGACCTCGTCGCCGACGTTGATCTCGAGTTCGCCCAGATCGTTCTTGAACTGCTCGATCGGAATGATGCCCTCGGACTTCAGGCCCGCGTTGACGACGACGACGTCGTTGCGAATGTCGACGACGATGCCGGACACGATGGCGCCGGAGCGCAGCTTGGCCAGCGAGGACTGGCTCTGTTCGAACAGCTCAGCAAAACTTTCGGTCATGTTGGTATCCAGTTGAAGACAACAGATCGCAGTCGCCGCCGGCGCGGGTCCCAACCCGCGAGACGAGGCTCGATCCACCTGTCGAGGGTGCCGTGTCGTCGGCACCGTGTGAGTTCCCGGCGCACGTGCGCCGGACCGTTCCCTTCCGTACGATCAGGAGGCCGGACGCACCAGCGCCAGCACGCGCGACACCACCGCCTGGACCGGCATACCGGTCGTGTCGATGATGACGGCATCGGCGGCCGGCTTGAGCGGCGCCACCACGCGGGCGGCGTCGCGCGCGTCGCGCGCCTCGATTTCATGCAAAAGGGCGGCGAGTGTAACGCTCAACCCCTTTTCTTTCAACTGTTTATACCGGCGCTGTGCACGCTCGGCTGCGCTGGCCGTCAGAAACACCTTGTACGGGGCGTCCGGGAAGATCACCGTGCCCATGTCGCGACCGTCGGCGACCAGGCCCGGCGCACGGCGAAAACCGCGCTGGCGCTCGAACAGGGCCGCCCGCACGCCGGGGATCGCCGCGATCGCCGAAGCCGCCGCGCCGGCCGTTTCGGTGCGCAGCTCGTCGGTCGCGTCGTGGCCGTTGACGATCACGCGCGTCTCGCCGCCGTCGCCGGGGTCGCGGAACCGGATCTTCGTGGTCTGCGCGCAGCGCGTGACCGCGTCGGCGTCGGACAGGTCCAGATCGGCCGAGCCGGCGGCATAGCCGACCGCCCGGTACAGCGCTCCGGAGTCGAGCAGATGCCAGCCGAGCGCCTCGGCGACCAGACGGCTGACCGTTCCCTTGCCCGAACCGGAGGGGCCGTCGATCGTCAGGACCGGGGCGGAAGGCGATGCCGGCGTCATGGGAACTCCTCGGGCGCAATCGGCCATTTTATCAGGTCGCCGCGGCCGGACCGCGCCGGCCGGCCGCCGCGCGATCATCGAATCGGTCCATCGCAGGCGTGCCGTGGCGGGTCGGACGCGCGCGCCACGGCCGTCATCGTGCGCCAGGCCTCCAATCCGGATCGCGCCTCGCCGCCTCGCCGTGCAGCGCGACCCGCGGATCGCGCCGCACGGGCGCCGCGATGCGTTTTGATCCGGATCAACTGGCCCTCAGCCAGCCGCAGCGATGATGGCGGCCCGCCTCCCTGGAAGCACCTGCCATGTTCAAGAAAATCCTCGTCCCGACCGACGGCAGTGCGCTGTCGCACAAGGCGATCGCCGGCGCGATCGAACTGGCCTCGATCCTCGGCGCGAGCATCGTCGGCTACTGCGGCGCCGAGGCCTATCCGCTGTCGTTCGCCGAATACACGCTGGTCGATCCGGAGCAGTTCCGGCGCCAGGCGCTGAGCGGCGCCGAGCGCCATCTGCGCTACATCGCCGAGGCGGCCGCCGCCGCCGGCGTCTCGTGCCGCACCGTCGCGGACGAATGCGACACGGTCTGGAGCGGCATCATCGACACCGCGACCGGTCAGGGCTGTGACCTGATCTTCATGGCCTCGCACGGACGCCGCGGTCTGTCCGCCGCGCTGCTCGGCAGCGAGACGCAGAAGGTGCTGACGCACTCGAAGATTCCGGTGCTGGTCTACCGCTGACCGGGCGTCGCCTGCGCGCTCAGCGCGAAGCCGCAGCCGTTGGCCAGCTCGAGAAAGCCGGGGAACGAGGTCGCGACATTGGCGCAGTCGGCGATCTGGACCGGCCCGTCGGCGACCAGGCCGGCCACGGCGAAGCTCATCGCGATGCGGTGATCGCCGCGGCTGTCGACGCGGCCGGCACCGATCGAGCCGCCCTCGATGTCGGCCCCGTCCGGATGCTCGGTCACGGCGATGCCGAGCGCCTCCAAACCGCGCGCCATCGCCGCGAGACGATCGGACTCCTTGACGCGCAGCTCCGCCGCGCCGCCGATGCGCGTCGTGCCCTGCGCGGCGGCCGCAGCGACGAACAGCGCCGGGAACTCGTCGATCATGTCCGGCACCAGCGCCGGCGGCAGATCGATGCCGTGCAGCGGCGCATGACGCACGCGCAGATCGGCGACGAGCTCACCGCCCTGCTCGCGGCGGTCCTGCTCGACGATGTCCGCACCCATCAGGCGCAGCGCGGTCAGCAGGCCGGTGCGGCGCGGATTGAGGCCGACCGCGCTCAGCACCAGATCGGACCCTGGCACCAGGCTGGCCGCGACCAGGAAGAACGCCGCCGACGAGAAATCGGCCGGCACGCACACGTCGGTCGCCTGCAGGCGGTAGCCGCCGGACAGACGCGCCCAGCCCTCGCCGAACGCGATCGGCCAGCCGAACGCGGCCAGCATGCGCTCGCTGTAGTCGCGCGTGGGATGGATCTCGCGGACCTCGGTCTCGCCGTCGGCATAGAGGCCGGCCAGCAGCAGCGCCGACTTGACCTGGGCGCTGGCGACCGGCAGCGCATGGCGCGCGCCGTGCAGCGCGACGCCGCCGCGGATCCGCAGCGGCGGCAGGCCGCCGGGCTCGGCCTCGATGCGCGCGCCCATGCGCACCAGCGGATCGATCACGCGGCCCATCGGCCGCCGCGACAGCGAGGCGTCGCCGACCAGGACCGAATCGAAGCGCTGGCCGGCCAGCAGACCGGCGAGCAGACGCATGCCGGTGCCGGCATTGCCGCAGTCGATCGGCGCAGCCGGCGCCTGCAGGCCATGCAGACCGACGCCGTGCACGATCCGCTGCGAAGCCGTCGGCGTCTGGATACGCACGCCCATGCCGGCGAATGCAGCGGCGGTCGCGCGCGTGTCCTCGCCCTCGAGAAAGCCTTCGATCCGCGACACGCCGTCAGCCAGCGCGGCCAGCATGATCGCGCGGTGCGAGACCGACTTGTCGCCCGGCACGACGATCGTCCCGGTCAGCGGTCCGCCCGCGGCGCTCGTCCACTCCAGCTGACTCATCGATCCGCACACCCCTCGATTCGAACCGGTACATCGTAGCGACGGCGCGCGTGCCGCGGGACGAAGCGTGATGGGGCAGTCTGGCGGCCGGCAGGCGTCGACCGCGCGAACGCGTCAGCAGCGGTCATCTCGATCGAGCGGCCGCCGGGCATGCGTTCGCACCGGGCGCCGGGCAGCGTTGCCGTCCAGACCGCGGCACCGCTGCGCGCCGACCGGATGCGCGAGGGCAAGCGGCGGCTGCGATCGGCCCTGCAGGCGGACGTCGGCATCGCGACGAAACGCGCTGCATGGCGAGGAGAGACGACGGCGCTCAACGCGGCAGCGCCGCTAGCAGGCGCAGGTTCTCGTCGCGGCTGCCGACGCTGATGCGCAGGGTCTGCGGCAGGCCGTAGCCGGTCATCGGCCGCACGATCACCGCGCGTGCGAACAGCGCCGCTTCGAGCGCGGCCGCATCCTCGCCGAGGTCGATCAGCAGGAAGTTGGTCTGCGACGGCAGCACGCGATGGCCGCGCGCGCTCAGTTCGCCGGCCAGCCAGGCGCGTTCGGCCAGCGTCCAGTCGCGCACGCAGCGCAGATGCTCGGCATCGCCGAGCGCGGCCTCGGCCGCGGCGAGCGCCGGCCCGTTGACGTTGAACGATTCGCGCAGGCGCTCGATCACGTCGACCACGCCGGGATCGGCGATCAGATAGCCCACGCGCAGACCGGCCAGCGCATACGCCTTGGAGAACGTGCGCGTGACGATCAGATTGGGATGACGGTCGATCAGGCGCAGCGCGCTGCGCGGCCCGGTGTCGTCGACGAACTCCTGATAGGCCTCGTCGACGACGACCAGGGTCGTCGCCGGCACGCGGTCGAGCAGCGTGTCGAGCGCGGCGTCGTCGAACCAGCCACCGGTCGGATTGTTCGGATTGGCCAGGAACACGATGCGCGTATCGGCCTCGACCGCGGCGGCGATCGCCGGCAGATCGTGGCCGTACGGCATGCGTGCATGATCGGCCGGCAGAGCCGGCACGCGGATCATGCGCGCGCCGGCCGCGGCGGTCGCGATCGGGAACACCGCGAAGCCATACTGCGAATGGACGACCGAGCTGCGGGCATCGGCGAAACACTGGCCGATCAGCATCAGCAGCTCGTGCGAGCCGTTGCCGAGCGCAACCCGCGACGCGGCGACGCCGAGGTGGCCGGCGATCGCGCGCTTGAGCGCCGCGCCCTTCGGGTCCGGATAGCGGAACGCCTCGGCCAGGCTGTCGCGCGCAGCGGCGAGCGCGACCGGACTCGGACCGAGCGGGTTCTCGTTCGAGCCGAGCTCGGCGAGCGCGGCACCGTGCAGGCGGCGCAGCGCCGGCAGGTCGTGCCCGGGATCGTAGGCGCGCAGCGCCGCGGTGGCCGCATTGGCCAGCCGCGCAGCGTCGAAGCTCACGGCACCGCGACCGGATAGGAGCCCAGCACCTTGATCTGCGCCGCGTGCGCCTCGAGTTCGGCCAGCGCCAGCTGCATCGGCGCGTCGTCGACGTGGCCGGCCAGATCGATGAAGAACGCGTACTCCCACTTGGCCTGATGCGAAGGCCGCGACTCGATGCGGTTCATGCTGATGCCGTGCTTCGCGAACGGGCTCAGCACGTTGAACAGCGCACCGGGCTGATCCTTGATGAAGACCAGCACCGAGGTGCGGTCGTGTCCCGACGGCGGGAACAGCTGGCGGCCGATCACGAGGAAGCGCGTCGTATTGTCCTTGTCGTCCTCGATCGGCCCGGTGATGACCTTGCGCAGGCCGTAGACGTGGCCGGCCGCCTCGCCGGCGATCGCCGCGGCGTCGTCGGCATTGCGCGCGCGGCGCGCGCCCTCGGCATTGCTCGACACCGGGATCTTCTCGACGTGAGGCAGGTTGCCGCGCAGCCAGCCCTGGGTCTGCGCGAACGACTGCGGATGCGAGTAGATCCGCTCGATGTCCTCGATGCGGCCGCTGCGCGAGAGCAGGAACTGGTGCACGCGCAGCTCGACCTCGCCGCAGATCTTGAGGCCCGAGGTCAGGAACAGGTCGAGCGTGACCTGGATCGTGCCCTGCCCCGAGTTCTCGACCGGCACCACGCCGAAATCGGCGTTGCCGTTTTCGACCTCCTGGAACACTTCCTCGATGCTCGCCATCGGCATGCCGTGCGCCGAGCGTCCGAAATGCTTGAGCACGGCCTGCTGGCTGAACGTACCCTCGGGTCCGAGGAAGCCGATCTTCAGCGGCTCCTGCTGGGCCAGGCAGGCCGACATGATCTCGCGGAACAGATGGACCAGCACCTCGTCGCCGAGCGGCCCCTGGTTGCGGTCGACGACCATGCGCAGCACCTGCGCCTCGCGCTCGGGCCGGTAGTAGTCGACCGCCGCCGCGAGCGGACCCTTGGCCAGGCCGACCTGGCGCGCGAAGCGCGCGCGTTCGGCGATCAGTTCCTGGATCGTGCGGTCGATCGCGTCGATGCGCGCACGCACCTCGGCCAGGTCGGGGGGTGCATCGGGCGGCGTGTCTGCGCTCATCGGATCGGATCGGCAGTGGGAAGGGGCGTGCGACGGCAGCTCAGCCGTGGCGACGGGCGAAGTCCTGCATGAAGGCCACCAGCGCCTGCACGGCCTCGAGCGTCACCGCGTTGTACAGCGAGGCGCGCATGCCGCCGACCAGCTTGTGTCCTTTCAGCGCGAGCAGGCCGGCCTCGTGCGACTCGCGCAGGAACACCTCGTCGAGCTCGGCGCGCGGCAGCGTGAACGGCACGTTCATCGCCGAGCGCGCGGCCGGATCGACCGGATTGCGGTAGAACTCCGAGCCGTCGATCGCCGCGTAGAGCGCGGCGGCCTTCTCGCGATTGCGCGCGGCCATCGCGGCCACGCCGCCCTGCGCCTTGAGCCACTTGAAGACGAGGCTGGCCAGATACCAGCCGAACGTGTTCGGCGTATTGAGCAAGGAATGCTGGGCCGCGTGTTCGGCGTAGCTGAAGATCCGCGCGATGTCGGCCGGACAGCGCGCGAGCAGGTCCTCGCGCACGATCATCACGACCAGGCCCGAGGCACCGATGTTCTTCTGCGCGCCGGCGTAGATCAGGCCGTAGCGCGCGACGTCGATCGGACGCGATAGGATGTCCGAGGACATGTCGGCGACCAGCGGCACCTCGCCGGTATCCGGCGGATCGGCGAACTGGACGCCGTGGATCGTCTCGTTGCTGACGATGTGGACGTAGGCGGCCGACGCGTCGAACCGCCACTGGCCGGCCGGCGGCAGGCCGACGTAGCCGCCGGCCTGCGCGCTGGCCGCGACGCGGACCGTCGTGTACGGCGAGGCCTCGCGCGCGGCCTTTTCACTCCAGGCGCCGGTCAGCACGTAGTCGGCGACCTGGTCGCGCCGCGCGAGGTTCATCGGGATCTGCGCGAAGTGCTGGGTCGCGCCGCCCTGCAGGAACAGCACGCGGTAATGATCGGGAATCGACAGCAGCTCGCGCAGGTCGCGCTCGGATTCGGCGGCCAGGTCCATGAAGGCCTTGCCGCGATGGCTGACCTCCATGACCGACGCGCCGGTGCCGTTCCACTCGAGCAGCTCGGCCTGCGCCTGCCGCAGCACCGCCTCGGGCAGCGCGGCGGGTCCGGCACTGAAGTTGAAGCATCGACTCACGCGAACCTCGCAGATGCGCCGCGCGGCGCTGGCGGTGGTGGAACGATTCAGAGTATGCCGCAGTGCCGCATGGCGGCAAGCCCGGTCGCGACGCGTCTGGCGGGCGGCGCGTCCGGTGTTCATCGCCGCTGAACATCGGACGGAGTATCGTCGCCACGCCGCCCTCGCCTGCCGGAATCGACCGATGCGCCGCTACGCCGTACCTGCCCTGCCGGGCTCGCAGATCACGCCCGAATCGACCTGGCTGCGCCGCCGCCAGATCCTCAAAGCGCTCGCGCTGGCCGGTCCGGCCCTGGTCGCCGGCTGCGGCCGGGCCGAGGACGGGGCCGCCGCCGAAGCGCCCGAGCTGCCCGGCGAGTCGCTGACGGTGTCCGGCCGCAGCGCCTACTCGACCGACGAGACCCGGACCAGCCTGCGCGACGCGACGCACTACAACAATTACTACGAGTTCGGGACCGGCAAGGACGATCCGTGGCGGCAATCGGGCCGGTTCAAGCCGACGCCATGGAGCGTGGAGGTGGCCGGCCATGCCGAGCTGACCGGCCGCTTCACGCTGGAGGATCTGATCAAGCCGCATGCGCTCGAGGAGCGCGTCTACCGGATGCGCTGCGTCGAGGCCTGGTCGATGGTGATTCCGTGGGTCGGCATTCCGCTCGGCGACGTGCTCAAGCGCTTCCGTCCGACTTCGCAGGCCAAGTACGTCGCGTTCACGACGGTCGAGCGCCCGGCCGAGATGCCGGGCCTGTCGTATCCGGTGCTGCGCTGGCCGTATCGCGAAGGCCTGCGCATCGACGAGGCGATGCATCCGCTGACGCTGCTCGCGGTCGGCCTGTACGGGCGCACGCTGCCGAACCAGAACGGCGCACCGCTGCGCCTGGTCGTGCCGTGGAAGTACGGCTTCAAGGGCATCAAGTCGATCGTGCGCATCGATTTCACCGAGAGCCAGCCGGCCACCTCATGGAACCTGTCGGCCGGCGACGAGTACGGTTTCTTCGCCAACGTCAATCCGGGTGTCAGTCATCCGCGCTGGAGCCAGGCCAGCGAGCGTCGCATCGCCGGCGACGGCCTGAACCTGCTCGGCAACCGCATCGCGACGCTGCCGTTCAACGGCTACGCCGATCAGGTCGCCGGTCTGTACGCCGGCATGGATCTGCGGGCTCACTATTGATGGCGCGCCGCCTCGATCCGATCGCGCTCAGCAAGCCGTTCGTCTTCGCCGCCTGCCTGCTGCCGCTGGCCTGGCTGGTGTGGCTGACCGCGTACGGCGACCTCGGACCCGATCCGGTCGCGCGCCTCGAGCACGAGACCGGCGCCTGGGCGCTGCGGCTGCTGCTGGCGACGCTGGCGCTGACGCCGCTGCGCCGGCTCGGTGTAGGCGCCGGCGTGATCCGCTACCGGCGCATGCTGGGTCTGTTCGCGTTCTTCTACGCCAGCGTCCATCTGACGGTCTATCTGGTCGTCGATCTCGGCGGCTTCTGGTCGCAGATCCTGCAGGAGATCGCGCGCAAGCCGTTCGTGACCGCCGGCTTCGTGGCCTGGCTGCTGATGATCCCGCTGGCCGTCACCTCGACGCGCGCGATGATGCGCCGGCTCGGCGGCCGCTGGCAGAAGCTGCACCGGCTGATCTATCCGCTGGCGATCCTGGCGGTCCTGCACTTCGTGTGGCAGGTCAAGTACGGCGAGACGATCGCCGTGCGCGAGCCGCTGATCTACGCCGGCATCCTGGCCGTGCTGCTGGCCTTCCGCGTACCGGATTGGCTGCGCCGTGCGCGCCGCTCAGGTGCCCAGCAGCAGTAGCAGCGCCAGCGCCAGGCCGATCAGCGCACCGCCGCCGATCAGCCACCACAGGCCGCTGCGCGCCGATTCGGAATCCTCGCCGGCGGTCTCGAGCAGGGCCGCGTCGATCGCCGGCTGCGGGATCAGCGGCGTGCGCCGCGTCTCGTCGGCCGACGGCAGGCCGGGCGCCTCGATCAGGAACCGGTTGCGGCCGATCACGACCTGGTCGCCGGAGCGCAGCAGCGCGGCCGCGACGACGACGCCGTTGACCTGCACGCCGCCGTTGCCGTGGCTGCGCAGCGCGATGCGCTGCCCGCCGAGCACGATCGTCGCGTGCAGCGGCTCGACGCCGGCCTCGTCGACGATCAGATCGTTGCCGGCCGACGATCCGATCGTCAGACGCGGATTGAGCGCGATCGACTTGCCGAACCAGTTGCCGGAGATGCCGCGCAGCGCGGCGCGCGCGACCGGCGCGGAGCCGTCGGCGTCGACCGTCACCGTGTCGTCGGCGACGTCGGCGTCACGGTCGGGCTTGACCAGGACCGCGACGCGATCGAGGCAGACCGTATCGCCGAGCCGCAGCAGCGCCTTCTCGCGCACCGGACGCGCATTGACGTGGGTGCGCGCGGCCGCGTCGAGCACGTCTAGCACCAGCCCACGCGCGTCGGCGGTGACGCGCGCGTGCCAGGCCTGCACGCCGTCGGCCGCGATCACGATCGTGTTGCCTTCCGCGCTGCCGAGCGTGACGGAGCCGGCGGCGACGACGACATCGCGGTGCTCGCCGTTCGGAAAACTGAGGCGCATCGGCCATCCAGGCTTGTTATTGCCGCGAAATTTAGCACAGCATGCCGTCCCGCACGCCCGCATCCGGAGCCCGGCATGAGCCGCATCGACATCCGCCGCCCCCACCAGCGCAGCCGCCAGGACGTGCGCGCAGCCGTCGACCGGCTGGCCTGTTCGCTCGGCGGCCAGTTCGGCGTCTGCCATCGCTGGGACGGCGACACGCTCGCGTTCGAGCGCAGCGGCGTGCGCGGCCGGATCGCCGTGAGCGATCACGACGTCCACGTCAGTGCCGAACTGGGCCTGCTGATGGGCGCGATGAAGCCGCTGATCGAGCGCGAGATCGAGCGCTACCTCGACCAGCATCTGGCCTGAGCGCCGGCACGCGCGGCACGCCCGACGGCGGCCCTGCGCGGCCACGGCACGCCCGCAGTTCGCCACAACGGCTCGCTATACTGGCCGCATCCGTTCTGGAGGGGAACCTGGGATGAAGGCCTCGCTGCCTGTTTCGCCGCTGCGTCTGGGATGGACCGTCGTGCTGTCCTCGGCGCTGGCCCTGCTCGGTGCCTGCAACCGTTCCCCGCAAGGCGTGCCCGAGCTGCAGGAACGCAAACCGGTCGCCGCCGAACCGGCGACGCCGGTGGAAGGCTTCGCGCTGACCTCGGCACGCGCCGAGCCGTACCAGGGCCAGCTCGCGCTGACGCTGGAATTCTCGCGCGCGCTGACCGGCTCGCAGACGTTCGACACGCTGATCGAGGTGAGCGGACCGAAAGGCGAAACCGTCAGCGGCAGCTGGGCGCTCGACGAGGACGGCAAGACGCTGCGCTTCCCGTTCGTCCAGGCCGACGCGAGCTATACCGTACGCCTCAAGCCCGGCATCGGCGCGGTCGACGGCAGCACGCTGGCCGAGGCGGTCGAGAAGTCGGTCTATACCGGCCCGCTAGAACCGGCGGTCGGCTTCGCGTCGCAAGGCAGCGTGCTGCCGGCGCGCGAGACGCGCGGCCTGCCGGTGGTGTCGGTCAACGTGCCGGAGGTCGACGTCGAGTTCCTGCGCGTGCAGGACAAGGAGATTCCGAATTTCTTCGCGGCCTACCAGCGCAACGCCAAGCGCTCGTCCTGGGAACTCGATCCGCGCTACGGCTGGTATGGACGCGAGGGCAAGCCGGTCGCGCAGATCGCCGACTCGGTCTACGCCAATCGCTTCGCGCTGGCCGGCAAGCAGAACGAGCGCACGCTCTCGTACCTGCCGATCCAGAACATCACCGAGCTGAACCAGCCGGGCCTGTACTTCGCGGTGATGAAGCGCGCCGGCAGCTTCGGCGACCAGTTCGAGACCAGCTTCTTCTTCGTCAGCGACATCGGCCTGCACACGCGCGTCTACGCCGACAAGCTGTTCGTGCACACCGCCTCGCTGAAGACCGGCGCGGCGACCGGCGGGGTCGAGATCGCAGTCGTCGACGCCAAGGGCGAGACCGTCGTCAGCGGCACCACCGACGCCAGTGGCAATGCACTGCTCGGCTATACGCTCAACGCCGGCCACGTGCTGACCGCGCGTGCCGGCCGCGACGTGTCGCTGCTGCCGTTCAACCAGCCGGCGCTGGACCTGTCCGACTTCGCGGTCGGCGGTCGCCGCCAGGAACGCTTCGACGTGTTCGCCTGGTCCGGCCGCGACCTCTACCGGCCCGGCGAGACCGTGCGCCTGTCGGCGCTGCTGCGCGATTTCGACGGCAAGCCGATCGCCGCGCAGCCGCTGTTCGTCAGCCTCAAGCAGCCCGACGGCCGCGTGTTCGCGCAGGCCAAGCTCGAGCCCGGCGATCTGAACTACTTCGAGTGGACGCGCGAGATCCCGGCCGACGCGCCGACCGGCCGCTGGCAGGTCGAATTCCGGCTCGATCCGGCCGCCAAGGAGGCCAGCCAGGGCATCACGTTCCGCATCGAGGAATTCCTGCCCGAGCGGCTCAAGCTCGATCTGACGACCGCGCAGGAGCGCCTGGCGCCCGGCGAGGCGCTCGCGCTCGAGGTGCAGGCCGACTACCTGTACGGCGCGCCGGCCGCCGGCAACCGCTTCACGGCACGGCTCACCGTCGCCGTCGACCAGCACCCGGTCGAGGCCTACAAGGACTACTTCTTCGGCGACCCGACCGTGGAGCTGCCGAAGGAAGCCAAGGACGTGCTCGACGTCGAGCTCGACGAGCGCGGCCATCACAGCGCCAGCATCGACGTCACCGACGACGCCAAGCCGGCCACGCCGATCGCGGCGATCGTCTCGGGCAGCGTCTACGAGACCGGCGGACGCACCGTGACACGCACGCTCAAGCGCACGCTGTGGCCGGCCGATGCGCTGGTCGGCGTGCGGCCGCTGTTCGACCCGAAGGATGGCGCCAGCTCCAACGCGCGCGCCGGCTTCGAGGTCGTGCGCGCCAACGCCGCCGGCGAGTCGGTCGGCGGCTCGCCGCTGAAGCTGACCCTGGTCCGCGAGCGCCGCGACTATCACTGGGTCTACGACAGCGAGAGCGGCTGGCGCTTCAACTACACCGAGCGCCAGGAGAACACCGAGAGCCGCGACCTGCCGATCCAGGCCGGCCAGGCCGCGCGCTTCGACGTGCCGGTCGAATGGGGCAACTATCGCGTCGAGCTGTTCGACCCGGACACCGGCCTGACCACGCGCTATCCGTTCTACGCCGGCTGGAGCTGGAACGACGACAACCGCGGCCAGGAAGCGCGCCCCGACAAGATCAAGCTGTCGCTCGACAAGGAACGCTACCGCGCCGGCGACACCGTCAAGGTGACCGTGACGCCGCCGCATCCGGGCGAGGGCCTGCTGCTGGTCGAGTCCGATACGCTGCTGTACACGCAGGCGATCGACGTGCGCAAGAACGCGACGATCGAGATTCCGGTCACCGAGGCCTGGGAACGCCACGACGTCTACATCACCGCCCTGGTCTTCCGCGGCGGCTCGGCGTCGGAGAAGGTCACCCCGGCGCGCGCGGTCGGCGAGGCCTTCGTGCCGATCGACCGCAGCGAGCGCAAGATCGAGGTCAAGCTCGAGGTGCCGGCGACGATGAAGCCGCAAACCGCGCTGCCGGTGACGGTCAGCGCGCCGGCGCTGGCCGGCCGCAAGGCCGCGGTGACGGTGTCGGCGGTCGACGTCGGCATTCTCAACATCACGCGCTTCCCGCGGCCCGACCCGACCGGCTGGTTCTTCGCGCAGCGCCGCCTCGGCGTCGACGCCTACGATCTGTACGGCCGCGTCATCGAAAGCTTCGAGGGCGGCACCGCGCGGCTGCGCTACGGCGGCGACCTCGCGCTCGACGCGCTGCCGCAGGCGCGCCGGCCGACCGCGAAGGTGCAGACCGTGGATCTGTTCTCCGGCACCGTCGCGCTCGACGCGCAGGGCCGCGCCGAGGTCAGGCTCGACGTGCCGGACTTCAACGGCACGCTGCGCGTGGTCGCGGTCGCGTTCGCCGACGACCGCTATGGCAGCGCCGATGCCGAGACGATCGTGCGCGCGCCGCTGGTCGCGGAAATCTCCACGCCGCGCGTGCTCGCGCCGGGCGACCGCTCGATCATGACGCTGGACCTGCAGAACTTCTCGGGCAGCGAGCGCGCGATCACGGTCGAGGTGCAGGCCGGCAAGCCGCTCGCACTGGCCGACGGCAAGCGCACGCTGACGCTGGCCGACGGCGCCAAGACCACGCTGAACTTCCCGCTGAGCGCACAGGACGGCTACGGCGTCGGCACGCTTAACGTCGCGGCCGATGCCGGCGCCGACATCCAGATCCGCCGCACGTTCGAACTGGCGGTACGGCCGGCCTGGCCTTCGGTGCTGCGCTCGCGGCCGGCCGTGCTCGAACAACTGGCGCCGATCACGCTCGGCGCCGGCGAGCTCGACGGCCTGTTGCCCGAGTCGGTCACCGCGCGGCTGACCGTGACCAGCCTGCCGCCGCTGCCGTTCGCGGCCGCGCTGCAGGGCCTGCTCGACTACCCGTACGGCTGCGCCGAGCAGACCACCAGCAAGGGCTACGGCGCCCTGCTGCTCGACGGCGCGAGCGCCGACAAACTCGGCGTGACCGGCCTGGACGCCGACGCGCGCAAGGCCCGCGTCGAGGGCGCGCTCGGCCGCCTGGCCTCGATGCAGGTCGGCTCCGGGCACTTCGGCATGTGGGGCGGCGACGGCTACGTCAACGAGTTCCTGACGCCGTACATCACCGAGTTCATGCTCGACGCGCGCGACGAAGGCTTCCTGGTGCCCGAGGCGACGCTGCAGAAGGCGCTGCAGCGGATCAACGACGACCTGCTCTCCGGCGGCCATCCGTACTACCAGTACGACCACAGCGACCATCTGCGCTTCGCCGACCAGGCCTGGTCCGCGTACGTGCTGGCCCGCGTCAACCGCGCGCCGCTCGGTACGCTGCGCGCGCTCTACGACAACGACCGCGGCAAGTCGCTGACGGCGCTGCCGCTGGTCCATCTCGGCATCGCGCTGAAGCTGATGGGCGACGCGCCGCGCGCCGAGCAGGCGATCGGCGAGGCGTTCGCCAAGACGGTCGACCGGCCGTCCTGGCTCGGCGACTACGGCTCGGACCTGCGCGACACCGCGCTGATGATCTCGCTGGTGCGGCGATTCGACCTCGCCAAGCCGGAGTATCTGGCTCGCGTGTTCGATCTGGCGCGCAGTCTCGACGCGAGTACCGGCGACCGCCGCTCGCGCTGGACCTGGCTCAGCACGCAGGAACAGATCGCGATCGCGCGGCTCGGCCGCACGCTGATCGACGACAACGGCAACGCGATCTCCGGCACGCTGGCGATCGGCGCGCAGACCACGCCGGTCGAGCCGACCCAGCTATGGACGCGCAGCTTCGGCGCGGCCGACCTGCGTGCCGGCGTGCGCCTGACGCCGCAGGGCGATCTGCCGATCTATCTGAGCACCGACGTCGCCGGCGTGCCGACCACGGCGCCGGCCAACGACGACAGCCACGTCTGGATCCGCCGCCGCTACTACACGCTCGACGGCAAGCCGTGGGAGCCGGCGCCGCTCAAGGAAGGCGACGCACTGATCGTCGGCCTGCGCCTGGAAGCGCGCGAGTCGATGCGCGACGCCCTGCTGGTCGACCTGCTGCCCGGCGGCCTGGAGATCGAGAACTTCAACCTGACCGACGCCAAGCAGTGGGCCGACGTCGTCGTCGACGGCATCACGCTCAGCGATCGCGGCTCGGCCGCCGAGGTGCGCCACGAGGAGTTCCGCGACGACCGCTACGTCGCCGCGCTCAGCCTCGACGAGGGCCAGACCGCGCAGATCTTCTATCTGGTGCGCGCGGTGTCGCCGGGCACGTTCCTGGTGCCGCCGCCGCTGGTCGAGGACATGTACCGTCCGCAGATCCGCGGCGTCGGCCGCAGCGAGCCGCAGCGCATCGAGGTCGGTGCGCCGGCGAAGTCGCCGTGAGCGACGCGGCCGGCCAGGTGCGCACGTGCCCGCTCGGTCGCCGGTCGCCCGCGTGCCGCGCGCTCCGCCGCGGCACGCGGCTCAGCGCGCAGCCGGTGCCGACACGACGACGGTGAACACGCGGACCGGCGCCGACGCTGCCGGCACCGCGCGCGCCTCGATCCGCTCCAGGCGCAGCGTCGCCTCGCCGGGCGCGATCGCACGGAAGCGCCATTCGTACCGGCCGCCGGAGCCGACGATGCGCCGCGGCGGCGGATCGAGCAGGCGTCCGTCGGCGACCGTCTCCAGTACCGCAGCGGCGGTCGAGGCGTCGACCCGCCAGTGCGTGCCGGTACTCGGATTCGAGTACAGCCGCAGCACCAGCTCGTCGCCGACCTGCACCTGCTGCGGCGCTCCGGCATCACCGGCACCGAGCTCGACCGTCTGCGCGGCCGCACAGACTCCACCGATCCACAACGCACCGAGAGCGATCCCTGCCACCGATCCGCGCACGCCCATGATCCGACTCCGATCGCTGCCGTGGCCGCAGCCTAGCAGGCCCTCGCGTGCCGTATCGCGCACGGCCGCCGGCCGCCCGTCGCGCGCGCGGCGGCGAGGCGGGCCGCTGGTCGATGCGACCGAATGCGCAGCCGCTGCGCGAGCGCACGAGCCGACAGCGGCCATGCGGTCGCTGCGCGCCGCCGCTCCGGACCACAGCCACTCGCATCGGCACGCCGCCGCGATCGGCCGCCCGGCCGCCTGGATCGGCCCGATGCACCCGGTCCGCCGCGTCGCGAAAACGGGCCGCGGATGAAGACGATCCTACGCTCGCGCGGATTCAAGGGGCTGCTCGCGGCCGTGCTCGTGCCGGCCGCGCTGTTGTGGGTGCTCGACCGCTGCTTTCCGCTGCCGCTGCCCGACGAGTCGGGCGCCGGTACGGTCGTGCTCGCGCGCGACGGCCAGCCACTGCGTGCGTTTCCGGACCGCGATGGCGTCTGGCGCTATCCGGTCACGCCCGATCAGGTCTCGCCGCTCTACGTCGAGGCGCTGCTGAACTACGAGGACCGCTGGTTCGCGCATCACCCCGGCATCAATCCGCTGGCGCTGGCGCGCGCGGTCGGCCAGGGACTGCGGCACGGCCGCCTGGTCTCCGGCGGCTCGACGCTGACGATGCAGGTCGCGCGCATCCTCGACGGCACGCCGCATACGCTGGGCGGCAAGCTGCGCCAGATGGCGCGTGCGCTGCAGCTCGAGGCGCACCTGTCCAAGCGCGAGATCCTGACGCTGTATCTCAACCATGCGCCGTTCGGCGGCACGGTCGAGGGCGTCGAGGCCGCATCCTGGGCGTATCTGGGCAAGTCCGCGCAGCGGCTCTCGCATGCCGAGGCCGCCCTGCTCGCGGTGCTGCCGCAGGCGCCGACGCGGCTGCGGCCCGACCGCAATGCCGAGGTCGCGCGCGCCTATCGCGACAAGGTGCTCGACCGCATGGCGCGGCTCGGCGTCTGGACGCCGGCCGCGGTCGCCGACGCACGCATCGAGACGGTCGCCTCGCGCTCGCTGCAGCCGCCGATGACCGCGGCCCTGTTCTCCGAGCGTCTGCGCACGGCCTATCCGAACCGGCGCCGGATCGCCTCGACGATCGACGTCGAGCTGCAGCGCGCGCTCGAGGCGCGCGTCGGCGACTATCTGGCGCGACTGCCCGAGCGCACATCGGCCGCCCTGCTCGTCGTCGACAACGAGACGCTCGAGACGCTGGCCTACGTCGGCTCCGGCGCGTTCGGCAGCGAGGCGCGGCTCGGCCACGTCGACATGGTGCGCGCCTGGCGTTCGCCGGGTTCGACGCTCAAGCCGTTCCTGTACGGCCTCGCGCTCGACGACGGCCTGATCCATTCGGAGAGTCTGCTGGTCGACGCGCCGCAGGCGTTCGGCGGCTATCGGCCCGGCAATTTCGACATGGCGTTCAACGGCCCGGTCGCCGCGGCCGATGCGTTGCGCCTGTCGCTGAACATCCCGGCGGTCGATCTGCTCGACCGGATCACGCCGACGCGGTTCGCGGCGCGCCTCGAACACGCCGGCCTGAGCCTGCGCCTGCCGCGCGGAGCGCTGCCGAACCTCTCGGTGATCCTCGGCGGCGCCGGCGCGCGGCTGGAGGATCTGGTCGGCGCCTACAGCGCGCTCAATCGCGGCGGCATCGCCGGCCGCGTGCGCCACCTGCCCGACGCGCCGGTCGTCGACCGTCGCTTGCTGTCCGAGGGCGCGGCCTGGATCGTGCGCGAGATGCTCGAGGCCAATCCGCGACCCGGCTACGCCAGCGGCAGCTTCGACACCGGATCGCGGCCGCGCGTGGCCTGGAAGACCGGCACCAGCTACGGCTTCCGCGACGCCTGGGCGATCGGCGCCACGCGGCGCCACACGGTCGGCGTCTGGATCGGGCGGCCCGACGGCACGCCGCTGCCGGGCCAGTACGGCGCGGTCACCGCACTGCCGCTGATGTTCCAGGCGGTCGACACGCTGCCGCGCAGCGCGATCGCGCCGGCGCCGCAGCCGCCGCCGGCCAACGTCACCTCGGTGGAGATCTGCTGGCCGCTCGGGCTGGCGTTCGATCCGGACCATCCCGACCGCTGTCACCAGAAGCGCAGCGCCTGGGTGCTCGACGGCGTGATCCCGCCGACGCTGGCCGAACGCGACGCGACGCGCTGGAGTGCCGGCCTGGTCCAGCTGAGCGTCGACGCCGCCAGTGGCCGGCGGCTCGGCGCCGGCTGTCTGCGCGAACCCTCGCGCAGGATCGACGTCGCGCGCTGGCCGGTCGCGGCGTATCCGTGGCTGTCGCGCGAGACGCGGCGGCGCGCCAGCCTGCCGCCGCTGGCGCCGGGCTGCCCCGACGACGGGCTCGGCCAGCTGCAGGGGCTGCGCATCGAGGGCATCGGCGACGGCGCGACGCTGGCCCGCGCGCCGAACAGCGACCAGCCGGCGCGCGTGCGCCTGCGTGCGCTCGGCGCGGAGGGCGAGGTGCTCTGGCTGATCGACGGCCTGCTGGTCGCACGCTCGCAGGGCAGCCGGCCGATCGAGCAGCCGTTCGACACGCCCGGCCCGCGCACGATCACCGCGCTCGCAGCCGACGGCACCTATGCGCAGGTGCAGGTACGCGTGCTGCGCTGAACGTCCGATGCCCGACGCTGCAGCGCCGCTTGTACCGGCGCGACGCGCGAACGGACAATGTCCAGCGCCACCGGACGCCCGGCGTCGGCGGACCGGCCCACCCGAACAGGACAAGCAGATGGCAGCATCCGGATCGAAGCGCCCCACCCGTTCGCGCGGCACTGCCGAGCCCAGGCCTGCATCGCCGCGCCCGCCGGCCAAGCCCGCCGCCGCTGCACCCGACCCCGGCACCGGCCGTTCGATCTGGCTGGCCGGTCTGGGCGCGCTGGCACGCGCGCAGGCCGAGGGCGCGCGGCACTTCCAGGCGCTGGTCAAGGCCGGCATCGATTTCGACGGTCAGCTGCGCAAGGCCGCGCGCACGCGCGGCGAGGCCGCCGGCGATCTGATCGAGGCGGTTGGCGACGCGTTCGGCGCGCGCGTGCGCTCGGCCCTGCCGGTCGTGAGCCGCGCCGAGTTCGACGCGCTGGCGGCGCGCGTCGAGACGCTCGCGCAGCGCATCGAGCAGCAGCAGCGCGGCGGCCCGGCGCGGCCGGCCGCGGGCCCACGCACCGCCGCGGCACGACCGGTCGCGCCGGCGGTGCGGCGCGTGCGCGACGAACTGGCCGACGTTGCCAAGGAACTGGAGAACGCCCAGATCGCCGCGCGCGGCGCGGGCCGGCGCGCCGGCCCACGCAAGCGCTGACGGCGCGTTGACCGATATTTCGTGCGCTGTTCTAATCGTTCGCCGGTCAAACGACGACCATGCCCGCGCGCAGGCTCGCTATGCCAGACGATCTACAGGCCGCCTTTCAGACCGCCGTCGCGCGTGTCAGGGAGTTGGCCGAGCGTCCGGACAACGACACCCTGCTGAAGCTCTACGCGCTCTACAAGCAGGCCACCGAAGGCGACGCCTGCGGCCCCAAGCCGGGCTTCTTCGATTTCGTCGGTACCGCCAAGCACGAGTCCTGGGGCAAGCTCAAGGGCATGGGCCGCGAGGACGCGATGCAGCGCTACGTCGAGCTGGTCGAGCGTCTGCGCGCCCCGGTCCGCGGCGGCTGAACCGCCGCGTCGTTCCGGATCAGGACGGCAGACGGCGGATGTGCGCGCCGAGCGAGCCGAGCTTCTCCTCGATGTTCTCGTAGCCGCGGTCGATGTGGTAGACGCGGTCGACCGTGGTGTCGCCCTGCGCGACCAGGCCGGCCAGCACCAGCGACGCCGACGCGCGCAGGTCGGTCGCCATCAGCGGCGCGCCGGTCATCTGCGGCACGCCCTTGATGATCGCGGTATTGCCTTCCAGGCGGATGTCCGCACCGAGCCGCTGCAGCTCATGGGCGTGCATGAAGCGGTTCTCGAACACGGTCTCGGTGATCACGCCGACGCCTTCGGCGATGCAGTTGAGCGCGGTGAACTGGGCCTGCATGTCGGTCGGGAACGCCGGGTACGGTGCGGTCGTCAGATTGACGGCCTTGGGACGGCGCCCGCCCATGTCGAGCTCGATCCAGTCCTCGCCGACGTTGATGTCGGCGCCGGCCTCGGCGAGCTTGGCGAGGACCGCGTCGAGCGTCTTCGGGCGTACCTTCTTGGTGACCACGCGGCCGCCGGTGATCGCCGCGCCGACCAGGAAGGTGCCGGTCTCGATGCGGTCCGGCAGCACGTCGTAGTCGGTGCCGTGCAGGCGCTCGACGCCCTCGATCGTCAGCGTCGCGGTGCCGGCGCCCTCGATGCGCGCGCCCATCGCGTTGAGGCAGTTGGCCAGATCGATGACCTCCGGTTCCTGCGCGGCGTTCTCGACGATCGTCGTGCCCGAGGCCAGCACCGCGGCCATCATGATGTTCTCGGTACCGGTCACGGTGACCAGGTCGAGGTTGATGCGGGTGCCGCGCAGCCGCTTGGCGCGCGCGCGGATGTAGCCGTTCTCGACCGTGACGTCGGCACCGAGCGCCTGCAGACCCTTGATGTGCAGGTCGACCGGCCGCGAGCCGATCGCGCAGCCGCCCGGCAGCGATACGTCGGCCGCGCCGAAGCGCGCGACCAGCGGCCCGAGCACGAGGATCGAGGCGCGCATCGTCTTGACCAGGTCGTACGGCGCGAAGTAGTGCCGCGCCGCGCGCGGATCGACGTTGATCCGCATGCGCTCGTCGACGACCAGCTCCACGCCCATCTGGCCGAGCAGTTCCATCGTGGTGGTGACGTCGTGCAGATGCGGCACGTTGCCGATCGTGACCGGCTCGTCGGCCAGCAGGCAGGCCGCGAGGATCGGCAGGACGGCGTTCTTGGCGCCCGAGACGGTGACTTCGCCGTTGAGCGGTTGCCCGCCGTTGATCACGATCTTTGCCATTGCTGTGGGTCACACCTCGAAAAAGGGAACGAGCGAACGGCGCACCGCCATCCTGACGGTGCGCCGGCTTTGAACCGCAGGCGCTTTCAGCGCGCCTCGTCCGGCGTCAGCGTGCGCAGCGACAAGGCGTGGATCGCGCCCCCCATCAGGTCGCCGAGCGTCGCATAGACCATCCGGTGCCGCGCCAGCGGCAGCTTGCCGGCGAACGCCGGGCTGACCACCAGCGCCTCGAAATGCACGCCATCGGGCCCGTGGACCTGCACCTGGGCGTCGGGCAGGCCCTGTCGGATCAGATTCTCGATCGTGGATGTGTCCATCGGCGGGCGGCTTGAGGGCGGGATGAGGGCTGCGACGATCGGCGCCCGGCGTCCGTCTTGGGCGCTTACACGGGCTTGCAGCTACAATGGAGAACGCGGATGTTACTGAAAAACTCCCATTTCCGAAACGCGGACCTGTCCGATGCCGACGTTTCCATCGCTCTGCTGCCCCTGATGAACGCCCGAGTGCAACCGGTTTCCACGAAGCTCGCCCATGCGCCGATCGACGGCGATGCCCTGCGCCGCAGCGCGTTGAACGTGGTCACGATTGAGGCGCAGGCCATCGACGCGCTCAAGGATCGCATCGACGAAAACTTCATGCGCGCCTGCCAGACGATGTTCGACTGTGCCGGCCGCATCGTCGTGTCGGGCATGGGCAAGTCCGGCCACATCGCGCGCAAGATCGCCGCGACGCTGGCGTCCACCGGCACGCCGGCCTTCTTCGTGCACCCGGCCGAGGCCAGCCACGGCGACCTCGGCATGATCACGCACAAGGACGTCGTGCTTGCGCTCAGCAATTCCGGCGAGACCGACGAACTGCTGACGATCCTGCCGCTGATCAAGCGCCAGGGCGTGCCGCTGATCGCGATGACCGGCAATGCCGGCTCGTCGCTGGCACGCATCTCCGACGTCCACCTCGACGTGTCGGTGCCGGAAGAGGCCTGCCCGCTCGGTCTCGCGCCGACCTCGAGCACGACGGCGGCCCTGGTCATGGGTGATGCGCTGGCGATCGCGCTGCTCGAGGCGCGCGGCTTCACCGACGAGGACTTCGCGCGCTCGCATCCGGCCGGCTCGCTCGGCCGCCGCCTGCTGCTGCACATCGGCGACGTCATGCACAGCGGTGCGGCGATCCCGTCGGTCGGCACCAACGCCACGCTGTTCGAGGCCGTGCTCGAGATGACCCGCAAGGGCCTGGGCATGACCGCGATCACCGATCCGGAGGGCCGTCTGCTCGGCGTCTTCACCGATGGCGACCTGCGCCGCGCCGTGGACGACGGCGACGTCGACCTGCGCACGACGCCGGTGGTCCGGCTGATGACGATCAATCCGAAGACGATCGGCCCGGACAAGCTCGCGGTCGAGGCCGCGCGCGTGATGGAGGCGCACAAGATCCACGCGCTGCTGGTCGTCGACGACGATCAGCGCGTGGTCGGCGCGCTCAACATCCACGACCTGCTGCGCGCGCGCGTGGTCTGAGCCGGCCCGCCTGCACGATTCGGTCGCCGCCGGCAGCCGCGCCGTCGTCCGGCGGATGCCCTGCCTGACGACGGAGCGTTCGCGAGCGATTTGCGCGACGGACCGTATGTGAAGATGGCCTGGACGCGCAGCGCCGCCGGTCCGGTCGCGGTCGCCGCGGACCGCTGTGCGGCGGTACCATCGCGTTCTCGCCTCCAGCCGTTCCCGCCATGCTGCCCGACGATCTGCCTGCCGACATCCGCGCCCGCGCGTCCCGCGTGCGCCTCGCCGTGTTCGACGTCGACGGCGTCATGACCGACGGCCGTCTGTGGTACGGCGAGGACGGCCATGAGCTCAAGGCGTTCCATGTCCACGACGGGCTCGGGCTCAAGCGCCTGCTCGCCAACGGCATCGAAGTCGCGGTGATCACCGCGCGGATCAGCCGCACGGTGACCGAACGCATGGCCGACCTCGGCGTCGCCCACGTCTATCAGGGCCAGGCCGACAAGCTCGCCTGCTTCCGTACGCTGCTCGGCGCGCTCGGCCTCACGCCCGAGCAGAGCGCCTATACCGGCGACGACCTGCCCGACCTGGCGGTCATCTGCGAGGCCGGCCTCGGCGTCGCCGTCGCCGACGCGCATCCGTGGGTCCGCGAGCGCGCGCGCTGGCGCACGCGGCGCGGCGGCGGCGAAGGCGCCGTGCGCGAGGTCTGCGACCTGCTGCTGGGCGCCCAGGGCCGCGCCGAGTCCGAACTGGCGTTCCACCTGCGATGATCGATCGCCGCTACTGGCTGGCCGTGGCCGTACTGGCACTGATCGCCGCGGCGACCCAGATCCTGGTCTGGTTCAACCGCACGCCGGTCGACGAGCAGGTCTACAGCGGCCCGCCTCGCTCGGACTACACGCTGGCCGATTTCACGATGAATGCGCTCGACGAGCAGGGCAAGCTCTCGTTCGCGATCCGCGGCCCGCGCCTGGCGCGCCGCGGCGACGACGGCTCGATCTACGTCACCGATCCGCACTACACCCTGGTCGACCACGACGGTCTGCCCTGGGTCGGCCGTTCCGACGCGGCCTGGGTCGACAAGGGCGGCACCGTCATGAAGATGCAGGGCGAGGTGCTGCTGGAGCGTCGCGCCGAGGCCGGCGTGCAGCCGGCGACGATCCACACCGCCGACCTGACGACCTGGCCCAAGACCGGCAAGCTCGAGACCGCGGCGCCCGCCCGCATCGAGCAGCCCGGCTCTATACTGCGCGGCACCGGCCTGCGCGGCGACATGAACACGAACGTCCTGGAGTTGCTGTCCGATGTCCATTCCACTTTCGAACCCCGGCAGCGACGGCGCTGAGCGGTCCGCCCGCGCGGCGATCGGACTGATCCTGGCGGTGCTGCTGCCGGCCGCACCGGCGTTCGCGCTGAGCACCGACCGCAACCAGCCGCTCGACGTCCGCGCGCAGTACCAGCGCATGACGCAGAGCCGCGCGAGCGGCAGCGACACCCATTTCGTCACGCTGACCGGCAACGTGCGCATGGAACAGGGCAGCCTCAAGGCGCAGGGCGACGAGGCCAGGCTCTACGACACCACGCAGGCCGGCACCGGCGGCGGCGACAACCAGATCCGCCGCATGGTGCTGACCGGCAAGCCGGCGCGGCTCGAGCAGCGCATGGACGGCAGCGGCGGCCTGATGAAGGCCAGTGCCGCGACGATCCACTACAACACCGAGACCGGTATCGCCGAACTCGACGGCGACGTCGTCGTCGTGCAGGAAGGGCGCTCGGAATTCCGCGGCGCGCACATGACCTACGACACCAACACCGGTGCGATGGAAGGCGGCAGCAATGCGCCCGGCAGCGAGATCCACCTGCGCTTCCTGCCCAAGACCGCGCCGCCGGCCGGCGGCTCGCCCTGATGCTGAGTGCCGAGGGGCTGCGCAAGAGTTTCCGCGGCCGCAACGTCGTACGCGATTTCGGGTTCGCGGTCGGCGCCGGCGAGGTCGTCGGCCTGCTCGGCCCCAACGGCGCCGGCAAGACGACCTGCTTCTACATGGTGGTCGGCCTGATCGCGTCGGACGCCGGCGTGATCCGGCTCGACGAGACCGACATCACCCAGCAGCCGATGCACGTGCGTGCGCGCATGGGCGTGGGCTATCTGCCGCAGGAGCCGTCGGTGTTCCGGCGCCTGACCGTGACCGAGAACATCCTGGCGATCCTCGAACTGCGCGAGGACCTCGACGCCGACGGACGCGCCGCCGAGCTCGAAAGCCTGATGCAGGAGCTGCAGATCGGCCACATCGCCACCCAGAAGGGCCAGAGCCTGTCCGGCGGCGAGCGCCGCCGCGTCGAGATCGCCCGTGCATTGGCGGCCAAACCGCGGTTCATGCTGCTCGACGAGCCGTTCGCCGGCGTCGACCCGATCTCGGTCGTCGACATCCAGCGCATCGTGCGGCATCTCAAGGACCGCGGCATCGGCATCCTGATCACCGACCACAACGTCCGTGAGACGCTCGGCATCTGCGATCGCGCCTACATCATGAGCGACGGCGTCGTGCTCGCGCAGGGCGTGCCGGCCGACATCCTGACCAACGAGCAGGTGCGCGAGGTCTATCTGGGCCGCGAATTCCGGATGTGAGCGGCGGCCGGACCGCGTCAGGCGCAGTCGGCCGGAAAGACCGGATCGGACGGCGCCGGACGGAGCCGTTCGGCACGCCCGGCAGCCGCCCAAGCCTGTTCCGTTCCCGCTGCGCCGTCAAGCCCTGCCCGGACCCGCGAATTAGCGCTAGGATTTCGAACCAGGGGATTGGCATGATTCCGGCATGAAACCTGCTCTCCAGCTTCGCGTCAGTCAGCAGCTCGCGCTCACTCCTCAGTTGCAGCAGGCGATCCGTCTGCTGCAGCTCTCGCGGATGGAGCTGGAGCTCGAGCTCGCGGTCGCGCTCGAGTCCAACCCGCTGCTCGACATGACCGACGGCGACGCCGAGTTCGACGAGAACGGCGAACAGAGCGAATCGCCCGAAGCCGAAGCCCCCGCCGAAACCGCCGGCGACGACGCCCACGACGACGAAGGCCCGCTCGATCTCGCGCTCGAGCACGGCGACTACCGCGGCGCCTCCGGCGACGACGAAGGCCTGGAACCGCAGGACGCCGAAACCGAAGACCTGCGCGACCACCTGCTCTGGCAGCTCAACCTGACGCCGATGTCGCCGCGCGACCGCGCGATCGCGACCGCGATCATCGAGGCGGTCGACGACGACGGCTACCTCTCCGAACCGGCCGAGGTGCTCGCGCAGAGCGTGCAGTCGCTGTTCGCGGCGACCGCCGAGGAAGTGGAAGCCGTGCGCCATCGCGTGCAGCGCTTCGATCCGCTCGGCGTCGCCAGCCGCAGCCTGCGCGAATGCCTGCTGGTACAGCTCGATGCCTGCAGCCGTGATACGCCCTCGCTCGATCTCGCACGCACCCTGGTCGATCAGCACCTGGATCAGCTCGCGCGTAACGACCGCGGCAAGCTGTGCCAGAAGCTGCGCGCCAGCGCCGACGAGCTCGACAACGCGATCACGCTGATCCGCTCGCTCAATCCCAAGCCTGGTGCCGGCCATTCGGCGGCGCCGGCCGAGTACGTCGCGCCCGACGCGTACGCGATCAAGCACAACGGCCGCTGGCAGGTCTCGCTGTCGCCGGGCTGCCAGCCGCGCCTGTCGATCAACCAGCACTACGCCGCCTTGATCGCGCGCGCCAAGCGCGACGACGCCAACTACCTGCGCAGCCAGCTGCAGGAGGCGCGCTGGCTGATCAAGAGCCTGCAGACGCGCGCCGACACCCTGCTCAAGGTGGCGACCGCGATCGTGCGCGCGCAGGAGGCCTATCTCGAATTCGGTCCCGAGGCGATGCGCCCGCTCGTGCTCAAGGACGTCGCCGACGAGATCGGCATGCACGAATCGACGGTCAGCCGCGTGACCACGCGCAAGTACCTGCACACGCCGCGCGGCACGTTCGAATTCAAGTACTTCTTCTCCAGCGGCGTGACGACGATCGACGGCGGCGCGGCGTCGGCCACGGCGATCCAGGCGATGATCCGCAAGCTGGTCGCCGACGAGCGGCCGGAACGGCCGCTGTCCGATCAGGCGCTCACGGTCGAGCTGAACAACCGCGGCATCAACGTCGCACGGCGCACCGTGGCCAAGTACCGTGAAGCGATGAACATTCCCTCGTCGAACGATCGTGCACGCTTGAGCTGAATCCGTTCACCGTTGAACCCGTTCGCAAAGACCCCACACCCACTTCAGACCCTCAAGGAACCTCGCCAACCGATCCATGTCCGAACAGCTTGAGGCCTGCATCACGCGCGACGTGATTCAGGCAACTGCCGGGGATTTTCCCGGTTCACCCGCAGCAACGGAGGTCGTCATGCAGATCCACGTCAAGGGCCATCAAGTCGAAGTCACTCCCGCCATCCGCGATTACGCGTTAGCGAAATTCGAGCGACTCGGACGAACCCTGGATCATGTGAACGAGCTGACGATCGTGATCAGCGTGGAGAAGCTGTTGCACAAGGCCGAGGTGACCGTGTTGTGTGCGGGTCGCACGCTGCACGCGGAGACCACCTCGACGGACATGTACGCCGCGCTCGACGCGCTGGTCGACAAGCTCGGCGCGCAGGGCCGCAAGCTCAAGAGCAAGCGTGCCGATCACCATGCCGATGAGGTACGCTCCGCGCGTTACGCCTGACGCCAAGGACTCCCGCTCCGCCCGATGCCTCTGCTCGATCTACTGCCCGCGGAGCGGGTCCATGTCGGCGTTCGGGCCGGCGACAAGCCGCAACTGATCCGACACCTGGCCGGCATGCTCGCCGTCGACGACGGCGAACTGCCGGCCATCCTCGAGTCGCTGCTCGCGCGCGAGCAGCTCGGCAGCACCGGACTCGGCAGCGGCGTGGCGATTCCGCACGGGCGCACGCCCGACATCGACGGCGCGCGCGCCGCGTTCGTCCGACTCGCCGAGCCGGTCGATTTCGGTGCCGCGGACGGCCGCCCGGTCGATCTGGTCGCCGCGCTCGCGGTGCCGGCGCACTTCACGAACCAGCATCTGCAGCTGCTCGCCGAGCTGGCGCAGATCTTCTCCGACGCCCGCCTCACCGACCAGCTTCGCGACGCCCGCGACGCCGCCACTCTGCGCCTGAAACTGGCAGAATGGACGCGCGCCGCCCGCGAATCCCGCTGAGGCGCGCCGACGCGGCCCGCAGCGCCGCTGCAGCCCCCGGGACATCTGCGTGGATCGAGTCACCGCCCGCGAGATCTTCGACGCCGTCAGCGAGCGCCTGGCCCTGCGCTGGGTCAGCGGCATGCGCGGCGAGAACCGCGTCATCGAGCCGGTCGGCGCGCAGACGCGCCGCCCGTCGCTGGTCGGCTATCTCAACATCATCTATCCGAACAAGGTCCAGATCATCGGCACGGAAGAGCTGAACTATCTGGACGGACTGGACTCGCGCCAGCGCTGGGAGACGATCGAGCGCGTGATGAACTACAAGCCGATCGCGCTGGTCGTCACCAAGGACCAGGCCGTGCCGGCCGATCTGCGCGAGGCCGCCGACGAATCGCAGACACCGCTGTGGGCCAGCCCGAAGCGCGGCCACGAGCTTCTGACCTATCTGCAGTACCACCTGGCTCGCGCGCTGGCGCGCCAGATCACGCTGCACGGCGTGTTCATGGAGGTCAACTCGATCGGCGTGCTGATCACCGGCGAGTCGGGCACCGGCAAGAGCGAGCTGGCGCTCGAACTGATCACGCGCGGCCATCGCCTGGTCGCCGACGACGCGCCGGAGTTCACGCAGATCGCGCCGGACGTCATCGACGGCACCTGCCCGGAGATGCTGCGCGACCTGCTCGAGGTGCGCGGCCTGGGCATCCTCAACGTGCGCGAGATGTTCGGCCACACCGCCGTCAAGCAGTCCAAGTATCTGCGCCTGATCGTCCATCTGCAGCCGCAGCGCTTCGACGTGCCCGGCGACAGCATGATCCGGCTGACCGGCGACGTCGGCTACCGCGAGGTGCTCGACCTGCAGGTGCCGCAGATCGTGATTCCGGTCGCGCCGGGCCGCAACATCGCGGTCCTGGCCGAGGCCGCCGTACGCAGCCACATGCTCAAGACCAAGGGCCTGGACCCGGCACAGACCTTCATCGACCGCCAGGCGCACCAGATGCGCCGCCTGCCGCCATGGTAGAGCCCGTCGCCGAGGGCGCACCCGCGCAGCGCACCCAGCTGATCGTCGTCAGCGGACTGTCCGGCTCCGGCAAGACGGTCGCGCTGCGCACGCTCGAGGACCTGGACTACTACTGCGTCGACAACCTGCCGAGCGCGCTGATGCCGGCCTTCGTGTCGGCGGTGTCGCAGGACTCGATCGCGATGCATCCGCGCCTGGCGGTCGGCGTCGACGTGCGCAACCGCCGCCAGGACCTGGACCGCCTGCCCGGGATCCTGTCGGACCTGGCGCGCACCGGCATCGACTACCGCCTGCTGTTCCTCGACACGCGCGACGAGGTCCTGCTCAAGCGCTATTCTGAATCGCGGCGGCGCCATCCGCTGTCGGCCGACGGCATCGCGCTGGCCGACGCGATCGTGCAGGAGCGCAAGCTGCTGCGCCCGATGCGGGCGATCGCCGACACGGTGATCGACACCAGCGACATCAACGTCCATCAGTTGCGCCGCCTGGTCATCACCGAGATGGGCCAGAAGAGCGGCTCGATGACGCTGCTGTTCGAATCGTTCGCGTACCGGCGCGGCGTGCCGTCCGACGCCGATTTCGTCTTCGACGCGCGCGCCCTGCCGAACCCGCACTGGAACGCGATGCTGCGGCCGCTGTCGGGCCGCGACGCGGCGGTCCGCGACTGGCTCGAGCAGCAGCCCGACGTGGCGGCGTTCCGGGCCGACGTCGCCGGCTTCCTGGACCGCTGGCTGCCGCGTTTCGAGTCGGAAGGCCGCAGTTATGTCACCATCTGCATCGGCTGCACCGGCGGCCGCCACCGGTCGGTCTATCTGGCCGAGCGGCTGGCCGAACACTGTCGCGAGCGGTTCCGGCAGGTGCTGAGCTACCACCGCGAGATGGAATGACGATGAGTGTCGGCGTACTGCTCCTGACTCACGAAGCGATGGGCGGCGCGCTCATCACGGCGGCGCGTCACGTGCTCGGCAAGCTGCCGCTGCCGCTGGACGTGATCGAGGTGGAACCGGGCTCCGATCCGGACTCGACGCTGCGTGATGCGACGCAGCGCGCTCGCTCGCTCGACGGCGGCGACGGCGTGCTGGTGCTGACCGATCTGTACGGCGCGACGCCGTGCAACGTCGCGCAGCGGCTGCCGGGCCTCGGCGTCCACATGCACTGCGTGTCGGGGCTCAACCTGCCGATGCTGCTGCGCGTGCTCAACTATCCCGAGCAGAAGCTCGATCAATTGGCGCAGACCGCCGCCAGCGGCGGTCGCGGGGGAATCTTCGTCGACCATGCTTGAACGTGACATCACCGTCAGCAACCGACTGGGCCTGCACGCGCGGGCCTCGGCCAAGCTCGTCCAGGCGCTGCAGGGATTCCAGGCGAACATCTTCATCACCTATCGCGGCAAGGAAGTGAACGCCAAGAGCATCATGGGCGTCATGATGCTGGCCGCCGGACTCGGCGCGCAGCTGCGCCTGCGCGCCGACGGCCCCGACGAGGAGGCGGCCATGGCGGCGATGGTCGACCTGTTCGAGCGCAAGTTCGACGAAGGGCAGTGACGATCCCGAGGAGATCCATCGAGCGTGCGGTCGGTACTTAAAGGCGGCAGCGCGGCGCGCGGCATGGCGCTCGGACGCGCGCGCCTCGAGCAGCCCGGCCGCATCCTCGTCGACGACCGTCCGCTCGCGGCCGAGGAGATCGAACCGGAGGTCGAGCGCCTGCTGGCGGCGATCGGCCTGGCGCGCGACGAACTGCGCACGCTGCGCGACAAGCTGCACGGCACGCTGGCCAGCGACGTCGGCGATTTCCTCGAAGCGCACGGCCTGATCCTCGCCGATCGCGACCTGGTCGCCGGCCTGGTCGATCTGGTCCGGCTCGGCCGCTACCGCGCCAGCGCCGCGCTCAAGCTGCAACGCGACAAGCTGGTCGCGGTGTTCGAGGCGATGGAAGACGCCTACCTGCGCAGCCGCAAGGAGGACATCGACCACGTGCTCGGCCGCGTCCAGGCCGCCCTGGTCCGCGAGTCGAGCGTCGAGGAGCGCAAGCTGGCCTCGCGCGTCGGCGAGATCCTCGTCAGCGACGTCGTCGCGCCCGCCGAGCTGGTGCCGCTCGCCGAGAACGGCATGCTCGGCGCCGTGCTGACCAACGGCAGCACGCTGTCGCACAGCGCGATCCTGGCCCGTTCGCTGCGGCTGCCGATGGTCGTCGGCGTCGACGAGGCGCTCGGCTCGATCGCCGACGGCGACCTGATCCTGGTCGACGGCGAGCACGGCGAGGTCGTGGTCCACCCCAATGCGCAGGACATCGCGCGCTATCGCCACTGGCAGCGCGAGCAGGTCCAGATCGGCAAGCGGCTGGCGCGGCTGCGCGAAGCGCAGACGCTGACGCGCGACGGCGTGCCGATCCGGCTCTACGCGAATGCGGAGCGGCCGGCCGACGTCGCGCGCGCGCGGCTGTCCGGCGCGGCCGGCATCGGCCTGTACCGGACCGAGTTCCTGTTCCTGCAGCGCCGCGAGATCCCCGGCGAGGAGGAGCAGTTCCTGGCCTATCGCGACCTCGTGCTCGGCATGGGCGGCCTGCCGGTCACGATCCGCACGCTCGACCTCGGCGCCGACAAGGCCGATGCCTCGGGCGTCGCGCTCGAGGAAGAACCCAACCCCGCGCTCGGCGTGCGCGGCGTGCGACTGGCGCTGCGCCATCCGCAGCTGATGATCACCCAGCTGCGGGCGATCGTGCGCGCGTCGAGCTACGGTCCGGTCCGCATCCTGGTGCCGATGATCACGCTGGTCGAGGAGATCCACAGCGTGCGCCGCATGCTCGACCAGTGCGTGCGCGATCTGCGTTCGACCGGGCAGGACATCGCCGGCCAGGTCGAGCTCGGTGCGATGATCGAGGTACCGGCCGCGGCGATCGCGCTCGGCGGCCTGATCCGCTACGTCGACTTCATCTCGATCGGCACCAACGATCTGGTCCAGTACGTGCTGGCCGCCGACCGCGCCAACGATCATCTGGGCACGCTCTACGATCCGCTGCATCCGGCCGTGATCAAGCTGCTCGCGCAAATCCTCGCGATCGCGCGGCGCGCGCGGCGCCCGGTGTCGCTGTGCGGCGAGATGGCCGCCGACACGCGCTACACCGCGCTGCTGCTGGCGCTGGGCCTGGAGGACTTCAGCATGCATCCGGGCGCCCTGCTCGAGGTGCGCGACCGGATCGCGCAGCTCGATCACGCCGCGCTGCTGCGCCATGCGCCGGCACTGCTGCGCGCCTCGAGCGGTGCCCGCATCGCCGGCGTCCTCGACCGCATGCAGGCCTGATCGCGATGCCCGCCGCCCTGCTCGCGCGGCTGCGCGGCCGTCCGCTCGCGGCCTGGATGGCCGACGGCCGCGACAACATGATCCTGGTCCGCCTGGTCGCGGCGCTGGCCGTGCTGTTCGGTCACAGCTATGCGCTGGCCGGCCTCGGCATGGCCGAGGCCGATCCGATCCGCCGCCTGCTCGGCCAGACCTACAGTCACTTCATCGGCGTGATGATGTTCTTCACGCTGAGCGGTCTGCTGATTACGCTGGCCTGGCAGCGCCGGCCGAGCCTGCCGTACTTCCTGCGCTCGCGCGCGCTGCGGATTCTGCCGGCGCTGTTCGTCTGCGTCGCCGTCAGCGCGCTGCTGCTCGGCGCGGCGATGACCACGCTGCCGGCGGCCGCGTATTTCGGCTCGGCGCAGCCGTGGCGCTACGTCGCCGGCAATGCCAGCCTGCTCGACCTGCAGTGGACGCTGCCGGGCGTGTTCGCGTCCAACCCGACCAGCGACTACGTCAACGGCTCGCTGTGGACGCTGCCGGTCGAGAGCGGCCTGTATCTGGCCGTGGCCGTACTCGGTGTCGTGGGCGTGCTGACGCGCCGCGCCTGGATCGCCTCGGTCGCGATCGTCCTGGCCGCCGGCCTGTGGCTGCGCGTGCCGCTGCTGTCGGGCGAGCAGGTCTCGATCGAGACCGCGCTGATCGTGTTCTTCGCATTCGGCGCGTGGTGCTGCGTCAACCGCGCCTGGCTGCCGCTGTCGACGCCGATCCTGCTGGTGCTGATCGCGGCCGCCTGGCTCGCGTTCGGCACGCCGCTGTACCAGCCGCTGCTCGCGCTCGGCATCGCCTACGGCACGCTGTGGCTGGCCTACGTACCGCGACTGCCGCAGGGACGCTGGGGCGATCTGTCCTACGGCACGTATCTGTGGGGCTTTCCGGTACAGCAGACGCTGATCGCGCTCGCCGGTCTGCGCGATCCGCTGCTGATCTTCGCCGCCTGCGTGCCGCCGACGCTGCTGCTCGCGTGGCTGTCCTGGCATCTGGTCGAGCAGCCGGCGCTGCGCTACAAGCATCCGCCGCGTACCGCGGCCAGCTGAAGAGCGGCTGTCGTGGCGACGGGCGGCGCGTGCACATGCAGCGATCCGAGCTGGAATAATCGGCCGACCGGCCGTCGAGACGGCCCGGCCCGGGAGTGCGCGTGAGGTCGGTATCGGGTAACGGATCGGGGCGTCCGCGCTGGCGCCGCCTCGCGCGCTGGGCCGCACTGACCGTCGTGGCCATGGTCGTGGCGAGCGTGCTCGCGGTGCTGCTGCTGCGCTTCGTGCCGCCGCTGACCTCGGCGTTCATGGTCGCGCGCTGGATCGATGCGCGGGCCGGCGGCCAACGCGACTTCTCGCTCGACTACCGCTGGCGCCCGCTCGAGCAGATCTCGGCGCAGCTGCCGATCGCGGTGGTCGCCGCCGAAGACCAGAAGTTTCCGAGCCATCGCGGCTTCGACCTCGACGCGATCCGCTCGGCGCTCGACGCCGCCGACGAGGGCGGCCGGCTGCGCGGCGCGAGCACGATCAGCCAGCAGGTCGCCAAGAACCTGTTCCTGTGGTCGGGCCGCAGCTTCGTGCGCAAGGGGCTGGAGGCGTATTTCACGGTGCTGATCGAGGCGCTCTGGCCCAAGCGCCGAATCGTGGAGGTCTACGTCAACATCGCCGAGTTCGGCGACGGCATCTACGGCGCCGAGGCGGCCGCGCGGCATTACTTCGGCAAACCTGCAGCGGCACTGGACGCACGCCAGGCCGCCCTGCTCGCGGCCGTGCTGCCGAACCCGCGCCGCTACCGCGCCGATCCGCCGAGCCCGTTCGTCGCGCAGCGCGCCGCCTGGATCGCACGCCAGGTGCGCCAGCTCGGTGGACCGGACTACCTCGGCTTCGACGCACAGCGCTGAGCGCAGCGCAGCCGATCGGCCTACTCGCGACTCGGTGCCGCGGGTTCGACAGCCGCCTTCGCGGCGTCGACGCCGGGCAGCGCCGAGCGGAACACCAGTTCGCGCTGGGCCAGGCGGATGCCGGCCGCCTCGAAGCGCTGGCGGATCGCCAGCAGCAGATCGGACTGCACGGCGCCGACGTCGCTGGACTGCACCCACGGACGGACCGCGACCTTGAAGCCATTCTCGGTCAGCCCCGACACGACGATCTCGGTCGCCGGCTGCTTGAGGATGCGCGGATCGGCCTCGACGATCGCGCGGATCTCGCTCATCGCCAGCCGCACATCCTCCTGCGCGCCGAGCTCGATGCCGAGCTCGATGCGCCGCGTCGCGCGCGCGCTCGCATTGACGATCGCGTCGGAGGCGACCTTGCTGTTGGGCAGGATCACCTCGCGGTTGTCGGCGGTCAGCAGATGCGTGTGCATCAGGCTGACGTTCTGCACGGTGCCGCTGACGCCGCCGACCTCGATCGACTGGCCGACGCGGAACGGACGGAACACCATCAGCAGCACGCCGGCGGCGATGTTCGACAGCGACGCCTGCAGCGCCAGACCGATCGCGAGGCCGGCTGCGCCGAGCGCCGCCAGCAGCGATGCGGTCGGCACGCCGAGCCGGTCGAGCACGCCGACCACGACGACCGACAGCAGCAGCGCGAACACCACGTTGCGCAGAAAATCGCCGAGCAGCGGATCGGCACCGGTGCGAGACAGCACGCGGCGCAGGCCGTCGGCGAGGCGGCGCGCGATCTGCCAGCCGATCAGCAGCAGCAACAGCGCGAATGCGATCTTGAGCGCGACATCGGTCGCGATCGCCAGCGGATGGTCGGAGTGGAGCCAGCTCACGGAACGTTCGAAGTAGTCCATGCGCCGTATCCTCTCATCCGCGGCGGCGCCGCGGCGAGCCTCGGCGGTGGCGCCGGCCAGCGAGGCTTCAGCCTCGGTGCGCGCGAGGCGCCGGTCGAGGCGTTAGCATCGCACCGGTCATCCACCTGCGAATCACGAGCCCGAAATGCGCTTCCTGCACAGCATGCTTCGCGTACGCGACCTGGAGCGGTCGCTGGACTTCTACTGCGGTGCGCTCGGCCTGGTCGAGGTGCGCCGCACCGAGAATCCGGCCGGCCGCTACACGCTGGTGTTCCTCGCCGCGCCGGGCGACGCCGATCGCGGCGAGATCGAACTGACCTGGAACTGGGACGACGAGGATTACGGCAGCGCGCGCAACTTCGGCCATCTCGCGTTCGAGGTCGAGGACATCCACGCCGCCTGCACGCGGCTGCAGGCCGCCGGCGTGACGATCAACCGGCCGCCGCGCGACGGGCGCATGGCCTTCGTGCGCTCGCCCGATGCGATCTCGATCGAGCTGCTGCAGAAAGGCCCGCCGCTGACGCCGGTCGAGCCGTGGATCTCGCTGCCGAACGTCGGCAGCTGGTAGCGGCACGGGCCCGCCGGAGCGGGCCCGCAGCGTTGCCCAGGCCCTCAGGGCTTGGGCGCGAACAGATCGAGGCGGCCGCCGCCGGGCAGCGTGACGTCGAGCTCACCGGCCATCTGGTTCAGCGCCAGCACGCGCGGGCACAGCGCTTCGGCGCGCCGCTCCAGGTCGGCCGTGCTGCGCTCGACGGCGCGCTCGACGCCCTTCTCGATCGCCGAGGCGCGGGCCTCGAGTTCGGCCGCGGCGGCCTCGTCGCCGGTGAATGCGACCTTCAGCGCCTGCGCGGTCACGTTGCCGACCAGGTCGCCGATCAGGCTGCCGACGGCGTTCTGCACGATCCCCTCGACTTCGGCGTCACTCCATTCCTGGCCACTGTCGATACGCCGTTCCAGATCGACCGCGAGCGCCTGCATGCGCTTGGCCTGCGCGCGCGCGTCGGCGGGGCTGCTCGCGAAAGCGGCATTGACCTGTCCGACCGCCTCGAACGCGATACCGATCGCCTGGCGCGCGATCGCCTTGACCTCCGGCAGCAGGTCGCGCACGCCGCGCTCGTAATCGGCGAGACGGCGGCTGTCGGCCGCGCTCAGGGCGACGTCGCGGCCGTCGACGCGCAGACGGCCGTCGGCGATGACGACCTCGGCCGGCGTGCCGCCGGAGCGGGTGAAGACCAGCTGCTGCGGCTGCACGCGCAGCGAGTACGGGCTTTGCAGGTCGCAGACGCTGATCCCGGCCGAGGCCGTAGGCGGCGCCAGCACGGGGACGGCGATCAGCGCGGCGAGCAGGATGCTGCGGATGGTCATGGACGGCTCCTCGGGGTCGGGTACGGACCTACGATGCCGACGATGCACGATCGGTTTAAGCCGCGGATGTGCAATCGGCCACGGTGACCTCCGGCACGGGTGGCGGCCCCGCGCAGACTGGTCTCAGCCGCCGACGAGGTTCGGCGGTCGCCCGGCGTGCGGGCCGTGGCCGAGCGCGGCCAGCACGTTGGCGACCGCCAGGGAGACCATCGCGCGGCGCGTGTCGCGGCTGGCGCTGGCGATATGCGGCGTCAGCACGACGTTGCGCGCCGCGAGCAGGCCCGGATCGACCGCCGGCTCGCCTTCGAACACGTCGAGCGCGGCGCCGCCGAGACGGCCGTCCGCCAGTGCGGCGGCCAGCGCGGCATCGTCGACGACGCCGCCGCGCGCGATATTGATCAGGAACGCATCGGGCTTCATCCGCGCCAGCGCCGCCGCGTCGATCAGATGATGCGTCGACGGCGCGTACGGGACGGCGACGATCAGGAAATCGGCGCGACGCAGCAGTTCGTCCTGCTCGACGCGGCGCGCGCCGCAGGCCTGCTCGAGCGCCGGCGGCAATGCGCGGCGGTTGTGATAGAGCACGCTCATGCGGAAACCGCGCGCGCGCTCGGCGATCGCCTGGCCGATACGGCCCATGCCGAGAATGCTGAGCGTCGCGCCGTGGACGTCGCGGCCGAGCAGACGGTCGAACGACCAGCGCTGCCAGTGGCCCTCGCGCAGCCAGCGCTCGGCCTCGGTCAAGCGGCGCCCGACGCCGAGCAGCAATGCGAACGCGAAGTCGGCGACGGTGTCGGTCAACACGTCCGGCGTATTGCTGGCCGCGATGCCGGCCGCCTGCAGGGCCGCGACGTCGAGATTGTCGTAGCCGACACCGACGTTGGCGACCAGCCGCAGCCGCGCGGCGCCGGCGATCGCGGCCGCATCGACGCGCTCGGCGATCGTGACGATCGCCGCATCGGCCTCGCGCAGCCCGTTGGCGAGATCGGCCGCCTCACGCCTGCCCTCGACCGGCTCGACGAAGAGCTCGGCATGCGCCGCGAGCGGCGCCAGCACGTCGGCGAACAGCGGCTGCGCGACGTAGACGCGCGGACGCGGCGCCGTCATGCCGGTCCGGCCGGCACGCGCGGCGAGCGCGGTTCCACGTCGCCGCACTGCGCGCGATGCCGCAGCGCCTGGTCGATCAGCACCAGCGCGACCATCGCTTCGACGATCGGCGTGGCGCGGATGCCGACGCAGGGATCATGTCGACCGATCGTGCGCACCTCGACAGCGTTGCCGGCGAGATCGACGCTGCGGCCGGGCACCAGGATGCTCGAGGTCGGCTTGAACGCGACCGAGGCGACGACCGGCTGGCCAGTCGCGATGCCGCCGAGGATGCCGCCGGCGTGGTTCGACACGAAGCCCTGCGGCATGATCTCGTCACGGTGTTCGGTGCCCTTCTGCGCGACGGCCGCGAAGCCGTCGCCGATCTCCACGCCCTTGACCGCGTTGATCGACATCAGCGCGGACGCGAGCTCGGCGTCGAGCTTGCCGTAGATCGGCTCGCCCCAGCCGACCGGCACGCCCTCGGCGACGACGCTGACGCGCGCGCCGACCGAGTCGCCGGCCTTGCGCAGCGCGTCGACGTAGCGCTCGAGCGTCTCGATCATCGACGGATCGGGCCAGAAGAACGGGTTGTCCTCGACCGCGTCCGCATCGAAGCGCTGCGGCAACAGCTCGCCGATCTGCGCGAGATGGCCGCGGATGCGGATGCCGTGCGCGAGCGCGAGCCATTTCTTGGCGATCACGCCGGCCGCGACGCGCATCGTCGTCTCGCGCGCCGAGGAACGGCCGCCGCCGCGCGGATCGCGGATGCCGTACTTGTGCCAGTAGGTGTAGTCGGCGTGGCCGGGCCGGAACGTCTCGGTCAGCTCGCGATAGTCCTTGGACCGCGCATCGGTGTTGCGGATCAGCAGGCCGATCGGCGTGCCGGTGGTGCGGCCCTCGTAGACGCCGGACAGGATCTCGATCTGGTCGGCCTCGCGGCGCTGCGAGGTGTGGCGCGAGCGGCCGGTCGCGCGCCGGTCCAGGTCGTGACGGAAGTCCTCCGGCGCCAGCGCCAGTCCGGGCGGACAGCCGTCGACGACGCAGCCGATCGCCGGACCGTGGCTCTCGCCGAACGTCGTCACCGCGAACAGCGTGCCGAAGGTATTGCCGGCCATCGTCAGCGCCGTGCAGCCGCCGCGGCGGCGATCGCCTCGGCATGCTCGACCAGGTCCGCGCGATCGATCAGGAACACGCCCATCGCGCCGACGTCGAACTCGATCCAGTTGAGCGGCAGCTGCGGCAGCAGCGCGACCAGGGCATGCTCGCTCTCGCCGACCTCGACGATCAGCACGCCGTCCTCGGTCAGGTGGTCGGCCGCCTCGGCGAGGATGCGCACCGCGAAATCGAGGCCGTCCTCGCCGGCGGTGAGGCCCAGTTCCGGCTCGTGCGCGTACTCGGCCGGGAGCTCGGCGAACTCCTGACGCGTCACGTACGGCGGGTTGCTGACGATCAGGTCGTAGCGCTCGCCGGCGATGCCCGCGAACAGATCCGACTGCAGCGCGCGCACGCGCGGCCCGACGTGGTGGAACGCGATGTTCTCGCCGGCCAGCGCGAGCGCGTCGCGGCTGATGTCGACCAGGTCGACCGCCCAGTCCGGATGGTGCACCGCCATCGCGATGCCGATGCAGCCCGAGCCGGTGCACAGGTCCAACGCGCGCCCGACCTCGCGGTCGTCGAGCCACGGCGAGAAGCCGCGGCGGATCATCTCGGCGATCGGCGAGCGCGGCACCAGAGCGCGCGGATCGGACTTGAACTTCAGATCGGCGAACCAGGCCTCGCCGGTCAGATACGCGACCGGCGTGCGCTCGACGATGCGCCGCTCGATCAGCGTGAGCACGTCGCGGCGCTCCTCGGCGGTCAGCCTGGCCTGGCCGTAGGCCGGCGACAGGTCCGGCGGCAGGTGCAGCACGTGCAGCACCAGGTGGGTGGCCTCGTCCAGCGCATTGTCGTAACTGTGGCCGAAGGTCAGTCCGGCGGCGCCGAAACGGCTGGCCCCGTAGCGGATGAAATCGACGATCGTCGCGAGTTCGGCGGTCATTGACGAAAAATATGCGATGGAAGGTCGCACAGTATAGGCGGTAGGCCCCGCTATAATTTCGCGATGACCTCACGCCCGTGTTCCGGACGGATCTCCGTCTCCCTGCTGATCGTACTCGCCGCGGTGGCCGCCGCGCTCGGCCTCTGGGCCGGCGACCGCTGGCTCGCCCGCCCGTCCGGCGCCGACCTGCCGCCGATGCGCAACGCCCTGCTCTATCCGCAGCCGCGCCAGCTGCCGGAATTCAGGCTGTTCCGGGCCGACGGCCAGCCGCTGACGCCGGCCGACTGGCGCGGCCGCTGGACGATCGTGTTCTTCGGCTTCACGCATTGTCCGGACGTCTGCCCGACCACGATGGCGACGTTCAAGGACGTCTGGCAGCGCCTCAAGGCGCAGGGCCTGGCCGATCGCGCGCGCTTCGACTTCATCTCGGTCGACCCGGCGCGCGACACACCGGAGATCCTCGGCCGCTACGTCGCGTTCTTCGACCCGGACTTCGTCGCGGCGACCGGCAGCGACGAGGAGCTGACGCGGCTGACGCGCGGCCTCGGCATGATCTACGCGCGCGGACCGCTCGAGAACGGCACCTATACGGTCGACCACAGCGCCTCGGCCGTCATCGTGACGCCGGAGGGCCACGTCGCCGGCCTGTTCCGTCCGCCGTTCGTGGCCGAGGCGATCGTCGCCGACCTGCAGGTGCTGATGGATCACGTCCGATGAACCTGCCCCTGCTCGCGCAGCATCTGCTGCCGCATCGTCTGCTGTCGCGGCTCGTGTACTGGGCCACGCGCTGGGAATGGACGCCGTGGAAGAACTTCCTGATCGGCCAGATCACGCACCGCTATCAGGTCGACCTCGACGAGGCCGAGCAGCCCGACGCGTCGGCGTATCCGCATTTCAACGCGTTCTTCACGCGCGCGCTCAAGCCCGGCGCGCGCCGCTTCGACGCCGAAGCCTCGGCGCTGCTGTGCCCGGCCGACGGCCGCGTCAGCCAGGTCGGCGCGATCGCCGACGGCCGCATCTTCCAGGCCAAGGGCCAGAGCTACACCACCGACGAACTGCTCGGCGACGCGCTGAGCGGCGTGCCGTACCGGGACGGCCGTTTCGCGACGATCTATCTCGCGCCGCGCGACTACCACCGCGTCCACATGCCGTGGACGGGCACGCTGCGCGAGACCGTCCACGTTCCGGGCCGCCTGTTCAGCGTCGCGCCGTTCGCGGTCGCCGGCATCCCGCGCCTGTTCGCGCGCAACGAGCGCCTGGTCTGCCATTTCGACGGCGAGCAAGGTCCGTTCACGGTGGTCCTGGTCGGCGCGATGCTGGTGTCGAGCGTCAGCACGGTCTGGGGCGGACTGGAAATTCCCCCGTATGCCTCACGGCCGATCCGGTGCGACTGGCGCGGCCGCGGCATCCACCTCGCCCGCGGCGCCGAGCTCGGCCGGTTCAACATGGGCTCGACCGTGATCGTCCTGCTGCCGCCGGGCCCGGCGTTCGAGGCCTCGCTGCTGCCGCATGCGCCGGTCAAGGTCGGTCAGCCGATCGGTCGCTTCGACTGACCGGCAGACGATTTCCGGGGTTGTTCGGCCAGGCCGCAGCGGCGCGGGTCACCGCGTCACATTGTGACCATTGCTGACATTTTGTGACTGGCTCAACAGGCGCAGGCACCGCCGCCCGGCTAGAATGCGGGCGGGTCGCAGGGGTATGTCCGGCCCGCAGACCGGGAGTTCTCATGCGCCTCGTGATCCGCATCATCGCACTCAGCCGCGCCACCCAGCTCCGCCGCCAGTTCCGCGAGGTCGACAAGGCCATCGACGAGCTGACGCCGAATGCCCGCAAGCAGCTGGCCGCGCTGACGATGCGCGAGTTCACGGCGGCCAGCAAGAGCGAGTTCCCGCATCTGTACGCGACGCCGGCCGAGGAGAAGTACCGGCCCTGGGGCGCCGGCACCGAGATCGGCCTGGAGCGCATGCGCTCGGACAATCCGCAGGTCCGCATGCGCGGCATCGCGCTGTGGCTGACCGTGGCCTACCACGAGACCAAGGATTCGCCGTTCGAGCGGCAGCAGGACGTGCATCGGCTGGTCGTGCGCGCACTGCGCGCGCTCAAGGAAACGGTGCCGCCGGCCGAACTCGACCAGTGGTTCGGCGTCAGCGCCAAAGTCGCCTGACCGAATTCACGGCGGCTTGCGCCGCTGCCCGATCGGCAGCGCATCGACGGCCGGGCCGCAGCACGCGCGTGCCGGCTGTCGTTTCGGTCGTCCGGCATCAGCGAACCTTCGACGCTCCTCCTCGAACGCCGACGGATCGGCGCCCGTGGCGGACGCCGACCGGTCCGAGGCGGAGGGTCGTCCAGCCGCGCACCGGCGCAATCCTCTTCAGTGCACTCAGCGATTCGAACAGCCGGTCAGCTGCAGCGTCTGGCCGGGTTTGATCGCGTACTGCGGCGCGCGGATGCCGTTGGCACGTGCGATGTCGACCGGCGTGCCACAGCCGGTCCGCCGCGCGATCGCGGCCAGCGTATCGCCCTTGCGGACCGTATAGGCGCGCTGCCGCGGTGCGCTGTCGCGGTTCGTCTCGCGCGCGGCCGAGGCCATCGCGCGCGCCGGTACGGCCGCATCGCGCAGATCGCCGGCCAGCGTGCGCCAGCGCCCGCCCGCGCACGACTCGGCATAGGCCGCCTCGAGCTGGGCCGGTACCTCCAGCCGCGTACCGGCCGGCTGGCGCTGCTGCGGGTCGTAGCGCGGATTGAGGTTGCGCAGCGTGCGGAACCAGCCGTCGGTCGCGCCGCCGACCTGGCCGAAGCAGACGGTCAGCTCGTTGATCGAGGTCGGCTGTGCGAGCACGATCCGGCCGGGGCGGCCGTCGATCTGCGGGAACGTCAGGTTGTAGCGCTCCGGATGCAGGAACAGCCAGGCCGCGGCGAGCACCATCGGCACGTAGTCGCGCGTCTCGGTCGGCAGCGTCGCGTAGAGCTTCGGATCCCAGAAGCTCGCATCCGGACGGCCGCCGGCGAGCCGGCGCATGCGCCCTTCGCCGCCGTTGTAGGCGGCCAGCACGAGCTCGAGGTTGTTGTTGAGCGCGGCCAGCTGCTCGTTGATGTAGGCGGCGTTGGCGCGCGCCGACAGGCCCGGGTCGAAGCGCTGGTCGAAGCCGTCGACGGTCGTCATGCCGAAGCGCAGGCCGGTCGCGTACATGAACTGCAGCGGCCCCGATGCGCCCGAACGCGAGACCGCGTGCACCTTGCCGCCGGACTCCTTGGCCATGATGCCGAACAGCACCGCCTCCGGCAGGCCGGCCTTGTGGTACTCCGGCCACATCCGGTAGCGCATGTACTGGTAGTTGACATAGGTCGCGATGAGGTTTGGCCGGTACTGCGTCAGCCACTGCTCGATCGCGGCCTTGACGGTGCTGTTGACCGCGATGACCTCGGCCAGCTCGCGGCCCTTGAGCAGCGTGATCGAGCGCTCCAGCTCCGGCAGCGCGGCCGTCACCGGCGAGGACTCGCCGGCCTCCTCGGTCGGCTCGCCGGGCGTCGCGCCGTCGGCGATCGGCTCGGCGTCGACCAGGCCGTCCACGTGCAGGCGCAGCAGGCGGTCGAACGTGGAGTCGAAGCGGTCGCGTTCGCAGCCGGGCGTGCGGCTGCACTGTGCGCTGGCCGCACGCAGGTCGTCGAGCGCGGCCAGCGTTTCGGTGCGCGCGCGCTCGACCTCGCCGTCGCGCGCGGCCGCCAGACCGGACTCGTAGCGGCGGGCGTCGGCTTCGAGCCGCGCATACAGCGCGTCGACACCGGTCTCGTTGACCTTGCCCGGCACGCTGCTGCCGGTGCGCGACGGCGTACCGGCACAGCCGGCGGCGAGCGCGACCAGGGCCGCGGTCATCGAAATGCGAATCGGCAGGATCATGGGCGGATTCCGGCAGGTGATCGGCCGCACGTTACCGGGAGCGGACGGGCCGGGCAACCGCAATGGCCGCGTCGCTGCGGACCCGCCAGGCCGGGTCGCCCGCGCCGGCCGCTGCCGCGGATGCGCGGCCTGGCGTGCCGCACGGCGCGCCTCGATCAGCACGCCGTCGCGCGCCCGACAGCGCGCGCATACAATCGTGCGCAGTGCCGAACCGGCCCATCCGAGGACCTGAAGTGAGCCAGATACTGATCGGCAAAGGCGATACCGAGGTGTTCCTCGAGGCGCCGTATGCGAATCGCCACGGCCTGATCGCCGGTGCGACCGGCACCGGCAAGTCGGTGACGCTGATGCTGCTGGCCGAAGGTTTCAGCAAGCTCGGCGTGCCGGTGTTCCTGGCCGACGTCAAGGGCGACCTGGCCGGCCTGTGCCAGGCCGGCGCGATGAACGACAAGCTCAAGGCGCGCCTCGACAAGTTCGGCTTCGACTGGAGCCCCAACGCGAATCCGGTCGTGTTCTGGGACATCTACGGCGCGCTCGGCCATCCGGTCCGCGCGACGGTGTCGGAAATGGGCCCGACCCTGCTCGCGCGCCTGCTCGAGCTCAACGACACGCAGTCGGGCGTGCTCGAGGTGATCTTCAAGGCCGCCGACGACGACGGCCTGCTGCTGCTCGACCTCAAGGACCTGCGCGCGATCCTGACCCACGCGGCCGATAACGCCAAGGCGATTTCGCAGCGCTACGGCCTGATCACACCGGCCTCGATCGCCGCGATCCAGCGCGCCCTGCTGTCGCTCGAGCAGGCCGGCGGTGACGGCTTCTTCGGCGAACCGGCGCTCGAGCTGGCGGACTTCATGCGCCAGGACATGAGCGGCCGCGGCATCGTCAACATCCTCGCGGCCGACCAGTTGATCCTCAAGCCGAAGCTGTATTCGACGTTCCTGCTGTGGCTGCTGTCGGAGCTGTTCGAGAAGCTGCCGGAGGCCGGCGACCTCGACCAGCCCAAGCTGGTGTTCTTCTTCGACGAGGCGCATCTGCTGTTCGACGACGCGCCGGCCTCGCTGGTGCAGCGGATCGAGCAGGTCGTGCGGCTGATCCGCTCCAAGGGCGTGGGCGTCTACTTCTGCTCGCAGAACCCCGACGACGTGCCGCCGGTGATCCTCGGCCAGCTCGGCAACCGCGTGCAGCACGCGCTGCGCGCGTTCACGCCGCGCGACCAGAAAGCCGTCAAGGCGGCGGCCGAGACGTTCCCGCCGAATCCGAAGATCAAGGTCGCCGAGGCGATCACCCAGCTCGGCGTCGGCGAGGCGCTGGTCTCGACGCTGCACGCCGGCGGCGTGCCGAGCCCGGTCGAGCGCGCGTTCATCGCCTCGCCGGGCTGCCGTATCGGCACGATCGATGCGACCGAGCGCGCGACGGCGCGCGCGCGCTCGCCGGTCGGCGGCAAGTACGACACCGCGGTCGATCGCGAGTCGGCGTTCGAGCTGCTGGCCAAGCGCGCCGAGGCGACCGCCGCGACGCGCGAGCCGGACACGGCGCCCGGCAAGGGCGGCGGCGCGGCGGCACAGGAGCGCGGCTGGATGGACGCCGTCAAGGACGCCGTGTTCGGCACCAAGCGTCGCCAGGGCATCCTCGAGACGATGACCAAGACCGCCGCGCGCAACGTCGCCGGCCAGATCGGCCGTCAGATTGGCGGTGCGAACGGCTCGAAGATCCTGCGCGGCGTGCTCGGCTCGATCATGAAGCGTTGAGCGCGGCGATGCGGTCCGCACCGACATCGTCGGCGCCGGGGGCGCCGTGAGCCGCTGGCGCCCGGCCGCCGCGCCGTCGACGGCGGTGATCACCGCCGACGGCCATCGTCGTCTGCGTGACGAACTCGATCAGCTCTGGCGCGTACGGCGGCCGGAGGTGGTCGCCGCGCTGGCGGCCGCCGCGGCCGAGGGCGACCGCTCCGAGAATGCCGAATATACCTACCGCAAGAAGCAGCTCGGCGAGATCGACCGGCGCCTGCGCTATCTGACCAAGCGGCTCGAGTCGCTGAAGGTCGTCGATGCGGCGCCGGCCGACACCGGCGCGGTCTATTTCGGCGCGTGGATCGAGCTGGAGGACGAGGCCGGCCGGAGCCGCCTGTACCGCATCGTCGGACCCGACGAGACCGATTCCCAGCGCGGCTGGATCAGTCTCGATTCGCCGCTCGCGCGTGCCGCGCTCGGCAAGCGCGAGGGCGATCCGTTCGAGGTGCAGCTGCCGTCAGGGCCGGCGCACTACGAGATCGTGCGGATCGCCTATCAGGCGTCGGCCGACTGATCGGCACGCCAGTCGGCAAGCTCGCGCAGCACGGTCGTCGCATAGGCGCCCGACTCGAGCGCGAACGCGAGCTGCAGCGTCGAATCGTCCTCCCACTCCCAGCGCAGGTCGGCCACGCCGAGGCGCAGGGCACGCCGCTCCTGATCGAGCCCGGCCTCGGCCAGGCCCTCGGCCAGCTCCGGCTCGGCAGCTGCGACCGCGGCCTCGAGCACGCACACCTCGTCCTCGCTGCGCAGCGGACCGCGGCCCCACATCGGCCCGGTCGGATGGATGTCGCGCGCGGCCAGACGCGCGGCCAGCGTCTCGTCGAATGGCAGCGGACCGAAGATCGCGTGCGAGCCGTCGAGCATCCACACCTCGCCGGCCAGCGCCTGGTTCCAGCTGCCGGCATCGACGCGCGCGGCGAGGACGCGGTTGAACAGCAGCGAGCGCGCCGCCGACAGGGCGTAGCCGCGCAGGTGACGCGGCAGGCGCTGTCCGGCGAACAGCTGGCGCGCCAGCACCAGATTGTCGCCGTCGCGGCCGAAGCGCTGCTCGCCGAAGTAGTTCGGCACGCCGTCGGCCGCGATCGCGGCGAGGCGCGCCTCGACCGCGTCGGTCCGGCCGGACACCGAGCGCAGCCGGATCCGGAACCGGTTGCCGCGATGCGCGCCGCGCTTGAGCTTGCGATCGTGGCGCACGGTCTGCAGCACGCGCACGCCGGGCACGTCGAACGCGGCCCAGTCCGGATCGGCGCGTCCGGGCAGATGCAGCGAGATCCACTGTCGCGTCACCGCGTGCCGGTCCTTGAGGCCGGCGTAGCCGACGCCGACCGCGGCGACGCGCGCGAACGCGGCGAGCTTCTGCGCGACCCAGTCGGTATTGGCCTCGGCCTTCTCGATCTGCACGAACACATGCTCGCCGGCGCCGGTCGGCTCGAAGCCGAGCTGCTCCTCGACGATGAAATCGGCCGGTTCGGCGCGCAGCAGGCCGCGCAGCAGCGGGCCGCCGTGTGCATAGGCCAGGCGTTCCATCAAGTCTCCGGATCGAGCCGCGCGACGAGTTCGCGCAGCGCCGGATCGTCGGCCGGCTCGGCCATCGCGCCGGCACCGCGCCGCTGCAGCAGCACGACCGCCAGCGCCGCGATGCCCTCGCCGCGGCCGGTGAAGCCGAGCTGCTCGGTCGTGGTCGCCTTGACGCTGACGTCGCCGACCGCACAGCCCAGATCGGCCGCAAGGTTCTCGCGCATCGTCGCCGCATGCGGGCCGACCTTGGGCTTCTCGCAGATCACGGTCACGTCGGCATTGGCGACCGCATAGCCCTGCTCGATCATCAGCGCCGCGCAGTGCAGCAGGAAATGGCGGCTGCCGACGTCCTTCCAGCGCGGATCGGTCGGCGGAAAGTGGCGGCCGATGTCGCCGAGCGCCAGCGCGCCGAGCACGGCGTCGCACAGCGCGTGGATCACGACGTCGCCGTCCGAATGCGCGACGAGGCCGTGCGTATGCGGCACGCGCACGCCGCCGAGCATCACGTGATCGCCGGCGCCGAAGGCGTGGACGTCGAACCCCTGACCGATCCGCATGGGTGCAGTCTCCTCGTGCTCAGGACGCCGTGGCGTCGGCCGCCAGTCGGCGCAGCAGGAACTCGGCCAGCGCGCGATCGGCCGGCGTCGTCACCTTGATGTTGTCGTCCGCGCCTTCGACCAGCAGCGGCCGCGCGCCGCAGCGCTCCATCGCCATCGCCTCGTCGGTCACGTCGACGCCGTCCAGGCGCGCCGAACTCAGCGCCGCCGCGAGCGCGCCGCGCCGGAACAGCTGCGGCGTCAGCGCGCGCCAGCGCGCCTCGCGCGGCTCGGTCGCGTCGACGCGCTGACTTGCGTCGGCGCGCTTGAGCGTGTCGCGCAGCGGCGCGGCCAGCAGGCCGCCGCCGGCCGGCACGCCGAGCGTGATCAGGCGGTCGACGTCCTCCGCGCGCACGCAGGGCCGCGCCGCGTCGTGGACCAGCACGAAATCCTCGGACGCGACCGCGGCCGGCAGCGCGTCGAGGCCGGCCAGCACCGAATCGGCACGCGTCTGGCCGCCGGTCGCGACCAGCAGCGGCGTGCCCACGGGCTTGTCGAGTGCAGGCCAGTACGGATCGCCGGCGGCCAGCACGACGACCAGGCCGGCGATGCGCGGATGCGCGGCGAGCCGGTCGAGCGTCCAGGCCAGCAGCGGCCGGCCGTCGATCGGCGCGTACTGCTTGGGCCGCTCGCCGCCGAAACGCAGGCCGCGGCCGGCGGCGACGACGACGCACCAGCACGGTTCGCTCACGTCCATCGGCCTACTTGCGCTCGCCCGGCTTGGCCGGCTCGACCACGTGATAGAACGTCTCGCCGGGCTTGATCAGACCGAGCTCCGAGCGCGCACGCTCCTCGACCGCCGCGTCGCCGTGCTTGAGGTCCTCGACGTCGGCGGCCAGCGCGTCGTTGCGCGCCTTCAGCCGCTCGTTCTCGGCGGTCTGCTCGGCGATGCGCGCCTCCAGCGTCCAGATGTCGCGCATGCCGCCCTGCCCGGTCCACAGCTTGACCTGCAGCGCGATCAGCACGATCAACAGCAGGAGGGCGACGTAGCGCAGCACGACGGCGTGTCAGCGGAAGTCCGGCAGGTTCGGGAACGCGTCGCGACCGGCGTAGCGCGCGGCCGAACCGAGCGCCTCCTCGATGCGCAGCAGCTGATTGTATTTGGCGACGCGGTCGGAGCGGCACAGCGAACCGGTCTTGATCTGCGTCGCGGTCGTCGCGACCGACAGGTCCGCGATCGTCGTGTCCTCGGTCTCGCCGGAACGGTGCGACACCACCGCGGCGTACTTCGCCGCGTCGGCCATCGCGATCGCGTCGAGCGTCTCGGTCAGCGTGCCGATCTGGTTGACCTTGATCAGGATCGCATTGGCGATGTGGCGGTCGATGCCCTGCTGGAGGATCGCCGTATTGGTCACGAACAGGTCGTCGCCGACCAGCTGCACGGTGCGGCCGATCTTCTCGGTCAGCAGCTTCCAGCCGTCCCAGTCGCCTTCGGCCATGCCGTCCTCGATCGTGACGATCGGGTACTGCCGGCTCCAGCCGGCCAGGAACTCGGCGAACTGCTCCGACGACAGCACCTTGCCCTCGCCTTCCAGGTGATAGGCGCCGTCCTTGTAGAACTCCGAACTGGCCACGTCCAGACCGAGCCAGATGTCCTGTCCGACCGCATAGCCGGCCTTATCGATCGCCTCGAGGATCGTCTCGACGGCTTCCTCGTTCGAGCGCAGGTTCGGCGCGAAGCCGCCCTCGTCGCCGACCGCGGTCGACAGGCCGCGGCCCTTCAGCACGGACTTGAGCGCATGGAAGATCTCGGTGCCGGCGCGCAGGGCCTCGGCGAAGTTCGGCAGGCCGACCGGCAGCACCATGAATTCCTGCATGTCGACGTTGTTGTCGGCATGCGCGCCGCCGTTGACGATGTTCATCATCGGCACCGGCAGCCGCGCCGCGCGGTCGCCGGCCAGGTACTTCCACAGCGGCAGCCGCCGCGACGCCGCGACCGCATGTGCATTGGCCAGCGACACGCCGAGCAGCGCATTGGCGCCGAGACGGCCCTTGTTCGGCGTGCCGTCGAGCGCGATCAGCTTCTCGTCCAGTCCGCGCTGGTCGGCCGCGTCGAAGCCGGCGAGCGCCTCGGCGATCGTCGTGTTGACGTTGGCGACCGCGTGGCGCACGCCCTTGCCGAGATAGCGCCCCTTGTCGCCGTCACGCAGCTCGACCGCCTCGCGCGAGCCGGTCGAGGCACCGGACGGCACCGCGGCGCGGCCGAGCGAACCGTCGGCGAGCGTGACTTCGGCTTCGAGCGTCGGATTGCCGCGCGAGTCGAGGATTTCGCGGGCGTGGATGCGGCTGATCGTGCTCATCGGTTCGGTTGCTTCCTTTATCGAGTGTTCTATCGAAAATTCTCAAATCGGAGCGCGTCGCTCGATGTACGGTCGAGCCGCTGCCGCGATCGCTCACAGCGCGCCGCCGAGGAGCCCGCGGCTCGAACCCGCGCTGTGCGCCGCGCGGCGCTCCGGTCATTCCACGCCGTTCGCCTTGATCAGCCGATCGATCGCGACGAGCGCCTGAAGCAGGCTTTCCATCTTGCCGAGCGGCCAGGCGTTGGGTCCGTCGCTGAGCGCCTTGTCCGGATCCGGATGGGTTTCCATGAAGATGCCGGCGATGCCGACCGCGACCGCGGCACGCGACAGCACCGGCACGAACTCGCGCTGGCCGCCGGACTTGCCGCCGGCACCGCCCGGCAGCTGCACCGAATGCGTCGCGTCGAACACGACCGGGCAGCCGGTCTCGCGCATCACGGCGAGCGAGCGCATGTCCGACACCAGGTTGTTGTAGCCGAAGCTCGCGCCGCGCTCGCAGACCATGATCTGCGGGTTGCCGGTCGACCTGGCCTTGTCGGCGACGTGCTTCATCTCCCACGGCGACAGGAACTGGCCCTTCTTGATGTTGACCGGCCGGCCGACGCTGCAGGCCTTGAGGATGAAGTCGGTCTGGCGACACAGGAACGCCGGCGTCTGCAGCACGTCGACGACCTCGGCGACCTCCTCCATCGGCGTGTACTCGTGCACGTCGGTCAGCACCGGCACACCGATCTGGCGCTTGACCTCGGACAGGATGCGCAGGCCTTCCTCGATGCCGGGCCCGCGGTGGCCGCTGATCGAGGTGCGGTTGGCCTTGTCGAAGCTCGACTTGTAGATGAAAGGAATGCCGAGCCGGCCGGTGATGTCCTTGAGCTGGCCGGCCGTGTCGAGCGCGAGCTGCTCGGACTCGATCACGCAGGGCCCGGCGATCAGGAACAGCGGCCGGTCCAGACCGACTTCGAAGTCGCAGAGCTTCACGCGATGTTCTCCGAATCGGCCTGGGCGAAACGCTCGGCCGTGCGCACCGCGCGGTACTCGCGTGCGGCGCGGATGAAGCCGATGAACAGCGGGTGGCCGTCGCGCGGCGTCGAGGTGAATTCCGGATGGGCCTGGCAGCCGATGAACCAGGGATGGTCGGCCAGTTCGATCATCTCGACCAGCAGGTCGTCCATCGACTTGCCGGAGATCACCAGGCCCAGATCCTCGAAGCGCTGGCGATAGCGGTTGTTGAACTCGTAGCGGTGGCGATGGCGCTCGCGCACGACGTCCTTGCCGTACAGCTCGCGCGCCAGCGTGCCGGCCTTGAGCCGGCATTCCTGCGCGCCCAGACGCATCGTGCCGCCCAGGTCGGAGGACTCGTCGCGCTTCTCGACCTCGCCGCTGCTGGTCGTCCACTCGGTGATCAGCGCGATCACCGGATCGCGGCAGCTCTGGTCGTTCTCGCTGGAGTTGGCCGACTCGAGCCCGGCGATGCTGCGCGCGAAATCGACCACGGCCGCGTGCATGCCGTAGCAGATGCCGAAGTACGGCACGCGGTTCTCGCGCGCGTAGCGCGCCGCGGCGATCTTGCCTTCGAAGCCGCGCTTGCCGAAACCGCCCGGCACCAGGATCGCGTCGACGCCGCCGAGCACCTCCTCGCTGCGGCGCTCGACGTCCTCGGACTCGACCCAGCGCAGGTTGACGCGCGTGCGCTGCTTGATGCCGCCGTGCCGCAGTGCTTCGCCGAGCGACTTGTAGGCGTCCTTGTGCTCGACGTACTTGCCGACGATCGCGATCGTGACCTCGTCGCGCGGGTGCTCGATCGCCTCGACCGCACGCTGCCATTCGGACAGGTCGGCCGGACGTGCCTTGAAGTTGAGCCGGTCCAGGACGATGTCGTCCAGGCCCTGCTGGTGCAGCCACAGCGGCAGGCTGTAGATCACGTCGACGTCGACGGCGCTGATGACGGCCTTCTCGGGCACGTTCGTGAACAGCGCGATCTTGCGCCGGTCCGACTGCGGCAGCGGCTGCTCGCAGCGGCACAGCAGGACGTCGGGCTGGATGCCGATCGAGCGCAGTTCCTTGACCGAGTGCTGGGTCGGCTTGGTCTTGATCTCGCCGGCGGCCTTGATGAACGGCACCAGGGTCAGATGCATGAACATCGACATTTCCTGACCGTGCTCGGTGCGGATCTGACGGATCGCCTCGAGGAACGGCAGCGACTCGATGTCGCCGACGGTGCCGCCGATCTCGACCAGGGCCACGTCGTAGCCGCTGGTGGCCTCGTAGATGCGGTGCTTGATCTCGTCGGTGATGTGCGGAATCACCTGCACGGTCGCACCGAGATAGTCGCCGCGGCGCTCCTTGGCGATCACGCTCTCGTAGATCTTGCCGGTGGTGATCGAATTCTTGCCGGTCAGGCGCGTGTGGATGAAGCGCTCGTAGTGACCGAGGTCGAGGTCGGTCTCGGCACCGTCGTCGGTGACGTAGACCTCGCCGTGCTGGAACGGGCTCATCGTGCCCGGATCGACGTTGATGTAGGGATCGAGCTTCATCATCGTCACGCGCAGACCGCGCGCCTCGAGGATGGCAGCCAGTGACGCGGCCGCGATGCCCTTGCCAAGCGAGGACACCACGCCTCCGGTCACGAAGATCAGGGGAGTCATGGAAAGCAATCCGCAGGAAAACGCTATTCTACCGACTCGATCACCGCGTCGCGAGAGTTGACGTCGCGCGCCGATGCATGACCGAGGCGAACACGACCTGTGGCACGTCGCCGCGCTCGGGTGTCCGGCGTCGGAAAAACCCGCCGGTACATTTAACGGAGCATGAACAACAGGCCCGGCGCGCTTTGCTAACGTCGCCGCCGGTCGCGCCGCAAGGGTGGCCGTTCGACTCCACCCTGCCGAGCCCGCCCGATGCGAAAGCACCCCGCGCGACTGCGACTTGTTCCCGGCCTGAGCCTGGGTCTGGCCCTGTTCCTCACGGCCGATCTCGCCGCCGCACCGCTCGACTGGACCCGCCCGATCGGCCTCGATGCCTGGATCGGCGCGCAGACCGCCACGGCGCTCGCCGCGCCGGCCGCCACCGCCGCACCGATCGCCGCCGACATCGCACCATCCGCATCGACCGCCGTGGTCGTCCAGACCGTGACGGCGACCGCGCGCCCCGATCCGGGCCACCTGCTGATCGCCCTGGCCAAGGATCTGCGCAACATCCGCTACCGCCGCGGCGGCACCAATCCGAAGACCGGTTTCGACTGCAGCGGTTTCGTCCGCTACGTGTTCCAGCATGCGCTCGGCATCGAGCTGCCGGTCGGCTCGGCCGCGCAGTTCCGCGTCGGCGACAAGATCGACCGCAGCCAGATGCAGGCCGGCGACCTGGTGTTCTTCCGCATCGCCGGCCAGCGCATCTCGCACGTCGGCATCTACGTGGCCGAAGGCCGCTTCATCCATGCGCCCTCGGCCGGCAAGGTCGTGCGCGTGGACAGCCTCGAAGAGCGCTACTGGGCGCGCCGCTTCGCCGGCGCCAAACGGCCCGAGGCGATCGCCCGCATCTAGCGGCTCGGTCGCCGGCGCCGGCCGCGCTGAGGCACCCGGCCCCGCACGAGGTCACGACGACCCGATCGTGCCGCGTTCGACCGCCGGTACGATCACGCCGCCGACGCTCGCCGGCTCCTCGAGCCGCCGGAAGATCAGCGCCGACAGCAGGCTCAGCACGCCGAGGCAGACGAAAGTGATCTGAAAGCCGGTCAGCACCGGCATCGGTCCGAACAGCGGCCGCGGCCCGGTCAGGGCGGCCAGCAGTCCGCCGGCGATCGCCACGCCGAAGCTCATCGACAGCATCATCACCATCGACAGCACGCTGTTGCCGCTGCTGGCCAGGGTGCCTTCCAGATCGCGCAGCGCGACCGTGTTCATCGCGGTGAACTGCAGCGAATTGAACGCGCCGAACACCGCGAACTGCACGACCAGCGCCCACACCGGCGGCTGTGGCCCGATCAGGCCGAAGCTGGCGATCGCCAGGCCCACGCACAGCGTATTGACGATCAGCACCCGGCGGTAGCCGTAGCGCCCGATCAGACGCACCGCCGGCCGCTTGATGAAGATGCTCGCCGCGGCGACCGGAATCATCATCAGGCCGGCCTGAGCGGCCGGATAGCCGAGCGCGACCTGCAGCAGCAGCGGAATCAGCAGCGGCATGCCGCTGCTGCCGAGCCGAGAGACCAGATTGCCGGCGACGCCGACGCGGAACAGGCGCAGCCCGAACAGCGCCCGCGGAAACAGCGGCTCGGCGGTGCGCCGGCTGTGCAGCACGTACAGCGCGAGCGCGGTCACGCCGGCCGCGAACAGTCCGGTGAGCACGGCCACGCCGCCGCGCCCCAGCGGCAGCCCGTCCAGCGCCAGCAGGATCGCGACCATGCCGACCGCGAGCAGTCCATAGCCGCCGAGATCGAACCGTCGCAGCGCGGCGCCGCGCAGGTCCGGCATCACGCGCAAGGCCCAGATCAGACCGGCCAGACCCATCGGCAGGTTGATCAGGAAGATCCAGTGCCACGACGCGAACTCGACCAGCCAGCCGCCGAGCGCCGGGCCGATCAGCGGACCGGCCAGGCCCGGCATCGTCACCAGGCTCATCGCGCGCAGGAAGTCCGCGCCCGGAAACGTGCGCAGCACGGCCAGCCGCCCGACCGGCAGCAGCATCGCGCCACCGAGGCCCTGGACGATCCGCGCGAGCACGATCTGGCTCAGATCGCGCGAGGCCGCGCAGGCCAGCGAGCCGAGCGTGAACAGCACGATCGCCGCGACGAAGACGCGCCGCGTGCCGAACCTGTCGGCCAGCCAGCCGGAGGCCGGGATCAGGATCGCCACGGTCAACGCATAGGCAATCACGACCGCCTGCATGCGCAGCGGCGACTCGCCGAGGCCGGCCGCCATCGCCGGCAGCGCGGTGTTGACGATCGTCGTGTCGAGCATCTGCATGAAGACCGCGATCGCGACCAGCCAGAGCAGCGAGTCGCGCGATCGGTTCTCGTCCATCGGGCGATCATGCCGTCTTGACCCCACCGCCGGCTATGCCCATCCTGCCCGGCCCCGCCCCAGCCGATCCGTTCATGAGCAGCCGCTACAACGCCGCCGACATCGAAGTCCTGTCCGGTCTGGATCCGGTCAAGCGCCGGCCCGGCATGTATACCGACACGGCCCGGCCGAACCATCTGGCCCAGGAAGTCATCGACAACTCGGTCGACGAGGCGCTGGCCGGCCATGCGCACAGCATCGAGGTGATCGTGCACGCCGACGGCTCGGTCACGGTCGGCGACGACGGCCGCGGCATGCCGGTGGACGTGCATCCGGAGGAAGGCATCCCCGGCGTCGAGCTGATCCTGACCCGCCTCCATGCGGGCGGCAAGTTCTCGAACCGCAACTACCAGTTCTCGGGCGGCCTGCACGGCGTCGGCGTCTCGGTCGTCAACGCGCTCTCGCAACGCGTGGACGTCACGATCCGCCGCGACGGCCAGATCCACCACATGGCGTTTCGCGACGGCGAGCGCGCCAGCGAGCTGACCGTGACCGGCAGCGTGCCGAAGAAGCAGACCGGCACGACGGTCCGCTTCTGGCCCGACCCGAAGTATTTCGATTCGCCGAAGATCTCGCTGCCGCGGCTGCGCCACGTGCTGCGCGCCAAGGCCGTGCTGTGCGCCGGCCTCAAGGTGCGCCTGACCGACGAGACCAGCGGCGAGCAGGAACAGTGGTACTACGAGGACGGCCTGCGCGACTACCTGCGCTCGATGGTCGGCGAGAGCGAGCGTCTGCCCGAGGAGCTCTACGTCGGTCACCAGCAACGCGAGAAGAGCGCGGTCGACTTCGCGCTGGCCTGGCTGCCGGAGGGCGAGCTGACGCAGGAAAGCTACGTCAACCTGATTCCGACCGCGCAGGGCGGCACCCACGTCAACGGCCTGCGCACCGGCCTGACCAATGCGCTGCGCGAGTTCTGCGACTTCCGCAACCTGCTGCCGCGCGGCGTCAAGCTGGCGCCCGAGGACGTCTGGGACCGATTGAGCTTCGTGCTGTCGCTGCGCATGCAGGAACCGCAGTTCTCGGGCCAGACCAAGGAGCGCTTGTCCTCGCGTGACGCGGCCGGCGTGGTCGAGAGCGCCGCGCACGACGGCTTTTCGCTGTATCTGAACCAGCACGTCGCGGTCGGCGAGAAGATCGCGCAGCTGGCGATCGAGCGCGCCGCGCTGCGCCTCAAAGCCGAGAAGCAGATCGTCCGCAAGAAGGTCACGCAGGGCCCGGCCCTGCCCGGCAAGCTCGCCGACTGCGCGTCGAGCGACCTGTCGCGGACCGAACTGTTCCTCGTCGAGGGCGACTCGGCCGGCGGTTCGGCGCGCCAGGCCCGCGACAAGGACTTCCAGGCGATCCTGCCGCTGCGCGGCAAGATCCTCAACACCTGGGAGGTCGAATCGACCAGCGTGCTCGCCTCGCAGGAGGTGCACGATCTGGCCGTCGCAATCGGCTGCGATCCCGGCAAGGACGATCTGGCCGGCCTGCGCTACGGCAAGATCTGCATCCTCGCCGACGCCGACTCGGACGGCCTGCACATCGCCACGCTGCTGTGCGCCTTGTTCCTGCGCCACTTCCCGGCGCTGGTGCGCGCCGGCCACGTCTTCGTCGCGATGCCGCCGCTGTTCCGCGTCGACGTCGGCAAGCAGATGTTCTACTGCCTCGACGAAGGCGAGCGCGACGCGATGCTCGAGAAGATCGAGCGCGAGAAGATCCGCGGCGCGGTCAGCGTGACGCGCTTCAAGGGCCTGGGCGAGATGAACCCCTCGCAGCTGCGCGAGTCGACGATCAATCCCGATACGCGGCGCCTGGTCCAGCTGACCGTCGGCGAAGGCGACGACGGCACGCGCCCGTTGATGGACATGCTGCTCAGCAAGAAGCGCGCGGGCGACCGCAAGTCTTGGCTCGAGGAGAAGGGCGACCTGGCGTCGCTGGAGGTCTGATTCGACCGGCGGACCGGTCGGCGTAGCGTCTCGACGTCCGCGCCTCGCGGCACGGTGCGCGGCGCACGTGACACGCTCCATGCGAGGCACCATCCCTGCGACGTCATCGATACGTCGCGTCGCGCCGATCGCTCACGCAGCCTCGGTTGGCGCGGCCGACACCGGCGGCGCCGGAATCCGCGGCCGATCCGTGCAGCGGCCGGCTTGGTCGGAACGTGAAGACCGACACAGCACGACCGTATCGAGACTGGACACTGCACAGGCGATGTCTATGCTTGCGCGCCATGATCGTACCGGCCGATGAAACCGCGCGCCTGGCGGCGCTGCATCAACCCGGATTGCTCGACAGCGACCCCGAACGTGCCTACGACGACCTCGTCGCGATCGCGACCGGTATCTGCGGTACTCCGATGGGTGCGATCAGCCTGATCGATCACGACCGTCAATGGTTCAAGGCCCGCGTCGGCCTGGAGGCGAACGAGACCTCTCGCCAGTCGGCATTCTGCGCGCACACGATCCTGACGCCGGACGATCTGCTGATCGTGCCCGACGCGATGCTGGACGCGCGCTTCCGCGACAACGAACTGGTCGTCGGCGGGCCCGGCATCCGCTTCTACGCCGGCGCGCCGCTGCGTGCCCGCGGCGGCGAAGCGCTCGGCTCGCTGTGCGTGATCGACCGCGTGCCACGCACGCTCGAACCGTTCCAGCTCGACGCGCTGCGCAGCCTGTCGCGCCAGGTCGGCGCGCTGATCGAACTGCGTCTGGCCTACCGGGCGCTGCGCCACCAGATGGACGAGCGTGCCTGGTACGAGCAGCAGCTGATCGCGCAGAACGAGCAGCTCGCCGAACAGACACGCACCGACGCCTTGACCGGCCTGCCGAACCGGCGCGCATTCGACGCGGCGCTCGCCAATGCGGTCGAGCAGGCCGAACGCGGCGGATCGCTGTCGCTGGCGATGATCGACGTCGACCATTTCAAGATCGTCAACGACCTGCACGGCCATCCGCGCGGCGACGAGATCCTCGTCGCGGTCGCCCAGGTCATCCATGGCCAGCGCGGCCGCCAGGGTTTCTGCGCGCGATACGGCGGCGAGGAGTTTGCGCTGCTGATGCCCGACATCGGCGACGACACCGCCGAATACCAGTGCGAATTCCTCCGCGAAGGCGTCCAGGCGATCGCGACCGGCATCCCGGTCACCGCGAGCATCGGGCTCGCCTCGTTCCGCAGCGGCGACAGCGGCGCTTCGATGCTGGCACGCGCCGATCAGGCGCTGTACGAGGCCAAGCGCAGCGGCCGCAATCGCGTCGTGAGGGCCTGAAGCGTCGATCCCACGACGGCCCGCTGGCCGCCGTCAGCCCGTGAGCGACGCGGCCCGACCGTTCCGATCCTTCGCCGTGCCGGCAGGCGCCTCGTCAGCCGCGGCGCACGGTGTCGATGATCTGGCCGACGTCGAGCGTCTGCGCGCGCGACTGCATCTGCGGCAGATAGCGCGACTGCAGTCCGCGCGCTTCGCCGAGCATGCCCTCGAACGCCTCGCGCAGCATCTGCGCCGACAGCGTGCGGTTGCCGGCGTAGTAGCGCTTGGCGACGTGGCCGAGCGCGTAGGTGCTCGCGAAACTCATGCCGGAGCTGACCGCCTGCTTGCCGATGCCGCCGAGCAGCCGCCCGCCGATCGCGCCGAGCAGACCGCCGATCAGCTTGCGGCCGGCCTGCTCCAGATACTGCGAGGTCAGGCCGACGCCGGCCGTCGCCAGGAAGTCCTTGACGTGGCCGCGGTCGAGCTCGAAGCCGTAGGCCTGGCCGACGCGATAGACCAGGCGCATCTGCAGCGGCAGGATCGCCATCGTCGCCAGCGATTCGGGCAACAGCTCGAGCGCGCCGTTGAGGATCGCCGCGTCCAGGATCGTCTTGTCGAGCTCGGCGTCGCCGACCGACGCGACCGGTCCGGCCGCCTGCAGCGGAACCGCGGCGACCGCTTCGACCTGCTCGACGTAGCGCCGGCTCGGTTCGGCGCCGAGGCCCAGCGCCTCGCGCAGCGAGTCGAGAAAGCGGCGCTCGGCGTCGGACTGCACGCCGTCGGCATCGCAGACGCAGACGGCCATCTCGAACGCCAGCTGGCGTGCGCCATCGCTGGTCAGCGCCTGCGCAGCCGATGCCATCGAGGCGCGTCCGAGCAGGACGTCCTGGTACAGCGTCGGCAGCTCGGGCGCGCCGTCGCCGGCCAGGCTGTCGGCGATGCGCCGGATCTGCTCGCGCTCGGCCGGCGCCTTGTCGCCGTCGGCGAAGGCGGCCATCAGGCTGAGGGTCAGGATCGATCTGCGTTCGGTCTCGTTCACGCGCGGTCTCCGGCCCGCCGACCGTGACGCGGCGGGCGCTGGTGGGGAATGTCGGCGGAAGGCCGGCCGCTGCGGCCGGCCGGTGCCGTGCTCAGCTTACGCCGTACGGGGCGCCGGTCGCGATCGCGGCCGGCGCCCCAGGCGATCAGACGACCGCCGGCAGCTTCTCGGCCGCCTCGGTCTGCACGTCGAGCTTGCCGTCGACGACCGAGAGCCGGACCTTGCCGCCCTCGGCGAGCTTGCCGAACAGCAGCTCGTCGGCGAGCGGCCGCTTGATGCTCTCCTGGATCACGCGTGCCATCGGCCGTGCACCCATCTGCGGGTCGAAACCGTGCTCGGCCAGCCAGCGCCGCGCATCGGCGTCGACGTACAACGAGACCTGCTTGTCCTGCAGCTGCGCCTCCAGCTCGATCAGGAACTTGTCGACGACGCGCAGGATGTGCTCGAAATCGAGTGCGCCGAACTGCACGATCGCGTCGAGCCGGTTGCGGAACTCCGGCGTGAACGTGCGGCGGATCACTTCCATCGCGTCGGTCGCGTGGTTCTGCTCGACGAAGCCGATCGTGCGGCGTGCCGCGGTCTGCGCGCCGGCATTGGTCGTCATGACCAGGATCACGTTCTTGAAGTTCGCCTCGCGGCCGTTGGTATCGGTCAGTGCGCCGCGGTCCATGATCTGCAGCAGGATGTTGTAGACGTCCGGATGGGCCTTCTCGATCTCGTCGAGCAGCAGCACGCAGTGCGGATGCTTGACCACCTGTTCGGTCAGCAGGCCGCCCTGGTCGAAGCCGACGTAGCCCGGAGGCGCGCCGATAAGCCGCGACACCGAGTGGGCTTCCATGTACTCGGACATGTCGAAGCGGATCAGTTCGACGCCGAGCTGCATCGCCAGCTGCCGCGTGACCTCGGTCTTGCCGACGCCGGTCGGGCCGGCCAGCAGGAAGTTGCCGATCGGCTTGTCCGGATTGCCGAGCCCCGAACGCGCCATCTTGATCGCGCTGGCGAGCGCGTCGATCGCCGCGTCCTGCCCGAACACGACCATCTTGAGATTGCGGTCGAGGTTGCGCAGCACGTCTCGGTCGGATGCCGAAACCTGCTTGGGCGGGATGCGCGCCATGCGCGCGACGATGAACTCGATCTCCGGCACGTCGACGGTACCGCTGCGCTCGGCTTCGGGCAACAGGCGTTGGCGCGCGCCGGCCTCGTCGATGACGTCGATCGCCTTGTCCGGCAGCAGCCGGTCGGCGATGTGGCGCACCGACAGGTCGACGGCGGCCTTGAGCGCCTCGGAGGTGTACTGGACGTTGTGGTGTTCCTCGAAGCGCGACTTCAGACCCTTGAGGATCTCGACGCTGTCGGCGATGGTCGGCTCGACGACGTCGATCTTCTGGAACCGGCGCGCCAGCGCGCGGTCCTTCTCGAACACGCCGCGGAACTCCTGGTAGGTCGTCGAGCCGATGCAGCGCATCTCGCCCGAGGCCAGCATCGGCTTGATCAGGTTCGACGCGTCCATCGTGCCGCCCGACGCCGAGCCGGCGCCGATGATCGTGTGGATCTCGTCGATGAACAGGATCGCCTTGGGCTCCTTCTTGAGCTGGCCGATCACCGCCTTGAGGCGCTTCTCGAAGTCGCCGCGGTATTTGGTACCGGCGACCAGCGCGCCGAGATCGAGCGCGTAGATCGTGCAGTCCTTGAGGATCTCGGGCACCTCGCCCTCGACGATGCGCTTGGCCAGACCTTCGGCGAGCGCGGTCTTGCCGACGCCGGCCTCGCCGACGTAGAGCGGATTGTTCTTGCGGCGGCGGCACAGGACCTGGATCGTGCGCTCGATCTCCTCGCTGCGGCCGATCAGTGGATCGATCCGGCCTTCACGCGCCAACTCGTTGAGATTGTTGGCGAAATCGCTCAGCGGATTGCCGCGCGGCTCCTCGCTGCCCTCGCCTTCCTTGCCGGCTGCGTCGGTCGCGCCGGGCGCCTGGCCGGACTCATTGCCGATCTTGGCGATGCCGTGCGCGATGTAGTTGACGATGTCCAGGCGATTGACGTCCTGCTGGCCGAGGAAATAGACCGCGTGGGAGTCCTTCTCGCCGTAGATCGCGACCAGCACGTTGGCGCCGGTGACCTCCTTACGGCCCGAGGACTGCGCGTGGTAGACCGCGCGCTGCAGGACGCGCTGGAAGCCGAGCGTCGGCTGGGTGTCGCGCTCGTCGCCGGCCGGCAGCACCGGCACGGTCTCGGTGATGATCGAGCGCAGGTCGCGCGCCAGCTTGGTCAGGTCGGCGCCACAGGCACGCAGCGCGGCGATCGCCGACGGATTGTCCAGCAGCGCGAGCAGGAGATGCTCCACGGTCATGAACTCGTGGCGCTGCTCGCGGGCCTCCTTGTAGCACTGGCCGATGGTGAGCTCGAGGTCTTTGCTGAACATATGCGGTGTCTCCACTTTCAACAGCCCCCGAAATGGGGCCTGTCAGGCTTTTTCCATAGTGCACAGCAAAGGGTGCTGGTGCGTCCTGGAAAACTCGTTGACCTGGGTCACCTTGGTCTCGGCCACTTCGCGCGTGAACACGCCGCAGACGCCGCGCCCGCGCGTATGGACGTGGAGCATGATCTGCGTCGCACGCTCGCGGTTCATGCCGAAGAAGCTTTCGAGCACGACCACGACGAATTCCATCGGCGTGTAGTCGTCGTTCAACAGCAGCACCTGGTACAGCGGCGGACGCGCGACTTCGGGGCGCGCCTCCTCCACTGCCAGGCTGCGGTCGTGCTCGTGTTCGTGCTGGGGGCCTTGCGGTGAGGTCATGAGGAAGAAAGGCAGCGACTGGAAATCAGTATAGCGCCCAGATCGGGGATGTCCGACCAGGTTCAAGTACACTTGCCGGCCATGAATATCGATGCGACCGGGAATCTCGCGGTGGACGAGGAGATCGACGTCTGGCGTCCGCACGTGACGGTCGCGACCGTGGTCCCGCGCGACGGCCGGTTCCTCCTCGTCGAGGAGGACATTCGCGGCGAGATCGTCATCAACCAGCCGGCCGGCCACCTCGATCCGGGCGAGTCGCTGCTCGACGCCGCGGTCCGCGAGACGCTCGAGGAAACCGGCTGGGAGGTCGCGCTGACCGCGTTCCTCGGCGTTCAGCAATGGACACGCGGCGGCAACGACCGCCAGTTCGTGCGCTTCGTGTTCGCCGCCGACGCGGTCCGCCACCAGGCCGCCCGGCCGCTCGACGCAGGCATCCTGCGGGCGCTGTGGATGAGCCGCGACGAGCTCGCGGCCGCCGGCGACCGCCTGCGCAGCCCGATGGTGCTGGCCAGCGTCGAGGACTGGCTCGCCGGACGGCGCCTGCCGCTGGACGCGATCCGCTATCTCAGCGCGACGGCCGGCTGATCGATGGGCGCGCCGCGGGTGATCGTCGGCGTCTCCGGCGGCGTCGACTCGTCGGTCGCCGCCCACCTGCTGGCCGGCCGCGGCGAGCCGGTGGCCGGCATGTTCATGCAGAACTGGGAGGAGGACGACCGCGACGGTCCGTGCAGCGCCGACGCCGACCGCAAGGACGCCGTCGCGGTCTGCGCACGGCTCGGCATCGCGTTCCACGCGCGCAACTTCGCGGCCGAGTACTGGGACCAGGTCTTCGCGCATTTCCTCGAGGAGTACCGCGTCGGCCGCACGCCGAACCCGGACGTGCTGTGCAATCGCGAGATCAAGTTCAAGACGTTTCTCGAGCACGCGCACGCGCTCGGCGCCGAGCGCATCGCGACCGGCCATTACGCGCGCGTCGACCGCCACCAGGGCCGCTGGCGGCTGCTGCGCGGCCGCGACGCCGACAAGGACCAGAGCTACTTCCTGCACGCGCTCGGCCAGACGCAGCTGGCGGCGACGCTGTTCCCGATCGGCGAACTCAGCAAGGCCGAGGTGCGCGGCCTCGCCCGCGAGGCCGGCTTCGCGACCCACGACAAGAAGGACTCGACCGGGATCTGCTTCATCGGCGAACGCGACTTCCGCCGGTTCCTGTCGAAGTACCTGCCGGCCCAGCCCGGACCGATCCGCACGCCGGACGGACGCGAGGTCGGCCGCCACGGCGGCGCGCTGTACTACACGCTCGGGCAGCGCGGCGGCCTGGGCATCGGCGGCCGCCGCGACGCCAGCGGCGATGCCTGGTACGTCGTCGGCAAGGACGTGGTGGCCAACGTCGTCTACGCCGTACAGGGCAATGCGAACGACTGGCTGATGTCGCGCCGCCTGGTCGCCGAGGACGCGCACTGGATCGCGGGCGATCCGCCGGCCTCTGCGTTCGATTGCGTCGCCAAGACCCGCTACCGCCAGCCGGACCAGCGCTGCCGCGTGCGGATCGAGGACGGGGCCTGCATCGTGCATTTCGAGCAGCCGCAGCGCGCGGTGACGCCGGGTCAGTCGGTCGTCTTCTACGACGGCGAGTGCTGCCTCGGCGGCGCCGTCATCGCGCGCAGCGATGCGCCATTCGGTCAATGGAACGAGGAATCAGAGCATGCGTGAGTCGCGGGTGATCGCCCTGGCGGGCGTATTCCAGGCCTGTACGCTGGTGCGCGGCGTGGCGATCGACGGGCGCTGCGATGCGCAGGCGGCCCAGGCCAGCATCGCCAGCATCCTGCGCATCGACGCCGAGACGCCACAGGCGGTCTTCGGCGGCCTGTCCGGCGTCCGGCTCGGACTGGAGTCGCTGATCCGGCAGATCGAGGGCGCCGACCGCGACCTGCAGCTGACCCAGCTGGTGGTCTCCGCGCTGCGCCTGGAGCGCAAGCTGTCGCGCCGGCCGGCGATGCTCGAGACGCTGCGCCGGGCGATCGAATCGGCGCAGCGTCAGGCCGAGCACTTCGGGATCGAATCGCCGTCGCTGACCGGCCGGCTGGCCGGCATCTACGCCGATACCCTCTCGACGCTGCGACCGCGCATCGTCGTGCACGGCAATCCACTGCAGCTCAGCCAGGAGGCCAAGGTCGAGCAGATCCGCGCTCTGCTGCTGGCGGCGATCCGCGCCGCGGTGCTGTGGCGCCAGGTCGGCGGCAACCAGTGGCGTCTGCTGTTCCGCCGCCGCGAGTATGCAATGCTGGCGCGCGGCCTGCTGGCGCGCGCCACGCTCGATGCCGGCTGAGGCCGGATCGCCGGCTCAGCCGGCGCCGGCCGCTTCGCGTTCCAGGAATGCCGCGAACGCCTGCTGCGGCGCCTCGTCGTCGAACAGACGCCGGCTGCGCTCGGCGATCCGCGCGGCCAGCTCACGCCGACGCGCCTCGTCGCGGCACAGCACCGCCGCGGTCTCGACGTAGGCGTCGCCGTCGGCCGCGATCAGCGCATCGAGTTCGAGCTGGCGCAGCATGCCGGCGGTCTGCCGTCCGCGCGCCATCGCCCCGTCGAACGCGAGCACCGGCGTGCCGAGGCCGAGCGCATCGAGGCTGGTACCGCCGCCGGAGAACCCGGGCGTGTCGAGCACCAGCGGCGTCGCGGCGACGCCGGCGAGGTAGTCGGCATAGGACTGCACCGGCAGCGCGACCAGATGGCGCCCGGCGTCCAGGCCGCGCGCAGCGAACAGCGCATCGACGCGTGCGCGGAACCGGCGCATCAGCGCCGGCTCGCGCGAGAAGAAGCCGATGCGCACGCCGGTGCGCTCGACGATGCCGGCCAGCACGGCGTCGAACGACGGCGCCAGCTTGACCGGGTACTGCAGACACAGCAGCAGCGGCGCATCGCCGGCAGCCTCGGCGAACCAGCGCGCGTCGCCCGGGGCGGCCGGCGCGCGCGGCCGCGCGCCGAGGCCCGGCAGGCGGATCAGGCGTTCGCGATAATGCGCGTCGCCGTCCACCGGCTCGATCGCCTCGCCGCTCAGGAAGCAGTCGATCGTCGGCAGTCCGGTACCGACCGGATGGCCGTACAGCGCGCACTGCAGCGGCGCCAGACGCAGCGAGGCGATCACCTGGCTGCGCGGATCGAGGCCGATCTCGGTGTGGATCAGCACGTCCAGACGTGCCGCGCGGATCGCCGCGGCGAGTTCGAGCGGATCGCCCGGCGCGTACGTGAAGGTCTGCACGCGCGCGGCCAGTGCCTCGGTCTCGGCATCGCGAATGCCGCCGTGCCAGACGCGGACCTCGAAGCGCGCCGGATCGAGGCTGCCGATCAGATCGTTGAAGTAGCGCGACACGGTATGCCGCATGAACTGGCTGCCGACCACGCCGACGCGGATGCGGCCGCCGTGTGCACCGGGCGCCCACTCGCACGGCGCCGCCAGCTGCGGCGCCACTGCCGCCGTCACGGTGGCGACGAGATCGCCGTAGGCGCGCTGCAGCGCGGTGTTGTCGCGCGGCTGGTAGTGCAGATGAAACGGGATGAAGCCGGCCACCGCCTGATAGGCCTCGCGCAGCCGCGCCGGCGTATCCAGACGCAGGCGCGCGCGCAGCTCGGCGAGGCCGTCGGCGAAACGCTGGCGCGCCGTGTCGATCTCGGCCTCGTCGCGCGGGATCGCCGGCAGCAGCAATGCACGCATCCAGCGCAGCCGCTCGGCGGTGCCCGGCGGCGGCCGGACGCGCGCGAGCAGCGCACGCGACTCGTCGGCGGCGCCGGTCTCGTGCAGCGCGATCGCAAGCTCGAAGCGCGCGGTCTCGTCGGCCCGATCGCCTTCGCTGGCGCGCCGCAGCGACGCCACGGCCGCCTCGCTGTCCTGGGCCTGACGCTCGGCGATGCCGCGGATGCACCACCATGTCGGAACGGCCGGTTCCAGACGCGTCGCCTCGGCGGCCACGGCGGCCGCCTCGACGTGGCGGCCGACGTCACCGAGCAGCAGCGCCCGGTTGGCATGGGTCTGGGCGCGGTCGGGCGCCAGCCGGCAGGCATGCTCGAGCAGCGGCTCGGCTTCGGCGACGCGCCCCTGATGGCGCAGCAGATTGCCGAGGTTGGTGGCCGCGTCGGCGTTGCCGGGCTGCCAGTCCAGACAGTCGCGCCAGGCCCGTTCGGCACCGGCCGCGTCGCCGCTCGACTCGAGCGCGAGCCCGAGGTTGTAGGCAGCCTCGACGTAGCCGGCGCGTGCGCGCAGCGCGTCGGCGAATGCGGCCGCCGACTCGACGTGACGACCCAGACGCCGCAGCGCGACGCCCAGATGGTTGTGCGCCTCGGCAAACCCCGGCCGCAGCGTCACACACTGACGCAGATGCTTGGCCGCAAGCGGCAGCTGGCCGCCCTGCAGCGCGGCGATGCCGAGCAGATGCCAGGCGTCGGCATTGCCCGGATCGAGCTTGACCGCGCGCTGGTAGTGGCTCTGCGCGAGTCCGAGCTGTCCATTGCGGTGCTGGGCCATTCCGTGGCCCAGCTGCTCGACCGCGGCGCGCCGGTCGGCCGCGCTCACGCCGGCCATCGGCGTCCCGGCTCGCACGCGCCCACGGCCGTCACGCGGCGACCGCGTCCGCAGCCTGCTTGAACTCGGCGATCTGGTCGAAGTTCATGTAGCGGTAGATGCGATCGCCGTTGGCGTTGATGACGCCGATGTCGGCCATGTACTCCTCGCGCGTCGGGATGCGGCCCAGACGCGAGCAGATCGCGGCCAGTTCGGCCGAACCGAGATAGACGTTGGTATTGCGGCCGAGCCGGTTCGGGAAGTTGCGCGTGCTCGTCGAGAACACGGTCGCGCCTTCGCGGACCTGGGCCTGGTTGCCCATGCACAGCGAACAGCCCGGCATCTCCATGCGCGCGCCGGCCGTGCCGAGCACGCCGTAGTGGCCTTCCTCGGTCAGCTGCTGCTGGTCCATCTTGGTCGGCGGCGCGACCCACAGCCGCGTCGGGATGTCGCGCTTGCCCTCGAGCAGCTTCGAGGCGGCACGGAAATGGCCGATGTTGGTCATGCACGAACCGATGAACACCTCGTCGATCGTCGCGCCGGCGACGTCCGAGAGCGTCTTGACGTCGTCCGGATCGTTCGGGCAGGCGACGATCGGCTCGTGCACGTCGGCCAGATCGATCTCGATGACGGCGGCGTACTCGGCATCGGCATCGGGCTCTAGCAGCTGCGGATCGGCGAGCCAGGCCTCCATCTTCCGGATGCGGCGCGCCAGCGAACGCGCGTCCTGGTAGCCCTGCGCGATCATGACCTTCAGCAGCGTGATGTTGCTGTTGAGGTACTCGATGATCGGCTCCTTGGCCAGGCGCACCGTGCAGCCGGCCGCCGAGCGCTCGGCCGACGCGTCCGACAGCTCGAACGCCTGCTCGACCTTGAGGTTGGGCAGGCCTTCGATCTCGAGGATGCGGCCCGAGAAGATGTTCTGCTTGCCCTGCTTGGCGACCGTCAGCAGTCCCTGCTTGATCGCATACAGCGGAATCGCGTTGACGAGGTCGCGCAGCGTCACGCCGGGCTGCAGCTCGCCCTTGAAGCGCACCAGCACCGACTCGGGCATGTCCAGCGGCATCACGCCGGTGGCGGCCGCGAACGCGACCAGGCCCGATCCGGCCGGGAACGAGATGCCGATCGGGAAGCGGGTATGGCTGTCGCCGCCGGTGCCGACGGTGTCGGGCAGCAGCATGCGGTTGAGCCAGGAATGGATCACGCCGTCGCCCGGACGCAGCGAGATGCCGCCGCGCGTGGCGATGAAGGCCGGCAGCTCGTGATGGGTCTTGACGTCGACCGGCTTCGGATAGGCGGCCGTGTGGCAGAACGACTGCATGACCAGATCGGCCGAGAAGCCCAGGCAGGCCAGGTCCTTGAGCTCGTCGCGCGTCATCGGGCCGGTCGTGTCCTGCGAACCGACCGAGGTCATCTTCGGCTCGCAGTAGGTGCCGGGCCGTACGCCCTGCCCCTCCGGCAGCCCGCAGGCGCGGCCGACCATCTTCTGCGCGAGCGTGTAGCCCTTGCCGGTGTCGGCCGGGTTCTGCGGCAGGCGGAACAGCGTCGAAGGCGGCAGGCCGAGCGCGTCGCGCGCCTTGGCGGTCAGGCCGCGGCCGATGATCAGCGGAATGCGGCCGCCGGCACGCACCTCGTCGAACAGCACGTCGGACTTGACCTGGAATTCAGCGATCACCTGGCCGTTCTTGAGCGCCTTGCCCTCGTACGGACGCAGCTCGATGACGTCGCCCATGTCCATCTTCGAAACGTCCAGCTCGATCGGCAACGCGCCGGCGTCTTCCATCGTGTTGTAGAAGATCGGCGCGATCTTGCTGCCGAGGCAGACGCCGCCGTAGCGCTTGTTCGGAATGAACGGAATGTCCTCGCCGGTCCACCACAGCACCGAGTTGGTCGCCGACTTGCGGCTCGATCCGGTACCGACGACGTCGCCGACGTAGGCGACCGGATGACCGCTGCGCTTCAGGTCGAGGATGCGCTGGATCGGACCGCGCTTGCCGTCTTCCTCCGGCTGGAACGGCGCGCCTTCGCGCCGGTTCTTGAGCATCGCCAGCGCGTGCAGCGGGATGTCCGGACGCGTCGTCGCGTCCGGCGCCGGCGACAGGTCGTCGGTATTGGTCTCGCCGGGCACCTTGAACACGGTGATCGTCAGGCGCTCGGGCACGGCCGGGCGGCTCGTGAACCACTCCGCGTCGGCCCAGCTGCGCAGCACCGCCTGCGCGTTCGCATTGCCCTTGTCGGCCTTGTCCTTGACGTCGTGGAACGCGTCGAACATCAGCAGCGTCTTCTTGAGCGCCTCGGCGGCGATCGCGCCGACCTGCGCGTCGTCGAGCAGCTCGATCAGCGGATGGATGTTGTAGCCGCCGAGCATCGTGCCGAGCAGTTCGGTCGCGCGCTCGCGCGGGATCCCCGTGCAGTGCTCGCTGCCGAACGCGACCGCGGCCAGATACGAGGCCTTGACCTTGGCCGCGTCGTCGACGCCGGCGGGCACGCGATGGCTCAGCAGGTCCACCAGGAATGCTTCCTCGCCGGCTGGAGGCGCCTTGAGCAGTTCGATCACGTCGGCGGTCTGGCGGGCGGAGAGCGGCAGCGGCGGGATGCCGAGTGCGGCGCGCTCGGCGAGGTGTTGGCGATAGGCGTCCAGCATGGGGGCTCCGAATCGGGCGGTGGAATGGGAAGACAAAGCGGGCACGGCTCAGACCGACGGCACGATCAGCTTGAGCCCTTTGAAATAGTCGCGGTAGAACGCGTGGTCGCGCGTGATCAGACCGTTGCACTGGAGCAGCGCATGGGCGCCGATCAGGAAATCGGGCATCGCGCGGACACCGCCGCCGCCGCGCTGGCGATAGCGCCGCTGCATCTCGCCGGCGCGCAGCGCCGACTTGGCCTCCAGCGGCTGGTAGCGGATGCTCATGTCCTCGAGCACGGCGAGCGCCTCGGCGCCGTCGCGCAGCGCGCAGCAGACCTCGGCCAGCACGATGTCGCAGACGACGACCGGCCCGGCGCTCAGACACTGGCGCAGGCAGGCCTCGGCGGCATCGGCTTGCGGGCCGTCGGCGAGCAGGTCGACCAGCACCGACGAATCGATCGCGATCATCGTCCGGTCATCAGGATTCGACAGGATCGCCCGGCGCGCGGTCGCGCAGCGCACGCAGCGCGTCGTCGGGCGAGGCGTAGCCGTCGAGCTTGAAGCGGCCGCGCGCGCGCGAGATCGCGTCGTCGACGCTCTTGCGCAGGATGATGCGGCTGCCGTCGAGTTCGACCTTGAGCGTGGTGCCCTTGGTCAGGCCCAGCGCGTCGCGCACGGCCTTGGGCAGGGTGATCTGGCCGCGCTCGGCCACCGTCGCTTCCATCGCCTGGCTCCTCGAAGTATGCATCGATGATACGTACTTTATAATTCATACTCAAGTCCGCATACTGGCCGCCTCGGACCTCCGTCCGTGGCGAACGCGACGGCTCATCGCGCGCCCACGCCGCACGGCGGATAATCGACCGCATGCCGCGCCGGCACATGCGCGCAACAGCGGGCGTCCGACCGCTCCGCCCCCAGCCAAAGGAACGTTCCAATGAGTGATTCCTTCGCCACCCGCAGCACGCTCGAACTCGACGGCCGCCGCTATCGCTACGCCAGTCTGGCCAAGCTCGGCCAGCGCTTCGACATCGCGCGCCTGCCGTATTCGATGAAGATCCTGCTCGAGAACCTGCTGCGCAACGAGGACGGCGTCGGCGTGCTGCCGTCGCACATCGAGGCGGTCGCGCAGTGGGATCCGCACCGCGAACCCGACACCGAGATCGCATTCATGCCGGCGCGCGTGGTGCTGCAGGACTTCACCGGCGTGCCGTGCGTCGTGGATCTGGCCGCGATGCGCGACGCCGTGGTCCGCCTCGGCGGGCGGCCCGAGCAGATCAATCCGCTGGCGCCGGTCGAGCTGGTCATCGACCACTCGGTCCAGGTCGACGCGTTCGGCAGTCCCGGCGCGCTGGATCTCAACGTCAAGATCGAGTTCGACCGCAACAAGGAGCGCTACGGCTTCCTGCGCTGGGGGCAGAAGTCGTTCGACAATTTCAAGGTGGTGCCGCCGCGCACCGGCATCGTCCACCAGGTCAATCTGGAGCACCTCGGCCGCGTCGTCATGACCGGCCAGAAGGACGGCGAGCTGTGGGCCTACCCGGACACCGTGTTCGGCACCGACTCGCACACGACGATGATCAACGGCCTGGGCGTGCTCGGCTGGGGCGTCGGCGGCATCGAGGCCGAGGCCGCGATGCTCGGCCAGCCGTCCTCGATGCTGATCCCGCAGGTGGTCGGCTTCAAGCTCTCGGGCAAGCTGCCCGAGGGCGCGACCGCGACCGATCTGGTGCTGACCGTCACGCAGATGCTGCGCAAGCTCGGCGTCGTCGGCAAGTTCGTCGAGTTCTTCGGACCGGGCCTGAAGAATCTGGCGCTGGCCGACCGTGCGACGATCGGCAACATGGCGCCCGAGTACGGCGCGACCTGCGGCATCTTCCCGATCGACGCCGAGGCGCTGGCGTATCTGCGCCTGTCGGGCCGCAGCGACGAACTGGTGCGCCTGGTCGAGGCCTACGCGCGCGCGCAGGGCCTGTGGCACGACGAGAGCACGCCGACGCCGGAATTCACGACGACGCTCGAGCTGGACCTGGCCGACGTCAAGCCGTCGCTGGCCGGTCCGAAGCGTCCGCAGGACCGCGTGCTGCTCGGCGAGGTCAAGCAGAACTACCGCACCCACGTCGGACCGCTGGCGGCCGGACGCAAGCCGAGGAAGACCACCGAGACGGCCGACTTCGCCAACGAAGGCGGCGCGACCGCGATCGGCAACCCGGCCAACGATCTGGTCGCCGGGCGCGTCCGCGTCGAGAAGGACGGCGTCGACTACGAACTGGAGGACGGCGCGGTCGTGATCGCGGCGATCACCTCGTGCACGAACACGTCCAACCCGGCGGTCATGCTCGGCGCCGGCCTGCTCGCGCGCAATGCGGTCGCGCGCGGCCTCAAGACCAAGCCCTGGGTCAAGACCTCGCTGGCGCCCGGCTCGAAGGTCGTGACCGACTATCTCGAACACACCGGCGTGCTGGCCGACCTCGACGCGCTGGGCTTCTACCTGGTCGGCTACGGCTGCACGACCTGCATCGGCAATTCCGGCCCGCTGCCGGCCGAGGTCAGCAAGGGCATCGCCGAAGGCGACCTGGTCGTCGCCTCGGTGCTGTCGGGCAACCGCAACTTCGAAGGCCGCGTCCATCCCGAGGTCAAGATGAACTATCTGGCCTCGCCGCCGCTGGTCGTCGCCTATGCGCTGGCCGGTACGGTCGACATCGATCTGACCCGCGAGCCGCTCGGCATCGGCAGCGATGGCCGCCCGGTCTTCCTGGCCGACATCTGGCCGTCGAACAAGGACATCTCCGACACCGTGGCCGGTGCGGTCACGCCGGCGATGTTCGCCAAGAGCTATGCCGACGTGTTCAAGGGCGACGAGCGCTGGAACGCGATCGCCTCGGCCGACGGCGAACTCTACGCCTGGGACCCGGACTCGACCTACATCAAGAACCCGCCGTACTTCGACGGCATGACGATGGCGGTCGGCCGCATCGAGGACGTGCACGGCGCACGCGTGCTCGGCCTGTTCGGCGACTCGATCACCACCGACCACATCTCACCGGCCGGCTCGATCAAGAAGGACTCCCCGGCCGGCCGCTTCCTGATCTCGCGCGGCGTGCAGCCGGTCGACTTCAACTCCTACGGCTCGCGCCGCGGCAACGACGACGTCATGGTCCGTGGCACGTTCGCGAACATCCGCATCCGCAACCTGATGCTCGACGGCGTCGAGGGCGGCTACACGCTGCACGTGCCGTCCGGCGAGCAGCTGGCGATCTACGACGCGGCGATGCGCTACAAGGACGAGGGCACGCCGCTGGTCGTGTTCGCCGGCAAGGAGTACGGCACCGGCTCCTCGCGCGACTGGGCCGCCAAGGGCACGCTACTGCTCGGCGTCAAGGCGGTGATCGCCGAGAGCTTCGAGCGCATCCACCGCTCGAACCTGGTCGGCATGGGCGTGCTGCCGTGCCAGTTCCGCGAGGGCGAGAACGCGCGCACGCTCGGCCTGACCGGCCGCGAGACGATCGACGTGATCGGCCTGGAGGACGGCGCCTCGCGTGAAGCGACCGTCGTCGCGACCGCCGAGGACGGCACGCGCAAGCAGTTCCAGGTGCACGTGCTGCTGCTGACGCCGAAGGAGCGCGAGTTCTTCCGCCATGGCGGCATCCTGCCGTACGTGCTGCGCCAGCTCGCGGCCAGGCCCTCGGCCTGAACGATCGCGCACATGGCCGGTCCGCAGCTTCGCGGGCCGGCCGGCGCACTAGAGCACCTGCCGCCACTGCGCGTTGACGCAGCGCCACTGTCCGTCCTCGCGACGCCAGCCGCTGGTGATCGCGTAGACCGCACCGCGATCGGGCAGCCAGCCGCCGGCACCGCCGCTCAAGGTCGCGGTGACCGCGACGGTGGCGCGATCGCCCTGGATCTCGATGTCCGGCGCCGCGAGCACGACGTCGATCTGCGCGTGCCTGAGCACCTGCGCGCGCAGCAGATTGTGCAGACCGGCCCGATCGAGCGTGCCGTCGGCACCGGTGAAGTCCTCGGCGAGGACATCGACGAAATCGCCGGGCCGGCGTTCCTCGACCGCGGTTTCCATCCGCCCGAGCGCCTCGCGCAGCCGTGTCTCGTCGTCGCTGCGCGAACAGGCCGCAAGCGCGAGCAGCAGCATGACGAGGTAAACCCAGCGCGATGCCCGGCACCACCCGCGATGTCGCATCGTCGTCGACCTCGGCCGTAAAGATCGATCAAGGTAAGCGATCTTCGCCGATCGGGCCAGCCTCGCTGCGCTGCCGCTTGCCGCGCGTTCGACCTCTATGCTGCAATCGTGCGCGACGATGCGATCGCGTATGGTGCGGTCTCCGAACTGGAACGAACCACACCCGCAGCGACGTCCCCTCCCGCGGAATTCGAGGTCTCTTCATCGATGGTCAACGCTCCCGAGAAGCCCTGGCTGGCCCACTATCCCGAAGGCGTACCGGCCGAGATCGACCCCGACCAGTACAGCTCGGTCAGCCAGCTGCTCGAGGACAGCTGCCGGCGCTATGCCGCCGATCCGGCGTTCCGCAGCATGGGCAGCGATCTGACCTACGGCGAGCTCGACCGCCTCAGCGCCGACTTCGCGGCGTATCTGCGCAACGACCTGGGACTGGCGCAGGGCGATCGCGTCGCGATCATGATGCCCAACACACTGCAGTACGCGATCGCGATCTTCGGCGTGCTGCGCGCCGGCCTCACCGTCGTCAACGTCAATCCGCTGTACACGCCGCGCGAACTCAAGCATCAGCTCACCGACTCGGGCGCGAGCGCGATCCTCGTGCTCGACAACTTCGCGCACACCGTCGCCGAGGTCATCCGCGCCACGCCGGCCTGCCGCCAGGTCATCACGACCGCACTCGGCGACATGCTCGCGTTTCCGAAATCGGTGCTGACCAACCTCGTCGTCAAGTACGTCAAGAAGCTGGTGCCGCCCTACGACCTGCCCGGCGCGATCCGCTTCAAGGACGCGCTGCGCCGCGGCGCAGCGAGCACGCTGGGCCCGGTCCGCATCGAGTCGGACCACATCGCCTTCCTGCAGTACACCGGCGGCACCACCGGCGTCGCCAAGGGCGCGATGCTGACCCATCGCAACATCGTCGCGAACATGCTGCAGGCCTACAGCTGGATCAGCACGCGTCTGCGCGAAGGCGAAGAGGTCATCATCACGGCGCTGCCGCTGTACCACATCTTCGCGCTGACCGCGAACTATCTGGTCTTCGTCAAGATGGGCGGCCTCAACTACCTCATCACCAATCCGCGCGACATGCCGGGCTTCGTGAAGGAAATCCGCAACCTGCGCTTCACCGCGTTCACCGGCGTCAACACGCTGTTCAACGGCCTGCTCAACACGCCCGGATTCGATCAGGTCGACTTCTCGAACCTGCGCATGACGCTCGGCGGCGGCATGGCCGTGCAGAAGGCGGTCGCCGAGCGCTGGAAGCAGGTCACCGGCGTGACCCTGGTCGAGGCCTACGGCCTGACCGAGACCTCGCCCGCGGCCTGCATGAATCCGATCGACCTCAAGGACTACAACGGATCGATCGGCCTGCCGGTTCCGTCGACCGACGCCTCGATCCAGGACGACGACGGACGCCATCTGCCGGTCGGCGAGACCGGCGAGCTGTGCATCCGCGGACCGCAGGTCATGAAGGGCTACTGGAACCGCCCCGACGAGACCGACAAGGTGCTCGCCGCCGACGGCTGGCTGCGCACCGGCGACATCGCGCGCATGGACGAGAACGGCTTCTTCTACATCGTCGACCGCAAGAAGGACATGATTCTCGTTTCGGGTTTCAACGTGTATCCGAACGAGGTCGAGGACGTCGTCGCGCAGCATCCGGGTGTGCTCGAAGTCGCCGCGGTCGGCATTCCCGACGAAAAATCCGGCGAGGCGGTCAAGCTGGTCGTGGTCAAGAAGGATCCGTCGCTGACCGAGGCGCAGCTGCGCGAGTTCTGCCACGCCAATCTGACCGGCTACAAGCGTCCGCGCAGCATCGAGTTCCGCACCAGTCTGCCCAAGACCAACGTCGGCAAGATCCTGCGTCGGGAACTGCGCGACAGCGCGGCATCCTGAACGCGGCTTCTGCTACTCTTCGCGGCCGAGATGCGTCGCCCGACGCATCGGCCCGGCGCTCGCCGGGCGTAACGTCGAGACCGACCCGGTCCGTGCCCGCTTTGCCATGCCAGAACCCGACTCGACCTCGCTGATCGACATCGACGCCACCTTCCTGCCGATCGACCAGATGCGCCAGATCTCGCGCATCACGCGACTGGACGGCGCCCACATCGAAGGCGACGTCGATCTCGGCGACACGCACTGGGTCTATCGTCAGCACTTCCCGAACGATCCGATCTTTCCGGGCACGCTGATCATCGAGGCGGCCGGACAGCTGACCGCATTGTGGGCCTGGTCGACCGGCCAGCGCGGCCGGCCGCGCCTGGTCCGCGCCAACGCCGAATTCCTGCTACCGGTCGAGCGCGACGTGCCGGTGCTGAAGCTCGAGGCGAGCGTCAGGCGCAAGCGCAACATCCAGTTCGCGCACGTGCACGTCCATGCCGATGCGCGGCGCGTGGCGACGATCGATACCGTGCTCGCGGTATTGCCGCCGGCCTGACGGAATCGCGCCGAGCGGCCGGCGAAACGATCTTTCCGGAGCATTATCAGCACTTAATGGATTGATTTCCTTGCGTATATTTTGCGCACTCCGTCAGTATTCAAAGACTTGACAGCGGGCTAAACTGCCTTCGATCGCTTGTGCAAACCAGCGCAAACGCCTGCCCACGCTTGAATCGCGATCCGACAAGCGCTCCTACCCCGAAGGTATAAAACCCATGAATACGACCGACACGACGCGCAATACCGATGCCTATCAGCTGCTCCGCACCCAACAGGACGAGGGCACCAACACCTCGTGGTTCTTCATGCACAAGCATCAGCCCCAGCACGAGATGGGCTACCGGGCGTGCTTCTCCGTGCAGTTGCTCAAGGAATTGCATCTGTACCTGCGCAAGAGCGTGGAGCGCTCGACCCTGATCGGCGGCGACGTCGACGGCAAGCTCGCCCATCTGGTGCTCGGCTCCGACGCCGACGTATTCAACCTCGGCGGCGATCTGGAGCTGTTCGGCCGTCTGATCCGCGAGCGCAATCGCGACCATCTGCTGGCCTATGCGCGCCTATGCGTCGAGGGCGTGCACGGCGTCTACGCCGCGGCCGCGACCAACAAGATCCATTCGATCGCGCTGGTGCAGGGCGATGCGCTCGGCGGCGGTCTTGAACTCGCGCTCGCCTGCCAGACGATCGTCGCCGAGAGCGGCGTCGGCATGGGCTTCCCGGAAGTGCTGTTCGACCTGTTCCCGGGCATGGGCGCCTACTCGTTCCTGCGCCAGCGCATCAGCGCCAAGCTGGCCGAGGAGATGATCCTCAGCGGCAACGTCTATTCCAGCGACGAACTGCACCAGATGGGCGTCGTCGACGTGCTGGTTCCGAAGGGCGAAGGCGTGCAGGCCGTCAACGAGCTGATCCGCCGCAATCAGCGCATTCCGCATGCACGCGTCGCGATGAATCGCGTCCGCCAGACCTGCAATCCGGTCACGCTGGACGAACTGATGCGCGTGACCGAGATCTGGGTCGACACCGCGATCCAGCTCGGCGACAAGTCGCTGCGGACGATGGAGCGTCTGGTGCGCGTACAGCAGCGCCGGCCGCAGGCCGCCGCCGAACGCGTCGAGCCGGCACGCCCCGCGCTGCAGGCGGTCTGATCGAGGCGAACGAGCCGGCTCCCGGTCTGCGCCGGGAGCCGCTCACGGAAACGCCGGATCGGGCGTGGCCCGTGCCGGATTGGCCGGGCCGCGCTCCTGCAGGATCGTCTTGAACGCGTTCTGCGCCTGATCGAGCTGGCGACGGATGCCCTGATTGCGCATCTTCCACTCGCGCGCGAGCTGCCAGTTGGCCAGCCGCATGCTGTCCGACGCGGCCTGCGCCAGACGCATCGCCCCGACGTTGCCGGCCACGCCCTTCAACGCGTGGCACACGTCGCGGTACTCGTCCCATTGCGACTCCTCGGCCAGCGCGTCGAGCTGCCCGATGCACTTGAGCGCGTCCTGCATGCACTCCTCGACGAACAGGCTGACGAAGCCGGAGCCGAGGTGGAGCTCCTCCAGGTCGTTGAGCACCTCGCGCGAGACGGTCTCGTCGGTCGCCGGTGGCGCCGCGCCGACCGCCTTGGGCGCGTCTTCGGGCTTGGCCCCGGACGCGATCTCGGCCAGTACATCGAGCAGGCGCGACACCACGACCGGCTTGGCGAGGAAGACATGCGCGCCGGCGCTCTCGGTTTCGGCGATCGTCCGCGCGGTCACGTCGGCGCTGAGTACGATGAACGGAATCTGCTGCCGCCCGGCATGCATGACGCGCGACTGGCGAATCACGTCGATGCCGCTGACGCCGGGCATGTGCAGGTCGATGATGACCGCGTCGTAGACGGTCGTCTCGATCGCGTCGAGCACGGCCTCGCCGTTGTCGACCGCGTGGATCTGGTGACCGGCCTTCTCGAGCAGCTTGCGCAGTACCGACACGTTGGCCGGCTGGTCGTCGGCGATCAGCAGGCGCATCGAGCGCGCGCGTGCGCGATGGCGCACGAACGGATCGTCGAACGAGATCACGTTGGTCGCGGCCGCCGCCGGCACCGGTGCCGCCGGGTCCGCCTGCGCCGGCAAACGGAACGGAATCTCGACCCAGAACACCGAACCGCGGCCGGCCTCGCTGCTGAAGCCGATCGTGCCGCCCATCTGCTCGGTCATCGCCTTGGCGATCGTGGTGCCCAGGCCGGTGCCGCCGAACCGGCGCGCGTGTCCGCTCTCGGCCTGTTCGAACGCCTGGAAGATTCGCGCCTGCGCCTCCTCGGCGATACCGATGCCGGTATCGCGCACCTCGAAGCGCACGACCACCGCACTGCCCTGCTCGCGGACGCGGCTGACCTGGAGGTCGATGCGCCCGTCGTCGGTGAACTTGACCGCGTTGGACACCAGATTGATCAGTACCTGGCGCAGATGGCCCGGGTCGCCGTGCACGGCGGACGGCACGTCGCCGGCGACCGCCAGTTCGAACTGCAAGCCCTTGTTGGCGGCCAGCGGCTGCATCATCAGCTGCACGCTGTGCAGCACGTCGTCGACCTGGAAGTCGGCCGCGTTGTACTTGAGCTTGCCGGCCTCGATCGCCGAGATGTCGAGCACGTCCTCGACCAGGGTCAGCAGCGATCGCGCCGAGGCCTGCAGCACGTCGGCGTACTCGCGCTGCTCGCCGGTCAGCCGCGTCGTCAGCAGCAAGTCGGACATGCCGACGATGCCGTTCAGCGGCGTCCGGAACTCGTGGCTCATATTGGCCAGGAAGCTGCTCTTGGCCTCGTTCGCACGGCGCGCCTCCTCGGTCGCGCGCGTCAGCGCGCGCAGCAGCGAGGTCAGATAGGCCGGGATCGCGATCAGGCCGATCAGCAGGCCCCAGGCCAGGATGTTGTTGGCCTGCCAGAACGGCGTGGTCAGGATCACCGCGAGGAACGAGACCGCGCCCATCGCGACCGAGATCAGCAGGAACCAGGGACCGTAGCGCAGACCGTTGCCGATCGTGACCCACATGTTGAGCACGTACAGCAGCGAGAGCTGCGTGCCCATGATGTGCATGTTGGCGCCGATGACGCTGTAGTCGACCAGCATGCCGATGACGCGGCGCACGTTGGACCGCGCCGGCCGGAACACGATGTGGGCGAGGATCAGGATCGACGCCAGCACATCGAGCACGCCGATCAGCATGACCGCCTTGAGCGCCGGGTCGCCGTAGCCGGACACGGCGCCCACGCCGAACAGATACATCATGCACAGCGCGACGATCGAGACGCGGACCAGGGCCTGGCCGTGCTCGCTGTCGGGACGGTTGGACAGACGCTCCTTGACGATTTCCAGCACTGACTGCATGAGTTCGCTCTGCCCGATCATCCAAGAGCCAGACGCTCTTCGTCCCGCGGCCCGCGATCGTCCGGCCGGCTCAGACCGGCGGCGGACCGGCCGTTCCGGTCAAAGTCCCAGCCCGTGCGGCGCCAGCTTGGACTGCTGTATGTCGACGATCCGCGAACGATGGGCCAACAGGACGTCCACACAGGAAGGATCAAAAAGCGTGCCACGATGGGCCTTGATATAGTCGAACGCTTCATCGGACGACCAGGCCGCCTTGTACGGCCGCTCCGAAGTCAGGGCGTCGTAGACGTCGGCCAGCGCGACGATGCGCGCCGGCAGCGGAATCGCCTCGCCCTTCAGGCCGTCCGGATAGCCGCTGCCGTCCCAGCGTTCGTGGTGCCGCAGTGCGATCAGTGCGCCCATCTGGACGAAGCGGCTCTGGCTGTCCTTGAGGATCTCGTAGCCGATCAGCGGATGCTTGCGCATGACCGCCATCTCCTCCTCCGTGAGGCTGCCGCGCTTGAGCAGGATCGCGTCGGGCACGCCGATCTTGCCGATGTCGTGCAGCGGCGCCGCCAGCGTCAGGATCCGTGCGTCCTCCTCGGGCATGCCGAGCTCCTCGGCCAGCAGCTCCGAGTAGTGCGCCATGCGCAGCAGATGGATGCCGGTGCCGAAGTCGCGGTACTCGATCGCCTTGGCGAGCCGGAACAGCGTCTCGCGCTCGCGCTGCTCGACTTCGCTCAGGCTTTGCAGCACGCGCTGCTCGAGCGAGCGAGCGCGTTCCTTGACCGATTCGCCCTGACGGCGCAGCTGCAGCAGGTTCTTGCAGCGCGAGCGCAGCTCGCGCGGCCGGATCGGCTTGACCATGAAGTCGATCACGCCGGCGTCGAGCGCGGCCTGGCGGATCGGTTCGTCGCCGACCACGCTGATCAGCACGATCGGCACGTCGCGGCGCGCCATCGGACGGCGGAACCGGCGCGCGAACTCCAGGCCGTCCATCTCCGGCATGCGATAGTCGAGCAGCAGCAGGTCCGCCGGGTTGGCGTCCGACCAGCGCAGCGCGTCGACCGGACTGCCGAAATCCGACACCCGGATGCCCGGCCCGATCGCCTCGACCACGTGCCGGAGCATCGTGCGAGCCGATGGCTGGTCGTCAACTATCAGTACATTCACTCGAGCTCTCCGCGACCTCCAGCGACCCCGGGCCGGCGGACGCCACCCCCGATGGACATCGCCCGCCTCGGGACGACGACCGTTCCGGCATCCCGCCGTACGAGGCGATCGAGGCTAGCATAGGTCGATCCCGACACGAAATGCGTCCATACCACTGCGTATGGTATCAGCCTACCGGCCGCATGTACGGGAACAGCAGCACGTCGCGGATCGAGGCCGAATCGGTGAACAGCATCGCCAGGCGATCGATGCCGACGCCGAGGCCGCCGGTCGGCGGCAGGCCGTACTCGAGCGCGCGGATGTAGTCGGCGTCGAAATGCATCGCCTCGTCGTCGCCGGCGTCCTTGGCCTGGACCTGAGCCATGAAGCGCGCGGCCTGGTCCTCCGGGTCGTTCAGCTCGGAAAAGCCGTTCGCCAGTTCCTTGGCGTTGATGAACAGCTCGAAGCGGTCGGTCACCTCGGCGTCGTGATCGCTCTGGCGCGCCAGCGGCGAGACCTCGGTGGGATAGGCCGTGATGAAGGTCGGCTGGATCAGGGTCGGTTCGACGGTCTTCTCGAAGATCTCGAGCAGCAGCCGGCCCCAGCCGTAATCGGGCTTGACCGCGATGCGCAGCCGCGCGCAGTGCTCGGCCATCCGCGCGCGGTCGCGCAGGTCTGCGCGCGCGATCTCGGGGTTGAGCTCGCAGACCGCATCCTCCATGCGCCAGCGCCGGAACGGCGCGCCGAGGTTGATCTCGTTGCCTTCCCAGGTCAGCCGATCGCGTCCGAGCACCGCGCGCGCACCGTCGCGGATCATGCCCTCGGTCAGGTCCATGATCTCCAGGTAGGTCGCGTAGGCCTGGTACAGCTCGAGCATCGTGAACTCGGGGTTGTGCCGGGTCGACACGCCCTCGTTGCGGAAATTGCGGTTGATCTCGTAGACACGGTCGAAACCGCCGACCACCAGGCGCTTGAGATAGAGCTCGGGCGCGACGCGCAGATACATGTCGAGGTCGAGCGCGTTGTGATGGGTCACGAACGGCCGCGCCGTCGCGCCGCCGGGAATCGCGTGCATCATCGGCGTCTCGACCTCGACGAAGTGCCGCTCGGGCGCTTCGAGATAGTCGCGGATGAAACGGATCAGCCGGGCGCGGATCCGGAACGCCTCGCGCGCTTCGGGCGTCACGATCAGGTCGACGTAGCGCTGCCGGTAGCGCTGCTCGATGTCGGCCAGGCCATGCCACTTGTCCGGCAGCGGACGCAGCGACTTGGTCAGCAGGCGCAGCTCGTCGACCTTGACCGACAGCTCGCCGGTCTTGGTCCGCATCAGGACGCCGGCGGCACCGACGATGTCGCCGACGTCGCCGCTCTTGAACGCCTCGTAGGCAGCCTCGCCGAGCGTGCCCTGGTGGATGAACAGCTGGATACGGTCGCTGCCGTCCTGCAGCTGCACGAAGCTGACCTTGCCCTGGATGCGCCGCAGCAGCACGCGGCCGGCGACGCGCACGCGGCGCGCCTCGGCCTCGAGCGCCTCGGCGGTCCAGACGTCGCGGTCGGCATAGGCCGCCTGCAGATCGCCGGCCTGGGCGTCGACGCGGAAATCGTTCGGGAACGCCACGCCGGCCGCGCGCAGCGCGCGCAGCTTGTCGCGCCGCTCGGCGACCAGTCGGTTCTCGGCGACCTCGGCGGATTCGCCGGTGGACGCCACCGGCGCGTCCGGCGGCGCCGGACGCTGCTGCTCACTCGTAGTCATTGTCGTCTTGCGTAGGCTGATGAAGATCGGAACGGCCGCGCCGGCGGCGTCATGCGTCGACGCGCTTGGCGCCGGCCTCGAGGCCGGCCTTGAGGCTGCCCTCGATGAACTCGTCGAGGTCGCCGTCGAGCACCTTCTGCGTATCGGACCGTTCGATGCCGGTGCGCAGATCCTTGATGCGCGACTGGTCGAGCACGTAGTTGCGGATCTGGCTGCCCCAGCCGATGTCGGACTTGGTCGCTTCCAGGGCGTCCTTCTCGGCGTTGCGCTTCTGGATCTCGATCTCGTACAGCTTGGCCTTGAGCATCTTCATCGCGCGGTCGCGGTTGGCGTGCTGCGAACGCTCGGTCTGGCAGGCCACGACGACGCCGCTCGGCACGTGTGTGATGCGCACGGCCGACTCGGTCTTGTTGACGTGCTGACCGCCGGCGCCCGAGGAACGGTAGACGTCGGTCTTGAGGTCGGCCGGGTTGATCTCGATGTCGATGTCGTCGTCGACTTCCGGCGACACGAAGACCGACGTGAACGAGGTATGCCGGCGATTGTCAGAATCGAACGGCGATTTGCGCACCAGGCGATGCACGCCGATCTCGGTCTTGAGCCAGCCGTAGGCGTATTCGCCCTCGACCCTGAACGTCGCGCTCTTGATGCCGGCCACTTCGCCGGCCGAGACCTCGAGCAGCTCGGTCTTCCAGCCGCGCGACTCGGCCCAGCGCAGATACATACGCAGCAGCATCTCGGCCCAGTCCTGCGCCTCCGTGCCGCCGGCGCCGGCCTGGATGTCGACGAAGGCGTTGGCCGAATCCATCTTGCCGGAGAACATGCGCTGGAACTCGAGCCGGTCGACGCCTGCCGCGCAGCGCTCGACGTCCTCGAGCACCGCGTGGGCGGTCTCCTCGTCGTTCTCGGCTGCGGCCAGATCGAGCAGCTCGGCCGCACCGCTCAGCCCTTCGTCGAGCGAGCGGATGCCGTTGACGGTCTTGTCGAGCAGCGAGCGCTCGCGCCCGAGCGACTGCGCGCGCTCCGGGTCGTCCCAGACGTCGGGACTTTCGAGCTCGCGGGTCACTTCCTCCAGGCGTTCGCGTTTGACGTCGTAGTCAAAGATACCCCCGTAGCGAAAGCAGTCGATCCTGTAGATCGGCGATGCGCTGGCGGATGGGATTGAGTTCGATCATGGCTGAGAGAAATCGTGCGTCAAAGACCTTCAAGCTTAACAGAGTGGCCGCGGCCGGCGTCACGGCGAACCGACCGGCGGCGGCTTGCAGTGCCCCGGAGGTCGGCATGTAACATGCATGCCCTGACTCGCCCTTCGTCTGGGCCACGGGCATCGAATGAAGAGACCGATGATCGACATCGTGCGACGCGCGGACCGGTGCCGGCTGATCGTTCCGCTGGCACTCGTGCTCGCAACGACGTCGACCCGCGCGGCCGATCCGCCGGCCCAGACCGTCGAGGCGACCGTCGAGCGCTGTCTGTCGCTGCGCCGCAGTGAACCGCAGACCGCGATCGCACTCGCCGACGGCGTACTGGCCGACCCGGCGCTCGCGATCGAGCCGCGCATCAAGATGCTGACCTGCCTCGGCGACGCCGCCCGGATCGTCGGCCAGGCCGCGCGTGCGATCGACGTCGCGAACGAGGTGCAGGCCCTCGTCGAAGCCCATCCGGAGCTGCCGCCCGCGTTCGTGCTGCGCGCGCTCTCGCATGCCGGTGCGATGCTGCACAGCGCCGGCCGCACCTACCAGGCCGAACAGCTGTACGCGCGCGTCAATGACATCGCGGCGAGCCAGGGCGGCAACGATGCGATCGTGTCGCAGATCGTGACCCTGATCAACATCGGCCTGATCCACGCCGACTACCTCGACTCGCCCGAGATCGCCGACGAGCACTATCGGCGCGCGCTCGCGCTGGCCGACGGCATCGGGCGCAAGGACGCCACGCTGCTGTACAACCTCGCGATCAACCAGATCCGGATGGGACGGCCCGAGGCGCTCGATGCGCTGGAGCGTGCCGAACGGCTGGCCGAGGAGACCAACAACGTGCTGATCCGGACGCGCCTGCGCGCCGCGCGCGCCGGCGTCCTCGCCGATCGCGGCCGGATCGCCGAGGCACGCGAACTGGTCGAGGCGGCGCTGAAGACCCAGCGCGCCCTGCCCGATCCGGAAGGCGAAGCGGCGAGCCTGGCGGTGCTGTCGACCGTGCAGCGCCTGTCCGGCGAGAAGAACGCTGCGCTGCGCACGGCCGAGGACGCGCTCCAGGCGCTGGAAGGCACCTCCTCGCAGAAGGAAAAGGTGCAGGCGCTCGAGGCCAAGATCGCCGCGGAGGCCGCGCTCGGCCGCACCGATGAGGTGCTCGCCTCGACCCGCAGCCTGCACGCGCTGCAGATGAACGCGCTCAAGGAGCAGCGCCTGGAAATTCTCGCGGACCTGCAGGCCCGCCTGCAGGACGCATCGGCCAATCGCGAGCTCGAACGCCTGCGCCATCAGAGCGAGATCCAGTCGCTGAGCCTCGACAAGGCGCGCCTGACCCGCAACTTCACGATCGCGATGCTGAGCCTGCTGGCGATCGCCGCGATCGCCTTCGGCCTGATGCAGTATCGCCGCCACCGTCTGCTGCGCGAGCTCAGCGCGATCGACCCGCTGACCGGCCTGCCGAACCGGCGCACCGCGACCAGTCAGCTCAATGCGCTGTCGGCACCGAGCGCGCGCTCCGACGCGCGCCACGTGCTGTTCCTGATCGACATCGATCATTTCAAGCGCATCAACGACAACTACGGCCACCACGCCGGCGACGGCGTGCTCGCGGACCTGTCCGGCCGGCTCAAGGCCGCTTGCCGCCCGTGCGACATCGTCGCGCGTTGGGGCGGCGAGGAGTTTCTCGTCGCCTGCGCCGATCTGAACTGCGAGCAGGCCGCGGCGGTCGCCGAGCGGCTGCGCCAGGCGCTGGCCGGCGATTTCGAACTGCTGCCGGGACAGTCGCGCATGCTGACGGTCTCGGTCGGCTTCGCACCGTTTCCGTTCTTCTCGGGCATCCGCAGCGGCGAGGCGTCGGGCTGGCCCTACGCGATTCGCCTCGCCGATCGCGCGCTGTATGCGGCCAAGATCCGCCGCAACGCCTGGGCCGGCTTCTGGGGCGGCCACGACGCCGGCGAGGACACGCCCGATCAGATCCTCGAATCGCCGGGCTCGGCGGTCATCGCCGGCACGATCACCGGCCTGGCCGGCCCCTGAGCGAGCGCGTCACGCCGGCTGCAGGTGCTCCACCACCAGCTGGATCGCCTCGCCGCCGCGGTAGTCGTCGGGCACCAGCCGGAACAGCGCGCGCACGCGGCCCGGTGGCGGCTGCCCGCTCCAGCCCTGGAAGTGGATCGCATTGAGCGGCTCGGCACGCCCGCGCAGCTGCAGGCTGAGCCCCAGATGCCGTTCGGCGACGACGCGCCACGCCGCGACCGCGAACTCGCCGTCGAAGGCCGGCTCGGCGAAACCCTGCCCCCACGGGCCGGCATAGCGCAGCAGCGCCGCCAGCTCCGCGGTGAACTCGTGCGGGCCGAGTTCGCCGTCGCTCAGCGCGACCGGCTCGAACAGCTCGGGCGCGGCGCGCTCGCGCACGATCGCGTCGAAGGCCGCCGCGAACCGCTCGACCTGCCCGCGTGCCAGCGACAGGCCGGCCGCCATCGCATGACCGCCGAAGCGCTCGATCAGGCCCGGATGGCGCGCGTCGACCTCGGCGAGCAGATCGCGCACGTGCACGCCGCGGATCGAACGCGCCGAGCCGCGCACCTCGTCGCTGCCGGCCTGGACCGGCGCACAGGCGATCACCGGCCGATGCAGGCGATCCTTGAGCTTGGACGCGACCAGACCGACCACGCCGGCATGCCAGTGGTCCTCGAACAGCGTCAGCCCGAGCGGCAGACCGTCGAGCCCGTGCGCACCGATCCAGCGCTCGACCAGCGCCTCGCCCTCCTCGAGCATGCCAGCCTGCACGTCGCGGCGCTCGGCGTTGATCGCGCTCAGGCGTTCGGCGATCTGTCGCGCGGCCGCCGGATCGTCGGTCAGCAGGCACTCGATGCCGAGTCCCATGTCGTCGAGGCGGCCGGCCGCATTGACGCGCGGCGCGACCGCGTAGCCGAGATCGGCCGGCACCAGCATGGCCGCGCTGCGCCCGGCCGACTCGAGCAGCGCAAAGATCCCCGCACAGCCACGTCCGGCGCGCAGCCGGCGCAGACCGGCATCGACGAGCAGGCGGTTGTTGTAGTCGAGCGGGACCAGATCGGCCACGGTGCCGAGTGCGACCAGATCGAGCAGGCTGCCCAGATCCGCATCGCCGCCCCCGCCATCGAGGCCGCCGCGTGCGCGCAGATGGGCGCGCAACGCGATCAGCAGGTAGAACACGACGCCGACGCCGGCCAGCGCCTTGCTCGGAAACGCATCGCCGGGCAGGTTCGGATTGACGATCGCATCGGCATCGGGCAGCCGGTCGCCCGGCAGGTGGTGGTCGGTGACCAGCACCTGGATGCCGCGCGCCTTGGCGACCGCGACGCCGGCGAGGCTGGCGATGCCGTTGTCGACGGTCACGATCAGATCCGGCGGCGGGTCGCCGAAGGTCTCGACCAGAGCCGGGGTCAGGCCGTAGCCGTGCACGAACCGGTTCGGCACGCGGTACTCGACGCGGCGTGCGCCGAGCAGGCGCAGGCCGCGCATCGCCACCGCCGTTCCGGTCGCGCCGTCGCAGTCGAAGTCGCCGACGATGCAGATGCGCCGGTCCTCGGCGATCGCGCGCGCGAGCAACTCGCAGGCCGCGTCGAGGCCGCCGAGCGCCTGCGGCGGCGCGAGCGAGGCGAGCCGGTACTCGACGTGGCTCGGATCGTCGACGCCGCGTGCGGCATAGATCCGCGCGAGCACCGGATGCAGCGCGGCCAGCCGCTGCGGCACCGGCACGGCGCGATGGCGGATCGTGATCGGTCTCACGTCGGCAGGGGCCGTACGCGCCGCCAGAACCGTCTGCGGTGCCAGGCGCGGACCGTCACGCGCTGTCCGGAGACGAAGGCCAGCTCGATGGCCGCGCAACCGCCGCGCCGCAGCAACACATCGAGCGGCTGCAGCCAGTCGCGCTCGAGCACGCCGGCCCGCGCGCTGCGCAGATCGACGCCGAGATCGCCCGTTCCGGCCGCGCGCAGCGCGGGGTCCAGACCGGTTGGATCGAGCGGATCGTCGACGCCGCCGCCGAGCCGCGCCAGCGCGATCAGCACCGGATCGGCGGTCATGATGCGCGCGCATCGGCTGCGCACGCCGCCGGGCAACCGTCCGGCGCCCCAGAACCACAGACTGTTGATCGGCACTGCGCCGCGCGCGATGCGTGCGGCGTTGACCGGATGGTTGTGCAGAACGACCTGCGCTTCGTTGAGCAGCAGCCGCCAGCGCTTGCCGGCCGCGCCCTGCGGCCAGTGCAGCTTCAGATCGTCGCCGAGGATCTCCTCGGGCGGCGGGCAGTCCGGGAAATCGGTACCGGCCGATCCGGCCAGGTACCAGCGTGACGGCGTCGGTGCATCGATCGGCACGCCGCTGTCGCCGAACAGCGGCTTGAGCGCCTGCAGCAGGGCCGCCGTCTCCTCGGCGCTCTGCCCGAGCTCGCCGCTGGCGAGCAGACGCACCGTGGTCAGGTCCGGACGCACGTAGCACGGATCGGCGCGCAGCCACGCGCCTTCGGCGGCATCGGAAGCGTCGAGCGTGCGCGTCAGCGCGGCCGACGGCAGGCCCGTGCCCGGCCACTCGGCCAGGCTGCGGATCGCCGCGATGGTGCCGGGCTCGGCGGGCGCATGCGCATCACCGCGCGCGATCCAGCCGGCCAGCACGCCGCCGGCGACCTCGGCCGAGGCCGCGCAGTGCCGCAGTTCCGGCAGCAGCAGTCTGATCGACGGCACGCCGCAGCTCCGCCGGCGTCAGTCGCGATAGTCGACCGAGACGATCTCGTATCGCCGCGTGCCGTTCGGCGCCTGGAACTCGAAGCTCTCGCCCTCGCTCTTGCCGATCAGCGCGCGCGCGAACGGCGAGCTGACCGAGATCATGCGCTGCTTGATGTCCGATTCGAGGTCGCCGACGATCTGGTACGTCACCTCTTCGCCGCTGTCCTCGTCGGCCAGTCCGACCGTCGCGCCGAACACGATGCGCGGCCCCTTCAGGCGCGACAGATCGATGATCTCGGCGGTCGAGAGCGCCGCCTCGAGCTCCTGGATGCGCCCTTCGACGAAGCCCTGCTGCTCGCGCGCGGCCGCGTACTCGGCATTCTCCTTCAGATCGCCGTGCGCACGCGCCTCGGCGATCGCCTGAATGATCGCCGGCCGTTCGACGGACTTGAGGCGTTCCAGTTCGGCGCGCAGGCGCTCGGCGCCCTTGGCCGTCATCGGTGAACGCTTGATCATGCCAGTTCCTTGTGCAGTTCCTGCAGACTGTGTACCGCACGGCTGTCGCGGAAGTCCAGCGAGTGCAGCAGGGCCTTGGCGCCGCTCAGCGTCGTCGAATAGGTCACGCGCTGCTGCAGCGCCTCGCGCCGGATCGAGAACGAGTCGGAGATCGCCTGCTTGCCTTCCGTGGTGTTGACGATGAAGACGATCTCGCCGTTCTTGATCAGGTCCACGATGTGCGGACGGCCCTCGATGACCTTGTTGATGCGGTCGCAGGCGAGCCCGTGCGAGGCCAGGAACGCGTGCGTGCCGCCGGTCGCGACCAGCGTGAAGCCGCGCCGCAGCAGATCGCTCGCGATCGGCAGCAGCCGCTCCTTGTCGGCGTCGCGCACCGAGAGAAACGCCTTGCCGGGCTTGGGCGCCTGGATGTTGGCGGCCTCGTGCGCGCGCGCGAACGCCGCGCCGAAGTTGCGGCCCACGCCCATGACCTCGCCGGTCGAGCGCATCTCCGGCCCGAGGATCGGATCCACGTTCTGGAACTTCAGGAACGGGAAGATCGCTTCCTTGACCGAGTAGTAGTCCGGCACGACTTCGCGCGTCGCGCCCTGCGCGGCGAGCGACCGGCCGACCATGCAGCGCGCCGCGATCTTGGCCAGCGCGACGCCGGTGGCCTTGGACACGAACGGCACCGTGCGCGATGCACGCGGGTTGACCTCGAGCACGTAGACGGTATCGCCCTGCACGGCGAACTGGGTGTTCATCAGGCCCACGACCTTGAGCTCGCGCGCCATCCGCGTGACCTGGTCGCGCAGCTGCTCCTGCAGCTCGGCACTCAGCGAGTACGGCGGCAGCGAGCACGAGGAGTCGCCCGAGTGCACGCCGGCCTCCTCGATGTGCTCCATGATGCCGCCGATCAGCACGTTGCCGTCGGCGTCGGCGATGATGTCGACGTCGACCTCGCCGGCGTGGTCGAGGAAGCGGTCGAGCAGCACCGGCGAGTCGTTCGACACGCGCACCGCGTCGCGGATGTAGCGCGAGAGGTCGGCGTCGTCGTGGACGATCTCCATCGCGCGACCGCCGAGCACGTAGCTCGGCCGCACCACCAGCGGATAGCCGATCTCGCGCGCCAGCGCCTGCGCCTCGTCGGCGTTGCGCGCGGTGCGGTTCGGCGGCTGCTTCAGGCCCAGTTTCTCGATCATCTTCTGGAAGCGCTCGCGGTCTTCGGCCGCGTCGATCGAGTCGGGCGAGGTGCCGATCACCGGCGCGCCGTTGGCCTCGAGCGCCCGCGCGAGCTTCAGCGGCGTCTGGCCGCCGTACTGCACGATGACCCCCTTGGGCTTCTCCTTGTCGATGATCTCGAGCACGTCCTCGAGCGTCAGCGGTTCGAAATAGAGCCGGTCGGAGGTGTCGTAGTCGGTCGAGACGGTCTCCGGATTGCAGTTGACCATGATCGTCTCGTAACCATCCTCGCGCAGCGCCAGAGCGGCGTGCACGCAGCAGTAGTCGAACTCGATGCCCTGGCCGATGCGGTTCGGGCCGCCGCCGAGCACGACGATCTTCTCGCGCCCGGTCGGCTCGGCCTCGCACTCTTCCTCGTAGGTCGAGTACAGATACGCGGTGGTCGTCGCGAACTCGGCCGCGCACGAATCGACGCGCTTGTAGACCGGCCGCACGTTGAACGCGCGGCGCAGATGGCGGACCGCGTTCTCGTCGGTGTCGAGCAGCTCGGCCAGGCGCGCGTCGGAGAAGCCCTTGCGCTTGAGCGCGAACATGCGCGCCGCATCGACCGCGGCGAGGCCGCCCGCCTTGACCGCCGCCTCGGTCGCGACCAGGTCCTCGATCTGGACCAGGAACCACGGATCGATGTGCGTCAGCGCGAACACGTCCTGCAGAGACAGGCCGGCGCGGAACGCGTCGGCGACGTAGAACACGCGATCCGGACCGGGCTCCTTGAGCTCGCGCTTGAGCCGGACCAGGTCGTCGGCATTGCCGGGAACCAGGCTCGGATTGAGGCCGTTGCGACCGGTCTCCAGACCGCGCAGCGCCTTCTGCAGCGACTCCTGGAACGTGCGCCCGATCGCCATGACCTCGCCGACCGACTTCATCTGCGTGGTCAGGCGCGCGTCGGCGCCCGGGAACTTCTCGAACGCGAAGCGCGGGATCTTGGTGACGACGTAGTCGATCGTCGGCTCGAACGAGGCCGGCGTCAGCCCGCCGGTGATGTCGTTGCGCAACTCGTCGAGCGTGTAGCCGATCGCGAGCTTGGCGGCGATCTTGGCGATCGGGAAGCCGGTCGCCTTCGACGCGAGCGCCGAGGAGCGCGACACGCGCGGATTCATCTCGATCACGACGACGCGGCCGTTCTCGGCATTGACGCCGAACTGCACGTTCGAGCCGCCGGTGTCGACGCCGATCTTGCGCAGCACCGCGATCGACGCGTCGCGCAGGCGCTGGTACTCCTTGTCGGTCAGCGTCTGCGCCGGCGCGACGGTGATCGAGTCGCCGGTGTGCACGCCCATCGGATCGAGGTTCTCGATCGAGCAGACGATGATGCAGTTGTCCGCCTTGTCGCGGACCACCTCCATCTCGAACTCCTTCCAGCCGAGCACCGATTCCTCGATCAGCACTTCGTGGACCGGCGACAGATCGAGTCCGCGCTTGACGATGTCCTCGAACTCCTCGCGGTTGTAGGCGATGCCGCCGCCGGATCCGCCGAGCGTGAAGCTCGGACGGATGATCGTCGGATAGCCAACCTTGGCCTGCGCCTCGAGCGCCTGCTCGAAGGTCTTGGCGACTTCGGCCTTCGGGCATTCGAGTCCGATCTCGGCCATCGCGACGCGGAACAGCTCGCGGTCCTCGGCCATGCGGATCGCCTCGCGCGAGGCGCCGATCAGCTCCACGCCGTAGCGATCGAGCACGCCGCGGTCGGCCAGATCCAGCGCGCAGTTGAGCGCGGTCTGGCCGCCCATCGTCGGCAGCAGGACGTCGGGCTTCTCCTTGGCGATGATCGCCTCGACCGTGGAGGCGTTGATCGGCTCGATGTAGACCGCGTCGGCCGTCTCCGGGTCGGTCATGATCGTGGCCGGATTGGAGTTGACCAGGACGACGCGATAGCCCTCGCTCTTGAGCGCCTTGCAGGCCTGCGCGCCGGAATAGTCGAACTCGCAGGCCTGACCGATGACGATCGGACCGGCGCCGATGACGAGGATGGAGCGGATGTCAGTTCTTTTGGGCACCGGTGTCGCCTGCTGCAGGAGTGTTCTGGGGGCGGCCGGGAGCGGCCAGGCTGATCGAGCGGATCGTCTCGCGCGGCACGGTCAGCTCGATGCCGCTTTCCAGTTCGATCGTCAGGACGACCGAGGTGTACTTGCGCAGGATGCCGCTGCGCGTCGTGTTGAGCGTGGTCTGGATCACGACGGTGTCGCCGACGTGATCCTCCAGCGTCGTGTACTCGACCGTGGCCGGCGCAGCCGGCGTCTTGCCGGCCGGTGCCGCAATCGGCGCCGAGACGGCCGAGGCGAGCACCGCGGCGGCGAGCAGCCGGATCGATTTGCGGATCGGAAGTATCGTCATCACGCAATTACGCCGCGAGAGCCGCGTGCGCCTCCATCTGGTGGATGAATCGATCGAACAGACCGCCGACGTCGTGCGGCCCCGGACTCGCTTCCGGATGACCCTGGAAGCCGAACGCCGGCGCATCGGCGAAGGCCAGGCCCTGCAGCGAGCCGTCGAACAGCGAGCGATGCGTGGCCTTGACGTTGCCCGGCAGCGTCGCCTCGTCGACCGCGAAGCCGTGGTTCTGGCTCGAGATCATCACCCGGCCACTGTCCAGGTCGATGACCGGATGATTGGCGCCGTGGTGGCCGAACTTCATCTTGACGGTCTTCGCACCGGCTGCGAGGCCGAGCAGCTGATGTCCCAGGCAGATGCCGAACAGCGGAATCCGCGCGCGCAGGAACTCGCGTGCCGCGTCGATCGCGTAGGTGCAGGCGGCCGGGTCGCCCGGGCCGTTGGACAGGAAGACGCCGTGCGGATCGAGCGCGAGCACCTCGGCCGCCGGCGTCGTCGCCGGCACCACCGTCACCTCACAGCCGCGATCGACGAGCAGACGCAGGATGTTGCGCTTGGCGCCGAAGTCGTAGGCGACCACGCGCCAGCGCGCCGCCGGGCGCTGGAATGCGGTCCGATCCAGATCGAAGCTGCCCTCGTCCCAGACGTAGGTGCTCGCGACACTGACCTCGCGCGCCAGATCGGCACCGTCGAGTCCGCCGAACGCGCGCGCGGCGGCGATCGCGGCATCCGCGTCGACGTCCGCGCCGGCGGCGATGCAGCCGTTCTGGGCGCCCTTGTCGCGCAGGATCCGCGTCAGCCGACGCGTGTCGATGCCGGCGATCGCGACGATGTCGTTGCGCACCAGATAGTCCGACAGCGTCTCTTCCGAGCGCCAGTTGCTCGCGAGCAGCGGAAGGTCGCGGATCACCAGACCGGCCGCATGGGCGCGATCGGATTCCGCGTCGACCGCGTTGCAGCCGGTGTTGCCGATGTGCGGATAGGTCAGCGTCACGATCTGCCGGGCATAGGAGGGATCGGTGAGGATCTCCTGGTAGCCGGTCATCGCCGTGTTGAACACGACCTCGCCTACCGTGCGTCCGGTAGCGCCCACCGACAGCCCGTGAAAAAGGCTGCCGTCGGCTAGTGCGAGGATGGCAGGAGTAGTCATGCGTTCGCCTGTCGATAGAAGTGCGGGGATATCAGCACCACGCGATCAAAGCATCGGGTGCGGCATCGACCCCGGGCTGGTGCCAACCAGTCCGTGGGCGGACAAGAAAAGGGGATCGAGGCGAACAGCGATTTTAGAGTCGCACTGCCCGGCTGTCCATCGAAGCGGCGCACAGCGAGGCGTACAATAGCGCCGATGACCGCGACCGCCATTCCCGCCGCGACGCCGCTGCTCGACGCCGAGCGGCTGCATCGTCCAGACGTCCTCGTCCGCCATGCGCCGTTCGCGTTCCTGATCGCCGAGAGCCAGCTGCCGGCGGACGCCGCCGGCGCGCTCGACCGGGATTTTCCGCGCTACCGGTCGGCGGGCTTCTTCCCGTGGGAGCCCGAAGACTGCGGTCCGGCGGTCAATCGGCTGATCGAGGAGCTGACCGCGCCGGCCTTCGCCGACCAGGTCGGCCGCGCGCTCGGCATCGAGGGACTCGGCCATAAGCCCAGCCTGGTCACGATCTGCCGTCACCTCAACCGCCGGCACGGCACGATCCATACCGACAGCCGCTCGAAGATCGCGACCGCCCTGCTCTATCTGAATCCGACGTGGCCGGCGACCAGCGAGGGCTGCCTGCGCTTCCTGAACCGGATCGACGACATCGAGGACCTGGTCGTGCCCGAGGTGCGGCCGGTCTACGGCAATTTCGTCGTGTTCGGGCGCGCCGACAATTCGTTCCACGGCCACCTGCCGCACGAAGGCGAGCGCCGCGTGATCCAGGTCGCCTGGCTGACCGACGAGTCCGAAAAGCGCCGCAAGACCCGGCGCGGCCGTTTCTCGCGCTGGCTCAAGCGGTTGCTGGGGCGGCTGGATCGCCGGTTCGGCGCCGAACGCGGCCCCAACGCGGCGCATCCGCGCTGAATCCTGTCGAAGCGTTCGCACAATCGGCGCTGTTAGGCTTTCGTAAAATCGGTTAAGATCGCGATTGATCGACCTGATGTTCCGGCGCTCCGTCCTTTGGGGGAACTCGCGCCGGGCCGAGGGGTCGAACCGTCACTCGCACACCCGACTCCCGCGATCGCCTCCCGATGAAACTGCGTTGCGCCAGCCTGCTGCTCGCACTGTCGCTTCCCCTGCTGGGGAATGCGCAGAGTTCGGGTATGCCGCCGGCCGGCGAGCTGATCGTCGATTCGCGCCTGGTACCGGAGCTGCCGGCGGCGCTGCTGACGCCCGATACCCAGGTCGTGCCGGTGTGGTCCGACGCGAACGGCCGGCTGGTCGCGCTGGTCGATTTCTCCAATACCGGGCATCTCACATCGCGCTGGTCGGCGACGACGGCGTCGGGCATCGCCGCCGACTGGCGGCTGATCGACGTATCGAATCTGCTCTCGGGCGGCCTGCGCTGGCAGGGCCAGCAGGGGCTGCACGTCGACGCCCTGCTCAGCCAGCAGTCCTGGTCGCGCAACGCCTGCATCGGCGCCGGTACCGACTGCCTGTTCTCGAATTCGTCCGCGCCGGCCAGTGCCGGGTGGCTGCAGGGCAGTCTCGGCCTCGGCTGGACGTCCGAGAACGGCGCGCTCGATCTCTCCTACGGCCTGTCGTGGCTGCGCTCGAGCGAACCGACCGTACCGTGGGGATCGCCGCCATCGGCCGTCTACGGCAACGGACTGGCCGATCTGATCCGCTCGGAGTCCGGTCTCTATCATCTGGATTCGTCGAACGGCGTCGTCGCCAACGCGCGCATGCAGCTCGGCGACGGCACCCTGCTCGACCTCGGCGCCGGCCTGGGGCGCAGCCGCCTGATGCCGTTCGGCGCCGCGCCGTCGACGTTGGCGCTGCCGGGCCTGGATCTGCAGGAAACCAGCCTCAGCCTCGCGATCAGCAGCGGCAGCCTGCGCGGCAGCATCATCGGCCGCACCGCCGTTTCGCCCGATCCGCTGCTGACCGGCAAGCGCTGGACGACGTTCGACTTCGGCGTGTCGTGGCGCACGCCGTGGCAGGGCGAACTCAGCCTCGGCACGCAGAGCCAGCTGACGCCGGTCATCGACGCCAACGGGCGCGATGCCGAGGCCACGCAGAACCGCGTGCCGTACGTGCAGTACCGCCAGGACCTCTGACGTCCGGTCGTACGCGGCGTGCCGCGCCACGCGCGTCGAGTCGCCGGCCGATCCTCCCCTGACATCGCGATCCAATCCCGCACCCGGGATTGCCACGACGCGTCCAGTCGGTGAGCATAACGCTCTTTTCACGACTGCCGTTGCGATGCCGCCACCGACATCCGATCCGATCCAGGCCCGCCTCGAGCAGTTGTTGCGCGATTACGGCGCCCGCGTGCGCCGCCTGCTGCAGTCCCATGGCCTCGACCAACGCGGCATCGACCCGGCCGACGTCGAGCAGGAAGTCCGCATCCGGCTCTGGCGTGCGATCGAGCGTGACCGGTCTGCGGCCTTTCATGCGTCTTACATCCAGAGAGTGGTGGCGACCACGGTCGTCGACGCCTTGCGCAGGGCGGAGGTTCGGGCAGCCGAACCCCTGCCCGACGAGGACAGCGAGGCCTCGCCGCTCCCGGATGTTGCCGCCGGCCCTGATCGACTGGCCAGCGACAGCGAACGCATGGACGATCTGGCGCGCTGCCTGGAATCGATACCGGAGCGGCGGCGCCTGCCGATCACGTTGCACCTGCAGGGATTCTCGCTGCAGGAGATTGCCGATTCGGTCGGAGTTTCCGCCGAAGCGGCCCGAAAACTGGTGTCGCGCGGGATGGACGAACTGAAGTTCCGCCTGCGCGAATGCGGACATGGTGAATTCGATGAATGACAATCGCCTGGCTCAGCTCTATCGCGATCTGACCGCGCGCAGCGCGGGTCCCGTCGCCCTCGATGTCGACACGCTCGTCGCCGCGGCGGCCGGTACCCTGCCGGCCGATCGACGCGAGAGCGTCGCCGGCCGACTGGCGGTCTCGCCAAGCGAAGCCGAACTGGTCCGGATGCTCGCGGTCCTCGAGGACGACTCGCAGGCGCTCGCAGCCGATCTGGTCCGCTACGACCGCAGTCACGGCCGCCGTCACGAGCGCCGCATGCAGCGCACGGCCGCACCGGCCGCACGCCGGGCCGCCAAGGTCCGCTGGGCCGGTATGGGCGCCTGCCTGATGGCCGTGCTCGGTCTGTGGTCGACCCATCGCCTGGGCCCCGGCTCGCTCGACGGCTCGTCGAGCGGCATCTACGCCGAGCATAAGAGCGACCGCATTTTCACGACCAAGGACAGCATCTTCGCCTGGTCCAACGGCGAGTCCAGCGTGCAGGACGGCCCGGACAAGCTGTTCCGTTCGGAGTTCAACGGCAGCTGACATCGGCGTCGATGTCGGCGCACGCTCCATAGACGAAGGCCCCGGTTCACAGCCGGGGCCTTCGCTTTTTTCGGGACTGGCGGCTCGGCCGCCGCAGGCGGATCAGCCGCCCAGGATCACGCGGTTGAGCCGCTGCACGAACGCGGCCGGATCGTCCAGCGCACCGCCGCCGGCCAGCTGCGCCTGATCGAGCAGCAGCACGGCCAGATCGGCCGCGCGGCCGGGATCGGCCTCGGCCTCGAAGCGCTTGACCAGCGCGTGGGCCGGATTGACCTCGAGCACCGGCTGGCTGGCCGGCACGTCGTGGCCGGCCTCGCGCAGCAGGCGCTGCATGTGCAGCGCCATGTCGTGCTCGTCGAGCACCAGGCAGGCCGGCGAGTCGGTCAGGCGGTGGCTGACGCGCACGTCGCGCACGCGCTCGCCGAGCGACTGCTTGAGCTTGTCGACCACGCCGGCCGCGGCTTCCTCGGCCTGCTTGCGCTGCTCCGCGTCGGCGCCGCCGGTGGCCTCGAACTCGCCCTTGGCGACGTGACGCAGCTTCTTGCCGGCGAACTCGCCGAGATAGCCGATCATCCACTCGTCGATCCGCTCGAACATCAGCAGGACCTCGACGCCGCGCGCCTTCAGCGCCTCGATCTGCGGGCTGCCCTTGGCCGCGGCGAACGAGTCGGCCGTCACGTACCAGATCACGTCCTGGTCGGCCTGCATGCGTCCGACGTAGTCCTCGAGCGATACGGTCTTGTCGGCGCCTTCGCTCTGCGTCGAGGCGAAGCGCAGCAGCTTGGCGATGCGTTCGCGGTTGGCCGGATCGTCGGCGATGCCCTCCTTGAGGACGTTGCCGAACTCGCGCGTGAACTGCGCGAACTTGGCCGGCTCGTCCTTGGCGAGCTTCTCGAGCAGATCGAGCACGCGCTTGACGCAGGCCGCGCGGATCTGCGAGACCAGACGATTGTCCTGCAGCAGTTCGCGGCTGACGTTGAGCGGCAGGTCGTCCGAATCGACGACGCCGCGGACGAAACGCAGCCACGGCGGCAGCAGCTGCTCGGCGCCGTCCATGATGTACACGCGCCGGACGTAGAGCTTGAGCCCCTTACGCTCGTCGCGGCCACCAAGCATCGCGTCGAACGGCTGCGCGCCCGGCACGTACAGCAGCAGCGTGTAGCTCTGGTTGCCCTCGACGCGGTTGTGGGTCCAGGCCAGCGGATCGTTGAAGTCGTGGCCGAGCGACTTGTAGAACGCCTGGTAGTCGGCGTCGGTCAGTTCGGACTTGGGCCGCATCCACAGCGCGGAGGCTTGATTGACGGCCTCGAACTCACCGTCGGGCCTGCCGTCCTTGGACGCCTGCATGCGGATCGGAAACGCGACGTGATCGGAGTAGCGCGCGATCAAGTCGCGCAGCTTCCAGCCGTCGAGGAACTCGCGCTCGTCGGGCTTCAGATGCAGCACGATCCGCGTGCCGCGCTCGGGCACCGCGAGCGTCTCGAGCGAGTACTCGCCGGTCCCGCCCGATTCCCAGCGCACGCCGTCCGCCTCGGACGCATCGGCGCGGCGTGTCGTCAGCGTGACCTTGTCGGCGACGATGAAGGCCGAATAGAAGCCGACGCCGAACTGGCCGATCAGCCGGCTGTCCTTACGCGCGTCGCCCGACAGCGCATCGAGAAACCGGCGCGTACCCGAGCGCGCGATCGTGCCGATGTTGTCGATGACCTCCTCGCGGCTCATGCCGATGCCGTTGTCGGTCAGCGTCAGCGTGCCGGCGTCCGGATCCCAGCTCAGATCGACGTGGAGATCGGCGTCCCCGGCGAGCAGTTCGGGTCGGGCCAGGGCCTCGAAACGCAGCTTGTCGAGCGCGTCGGAGGCGTTCGAAATCAGCTCGCGCAGGAAGATCTCCTTGTGCGAGTACAGCGAGTGCGTGACCAGGTGCAGCACCTGGGCGACTTCCGCCTCGAAACGGCGGGTTTCAGCGGTTGCGGTCATGTGGAGCGGACTCCTCCCGTGGATGATCTGCCGCGCCTATGAGGGCGGTGGAGGCCGCTTTCAATCCGCCCAAAAAAAACAAACCGGCCGCCTTGCGGCGGCCGGTTTGCGACGAGGAGCACAGACGCGACTCGATGCTCCAAGACGTAAATCAGGCCTGGTTCTTGGTGTGAGCGCTGAGGTCTTCCTTGATGCGGGCCGCCTTGCCTTCGAGACCGCGCAGGTAGTAGAGCTTGGCGCCGCGCACCTTACCGTGACGCTTGACGACGACCGAATCGATGATCGGGCTGTGCGTCTGGAAGACGCGCTCGACGCCGGTGCCGTGCGAGATCTTGCGGACCGTGAACGCCGAGTTGAGGCCGGCATTCTTCTTGGCGATCACCACGCCTTCGTAGGCCTGCACGCGCTCGCGGTTGCCTTCCTTGACCTTGACGTTGACGACCACGGTGTCGCCCGGCGAGAAGGCCGGCAGCTCACGGGTCATCTGGGCGGCTTCGAACTGCTGAATGATGTTGCTCATGACACTCACCAAATAATGATCGTTGTAGATTGTTTCAGTCAGTCCGGTCCTTGCCCGCTTCTGCCTGATCCCGTGCCGTCACGTACTCACGGCGAAACTCGTCCAGCAATCGTCGCGACTGTGCGTCCAGCTCGACCCGCGCCAGCAGATCCGGCCGACGCAGCCACGTCCGCCCCAGCGCCTGCTTGCGGCGCCAGCGCCGGATTGCGGCGTGGTCGCCCGACAGCAGCACCGGCGGCACCTCGCCCCATGCATCGCGGACCGGCCGCGTGTAATGGGGACAATCGAGCAGTCCGTCCGAGAACGAATCCTGCTGCGCCGACTGCGCGTCGCTCAACGCACCTTCCTGCAACCTTCCGACCGCATCGATCAGCACCGCTGCGGCCAGCTCGCCGCCGGACAGCACGTAGTCGCCGATCGAGACTTCCTCGTCCACCGCCTCGGCCAGCAGGCGCTCGTCCACGCCCTCGTAGCGACCGCACAGCAGGACCAGTCGCGGTCCGCGTGCGAGCTGCGCCACCTTGGCCTGCGTGAGCCGCGCTCCCTGCGGACTCAGGTAGATCGTCCTGGCCGGACCGCCCTCGGCGCGCACCCGGTCGAGGGCATCGCGCAGCGGACCGACCATCATCACCATGCCCGGACCGCCGCCGAACGGCCGATCGTCGACCGTGCGATGGTTGTCGGTGGCGAAATCGCGCGGGTTCCAGGTGCGAACCTCGAGCAGACCCCGCTCCCTCGCCCGGCCGACCACGCCGGCATCGGCACAGGCCTCGATCAGGTCGGGGAAAAGCGTGATGACGTCGATCCGCATCGCGCCCGTACCCACACCGATCAGAACTCCGGATCCCAGTCGACGACGATGCGACGTGCCTCGAAGTCGACTTCCTTGACGAACGGCCCGGTCACGAACGGGATCAACCGTTCCTTCTCGCCGTCGACGACGAACAGGACGTCGTTCGCGCCGGTGGCGATCAGATGCGACACCGTGCCCAGACTCGCCCCGTCCACCGTGACGACGGCCAGCCCCTCCAAATCGACCCAGTAATACTCGTCCTTCTTCGGACGTGGCAATACCGATCGTTTCACGCGAATCTCGGCGCCGATCCAGGCGGCGGCCTCGTCGCGGTCGGCGATGCCGGGCAGCTGGGCGACGACGCCCTTGCCCTGCTCGCGCCCGTGACTTCCCCGGAATTCCCGTTCCGCGGAGGCCGTCTTCAACAGCCACGGCTGGTAGCTGAAGATCTGCATCCGGGGCTCGGTCCACGACTCCAGCCGGACCCAGCCCTGTACGCCGTAGAGCCCGACGATCCTGCCGAGCAGGATCAGCCGGTCATCGGTCATGCCGCTCAGGCCGCCTGAGCCGGCGACTTGGCCGCTTCCTTGTACAGCGCCTGCACGCGACCGGTCAGCTGGGCGCCCTTGGCGACCCACTGCTTGACGCGGTCGGTGTCGATCTGCAGACGCACGTCCTTGCCCGCGGCGATCGGATTGAAGAAGCCGATGCGCTCGATGCTGCGGCCATCACGCGCATTGCGCTCGTCGGTGACGACGATGTGGTAGAACGGCCGCTTCTTGGCACCGCCACGGGACAGGCGAATCTTGACCATTGTAAGTCTCTGAATTCTTGGACAAAAATGTGAGCCGACCGGGCGACGGCACACCGTCGTGTGCACAGGCCGGCCGAGCGAGCCGCGTATTCTAGCCGAAACGCGAAAAAATGAAAGCCCGGTGCGGGTTTAGACGGTCCCGCGCGGATAATGCGGATTGGGGGCTCAGCGCGGCGGCAGCATTCCGCCGCCGCCCATACCGCCCATGCCGCGCATCGCGCCCTTCATCTGCCGCATCAGCCCCTTGATGCCGCCGCTGCCGAGCTTGGCCATCATCTTCTCCATCTGCTGATACTGCTTGAGCAGACGGTTGACGTCGGCCGGCTGCTGGCCGGCACCGCGCGCGATGCGGGCGCGCCGCGAGCCGTTGAGCAGATCCGGATGGCGCCGCTCCTTCTTGGTCATCGAATTGATGATCGCGATCATCCGATGAACCTCCTTGTCGTTGACCTTCGACTTGACCTGATCGGGCAGCGCGTTGACGCCCGGCAGCTTCTCGAGCAGGGACGACATGCCGCCCATGTTGACCATCTGCTCGAGCTGGTCCTTCATGTCGTTGAGGTCGAAGCGCTTGCCCTTGATGACCTTCTCGGCGAGCTTCTGCGCCTTCTCCTGGTCGACCTTGCGCTCGACCTCCTCGACCAGCGACAGCACGTCGCCCATGCCGAGGATGCGCTGCGCGACGCGGTCGGGATGGAACGGCTCGAGCGCGTCGGGCTTCTCGCCGGCGCCCATGAACTTGACCGGACGGCCGGTGATGTAACGCACCGACAAGGCCGCGCCGCCGCGCGCGTCGCCGTCGGTCTTGGTCAGCACGACGCCGGTCAGCGGCAGCGCCTCGGAGAATGCCTTGGCAGTGTTGGCCGCGTCCTGGCCGGTCATCGCGTCGACGACGAACAGCGTCTCGACCGGATCGAGCGCCGCGTGCAGCGCCTTGATCTCGTCCATCATCGCAGCGTCGACGTGGAGCCGGCCGGCGGTGTCGACGATCAGCACGTCGGCGAAGTTCTTGCGCGCCGCGTCGATCGCCGAACGCGCGATCGCGATCGGCTGGTCGGTGCCACTGGACGGATGGAACAGCACGTCGACCTGCTCGGCCAGCGTGCGCAGCTGCTCGATCGCGGCCGGCCGGTAAACGTCGCAGCTGACGACCATGACCTTCTTCTTGCGGCGCTCGCGCAGGAACCGCGCGAGCTTGGCGACCGTCGTCGTCTTGCCGGCGCCCTGCAGACCGGCCATCAGGATCACGGCCGGCGGTGCCGCCGCGAGATTGAGGTCGGCGTTCGCCGTGCCCATCACCGCGGTCAGCTCGTCGCGGACCACCTTGATCAGGGCCTGGCCGGGCGTCAGGCTCTTGAGCACTTCCTGGCCGATCGCGCGCACCTGCACGCGCTGGATCAGCGCCTGCACCACCGGCAGCGCGACGTCCGCCTCGAGCAGCGCGACGCGTACCTCGCGCAGGGCTTCGCGAATATTGGACTCGGTCAGGCGTCCGCGGCCACGCAGGCGCTCGACCGTCGAGGATAGACGCTGGCTGAGGGATTCGAACATGGCGATCGGCGGCGGCACGAAAAAACGGCCGGCGAGTATATCAGCGCGGCCGCACGCCCCGGCGCATCGTCCGGTGAGCCGCGACGGGGACGGTTCGCCGCGTTCCGATGCCCGCGCCGCTGTGCGACACTCGCGGCATGCCGACCTCCCTGCTCAGCGCGTTCGCGATCGCCGACTACGTGATCGCAGCGGTCCTGCTCGCGCTGCCGATCGCCCGGCTGCCGGCACCGGCGCGCGGCATCGCGCTGCTGCTGGCGACGCTGGCGGCGGCCGTCCACGCCACGCTGATCTTCGGCATGCACCGTGGCGGGCTGGATCTGCACTTCTTCGCGGCGCTGTCGCTGGCCGGCTTCGGCGTCGCGGCGCTGACACTGGTGGTCAACCTGTTCCGGCCGGTGGCCGGCCTCGGCGTGATCGTGTTCCCGCTCGCCGCGGCGCTGCTCGCGATCGACGTCTACGTCGCGCCCGAGACGCGCCCGCAGCCGCTGGAATGGCAGATCACGTTGCACGCGGGTTTCGCGCTGCTCGCCTACAGCCTGCTCAGCATCGCCGCGCTGCTGGCGATCCTGTTGGCGCTGCAGGAACGCGCACTGCGGCGCCGCGCGTTCGACTCCGGCCTGATCCGCGCGCTGCCCCCGCTGACGCTGACCGAAGCGCTGATGTTCCGGCTGATCGCGGCCGGCTTCGCGTTCCTGACGCTGACCCTGGTCAGCGGCGTGCTGTTCGTCGACGATCTGTTCGCGCAGCACTTGGTCCACAAGACCGTGCTGTCGATCGCGTCCTGGCTGGTGTTCGGCCTGCTCTTGTTCGGCCGCTGGCGCTGGGGCTGGCGCGGCCGCCGAGCGGTGCGCCTGACCCTGATCGGCATGGCGGTGCTGCTGCTGGCGTTCTTCGGCAGCAAGTTCGTGCTCGAGCTGGTGCTGAAGAAAGGCGCCTGAGACGCGCGCCCGGCGAGTCTGCGCGAGATGCCGTCACGCGACGGCAGCGGACCGCGCGAGCCCCTGCCCGTCTCGATCGTCAGCGCCTACGTGCGGGTACGCGATCGCACGCGTCGTATGTGCCTGCTTTCCGCATACGCAGCGATCGCGGTCGAACGTCGAACGATGTGCCGTCCGGATCGTCGCGATCGATTGCGCGTGTGCCGGCAACAATTGAATGCGTGTCGGACGTCTCGTCGCGCCGCTCGATACCGAACCGCCCTCACCTCACCCCGGACTGTCGCGCCTGGGGCGCATCCGCACCAGCCGGTCAGAGATCGCGCACCGCATCCAGCGCATCGCCGAGCCGGTCGACGCCGAGCACCTTCAGGTCGCCGAGACTGCCACGCTTGGGTGCATTGGCCTTCGGCACGATCGCGTGGCGAAAGCCGTGCGTGGCCGCCTCGCGCAGGCGCTCCTCGCCGTTGGGCACCGGACGGATCTCGCCGGACAGGCCGATCTCGCCGAACGCGACCAGCTTGTCCGGCAGGGCGCGGTCGCGGAAGCTCGACAGTACCGCGAGCACGACCGGCAGGTCCGCCGCGGTCTCCTGCACGCGGATGCCGCCGACGATGTTGACGAAGACGTCCTGGTCGTAGACCGCCGCGCCACCGTGCCGATGCAGCACCGCCAGCAACATCGCCAGGCGGTTCTGCTCCAGGCCCAGCGTGACGCGGCGCGGATTGGCCAGCGGCGAGGCGTCGACCAGCGCCTGGACCTCGACCAGCAACGGCCGCGTGCCTTCGCGCGTCACCATGACCGCACTGCCCGGCGTCGGCTGCGCATGCGCGGACAGGAAGATCGCCGAGGGATTGGGTACTTCCTTGAGGCCCTTCTCGGCCATCGCGAAGACGCCCAGTTCGTTGACGGCGCCGAAGCGGTTCTTGAACGCGCGCAGGATGCGGAAGCGGCTGCCCGATTCGCCCTCGAAGTACAGCACGGCGTCGACCATATGCTCGAGCACGCGCGGTCCGGCGATGCCGCCTTCCTTGGTCACGTGTCCGACCAGGAATACGCTGGTGCCTGTTTCCTTCGCGAAGCGCACCAGCCGCGCCGCGGCCTCGCGGACCTGGCTGACCGAGCCGGGCGCGGCGGTCAGCAGCTCGGTCCAGATCGTCTGGATCGAGTCGACGACCAGCACCTGCGGACGCGCTTCGGCGGCCTCGGCGAGGATGCGTTCGATCGAGGTCTCGGCCAGCGCCTGAACGCCCTCGAGCGGCACGCCGAGCCGCTGGCCGCGCGCGGCGACCTGGGCGAGGCTCTCCTCGCCCGTTACGTACAGGCCGCGCAGGCGCTGGCCGATCGTACCGAGCGTCTGCAGCAGCAGCGTCGACTTGCCGATGCCCGGATCGCCGCCGATCAGCACGACCGAGCCGGCGACCAGGCCGCCGCCGAGCACGCGGTCGAGCTCGCCGATGCCGGTCGGGCTGCGCTGCTCGGCCTCGCCGGCGACGCTCGCGAGCGAGGTCACCTTGGCCGGTCCCGCCGCGCCGGCATAGCCGCCGCGCCGCGACGCCGGGGCCGATTTCTCCGCTTCGACGACGATCTCGCTCAGCGTGTTCCAGACGCCGCATTCGGTGCACTGCCCCTGCCACTTGGCATGGGCCGCACCGCATTCGGTGCAGACGTAGGCGGTGCGCGCCTTGGCCATCAGCCGGCCTCCTCGGTGAAGCGCACGCGCCGCGTGACGCCGCAGGTGAGGTCGTAGCCGATCGTGCCGGCATGCGCCGCGACGTCCTCGACCGGCAGACCGCGACCCCACAGGATCACCGGATCGCCGATCCGCGCCCCGGGGTGCGCGCGCAGGTCGATCGTGACCAGATCCATCGAGACGCGGCCGACGATCGGCGCGGGGCGGCCGTCGAGCAGGACCGGCGTCCCGCTCGCGGCCGAGCGCGGATAGCCGTCGCCGTAACCGATCGCGACGACGCCGACCGCCATGTCTTCCGGGCACTGCCAGGTCGAGGCATAGCCGATCCGGTCGCCGCGCGCGAGGCGGTTGATCGCGATCAGGCGGCTCGACAGCGTCATCGCCGGCCGGAAGCCGAAATCGGTACCGACCCGGCCCTCGACGACCGAGATGCCGTACAGCGCGCCGCCGGCGCGCACCCAGTCGCCGTGCGCCTCGGGCCAGCCGAGCACGCCGGCAGAGTTGGCCAGCGCGCGCTCGCCGGCGAGCCCGGCCGTGGCCGCCTCGAACGCGTCGATCTGGCGCGTCGTCAGCGGATCGTCGAACGCATCGGAGTTGGCGAAGTGCGTCATCAGCCCGATGTCGCGATGGACACTCGGTAGCTCGCGCAGCCGCGCGTAGGCGTCGCGCACGTGCTGCGGCGCGAAGCCGAGCCGGTGCATGCCGGTGTCGATCTTGAGCCAGACGCGCAGCGGGCGCGCATCGCGGTCGGCCGCCAGCCAGTCGATCTGGACCGGGTGATGGATCACCGACTCGAGGTTGAGCCGGCGCATCTCCGACAGGTCGGCCGGCTCGTCGAGCCCGGACAGCACGACGATGCGCTGCGAGACGCCGGCCGCGCGCAGGCGCTGGCCGTCGGCGATGCAGGCGACTCCGAAGCCGTCGGCGCCCTGCAGCGCGCGCGCGACGCGCTCCAGACCGTGGCCGTAGCCGTCCGCCTTGACGATCGCCATGACCTTACGGCCGGGCGCGAGCTCGCGCACGCGGCGCAGGTTCTCGCGCAAGGCGTCGATGTGGATCGTCGCGCTGCTGGCGCGCATGACTCAGGCGCTCCCGATCACGGACCGAAGCGGCTGCCCGAAGTCGGCGCAGTGCCGACCGCAGCCGCGGCGCATCGTGGCCGGCTCACTCGAAACTGCCGGAATAGCTGTCCGAGGCATAGTTCTCGAACTTCGTGTACTGGCCGAGGAACGTCAGCTTGACCGTGCCGGTCGGACCGTTTCGCTGCTTGCCGATGATCACTTCGGCCAGTCCCTTGTCAGGCGAATCGGGGTTGTAGTACTCGTCGCGGTAGATGAACATGATCAGATCTGCGTCCTGTTCGATGGCGCCCGACTCGCGCAGGTCGCTCATCATCGGTCGTTTGTCGGCACGCTGTTCGAGCGAGCGGTTGAGCTGGGACAGCGCGATCACCGGCACGTCCAGCTCCTTGGCCAGGGCCTTGAGTCCACGCGAGATTTCTGAAATTTCGGTGGCGCGGTTCTCCGTGTTTCCGGGCACCTGCATCAGCTGCAGGTAGTCGATGACGATCAGTCCCAGATCATGCTCGCGCTTGAGCCGGCGCGAACGTGCGCGCAGCTCGCCCGGCGACAGCGCCGGCGTGTCGTCGATGAAGATCTTCACTTCCGAGAGCATCGTGATCGCGCTGGTCACGCGCGGCCATTCCTCCTCGGCGAGGTCGCCGGTGCGCAGGTGTTGCTGGTTGATGCGGCCGAGCGAGGAGATCAGTCGGAACGCCAGCTGCGAGGCCGACATTTCCATCGAGAACACCGCGACGGCCTTCTTGCCGCGCATCGCCGCGGCCTCGGCCAGGTTCAGCGCGAGCGCGGTCTTGCCCATCGACGGGCGCGCCGCGAGGATGATCAGATCCGACGGCTGCAGGCCGGTGGTCTTCTCGTCCAGATCGGTGAAGCCGGTCGTCAGGCCGGTGATCGTGCCGCGGTTCTCGTAGCGGTGATGCAGGATCTGGAACGCATCCTTGACCGCCTGGCGCATCGGCACGAAGCCCTTGCGTCCGCGCGCACCGGCCTCGGCGATCTGGAACACCTGCTGCTCGGCCGACTCGAGCAGTTCCTGACTCGAGCGGCCTTCGGGCTGATAGGCCGCGCCGGCGATCTCGGTACCGGTGTCGATCAGCTGCCGCAGCACCGACTTCTCGCGCACGATGTCGGCGTACGCGACGATGTTGGCCGCGCTCGGCGTCGTGTTGGCGAGCTCGACGACGTAGCCGACGCCGCCGACCATGTCGGCCAGATTCTGCGACTGGAACCATTCCCCGAGCGTGATCGCGTCGTAGGGCATGTTCTTGGCCGACAGCTCGCCGATCGCGCGGAAGATCAGGCGATGGTCCTTGCGGTAGAAGTCGTCCTCGCCGATGCGATCGGCGACACGGTCCCAGGATTCGGGCGCCAGCATCAGGCCGCCGAGCACGGCTTGTTCGGCTTCGATCGAGTGCGGCGGCACGCGCAGCGCCTCGACGCTGGCGGCGCTCTTGCGTTCGTAAAAGGCGGGCATGGGTCGGGACCGGAGAGATACGACAGGGGCGAGGCCATCATCGACAAGCGCGTCTCGCCTGTCGAGATGACAACTCTGTGGACGTGCGCGGGACAAGCTGTGGACAACGGCCGCGCGGCCTGGGGATAAACCGGCTGCCAACCTGTGGACCAGGCCGGTCCCGGCGCAAAAAAAGACGGGCGCCGAAGCGCCCGTCGATCGTACGCGTCGAACCGCTCGATCAGCCGGCGGCGACGATGACCTTGATCGTCGTGTGCACGTCGGCGTGCAGGTGCACCGGCACCTCGTACTCGCCGACATTGCGGATCGGGCCGTCGGCGAGGATGACCTCGCTCTTGCCGAGCGCATGTCCGGCCTCGGTGAAAGCCTCGGCGATGTCGCGCGGGCCGACCGAACCGAACAGCTTGCCTTCCGGGCTGGCGTGCGCGGTCAGCGTGACGCTGGCGCTCTCCAGCGCAGCCTTGCGCGCTTCGGCGCCGGCGAGCTGCTGGTTGGCCTTGGCCTCGTAGTCGGCGCGGCGCTGCTCGAACTGCGCCAGGTTCTCGGCGGTCGCCGGCGCGGCCTTGCCCTGCGGGACAAGGAAGTTGCGGCCGTAGCCCGGCTTGACGTTGACCTTGTCGCCGAGGTTGCCGAGGTTCTTCACTTTCTGAAGAAGGATGAGTTCCATGAAACGGGCTCCGTATTCGTTAGCACCGGTCCTGCCGGTGCAGCGTGGGCTGTCCGAATGAGGACGATGAGGGCGGTCGGCGCGCCGCGTCCCTCTCGGGCGCGGCGCGCGGACCGGATCAGTGGCTGTCGCTGTACGGCAGCAGTGCGAGGAAGCGCGCGCGCTGGATCGCCGTGGTCAGCTGACGCTGGTAGCGCGCCTTGGTGCCGGTGATGCGGCTCGGTACGATCTTGCCGGTCTCGGTCACGTACTGGCGCAGCGTGTTGAGATCCTTGTAGTCGATCTCGGTCACGCCTTCGGCGGTGAAGCGGCAGAACTTCTTGCGGCGGAAGAACATCTTGGACATGGGATGGATTCCTGGACGGGTCGAGGGACGGCCGGTTTACTCGGCGGCCGGGGCGTCGGCGGAGGCGCTCTCGGCGCCGGCCTCGGCGTTGCGCGGCGCACGACGGCTGCGCGGCTCGTCGTCGAAGCTGTCGCCGCCGAAGCCTTCCTCGTCGCGGCGACGGCGCTCGCCGCCCTTGTCGTCCTTGTTCTTCATGATCGCCGACATCTCGGTGACGATGTCCTCGCGCTTCATGATCAGATGACGCAGCACCGCATCGTTGAAGCGGAAGCCGGTCTCCAGGTCGTTCAACGCACCCTGGCCGCACTCGACGTTCATCAGCACGTAGTGGGCCTTGGCGAGGTTCTGGATCGGATAGGCCAGCTGGCGGCGGCCCCAGTCTTCCAGACGGTGGACCTTGCCGCCGTCGTTCTCGATCAGCGCCTTGTAGCGCTCGATCATGCCGGGAACCTGCTCGCTCTGGTCAGGGTGGACCAGAAACACGATTTCATACTGACGCATGACGTTACCTTGTGGATGTCCGCGCGAGGCGGGGGCAGCCTCCCGGCGCGAAGCGGCGGTGAGGCAAGGACACCCCGACGACCCGGGGTCGACGAGGGGGCGCGCATGGTAGTCGAACCGCCGCGCATCCGCAAGCGCGCGCCGGCAAAGGAAAATCAGGCCGGCGCGTCGACCGTGAAGCTCTCGCCGCAGCCGCAGGCGCCGGTCGCGTTGGGATTGCGGAACACGAACGTGGCGTTGAGTCCCTGCCGCTGGAAGTCGATCTCGGTGCCGTCGATGAACGGCAGCCACTTGCGATCGACGACGACGCGGACGCCGTCGGTCTCGAAGACCCGGTCGTCCTCGCCGATCGATTCGGCCAGATCGACCGTATAGCCGTAGCCCGAGCAGCCGGTGCGCTTGATGCCGAAACGGACCGCGGCGGCGTGGCCGTCGCTGCGTGCGAGGAAGTCGCGCATGCGGGACTGGGCGGCGGGGGTGAGCTGGATCGTCATCGGATGGGCACGGCGGAATCGAACGGGATCGAGTGTAGCACCGCAGCCGTTGGGCCCATCGGATGGGCTATCATGAACGGTCTATCGGGCGTCCCGTCCAGATGGCCGCCGCAGGCGCCGTTTCAAGGCCTTTCCGAGGCCTCCTCGCGACCGCGGCCGGCCCGCCCTTCATCCGATTCGCCAGAGGAAACCATGTCTGAGGGTATCGTCGTCGACGTCAAGCACGCATTGTCCGGCGCGGTGGCGCCCGGCAGCGCGATTACGGTGCGCGGCTGGGTGCGCACGCGGCGCGATTCGAAGGCCGGGCTGTCGTTCGTGAACGTCAGCGACGGCTCGTGCTTCGACCCGATCCAGGTCGTCGCGACCAGCGACCTGCCCAACTACGCCGAGGAGATCGCGCGTCTGACCGCCGGCTGCTCGGTCGTCGCCAGCGGCACCCTGGTCGCCTCGCAGGGCAAGGGGCAGGGCTTCGAGATCCAGGCCAGCGCGATCGAGGTGCTCGGCTGGGTCGACGATCCGGAGACCTATCCGATCCAGCCCAAGCCGCACTCGCTGGAGTTCCTGCGCGAGGTCGCCCACCTGCGGCCGCGCACGAACCTGTTCGGCGCGGTCACGCGCGTGCGCCACACGATCGCGCAGGCGATCCACCGCTTCTTCCACGAGAACGGCTTCTACTGGATCAACACGCCGATCATCACGACCTCCGACGCCGAAGGCGCCGGCCAGATGTTCCGCGTCTCGACGCTGGACCTGATGAACCTGCCGCGCACCGACCGCGGCGCGATCGACTTCCACCGCGACTTCTTCGGCCGCGAGGCGTTCCTGACGGTGTCCGGCCAGCTCAACGCCGAGACCTATTGCCTGGCGCTCAGCAAGGTCTACACGTTCGGCCCGACGTTCCGCGCCGAGAATTCCAACACCGCCCGCCACCTGGCCGAGTTCTGGATGATCGAGCCGGAGATCGCGTTCGCCGATCTGAACGACGACGCCAACCTCGCCGAGGCGCTGCTCAAGTACGTCTTCAAGGCCGTGCTCGACGAGCGCGCCGACGACATGGCGTTCTTCGCCGAGCGCATCGAGAAGACCGCGATCTCGCGTCTGGAGACGTTCCTGGCGGCGCCTTTCGCGCGCGTCGACTACGGCGAGGCGATCGAGATCCTGTCGCGCTCGGGCAAGTCGTTCGAGTATCCGGTCACCTGGGGCGCCGACCTGCAGACCGAGCACGAGCGCTATCTCGCCGAGGAGCACGTCGGCCGCCCGGTCGTCGTGATGAACTACCCGGAGAAGATCAAGGCGTTCTACATGCGCCTCAACGACGACGGCCGCACCGTCGCGGCGATGGACGTGCTGGCGCCGGGCATCGGCGAGATCGTCGGCGGCTCGCAGCGCGAGGAGCGGCTGGACCTGCTCGATGCGCGCATGGGCCAGTTCGGCCTCGATCCCGCGCACTACCAGTGGTATCGCGACCTGCGCCGCTACGGCAGCGTGCCGCATGCGGGCTTCGGCCTGGGCTTCGAGCGCCTCGTGGTCTACGTGTGCGGCCTGTCCAACATCCGCGACGCGATCCCGTTTCCGCGCGCGCCCGGCCAGGCGGAATACTGATGCTGGTCGGCGCCTCGCGCGAGTTCCTGCTGATCATGGGGCTGGGCCTGATCGTCGCGGGCCTGACCACCTACGTCATCATCGGCATCCTGTCGGTCGTGCATGTGCGCGACAAGCATCCGGCGCTGCGCGCCGAGCTCGGCGCCAACATCGCCGCACCGCGCATGATCGGCTGGTTCCTGCGCGCGCGCTATCGCGCCGCCGGCGATGCCGCGCTCAACGCGATCGCGCTGCCCGGCTGCATCGGCGTGTGGTCGATTGTCGCCGGCATCGTCTGCGTCATCGTCTCCAAGGGCATGGGCTATGTCTGACAACGAACTCTCAAACGCAGCGGACGATCCGGCCGTCGAGATCGAATGGTGGCTGGCCGTCCACGGCGACACGCTGATCTGGGCGCGGCTGTCGGTGCTCGACTCGGGCATCGCCGAGGTGTTCGACTGCGACGGCCGCGTGCTGCGCTACGACGACGACCAGGCCGGACGCGCCGCCCTGCTCGACGCGGAGTTCCGAGCGCTGGACGGCCTCGACGAGGAAGACGCCGCGGTGCTCGGCTTCGACCTGGAGTCGATCGAGCCGCCGCGCGGCGACGAGGACGAAGATCTGATCCCGCAGATGATCGTCAAACTGGTCGGACACGCCTGATGAACCTCGATCTCACCGGACGTCATGCCCTGGTCTGCGGGGCCTCGCAGGGCATCGGCCGCGCCACCGCGATTGAACTGGCGCAGCTCGGTGCCGACGTGACCGTGCTGGCACGTAACGAGGCGCGTCTGCAGGACCTGGTCGCCGCGCTGCCGCGCCGGCGCGACGACCAGCGCCACGGCTACGTCGCCGCCGACATGGCCGATGGTGCGCAGCTGCGCGCGCGGATCGAGGCGGTCGCGAGCGCCCATCCGATCCAGATCGTCGTCAACAACACCGGCGGCCCGCCGGGCGGCCGCGCCAGCGACGCGGCGGCCGGCGCGTTCCTCGAGGCCTTCAACCAGCATCTGATCGCCGCGCAGTCGGTCCTGCAGGCCACCCTGCCCGGCATGCAGTCGGCCGGCTACGGCCGGCTCGTCAACGTGATCTCGACCTCGGTGAAGGAACCGATCCGCAATCTCGGGGTCTCCAACACGGTCCGCGGCGCCGTCGCGAGCTGGGCCAAGACGCTGGCCGGCGAGCTCGGCGGCCACGGCATCACCGTCAACAACGTGCTGCCGGGTTATACGCGGACCGGCCGGCTCGACCAGATCCTGGCCGATCGTGTCCGCGCGACCGGTCGCGACGAGCACGACATCGTGCAGGCCATGCTGGCCAGTGTCCCGGCCGGGCGCTTCGCCGAGCCCGAGGAGATCGCCCAGGTGGTGGCCTTCCTCGCCTCGCCGGCGGCCGGCTACGTCAATGGCGTCAACGTGCCGGTCGACGGAGGCCGCACGCTCTCGCTCTGAACGGCGCCCGACTGCGCCCCGTGCCGGTCCGGCCGATCGCCGGGGCGCGCGGCGCGATCGGGTACCATTACCGCCTCGCTCAGGTACCGATCGCCCATGAAGAAGCTGCTGTTCACCCTGTTCGTCGTCTGCCTCGGCACCGTGTCGGTCGGCCGCGCGCAAACCCTGCCGGTCGAGTCGCTGGACAGCATCGTCGCGGTCATCGACGACGACATCGTGCTGCGCAGCGAGCTCGATCGCGACGTGCAGATGATCCGCCAGCAGTATGCGAGCAATCCGCAGCAGCTTCCGTCGATGGACGTGCTCGAGCGCCAGGTGCTCGACCGGCTGATCCTGATGAAGCTGCAGGTCGCGCGCGCGACCACCAACGGCATCAAGATTCCCGACAGCGAAGTCGACCAGACGCTCGGCCGCATCGCCGAGCAAAACAAGCTGACGGTCGCGCAGATGCGTCAGGCGCTGCAGGCGCAGGGCCAGTCCTACGACCAGTTCCGCCGCAGCGTGCGCGATCAGCTGACCGTACAGGCGCTGCAGCAGCGCATGGTGCAGAGCCGCGTGCAGATCAGCGACGCGGAGATCGACAGCGTCATCAAGAACGGCAAGCTGCGACGCGGCCAGATCCACCTGGCCTACATCCTGGTCGGCCTGGCCGACGGCGCGACGCCGGACCAGATCGAGGAGGCGCGCGCGAAGGCCGAGGACGTCAAGGCGCAGATCGACGGCGGCCTGGATTTCGCGGCGGCCGCGATCCGCTTCTCCGATGCGCAGAACGCACTGGACGGCGGCGACCTGGGCTGGCGCCCGTACGACCAGGTGCCGGCGGCCTTCGCCGACGTCGCCGAACAGATGCAGCCGGGCCAGGTATCGGTGCCGCTGCGCGGCCCCAACGGCTTCCACATCCTCAAGCTGATCGAGCGGCGCGACCAGAATACGCAGCTGATCACCGAGTATCACGCCCGTCACATCCTGATCAAGGCCAGCGAGCTGACCAGCAACGAGCAGGCGCGCGCCACGGTCGAGGGCCTGCGCGCGCGCGCCGAGGCCGGCGAGGACTTCGGCAAGCTCGCCAAGCAGTACTCGGAAGACACCAACAACGCCAACCTCGAAGGCGACATGGGCTGGTTTCCGAAGGAAGGCTACGGCAGCCGCGTCGCCGAGGTGCTGGACACGCTCAAGGACAACCAGATCAGCCAGCCGTTCGAGACCGAGCTCGGCTGGCACGTGCTGCAGCTGCTCGGCACGCGCAGCACCGACAAGACCCAGGACATCGAGCGCAACCAGGCGCGGCAGATGCTGATGAGCCGCAAGGCCGAGGACGAGTACCAGAGCTTCCTGCGTCAGCTGCGCTCGGAAAGCCACATCGAGATCCGCCTGCCCGGCGCCGAGGGCGCCGCCGCCACGGCCGGCTGAGGCTTCGCGCCGGACTCCGGCGCCGCGCGCGATGACGACGTCGCCCGCCCTGCCCTGTATCGCCGTCACCGCCGGCGAGCCCGCCGGCATCGGTCCCGAGCTCGTCGTGCGCCTGGCGGCGACCGACCTCGCCGCCGATCTGGTCGCGCTCGCCGCGCCCGAGCAGCTCGATGCCGCCGCCGAGTCGCTCGGCATATCGCTGCGGCTGCTGCCGTACGAGCCCGCCGCTCCGCGACGGACGCGCCGCGCCGGCGAGCTGCGCGTACTGCCGGTGCCGCTGCGCCGCCCGGTGACGCCGGGCACGCTCGATGTCGCCAATGCCGCGCACGTGCTCGAGATGCTCGCGCGGGCTGCCGAAGGCGCCGAATCCGGCGCGTTCGCCGCGATCGTCACCGCCCCGGTGCACAAGGGCATCATCAACGATGCCGGCGTCGCGTTCAGCGGGCACACCGAGTTCTTCGCCGAACGCGCCGGCCGCGACGTGGCGATGATGCTGGTCGCCGACGAACTGCGCGTCGCGCTCGCGACGACGCATCTGCCGCTTGCGGCGGTGCCGGCCGCGATCACGCCGGCCGTGCTGGAGACGATCCTGCGCATCGTCGCGCGCGACCTGCGCGAGCGCTTCGCGATCGAGCAGCCGACGATCGCGGTGCTCGGTCTCAATCCGCATGCCGGCGAAGGCGGCCATCTCGGGCGCGAGGAAATTGACACGATCGTGCCGGTCCTCGACCGGCTCAGAGCCGAGGGTCTGCGCCTGATCGGACCGCTGCCGGCCGATACCGCATTCCTGCCCGACCGCCTCGCCGGCTACGACGCGGTCCTGGCGATGTACCACGACCAGGGCCTGCCGGTGCTCAAGCACGTCGGGTTCGGCCATGCCGTCAACGTCACGCTCGGGCTGCCGTACGTGCGTACCTCGGTCGATCACGGCACCGCGCTCGACCTGGCCGGCACCGGCCGCGCCGACGCCGGCAGCCTGATTGCGGCGACCCGTCTGGCGCTGACTCTGGTCGGCCGGCAGGACGCATTGCGCTAGGACAGGTCGCGACTCGATCGGACGTCCGATACGGCACGCCGGCGTACCCCGCCTTACCCGGATGCCGCCGCGCGGCCGAATCTGCGCCGGCCTAGCGCCGGCGCATCCACGGCACCTTCTCGAACACCAGCGCGACCGCCAGCAGCACGAGCGCGCTGCCGGCGAGGCTGATCCAGGTCGGATGCTCGCCGAGAAAGAGCGCGCCCCAGATCTGCGCGAAGATCGGCACCAGGAACGTATTGGTCACGGCCTTCTCGGTGCCGATGTCGTGCAGCAGGCGGAAGTACAGCACGTAGGCCAGACCGGTGCAGACCAGGCCGAGCGCGATCAGCGAGAGCATGACGCCGAGCGCCGGCAGCGCCGGCGGCAGATGGGCCAGACCGAGCGGCGCCAGCACCACTGCCGCCCCGAGCTGACTGCAGCCGGCCAGCACGAGCGGATCGGTATCGGCGTAGTGGCGCCGGATGTGGAGCGCGCTGCCGGCGTACATCAGCGATGCCGCCAGCGCGAGCGCGAACGCGAGCAGCGACGGCACGCCGAACGCGACGCTGCCGTAGCGCGCGAGCACGGCGACGCCGAGCAGGCCGACGACGACGCCGGCCAGCTTCGAGGACGACGGGCGCTGGCGCATGACCGCCCACAGCAGCACGACCGTGAACAGCGGCACCGTGGCGTTGACGACGGCCAGATAGCCGGCCGGCAGCTGGCGCGCGGCCAGCGCGAAGAACAGGAACGGCAGTCCGGCACTGAACGCGCCGAGCAGCAGATAGCCGCTCCAGCGCCGGCGCAGATCGAGCGGCCGCCGCAGCACGCGCAGCATGACCAGCAGCAGGGCCGCCGACAGCGCCAGGCGTGCGGCCGCGGTGAAGCTCGCGCCGACCGCCGGGACGGTGACGCGCTGGAACAGGAACGAAGCGCCCCAGATCATGCCGAGCAGGATCAGGCGGGCCAGTGAAGCCGGCGTCATGGCGTCGAAGAACCGATCGAGCGGAGGCGGCGCCTCCCGTCCGCCATCATAGGCATGGAAAGCGGGCCGAAGAATGGCCACACTCTGGCGATGCGAGAACCTGCTCACCCCACCCACGTCCCGCGCAAGCGTTTCGGACAGCACTTCCTGCACGACACCGGCCTGATCGAACGCATCGTCCAGGCGATCGCGCCCAGGCCCGGTCAGGCCCTGGTCGAGATCGGCCCCGGCGAAGGCGCGCTGACCGTGCCGGTGCTGCGTCGCGCCGGCCACATGACCGTGATCGAGCTCGACCGCGATCTGGCACCGCGGCTGCACGCGCGCGCCGAGGGTATCGGCACGCTGACCGTCATCAACGCCGACGTGCTCGGCGTCGACCTCGCCGCGCTCGCGACGGACGGTCCTTTGCGCGTGATCGGCAACCTGCCCTACAACATCTCCACGCCGATCCTGTTCCACTGCCTCGACCATCTCGATGCGATCGCCGACATGCACTTCATGCTGCAGAAGGAAGTCGTCGAGCGCATGGCGGCCGCACCCGGCAGCAAGGTCTACGGCCGCCTCAGCGTGATGCTGCAGCTGAGCTGCGGCGTCGAGCCGCTGCTCGACGTGCCGCCCGGCGCGTTTCGGCCGCCGCCGAAGGTCGATTCGCAGGTCGTGCGGCTGACGCCGCTGCCGCGCGAGGCACGCCCTGCGCCGCAGCTGGCGCCGGCGATCGAGCGGGTCGTCCGCGCCGCGTTCGGCCAGCGCCGCAAGACGCTGTCCAATGCGCTGGGCGGCGTGCTGCCGGTCTCCGCGATCGAGGCCTGCGGCATCGATCCGCGCCAGCGCGCCGAACAGCTGCCACCCGAGGCCTACGTCGCACTGGCCGGGCGGCTCTGAACGGCCGCGCCGAAACCGGCGCGGTCCGGGCCGCCGGGACGCGGCAATCTTGCCGGGAGCAGTCGCCTCCCCGACAATGGGACCGAATGAGACCCGACAAGCCTTATCAGATCGACGTCTCGGTCGCCGCGCGCTTTCTCGACGAGCAATCCGCGCCGGCCGAGAATCGCTACGTATTCGCCTACACGATCACCATCGCCAACACCGGCAGCGTGCCGGCGCGGCTGATCAGCCGCCACTGGATCATCACCGACGGCAACGGCAAGATCAGCGAGGTCCGCGGCGAGGGCGTGGTCGGCGAGCAGCCGTGGATGCGTCCCGGCGACGACTACAGCTACACCTCCGGCGCCGTCATCGAGACCTCCCTGGGCACCATGGAAGGCAGCTACCAGATGCTGGCCGACGACGGTACGCGCTTCGACGCGGCGATTCCCGCCTTCGTGCTGTCGATCCCACGGACCGTCCACTGATGGCGACCTGGGCCATAGGGGACGTCCAGGGTTGCCACGACGAACTGGTCGGCCTGCTCGATCGGATTCAGTACGATCCGGCCCGCGACACGCTGTGGTTCTGCGGCGACCTGGTCAACCGCGGCGGGCAGTCGCTGGAGGTGCTGCGCCTGGTGATGTCGCTCGGCGAGCGCACCGTCAGCGTGCTCGGCAACCACGATCTGTCGCTGCTGGCCGTCGCCGAGCGCCGCGAGGAGGAACAGGCCAAGGTCAACCCCGAGCTGCGCGCCGTGCTGTTCGCGCCCGACCGCGACGAGCTGCTCGGCTGGCTGCGCACGCGTCCGCTGCTGCATACCGACCGCGCACTCGGCTTCGCGCTGGTGCATGCCGGTCTGGCGCCGCGCTGGACGATCGAGCGCGCCGAACGCGCAGCGCGCGAGGTCGAGCAGCGTCTGCGCGGCAACAACTACAAGATCCTGATGCGGCAGATGTTCGGCAACAAGCCGGACATGTGGACGCCGAAGCTGCAAGGCATCGACCGGCTGCGCGCGAGCATCAACGTCTTCACGCGCATGCGCTTCTGCGACATCCGCGGCCGCATCGCGTTCAACGAGAAGGGCACGCCGGGCACGCAGAAGCCGGGCCTGTATCCGTGGTTCGAAGTGCCGGGCCACGCACCGCGCGATCTGCGCATCGTCTGCGGCCATTGGTCGACGCTGGGTCTGTTCTCGGGGCTCGGCGTCTATGCGATCGACACCGGCTGTGTCTGGGGCGGCGCCTTGACCGCGCTGCGCCTGGACGGCGAGCGGCCCGAATGGGTCGCGCTGAAGTCGAACCGCCCTGCCCCGGCCGGCAAGGCGGTGATGGACTGATCGCCGGCGAGCCGGCCTGGGCCGCTCAGATGCCGGCGAGTCCGGCGACGCTGTCCAGCCGCGTCACGTAGCGCGACGGCTGATAGCGGCCGGCGACGTCCGGTTCGAACGTGTTGAAGCGCTCGAGCAGTCCGCCGTAGACGTGCAGCGACAGCGCCGGCTTGCGCGCCGACAGGTTGCGGCAGCGATGCACGTAGCGCGGATCGGCGAACGCAGCCGCGTCGCCGACGCCGAGCACCAGCGTGCGGGCATGGGCGAGACCGTCGCTGCCGGGACTTTCGTCCTTGCGGAACTCCTCGACCTGCAGCGCGCCGTCGAGCACCAGCTCGATTCCCCACAGCCCGTCGTGGTCGTGCAGCGGCGTCGCATGCCCGGCCGGCCACTGGATCAGCAGGCACGAGTAGCCGATGTCCGGCTCGGCAACCAGCTGATGGCGGCTGTAGCGGCTCACGTCGCCGGCTGCGTAGAGGCTGTCGGCCTGCGGGCAGTCGGCACGGAACGCCAGTTCGAGCAGGCGCGAACGCATCGCCTCGATCGCCGAGGCCGAGGCACCGCCGGCCAGGTGCCGCTCGACGATGTCGCACACGGCACGCGCCCAGCCCGGACCGATCGCCAGCGTGTCGGGGGCATCGCTCATGGCGGGAGTTCCGGCGATCGAAGACATGCTTCGATCAGACCATGCCATCGGTTAGGGAAAGGTAAAAATTCGCGGGCAAAAAAGGCCGCCGCGCATCATTCCGTACGGCAATAATCGACAAACGAAAACCTGTGCGCATGCAGCATGTCGGCCGCGTGCGCCACGCGCGCGACCTCGCGCCACTGCGCCGGCGGCCAGGCCGGAAACCAGGCGTCGGCGCCGTCGACCTCGGTGTCGACCAGGGTCAGGTGCAACCGGTCCGCCTGCGGCAGCGTGAGGCCGTAGACCTCGCCGCCGCCGATCACGAGCAGGTCCGCGTCGCCGGCCAGCGCCCGCGCCGCCGACAGCGAGTCGACCGCCTCCTGCTCCGGATACGGCGCACGGCCGCGGCGCGTCAGCACCAGATTGCGGCGTCCCGGCAGGGGCCGCCCGATCGACTCGGCCGTGGTGCGCCCCATCAGCACGATGCCACCGAGCGTCAGCGCCTTGAAGCGCTTCAGATCGTCGGGCAGATGCCACGGCAATCCGCCGGCACGGCCGATCGCGCGGTTGCGGTCCAGCGCCGCGATCAATGCGATCGCCATGCTCAGACCGCGACCGGCGCCTTGATCGCCGGTGCCGGATCGTAGCCCTCGAACGCGACGTCCTCCCAGCGGAAGTCGAACAGCGAGCGCACCTGCGGGTTCAGGCGCAGCCGCGGCAGCGGCCGCGGTGTGCGCTCCAGCTGCAGGCGGGCCTGCTCGACGTGGTTCGCGTAGAGGTGCGCGTCGCCGAGTGTATGCACGAAATCGCCGGGCTCCAGATCGGTCACCTGCGCGATCATGTGCGTCAGCAGCGCATAGCTGGCGACGTTGAACGGCACGCCGAGGAAGATGTCGCCCGAGCGCTGATAGAGCTGGCACGACAGGCGGCCGTCGGCGACGTAGAACTGGAACAGCGCGTGACACGGCTGCAGCGCCATCCGGTCGAGCTCGCCGACGTTCCAGGCGCTGACGATCAGTCGCCGCGAATCGGGGTTGCGGCGGATCTGCTCGACCACGTTGGCGATCTGGTCGATCGTGCGGCCGTCGGCGCTGCCCCAGGCGCGCCATTGTCTGCCGTAGACCGGGCCGAGCTCGCCGTCGGCGTCGGCCCACTCGTCCCAGATGCCGACGCCGTGCTGCTTCAGATAGGCGATGTTGGTCTCGCCGCGCAGGAACCAGATCAGCTCGTGGACGATCGAGCGCAGATGCAGCTTCTTCGTCGTCACCAGCGGGAAGCCGTCCTGCAGCGCGAAGCGCATCTGCCAGCCGAACACCGAGCGCGTGCCGGTACCGGTCCGGTCGCTCTTGATCGCACCGTGCTCGAGCACGTGCCGCAGCAGATCCAGGTACTGGCGCATCAGACCGAACCCTCCTTCGCAGATACCGCGGCCGGCTGCAGCACCGGCGCCCTTCTCGAGGCCAGCAGCAGTGCGAGACCGATCGCGATCAGCGGCAGCGACAGCACCTGGCCCATCGTCATCCAGCCGAACGCCACGTAACCCAGCTGCGCATCGGGCTCGCGCACGAACTCGACCGCGAAGCGGAACACGCCGTACAGCAGTGCGAACCAGCCCGACACCACATAGCGCCGGCGCGGCCGCGCCGAGATCAGCCACAGCACCGTGAACAGCACGATGCCTTCGAGGAAGAACTGGTAGAGCTGAGAAGGATGGCGCGCCTCGGCGTCGAGCTGGCCGGCCAGCGCCAGCGCGCGCAGCTGCTCGAGCGTGCGGCCGCCGGCCTCGATCGCGTTCGGGAAGATCACGCCCCACGGCGCGTCGGTGTGACGCCCCCACAGCTCGCCGCCGATGAAGTTGCCGAGCCGGCCGAGGCCGAGGCCGATCGGCACCAGCGGCGCGACGAAGTCCATCGTGTCGAAGAAATGCAGACCGTGCCGCCGCGACCACAGCCAGCTGCCGAGCAGGACGCCGAGCAGGCCGCCGTGGAACGACATGCCGCCCTGCCAGATCTTGAGCAGGCTCAGCGGATCGGCGATCAGCTCGGCGGTGCCGTAGAACAGCATGTAGCCGATCCGACCGCCGAGGATCACGCCGAGCATGCCGTAGAACAGCAGGTCCGAGAACGCGGCCTCGCTGACCGGCAGGCGGCCGGCGCGACGCCGCCGTTCGCCCAGATACCAGGCCGCGCCGAGGCCGAGCAGGTACATGATGCCGTACCAGTGCACGCCGAACGGGCCGACGGAGAACGCGATCGGGTCGATGTCGTGGAAGTAGCGCATGTCGTCTCGTGTGGTGCGGGTCGCCTCGCCCATCGCCTGCGGACCGCGCTTGCGGGCCGCGGGCGAATCGCGGTCAGGCCGGCAGGACGCGCAGGATGTAGCCCTTGAGGTAGTCGGTTTCGGGAATCGCCGGATGCACCGGATGATCCGGCGCCTGCTGCAGCTGCACCAGGACCTGCGCCTGGCGATCGAGATGGCGCGCGCCGAGCTGGATGCCTTCGAGCAGCGTCGCACGCGGCATGTGGTACGAGCACGAGCAGGTCACCAGGATGCCGTCGCGCGCCAGCACCTGCATGCCGAGCTCGTTGAGCCGGCGATAAGCCTGCTTGCCCTCGGACAGATCCTTGCGGCGCTTGACGAAGGCCGGCGGATCGAGAATCACCACGTCGAAACGCTCGCGCGCCTCGCGCAGCGCGCGCAGATGCTCGAACGCGTCGGCGCGCACCGCACGCACCGTGCCGGCCAGACCGTTGCGCTCGGCATTGGCGGCGATCGCCTCGACCGCGTCGGCCGAGGCGTCGACGCAGACCACCTCCGAGGCGCCCATCGACGCCGCACGCAATCCCCAGCCGCCCAGATAGCTGCAGACGTCGAGGACCCGCTTGCCCGCGACGAAGCGCGCCAGCTGGTCGCGGTTGGCGCGCTGGTCGTAGAACCAGCCGGTCTTCTGCCCGCCGACCGGATCGACCGCGAAGCGCAGCCCGCCCTCGCGCGCCTCGAGCGGCACCGCGCCGTCGCCGTAGCCGAGGTCGGCATACGAGGGCAGGCCTTCGAGCGCGCGCACGGCCGCGTCGTTCTTCCACCACACCGCGGCCGGCTTGAGTGTCTTGACCAGCGCCTCGGTGATCGGATCCTTGAGGCGCTCCATGCCGGCCGTCGTCGTCTGCGCGACCAGCACGTCGCCGAAGCGGTCGACGGTCAGGCCCGGCAGGCCGTCGGCCTCGCCGAACACGAGCCGGTAGTACGGCTCGTCGTAGAGGCGCTCGCGCAGCGACAGCGCGATGTTGAGGCGGTGCACGAACAGCGACTTGTCGAGCGCGTGGTCGAGCCCGCGTGCGACCAGGCGCGCGCAGATCAGCGAATGCGGGTTGACGTAGCCGACGCCGATCGGCTTCTCGCGGCTGTCGAGGATCGCGCAGGCCTGTCCGGGCGCGAACTCGGTCAGCGGCGTGCGCTGCACGTCGACCTCGTTGGAAAACACCCAGGCGTGGCCGCCGCGCAGGCGCGCGTCTTCGCCGCGCTTGAGCACCAGGGCCGGATAGTCGACGGGTTCGGTCATGCGATGGACGCTCCGAGGCGGGATGAGGAGGTCACGTAGGCGGCCTCAGAGATTGCGCACGCCGTGCGGCACGTGGCCGGTCGCGACGTGGCGGCGCGCCGACTCGACGTTCGCGGTCGAGTCGTCGAAGAAGATGTCGGCACCGAAGGCTTCGAGGAACGGTCCCTTGTCGCGGCCGCCGAGGAACAGCGCCTCGTCCAGGCGCACGCCCCAGGCGCGCAGCGTCAGGATCACGCGCTCATGCGCCGGCGCCGAACGCGCGGTCACCAGGGCGGTCCGGATCGGCGAATCCTCGGGCGGGAACGCGGCCTGGATGCGGTGGACCGCGTCGAGGAACGTGCGGAACGGGCCGACCGCCAGCAGTTCGCCGACGCGCTCGCGCTCGTTGCGGTGGAACGCCTCGATGCCGTGCTCGAACGAGACGCGCTCGGCGTCGTCACCGAAGATCACCGCATCGCCGTCGAACGCGATACGCAGCTGTTCGGAACGGCCTTGCAGGGTCTTCGACGGCAGGATCGTCGCCGCGGCGATGCCGGCCTTGAGCGCACGGTCGACGTCCTCGCTGTTCGATGACAGGAACAGGCTGGCGCCGAACGGATGCGCGTACGGCGCGGTCGGCGCGCCGTTGGTGAACGCCGCGCGCACGATGTCCAGGCCGTAGTGCTCGATCGCCTTGAAGATGCGCAGGCCGGTATCGGCCGAATTGCGCGAGAGCAGGATCACCTCCACACGCGGTGCTTCCGGTGCCAGACGGTTCAGGCGCAGCAGCTTCTGCACGAGCGGGAACGCCACGCCTGGCGCGAGCAGCTCGTTCTCGTGCGCGATTTGGTAGTCGGCGTAGGCGTCGACGCCCTCGCGTTCGAACAGGGCGTGGCTCTCGCCGAGATCGAACAGCGCGCGCGAGGAGATCGCGACGACCAGGCGGTCACCGTCGGGCGGTGTGCCGGCGGCGGCGGGCGGAGAATCGGTCGACATCGCGACAGTCTAACGCCTGGCGCCGCCGCGCGGCGCGCCGGATCGCGCCGTCACCGGCCGCTCGCTCAACGCGCGGCGTCGAAACCCTCGGCGAACAGCGTATCGGCGAGCCGGACCGCGGCCCAGGCGTCGATCTGGCCGTGCCCCTGCACCGGATTCGGAAACACGTCGGCCGCCACGCCGCCGCAGACCTGGGCGGTCGTCGTCAGCGGTACCGCGGTTTCGCGCAGGATCGCCGCGATCCGCTCGGGCCGGCCGCGCAGTGCCGGGTTGACCGAGATCATCAGCGCGGCCGTGCCGGCGACGTGCGGTGCGGCCATGCTGGTGCCGGTCATCCAGGTGTAGTCGTCGTCCGGCACGCTCGAGCGCACCGACTCGGCCGGTGCGATGACGTCGGGTTTGATCTCGGCCAGTCCGGGTATCGGTCCGCGGCTCGAGCCGCCGTACATACGGCCGGCCTCATTGCTGCCGCCGACGACGAAGCTCGCGGCATAGATCGCCGGCGGCGCGTCGATCGTCTGGCAGGCCGGACCGCTGTTGCCGGCCGCCACCACGAAGAACAGGCCGCCACGGACCGCGTTCTCGACCGATTCGAGCAGCACGTCCAGCGCGACGCAGTCCTCACTCGGCGGACAGCCCCAGGAATTGTTGACGATGTCGGGCGCCAGATCGGATTGCGGATCGCCGCCGTCCAGGTCGGTCGGCGCGAGGAACCACTGCGTGCAGCCGATATAGGTCGACGGCCGGCCGATACCGCGGTCCATGTTGCGGCAGGCGATCCAGCGCGCATCGGGCGCCACGCCGATCGCGTTCGCGCCGCCGTCGTCGCCGAGCATCGTGCCCATCGTGTGGGTGCCGTGGCCGTGGTCGTCGCACGGCACCGGCGAGGCCGCACCGCAGGGGCCGCTGCCGGACCCGATCAGGGTGCGCACGCCGTCGTACCAGTGATGGTCATGCACCGCCGAGCTGCCGTTCCAGCCGCGGTAGGCGGCGATCAGCGCCGGGTGGTCCCACTGGTAGCCGGTGTCGGCACCGGCGACGACGACGCCGGCGCCGCGAATGCCGGCCGCCCAGGCCAGCGGCGCTCGAACGCGCTCGACGCCCCATTCGATGCCGCGAGCGCCGCCGGGCGCCACCGCCGGGGTCTGCGCGGGCACGCTCCGCATCGGACGGTCGGCCTCGATGCCGGCGACGTCCGCGCGCGCCGCGATCGCTTCGAGCGTCGCGCGGTCGGCGCGCACATGGACCGCGTTGGCGACCCAGAACGCCTCGTAGTCGATCCGCTGCGCATCGAGCCAGCCGGTCAGCTCACGCTGGCTCTCGGCCGCGGTCGCACGCAGCAGCTCGACCCACAGGCGCCGCCGCGCGAGCGGCGCCAGCGCCGGATCGAGCGGCACGTCGCTCGCCTTCGCGCGCAGTTCGATCAATGCATCGACCGGTCCGGCCGCCGCCTCGGCGGCCAGACGCGGGTCGAGTCGGTCCGATGCCGACGCACTGCCGCAGCTCAGCAACAGCAGCGGCAGGCACGAGGCAGCCACCACCTTGAAGGCCTGACGAGCGAGGACCGAGTCGATGTAGCCCCGCCGACATGGCCCGCCACCGCCGAACCGTGATGGCGAATGAATCGTACTTGCCATGCAGATGCCCCTATCGTGAATCCCGTGCGACACACCGAGAAACCCTTGATCTCGAACGAGCCCCACATCGGCATGCCATGTCGGTTGATCTGCCCGGACGCGTCAGCGCCACGGACGGATTCCGCCTGAGCGCGTCGCGACGCGCCCACGCTTGCACGGACGGGTCAATTGCAAGCGGAAGTACCGGCCGAGCAACTGACGCTCGAACCGTGCGAAAGCGCCGCACTGTAGTTCGACATCACGCCGTCGGCGACGTTGTTGTTGACGAGGTTGGTCGCCCAGAAACCGATCGCCGGCAGGCCATGGAACACCTTGCCGCTGGAGCCGGCACCGCCGATCGAGGTCGATGCGCGCATCGCGTGCGGCTGCTCCTCGGGGTTCAGATCGAGCCTTGCCCAGCCGGCACTGAATGCGCGATCCAGCGCGAATCCCTGCGCGACCAGACGTGACCCGAGCACGGCCGACTCCTCGGCGTTCGTGTCGCCGAGAAACGCCAGCACATTGGTGACGTGGCACAGCCTCGGCCGGGTCGGAATCGGAGGCGCACCCGGGAAGCCGGAGTCGGCGACGGTCTGCGACTCCCGATCGAGGTAGCGCACGCGCGTCGTTACGCAGGAGCCGTTCTCCCCGAACAATTCGATGAACGGAGCGATAGCGACGGTGCCGGACATCACGCTCAGATCGGTGTAGAAGCGCTTGGTCGGGAACGTGACGACCCAGTCCGAATTGGCGCCGATCGCCGCCTGCACGACGTACTCATTGAAGAGCGAGTCGGCCATCAGGACCGCGCTGACTGCATCGATGCTCTCCTGCAAACGGTATGGTGCCTCGACCCACTGACCGTCAACGGGCACCCGCGCGGTCGCCACATTCGCGCCGGGGCCGTCATTGGCGTGGTCGAGAAATTCCAGTTCTCCGAGTCCAGTCAGCAGCGGGCGCTTCGTGAAATCGGCCAGCGCATCGGCGCGGTACGAAAAATAGGTGCCCTGCCCCACGTTGATCACCGCGCCGCTGCCGACCAGGCCGCCGGTCGGCACGAGCGCCTCCTCGGTCCCATAGGCCAGGCCGCGCACCCGAGAGCAGTCGACCGGAACGCCGGATCGCAGCTCCACCGCAGCGGCCAGCGAACCGGTCAGATCGGCCATCGCGATGATCTCGATGTGACCTTCGCGCGTGCGTGCAATCCCGGCGGGTCCGCCATCGTCGACGAAGTTGTTCGAAGAAAATCGCGCATACGGCGCCCCGCCGAGCATGCCGTGTCCCTCGGTCCAGAAGCTCGGTGCCGTGCAGCTGCGATCGGCAGTCAGGATCGCGGCCCCTTCGCTGCCTTCGCCGGCGATGTCCTCCAGAGCGAACACGGTGCCGGTCCAGGTGTCGAACGGCGCGAGGAACAGCTTGAAGTCCATGACGGTCCGGCCGTTGTAGCCCTCGCGGAACTTGACGTCGGCCATCTTGGTACGGTTGCTGACGTTGAGTACGGTCACGTAGGTCTGCTGGCCCTTGTTGACCGTGTAGTACGGATACAGCAGCACCTGCCCGGAGCCGCGCGGATCCAGATGGACGGCGCCGGCCTGGCCGGCCGCCGCGAGGCCGCAGGCGACCGCGATCGACGCGGCGAGACGATGGAAACTCCTGGAACCGTTGCGCTTCTTCATGAACTCGCTCCTTGGCGTCGTGATCAAGACGCCGCGAGTATCCCAATCGCCGGCGCCGTCGGGCAACTGCGTCGAGCGTCGGCGGCCCGCAGCCGACGCATCGCAGATGCCCCGTGGAGCAATCGCTGCACGTTGTCGATGCCGGCTACAGACCGCGCGCCGCCTGCGCGACCGCGCGAAACAGCGCGCGTCCCTTGTTCATCGTCTCCTCCCATTCGCGGCCGGGGTCGGAGTCGAACACGATGCCGGCGCCGGCCTGCACGTGCAGGCGCCCGTCCTGGATCACCGCGGTGCGGATCGCGATCGCGGTGTCGGCGTCGCCCCACCAGCCGATGTAGCCGATCGCGCCGGCGTAGATGTTGCGCTTGACCGGCTCGAGCTCGCCGATGACCTCCAGCGCGCGGATCTTCGGCGCGCCACTGACGGTACCGGCCGGAAACGCGGCTTTCAGCACGTCCATGTAGCTCAGGCCCTCGCGCAGTTCGCCTTCGACCTGGCTGACGATGTGCATGACGTGCGAGTAGCGCTCCACGACGAAGCGGTCGGTCAGCTTGACCGTGCCGGTGCGGCTGACGCGGCCGACGTCGTTGCGGCCCAGGTCGATCAGCATCAGATGCTCGGCGCGCTCCTTCGGATCGGCGAGCAGCTCGCGCTCCAGCGCCAGATCCTCCTCCGGCGTCGCGCCGCGCGGCCGCGTGCCGGCGATCGGCCGCAGCACGACGCGGCCGTGCTGCTGGCGGACCAGGATCTCCGGCGAGGAACCGACGATCTGCGTCGCGCCGAGGTCGAGGAAGTACATGTACGGCGAGGGATTCATCGAACGCAGCGCGCGGTAGACGTCGACCGGGCGCGCGCGGAACGGCACGCTGAGCCGCTGCGACAGCACGACCTGGAAGATGTCGCCGGCGCGGATGTAGTCCTGCGCGCGGCGCACCGCGTCCTCGAAACCCTCGCGCGTGAAGCCGGAGACGAAGTCGGTCTCGTCCAGCGGCTTGGGATCGAGCATCTCCGGATAGGCCGCGCCGGCGTGGCGCAGCCGGAATGCGAGCTCGTCCAGCCGCCGCCGCGCGCGCGCATAGGCCTGCGGCTGCGCCGGATCGGCGTGCACGATCAGATACAGACGACCCTTGAGGCTGTCGAATACCGCGACCTCCTCGCTCAGCATCAGCAGCGCATCGGGCGTGCCGAGCTGATCGGGCTTGTCGGTGCCGCCGGCCAGCCGTGGCTCGATCCAGCCGATCGTCTCGAAGCCGAAATACCCGACCAGGCCGCCGGTGAACGCCGGCAGGCCCGGCAGCTGCGGCACGCGGTAGTGGCGGCGCAGGGTCTCGATCTCGGCCAGCGGATCGCCGAGCTCGCGGCGTTCGACGATTTCGCCGAGATCCTCGACCTCGAGCCGATGGCCACGCAGCGCGTAGACGCGCCGGCACGGCAGACCGATGATCGAATAGCGTCCCCAGGTCTCGCCGCCTTCGACCGACTCGAACAAATACGCATACGGGCCGTCGGCGAGCTTGAGATAGACCGACAGCGGCGTATCGAGATCGGACAGCACCTCGCGCACGACCGGAATCCGGTTGTAGCCCTCGGCCGCCAGCGCATCGAACTGGTCCTGCGAAATCACGGTGTCTCCTCGAATGACGGTGGCCGCCGCGGCCGGGCCCGGCCGGCCCGCCAACATAGCAGGGCCTCCGCCGTCAGTGCACGTCGGCCAGACGGCGGCGCGGCATGCCGACCAGACGCAGCACGAACTCGACGCCGTCGCGCTCGGCGCGGTCGTGCGCGCTGGCCTGGCCGCGGTGCAGATCGGCGACCAGCCGCACCACGTACAGGCCGAGGCCCAGGTGCGGCGCCTCGCCGCTGCCGCGCGCACTGCGCTCGCGCATGCTGACCAGGGTGTCGAACAGGCGGTCCTGCAGCGCCGCCGGCAGCAAGGGGCCGCTGTTGGCGACCGTCAGCACGACGCCTTCGCCGTCGCGGACCAGGCGCAGCTCGATCCAGCCGTCTTCGGGCGTGAACGAGCGCGCATTGTCGAACAGCTTGTCGAGCGCCTGCGCGATCAGTTCCGGCGCGCCGTGGAACGGCACCGGCCCTTCCGGCAGCCGCAGCCGGATCGCCCGCGTGCCGGCCAGCGCGCGATAGCCCTCGGCGCAGCCGGCGACCAGAGCCGCCAGGTCGAAGTCCTCGGCGTCGGCCGAGGCAATCGCGCGCTCGATCCGGTGCGATTCGCTCATCGCGCGGACGATCGTGCCAAGCCGTTCGGCGCCGTCGCGCGCACGCGCCAGATACGCGCGGGCACCGTCGCCGAGCGGCTGCTGGTCGAGGTTGTCGAGCGAGGACTTGACGATCGCCAGCGGCGTGTTGAGCTCGTGCGAGAGCTTGGACGCCAGCGTGCGCAGATAGCCGGTATAGGCGTCGACCTCGTGCAGCAGCTTGCCGAAACTGCGCGCCAGATCGCCGAGCTCGTCGCCGGCATCGGCCAGTGGCAGCGGACCGGTCCAGCGGCCGCCGCTGCCGACCGCCTGCTCCGCCGCGTTGCGCAGACGGCGGATCCGGAACGACAGCAGCGCGCCGAACGAGACCAGCACACCGGCCGCGACGGCCAGCGCGATCGCGCTGGCGACCGCCAGCTCGGTCAATGCGCGGTTGGCCAGCAGCGGCAGCGCCCGGCTGGCCTGCTCGAGCAGCAGCACACCGGTGATGCGGCCGCCGGCGCGGCGCGGCACCGCCGTGGCCAGGATCACTTCGCCGGGACGCTCGCCGGGGCGCCAGCTCAGGCGCGGCCGGCCGGTCGCGGCGGTGGCGACCTCCTCGCCGGCGAGCCGTGCCGAGACGCCGTCGAGCGCGCGCGTACCGGTCAGCGCCGGCGCGATCATGCCGCGGTAGATCAGGCCGCCGAACCAGCCCTCGTCGTCGGGCTCGGTCTCGTCGGCCTCGGCGACGAGGCCGCCGCTGTCGGCGACCAGCCAGCCTTCCGGCGTCGTGAGCCGCGCGCGCATGCGCTCCGGTGCGAGCCGCGCCAATGCGCGCGCCGCGTCCTCGTCGTAGCGCAGCAGGCGACGCAGCGGCGGATCGGCGTGAACCGGATCGGCCGCGTCGTACAGCGAGAATGCGAGGCGGTCCGGCAGGACCGCGCGCGGCAGGCGGAACTCGATGCGGTACGACGAGCCGTCCTCCTGCCACTGGCCGACGATGCGCTCGGGCAGCTCGCGCAGCGGCGGATCGGCCGGCGCGTCGAACTCGCCGGGCGCCGCGCTCGCCAGCGGATAGCGCGAGCGCTCGCCGCCGCGCTCGAGCTCGAGCAGGACGTGATCGCTGCTCCACACGCGGCGGTCGCGCGCATCGACGCGGGTACGCGTGCCGTCGCGCACGTCGAGGAGCACGTAGAGCCAGGCGCGGTCCTCGGCCAGCGCGACGCGCGCGCGCGCCTGCTCGCCGGAACCGATCGGCTGCAGATCGGCCAGCCACGCGCTCCAGTCGTCGGTGTAGCCGTCGACGAGGATCGGTCCGGACGCCGCGAACACCGGAAAGACCGGACCTTCGACCGGCGCGGCGACGCCGAGCGCATCGATCGCCTTGACGATCGCCTCGGCCGAGGCCTGCAGCGTCTGCTCCTGTCCCTGCCGCAGCAGGCTTTCGGTCTGCCGCACGAGCTGCCAGCCCATCCACGGCAGCACCAGCGTCGACAGCGCGACGATCAGCAGCTTGAGGCGCAGCGACATCGCGGGCGCATCCGTGGGAGCGGTGCCGGACCGGAGCGCCGCGTCGGCACGGCGCGGCGCGCTCCGGGTGCCGGCGCGCTCAGCCTCGCCACCGGTAGCCGGCGCCGTGCACGGTGTCGATCGCGTCGAACGCCGGATCGATCGCGACGAACTTCTTGCGGATGCGCTTGATGTGCGAGGTGATCGTCGCGTCGTCGACGACGACCTGCGCGTCGCGCATCAGCTGATCGCGGCTCTTCACGTGGCCCGGGAAGCGCGCCAGCGTGTAGACCATCCAGAATTCGGTGACCGTCAGCGGCACGTCCTGCCCGGCCCAGCTGATCCGCATGCGCTCCGACTCGATCCGCAGCGGTCCCTGCTCGATCACACTGTCGCTCTCGGCCGGTCGGCGCAACGCGTCCATGCGCCGGAACAGCGCGCTGATCCGCGCAGCCAGCTGATGGAACGAGACGTCCTTGGCCAGGTAGTCGTCGGCGCCGAGGCGCAGACCCGAGATCACGTCGAAGTCCGAATCGCGCGCGGTCAGGAAGATGATCGGCAGCGTCGGCGAGCGCACGCGCAGCGAGCGGCACAGCTCGAAACCGCCCTCGGGCTCGTCGCCGAGTCCGATGTCGATGATGACCAGTTCCGGCATCCGCTGCGCGAACGCGGTTTCGGCGTCGGGCCGCGAGGCGTAGCCGCGGACCTCGTAGCCGATCCGGCCGAGCGCCTCGACGTAGTTGGCGCGGATCAGGGGTTCGTCTTCGACGATGGCGATGGTGCGCGGCATGCGGTTCCTCCGAGTGGCGGCCAGCTTACGCACGGCCATAAGCGGCATGCAACGCGTCGGGAGCGGCTGCCCGCGAATCGCCACAACACGTCGCGGCGCCGCCATCGCCGGGCCGCCGCGGCGGCCGGCAGCGGCGCTGCAATGGCCTTCACACCCCCACCGAGCCGCCGCCCGTGTCGCCGCCGTCCCGACCGTACTACCGCCAGCGTGGCTTCCATCTGCTGTGTCTGGCCTGGGCCGGCCTCGCGCTGCTGACCGTGCTGGTGCCGGCCGGCGGCACCGCGCCGGACCGGCCGATGCTCGCCGCCGCGGCGCCGCGCCCCTGATCTTGAGGAGACCGACGTGAAAGACCCCCGCCCCGATACCGATCTGGAAGGCCGCGAGCCGATGCGCATCGCGTTCGCGCTGCTCGCGCTGCTGCTCGGCCTCGCCGCGACCGTCGGCGCGTCCGACACCGGGCCGGCCGCCGCAGCGGCCGCAGCGGCCGCACGATGAGGATCGAGCCGCGGCTCGGACCGGCGCCACCGGCGATCGCAGCCGGCCGCGCGCGGCACCGCCATCGCCGCTACTTCCTGGCCTGGCTGCTCGAGCGCTGCATCGCCGCGCCACGCACCGATGCCGCCGGGCCGCCCGCTTCGACGTGGCGGCGCTGACCGCTCCGCGTCTTTCGTCCGCGCTGCGCCGCGCTCCTCCGCCGGCGGTGCAGCGCGGCTCTTGTAGCGGCCGCGCTCAGACCGAGGCGACGGCCGCGCGCATCGCGGCGATGACCGCCGCATAGTCGGACTGGCCGAAGATCGCCGAGCCGGCGACGAAGGTATCGGCTCCGGCGCGCGCGATCTCGGCGATGTTGTCGGCCTTGACGCCGCCGTCGATCTCGAGCCGTATCGCACGGCCGCTGCGGTCGATCCGTTCGCGCACGGCGCGCAGCTTGTCGAGCGCCGAGGGGATGAAGCTCTGCCCGCCGAAGCCCGGATTGACCGACATCAGCAGGACCAGGTCGAGCTGGTCGAGCACGTGATCGAGATGGTTCAGCGGCGTCGCCGGATTGAGCACCAGGCCGGCGCCGCAGCCGGCACTCCTGATCAGCTGGATCGTGCGGTCGACGTGCTCGCTCGCCTCCGGGTGGAAGCTGATCGTCGTCGCACCGGCCTTGGCGAAGTCCGGCACGATGCGGTCGACCGGCTTGACCATCAGGTGGACGTCGATCGGCGCGGTGACGCCGTGCTTGCGCAGCGCCTCGCAGACCAGCGGCCCGATCGTCAGATTGGGTACGTAATGGTTGTCCATCACGTCGAAATGCACCCAGTCGGCGCCGGCGGCGAGGACCGCGTCGACCTCGGCGCCGAGACGCGCGAAGTCGGCCGACAGGATGGACGGTGCGATGACGCAGGATTGCTTTGCCATGGGCTTCAGTGTCCGCGCTCGTTCTTGATCTGCTCGTAGGCCGCGTTGATCTCGCGTGCCCGCTGTTCGGCCCGCCGCTTCAGCTCGTCGGGGACGTCGCCGAGCTTGTCGGGATGATGCTGGCTCATCAAGCGCCGCCAGGCGGTCTTGATGTCGCGGTCGCTGGCGCCGCGCGTGAGGCCGAGGATCGCATACGGATCGGGCCGGTCGCCCTGCGGGCGCGCGCTCCGCCCACCGCCCGGCTGCGCGCCGGGACCGGGGCCGGGACCGCGCCGACCGTAGCCCTTCATCGCCGACAGCGCGCCGAATTCGTTGTCGCTGATGCCGAGTGCGCCGGCGAGCCGGCGGATCAGGATCAGCTTCTCGTTCGACAGCAGGCCGTCGGCGTGGACGATGTCGAGCAGCATGTCGAGCAGCAGGAAGCCCAGGTCGCGGCGGCCGCCGGCCCAGGCGCGCAGTTCGACGATCGCCGGCTGCGTGTCGAACTGCGGCTGTTTGCCGCGGTTGAAGCTGTCGATCGCCGCGCGCCGCTGGTCGCCGTCGAGCTGCATGCGCGTCATCAGCGCCTCGGCGGCCTGGATCTCGGCTTCCGAGACGCGGCCGTCGGACTTGGACACCGCGCCGGCGAACGCGAACAGCGGGTTGAGGAACGAGACGCTGCGCACCGGCGGGCGCGGCCTCAGCACGCCGAGGTCCCACAGATGACCGAGGAACAGTCCGGCCAGCAGGCCCCAGCTGTTACGGGTGATCATGAGGCCCACGACGGCGCCGACGATCTTGCCGAGGATCTTCATCGAGGAGAACGGGAAAACGCGTGAGAGAACGAGAATCCGCCGGGCCGGCGTACCGGCGCGGCACGACCGGCGCGCCGGAGGACGCATGGTAGCAAACCCGTCCGTCCGGACGCCGCGACGATCGCCTCGACGTCGACGCCGACACATCGACGTCGACGAGTTGCCGCTACAATCGCGCACTTTCCACGAAAGACCGTTCACCCCCGTGCCGACCATCCTGCACCAGTCGAACCTGCCCGACCTCGAACTGATCCACCGCGGCAAGGTTCGCGACGTCTACGCGCTCTCGGCCGACGAGCTGCTGATCGTCGCCAGCGACCGCCTGAGCGCATTCGACGTCGTCCTGCCCGACCCGATTCCCGGCAAGGGCGAGATCCTGACCCAGCTGTCGAACTTCTGGTTCGACAAGACCCAGGCGCTGGTGCCCAACCACCTGACCGGCAAGCCGGTCGCATCGGTGTTGCCGGCCGGGGTCGACCCGGCGCTGTACGAGAAGCGCAGCGTCGTCGCGCGGCGCCTCAAGGCGCTGCCGGTCGAGGCGATCGCGCGCGGCTATCTGATCGGATCGGGCTGGAAGGACTACCAGGCCAGCGGCACGGTCTGCGGCATCGCGCTGCCGCCCGGCCTGCGCCAGGCCGACCGCCTGCCCGAGCCGATCTTCACGCCGTCGACCAAGGCCGCGATCGGCGACCACGACGAGAACGTCAGCTTCGACCGGGTCGTCGCGACGATCGGCGCCGATCTCGCCGAACGGATCCGCGAGGCGACGCTCGCGCTGTACCGCTACGCGGCCGGCTACGCGGCCGAGCGCGGCATCCTGATCGCCGATACCAAGTTCGAGTTCGGCACCGACGCCGACGGCCGGCTCTACGTGATGGACGAGATGCTGACGCCGGACTCCTCGCGCTTCTGGCCGGCTGACCAGTACCAGCCCGGCAGCAGTCCGCCGAGCTACGACAAGCAGTTCGTGCGCGACTACCTCGAAACGCTCGACTGGAACAAGCGCGCACCGGCGCCGATCCTGCCGCGCGCGATCATCGAAGGCACCGCAGCGCGCTACGCCGAAGCGCTGCAGAAGCTCGCCGGCATCACGCTGGCCTGATCGTTCCGGTCCGCCCCCGCCACGGCGCGTCCTGCACGGCGCGCCGCCGTGCGGCATGCCCTCGGCGCGCGGCCGTGCGATCATCGGCGGTCGAACCGCCGGTGCGGCCCCGTCCGCGCCCGGTCTCCCCTCGCAGCCAGGGTCGTCCCGCCTCGCCCCGACGGAACCTCAGCCATGAATCACGATGAACTGCTAGCGAAATACGGCCCGCGCGAATCGATGGAGTACGACGTCGTCGTGGTCGGCGCCGGACCCGGCGGCCTGGCCTGCGCGATCCGGCTCAAGCAGCTGGCCGCCGCGGCCGGACGCGAGCTGTCGGTCTGCGTGCTCGAGAAGGGATCGGAGCCCGGCGCACACATCCTGTCCGGCGCGATCATGGATCCACGCGCATTGACCGAGCTGCTCCCGGACTGGCAGTCGCGCGGCGCACCGCTGAACCAGCCGGTCACCGAGGATCAGATCCTGTTTCTCGGCCGCGAGCGCGCGTTCGCGACGCCGAAGATGTTCATCCCGTCGAGCCTGAACAACCACGGTCACTACATCGTCAGTCTCGGCAACGTCGTGCGCTGGCTCGCGCGCGAGGCCGAGGCCGCCGGCGTCGAGATCTTCCCGGGTTTCGCGGCGGCCGAGGTGCTCTACGACGAGGCCGGCGCGGTGCGCGGCGTGGCGACCGGCAACCTCGGCCTCGGCAAGGACGGCGAGCCGACCGACCAGTTCCAGCTCGGCATGGAGCTGACCGCCAAGTACGTGATCTTCGCCGAAGGCTCGCGCGGCCAGCTCGGCCGCGAGCTGATCGCGCGCTACCGGCTCGACGAGGGCCGCGATCCGCAGAGCTACGGCATCGGCATCAAGGAGCTGTGGCAGGTCGATCCGGCCAAGGCCAGACCGGGCCTGGTCGTTCACACCGCCGGCTGGCCGCTGGCCTCGGACACCTACGGCGGCTCGTTCCTGTACCACATGGAGGACGGCAAGGTCGCGGTCGGCTTCGTCGTCGGCCTGGACTACAAGAATCCGTGGCTGAGCCCGTTCGAGGAGTTCCAGCGCTTCAAGACGCATCCGGCGATCCGCAGCCACCTCGAAGGCGGCAAGCGGATCGGCTACGGCGCGCGCTCGATCACCGCCGGCGGCGTCGTCTCGCTGCCGAAGACCGTGTTCCCGGGCGGCGCGCTGATCGGCTGCGAGGCCGGCTTTCTCAATGCGAGCCGCATCAAGGGCAGCCATGCCGCGATCAAGACCGGCATGCTGGCCGCCGAGGCCGCGTTCGAGGCGATCGGCGCCGGCCGCGCGCGCGACGAGCTCGCCGCCTATCCACAGGCCTACGAGCGCAGCTGGCTGCGCGAGGAGCTGGACGCCTCGAAGAATTTCAAGCAATGGTTCAAGAAGGGCCTGCTGGTCGCGACGCTGATGAACGGCATCGAGCAGTGGCTGCTGCCGAAGCTCGGCATCCGCACGCCGCCGTGGACGCTGCGGCGCCGTGTCGCCGATCACGCCTGCCTCGAACCGGCCGACCGCCATACGCGCATCGTCTACCCGAAGCCAGACGGCGTGCTGACGTTCGACCGGCTGAGCTCGGTGTTCCTCAGCAGCACCCATCACGAGGAAGACCAGCCGGCGCATCTGACGCTGAAGGATCCGGCGGTGCCGGTCGCGATCAACCTGGCGACCTATGCCGGCCCCGAAGCGCGCTACTGCCCGGCTGCGGTCTACGAGTTCGTGCCGGCCGACGGCGGCGGCGAGCGCCTGCAGATCAACGCCGCCAACTGCGTGCACTGCAAGACCTGCGACATCAAGGACCCGACGCAGAACATCGTCTGGGTCGCGCCGCAGGGCGGCGGCGGACCGAACTACGCGGGCATGTGAGTCGGGGCGGCCGGCGCCCCGGTACCGGCCGCACGATCGACACGTCGCGCGTACGTCCGATGCGTCAGCGGCGCAGCGCGGCCTGGCGCCGCGCGCCGAAGAAGCCGCGCAGCAGTTCGCCGGCCTCCTCGGCCAGCACGCCGCCGCGCACCGCGACGCGATGGTTGTGACGCTCGCTGATCAGCGTGTCGAACACGCTGCCGGCCGCACCGGTCTTCGGATCGGCGGCGGCATAGACGACGCGCTCGACGCGCGCATGGATCATCGCACCGGCGCACATCACGCAAGGCTCCAGCGTCACGTACAGCGTCGAGCCCGGCAGGCGGTAGTTGCCGAGCGCGCGGCCGGCCGCGCGCAGCGCGACGATCTCGGCATGCGCGGTCGGATCGTGATCGGTGATGCAGCGGTTGCCGCCCTCGGCGACGATCGCGTCGCCGACCACGACGAGCGCGCCGACCGGCACCTCGCCGAAACGCGCCTGCGCGTCGCGCGCGCAGGTCAGTGCGCGCTGCATGTAATGAAGATCGCGCGCATCGAGCGCGGCGTCGGCGGGCGTCAGCGCGTCCATCGCGCACCCGGCGCCGGCCATCTGGCGTCCGGCGCCGTCACGGCTCGTCGAACAGCTTGCCGGGGTTGAGCAGACCGCCCGGATCGAGCACGCGCTTGATGCCGCGCATGATCGCGATCTCGCCGGGACTGCGCGTGCCGGCCAGATAGTGCTTCTTGACCAGACCGATGCCGTGCTCGGCCGAGATGCTGCCGCCGCAGGCGGCGAGCGCGTCGCTGAGCAGACGCGTGACGTGCTCGCACTGCGCGATGAACGCCTCGTCGGCCAGCGCGGCCGGCTTGAGCACGTTGATGTGCAGGTTGCCGTCGCCGATGTGGCCGAACCAGACCACGTCGAAATCGGGGTACTCGCGCGCGAAGATCGCCTGCATGCCGTGCATGAACGCCGGAATCGCGCCGATCCGCACGGCGATGTCGTTCTTGTACGGGCGATACGGCGCCAGGCTCTCGGTGATGCCCTCGCGCAGCCGCCACAGCGCGGCGGCCTGGGCCGCGCTCTGGCTCATCACGCCGTCGACGACCCAGCCGTTGTCGAGGCACTGCTCGAACACGTTCAGCGCCAGCGCCTGCTCGGCTTCGTCGGCCGCGTCGAACTCGACGATCACGTAGAACGGCGCGCCCTGCTCGAACGGCGGCTGCGCGCCGTGCGTGACCACGTGATGCAGCGCGCGGTCGGTGAAGAACTCGAACGCGCCGAGCCTCAGCTGGCGGCGGCAGGCGTCGAACACGCGCATCAGCGCATCCATCGCCGGCAGCGCGAACAGCATCACGCTCGACGGCGGCGGCGGGTCGGTCAGACGCACGCGCGCCTCGACGACCAGGCCCAGCGTGCCCTCCGAGCCGATCATCAGATGGCGCAGGTCGTAGCCGCTGGAGTTCTTGATCAGGCCGCGGTTCAGATCGAGCAGTTCGCCGGTGCCGGTGACGACCTTGAGCCCGGCGATCCACTCGCGCGTGTTGCCGTAGCGGATCACGCGGATGCCGCCGGCGTTGGTCGCGATGTTGCCGCCGATCGTGCACGAGCCGCGCGCCGCGAAGTCGACCGGATAGAGCAGGCCGTGCTCGGCGGCCGCCTGCTGCAGCCGTTCCAGCGGCAGGCCCGGCTGCACGGTCAGCGTGCGGTCGGCGGCGTCGAAGCCGAGCACGCGGTTCATGCGCTCGAAGCTGACGACGAGCTCGCCGTGCGCGGCCACGGCGCCGCCGGACAGGCCGGTGCGGCCGCCCGAGGGCACCAGCGCGATCCGGCGCTCGAACGCCCAGCGCGCGATCGCCTGCACCTGCACGACGTCGGTCGGCAGCGCCACCGCGAGCGGCGCCGGCCGCCAGCGGCGCGTCCAGTCGCGGCCGTAGTGCTCCAGGTCGCCCGGATCGGTCGTGATGGCCAGCTGCGGCTGGCCGGCGATCAGTTCGGCCAGCACGGGATCGGTCTTGGGCATCGGCGAGCGAGACGAGAGAGGCGGCCGGGGCGGGCCGCGGGCGACTAGCCTGCCAGCGATGCGGCAAACCGTCCACCGGCCGCGCCGCGCGGCGCGGCCGGCTCGTGGCATAGTTTCGCCCTCGCCCGGCCGACCGGACCGGGCTTCGCCGCGAGCCGCCACCCTACCGATGAAGAAGACCTCGTTCCCGAAACAGGACATCCGCGTGCTGCTGCTCGAAGGCGTCAGCGCCAGCGCCGTCGACACGTTCAAGGCCGCCGGCTACTCGCAGATCGAGTTCCACGAGAAATCGCTGCCCGAGGCCGAGCTCAAGCGCCGCATCGCCGAGGCGCATCTGGTCGGCATCCGCTCGCGTACGCAGCTCGACGCCGGCGTGCTCGAGAGCGCCAAGCGGCTGATCGCGGTCGGCTGCTTCTGCATCGGCACCAACCAGGTCGATCTGGCGGCCGCCCAGGATCTGGGCGTGCCGGTGTTCAACGCGCCCTACTCCAATACGCGCAGCGTCGCCGAGCTGGTGCTGGCCGAGGCGATTCTGCTGATGCGCGGCATCCCGCAGAAGAACGCCCAGTGCCACCGCGGCGGCTGGTCCAAGTCCGCCGCCGGCAGCTACGAGGTGCGCGGCAAGGTGCTCGGCATCGTCGGCTACGGCCACATCGGCACCCAGGTCGGCCTGCTCGCCGAGGGACTCGGCATGCGCGTGCTGTTCCACGACGTCGAGTCCAAGCTCACGCTCGGCAACGCGCAGCCGGCGGCGAGCCTGGACGACCTGCTCGCGCGCGCCGACGTCGTCACGCTGCACGTGCCCGAGACGCCGCAGACGCGGCTGATGATCGGCGCTGCCGAGCTGGCGCGGATGCGCCGCGGCGCCTGCCTGATCAACGCCTCGCGCGGCACCGTGGTCGACATCGACGCGCTGGCCGACGCGCTGCGCGCCGGCCACGTCGCCGGCGCGGCGATCGACGTGTTCCCGGTCGAGCCCAAGGGCAACGACGACCTGTTCACCTCGCCGCTGGTCGGCATGGACAACGTGCTGCTGACGCCGCACGTCGGCGGCAGCACGCTCGAGGCGCAGGACAATATCGGCATCGAGGTCGCGGCCAAGCTGGTGCGCTACAGCGACAACGGCTCGACGCTGTCGGCGGTCAACTTCCCCGAGGTCACGCTGCCCGAGCATCCGCACAGCCGCCGCCTGCTGCACATCCACCGCAATACGCCGGGCATGCTGTCGCGGATCAACGAGCTGTTCTCGCGCGAGAACGTCAACATCGACGGCCAGTACCTGCAGACCAATCCGTCGATCGGCTACGTCGTGATCGACGTGTCGACGTCCGAGGCGCAGGCCGGCGCGCTCAAGGACGCGCTGGCGCAAATCCCCGGCACGCTGCGCGCGCGCGTGCTGTACTGATTCGGAAAGCGGGCCGGCCGGAAAAGCCGGTCCGCAGCGGCCGGGCGGCTTACGCGACCGAGTCGGCGCCGTAGCCGCCGCGCACGCCCTTGCTGGCGACCGCGACCGCGTCGTGCGGGTGCAGGCTCTCCAGATGACTGGCGCGGACCCAGAAGTCGGCGATGCGTTCGTCGGCGTCGAGCGCGCGCTGCATGCGCCGCGCCGCGTCCTCGCAGAACATCAGGTTCTGGCCGTTGAGCAGCGCGAACGCCTGCTCGTCCTCGCGCTTGACCGCGGTCTGCACCGGCGTCTGCAGCGCTTCCTCGACGCGATCGATCAGGTCGAGGATCGGAAACTCGAAGCCGGGCGCCAGGCGCACGCGTACCTCGGCGATGCTGCGCTGGCTGTGCGGCGTGGCGACGATGCCCTGCTCGCGGCCAAGCCAGTCGAGCACGGCCTCGCGCGAGAGCGGCCGGTCGTCCGCGAAATCGGCCGCGAACCGCTGCTGGATCAGCTGCCGCGCCAGCGCGGCCGAGCACGGACAGGTGCTCGAATAGGCGATGTCGCAGCCCAGTTCGAGCGCGAACTGGCCCTCGTGCATCGAGGCCGACACCTGGATCGGATAGGTCTTCCAGCCGCTGTTGTCGCTGCGCAGCGCCGGCCGCCGCACCATGTGGTCGAACCGGATCGACACCTTGGCGCGGTCGGACAGATCGGCGTGCGAATCGAGGAAATCGCGCAGCAGCCGCCGCAGCGAACACGGCGTCAGCGGCTCGGACGACAGATGGCGGTCCACGTGCAGATACAGCCGCGACATGTGGATGCCGCGCGCGTCCGGGCGCTTGAGATTGACGAACGCCGCCACGCGCGCCGGCGACTGCACGATGCTGCCGTCGGCCAGCGCCAGCCGCACCGGGGCCGCGATCTCGTCCATGCCGACCCAGTCCAGTACGCCGGCGGTCGCCGCCTGCGGCTCGGTGGCGATATCGGGCATCGCGCGCAGGGCGCTGCTGTCGGTGGCGGTCATCGCGGAAAACTCGTTCAGGATCGGGCGGCGGGCGGACCCGCCGGCCCCTATCTTGGGCGCGATCGGCCGAAGGTCAAGGGACCGCCGGTCGGCGTGCCTCAGAAGAAGATCTGCGCGCGCAGCTGGAACACCGCCGGATCGAGGTCCAGACCCTGCCGCCGGCTCGATGCCTTGACATAGTTGGCCTGGAACTTGAAGTACGGCGTCAGGTACCAGTTCGCGCCGAGCGTCCAGTCGTGCTGGCGCCCGCCACGGATCGTGCCGTCGTCCAGATCCACCGCGCTGTAGCGCAGCAGCCATTCGAGCGCGCCCCAGCGGCCTTTCGGCTTGACGTTGCCGCTGTTGCCGCCGCTGTACGGCCGCGATTCGCCGGTCGCGATCCAGCTGCCGAACACGTAGTAGCCATGGCCGCGGAAGTCCGGCAGGCCGCGGTTGCGCTCGACGTCGAGCGTCAGCACTTCACCCTGAACCGACCACGGGCCGTCGATCCACAGCGCCTCCAGGCCGAGGCGATCGATCGTGTCGACGTCACCGAGGGTACCGGTGTCGACCAGACGGACCGGCGTCAGTCCGGCCTCGGGCCGCGCGCGCGGCCGGATCGACGGCAGGTTGCGCCGGCCCCGGCCGTCGGTGCTGGCATCGGGCGACTCGCGCGAGGCCGAGACGCCCAGGTGCAGCACCTGGCCGGCCGCCTTGAACGGCGTGAATGCGAACCGGCCACCGATCGTCGTGCCGTCGTTGTCGCCCTGCAAGTCCTGACCGAGGTAGTAGCCGAGATCGACCCGATAGCGCGGCCGCTCCAATGCCCAGTCGACGCCGCTGCGGCGGTTCTCGTAGAACGCCTGGATCGGCAGCGCGGTCTCCAGGAAGCTCGTCGCGCGCGAGCTGGTCACGCCCTCGAAGCCGACCGGCGTCTTCGTGTAGCCGATCCGGAACGCGCCGACGTCCGTGCCGAACAGCGCCTTGGACTGCACGCGCGCATAGGTATCCAGCCACTGCTTGTTCCAGAAGTCGTAGACCGAGCCGATGTCGTAGACGCCCTTCTTGCGCAGATAGAAGCCCAGTTCCTTGCGCCGGTTCGCGGTCTCGTCGTCGAAGCGATGACTGCCGTCGGGCAGGCGATCGTCCGAGAACCGATTGGTGTCGAACTGGTACTGCGCGCTGAGGCCGAGGTCGGTGCCGTCGGCGAACACGACGTGGGTGGGCCAGTCGTCGATGCCGTAGGCGGCCGCCTGGCCGCCGACCGATGCGGCCGCGACCGCGAAGCCGACGAGCCGAGCCGAGCGACGCTTGTGCATGTGTTTCCCCGCTGATGAAGGTCGGCCGCACTATCTTCACGACACGGCCCGCCCCGGAAATGAAGGCTGCGCATATGCCGATCACCACACCGCAGCGCCGGGCGCTCATGGCGTCCGGGAATGCAGGCCCGGCATGAACCCATAACCAGCGGTTCGTTCCGCGGGACGCGCCCACCGCCTAGCATGCGGATCATTCGGACGTCTGGACGTCCAAACCCACGGAGCACCGGTGTCCGCCCTACCCGCCCGCCCGGCGATTCCCCTCGGCCAGGACGCGCTCGCCCAGCTGACGCGCCTGACCGAGGGCCTGGACCGCGACGCCCTGCAATGGGCGTCGGGTTATCTGGCCGGCCTGGCCGCGCATACGATACGCCAGACCGCCCCGGCCTCGCCGGCCGCGACCGACGCCGCCGTCCGCGCCACGGTCGTCTACGGCTCGCAGACCGGCAATGCCCGCCGCCAGGCCGAGGCGCTGGCAGGCGAGCTCGAACAGGCCGGCCTGCCGGTGCGCGTGCTGCGCGCCGATGCCTATCCGCTGCGCGAGCTGCCGGCCGAGCGGCTGCTCTACCTCGTCGTCAGCACGCAGGGCGACGGCGATCCGCCGGACGATGCGCGCGCCTTCGTCGAGCATCTCAGCGGCCGCCGCGCGCCGCGCCTGCCGCAGCTGCGCTACGCCGTGCTCGGCCTCGGCGATTCGAGCTATCCGAAGTTCTGCGCGGTCGGCACGCAGATCGACGAGCGCCTGGCCGCGCTCGGCGCCGAGCGGCTGTTCACGCGCGGCGAAGCCGACGTCGACGTCGACACGGCCGCCGTGCCGTGGCGGCGCAGCGCACTGACCCAGGCACGCAGCGTGCTCGAGCCGGCACCGACGCTGGCGACGGTGACGCCGCTGCGCGGCGCCGCGGCGCCGCCCGATGCGCCGGCATGGTCGCGCGAGCGGCCGTTCATGGCGCCGCTGCTGTCGAACCAGCGCATCGTCGGCCGCGACAGCGGTGAGGACGTGCGCCACCTCGAACTCTCGTTGCAGGGCTCGGGCCTCGACTACCGGCCCGGCGACGCGCTCGGCATCCGGCCGACCCAGCCGCCGGCGCTGGTCGAGGCCGTGCTCGCGGCGCTCGGCGCCGACGGCGAGCACGCGGTGACGGTCGCCGGCGACACGCTGCCGCTCGCGCAGTGGCTGTCCGGGCGGCGCGAACTGACGCGCCTGACCCGGCCGTTCGTCGCCGCGCATGCGCAGCGGGCCCGATCGGCCGCACTCGACGCGGCGCTCGCGGCCGACGGGGCCGACGCATTGCGCGCACTGCTCGACGGCCATCAGCTGATCGATCTGCTGCAGCGCTTTCCGGCGTGCTGGGACGCGGCCGACTTCGTCGCCGCGCTGCGCCCGCTGGCGCCGCGCCTGTACTCGATCGCCTCGAGCCGCGCCGCGGTCGGCGACGAGGCCCACCTGACCGTGGCCGTCGTCGGCTACGAGGCCTTCGGCGAAGCCCGCATCGGCAGCGCGTCGCGCTTCCTGGCCGATCGCGCCGAAGGCGACACGATACCGGTCTTCGTCGAGCCGAACGAACGCTTCCGCCTGCCCGAGGATCCGGCTCGCGACATCGTCATGATCGGCCCCGGCACCGGCGTGGCGCCGTTCCGCGGCTTCGTGCAGGAGCGCATCGAGACCGCCGCGACGGGACGCAACTGGCTGTTCTTCGGCCATCGGCACTTCAGATCCGACTTCTTGTATCAGACCGAATGGCAGCAGGCGCATCGCGACGGCCATCTGCACCGCATCGACCTGGCGTTCTCGCGTGACCGCCCCGATAAGGTCTACGTGCAGCACGCCCTGCGCCGCCGCGGCCGCGAGCTCTACGACTGGATCGAGGGCGGTGCCCACCTCTACGTCTGCGGCGACGCCTCGCGGATGGCGCGCGATGTTGACGCGGCGCTGCGCGAAATCGCGATCGAGCACGGCGGCCACGATGCCGAGTCGGCCGCCGAGTGGTTGGCCGCGCTCGCGGCCGGCCGGCGCTACAGCCGGGACGTCTACTGATGCCGCCCGCCGCTCCGCCGTCCCCGGTCGAGACGATCAAGGCCGCCAGCCGCCGTCTGCGCGGCACGCTGGCCGAGAGCCTCGCCGACGATCTGACCGGCGCACTGCGCGCCGACGATACGCAGCTGATCAAGTTCCACGGCAGCTATCAGCAGGACGACCGCGACCTGCGCGAGGAGCGCCGCGCGCAGAAGCTCGAACCGGCCTACAGCTTCATGATCCGCACGCGCACGCCGGGCGGCGTGGTCACACCGGCGCAGTGGCGGGCGCTCGATGCGATCGCGACGCGCTACGCGAACCATACGCTGCGACTGACGACGCGCCAGGCATTCCAGTTCCACGGCGTGATCAAGCACGAGCTCAAGACCACGATCCAGGCGATCAACCGCAGTCTGATCGATTCGATCGCGGCCTGCGGCGACGTCAACCGCAACGTCATGGTCTCGCCGAATCCGGTCGAGTCGCGCGCGCATGCCGAGGTCTACGCCTGGGCCTGCCGGCTGTCCGAGCACCTCAAGCCGCAGACGCGCGCGTACTACGAGCTGTGGCTGGACGAGCAGCGCATCGCCGGCAGCGGCGAGGAGGACGAGCCGGTTTACGGGCCGGTCTACCTGCCGCGCAAGTTCAAGACCGCGCTGGCGATTCCGCCGTACAACGACGTCGATCTGTTCGCGAACGACCTCGGCCTGATCGCGATCGTCGAAGACGGCGTACTGCACGGCTTCAATGTCGCGGTCGGCGGCGGCCTCGGCGCGACGCACGGCGACGCGCGCACCTATCCGCGACTGGCCGAGGTGATCGGCTTCGTCGCGCCGGAGCGGCTGCTCGCGGTCGCCGAGGCGGTCGTCACCGCACAGCGCGATCTGGGCGATCGCAGCGACCGCAAGCTGTCGCGGCTGAAGTACACGATCGACCGGATCGGCCTGGCCGCGTTCAAGGCCGAGGTCGAGCGCCGGCTCGGCGAGCCGCTGCAGGCCGCGCGTGCCTATGCGTTCGAGCACGCCGGCGACCGCTTCGGCTGGGTCGAGGGCCACGACGGGCGCTGGCATCTCGGCCTGCGCATCGAATCCGGACGCGTCGCCGATCGCGGTGCGCGCCGGCATCTGAGCGGCCTGCGCGCGATCGCGGACCTCCATGACGGCGATTTCCGCCTGACCGGCAACCAGAATCTGATCGTCGCCAACGTCCGCGCGGAGGCGCGCGACGCGATCGACCGCCTGGCCGCCGAGTACGGCCTCGATGACCACCGGCGCGCGCCGGTCCGCCGCGATGCGCTGGCCTGCGTCGCGCTGCCGACCTGCTCGCTGGCGATGGCCGAGGCCGAGCGCTACCTGCCCGACCTGCTCGACCGGGTCGAGGCGCTGCTGGCCGTCCACGGGCTGTCCGACGCACCGATCGGCCTGCGCATCTCCGGCTGCCCGAACGGCTGCTCGCGCCCCTATCTCGGCGAGATCGCCCTGGTCGGCAAGGCGCAGGGCCGCTACAACCTGATGCTCGGCGCCGACGCCTGCGGGCGGCGTCTGAACCGGCTGCACCGCGAGAACGTCACCGAGCCGGACATCCTAGCCGAGCTCGACCGCCTGTTCGCGCACTACGCCGCCGGGCGCCGGCAGGCCGAGCGCTTCGGTGATTTCCTGCTGCGCAGCGGTCTGATCGCGACCGCTGCGCCGGCTCCGGACGAGGGACGGCCATGAGCGTGCCCGATCTGGTCAGCGCGGCCGAGGACGAGCGCGCACGCGCCGAGATCAACGCCTGGCTCGAGCGCCGCGACGCCGCGGCGCGGCTGGCCTGGGCGTGGGAGCATCTGCCGGGCGCGCACGTCCTGTCGTCGAGCTTCGGCGCGCAGTCGGCGGCCCTGCTGCATCTGGCGACGCGGCAGCGGCCCGAACTGCCGGTCGTGCTGATCGACACCGGCTATCTGTTTCCGGAGACCTATCGCTTCGCCGACCATCTGACCGAGCGGCTCGCACTGCGGCTGCACGTCTACCGTCCGCAGCTCGGCATCGCCTGGATGGAGGCGCGCCACGGCCGCCTCTGGGAGGCCGGCCCCGACGGCCTGCGCCGCTACAACCGGCTGCGCAAGGTCGAGCCGATGCGCCGCGCGCTCGACGAGCTCGGCGCGCGCACCTGGATCGCCGGCCTGCGGCGCAGCCAGTCGCGCACGCGCGCCGAGTCCCAGGTGCTGGAGCTGCGCGACGGACGCTGGAAGCTGCATCCGCTGGTCGACTGGAGCGACCGCGACGTGTGGACCTATCTGCGCCGCCACGAGCTGCCGTACCACCCGCTGTGGGAGCGCGGCTACGTCTCGATCGGCGACGTCCACACCACGCGCGCGCTGGCCGACGGCCTGTCGCCGGAGGACACGCGCTTCTTCGGCCTCGGCCGCGAGTGCGGCCTGCACTACGACACCTGAGCCGTCGACGACGGTGCCCGACCCTCGGCCGATCCGGCCGTGCCCACGACAAGAAAACATCGCCCCGGAGCCTCCATGTCCCGCCCTGCCGCAGCCCTCGACCTGTCCACCGATCCGATCCAGGTACCGTTCGATCCACCGATCCCGCCGCACGGCGGCGTGCTCAAGGAACGCTACCTCGCCGGCGAGGCCGCGGCCGCGCTGCGCGTGCGCAGCGCCGGCCTGCCGGCCTGGACGCTCGGCGAGCGCCAGCTCTGCGACCTGGAGCTGCTGCTCAACGGCGCGTTCTCGCCGCTCGAAGGCTTCCTCGGCCAGGCCGACTACGAGCGCGTGCTGAGCGAGCTGCGGCTCGCCGACGGCACGCTGTGGCCGATCCCGATCACGCTCGACGTCGACGAGGCATTCGCGGCGCCGCTCGTACCCGGCGACGAGATCGCGCTGCGCGACTCCCAGGGCGTGCCGCTGGCGGTGCTGACGATCGAGAGCCGCTACCGGCCCGACCGCGAGGCCGAGGCGCGCGCCGTGTTCGGCACGCTCGACCGCAGCCATCCGGGCGTCGCCGACCTGCTCGACCGCAGCCACCCGGTCTATCTCGGCGGCCGCCTGCGCGGCATCCAGGCGCCGACGCATTTCGATTTCCGCGACCTGCGCGAGTCGCCGCGCGAACTGCGCGACTGGCTGGCACGGCACGGCTGGCGCGACACCGTCGCGTTCCAGACGCGCAATCCGATGCACCGCGCACACCGCGAACTGACGCTGCGCGCGGCCGAGCAGACCGGCGCGCGGCTGTTGATCCAGCCAGTGGTCGGCCGCACCAAGCCCGGCGACGTCGACCACTTCACGCGCGTGCGCTGCTATCGCGCCCTGCTCGACCACTATCCGCCGAACCAGGCCAGGCTGTCGCTGCTGCCGCTGGCGATGCGCATGGCCGGTCCGCGCGAGGCGCTGTGGCACGCGATCATCCGCAAGAACTACGGCGCGACGCATTTCATCGTCGGCCGCGACCATGCCGGTCCCGGCCGCGATGCGCACGGCGTGCCGTTCTATCCACCGTTCGCGGCGCAGGAACTGCTGGCGCAGCACCAGGACGAGCTCGGCATCCGCATCGTGCCGTTTCCGGCGATGGTCTACGCGGCCGACCAGGACCGCTATCTGCCGGCCGACCAGATCGGCGAAGGCGACCGCGTCGAGGACCTCTCCGGCACCGAACTGCGGCGCCGTCTCGCCGACGGCGAGGACATCCCGGCCTGGTTCACGTATCCGGAGATCGCCTCGATCCTGCGCGAACGCCATCCGGCCGGCGCACGGCGCGGCTTCACGCTGTTCTTCACCGGCCTGTCCGGTGCCGGCAAGTCGACGATCGCCGAGGCCGTGATCGCGCGCCTGATGGAGACCTCGGCGCGGCCTATCACTCTGCTCGACGGCGACGAGGTGCGCACGCATCTGTCGCGCGGCCTCGGCTTCACCCGCGAGGATCGCTCGGCCAACGTGCGCCGGATCGGCTGGGTCGCGGCCGAGGTCACGCGCCACGGCGGCATCGCGGTTTGCGCGCCGATCGCGCCGTACGCCGACGACCGCGACGCGGTGCGCAGCCTCGTCGAGCGCCACGGCGCCTTCGTCGAGATCCACGTCGCGACGCCGCTGGCGACCTGCGAGGCGCGCGATCGCAAGGGCCTCTACGCGCAGGCGCGCGCGGGACGCATCGCGCAGTTCACCGGCATCAGCGATCCGTACGAGGCGCCGACCGCGCCGGACCTGCGCCTGGACACCGACGGCACGACGCCGCATGCGCTGGCCGAGGCGGTGCTGAGCGCACTGGCCGGGCGCGGCCTGATCGGCTAGCGACGCGGTCGGCCGGCGCCGTGCCGCAGCGATGCCGCTCGGCGCGCGATCGCACGCGCTGCCTCGCTCGCGCCCCGCGCCGGCCCGATCCGGGCGATCGCGACGCCGGCCGCGCGGTGCGCGCCGACGCGCAGCCGCCGCGCCGGCTCAGGCCCTGGACTGCGCCAGCACCTGCTGGACCGCCGGATCGCGCTGCATCGCCTCCATGAAGCGCGCGACGTTGGCGTAGGCGCGCCAGGTCTTCGGCAGGCGTTCGGTCCAGCGCACCATCACGTAGGCGTAGGCGTCGGCGATCGTGCGCCGCCCGTCGTGGACGTGCTCGCCGCCGCCGATCAGGCCGTCCAGATGCGTCATCACGCGGTCGATCCGTGCATGCGCGGCCTCGCGCACGGCCTCCAGCGAGGCCTCGTCCTCGCGCGTCGTGTAGCGCTGCGGCGAGAAGAACGGCCAGAACGCCGGATGGAAGTCGCCGGTCAGGAATGCCAGGGTCTCGGCGAGCGCGAAGCGCTGCTCGGCGCCGGCGCCGCTCTCGACGCCGAGCCGGCGCTGCGGATGCGTCTCGGCGACGTACTGCAGGATCGCGTCGGCCTGCGTCATCGCGCGCGGACCGCCGATGTCGAGCGCCGGCACCGTGCCGAGCGGATTGATGCGCCGGTACGCGTCCGATTTCGGGTCGACCTTCTCGACCGTGTAGTCGGCGCCGGCCCACTCCAGCGCGATCCAGCAGGCCAGCGAGCAGGTGCCGGGGGCGTAGTAGAGCTTCATGCGACCTCCGATGCGGTAGGCGCGGCGCTCAGCCGCGCGCGAGAACCTCGCCGAACGCGGCGACGACGCGATCGACGTTCTCCGGCGTGCTGCCGTGGCCCATCAGGCCGATCCGCCAGATCTTGCCGGCCAGCTCGCCGAGACCGGCGCCGATCTCGATGCCGTGACGGTCGAGCAGCGTGCGGCGCACGGCGGCCTCGTCGACGCCGTCCGGCACCGCGACCGCGTTGAGCTGCGGCAGCCGCACCGCCGGATCCACCGGCAGCGTCAGGCCGAGCGCCTCGAGGCCGTCGCGCAGCCGCAGATGGTTCGCGCGGTGACGCGCCCAGGCCGCCTCGAGGCCTTCCTCGCGCAGGATCAACAAGGCCTCGTGCAGCGCGTAGAGCATGTTGATCGGCGCGGTGTGGTGATACGCGCGCGCGCCGGCGCCCTGCCAGTAGCCGATGACCAGGGTCAGGTCGAGGAACCAGCTCTGCACCGGCGTGCGGCGCGCGCGGATCGCCGCGACCGCGGCGTCGCTGAAGCTGACCGGCGACAGCCCCGGCGGCGCCGACAGGCATTTCTGCGAGCCCGAATAGATCGCGTCGATGCCCCAGCCGTCGACCTCGAGCGGACTGCCGCCGAGGCTGGTCACCGCGTCGACGATGCTGAGCGCGCCGTGCTCGCGCGCGAGCCGGCACAGCGTCTGCGCGTCGGACGCGACACCGGTCGAGGTCTCGGCGTGCACGAACGCCAGCGCCTTGGCGCCCGGATTCGCGCGCAGTGCCGCTTCGACCTTGTCCGGATCGACCGGCTGGCCGAATGGATCGTCGACCATGACCGCCTGCGCGCCGATCCGGACCACGTTCTCGCGCATACGGCCGCCGAACACGCCGTTGCGGCAGACGACCACGGTGTCGCCGGGTTCGATCAGATTGACGAACGCGGTCTCCATGCCGGCCGATCCGGGCGCCGATACCGGCAGCGTCAGCGCATGGCCGGTCCGGAACGCCTCGCGCAGCAGGTCCTTGACCTCGTCCATCATCGCGATGAAGCGCGGATCGAGGTGGCCGATCGTCGGGCGCGCCAATGCCGCGAGCACGCGGGGCGGCACCGGCGAGGGCCCCGGTCCGAGCAGCAGGCGATCGGGCGGCATGAAGCTGTGCATCGGCGGCGTTCCTCGAGGCGGCGGGAGCGGCGATTGTAGCGTCGTGCGGCGCGCGGCCGGCCGCCGCGGTACCGGGAGCCGGCGCGCCGACGCCCTGCCGTTTCAGTGCGCCGGCGGCACCGCCAGCAGGCTGCGCCGCAGCAGCGAGCGGACGCCGCTCTTCCAGGCATCGTCCGAGCCGATGAAGAACGCCGCCTGCTGGTCGATCACGCGACCGGTCGCGGCATCGGCCAGACGGAACGCCACGTAGTACTCGGTCTGCGCGACGCGCCGCACGACGCCGGCCAGCGACCGGTCGGCGCCGAGCGTTCGCGCGATCCGGACGTCGCAGCCATTGCAGCGCCATATCGCAGGCTCGGCCGGTTGGTTGCCCGCCGCGCCGGCGTCGACCAGGCGGTAGCGTCCGGACGCTGCGAGCAGATCGCGCGCCTCGCGCGTGACGGCCTGCAGCCTGTCGGCATCCTTGGCGGCATCCGCCTTGGCCAGGGCACCGGCGGCGCTGACGTCCTCGAGCTCGAACGCGAACACCACGAGCGCGACCGGCGCAGGCGCCGGATCCTGCGCGGCGGACGTCGTCGTCGCACAGACCGCAACGAACGAGGCCAGTGCAGCGATCACCGCCGATGCGCCGCGGCAGCGATAGCGGCCGTCATGCGCCGTCGGCGCCTGTGCGGCGGGCCGTTCCTGCCCGACCTCCCCGGCCCTGACACTCGCCCATGCACGCATTGGATCTCTCCGGTCGCGGTTTCGGCACGTTTCCGCGCACGCCGATGCGGATCGGCGCGCGTCCCGGTTACAGATAGTTCTGGTAGGACTTTTCTTCGATCAGCGTCGAGCCGAGCTTCAGATTGATCTCGCGCTTGAACGCGGCGCGCTCGTCATTGCGGATGTAGACCGAGCGCGCCAGCTCGATGAACTCGGCGTCGAAGGCCTTGGCCTTCTCCTTGAGGCGGATCCGGTCCTCGATGTCCCAGAGCGCCTCGTTGACGGCGCGCAGGCGGCCGCGCAGCTCGGCGATGTCGACCGCGGCGGCCGGATCGGCGGCCCAGGTGCGGTTCAAGGCGTCCAGCTCGGTGCCGACGTTCGCGAGCTTGGCCGGATCGCTCATGCGCTCGGACTTGATCTCGAGGATCGTGATCTTGTCGATCAGTTCGCCATACGAAACGGGGGTGGAGATCAGGCTCATCGGCACGCATCGGATACGGAGGGAACGGCGAGTTTACCGGACCCCGTTGTCACCGGCCGCCACGCCCCGTATCATGCGCGCCCTCCCGAGACCATCCGGGCGCCGCTTTTCTGGAGAGGTGGCAGAGTGGTCGAATGTACCTGACTCGAAATCAGGCGTACGTGCAAGCGTACCGTGGGTTCGAATCCCACCCTCTCCGCCACTCATCAAGGCCCTGATTCGTCAGGGCCTTTTGTTGGGCTCTTTTCGGGTTTTGCGGGATCGTGCGGCTTCGGAGCCTGCTCCGGGGCGGCTCATGCCCTGATGCGACCTGAGGCGTTTGAGCTTCTGTCTCGATGCGGTCTTGACCTCGCGCTTCGCGTCGGCGATCTCGGAAAAAGCTCAAGCAAGAGCTTCCGCTCGCTGCGCGAGCGGGTGACTTTGGCGGCCCACCCTCCCTGGCGGCCGCCCTTCGGGCCGTCGCTGGCGCGACGTCAAGAATGT